>NZ_MJAO01000010.1 GCF_001902635.1 Serratia marcescens | reverse complement strand
GGAGGGGCTGCATTACCCGATCTCCCGTGGGTTGCGGGCCGAACAGATGCGTGAACTGCTGAGCGGTCACTACATCATCCACAAGAAAAACCTGCTGATCACCGGTCCGACGGGGTGTGGAAAGAGCTGGATAGCCAATGCGCTGGGTGAGCAGGCGTGTCGGCAGAAACACAGCGTGCAGTACTGGCGTGCAGGACGGCTACTGGAGATGCTAGCGCAGGGGCGCGTTGACGGCAGTTGGCTGAAGCATCTTAAACAGTTGCAGAAAACGCAGGTGCTGATACTGGACGATCTGGGTCTGGAGCCGCTGACCAACGCGCAATGTAACGACCTGCTGGAGATCATCGAAGACCGCTACGGACAAAGCAGCACCATCGTGGTCAGTCAGTTCCCGGTAGACAAGTGGCACGGTCTGATGGATAACCCGACAACGGCCGATGCGATCCTGGACAGACTGGTGCATAACGCGCACAGACTGGTACTCCAGGGTGAGTCAATGAGGAAAAATAAACCGATAGTGGAAAGCGCCGAAAAAACAGGTTAAAAAGCAGCAGGAAAAGTTAAGTTCCCGGTTGATCGAATGGATGCGAATCGCTGATCGAACTTCGATGCCAATCCGTGATCGGATAGAGCGGAATACGCACATAACTAGTTAATTATCAAGTGGTTAATAAATAAAAATAGATATCCTTACACCACCTTATCTTCTTTCAGAATCTTATAAACCGTGGAACGAGCAATACTGAGCTGACGAGCGACTTCCGTTGCTCCAGTGCCTTTCTGATGAAGCGCCAGCACAGTGTCTCTGTCAACTGAGTGTTTGCGGCCAAACCTGATACCTTTCAGCCTGGCTTCCAGTCAGCCTTCATTTGTACGCTCGAGGATCCTCCGGCGTTCAGCCTGCGCCACTGCCGACAAAATTGTGACCACCATTTGTCCCATATCACCATCGGTACTGATCCCGTCGTCAATAAAACGCACATGGAGTGCTGAATGATATTGCCAGAGGGCAGTCAGATCCCCGAAAAATAGTCCTTCAGTGGGACGAAATGATCCGGGCCGCTGGTTCCCTGAAGCTGGGAAAAGTTCAGGCCTCGGTGCTGGTACGTTCATTACTGAAAAGTGAACGCCCCTCCGGACTGACTCAGGCAATCATTGAAGTGGGACGCATTAACAAAACGTTGTATCTGCTTAATTATATTGATGATGAAGATTACCGCCGACGCATTCTGACCCAACTTAACCGGGGAGAAAGCCGACATGCGGTTGCCAGAGCGATCTGCCACGGACAGAAAGGTGAGATAAGAAAGCGATATACCGACGGTCAGGAAGATCAACTGGGAGCTCTGGGGCTGGTGACTAACGCCGTCGTATTATGGAGCACTATTTATATGCAGGCTGCCCTGGATCATCTCCGGGAACAGGGTGAAACCGTGAATGATGAAGATATCGCACGCCTCTCACCACTTTGCCACGGACATATCAATATGCTCGGCCATTATTCCTTCACGCTGGCAGAACTGGTGACGAAAGAGCATCTGCGGTCATTAAAAGAGGCGTCGGATGAAGAAAACATTGCTTAGCGTGAGTTTTCGTTCCACTGAGCGTCAGCCCCCTATAAAAATGCATTACATCAAAAAACAACCTTACAAAACCCTCTCGTGTAATAATCCTGCTAGAGAAAGAACTCAACAATGATAAAGCCAGGTCGCTCCAGTTAGAAAACTCGGCCTCAAAAACAAACTTTAACGCTACTGCTATTCTATAGTTTTGACGTTTACTCGCAACGAGAGAAAATATAACTCATTTTTTTCGCAAAAAAATCACGGTGTATATCTTTATTACAACAGCGACACGCTTCACACTCAGACCAGAACGTTTACCCAACAAAGATTCACACTTTTCGAAGCCTCATTCCGTTGCCAGGATGATAAAGATCACCTAATAAAATCTTGGTGGCCGATATTTAACCTAAGCCTCCGTCAGGCCAGACTTATCGATAGTACTAATGTAGATGTCACAGCCGTTGCATGCCGCCACCGCAGCCTCATCCTTTTCCCATGCTTCAAAAACCGTGTTAATCGGGTCGAGATATCCTGTTCGCGTCATACCGGAAACCCGCAGCGGCAGCCTGATATCAGCCGCACTCCCGTTTGAAGCGCCAACCGGCGAGGCATCCAGATTGACGTACGTCATCGCAAAACGGGCATCATAGTCACCGCCCAGCGCCACTATCAGTTGCTCTCGCAGTGCGTCGGAAATTGCCTGTGGAGAAACAGGCTCTTTTGGCTCAGCGGTGGTAGACAAGGATTTCACCGGGGTCACTTTCTCGCCTTTATCACTCAGACTAATTGGTACGGTGACACAATAGTTGAGATTCCGACGTCAGGATCATAAATTCCGACAATCCGATCACGGATTCCGAAGCCAGGATCACCGGTTCTGAAGAACGGTAAAAGTTGGCCGGTTAAAATCGGAAAACGTGATCGAATTAAATAGGAAAGTGTGATCGGCTTAAATCGGAATCGATGATCGGTTTAGGTCGGAATATGCATGATCTAATCAATGCCATTGATAGTCATCATACAATACCAAAAAAGTTCAATTTTCTGACCATGAACCAAACAGCCTTATGAAGCGTTAGGTCCGAAAACTTCGGGTTTTCCAAAAGTTCTATCATAAACTTGAAGAATTGTTATCGGTGCGCTCTTGTTAACCACAACGCCTGATTCACTCCAGCTTCCTGCAGCGAGATAGCGTTGTTTTATTTTAACAACAACACCATAGTGGCCTCTTGAAAAACGGTCAAAAACACTACTGTCAGTGGTAAATTCTGGTAAAAAAGCGCCCTTACCTACTTGTTTTTTTACCTCTGCTACAGATGGAGGTGGGGTTTCAGCGTCAAGTTTATCGCCTGCAGAATTGTTATTAAGCATGTTTATAACACCATGGCTACTTGTTCCCCTATACAAAATGTATTCTTCATCTGGGTTAAGTCTATTAGCGATTTGCTCACGGAGAAAATTGTAATCGAGAGTTTTGTATTCCCCTTCCAGTTCTACAGGCAAAGGGCCGTCTTCATGTTCGTCATCCACATAATCATCATCTTCTTCATCTAACTGGCTATACGCTGGAAGGGTTTTAGTTACCTTACTCAAAGATTTTATAGAAAACATATCATTCCTTTTTCATTATCAGGTTGGATTAATGGGGGTATTTGTATGTGTATTTACATTTTGTGTGAAATTCGCAAATTGGAATCATAAAAAAATAGAGGGCACATCCCCAGAGAAATGCCAGCTAACGTAATGTTGTTCACTTAAGGTGAACAGCATTACACCAGAGTGAGCCTATTTAACTATCAATGAATTCAATAGTGCCTTGTGTATCGTTTAATAACTTGCAATTCCAAGGTGCCTGCTGCACATTGCCACATTCAGTATGTGTTTAAATCCCCGTCAAGTCTGCATTATCAACTGCAGTGATATGAATGTGATAGCCATCGGGCGTGACCACCGCAGCCCCATCCTTTTTCCAGGTGTCAAAAACCGTGTTCATCGGGTCGAGATATTCTGTTCGCGTCATACCGGAAACCCGTAACGCCACCCTGATGTCAGCCGCACTCCCGTTTGAAGCAGCAACCGGCGAGGCATCCAGATTCACGTGCGTCATCGCAAGACGGGCATCATAGTCACCGCCCAGCGCCACTATCAGTTGCTCTCGCAGTGCATCGGAAATGGCCTGTGGAGAAACCGGCGCTTTTGGCTCAACGATGGTAGACAAGGATTTCACCGGGGTCACTTTCTCGCCTTTATCACTCAGACTAATTGGTACGGTGACACAATAGTTAAGCGACAGGCGCGGGCGATTGCCCAGCGATTGCCAGAAATTACCCAGGCTGTTCAGGTTTTCTTGGGGCGGCATAACCTGCGTGTAGACCCCTGGGATATCAGCGAACTGGCGGTTGTTAGTCAATGCCGCCAGAACCTGAGACATCACTTTGATGGCCTGATTATCCGGTTGACTGTCTGGGTTGCCGGCATCCGTGGCGGGGGCGGTTGATTCCCAATAGGTAATGAGATAGTTACACTTCACGTTGACCCAGCCGGGTGACAACAGCCCCGTTCCGGCATTAAACCCGCGGGGTCCTGCGGTGCGCAGCTGCAGGTCTTCGTGAATATCATAAAGAAACACGCTTACTGCAGCATCAGCCTGCGTGGCATCCACATCCGGTAAATCAAAGCGGATTGCCACACCCAGATCCACATATAAGCGCAACATCTTTTCCATCGCCTTATTCACATCAACCAAGGTTTGATAATTAGACATACTCGTTTCTCTGCATTAATGGTACGTCATCACTGTCTATGATGAGTTTCTCACTGTGGTTTTTATGTTGCGGGCTGAAGAGCAAGCCGCCCCGTGATGACGCCGAAGAACTCGAACGCCCTGACATGCGCCATCAGCCCGCTTTCCTGGCGCTGGTTTTCACAGGCTTAAACATCGGTGTAGTTTGAGGTGCCCAATGTGGCGACGAAGATCTGCGCTTGGCGCACTTCGCCCGTGTCTGGACTAATAATGCGGATAGTTGGCCCACAGAAGAAGGTTATACAAACCGGTTATCCTGCTGCACATTGCCACATTCAGTATGTGTTTAAATCCCCGTCAAGTCTGCATTATCAACTGCAGTGATATGAATGTGATAGCCATCGGGCGTGACCACCGCAGCCCCATCCTTTTTCCAGGTGTCAAAAACCGTGTTCATCGGGTCGAGATATTCTGTTCGCGTCATACCGGAAACCCGTAACGCCACCCTGATGTCAGCCGCACTCCCGTTTGAAGCAGCAACCGGCGAGGCATCCAGATTCACGTGCGTCATCGCAAGACGGGCATCATAGTCACCGCCCAGCGCCACTATCAGTTGCTCTCGCAGTGCATCGGAAATGGCCTGTGGAGAAACCGGCGCTTTTGGCTCAACGATGGTAGACACGGATTTAACCGGCGTCACTGCCTCGCCTTTACCCCCCAGACTAATCGGTACAGTGACACAATAGTTAAGCGAAAGGCGCGGACGATTGCCCAGAGATTGCCAAAAGTTACCCAGGCTGTTCAGGTTTTCTTGGGGCGGCATAACCTGCGTATAGGCTCCAGGGATATCAGATAACTGGCGGTTGTTAATCAATGCCGCCAAAACCTGAGACATCACTTTGATGGCTTGATTGTCCGGTTGACTGTCTGGGTTGCCGGCATCCGTGGCGGGGGCGGTTGATTCCCAATAGGTAATGAGGTAGTTACACTTCACGTTGACCCAGCCGGGTGACAACAGCCCTGTTCCGGCATTAAACCCGCGGGGTCCTGCGGTGCGCAGCTGCAGGTCTTCGTGGATATCATAAAGAAACACGCTTACTGCGGCATCAGCCTGCGTCGCATCCACATCCGGTAAATCAAAACGGATTGCCACGTCCTCATTCACGTAGGCGCGCAGCATCTTATTCATCGCGTTATTCACGTCGATCAGGGTTTGATAATTAGACATACTCGTTTATATGAACGCATCCCGTTTGCAACGCCATCCATTGTTCTGACATCGACGGTAGGTTGCAGCTTTATATCCGGCTTTATTGCAGCTTGGAAACTGCGGGCCCCTATCTAATTCGCCGACTCACGCCTCATTACCTCAGAGAGCTAAAAATATTCAGGTTTAGTGAGTCACGGTCTTACCTGTCGTTGTCATCACTATGGTCGCCAAAGCAACCTTTCTGCATTCATCCTTTTATGAAGAGCTAATGTTTATCGGTATCAGCGATTAATGCGGCCTGATACTGACGTAATATTTATCGTACTGACTATGGTCAGCGGCTATCGCCCATAGCGTTCTCGCCAGTTTGTTCGCCATCGTCACTGCTGTTGGTGGGCTCCTGGTAGGTTATCCATGGCCCCGGCACTTTCATGCGCCCCTCGCTCCGTGAATAAACAGAGTCCGCAGGTAGCTACTCTAAATAGCTGATCCTAATATCACTGCAGTTGACAGATTCGGACACAGCCAAGTACACAGTTAAGGTCGGTATTGATTTTTGGGGTGATAGTTACTCCATCCCTCATTAGTGAAGATTTCGTCATGAGGGATCTGCACACCGTCCCGATAAAAAATCAGATTTGAACGAACTTCAGGGAGATCTCTGTGTCGATACAGCCAGCGCAGCTCGCTTGAGGTGATACTCGTGCCGTGCCCCTCTTTTGATACAATGATACCAATATCATCGCCAATGATATCAACAACAAAGTGCAGCGGCTTCTTCCTGTTGAGCAACTGGTACTCAAGACCTGCCTTGCTTGTCTTTTTCCACATATCTTTTGCATCAAGTTGCTCTCCTCTTTGTTGTGCTATCAAGGATTGCTCTTTCACATTGTAATTTTTATGGGAGGCAATAAATTGTCTGAATTCAGAAGCACGCGCAGGGTCATTTAATACTTTCGCGAGTTGCTTGTCATCAGAATACTGTGTGGGTATCTCAGGGTCCCAGACTGCGTTAGTGATATCATTCTGGATAAGAATATTTGCTTTTTTTTCGGTTTTTTGAAGAACTGACGTATGCATGCCAGCAAGTTTTTGACTTTAGGTTTTACTGCTTCCTTCCTGTTAAATCCGGCCGCAGCGAGATTTTCTAAAGCAACATTACGAGGTGCATCTAATCCATAAAGAACATCTCCATACTTGAATCTATCTGTTAACTCCACAGGTTGATCTATCTTATTTTCAATCTCATCCTCTCTGTCATTATTGAACTTAAAGGCAGTCGCTTTGGCAGGATTAATATATTGGGACGTATTCATACTGACTCTCCGAAAATATAAAGAAGATACAAATCACCCGGTAACATTCAGAGATTTGGCTGTTCGTGATGTGTCGTTTATTCTAGCTGTTCAGACAACAGGTTACATCGCAAGCCGCCCTGTTTTGGCCAGCTCACGGGTTAACGCCGCGTCGATATGGCGGTGACTGACTTCCTGACTGTCACTCTCCTCAGCAAAGAGGGCGGCCAACAGGGCAATATTCCTGATATTGGCGCCGGTAATATTGGCCCGCTGCGCTAATTGTTCAAAGTCCACGTCCGGTGAGATTCTGATATTCTTCGGCCATATCTTTTTCCACATGTCATGCCGCAGTGATTCATCCGGATAAGCAAAGCGGGTAATAAAGGTAAAGCGCCGGTTAAATGCGCTGTCGAGATGGCTGCGGTTATTGGTGGATAAAATAACCAACCCGGGGAAATTTTCCAGCCGCTGTAACAGGTAAGACACTTCAATATTGGCATGCCGGTCATGGGCATCCTTGGTTTCACTGCGCTTGCCAAATAAGGCATCGGCTTCATCAAAGAACAAGATGCCGGCATCCTGTTCTGCCAAATCGAAGATACGGGAGAGGTTTTTCTCGGTTTCACCCACGTATTTATTGATCACCGTAGAGAGGTCTACCTTGATTAAATCCACCCCAAGAGTATGGGCGAGCACTTCCGCCGCCATGGTTTTCCCGGTTCCCGAGTCACCGTAGAACAGCGCGCTGATCCCGACGCCATATCCCACCTTGTCTTTAAAACCGCCGGCCAGCACTTTTTCCCGATAGCGAATGGCCGTCAACATCTCCTGGAGCTGTTGCAAGAGGCTCTCTGACACCAACAGGTCGTTTAATGTCCGCTTCGGCGTAATGCGTTGCGCTAAGGAACCGAAATTCTGTTGGTTGCGTAAATTGAGCGCCTGGCGAATATCACACTGTTGCAGCACATCCGCCGGGTCGCGTTGCTGCCGATACAGTTCGGCCTCTTGTACCATCAGCGGCAGGCTTTCCGGGGTAAAGGTGTAGCGCTGGCTGAGACTGATAAGGTCCATATCCGCCGCACGTTGTTCCGGCAGGCAATCCCTGAGCAGGTGCAGTTTTTCCTCCTGCGTTAACACCGGCATCGCTGTCTGCAAGGAGGGCGTCTTTTTCAGCCATAAAGGCGGGGCATAGGGTTCAACCAGGCACACCACCCTTAACCCCGGCTGGTTCAGCTGCTCAGATAGCCTCTCCGGCAGTGACGTGCTCTTTTCCATCCGTGCCTGCAGGTTACGTATAACCATGCCCGCGCCGCGCATACGGGCTTCGCGCATCAGACAGGTTAAATGCAGTAACAGCGCATCGTCATCACTCTCGGCGCACTTATCGATGTCGACCTGCAGCGTCTGCCGGTTGTCAGAGGCAAAAATGCCCGATACCGCATGGGTTCTGCCGCTCCCGGGCATACCGCGCAGCAGCACCACGGGGCGCGGCTCAATGTCGTCCGTCAGTAACACGCCGGCCAGCGCGTCTTTTAAGCCGGCAGGATAAAACGGTAGCACTGGCGGCGTTGACCATTCCGCCCACGATGCTAACGTCGGTGCCAAATAGTGATGCCCGAGTAAAAAATGGTACACGCTGCTGTCGGTCATAAAGCGGGTTTGGCTCCAGGCCGGATTTTTTTTATTCTCCTCAATCGTTAACAGCTGACAGCACATTAACGGCGCCTGAGGCAGAAAACTGGCTTGCTGCGCCCGCTTTTCCCGGTCTGAAGGGCAAAATAGCGTGAGGGCCAATGAAAAACTGGGCAGCTGACTTTGCCTTCCCTGCTGGATCCAGGAAAACAGATCATAATAACGGCTGTCAAAATGGGGCAGCAATCCCAATAGCAGCGAGTCCCGTTCAAAGTCGGTGAGTTCGAAACGATGAATCAGCTCCGTTAAGCCTTCTGCCAACAAGGGCTGCCCGTTTTCCACCCGGTATACCGGCTGAGTAGCGGCGGCCCAATGAGGCCGGCCGACAGGGTGTTGCCTGCGCGCCTCCACTTCCTCTTCGCTGAGCAGAAACGCGTTAAGTCCCTCGTGGCGCGCCGAATGGCGGTAATAATAATGCTGTAATAGCAGATCGATACGTTCCAGCTCGCTAAACAAGAGCGATAGCCGGCAATCACCCTGCGGAATAAACGCGGGCTGAAGTGCTGAAGAAAGCGTCATATTGATATCCGATAAGAAAAGAAGATAGCGGCGGTTTATCCTGTGAAACCGTTAAGCGGCCAGACGATGGTCAGTGGCTGTTCAGTCCACGGGAAAGACGCCAGCGTCATGGGCCACGGCCAGTCTCTGAGTAAGAAATCATAGGGTTCCGGCCGCACACTGATTTGAGGAAACATTTCTTCCATGTTGATTTCCCCTGCCCGCTGCAAGAACAATTGCCGAATGTCTGTCAGACTCAATTTTTGCCAACCGGGAAGTTGTTGGCCGATAGCGGTCAGCCAGTCGTCAATCTGCTGCTGTTGCACCAAACTCAGCGGTGCGGGCGGCGGTACGGCTGTTGAGCAGGACACCCCACATAACACCTGATTCAGCGTCAACCTGCCCTCCGTCGGGCTAACTTCCCCCCAGACCAAGCGGTCAAGACCGTACACGGCCTGCCACCGCGCCGCCTCGTTGACAAACCGCTCTTCCTCCCACAGCCCCAGCTGGGAAAATAGCTGAGGCAAAAGCGGCCACAGCAGGAGCAAACCGGCGTTGCTGATACCCTGGCTCGACAAGCGCGGCGTATTCGGCGAACGGAGGCCGGCTTTCCCAGGTTGTATCGTGCGTCGGGATGTTGCAGGTATCTCCTTACTCTTCAATAGCATGCAATTATCAGGCGGTAGCCCAACCTGAGCTGGGGGGTTAATCCTCTCCTTACCCTCCTCGGCTCGTGATAGTGCAGCCTGCGGAGGCTCGGTGTGCATCCCCTTACCCTCCGGCAGCGTGGCGTCGGCTCGCGATAGTCCAGCCAGCAGAGACTCAGTGTCCCCCCCCTCATACCCCGGCAGCACGGCGTTATCATCCTGCCGTTGGGCACAACGGCTCAGATAAGCATCAATCTGCTGCACACTGCCTTCCCCTTTCATTCTACGAATCACCTGGCGTACTGTGGGTTGCTGCCATAACGGCAACAACCAACGCATGACGATCAAGGGGGGGCAATCACGTTGCTCGGGCAATGCACTGTCGGAAGGCTGATTACCCGTCAGTAACTGTGCCACCTGTTCAGGGGGAATTTCACCACGAGCAATGGCTTCTGCCCAGCCAGTCACCTGGCTGGCTGCGGGGGAGTGCTGTTGCATCAGCCAATCATGCCCCTGCTGGCTTTTGAGTAAGTACAATACGGCGGCTATCGACAATCGGGCAGCTGTCACTCGACCATACCAAAATACCGGCAGCATTTTCGGAGATTGCCATGCCCCCTCAAGTAACCGCTTGAGCAACTTCTGAAGCTGATATGCCGGACTATCCTGTAATAATGCCTTAAATGTCTGAGGGGACAGACAACTACAAGCAAGCTGGAGAGCTCCCTCGCCATCAAGGTGATTCCCGCTAAATAATGCATTTGATTCAGTTGAATTGGATGTTGGTAGCTTCAGAGTATGGCCGCCCGTACTTGACTCTCGCTCACAGGCAAAGCGCTCTGCAAATGCCTGTACCAAGCGAGGGAGAAATAGCGAGCCAAACTGGGCAGCAGGAATAGGGGCTAACGTGAGCACCCACCTGTCAACTTTCATCATATTCACACTATTGTTTTCTCGTGAGATATGAGAAAGGCTTTTCTTGATTACTTCAGAACTAAAATGAAATGAATTTAATATGTTCTCGGCAAGCCTTCGATCATGAGCTTTGACCTTAAAAATCACAACACCCAGTTTCATATTATTCTTATCCACCTCTTAATAATCATACAAGCACCACCATATAAATCAGAGAGCAAAACAGCATTCATTTTTAAATACAACCAACTCAATTTAAAACCACGCAAAGAAAATGCCATTACCCAACAAAAAACCACATAAAACCCTACAAAACCAGCTAAATAAATTATAGGGTCTTATGGCTTGCACTCATTATTTACAAAAGAAATCCATTAACTCTCCTTACACCAGATTGTATAGATACCGTTCCCGATATGTATGTTTGCCCCACGACTCCAATTCCCGGATAATTGTCCGTTTGGGTTATATGTTGTCACACTCAAAAAACACAACCCTACCGGGAGATTTAAAGACAAACCATAAGTTTCATCAGCACTTAGACAACTATTACCGGCCAGCTTGACACTCACGCCTTGCGCATTGATTTGCATGCCAGTCCCCGCATCTACGGACAATCCATTCGAATCCAAGCATAATCCGCCGGCAGTACCCGAAGTCGTACCATCGGTCCCTTGCCCCCCACCTCCGTTGGTATTAGTCCCCTTCGCCAGTTTGACATTCACTCCACTGCCAGTCACAACAGTGCCATTTCCTGAAAGAACGTTTAAACCATTATCCTCATCCGCACTCAAGCCACTACCAGTGGCCAATTTGACACTCACGCCTTGCGCATTGATTTGCATGCCAGTCCCCGCATCTACGGACAATCCATTCGAATCCAAGCGTAATCCACCGGCAGTACCCGAAGTCGTACCATCGGTCCCTTGCCCCTCACCTCCGTTGGAATAAGTCCCCTTCGCCAATTTGACGCTCACACCATCACTATTAATAGCAACGCCGTTTCCTTCGCAAATTTTTAAACCATTACTTTCATCAGCACTCAGTCCACTCTTATTAGCCAGCTTGACGCTCACCCCCCATCATCTATTTGAATACCTTCCCCCGCATCTACGGACAATCCATTCGAATCCAACCATAATCCACCGCCAGACCCTGAGGTAGTACCATCAGTACCTTGCCCCCCACCTCCGTTGGTATGATCACCCTTCGCCAGTTTGATGTTCACGCCACCACTGGTTACAGCAACGCCATTGCCAGCACTCACACCTACACCGTCGCTACCTACCGTAATACCTTGACCAGGAATAACCCACGTGCCATCTGTCGATGCGCCGAGTCCACCATTTTCTTTACATAAAACATCCAGGCCATCTCCACCATGTGTCAACCCCCATCCCAGCGGCAAATATACGCCACTGTCATTAACCTTGATACCTTGCCCAGTTTTAATGGCTACGCCGTCCTGATCGACGCTAACCCCTTTCGCCGCGTTGGGTTTTAACTCCAGACGCCCGGTATCAGAGAGGGTAAACCCCTCTGCCGGGCCCGATTGACCTTCTGCGCCCCCCACCGCCTGGCGCCCCATATTGGCCAGATCGATCAGGTCAGCAAAATCCGTCTGCAGCGGAATACTGCCCGTCTTAAAGCGCTCTTTCAGCGCATCGGCCTGGGGTAAGGCGTTGCTCTTTAGCTCACCGTCACGGGTGGTGTACGCTGCTTTGGCTGGTGCTGCCGAGGTATTCACCGGGGTTTCTGCCTTGTTCTGCGGGTTTTTATCAGTCATTTTGCTCTCCAGATTTGTCATTTTGTCATGATATTAAAGGGTGGTTGGCACGTCTTGCGGCACGTAGAACAGCTCTTCGTTCAGAATGATCTTTTCGTTCCATTGGCTGCCGTCACCGACAACCTCAGTGCGCTGCGCCTCGGTGGCGATGCGCATCAGGCCAATGCCCAACTGGTTAACAGGCAGATGGCCTAAGGTCAGCATCTGCATCAGCGCAAAGGCATCATCGCCCAACGGCGTACCGTTGTTTTGCCAACGCTTATAAGTCGCGCCGAAGTTTTTAAAGGTGGCGTCATCAAGCCAGTGATTAATCAGGGACACGTGGGCCGGAAACTCCGCCATAATGCTTTTCTGCACCCAGGCAACCAGCTTGTCAGGCTCGATATAGGGGCTCTCAATCAGACGGCGATTGAGTACCGCGCTGACCACAAACGAGAATCGGTCTGTCGTCGCATAGTTCGCCTGGCTAAACGCCCACTGGTAATGAAAACTGGTCTCTTCCGTTGGAAAATCCACTGTGCTGCCGGCCGCTTTTTCGATAAGTAACGTACCCGCAAGCGGATGGACCGCCACCACGGTCGCCGCAAGCTGCCAGTCATCATCAATAGCGGCAGAACCGATACCGTTTCCCCCCTGAATGCCAGCGAGACGCAGGACGATGTCATCACCGACAGTGGCCATGGCGGGGTATGGGAATTGCGCGTTGCTCGCCAGTAAACGCTGGTTATCTGGCAGTGGCTCCGTCGGTTGGCCGTAGTTCAATCGGTAATCCATATCCTGCAGCCAGACATTGTTGTTTTGCCAACGCAACTTGTCCCCCGAGAAAGCCTTGTTAAGGCGGTCAAGGTTAGTGCGTAATTGTTGGCTGTTATTCATATTGAGGGTTAACGTGTCCCCTCTGGTCGCAGTAACCAGCACCCTTTTCACATACAGTCGATGCCCCTCTTCAATCATAATCAGGTCGATAAGCTGCCCCCGGACCACCTTGCCGGCACTGCCCGCCTGCGTCAGGGTAATGTCAGGATCATCGACCGTAAAACCGGACGGGGTCTGCTCACTGTCAAAGGCGCTGTCCGGGATCTGAGGCAACAGCTGACGATGCTCAACCAGGTAAAACGGCAGTTGGCTGAGGTCCGGCTGTTCAGCAAAACAGATACAATCCAGACCGATGCGCGCCGCAATGCGCTTTTGCAGGGCAGAGACCCGGTCAATACGGATATTGGTGCGGTCGTAGCCTAATTCGGGTTGCTGCGCCAGAAATGCCCGCTGCGTCGCCATAAAATCAGCCATATCCAGCGTCAGCGGCAGGGCGGCCCGCTCGGTGCCAAAATACCCCAACAGGTACTGAAGAAAATCCAGTTCGCGGGCAAAATTCACCCCATTAGGCTGCTTACTCTGCGTGAGGATCGCCGCATCCTGCTGCGCAATCGCTTTCAGCGTTTCCGCGTAGGGCTGATGGATAGCCTGTTGTACCATCGTATCGGCATAGGGCCAGCGGGTTCCCCGAATGTCGTCGCCCCGGTCTTTAAAGGCCAGTAAGGTCGGCAGCTGCGCCAGCTCTGCCGTGACGTCGGCCAGCAGCTGATCGACTGGCAGCAGAAACTGATGCACCGCCCGCGTCTGGTCATCAATCACGGCATCGGGCTGCTGCAGGGCATAGCATTCGGGCAGACGCTGCCCGACGGGAATATAGCGCGTCTGATCACGAAAGCGGCCGGCAGGTAACACCGTGGGCGTCGTTTCAATCAGGTCTGCCTGTGTCAGGTAACCCGCCATCGTCTTACTGTCCAGCGCATTGCGAATACCGCCTTTCGACACCAGCGTTAACGGGCCGCCGGCCGTGGCCAGCAGATCCAACGGCGATGCCCCCCACAGCTGGGGGTAATAACCCTCAGCCACCTGCCAGCGCCAGCTGTCCCCCGCAACGGCCGTGATGTGTCCATCGCCTTTATCGACTGACAAGGTGCTCAGGCTGGCCACGCCGGGGATAGCCAGCAACAGGTTCACCAGCGGGCCGAGGTTGAGGACGTATCCCCCGGCAGCGATCTGCGAGGGTGCCGTTTGCTGCCAGCCGTGCTTCAGCTTCGGCCCCTCGAAAATGGCGTCATCGGCATCACCGCGCGCACGCCGTTGTTCGGTGGTATAACGGGCGACCGCCGGGCGCAAGAACGCGTCGGTAACCTGATAAATCTGCGCCGCCACCTGATTGATGTCGCCGATGTTATCGGCCAGTTCAATCGTCATCCTTGGGATAAAGGTCGCCGGTTGCAGCCAGATAATGCGCGATACCGCTTCGCCGAGATTACGGTGCGCCGCAAGAAACTCAGCCAGGTATTGCTCCACTGCCGCCCGATTCTCGGATGACAGGGACTGGGTATAGCGGGTCGGGACCAGCGTCAGCCACAGATTCCCCCGCAGAGACAGCGTCTTCTTGTCTTCAGGCTGGGTGACCGTCGGTTCCGTGAAGCTGTATTCGCGTTTTTCCGCGTTATACCACCAGTGAAAACGGTGCGCTTCAGGTTCCTGCGTCAGGCTGACATCGCTGAATAAAAAATCCTGCCCGGGGGTGTCCAGGGTCTTAATATCGCTGCTGTGCAGGTCCAGTAAGGCCCGGCGGTAATCCTCTGCCGTCACCGTGTTGCAGGTGAGCACCTGTTCAGGACAGAACTCTTCCGGGAACAAGGTGTTCCGGTCTTGATGGGTCAGCAGGTCATTCAGCGGCAGCGACGCGCGGTAACTGAGGTCGGAACAGTTCCAGGTTGCGGACTGCAGCAAGGTGACGCCCGGATCGTGATCGCCGGTATCCGTCCAGATATTGCCACTGAGCGCAGTAACTTTTTCGTGAGCCTGTTGCCACAGTGCCTCAAACGCAATCGCGTCCTTCACCGCCGGGAACAGGGCGTTTTCTTTAGACATCAGTCTCTCCTTGCGGACATAAAATCAGGACCTCGTCATCCCTGGCGGTGACGGTGCTTTGTGTTTTCACCGAGGTGGACTTTCCCGTTTCATCAATAACGTCGTGAATAAGGACCAGCGCGTTCACGGACTGCACCAGCGGTGACTGTTGCAACGTGGCCAGCAGCAGGTAGTAATCCACCTGATTGCCCGGCGTGACCGCCTGGCGCCGATCGGTCGCCCAGGGCAGATAATCGTGTTGCAACTGCGCCGCGAGCTGACGATAGCCATAATCCGGGCGAATACCCGCCACGAACGTCACCCGATAGCGGGCCGTCACATCGATATATTTCGGGTTCTTAAGCGTCGGCGCCGCCCACAGCGAGGTGTACTGCGCCAGCCACAGCGCCATCCGGGTCAGCCTTCCGTCACTGAGCGCCGGGCGCACCGCGTCATCGTTATCGCCATAACGGCCGTCAGGGATAACCATCAGCGATTGCACCTCCAGCGCCGGGAGATGGCTCAATTTGTCCACATCGGGAAAACGAACATCAAAAATCTCCGGGTAGTGCTCCATCAGCAGGCTGCGCATATTGTTCCAGGTGATCGCCCGCTGGCGGTGGGCTATCCGGGTCGCGGCGCGCTGCGACATCGCCGCCTCGGTTTCCCGCGGCTGCCCGCCTACCGAAGGCAGGGGCTGGCGAACACCGCTGATGGCGGCAACCGGCGTCACCAGCTGGCTGACGGTGTTGGCCGGCAGCGGCTGGGCAAAGTGGCTGTCGTCAACAGTCTGCGCCACATTCAGGGTCGCGGTCATCGCACTGGCCAGCACGGCCTGCAGTTTCGGCATTGCCTCGGCAGGCGCGCGCTCGTCCTTTACCGCTTTCTTTTCGTTCAGCGTGCCTTTGATCCAGTAATACCCGGCCTCCTGCAGCCCATCATTCTTTGGCGAGCCTGGCTGACTGTCCGCCGGCAACCGCGCCCGCCACAGGTTGCTGACGGACAGGCCCGCCGTCTCGTCCTGCAGCTCCGCATCCAGCGAGGCCCAGTCTGTGCCGTTGTAATAACACCAGGCCAGATCCAGCGCCGATGAGGCGCGCACAGACCAGTAAACCGACAGGGTGTCCTGCGCCGACGTCCCGTTGAACCCCAGATAGAGCACGGGAGCCTGCTCTTGCGTGGCCGTCCCTTCCCCGATGTCGCTAAAAAGACGCAGCCCTTCAGCCGGTAGCGTAACGTCCGTCGCGCTGTCGATGACGGTATAGCGTTTCCAGGTATTCTCAACCTGAGCCGTCCAGCACAGCTGTTGCAGCTGCTGGCCGGTGATCAGCAAACTGTCGTCAGTCTGATAGGTGATGCTGTTCCCGGCGCTGTCCTGGCCGCCATCCAGCAGGCTGCCGGCGGGTAACGCATACGGGGAAGCATTTTTGTGCAGCGTAAAGCTCACCGCCACGCTGTCCGGCTGCGGGCCGCGGGGGGAAAACCCCAATAAATCCCGGTAGTACAGTGAACGATGCCGCGCCGGCACCGTGTTCAGCAGGGCTCTGGGCGTTTCGAGCAGATGCAGCAGCGCCAGCAGAAACGCCTGCTGTACCGGCAGCTTTTTCTCTGCCAGCTCGGGGCGCTGATAAATGTCACTCAGCCCTTGCGGCGTGCGGCCGGTCAGCCAGAAGCTTTTCCAGTCAGCGCCGGCATGGCCGGCAAACGGCACGGCTGCGGTATATTTCGCCACCAGCTCGAGCAGGTCCTTCCCCGTTCGTGGCGCCAGCAGGAAGGTCTGGTCGGTTAATCCGCTGCCCACTCTCTGTTTCAGTTGCTCCAGGTCAGACATAATGTTGTCCATTGGTTATATAATGATAAAGAAGGCGCTCAGGGGCCCGTTTCCGCCGCCTCGGCAGCGCAATGGCTCACCCGGCGGTGACAAACGACTGGCTGTTGATAAATGTCCCCACCCCGGTGACAGGGCTCAGATCCGTATCCGGTTTTCCTTGCGGATCCTGGGCCGGTGCTGTGGGCTGAAATTGCGTCGTAAATTGGCTGCCGACCACAATCATCGGCGCCGGCGCCGTCGCAAACTCAGCCTGCTGATCGGACGCCAACTGTTTGATGGTGAGCGTCCCTTTTCCCGGAGAAGCGACAAAGGGGGGCTTGATATAGTCAACGGTAAAGGAAACCTGCTTTTCATCCCCGACAATGCAGATCTTCTTCCCCTCGATGCCGGCCTCACCGCTGCCGCTGATCCGTGGCTGGGGCGGTGGCGTGATCGTAATCGCGCCAAACTTCGGGATGAATTTCAGCGCGTCACCGTCGATGACCACCCGATTGCTCATAGTAACCTCAGCGTCTGGCCGTCATGGATGTTCAGCGTCCCGTCCACCGTCTCGACCAGATCCGTGCCCGACAGAGACACGGTGATCTGCACCCGCAGACGGCTCGCGTCCTGAGTATCCGGCTGGATAATGACGTCCTTGAGCAGCGCCCGGGGCTCATGGCGCAGAACGCTCTCTTCGATGCGATTGTGGATGTTGGCCAGCAGTTCATCGGTGATATTCTCAAAGATAAAGTCATGCATGCCTCCGCCATAACTCTCACGCATCATGCGTTCGCCTGGCTCGGTCATAAACAGCACGCGCAGACTCTGCATCACCGCCTCAACGCCCGCAGCCAGGGACACGCCGCCGGGCTCAAACCGCGGTGGAAATGCCCAGCCTTGCCCCAGGCTCGCTGTCAAAATGTCGTTACTCATCGCAACCTCACCGTAATAGGTTATTTTTTCAGGTTAATTTTTGCGCTGGTGATCTCCACCTGCTGTTTACCATCGATCGACAGGTTACCGTCGGCCTGCAGCTGCAGGGCTTTAGCCGTACTCATGGCAATATCTCCCTCGCTGCTAATGTCCATCTGCTGCTTGCCCACGATCGACAGCTTACCCTCAGCCTGCAGTTGCAGGGCATTCGGCGTACTCACAGCAATGTCCCCCTCGCCGGTTAAGGTGAGCGCATTATCACCGGCCATCAGCTTCAACGTTTTCTCCTCGGTATCGATCATCAGGGCCTGTGTCTGGTCGGCCTTATTCACGACCAGCCCCTTACGGTTGTTCTTTTCATCCGGAGGGAACGGCGCGGTATTTTTCGGATTGTGCATCGCCCCCAGAATGATCGGATAACGCGGATCGCTGTCGATAAACCCCACCACCACTTCATCACCGGGCTCCGGGTAAAAACAGAATCCGCTTTCTTTACTGGCCCAGGGCTTGCTCAGACGGGCAAAAATCAGCGAGTCGGGCAGATTCAGGGCCGGCAGATGCACGGCGATCCGATCCAGATGCTGGGGATCGGCGGTAAATTCCGCTACCGTGCCGATATGCAGCGATCGCACCGGTGGCGTGGGCTCCAGCATGGACGCCGGCAATCCCATCACCAGCTCGCTGCGCCAGCCATCTTTGGTATCAAACAGCTGATTGACCCCGCTCAGTATCGCCGTGCCGTCCAGCCCCGCACCAAAGCCGCTCAGGGTGATACTTTCGCCCATCGCGAAGTCCCGGGTGCCCGCCAGCACAATATGGCCCTGTACACCGGTCATTTGCTGATAGTTCAGCCAGGAGCTCGACAAGGTTTGCAGCGTGGCTTCAGGCAGCATGCTGAAGGCCAGGGCGTAGTCTTGCCGCCCGGCGGAGGGCTGGCCGACCTTACCCTCAGGCTTCCAGGGAAGAAACGCGCCGACCGTGCCTTTTTGCGCGGGTGTAAGCCGCTGCTCGGCAATATCCCATCCCTGCAGCGACAGGCTGTCCAGCGTAAAGCGGTTATCAAAATTCAAATTGATTTCAAACAGCCTGTAGTCGTGACTGTCGCGCGCAAGCGTCCGTGAGGCCATTGCCGTGTCGGACAGCGGGCGGATCACCACCGCGTCGCCGGTGGCATCGGGCAGCAGCCAGCAGTTGGTGGACAGCAGCCGGCTGCGAATAAATTGCCAGTCACTGAGACGAAACTGGATCAGCTGATCGTGCTTGCTGCTCAGCTGCGCCGCCGCCTTTTGCGTCAGTTTTACCCCTGCAGACTGCAGCACCCCCTTCAGGACAGTGCTGTCATCCTGCTCACGGAATACCCGGCTCTGGGGCAAAAACGTCAGTTTCTGCAACGCGTGGCGCGCCTCCAGCCGCACGGACCAGTCTTTCCCCTTCAGCTGCATCTTCTTTTGCACCAGATAACCGTCGAAAAGCGGCTTGTTATCCAGGGCAATCACCACCCGGGCACCCAGGCTAAAACGGCTGACTTCACGTTCTGCCTCGTTATCCGTTGCGCCATGGTTATCCGTGGGAATACGCAGCTCCAGCTGCGCCAGCGGGATCTCATTGATCAGCTGCTGCACCCGCAAACGACGGATCCCCAATGTGCTCGGCATGCCCGCAATGTCCAGGGTGATGCGGCTCATACCTCTTCCTCCTCTTTCGTCGCCTGCAGCATGTCTCCGGCCTGAAAATCATCCAGATTATCCAAATCGTTATCCCTGGCCAGCGACAACGGATCGACGCTTCCGCTCAGCGTCCCGCCGGCGCTGTTCGCCAGCTGCGGCAATGAGGCCTGATCCGGTACGCTGACCAGTACACGGTTGGGTGCGCTAAGCGCCTTAAGCGAGTGCTGAATAACCAAGCTCTCATCCGCCACCAGGCTTAACCGCACGGTGGCCCGCAGCGGCGTGGCGTCACGGTCAAACAGCGTGTAGGTGACCGATAAATCGCGGGCGCGACCGGCAAACCACCCTTTATTATCCCAGCGCATTTTTCCCCAGGTGATGCGCAAAAAGTAAGGTGACCCGGTGGCCGCATCCACGGCACAAATAGATTTCAGCATCGCCAGCTGCGTCTCTATCGGAGTGGTATTCCCGGGCATCTGGCTGTCGAACAACAAGGTCAGGTTGAGGCCGACCGGCTCGGAAATCACATAGCGGTTGCTTTGCGACGCCGTGTTGATGGTGTCTTCGGTGTCAAACCGCGTCTGATAATCCAGCTGAATATTCTCTGGGTTATACAGGGCGGTCATGCCGCCCGCAGGGATTTTCCCTTCGCGATCTTTCCAGGCGTTGAGGGTCAGCCTTGACAGCCCGCGTTGAAGTAAGCTCACTGATGCCCCCTTTCAAGCAGCTGTTCCAGCACCTCTTGCTTAATCCTCTCCACCCACCGCTCGTCGTCCCACTCACGGTGTTGCGCAAACGGCAAGGACGGGGCAGAAGGCACCGGTTCGGTGACCTCAACCTGGACGATCAACTCACGAATTTCGACGGTCATTGTTTTCTCCCCAGCATGCGCATATCCTGATAGCGCAGCTCAAGCGTGTTGATGAGCACCTGGTTACTGTCGGCATCGAGATCACCCATCTGCCAGCGCACCGGCAGAGCATGACTCAGTATCCAGCTGGTGACCGGTAATGAACGTTCGTTCAGCAACATGATCACCACGTTGGCCCACTGCGTGCTTTCCCGGCGCAACACGCGGTCAAACTGCTGTGTCAGGAGGGAGGACCTCATCACCCCCCGCTCCAGCACCAGGCTACCGTGATTAACCTGTTCAGCCAGCCAGAGGTTGCAGGCATTTTCGCCTCCTTCCCGGTATTGGCTCACTTCCAGCGTGCGCGACAACCCGGAGACGCGCTGGAACGCGATATCAAACTGCTTGCTAGTGTTGTGAGGCTGCTTGCTAGCGCTATTAAACTTTTTGCTAGCGTTGTTAACCTGCTTGCCAATGTTGTTAACCTGTTTGCTGGTGTTGTTAAACTGCTTGCTAATGTTGTTAAGTAAAAAATTGACGCGAAAACGATGGGATACTGCGGGTGTATTCATCATGATTATTCTCCGATTTGCGCGCTGGCCGTGCCGTCACGCAGATCCAGCGTCAGGCTGACAACAATAAATTCCGCGGGGGCCAACAACGCCAGATGGACCTGCAGGATCATCTTTCCCTGGCGAATGTCGTCATCCGTCATGGTTTCATCCAGCCCGATACTGAGCGAAAAAGCCTCCTCCTCCACCGTGCCGAAAAAGGCGCCGGCCAGCCATTGCTGACGCAACCACATCCAGGCCTGGCCCTTTAATTTCATCCAGGTCGGGGCCGTATTCGGCTCAAACAGGTAAGCGCGCGCCAGTTTGCTCAGGTAGTGCTCCACGCTGCTGACCAGCAAACGGCTCTGGATATAGCGCCAGGCCGTGTTCTCCTCATTGAGCAAGGTCCGGCATCCCCACAGGCGCACGCCTTTCCCGACAAAACTGCGGATCAGGTTGCAGGACACCCCTTGGTTATCCAGCAATGCCTGAGACGCCAGGACACTTTGGGTTGGGCGGCGGGTTTTGGCCAACGGGAGGTTGGCCGGCGCCTTCCAGACCCCGTTATCGTGGGCGCTGCGCTGAATGGCTGCCGCGACAGCCGGCAGGGGTGACAACACCACGGGCGCCGACGCCTCATCCTGGTAACTGGTTTCCAGCCGTGGCCACCAGGCCGCCCCGCGCTGACACAGGTCTGCGGAAAAAGACTGTCCGACCAGCGTCACGGCGTGCGCCGGGGAGTCCGGTAACTCCAGCAGCGCAAAGCGCTGCGGAGCCTGGCGACAGAGCGTCAGTAACGCATGCCACCCCTGATACCACAGGGTATCAACCTCAGCCGTATCCGATCCCTCGAATGTATTAACCTCATTGAGCTCACTCAACTCCGGTACCAAGACCAGGCCGGTCTTGTCATCCGCCAACAGCGTCTCCAGCATCTGCGGCGTCTGTAATGCGGCAATCAGCGCGTGCAGACGCGTGGACGGTTCTTCCTGCCCCGGCCCGAGGGGCAGCACATAGCACTGCCGCCCGCCGTTTTCAAAGAAGTGGCGCAGGGAGTACGCCAGCGTCCCACGCTGTCCAAAGAGACTGTTCGCCTGCGTCAGTGAACCCACGCTGACGGGCTGCATCACCGTGACCGGTATCGTCATATCAGGCAGGGTATAACCAATAAACAGGGGCATCGTCACCGGATCGTCGCCTGACGCTTGCGTTAACAGTGTTTCATCGTACGAAACCCCAGGAAGAACCATCGCCATCACAGTATCCTTATAAAGAGTCGGAAAAGGGGGGCCCCCCTTTACTGAGACATGTCCTGAGTAAACTTAAGGATGATGAATTCAGCCGGGCGCACGGCGGCCATCCCAACCTGAATGATCATTTTCCCCTGGTTAATGTCGTCTTGTGTCATGGTGATACCTTCGCCGACGCGCACAAAATACGCCTCTTCCGCTTTATTGCCGGCCAGGGCGCCCTGTTGCCACAGGCTGTAAAGGTAGTGATCAATCGCCGTCTGCACTCGTTTCCAGGTTGGTTGGCTGTTGGGTTCAAACACCATCGGCTGCAGGGCCTTTTTGATGTCACGCTCTGCCGCATCGAACAGGCGGCGCACCGGGATATAGCGCCAGTCGTCATCATCTTCTTCCTGCGTGCGGCAGCCCCAGACGACCAGCCCGCGATCGCTGAAATGGCGAATGACATTAATGCCTTTCGGGTTCAGGTCCGCCTGTTGCTCATTGGTGACCCGGACGCTGACGTCGCTGACGCCATTGAGCACCACATTCGCCGGTGCTTTCCACACCCCGCGCTCACCGTCTGTCTTGCCGTACACCCCCGCCATCAATGCAGAAGGGGGGAGCGACAGCGGCGCCGCTTTTTTATTGCTCAGCCGCTGATCAATCTCTCCGGCAAGTTCAGAATTAACAGGTCGAAGATCGGCCAGTGTGGCGATCACTGTTGCACTCCCGTCGGTGTAGCCGGCGATAGCAACCTGCTTATCATCCAGCGTCCGGGTGTACGGCACCACCACATCCGGGTAATACACCGCTACCTGGGCAGACCCAGTGACCGCGCTGGGCGCATCGCCATCGCTGCTGTCGGCCAGCAGGAAATACCCTTTGTGCTGACCCAGTGAGGCGGCCAGTGCGCTATACACCGCCGTGCGGTAAGTCTCGTCGGGATCCGGACAGGCCAGCAGCGTGATCGCCCCTACCTCATCGATAAGGCCCGGCAGCGCGGCCAATGCGTCTTTATCGTCTGCCTTTTCCAGCGGATAGAGGTAGCAAGGGCCGCCGCCGTTCTGGAAATAAAGTTGCAGGGCGAGAGGGGCCGCCTGGTCCAGGACTTCAGCATCCTTAATCTGGTAGGTATATTGCCCCGATACCTCATCGGTGAGCGTTGCAGTAGCCGATTCAGACGAAGCAGAAACCGTTTTCACTTCGTTAGATTTTGGTGAAACAGGCGTTGACGTTACGCTGACGCTTGCTGAAGAAGAAACAGTGGTATCAAACAGGGCGGAATAGTCCAGCCAGCTGCCGATGCGGGTAATCACGCCCGCCAACTCTGACTTGAGAGGGGTAAATCGCGCGACAAATAATGGTACGGCCGTCGCCCCCGTGCTCACCGACATCGCCGGTGAAGCATCTTCTTCAATATAAACGCCTGGTACAGATGTAACTGTAGGCATGTTCTTTTCCTTCAGTGAATTATTGCGCAATATCCTGGCTGAACTGCAGGATGATGAATTCCGCCGGGCGAACCGCAGCCAGGCCGATTTTGATGATCATCTTCCCCTGATCGATCTCTTCCTGGATCATGGTGAGATCTTTGCCGACCTGTACAAACCAGGCTTCGGCGGGGGTATTACCGGCCAGCGCGCCCTGCTGCCACAAACCGTGCAGATAACTGTCTACGGCGGCCGTTACGCGCTGCCAGGTCGGCTGGCTGTTGGGTTCAAACACCAATTTATTCAGGGCTTTTTGAATATCCCGTTCAACCGAGTTGAACAGGCGGCGAACCGGGATATAGCGCCAGTTATCGCTGTCCTCCAGCGTACGGGCGCCCCACACCACGGTGCCCTGCCCCGAGAACGTACGGATCATGTTCAGCGCCTTGCCCTGGTTGTACTTACCCTGGAAATCATCGCTGACAGCGAACATCGGGGTAATGCCATTCACGGCCTGGTTGGCCGGCGCTTTCCACACGCCGCGCGCACTGTCGGTTTGGGCAATGGAAGCCGCGGCGATGGCGCTTGGCGGCACCGCCTCACCCGACGCCAGAGTGCACCAAGGGTAAAACACCGCGCCAAACGGGGAGGCTGGATACGCTTTCATGATGTCATCGGGCTTATCTGTACCGGCAATTTTCGCTTGCGGGCCGTCAAACAGGCCAAAGATACGGTAGCCCTGACTCACCACCAGGTTGAACGCATCATAGATAGCGGTAGCCGTCGTGGTATCCGTCCCTGCGGCAACAATCAGCGTAATATCATCGTATTGCGCCACCGCATTGGCGATTTTAGTCACGTCAACCAGATAACATTTACCGCCGCCGTGCATAAACCACAATTTCAAACTGGTGTAAAAAGCGTCTTTCAACGACGCAGGGTACACGGCGATAAATTCCGCCCAATTGTGGAAAACCTGAATAGCGTCACCCGCTGAGGCAGCACTTTGACTGTCGTACGCAAAAGCGGGCACGGCGGTGGCGGCACTGTTGACCGAAAAGCTCGATACGGCATCTTCGCTGAGATAAACGCCGGGATAACTGGTTGTCACTGTCATGGCAACATGTCCTCTTTATTAGGCAGTCTGAATGGTCACGCGATCGGCCATGAGCGTGATTTGCTGTACCGCGATTTCGTTACTGGTTGCATCAAATGACGGAGAGGTCAGTGAGGTTGGGAAGGCGTTGCTCACATTCCAGCTGACCAGGATTTGTGTGCCGGCTTCATTGGTCAGGCTGACCATAATGTCTTTCTTTTCAATCTGATTGAGTTGAATAGAATTAATCCACTCATACATCGCATTTTTACCCGAAAACACCCCTTTACTCAGCGTAATATTAGGCACCTGCCGCTGGCCGGGCATTTTGAACCAATTGCCGGTGCCGTCCCGGTATTCAATAGTGTCAAAATTGATATCCAGACCGGAGACACTGGTAAATGGAACTTTTTCATCACCCAGAGTCACGATAAAGCGATAAGTAGGAATGGGATATTGCACTGCGATTTCGTCTGTAGTTACAGCCATGATATTATCCTTTGTTTTTACAGTTAATGGTAATTACAACAAAACATAAAAAAGGTCATTTCCCTGAGGATGAAAAAAAACAACTCTCTACTTATTATTAAAAACCACGCTACCGCCACTAACTTTCGCCAGTCATTTCATTGAATAAAAACACTCACACTTAACAATTAGGCTTTACTCAGAAGCAGCATTACTACGCCTCTTGCCCTTCACGCCTCTATATCAAGCAGCCTATATATTCCCTTCCCTACCCGGGCTGAGTATCGGAACATAGAGATACGTCACCCATGCAGGGATGCTTTTCAATTAAGTTGCAGAGCCAAACTGTTAGTCTGTCAACGCTCGGGCCATGCACTTCATGGTAAAAACGTTTGTGTTATAACAAGATTCTTTCTATTACCCCTCCCCATGCCTGAAATAATGACCTTACTGTACAAGGCATATGTAGAAAATAGGTAATGCATTTTAGGACGCAGGGGCGATAAAAAAAGCTGTTTGGCATTAAACGGAATTATGCCGCTCATTAAGTTTTAGATTGAGGGAAAGTCTTAAACCATTCGAAATGGCTGGCGGGTTAATTGCCCCAAACAAAGAATATTAGGAGCTATCGTGTTAACGGAAAGGAGGCAAGAAAAATCAGCTTAGCTGCCTTAACTGAACAGCACTCCTCGAGTTGTCGCTGGAAAACACAGCAGGAGGTGTCGGTACAGTATTCCAAATGCGCGTATCAGGTATCGCATGTCTCAACTGACCGGGCGGCGCGAAATGTCGCTATTGATGCAGCGACCAGTGTGGCGCACTCTGTCGTGCACGGTTCAATGGGGGTTAGCTTCGCCTGACAGTGGATACCCACATCAAAAAACCCGTACCCAAACTGTCTGATGAGAGACCGTTTCCATTTCACCCTTCAACCACCGCCATGGGAGGTGGTTGTCAACGTTCTAGGCTTTGCAATTTCTTGTCAGACATCAGTCTTGTCAGACAATCAGATTGGCCTCTGGCACCACCTGCCCGATGATTTTGACCTGGAAATCATAGTAACCGCTATCGCCCTGTACATTGATGGCCAAGTCTGTGAGCTGTGTCTGGGGATCATAGCCTACCCACACTTCCCCGGCCTGCCCCGTCAGCGCATCGACCAGATGAAGTGGGGTGCCGCCTTCAGCCCGGAAACCGCTGAGATCGATCGTATCTTCATCCTTATTGAAGTCGAATATCCAGTCTGGATGCGCCGGATCGGAATCCGCCGCGGCGGAAAAGACAAAGGTATCTTTCCCTTCCCCGCCCCACAGCCAGTCAACGCCCTTCCCACCATAAAGAATATCGTTGCCGGCACCGCCGGTAAGTTGGTTGTGGGTATCATTGCCAATGAGGATATCGTTGCCGTGGCCGCCAATGGCGTTTTCAATCGTGACACCTTGCGCAATGGAAACGTTGCCCTTGCCGCCGCCCACGTCCGAGAAGGTACCGGCGGTTAAATTAATGCGCTGGTCTTGCTGATAGCCGGAAAAGTCCAGCGTATCTCGCCCACCGGTATCCCACACACAAAACGTAACGGAAGACGACGGATCGGTGATAGAAAGATAGTCATATCCCGCATTGGCATTAAACCCGTATACGGTATCGCCGGTCCGGGTGGTAGTATTTTCACCGTAAAGACGTTGAATGGCCGCAATGTCATCCATCAATAATCCGGTCGCATAATGTCCCTGATTATCGCCCCCTGTTTGATACTCGCTCCAATAACTCATGATCGAAAATTGCCGTGAGTCTTCGATATACACCGCATCCTGATAGGTTGGCGATCCATTCCCGGCATTGTAATTCCCCGGGTGACTCAAGCCCAGAGCATGTCCTACCTCATGATTCAGTGTCTGTTGGCCATACTCATGTTTATCAGGATATCGCACACTGTCCTGATTATAATTTTACCAGGTACTGCCGGCGGCATCATAATCTCCAGGCAAATAAGCATACGCCTGTGACCATGCTGGGTTACCATAATAATCCAGCGTATAATTACCAAAGGTAATATTGGCACCGGCGTCATTGCCCACTTCATGAAAGGTGATATTGGCCACTTCCGCCCACAGCGCCAATGCCCGTTTGGCATATTCCACTTGCACGGCAGTAAATCCAAGCCCTCCCCGATCGCCGGCAGGCGTGGCGGTGGCATTTTGCAAGAAAGAATAGGTCAGCGTGATGGGCTGTTGATAAACATGGTCTCCATTCCACGTTTTTCCCGTTCGGGTGATTTGTTTTGCAGCCTGTTCACTGGTATATGAAGGCTTCGATACGTTCTGATTATCCACACCCCGCATCGACAAATTTATCATATTTTTGACAGCGAGATAACCGTCACCGAGAGGATAATAACCATCTTTACTATATTCATCCATAATATTAATTCCATATTTAAAGTTTAATAAAAACCCTCTGCTTATGCAGAGTAAAAAACTGTAGTCGATATATTGTTTTTTTCAAAATATGGTGATAAATGCTCTTAAATACCCCCAGATAAATCACTTTTCCGCACTGGCTAATCGACTGCTTCATAACGCAACATTCGCGTTCCATGGAATGAATAATTAAATACCATATAAACAATGTGTGATTATTTCAAAATAATGGCAACCCAAATGAGCCGTTCAATCGCAAGGTGAAACTGTGTTGGTTGACTGAATCCAGCAGCCAATCGGGAGAGTACTTCTGATGCGTGGAGAAAGCCATGCTTAACGCGTTGGTGAATGGCAGAACAGGTTCAGGGAATCCATTTACAGGACTCCCTCTTGTAAACCCATGTTCTCAGCGACACAAACCCTGGTCCGTGCTGACGGTAGCAGCCAGCGTCACATCATCGAACGTGGCTTACCGCATCATCGATAGTACTGATGGCGTCTTTTCGCATTGTGCTTCCAGCTTTTGGCGAGACTATCAGCATTTGAAGGATAATCATCCCAGGGATCAGCCAGCAACTTTCCTCGTGCGGCTCTCAGTTTAAGCGGATAGGCTTTGTACTCAATACGATGCAGATAGAAAAAGCTTTTTTCTTGCCGGGTGCTGAAATGCTTATAGTACGCATTTCTCAGTTGTGGATACGTCAGCAAATGCCGCTCGTAGACAGATACAACTCTAAGAGCTCGATATTGCGGCTTTAATTTTTTCATCACATCTCCAGGTCAGTTAACGATACCTAGAAATGCGCCTCTGCGTAGTAGTTCATCTTTCCTCCGAATAACACGGCTTGCAAAAATCTACTGTACCTGATTTTGCGGCTGGCCAACAAGATATGGCGATATCGCCTCTCCTCGCTCACAGTCGGTTTTCCGCTTCACAATTTTTTACGGCCTCGCGGGTCAATGGGCAGAACGTTCGAGGCCGGCAGTTGCCTTTCTAACTCGGCAATACGGTCATACAGTTCAAGAATAGTCGCATCGGCTTCACTTAGCAGGCTGGCAAGATGATCCCGTTGCTGCTCGATTTCGCCAATCCGCTCACGAAGCCCGCGATTCTTTTGACGGGATAATAGGCTGACCTGGCGAACGGATAATGGGCGATCCTCTGCATATAATGCTACATAGGTTTGAATTTCGGCGATAAGTAGGGGAAAGCGCGTTTTCTTCAATGCGGAGGGATCTCTGCCGGCCTCTTTAGCCACATTGTTCTGGCTAACGGAGGCCCCTTTCGGCAGTCGTTCGGGTTTGTTGTTTTTTAGGCGCTCGAACGCGGCTCGATACTGCTCACCGGCTCCCATCTGCTTGGCCGGATCTGTAAGGTCATGTTTTCCGGATGACATAGCGATAGTTCTCCACACTACGTTTTTGGGCTTCCAGTGCCGCCCTCAGCGGACTGTCTGCACTGGCAGTGGCCAAACGCTCGTCCAGCACGGCCTCCAGCGCTTCGACTTCGTCAAGTTGCTCGGGATCATACAGCACGTCCGCACAAGGCTTGGGGTATGCAAGGGAGTCACCTCCGCCACAGCGAGCGATGTTGTCGATACCGCCGTAGGAACAAGGGGTTCGGCTGGTACAGACGCCCAGTAAAATAGGCCGATAAGCCACGATGCCCTTCCTGGCCAGATTGATGATTTTCTTGGCCTCTGCAGCCGAAAGCAATCGGACTATCTCGGCTTTTCGCTTTTCTCCGTGGGGGCTGATGAACCGGCTGCTCGTCAATTGTTGCAGTTGCCTGCCTAACATCTCGTACATGGTGAGAACATAGTAGCTATGGGCCTTTTCCTCCATTCGCACCCGTGAATGGTTTTGCCCATAATAGAGACTCATCGCTCTGGCGACATGCTTCAGTTGAAACTGCAATGAGGCGTCGCTGACCAAACCTGATGCCTGCATATTGACTGCGCCGGTTCGCCGCAGCTGGTGCCAGGCCAACGGCCAGATTTTACCCACCGCATACTCGTCGGACAACGTTGGCGTCACCAATCGCGCCAATTCAAAATCTTCTGGCGTAATGCGCAATTGCTCTGCATCGAACAATCTGTCGAACGACTCAACTACGTTGGAATAGTTCGGAATCGACGGGCGGATCGCGCGGTTGATCTTGGTGAGTTTCGTCCCCCAAGGTTCAGACTTGCGATCAAGCAAATAACGCCTGAACGCTTCTGCTTGCTCACCCTCCATGTCGGATAGCGAATTGCATTCTGCACGAAGCTCTGCAACCCTGCGCATAGCTTCAACCGCCGTGCCGGCAGAGGGAGACGTTACCCACAGGGCTTCTGCATCTTGCATTGTTTTGGTTGTTCGCCCACGCAATACATAGATGTCGCCAAATTGCGGATCGTGTTCAATATGCAAGCAATCCGCGCGCAGATTCCATGCTTCTTCGACTCTCATGAGACTGAAATTCAGTAGATAGCTTAGCCCTGCATGACTCACGAGATTCAGGTAGCGGCTTAATGTTTGAATTCTAATTTCATCGATGTTCACGCCCAACCAGCGATTAAATAGACCGACTAAGCCAAACCGATGCGCGGTGTCAATAAAAGGGCCATAGTATTTTTGCCCGCTCAACTTCCCATTTGTTCCATCCGATGGCCACTGAAAGGGATAAAACGATGATGGTCTGGTTTTATCCTGGAGATTAGCCGCGTTGTGCCTGTAGGCTGCCAGGCAGAAGCGGAAACACTCCTCAAGCTGATCTTTATGCGCCAAAAAATCATCCAGACATTCGCGCAAGCGCGTAACCTGATAATGCCAAATACGCGGTGGGATATAGGGAGTTTGGCGTTTTTGGTGGTCGGGTATGGCCGCAGCCAGACGCGCCAGCCCTGCGCGATCCAACAAGGTAAAACCCAACGTATCTCGCTGCTCATACAGTTCGTGCAGCAATGTCAAAAGTTCCCCAGCCCGGGAAACTTGCAGTATTTTCGGAAGGCGCTCCGCCACACGTGGAAACTGGCTCAATTCGGAGGCAAGAATACCTTCTTGAGTACACAGAACGAAAAGCTTACGTATCTGATCAAAGCGGGTCTTCAGGCCTCGATATCCACGGCTGCTATTGGGTCCGTACAGCCACCAACCGATAATGATCCGCAGTAAATCGGCGTTAGCAGGATCAATCGCGGCGACATATTTCTTTGCCGGGCCATCGCCGAAATTAAGCGTAACCGCTTTTCCCGCCCACGGGTCGAGCCGCCAAACGGCATCCCCCCAACGGCTCACCACCTCACCAGCGGCATCAAGAATGACTGGCCAATCAGGCTGGGGTGGCCAGCACGGTGGGCGATAATTCGGTGCATCAGGCTCTGCAAGGGGGGAGCCGATACCAAGGCGAAGTTCGGAAAGAATATTTTTTGTCATGATGATTTCTGCCGCAGCTCTGCCAAGCGGATGAAACCATCCCAGGCCGGGTGATAATTGCCCTCACGGATACGGGCTTTCGACTCTTCGACCCACAGCCTACGAACTTCACTACTTTCTTCAAAAAAGCGTAGCTTAGCCGCCAACCGCTCAATGACCAACAGGGCCGGATGTTCTGCCACCATATTCTGACTCAAAACAGGGGGGCGGTAGCGCGCCAGCTCAAGCGATTTTAGGTAACGCAAGCTATCGAGAGACCACACATGATCTTCACTTTCGATATCCCGGTGCTGAATACAGAACAAGCAACCTGCAGCATTTATACAGTCAGGTCGCGGAGCGTTCTTCGGCATCGCAACCATTGATTCAGGTTCGACCGAGACACATCGGCCTGGTGCAGGTGGTGAAAGGGACGGATCGCTCTGTTGATGGAAGCGTGTAATCTCCACCATAGCGATCTGCGGATGGGGGGCGGCGTAAACGCGTATTAGCGTTTCCACCGTGTGCTGGGCCAACTCAGCCACCTGATCTGGGTTCTGGGACTCTCGAAGCAGCCAATTGATGCGTACCCCGCGCAGTTTTCGCGGTCTCACCATCGGCATCCCAAGCTCGCGGCAAATGCGCATAACGTTGGTGAACTGCGTCGCTTCCTCCAAAACTCGTCCCCCGCAACGTATCAGTGGAAAGAGCAGACTTTCCATCTCATCGGGAAACCACGCCGAACGCCATTCGAGATAACGCTTAAACCACTCTCGATAACCGGCAAAGATCTCGAACAGCACTTCACCTTCACGTCGATTTTTGTATGCACGTACCTGGTAGCCATCCAGGTGGCTGGCGTAATGAAATTGTTCGACCCTCAAAGTATGGGCTTGCTGCAGATTCATGCCGGTCTGAGCGATGAACATCAGCAACTCACTTTCGATGCGTAAGTTGACAAGGGGGGAACGAGTTCGCACGGTTCGATCCTCTTCCCAGGCAGCACGTGCTACTCGCGACTTTTCTATCTGCGTCATTGTTTGAGGTCTTGTACGGCGCGCCGCCACTTTCTCCGGGTAGGGCAGCCCAGACCATTGCTTCAGTATCTGGCCTGTACGCAATCGGATGCAGACCGGCAAAGGTCCTATCGTTACCTCCCAGGTCAGAGCATTGCATATATCTGCCAGAACATGCCCGAACGCAAAAGTATTTTTCAGATCCTGCTTATCCGCTTTGCTCGTATGCACTCTGCCTTTGCCGAGCGGCTTGCGAATACGCGTGCTCTTGCTCAGACTTGCCTGGCGATCCAATACTCGATCAAGCATCGTCGCCGTGAGCCTGGAGAGATCGTATAACGCCCCCTCACTGAGGCTGTGCTCAATCCGATAACGATGTAGCAAATGTTCGGTCCAACGAATGAAAGTGTCGGCTACCGTGTCAAGACTGAGGTTATCGCCTGCCAAATCGCACCAGGCAAAGAAACTCCGCAACGCACCTATCTTATTTTTTGCCGAGAAGCGGCTGCCGCCGCCGGCAAGATCGCTGGCGACATGTTCATGTAGCCTTGTCACCAGTTCAATACGTTCTGTCAAAAGGTCACCAAACTCGCCTTGGGCAATCTGGCGGGCCACAGACTTTACCTTTGCCGCTGCGCCTCCGCGAAACAGCAACGGCCGGAGATCCCAGGGCGTTTCAGCCCCCCCATACTCAAGCATCGGGAAAGTGAGATCGATACTGGAACTATCCATTCTGCCGCTCCTCCAGGCTGATGCCACTAAATACCGCCATAAAGCGATGAGAAAGGGCTTGCTTTATCGGCACTGCCTGCACGAATCGTATGTACCTGAAAGTGGTAGCCTCGGAGTTAGGGGCATGAAGCAGCGCATCGCTGACGATTGCAATGGCGAGTGCCGCATCGGCACAAGTCGAGAGAGCCAAACGCGCCAGCTCTGTACCGAAGGTACAACGTGACTGATGAAAGCGAAACCTACGGAGCATCTGTAACCCTGCCTGGTTCCCCCGCTTTCGAAAGTTCGACATTTCGACATTCACCGCTGATGACTGATCGGTGCCGCGCCTGCCATAAGCGTTGCCGAAGCGGGTCAAGAACAGCAGATCGCGATTCTCGGGCGTGGCTTTCGTTGCTCGCTCCATCCGCCGCCAGCTCGTGGCGTATTCCAGCAACTTATCGCACAAGGCTTCAGGTAGCCAAACCTGGCCGGTTACGCCGAACTTCGTGTGTACAGGCGGAGCTGCACCCGGCCCCACCGCAATCCGTAACAGCCCTTCCGCAGAGGGATCGGGCACGGCATGTTCAAGCGTCTGAACTTTAAGATCACAAATGCTGCCAAGCCGCATTCCGGTAAAAAAACCGAGTGCCAACATAAGATAGAGCTCCGGCGTAGCGTTCTCGGCGGCGAAATCAAGTATGGCATCACGATCCGCCGCCGACACCGGCAATAACCCATCTTCCAGGGTTTGGCCAAGTCGTTTGCGATTCGGGATGCTGAGATCGGTGGTGATACCGTTCACCGATCGCTCAAACCCCACCTGGTCAAAGAATTTGACGGTGTAGGGCTGCTCTCGCCATAGAGGAACATGTGGCGCCAGAAGTTCCCTGCGCCTCACCCACCGGTAAAACATGATGCAATTGCGCATATATTCAGACGCCGTGGAAGGGCTGATCTGGCCCGCATTGCGCATCGTGATCAACGCTCCACGGTATAGCACCAGACAACGGTCGGCTTTTCGGACAGGAAACTCGAACCAATGCACCCCACGCGACTCAAGGAACTTGGCGTAATTCAAAAGACCATTCATGTTACTGGCAACGGTCTTCAGTGAAGCTTCCCCCGTCGTTGCTCGCTCCATGGCCCACAGGTTTGCCTCTCTCCATGGCATTCCCCCTGCCCAGAAAATCTGAGGTAAGTCCTTGATAGAGGCCCGGTTGCTGCTGACTGAGTAAATTACGCTGCTTTCTCTACGCTCGAGAATGTGGGGTACAAAATGAATGTGTTCCAGTGTCGCCATGCAACCCCCTCAAGACGTTTAAACATGTCCATAGTTCGGATTCCACTGCTTGGGTGACCACACTATACAACTTACTCTTATCCAGCGAATAGATCTCCACCGCCGGCGCCATCTCCTCCAGCGTGTCCATCACCCGGCGGGACATATCGGCGTACAGCGCGTAGTTGGAGGAGAACACCGCGACGTTGCGACGGCGTATCTCCTCTTTGATCTTGAAATAAGGCGCGCCCATCGGCACGCCCAGCGCCTTCGCCTCGGCGCTGCGGGCGATCACGCAGCCGTCGTTGTTGGACAGCACGATCACCGGCCGCCCTCGCAGATCGGGCCGAAAGATGGTCTCGCAGGAGGCGTAGAAGCTGTTGACGTCCACCAGGGCGAACATGGTTACCGCGCCGCGTAGACGATAAAAGTCACTACGCCGAAGATCTCCAGCTGCGCCTCGTCGTCGAACACGATCGGTGCATAGGCGGGATTCATCGGCAACAAGCGCACGTCGGGATACCGCTGCAGTTTTTTGACGGTAAATTCGCCGTCCACCGCGGCGATCACGATATTGCCGTGCTCTGGCGTCAGGGCACTGTCGACGATCAGCAGATCGCCGTCCTGGATATTGCCGTCGATCATCGATTCGCCGCTGGCACGAACGAAATAGGTAGCGTTGGGGTGCCGCACCAGCAGCTTGCCGATATCCAGCCGGCTCTCGACATAGTCCTGTGCCGAATTCCCATATGAACTCATTCTGCCCATATCTTGTCAGTCTTGGAGAAAATGTAGCCGCTTGGGATTACCGCAGCAGGGTTGTGAAAATTTTTGTACATGCACGACCACCAGACCAATAAACTGTGTTTATATACAGTTTATTGAGCTTTAGGTAGGGTGCAAGGCGTTTTTAGGAAACCAATCCGAACCGCTTGATGTTTTGAGAAATTTAATTCACAGGATTAGTAAGGTGCAGGAGGTTTTGACCGGTGTATACACATTTCAGACTTATTATGACTTACCAGCCGTTGAGGCGTTACTCAGTTCTTCTAGCGCCACATTGAGGTAATCACTCAGTAAAATACTTAATTCAACAGGGCTCATGCCTTGAGTGAGCTCTAAAAAAACATCCTTAAGATTAGACTGCAAGGATTCAACGATCCGCCTTGCTTTGAGTAAATCTAAAATATTGCCAAACCTCGCCACTTCCTCAAAGGCTAAGTGAATATAGGGCTCAAGGCTGCTTATTGAGGTATGGCCTGTATATTCCTGGACCTTCCTCTTGAGTGTCTCACCATCCAAGAGAGCACGTCGAAAATCATCTTCATTCTCATATTTATGCTGCTCTATCAATGTCACAAAAAGCTTGGTAATAAATCTATGCCGAAACATATGTGCGCATACTTGCTCATCTATCTTAGCGGCTTTGGCAAGCAACAGTAATTCATTTGTCAGCGTCTCCGTAGCAAGTTTTTTCCCACTGCTCTCGGAAATCAGTAGATATCCCAAATCATTATCAATACCGACCGTCTTATTGATGACCCGGCGCCGGAATTTTTCGACAAAGTTAACGAGTAATTCGATGTCCGATTTGGCTATCGGTAAATATCTGTATTCACCTCTTCCTTTTGAGCGTTTGGCAGTGAAAACCTTCAATACTGCCCCTTGCTGCATCCTCCGCGCATTATAGATATCCTCGACCCTAATGCCCCCGACTTCAATTCGCCTTGCCCCCGTAATTTCTAAAAGCCTGAGCAGAATAAAACGCCGCCGTCTCTGATAAGTCGTTGTGCTAACCTCAGGAATGACATCGATGAGTTTTGCTATATTCTCCGAGCTGATAGGCAGACGCCGTACCTGAGGCTCTGAGTGCGGAAAAGAATGGTGATGCCAGTAAGTACGAACGATCTGCTTTCCCTGGTTTACGAGCTTGATTTCTTTCGTCTCAGCTCTGATTGTGCCCATAGGCCCGACGAAAGAGGGTTCAAGATAGAGTTCTCCAACATACCCCAAAAAGCCGAGACACGTCCTACCTATACTTTTCACATGACCTGCTCGACGTCTTTTCTGCCCCGGTTTTCTCGGATCCATTTCCCCCTGCAACACTCTGATGAACAATGAAAAATTAGAATCGGTTAAGTCAATAAACGAGTAGTTATTGTTAAAGCAAAAGCGAATGAGGTGTGAAAGAAGCTTGGCATATTGAGTAAGCGTACCACCCCCTTCCTTGCGAGAGAGCCCGCGTTCAAAACAGTGCAGTAAGTAGAGATTCGCCTCAGTACAAGGTCTGCCATCAGGCCAACAGAGAAGAGGAATATTATCTGCTTTGATGCTAAAAGCATGACCGTCCTGCTCAATTCCATAAGGTAATCGAAAAACGCTGCTGGTTAGATGATAAAGTTTTTCATCATTCAACATCGGACAAATCCTCACATGATGGCATCGGAGGAGGCAACTTGCTTAGGGAGAGCATTGAAAGTAACTCCCTACGGCGCTTTTTGAAGAGACTTTGGTCTGCTGGATCAGGACATTTGTCAGCAAACTGCTTGGCCAGAACGATCGACTCTCTGAATATATTTGTTACCAGCGCGATTTCATCCCAGAGTTGAGAGATTATTTTTTCTTGAACTTTGATCTTATCTCTGAGCCCCTGCTTGGTGGCAGAGAGTGATGTTACAGATTTTACAATGGTTGATTCACGAAGCTTTTTCTCTGCCTGGCGCCTCAAATTATCAATTGTGATAAAACCACCAGGAAGAATATCATTCGACCTATTTTTAAGCGTATTGAGCGACATCGGAGTAATAAAAAAATCCCTAACCGACAGTTTTGCAAGTCCATTTTGGCTCTTCAGCGCGGCTAATAGATCCTTGTTTTCCAGATACCCAGCGGGTGACTGAATAACCGAGTTAAGATATCTGACACGTGCAAGGACTGATTCGTGGCTAATCGCCAACTTGGCTGTCATCTGACGAGTTTTTCCCTTCATGCATTATCTCCAATTATTTTAAAGATAATTTCATGTCGCTGTCCTGTCGGTGTATCGATGAAAACGGGCTCCACCTTGAACGCCCCCTCTTTTATCAGGTCTTCGATATAGTCTGCAACCTCATCCGACTGCATGATCGAAAAGGACGATAATCCATAGCGTTCGTTCAGAAGCTTCTCCAAATCCTTTGTGTTGTCCTGTCTCAAAAGCAAAGCCTCAGAGGCATACTCTGCCCCCACTCTCCGCAGCACCTCTCCTGGCACGACCTCGGTGATATAGTGATAAACGTGCTCAACATGTGTGTGCCCCAAAAACCACCTAAGCGTATCCAGTCCGCCAAATCCACCGGCCCAGAAAAAAGTCATGGCGAAGAAACGTCGCATCTGGTGAGTACGAACATAGTAGCGCCGTCCAGCTGAATCCAGTTGTGCTTCGAAATAGTCGGAAAAGCGATTAAGTACCTTTGCAGTATCTGCTAACCCCATTGCACTCAGACCCACTTCACGATACTGAGGTTTGCTGAAAAGTCGCTCTGAAGCCTTAGCTGAATTCAGCGTAGACAATTTTTGATGGAGTTCAGTTAAGCTCAAAATACACTGAGCTACAACATTGGGAATGGGACGAAGAGTCAGCTCACGATGCCTACCGAAGTTTCGTTTTCGTAAGTCAAACTGTAAATAGTAGCCTTGGCTTTTCTTAACAAGACAGGTCGTTGTCACAAGATCTCTAATCTCACCAGAACGTCTGGCACTAAGAGCAGAAAGGATGATCCAGATAGCCCCATAAAGCACCTCAACCAACTGGAACAATCCTTCATTAGCTCTAAATCGACTAAAGAATAAAGCACTTCCACCACCACGATTCGCGCCACGGAAATCGCTCGAGAGGTCCCATACTCGCACCCCAATATCTCTTAATTTCTGAGGAAGAATTCTCCCTATTTCAGACGAACTAAAATCACCTAGAGTACATCTGCGTGAATCAGCTTCGCGTGCCAGTGTCAGATAGCCATCAATAATTGGCTGACCTAACTCGAAGTAGAACTCCACTGCATTTCTGAACGAAGAAAATATGACTTCTCGGGGTAGCGTTCGATATCGTCCATTACTTTTCATTTTTAGTTGGTTAAGGAAAGCCTTATTTTCCAGAGCTGCAAGTGACTGAGGATTGATATGGTCCAGCCCACAGAGCTTGAGGAACTCCATCCGTTTAAGTGCTTGCCGGTATGCATCAATTCCAGCCTCAGATGGCAGTGGGTCACCGCTAAGAGCCATGGATGGAACCATTGGATATTCCCGAAAAGTCTTCTCAGATGGGTCAAAATGGAGTTCATCCAACGCTAAACCAAGGAACTTAGGCGTGACTAAAGTTCGTTCATGATAAATCTCTGTGTAAATACTGCTCGGAGAAACTTGATGTTTAAAAAATAAATGCCCATTATTACCTGCTGTTATCGGTATGTGTTTGTAGTTTCCGTTTATCCACAGGAATATTCTGGCCGAAATAATCTCCGATTCAGAGAGGCCAAGATGAGCGCTCCCCGCATCGTCAACAACGGCAATGCCGGGAACTTTTGAGATAATACGTTGTACATCCTGTTTCGTGACCTGCTGGCTTTTGAACCGAAGATAACTCCGAAGTTCTTCACGCACTGCATAAAGATTGCTCTTTGAATACTGATCAACAGCCAACACTGCCATGAACTCGGTGACTTCATGTGGCGTAATTGACTTGAAGCCATGGGATGCCAATTGAAAACGTTCAGATCTTAACAAAAAATAGTCAATAACACCTATCGCCGTATGGATTCTATATTCTATTGTTCGTGGTGCAAGTTGAATGCCTCCAGCAGTCAGTGAGTGTGATGAAAGACATAGGTATGACTTGATGCTCTCTAGAAGGCTCTGATGCCTTGGGTGAGTGAGCAACAGTCCATCATTAAGCCTAACTCTAAAATCGATAATGGTATCTTTCTTGCTATTTTGAGCAATCCGTGTAGCCCATACGGGATCATCAAACTGCGAATTTAGCCACTCAGCGCTGTGAAACAACTTTGAGCCAGCATTGAAAGAATGCGTTATAAAATCCAGCTCATGAGGTAGTGAGTTGTTATCGGACATAGACTAACTCCTCAAATTGTTTAGGATTCGCTATCCTCCTGGCCTTAACCAGAAAACTGCGAATATAGGGGTCTGAAAAATCATCAGATTCGATATGGGATTCAACCTTCACCGCAAACTCACTCCAGTATACTGCCGTTCCCGTAGCTCGCGGCCCCGCATTCTCAACGGCTAATTTTAGCGAAAGAAGCACACCAAGAATCTCCTCATCAAGAGAGATAACAATCTCCGCCCCAGGAACAGCTAACTCTTGTTCAGCGGCTCCGTTCATAGCACCTGATACATCAGGAAAAACCCGGAGGGTATGTATTTTAAGAAACTGATCCAGCTCACTTATGCTTTTAAAGTCAGTCGCATCCAACAAAAATGGCGAATCTTTCATGGCGTGAACAATCACCGTATTCTGGAATATTCGGATCCATCGCTCCTGAAAGAATTGTATGATAGTGGGCGGAAGATAATAATTTATAGCAACGCGTTTGGAGTTACCAAGTGACTCAGCCATTTTATCTATGCTTAGCGAATTGAGATAAACGAGAACCCCAGCCGTAGCCCTTATCCTTGCGAGTGATAATGCGTTAATTAACTCGCCTAACTCAGCATAATGTGCTTGTATAAATGTTTTTTGCCGGATAATTTTGGCAAAGCTAATCTGATTTGTAAAGACATAGGGCTCCTGGAAACCTTGGCCCCCCACAACAATAAACAACCGTCGCCAACCATCGTCATCCTTGGCTTTGAGATAATTCCTGGCAGGCGTTGTAATCTGAATAAGTAGTTTTATCACAGAGGCAGATTCGGCACTCAGCACAACTTCCTGCTGACTTCCTTTCCGATTCTTCTTTACGACAAGCACAGCCCCTGAGTCAGTCAGAATGAAACCCGTTCGCTTACCATTACGGTCGAATAACTCACATCCTAACAGGGATGCATCGGTCAGAATAGGATGCTGTGCTACCAACCAAATAGCAATAGGTGCTATTACATATTTGGTTGGCAATGCCAGGTTTTCGGCTAATTCTGCTGCTGAGAAGGAAAAACCGGTTGCGCTTGCCAGGTAACCACGCATAGTATGGTTAATAACTGTAAATCCACCATAGCTCTCTTTTATTGTCTTAATAAGACTATTCATTGCCATCTCTGGCTCGCCATATTTTTGAGAAGATATTCGAGCTCCCAGCGTTATCAACTCCCCCTTCTCGCAGGCTATAATACTAGCGTTCAGGTATGCAGTTGTGTGCTCGATCTGTCGTCGAGCCCACTGAAGAACTTTGTTAAAATCAGCTTCAATCTGCATGAATAAAAGCTCTGTCGCTTCTTGGTCAGTAACTGATAGCGGGATCCGCGTGAGGAGCTTTTGAGACACAAGGGCTTCACCATCAGCATATCTATGATGGCCTACTTCGCAAAGAGATCGAGTAAGCTTCTTGCTCCCTTCAGGCCAGACTCCCCCGAGCGGTGAACTCATAAGCCCACTTCTGACCAATACCATTTTTGCCCAACAGATGATTCTTATCCATTGACGCTGAAGATTTGCCAACACCCGTTCCGTCGGTTGAGTCTGATTTCTCTTGGAGTAACTTTCAAAATGCCAGCGCTGGAAGGCCCAAAAAAACTGATGCACGAACATGGGATCTTGAAGCATATCAGGATATAACGGTTGCTTTCCGTTCGCATCATCGCTGTACCAGCGTACGAAATCATCGAATCGAGATATCACATTTACATAATTGCCATAGTGACCATGGGTTAAAGCGTGTTTCTGGCTTTCCTGATGCAAGGCGTTAGTAAAGTCTGCCCCCATAATATCGAAAATAGTCCTCATCTTTAACCGAAATGAGCCAAAACTGCGGTCTACCATATGCCATCCGGTAAGCCTGGCTGCGCGCAAAGAATCGATGCAAGTAGATTCAAACTGCACGACACATTGCCTCGTTTGACTCTCTGTAAGGTCTGCATGCGCAAAAATGCGCACGGGAAGTTTTTTTGACAACTGATCAAGTAACTTAAAGAAACACTGGATGAGCTTTCGTCTACTTGAGTATTTTACCTCAGAAGATAGAAAGCAATTTGAGTACACCGCCCCATAGAAAAGACGCTGAGCGTTCAAAAAGCTACGAGTGACAAAGTCCATCATATTTGTGATAGGAGGATGGTTGGTTAACCACAACAGGCATTCGAAGTAAAACAGTGCCCTGTTTGCGCTTCGACGTTGAGACAATGAGAAACTGACAAGCTGGGATTGAATAAGAGTCAAGGCACTATCCGACAGAATCAGAAACCTGAAATCCTTCTCTATATGGCCTTTGGCAATGATACCTTGAGGGTAACTGTTTGGAGAAACTCGAGTCATCAAGAAACCTCATCCAGTCAGATTAAGTGAGAACCTTAGTTTTGGTGTAAGATCATGGGGTTGAAAAGACAACAGCAGACAACCCATCTCGACTGACAATTTAATTATAACAAACAATTTTTGTATAAAATCAAACCCCCTCCTTTTGCAAGCAAGCCCCCTAAATATAATGACTTTTTCCCGGGTGATGGTAACTAAAGACTGCAAAGTCGTCGATTTTCATACCGAGCATTATAGAAAATCGCATTCAAAATTGATAATTTACTGCAACCGCACTGTCATAAGAACGATCCGGCGACAATCAAACATATAACTATTCACCTAATGCCATCATTTATACGGAGGTGCCCCCCCCCCTTCGCAGCACGATTATTTTTCAACGATATATAGTCGTTAACAAAAAAACGGCCCTGATGTATACTTATTGGCAGGTCTTAAGGTATTAACTCTGGAGGCATCATGAACTACTATGCGAAGGCTCACTTCTAGGTATCGTCAACTAACCTGGAAGTATCATGAAAAAACTGAAAAAGCAGTACAAATACTCTAAAGCATTCTCTGGTCGTTGTTTTAACTGGGTTTATTACCCTAACCTAAGAAACATCTCATGCAAATGCTTCAGTACTCGACAGGAAAAAAGCTATTTCTACCTGCATCATATTGAATATAAAGAGTATAACCTCAGGTTGCGGGCAGCCCGAGGAAAGCAACTCGCGGATCCATGGGATGAACTCCCTTCAGGTGTATATGATGTAGCTAAAAGCTGGAAACACAACTCCAGAAGAAGGCATCAGTACTATCGATAATAGCGCCCTTCAAGCGGCAGGAAGCAGCTGCCGTTTTCTATGTCGGAGACAATACGGCCGGTGTCTTGCATGCCGTGGACAACGTGGCGGTCTGCTTCACAACACCTTCGTAGCAAACAGTGAGGCTTCAATATCTTGATATAGCCCCGGGTGACGGTAATACTCTTGATGCAACGTTTGCGGTTTTACCCTAATCACTGTACGAAGTGTTCTGGCCCAGAGTCGACAGGTTAAACCGGGCAAAGAACAGCGCCTTCCCCTGCCTGCTGACTCATCGGAACAATGGTGTTATACAGCTGGTGTTGGCTCTATCTACTCTCAATCACTACCTGAGAGCAGGAGCTGACTACAGCGAGTTAAAAAACCAGGCAGGATGGATGAGAAATTCTCCATAGCTTTTGAAAAAATTTCCTCTTGGTGAAAAATAGAGATAATTGACCCGTTTTACATAGAAACTGGTTAACAAAAGAGCAGCGATATTTTACGAAATTAATAACACAAAACCAACAGTGTTGATGCTCGTATATCATCTATGAAGAGTGAATTACCTTTCACCCATGTTACGCAAATGCAGTTAAAGTTATATGGCCAATCTGACACGATGTGTTTTTTCGTGCATATTATCGTAAAAAATAGTACAGTAAGCTTTATGTTTACTTGCCTGGGTTTCTAATGATGTTTTCTAGACAAATAAAGCAATTCATTATTCTCGTACAGAAAAACAGTTTTTCCGAGGCGGCGGATGCAATATCGGTAACGCCATCTGCATTAAGCCATGGCATTCGTGATCTAGAAAAACGGTTGGGTAAAACGCTGATCATCCGAGGAAAATCTGGTATAACCCTCACACCTGACGGCCTTTTTTTATACAATGAAGTTTTGCCATTATATATACATGGTGAAAAAGTATTAAACACTTTAGATGATGGAAATTCTTTTTGTGATGTGACTGTAAAAACAGATGGTCTATATTACCCCTTCATTTCAGATAACCTTTTATCCATTTTAGGTGAAAGCAGCCGAAAAATATCCATCCTCAAGGGAAATTCAGGGGAGCTTATGGATGATTTGAAACACGACAAATGTGATATAGTTGTTGTTGCAAGTATCAACACTCCCCTGCCGAAACAAAAAAATACGCATCAATTATTACTGCCTAATGATTACCTTGGCTTGGTAATAAAGGATGAGCTTTATGAGCGATATAACTCCGTCAAAGACATTCTAAAGTCCGAACGATTGATTCAATATTGTGAGGCGTTAGCCCACCCAGCATTTAACACCTTAAAACTTGAAATGCAGAAATATGATTTTGATTACTCTATAGCCTGCATGCTTGATAATAAAGATGTTCACCGCGCGGTCATTAACGGATTAGGCGTTAGCTTTATCCCGGAAAGCCTCACTCACTACCCAGACTTTGGCGCAAAAGAGTTACACTTTATAAAAAAACCACTTCCAGTCGAAATGAATATACACCAATGCATTTACTTCAAACAAGAGCGATATTCTGACTTCATTGATATAACCAAAAAAATCAAAGGCGAAGCCAACTAAATAAACCTGAAAACAGGGAGAAATACAGTCACCACCATTGACCAAACCTACACCTAGAAAAACACCCTATCAGCCAGCATGCAAATATAAAACATGCATTTATCATCACCAGCCTGAATTTTTAATATCAACAAACAGAATCGGATAAATAAAACACATTCCCGCATGGTTGTTCATTAATATATGCATCAATAGGCTATCGGGAAACATTGGCTCCCTAATTTTCAACCTCAGCTTCGCGCCCCCCCATTTCTGTGGATACCCCAGATAGGGTATAATGAATGAGGTTTCTAACACAGGATTGTGTGTTTTTGACTGCCGGCATGGGGGACGGGCGTCACCCCATGCCGGATTTCCGATCCCTTCCGGCAGTAACAGTTCCATCCCCCTCTTTCCCTGGCTCACCGGCCATCAGTACACTACAGACCTACCCGGCCTTCAGTCCCGTCATTCGGTAAACCAGCACCGTGTACGCCGCCACTCCCTTCGGCAGCGGCAACGTGCCGTACACCGACTTCGCCAGCGCATACGCTTCCACTTCTGCACCCTCACCCAGCAGCGGCAGTGCTTCCCTGACTATCGCCGGCATGTCGTCATCCGGCCCCAGCGTCAGTCTTGGGATGGTGCTTAGCGTCTTCCCCTCCACCATGCGCTCCGTCAATGCCAGTGCCAACGGGGCGTCACTGTCCTTGATGGCCTTGCCCTTCTTCACCACCACATAGCTGATGCCCGCCACCGTTTTCGCCGGCTTGCGTCCGGCCAGCTGTTTAGCCAGTAGGGCCTCCCCCTCTTTCACCTTTGTCGTCACCTGCATCTGCAACCGACGGGCAAAACTCTGGTAAACCTTATCCATCTCTCCGCGGGGTAACTGCATCTTGCTACGAAGCCCATCATTCAGACCGGCGTTCACCCGCGCCAAGTCCAGTTCCACCCCCGAGGCGGCATACTCGCTCAGGCGTTCGCGTAACCCCGAGGCCATAGCCTGGCCGACCACATACGCCTCCTTGCGTGCCCCCGAGTCCAGCGGTACCGCGGCCACTTTTCCTGCAGCCGCAGCCCGTTCATTGGCTCGGGCCAGCTGACTGCGCGTCGACAGCAGCGTGCTTTCCAGCTGAGCACGGGCGTTGTCCGCCTGTAACAACCCGGCCCGGACGGTGCTCAGTTCTGCCCGGGCCAGCTTGAGTTGTGTCTGTACCGCTTTCAGGTCCGACTTTGCTTTTTCCAGACTGCCGGTACCGGCCAGCAGACTGAGGTTGTCATGTTCAAGCCGTGCCGATGTTGCCTTTAGAGACGCAATCAGCGCATCCTGCTCAGCCAATTTTTTGTCTCGCTCTGCCAGCCGGGCGGTCATTTCAGCCAGCCGGGCAGGGTCACTGGCCGAAACCACCTTGTCCTGCAAGGATCTCATCTCTCCGGTTAGCGCCATGACCTGCGCCTTCAACTTGCGGTTCTCGGCTCGCAGCGCCTTGCGAACGGCAGTTGATGATGACGACGCACTGCCGCTTCCCATCCCGTCCAGCACCGAGCCGTGCCCCGAAGACACTCCTGAACCATTAGTGCCAGCCGAGCCCTGTTGTACCATCAGCGCCCCCAGACTGTAATCATGGTTACCGGAGCCCCCCATCAGACCGGACACATCAGGCGTTCCAGCCGGCGGCGTGTAACCGCCCTGCTCTTCGGCCTGCAGCCCCGGTACCACGGTAAGCAGCAGTGAGAGCACGCACCAACCCAGCCAGCGCTGCGAGCACAGACGCAAATACCGTGACCGACTCATTGGGTGTTCACCTGGTTCAGCAACGCCGCCGACAGGTCACCGCGAATACGGTAACATAGGCTGGTCAGCGCATATTGGTACTTGGGCTGCACCAGGTCGTTGATATCCTTGCTGATACCCCCGGCAACGGCCAGGTACTGCGAACCGGTACGGGTGAGGCGGTCAAACTCGGTCTTGTAACGGGTGTACTTGCTGGCACTGAAGCGGCGCAGCGCATCCAACTCGCGCGTACACTGCGCCAGGCGGGAACTGTCGCGACTGCCGGGCGGCACAGCGGCGGGCGTGACCGTGGCACCCGATGCTGTCGGGGCAACCCGCAAAGGAACCAGTTCAACAGCGGCAAAAGAAGATGCGGGGGCACCGCCGTTTCCGGTCGTTTTGGTCGACGCCGGGGTAACCACCGGTTTGAATTCCTGCGCACAGCCGGATAACAACAAGAGCATCAGCAGCGACAGCAGGGTGATAAGAATAAGCGGGGCACGGCTGTGCCGCGCATCATGTCCGTATGCCATGGGATACCTGCAAGAAATAAATTAAAGCGACGAATACGTATAGACATATCAAGCCTGCCATTCAGGCACGAACAACTCGCTGTCTATTTTATTGCTGAGACACCACCAACGTAGCTGAGGTATTGAAATTACCTGTGGAAATATTATCAGGTGATACCGCTGAAGGACGCACTGGTGTAAAACTCAGTTTAACCGTGGATGAACCGTTAACCGACATACTCTGCGAACTTCCAGTAGTCATGACATTCCCATTCCAACGCATCACTACTCCAACATTGCTGTTACTGGTCTGAATAGCATCGTTATTCCAACTTACTGGATTAGCATTCATCTGCACATTAAAATCTACGACAGGTCCGGAGCAAGATATATTAAAATCCTTATTGATGGTATAATCGCTCGTTCCTGCCGTTCCTAAATCCATACGCTCTAGCTCGCCAAAACTGACGTTTATCGGATCACCTGTCGTTACTCGACACACAGACGTGTTAATGTCAGCATCATTCTTTGAATAAAGTTTCCATGTATAAGTGTAGCTATCACCAACGTTATTCCTCATGATAAACCCAATACTCCCTATATAATCACCTTTTTTAACATGCAACTGTTTCCCAAGCCCTTTATCAAGAAGGAAATACATTTTCAAAGGTAATGGCTTCGCCCTACCTTCCCCCTCATCGACCCAAGGCTTCAATGTCATTATATAAGCAGCAGGTACGGGGATATTATAATCCACACCATTTGCCGTAGCGCCACCAATCATATCAGAAAACACCGCTCTATTTAGCTCCGTCCGCCCAGAATTAAGACTTAATGTATCTGTATACCCCCCATCATTCCAACACCTCACTTGCGATGACATATCCAAAAATGTATTCTTCCCATCATTAAACTGGGGGCCAATGGTTACATCAAGATTTTCCTCACCACCACTAATAGGCTTACCATCTACTCGGCAATGAAATGCCAATGACTCAACCGGCCATACAACGGCAAGATAAATTAATGATAGTGCCGCCCCCTTACCGAAAGTAGAAAAATACCTCATTCTAAACCCAGAATTTATAAATACCATCAATAGTGCTCCTCACTCACCCTGTATATACCATAACTACTGAAACCAAAAAGATGCCGAACACATCAGCTTTTCATCGGGCACTCACTGAAACCGAATAACCTCTGGATACCTGAAATATAAATAACACTCACCCTTTTATTCGCTCTTCCTACCCTACGGATAATTAAGCTCAAACGTCGCCACCGCCGTGAATTCCCCTCGCCCGATGCGGTGGCTCTGGAGCGCACTCGGCTCACCCTGTACGTACCCCCGCAGGCGCAGCTGCGTTTCCCCATCCCGCAGCGCAAATCCCGGCGTCGGCTTGTTGAACGGCAGTGGATGTCCGTCGTCCAGCTCCATGCCGATGGCAATGCCTGCGGCAGGACCACTGGTCAGCGCCAGCAGCCCCGGCAGTTCTTTGCTCTCCGCCCCCTTGAAGGTCATGATGACCGTATCGCCCAGGCTCGTATCACACTCGATCAGATTGATGACGAACGGCTGACTGTGGGTGCGCGTATTCAGGTACAGGTATTTGTCGACCACCGTCCCAAAATCCAGGCGGATATCGGTGGTCTTCGGGTCCAGCACGCACGGGTCGGCCACCAGGGTGCCGTCAAAATGCAGGTTGTTGTCCTTCGCCTGCGCCTGCCCTGCCAGACCGGTTATCAGCACCGTCGTCATGACCGCGCCGGTTATCCGCATCAGCCAGCGCCGACGACGTACGTCATCCTTATGCGACTGCTTCATTGCTGTCTCCTCACTGGTATTCCGCCATCAACGTGGCCGTGGTACTGAAGTCCTGCTCCGGCAACGTCACCCCTGGCTGCTGCACCGGCACCGCCTGCAGCACCGGCGGGCTGCCATAGGTGATAGGCAGTGCCTGGTTGATGTCCAGCGGTTTGCCGTTTTGCAGGATGCGTATCCCCAGCCCGTTGGCGTTGGTGGCCAGTGCCGATTTATCGAACCCCGTCGGCGTGCCTTTCACAGACAGCAGCAGCGCCCAGCCCGGGTTGACCTCCTCGCAGGTCAGGGTGTAGGGCACCGGCTGCAGGTACTTCTGCCCGTCCACCTTGTTGATGCCGACGTTGCCGAAGTGCACGTTGATATCCCGGTCACCCGAAATATGGCACGGCTTCTTTTTCAGCGTGCCGTGGAACGTCACCTGACGCTCATCGCCCTTCTGTTCGGCCTGCGCCGCCGTCACCAGGCAAGCCAGCACCATCAACAGAGCAGTTCGCTTTCCGCGTGATGACGCATATTTAATTACCATCTCCGGCACCCTCAGTTGTAGGCCACTTTCAGCGTGGCCGAAGCACTAAACTCCTGACCGTTGCTGAAATCAGCACCGCTTTGTTTCACCAGAACACCTTCCAGTTTAGGCGGAGAGGACGGGTTCAGGTCATACCACTTCCCGGGTTCCATCTGGCTGTTGTCCCGCAATAGTTTGATACCCAAGCCTTTGGCGTTGGTGCCGAGCAACGTGCCGTCAAAATCCGCTCCGATCCCGGCCAGCTGCAGCTGAATGGTCTTGCCGCCGGCATCCCCCGAACAGGAAACACCGTAGTTCAGCGGTTGGCGATATCGGTCACCGGCGATGTCGCTGATAAACACATCACCGTACTCCACAGTGATGGGGTTACCACCGGCAAAGGTGCAGCGCCCGTTGGCCACCACCGTGCCGGTAATATTGATTTTCACGTTGGTGGTGTCCATTTTGGCTTCCGCCGGCAGGGACACCATCAGTCCACAGCCCAGCGCCAGCAGGCCGCTCAACGCGAGGGCTCTCCCCCCCTGCTTCGACTGTCCTTTCATGCCACCCGGTCCTCAGTCATAGTTGAGACTAAAATTCATTACCGCTCGGTAACTCCCCGTCGTCAGCGGCGCCTTCGTCCGCTCCGGCGTCACCGTGTACACCAGGGCATCATTCGCCGGCGTCACAAACTGCGGCGCACCGCGGTCCCCCAGACGAATATCCCGCTCCTGGCCGTCCCGAATGCGCAATCCGATGCCCGTCACGCCCTTAACCTGTACCAGACTCGGTGTGTCGACATCCGCCGGCGCCACAAACGACACCTGCATCACCGGTTGCAGCGCATCCCAAGTGGTGCTCCCTGTTCGCAAGTCACGCTGCCGCCCGCCCGAGCGCACACAATCGCGCAGCTGCAGCCGGAACGTCACCGGCGTCCCCAGATTGCCCACCTTACGCAGTCGGGCATTCGGGGTTTCACCCACCTCGACCTGCTGGAAGGTGGACGCCATATCCAGCCGGCACGCCCCTTCCGTCAGCGCCCCGAACACATGCAGCTCGCCGTGCTCACCTTCCACATCCCAGTTGTCCGGATTGGCCCCGGCCGGCAGCGACAACGTCGCCATCAACACGGCAGTCAGGACCAGCGGCGCCACCACCGTCAGCAGCCCGGTGCGCAGGTTCTTTTTGCGCAGGGCTGACGACAGGGACAGGGCACCCCGTTCATTGCGCAGTCTGTGACTCATCATGTTCTCCTTATCCGCCCCTGCGAGGACTCATGCCGGATTGCCCGACTCAGCCCGCCTTGCTGCTCTTCACCGTACAGGTGGTTCCCGCACACCCGAACGTCAGTGTCGGCCGGCCACCGTAATCATTGATGTAGGTCAGCACCGGGCTGCTGCCCAGTGCGCCGGCGCTGCCGCCGAGCTGGGCACTGCCCTTCGGCGGCACCATCATCGGCGTAAAGCCGGCCACCGAGTCGTCGTTCTGCGCCCGGCTGCGCGCCCCGGCGATCGTGACGTAATACGGCGTCGGGTTGTTGGCCACAAAATGATCGCCCTGACGCGTCAGCGTCAGTTTCTCCTGATACGGGTTGGCCTGCCCTTCACGCGTGATGGCAATCGCCTTCGGGCGATAGAACAACTTGATGCGCGTCTGCAACGCAATCTGCAGCGTGTTCGGTTTGTTGGCCTTTGGCGGAATTTCCCGCAGGTTGAAATAGAACAGCGTCTCTTTGTCCTGTGCCAGCAGGTTCTGCCCCCCCGTCGCCTGGATTTTTACCTGGCTCTTGGCACCCGGCTCGACGCGCTGCAACGGCGGCAGCGCCGTCAGCGGGCTTTCAATTTTGTTGCCGTCGGCATCCTCGACCCAGGCCTGCGCCAGGTACGGCAGTTCCTTGTTCTGGTTGCTGATGCTCAACGCCAGTGAACTGTCGGCCCCGTTGAACACTACCCGGGTGCGATCCAGCGCAATGGCCGCCTGAGCCTGCTGCACCGTCAACATCCCGGCCAGCATTGCGGCACCGGCCATCAGGGCACAAGGGCTCAATGCCCGGCCTGCAAGTTCGTTTTTCATCATATCTGTGCTCTTTTTCAATACGGATAAATTAAGGTGTGGTGCTCACGGCACCTCATGGGCTCCAGCCCCCATCCCCCGAAGGGGGCTACCGTCCCTGGCGGCCATTTTTGCTGCGTCATGCGTCCCGCCGTTCAGGTCGGAGACACACCGACGGTTCAGGACATCCCGCCCCTCTCCGCCGGTGTGGGTCGTTCGGGCAAGCCGCGGGAGGGCTCAGTCATCCCCCCGTCCAGGCGCCCCGACGTGTTCCCTGCGTCGGTGTTGGCCATTCCGCCTGTCAAACGGCACGGCAGCAGCAACTTGTGTGTCACCAGGTCATTCGGCAATGGTTTTGGCAGAGTGACCACGCACTGCGTCTGCCCGTCCCACTGCACCTTCATCTCGGCGCCGGGATTGATGCCCGACAGCCAGACACTGCCGCCGTCGTTGACAATCCCCACCTGCGCCTGGTTCGTGTTCAGCACCGTGGCGCCGAACGGCGGCGTACTGCCGTCGGCCAGCTTGATCACCGCCATCGCCTTCTGCCCGGCAATCACCCCAAACTTGCGATACCCTATCGCCCCCTCGGTCAGAGTGCCCTGCACCACCGACCGGGTGGCTTCTACCGTCTCAGGCAGCTTGTTGAGGTCTACATCCAGACTGTTGCGGTAATAGCTGTTGACGTCGCTGACCACCGCCTTGCCAAAGGCATTGGTATAGGTGACGCCCCCGTAACCGCGGATCGGCACACCACTTACGCCGTCGGCGTCGACCATCATGCGGGTACCACCGACGCTGTTGATGCGGTGCATCGCCGCCCCCTGCCGGGTCGCGGTCATCCCGCCCTGCAGCGACAGGCCCATCGCGCTGTACTCACTGCCCTGGAAGCTGGCATTGGCCGTCATCTCGGCCACATCCCCCTGGTGCGTGAAGTAACCGCTGCCCACCGCCCGGCCGCCGGCCCCGACGCCCGCCTTGACGTTGTAACTGTTGTTGTCGTCAAGCCGGTCGTAATAGCCCACGGTATTGGTGCTGCGCCCCCGGCCAAACTGGCCGTCGTAGTTCAGCGTACCGCTGTTGCCCCACGGTACCGCCAGGCTCAGGTACAGTCCGTCGTCGTTGGTGTGATTGTATTGGGTGCGGTACGCCGTCAGGCTCAGGCTGACGTTCTTGAACCGCCCAACGTCGAAGTAGCGCGACAGCGACAGGTTGTAGGTGTCGTTGTTCGGCCGGTCCCAGTAGGTCTGGTGGCTGTAATTGACATAAGCACTCAGCCCCAGATCCTGGAATTGCTTGTTGAACGTCAGGGTGTACAACTCCTTACCGCTGCCGTTGTGGATACCGCGGTAACGCGCATCCAGATACTGCGACATGCTCATGAAGTTGCGCTCCGAGAAACGGTAGCCGGCAAAAGTCACCTGGCTGTCGTACTCCTCGAACCGCTTGGAGTAGCTCACCCGATAGGAACCGCCCGAGCGGGTGGCGTCCCGCGGAAACTGGGCCCGCGACTGCGTCACGTCAAACGACAGCGCACCGAAGGCCAACAGGTCGCGGCCGATACCCAGCGCAAGCGCGTTGTAGTCCCCCGCCAGCAACCCGCCGCCGTACAGCGACCAGCCGTTGTTGATGCCCCAGGAGAACTCCCCAGTGCCAAACACCGGCCCCTGGTTGTGATGCTTGAAGTCTGAGGGCTTGCCGGTGGCGAACTTGTAGCGCACCATGCCCGGACGGGTCAGGTACGGTACGTTGGCCGTATCGACCTGGAACGTCTGCACGCTGCCGTCCTGCTCGGCCACTTTGACATCCAGCTTGCCGTTGACCGCCGTATTCAGGTCCTGAATGCGAAACGGCCCCGACGCCACGGTGGTCTCGTAAATCACCCGCCCCTGCTGACTGATGGTCACCTTGGCGTTGGTTTTTGCCACCCCGGTCACTTCCGGCGCATAACCACGCAGGTTCGGCGGCAACATGTTGTCGTCAGTCACCAAACTGGCACCGGTAAAGCGGAAACTGTCGAACATGCCGGAGGTGAGGTAGTCTTCACCCAACGTCAGTTTGGCGCGCAACGCGGCAATGGCCCGATACATGTAGTACCGGCTCCAGTCCCAATTCTGCTGCGTGCTGCCGGCCTGACCGGTGGTGTGGTTGTACTGCGCCTGCCAGTCGGCGCGCAGACGCCAGGTGCCCAGGTTGGCCCCGGCGGTGCCGTTGCCGCTCAACGACTGGGTCTGCTTGCCGCCCTGCGGGCGCGCGACCTGGCCGTTCAGGTTGTAGTCGAACAACACGCCGGCCAAGCCTTCATCCCAGCGTGACGGGGGATCCCAGTTCTCGGCGGTGTACTCCAGATAAGCCTGCGGCAGGTTGACGTAGAGCGCCCCTTCCCCCAGGTCACCGCGCAATGTCATGCCCGGCAAGGAGGCCGGTTCGAGGCACTGATCATCGTGCCACCAGGTCAGACGACGCAGCGCGTCCTCTTTCAGCCCCAGCTGTTCAACCGTCTCCCGCGTCAGACAGGCAGCACTGCCTTGCGGATCGCCCGCCGGTGCCATGAACCTGATCGCCTGCTCCGGCAACTCGTGCTGATTCAGCCGCACCACCATCTGATAGCTGCCGGGCATGATGTACCCGGCGCGAGCAAACTGGTTGAGGTTAATGTGGCTGCGGTCTTTGACATCCAGCACGTCGGTGTTGAACTCGACCTCGTCTGCCGCGGCCAGCACCGTGCCTGGGTTCATGGCCAGCAGCGCCAGCAACACCCCGGCAGCTACCGGGCGCAACGGTCTGTCTGCACAGGCATCCGGCAAGCGCGGAGAAACGAACGATGACATGGCTCTTCCCTTTCCTTAATCTCAGAAATAATCCAGTTTGAAACGGATAGTGGTCCGGTATGCTCCGGCTCGCAGCGTCTGATGGTCCCCAACCAGACGCAGGGTGTAATCCAGCCGCATACTGCCAACCTGCAACGCGCTGGCCGGCATCGGCTTGCCGGGCACGGCAATAGCACCTGCGATATCGGCAATCTGCAGACCAACGCCCCGCGCCTGGCCGCTGACGCTGAACAGGTCGTCATGCGCCGTCGGTCCGTCAAACGTCACGCGAAAATGCGACCAGTCCGGGCGATTGGGGAGCATTGGTGTCAGCGCACAGTCGACAAGGCGAATGCTGAACGGTCGCGTCGGGCCATAACCATCACGGATGATTTGCCCCACGGGCAGCGTCAGCATGTCGATGGTCTGGTCACGGCTGGCCACGTCGATGGCGCAGGGGGTATCAATGATGGAACCTTCCATGTTGACGCGGCCATGCCCCTGGTCACGGGCCTGAACCCCGGCAGCGGCCAGCAACGCCAGCAGGGAAGCCCCCACCCCGAGGCGGAAAGCAGCAGAAGACAACGTATAACCTGTGGGCAGAAGGCGTTCTGATAACGGGCTCACCAGCGTGTCACTCCCTGATACGGTTTGGAGTCTGGAATAGCATTTGCCGCGCCAACGCCACACCGCGTGACGGGCAAATGACGAAGAAAAGGAGTTGAGGCCGACAACTCGGCCTCAACCGCGTCCTTTACTGGTAAGCCAGCGTGAAGTTAGCAACAGAGGTGAACTCACCAGGCACCACAGAGGAGGCACCATTGCCCTGCAGGTAGGCCGCGAAACGCAGGGTGTTGTTACCGTCCTGGATTTTGGTCGCCGGGCTGGCGTCGCCCAGCTTGATGTTTTTACCGTCATCCGCCGTGATGGCGATAGAGGCACCGGAAGCGGTGCCCTTGATAGCCAGGTAGCCCGGCAGCGCGGTGGACTCTGTGCCGGTGAAAGTAGTGGTCACAGTTTTTTCTTTCAGTGCGGACACGTCACAGTTTTCCAGCTTGATATCGAACGAGCGCGGGTTGGATTTACCGCTGTTCACCAAGGCCTTGTTGGAGATTTGGCCCAGGTTGACGGTCTGGTCGATGGTGTCCGGGGTGATGGAACACGGTGCATCGATAATAGAACCAACGAAGGTCACAGTACCGTGCCCCTGATCTGCCGCGTTAACAACACCAACAGACATCGCAGCACCCACAGCCATAACCAATGCGATTTTTTTCATGTTCATACGTACATCCTTATCTAAATTTATATAAAATAAAAAACAGCAACCCTCAGCCGCTCCCTTGGTAATATTCCTAGAAAGAAACTCTGGTTTTACAAAATGAGAATTATTCCTTAGTGAAATAGATATCACTCCATTCACAAAGCAACACCGAACTTAACACTCGTTCTTCACCAACCGTCGCACCAAAAAAAAGCAGCACAACACCGCCGCATCAATAATAGATTTGACACGATAAACTAAAAAACAAGAAAACATCCGGCGTATAGTCACCCAAGGTGAATTAATGATTTAAATTTCCCTTTACAGCACTCCTTCCCATTAACATTCGACGTCATAAATATTACATCACCCACAGAAGCGGACAAAGGAAATAATCCCCTTCTCTGACAATTCACAATAATTAACTTACAAAACATGAAATAACTACTTATAGCGATTACCTATATCGCCACACAAACCAACAACAGAACAAAACACCATATTAACACCAACAAGCAACAGCTTAGATCGCGAAATCAAAAAAAACGATACAATAAACCGAAGCAAGCAATGGTACGGCCAAGGCACAACGCCCCAAGGAAAACAGCAAAAAGTCGGCTTGAAAATCACACAGAAACTGCGTGAGAGCTAATACCCCCGGTAAAGAAAAAAGGAGAAAAACATGAACAATAACGTACTGGATAGTGAAATGGCGCTAAGGGAAATGCATTCAGCCCTGGTTGAGCTGAGCCACAATGAGAAAAGAAAAGTAGAGGGAGAAAAGCAGGAAACCTGGCCAGGGACACGTGAGCTAGCGGAACAATGTGACGTTGATATATATCGCGCAAGAGCACTTTTACTCAAGCTGGTCGAACAGAAACTGGCAAGGAAGTCAGAAAAGCGATTTCACAAATCGTTAAGATGGCTGGCCATTAACACTAGAAATTGAAACGCATAACTTCAAGCCACAGGACATAAAAATCAATACCCGGAGCGAATTGATATAATCATGAAAAGTTATCCACCTATTCCACCAATAGAAAATACACACAGACATAACAAGCAAGAAACAAATAAATTAATGAATATTTCAATCTGTATTCCTGACTGTTATTTCGCGCTGGGGTTGATGGTATGCCTGGAAAACTTGATGCAGACGCAGGGGAAAACCGTCCAGTTTTACAACGGTTTTCCCCCCGGCGTCAGACCGGATATGGTGTTCATATTCCAAGCATCCGACCATCCACTGAGTCTGTACCGATTACCGTCCAGTAACGCACCGATCTTCATCATCAAGGAACGAGTGGGTAGAACAGGAAATATCGGTTGCAACTGTAAACATACGAAACTGTTTACTCACTACTCCATTGCCAAGACCATGAACATGATTGCGCAAGCGTTAACCTGCGATAGCCAAGCGTGTCCATGGGTATGTCATGACGTATCACTGTCAGACCGGGAACAAACGGTATTATCATTGATATCTCAGGGAAACAGCTTGCAGCAAATCGCTGATTATTTGGGTATACACCGCAAAACAGTCAGCGCACATAAAACGAAGGCAATGCAAAAACTAAATCTCTCCAACAATATAGAGCTATTTTATTGGTCAAAAAAACATCTGATTGGTTTTATGCCAAAATCACTCCTGTCATTGCCTTCTACGATTAAGGGAGGGGTTGAAAGTCTGAAAGTAACCCGGTAAAACGAACCATTCGCTTTAAAGATCGTTCGGCGACAACTTCCTTAAAAAACGCTGGCCGACTCGTCAAGCCAGAATGTCAACGATCTACGATTGACGAGAGCCTTGTTGTAGGTCGCCCAGTTAGTGCTCTTGAACTTTTGCTTTGCCACGAGATACCGCTACAGGATCAGAAGTTTGGCGCTCTGATCCTGATTACAGTCAGAAGTTCAATTTATTCAACAAAGCCGCTATTTGCGCTGGCTCAAAAACTCGTATGCATAACCACGATAATAATTGTCACCCGTCTCCGGATGAGGGTAGGCGAAGAATGTCCCGGCATTGCCATACTGGTCACGGAAATTGCATTCAATATAAGTGTCCACTGCTGTGCTACTTTCGATATCTTCGCTATAAGCATTGTTATCGGTATCTTCAAATCGCGCCACGGAAAAGTTAAAGAGCGACTGTTCCGTATTAGCGGGCACATTTTCCATATATACGCCACCACCAATACCAACTTCGCCAAAATATCCCACCGTCAAATTCCTGGTGGTATCATTCTCACTAAACCAGTAGCAAATATTCGCAATCTGATGAGTGTATGCATAATGTCGGAAGTACATGCAATACGCCCATGAAGAAATATGCTCGCGTCTGACACGAACCGAATCATAAGACGTTACTGCGCTGGACGGGGTACTACGTTTATATAAAAACTCCCCCGCTCGAATACTGACGGTATAATTCTCCACCCATGCTGGATCACCATTAATTTCTTCACTTCTTACACGAGTGTAAATTGCGCGCAAGTTATCGTTTTCGCTCTGCCTGTTGTCCCGATAATTAATGTTATAAACAGTAGGGGCGTTGGCTTTAAGCGAAACTTTACTGTCAAACCCAGAACTGCCTGTGGTATCGACAACCTTGCCGTTGCTCAATTTTAATTTAACCGCGACTTTGATAGTACGCTCATTCTCATCGGGCGGGCACATCACATAATACGTCAAACTCATCATATTGCTACTTAGGGCAGAGATAGCTCCTTTTGTTTCTGGCTGTTTATATTCACCTTGAGTGGTGGTATATGACCAGTCAGATTTACCGTCAGCATATTTATCTACTTTGGTTAACAGGTTACTATTGTTAAAGTTGATTAATGTAATAGCTTCCTGCAGCTTTTTCAACTCACCACCGCTCAGGTTGACATATTTTCTATCTTTATCAATTGCAATCATGCGTACATATACACGGACCTGCTGATAACCATTAGCAAATATAGTGATTGTCGAATCACTATCAGCCGTTATGGAGAATGCTTCAAATCCGGCAATGTCATTAAACGTACTCATATTTAACCACCTTTGTTTTCAATGTATTACTATCAAGTTTATGCATCAGACTCTCTCTGAGAGAAAATCAATTGCATCCATCAACGTCTTTCTCTTACACGGTTTTTATATCATAAAAAAAATAGAAATAGTTGAGTTATTTTTGAGCCATAGTGAGAAAATATCAAGTTCCAGGAGGAACTAGAAGAGAAGGAGCGGTTGTAGCAATCTGCGTTAAAAAACAGACCAACCATCACAATTCCTGTATACATTCGTGATCAATGAAGATGCTTGATTTTGTCAAAAATGAGGATCAAAGTATCCGACATGAACATTTTTATTACCGATGAACAAAAAACTGAGCTTGAACTACTTCACCGCGAAAGCCGCAATAAGCGAAAATTCGACTGCATTAAAGCTATCCTGCTGGCATCTGAAGGATGGAGTTCTGCCATGATCTCGCAGGCCCTAGGTCTGCATGAGGCAACCGTGAACCGTCACATCAGCGATGACATTAACAATCGTAAACTGAAATCCGAAAATGACGATCCCCAAAGCCATCTCAGCGAAGTACAGGCCGTAGAATTTATCACTTATCTAACGGTGAATCTTCTGCCCACCACACAGGCCATCAATACTCTCGTCGAAGAATGGTGGGATATCCATTACACCGTGCCGGGCATGAATAAGTGGCTGCACCGCAACGGCTTCAGCTACAAAAAACAGCAGGTGTGCCCCATAAGTTCAGTGCGAAAGCACGGCAGGTGTTCATGGCCGCCTGTGACCAACTGAAGTGTGATACTAGCGCCAGCGAGCCCATCCTGTTTGTTGATGGTGGTCCACCCGACTCAGGGCACGAAACTGGCGCATGGCTGGATGCCCAAAGGCTAGAAAACCGTGGTGGAAACCAGCGGCAACCGTACACGTCTGAACCTAATGGGCGCGCTGAATCTGAACGACATCGGCAACACCGTTATCCGCGAATATAACACCATTAATGCGAAAAATATCGTGCGGTTCGTCAGCGCTATCCGTGAAATGTACTCGATCAGTCAGAAAATGCACATCATCCTGGGTGGCGCGGGTTAGCACCGGTCATCGCTGGTGAAGGACTGGGCTTATGTGATGAATATTGAACTTTTTAGTGAAATATTATCGGATATCGCCGGAGTTATGGCACGCATAATTAACGATAGCCTCCAGATTCTGAAACTTGCATCTTAAAATTAATCAGGTAGTTATCTCCTTATGCCCCATCCCTTTCGACAAAGTATAAACCTCCGTCCTGAAATTTTCTCCACACATTCTGAATAAATCTCAGAGACACCTCAGTTATCATTGATTACAGTTACAGTAATAACCTGATGCGGTAAAGACGTACGAGTGCTGAATATTTTTATGATGCCATGACACCGACAGCAGACACCGTTACCTGAATGATACTTTTCATTTTATTATTCCAATGGAGAAACACAATGAGGAACTTTAGTGACATTACGAGTTCTGGATCCTTTTCGATGACCGCAGATACTGGAAATTGTTACAATATGGTTAATAAATACGAACTTTCCAACACCCACGGTTAATTACCCTTAATTATTTCTGTCTCTGAGGGCGGCGGGGAATTTATTCGATTACCGCCTTTTCTGACGAAAATCGACCTGCTTTATTCAAAATTCAAGGATCTAATTATGTCTTCAGACTTTACTACCCAGTCCACCAATTTCCTCAGCGCCCAGTCTGGCGCGGTTGACCCCAGAACAGGCATGTACGGATATAATATTTCCGTGGCGCACCTTTCAGGTAATTCAGGTCTAGGACCTGAGTTACCCGTGCTGCTTCGTTATTCTCCTCTACAAAGGGAAAATAACGGCTTTGGTATCGGCGTGACCCTCCCGGTGACCTCCTATGATAAGAGTACCCGGACACTTCAGCTTTCCACCGGTGAAAGTTATAAGGTAATCGAATCCGGTAATATACTGCATGTTATCCATGCAAAACCCATTAACTTTAAAGCGGAAGTCCGCGAGGACGGTTATTATATTTCTTATAAAAATGGTATCACCGAAATACTGACCGCACCGGACAAGGCCGGCATAAAGGTCACTGAGGTGATATTATCGCCGGCCGGGCGGAAGCTGCTTCTTTCCTGGGAACTTTTCGGTGGCATCAATCGACTGATCTCCGTTCATGACGAATCCACTGAGCTTCTGACAGTGAGTTACAGCAGCACCGGCGGGCTGATAACGTTTGAGGTCTGGCCCGGCACGTCTGAAGCGCATACGCTTGAACTGATGCTGCAGAACGAGTATTTATCTTCCGTTCTTAATCAGTCACTCTCCCTTACCTGGGAGCTGGAATACACCGATGACGTGCTGACAAAAGTCACTGCCCCCACTGGACTTATTGACCGGGTAAGCTACGGTCAGCAGGGGCACCAGTTTCCGACCGGTGGACCATCCGGCACCCTGCCTTATGTCATCGGCTACTGGCAAAACGATGCAACCGGCACGCAACTGCATAATATCCGTTATCACTATACAGACCATAACTTCCTCGGGTTTGGGAGCAGCAACAGCGGGTCTTGGGACAAGGATACCGATTTTCTGTATGGCGTCCTGGGGGACTATGAATACGGCAGCACGGAGACTTACCTGGATGAAAACGATGCGGAATTAAGTAAAACCACGCGGACTTACAATAACTATCATCTGCAGACAAAAGAAACCGTTCAGCGCGTCGGTTCCACGTGTACCAGTGTCACGGAAACGGAATACTATGCCATCCGGGGCGAAAATTTTGATGATCAGCCACCGCAATTTCAGATGCCAAAGAGGAAAATACTTTCACTCATTGATACATCGCGTCCGGAAGCTAAGCAGAGCCGCAAGGAGGTCACACTAACGGAATATGATGAAAACGGGAATCCGGTTCGCCAGGAGGCTCCGGATGGTACAGTCACAGAGTATACGTTCTACTCAGCTGACGGCGATGGAAATAACTGCCCGCCCTCACCCAATGGCTTTGTGCGCTTTATGCATAAGATGACGGTGATCCCCCGGAGCAGTGACTATGAGGACGTTCTTGCTCGCGTTACTGAGTACACCTATACCTTCCTGGGGTCGTCAGATCATGTGGTACAACACAGTCAGAAACAATATGTTGGTACCACACTGTTGTCAGAGCAAGTTACGGACTATAACGCGACCAATGGCAACAGTGAATATGGTCGTATTATCGGTATCACCCGGACGCTGTCCCATAAAGAGCAGATATTCACGAACGTTCATAAAATTACTTCTACAGTTCGCAATAGCCTCCTGACGCAGAGTACCACATTGACCGGACATGATGGTCTGACGACGGTAACCAGTCGTACGCTATCTGCTCTATCGGGGTTATTGTTCAGCGAGACCAATGCTTGGGGTGTAACCAATAAATATACGTACGACCCTGTCGGTCGCCCTTTGACTCAGGTGATAGCTTTCGGGACGCAGTATGAAAATCGCCGTACATGGCACTATGCCCTTGAGGACACTGGCCCCATCACAGTAGAAACTGATGCTCTCGGTAACCAGACGCGTATGCTTTTCGACGCGATGGGCAGAGAGAGAGAACAGCAGACTATCGACTCAAACAGTACGAAAAAGTGGCTTGATGTGGTCACTTGTCAATACAATTTGATGGGCGATTATGCCTCGGGTAGGGAATATGACTGGCAGACTTCGCAGCCTGGCTCGGAAAGTTATTCAATAGGGGCAGAGGCGATCTATGATGGTTGGGGCCAAAGCGCCGGGATGCGTCATTCCAATGGAATTTACAGCCTGAAGGATACTGACCCCGTCGACCTGATTATCAACGAATATTCCCAAGGAGGGAACGATAAAGCCGTGTTGACTTCCGGGAAAAAGACAACGTTTCTTGATGAGAAGAGCCAACTGCCAGTCAAAGAAGTTCTATATGATACCAATAATGTCGAACAAGGCATTGTCCGGATCAAGTATGACGGTCTGAATCAGCTGCGTGAAACGCAAGATGAACGGGGAAATGTAACCCACTTTACCCGGGATGACTTTGGCCGTGAAGTCCGCCGGTTACTGCCGGATGGTACTATTGTAGAGCGCGAATACGCGCCATACCTGAGTGGCAATCAGGTAAGTCTGATTAAGGTGACTGGACAGATGGCGGACGGAGTGTCCCGGTGTATCACGATGGGTATCCGGGAATTCGATAGTCTAGGTCGTATAACTGAAAGCCTTGTCGGCGGGCGCAAGACCACATACCACTACCAGGATGCATGTCCGTTACCGGACGTGGTGACACTGCCCTCCGGAATAAAGACACAATACACGTATATCCCCGAACTAAACCATGCCATAAAATCACTGACCACTCAGGGTATTACGCAGTCATTCAACTACGATCCGCTGACCGGTGACCTGCTACAGGCATCCGAGGGCGATAATGTCAACAATCTGGCTTGGAGCGCTGACGGCCAACTGAAAGCGGAGGAATTTGTGCGGCAGGGCGATACCTGTCAAACAGGTTACACCCGGACACTCTCTGGTGAGGTGACGGTGTATACGGATATCACCGGTCATCAGGCACGGTATCAGCGTGATACTTTCGGCAAGGTGGTCGGGATAACGGATGGTCCCATCAGTATCACGCTGGGCTACGACGCACTGTCCCGTCTGCAGATACAAACGGCTACTGATAGTACGTCGGCCAGCTCATTGTCGACCGCTCTGACCCGGGATGATTTTGGCCGGGAACTTACCCGAACTCTGACCGATAGCACGGGTGCCAAGCTTATCGTGGCACAAACATGGCTAAAAAATGGCTTGCTGGACACCCGAGTCATCAGTCAACAGGGCTCTACTGTCCGGACCGAACAATATGAATACGATATGCGTAATCGTCTGGTCAGTTACCGGGTGAGTGGCGACAGTTTGCCACAAGATGCTTTCGGACACTCTATGTCGGCACAGACATACAGTTATGATGCACTGAACAACCTGACCAAGGTAGTGACCACTCTAAAGGATAGCAGCACGGATACGGCACTATACCAGTACGATAACAGCGATGATCCTACTCAGTTATCTGCAGTGACGCATACTCATGCTATGTACCCGGAAAATATTTCGCTGGAATACGATGCTGAAGGTCGTATGACGAAGGATGATGCCGGACGGCAGTTGACGTATGACGCAATCGGACGACTGAGTTCTGTCCAAGGTGAAGGTAATTCTGGTGGACACTATAGCTATGACGCACAGGATCAGCTGGTCTCTCAAACCGTCAACGAAGGAGATACCCGCAGACTCTATTATCGGGGAAATGAGCTGGTCAATGAGGCTCTGGTGCAGCAGAAACAAGCTGTTCGCCTGATTAAGCACGGTCACACCTGCTTGGGGATTCATAATGGAGATATGCTAACGCTAACGGGGGTAGACCAACATGACAGTCTACTGTGGTCCAGGGGAAGCCATGAGAAAGAAGGCGTACTCCACAGTTGGTCTCCATATGGCACCGGTGAACCTCAGAAAATGTTACCTGGGTTTAATGGCGAGCGGCCAGATCCGGTCAGCGGCACCTACCATTTGGGTAATGGCTATCGTGCTTATAATCCGGCACTGATGCGCTTCAACTGTCCAGACTCCCTTAGCCCATTCGGTGCCAGCGGTATTAATCCCTATGCGTATTGTGCAGGTGACCCGGTGAACTTTAGCGATCCATCAGGGCATATCAGTTGGAGCGGATGGCTGGGTATTGGTCTGGGCATTGTGGGGATAGCACTATCGGTTGTTACACTGGGATCCTCTCTGGTGGCATCATCGATGGCTGTAGGCGCAAGTGCGTCGATTGCCACAGCGGCAGCGTCCACCTCCGCGTTGAAGCTGATGGGTATTGGTTTAGGTCTGGTGGCCGACGTCACCGGGATAGCGAGTGGAGCAACGGAGGAAACAAATCCTAAGGCATCATCCATATTGGGTTGGGTCTCTTTGGGGGCTGGGGTTGCCGGGATTGCTGCCGGGCTAGCGCCATTAGCGGCCAGGGGAGTTTCGAAAACCGGGAGGTTTGTTGGTGACTGGCAGTACAAACTGCAACATGCCGGTGGTGTTCCCAAGTTAGGTACGCAGAGTGATACGGTTACGATGCCTATACTCAAAAATACAAAGGCAAAATTATATGACGTTGAGGAGAATTTAAAGGGCTGGGCCATCAGAGAAAATAAGGCCAAAATAACCCGAGTGACGAAAGCCAGCGATTTAGCAGAAGTACGCGATTCTAGTAAAGTGCACAAATTCGTTTTTAGTGAGGATGGGGTGCTATCTATTGGTAGCATCAGTAAAAAAATTGATCCTAAAAACTTATCTCATCCAACTCTGGTCGGAGGGCCAAAGGGAAAGGGTGCTATTAGTGCTGGATATATGTATCATTCAGGGGATAGTTTTTCGATTGTGAACCATTCTGGTCATTATCAACCAAGCTTTGAAGATTTAACCCCTACCGCTGATTTTCTTTCAGATTCATTCAACCTAAATGTACGAAGGGTGAGAAGTGGTTCTCTTCGTCATTTATGGCTACATAAATTCAATTAGTAAAAAAACACATCTTCAAGAATGGTTTTCAAATTGATGACAAAGTCCTGACCGAAAGGCCGGGGCTTTGATTTAATAGGTTCTGTGCAAAAAAAATAATAACAATAATAACAATTATTTTTATGCTCAGAGAACTTGTAAGCTCACCCGTTTTATTTCCACGCACTTTTGGAGATTTCCGTGTTTTCAGCCAGCCAACGCTCTGTAATTTCCCGTGCTTCATTCAGGGTTCTGAACAGATAGAAATCCAGGACTCCTGTACAATACGTTCGATTGAACCGTTCGATAAACGCATTCTGCGTCGATTTTCCCGGCTTAATAAATTCCAGCATCACACTATGTTCTTCGACCCACTGTGCCAGCGCCAATGAGATCAGTTTCGGACTGTTTCCATCTGCATCTTCAGCGGATATCCACGGTTTGCCACTATCCTGTCCAGCCCCCTCACAACCCGTTGGGCCAGGATATTCAGGTCAATTTCTATTGCGAGGGCTTCGCGGTTAAAATCGGCCACCACATTGAAGGGGCGGAAGCGCCGGCCGCAGACCAGCGCATCGTGCATAAAATCGATGGGCCAGCTCTGGTTCAGCGCTTTCGGAGTCACCTGTGGTGCTGGGTTACGCACTGGCAGTCGCTGCCTTCTCTTGCGACGATAATTCAGTTTCAGCAGGCAGTAAATCCGGTGAACACGCTTATGATTCCAGGCGTTACCCTGCCTGCGAAGGAGCTGAAACAGCTTCTTAAAACCATATTGCGGATAGCGTTCTGCCAGTTCAGTCAACGCCGGGAGCACAGATTCGTCACGCCTGGTATCAGGCTGATAAAAATACACCGTCCTGCTCAACAATGCTGTCCTGCACGCTTGGTGGATGCCCATGGCAAACTGCGCGGTCAGATAGCTGACCAGCTCCCGCTTTATCGCGGGTTTTAAAGCTTTTTTTCGATAACGTCTTTCAGTGCACGACATTCAAGGCTGAGATCGGCAAACATTTGTTTAAGACGACGATTTTCTTCTTCGAGGTCTTTCATCTTTTTGATATCGGAGGCTTCCATACCGCCGAACTTTGCTTTCCAGTTGCAGTGCGAGGCTTCAGATATTCCCACTTCACGGCAGACATCTTTGACGGTCCGGTCCGCTCTGCTTCGACGGACTTTAGCACGGTAATGATCTGGTGCTCAGTAAATCGGGCTTTGCGCATGGCGATCTTCTTAAAGGACATATTCAGTATGTCGGAAGATCTCTAAAAGTGAATGGGCCGTTTTACCGGGATACTTACACGCCCACAGGATAAATCCCCCTGAAATACCAACCTTTGAATGGATTCATACTCTGTTCCCCTGAAAAAACCAAGAGTCAATCTACCGCCACCGACTAATTGCAGCAGTGCCGTAATTATTCCACGAAAAGAAAACGCAAGGTGGTTACACCTTGCGTTTACATAATAATGGCATTGCTGACAGAAATATTGCTTTTCATTTAACATTGTCAACAATGCCTGCCATCTAAGGCGTTAAGTGTTCTTACTTAACCATCTACCCTCTCCCTAAGCTAACCAACTCCCCTTCGGCATACCCCCCAGAAAGGTAATAGTCGACCAGATCGCTGACATTCATTGAGCTTCCCGGGAACTCCAAATGCAAATGTTGATGGTTATGCGCTAGCTTTCCCATTGCCTGCCGTATCACCAATGCCGTTTGGTTCTCCGTATCGATAATCAGGAGGTCATCATTAAAGCGACTCATAAAAAGCTTCCTTGGGTTATCGATCGGTAGAATGACTTTATCCGCTTCCTGAGCGGGATCGTCATTATCGATGACGACTTTTCTATAGTGTTTCCACATTTCCTCATCGATGCGATATGTATTTTGACCCGCCCCGCCATACAGTACCAGGCTGTCAACACCATCAATGAGCAATGCTAGCTTATCTCGCCCTCCCAGGAGCAGTAGCGAGGAACCAATGCGCTTCACGTCCTGAAACTGCGCAAACGCTTTTGCATGCCCGCCTTTAACCTTATACAACATCTGAGTTGTTGGAGTGAACGCAAAGGCACTTTTTTGATTGGGATTAATACCCACGAAACGCAACGTATCCGAAGCAGGGATCTCTTCTCCCGAAAACACCTGACCACTGCTGATATCGAACCAACTTGGGCTCTTATTGCCGAATAAGCTCAACGCTCCTTTGGCATGCCACCGCGCGGCGAGTTCACCGAGATCCTGTAGTTTGTTGTTTTGTTGCCAATCGAGGTCAACCCCCACCAAACGCACATTACCGTTGTCCGTCCTCTCCAAAATCTCCCCTTTTACAGTGAACAGACGCAGACCTTCATTGAGCTGCTGCACAGCTTTGAGATGTAACTTCGGTAATAACTCTCGGGCTTCGGGGACTCCCGCCGTACTCCCCAACTGATAGCCTGTACCGAATGCAGCCATCAGCTCATCGTCTGCCATAGCCGTCTGCAGATATAGCTGGCCACTTTCATGTTCAAAGATACGCGCAGTGGAGCCATCGGTATCAAACCCCAGGAACTGAAGTGACTTGCCTTGCAATGCGGTTGAACCAACGACGACTTTTTTGCCCTGGTAATACCATACCGCTAATAAGCCGCTGTCATCTTTACCCTTGACCCCAAATACCGGCAGAGGAATGTCACTGTCCGTCACCCTGGCCAAATCTTGCCACCAGTGGGCCCGTCCTTTTAACCAATGTTCGTTAACAGCACAATAATGAAGATCCCCATTAGCATCGAGATTAGCAATGAGCCCATTGCCAATAATGGCGATCACCTCCCCGTTCAGGTTGATCAGGTTTGCCGATGCAGGGATGTTGACGATACGGAACGCAGTAGGATGGTCAGCATCGAGAATGGCCTGGCCAACACCTTCCTGACGGAAGACGAACCGCTGGCTTCTACTATAAAAGAAAAAGACTTCTACGCCGTTGGAACCCACCCGACTACCGGCCAGCATCAAATCTGTAGGAATGGGCCAATGACTACGCATTTTCCCATCAGATTGTGGGGGTAATTCATCATAGCCTGGGTTTGCCAGATTTGGTTTTATCAGTGCCCCATCTGCCTTGCGGATCCAGTAACGGTGTACAACGTCCATGATATCTGTACCGAATACCGCGACCAATGCCGCCTCGGTTGGCTGGATAAGCCGCTCCCCCATCGTCAACGTTGGCTTGGTACGCGGAATACCATGATCCTTGTAACTCTGTAACAATCCTTCAAGAATGTCCCTTTGCTGACCAGCCTGCGCCAAATGCCGGAGCATGGCATCATTCCCAAACACGCCCACGAGTTCCATCCGGTCCCCAAGGAGTTGGTAGCTCAGCTCAGCTTCTCCATCCTTTAAATAATAATGTCGTGTCAAATAGATTATCTCTCCTTCTTGCCACAGCCGACAAATTTCCCCGTCAATTTGATTGGACCATGGCTCAAACTGCGCGTCGACCTTTCCGGTAACGATATCCGCCCGCCAGGCAGTCGCGTTGTTGGCGTCATAAAAATAAGCGTATTCTTTTGTTACTGCCCCCAATCTGGCGCCCAGGCTCAGTTCTTGAGGCACATCGCTGAACAGCATCCGTTCCCTGGCAACATCATAGAAAGCCCGGCCAACATTACGTTGGCGGTAGTGGTAATTATCAACAACGACGTACGGCCCATGTAACTTATGCGTTTTTATCATTTCATTCAGGTGTTGTTCTATCCTCCAATCGGCTCCCTGCCATTGGCTTGCATCTTCACTCACTATTTCAGCGGTCTGAGCAACAAAGTTAACGTTGCGCACATCCCCTTGCTTATTGACTATCAGCACTTGTTCATATTGCTTTGGTTCGAAGTCAACCTTTACTCCGCCGATGATCAATTGGTTTGTCTCATAATCGATACTGTCACTGTCAAGCTGACTGCAGTCAAAAACCCATTGAATGGTCGTATTCTCGGTACGACGGCTGGTGAGTTTTAATGTGCTTCCTTTATTCAATACAATGCGATACTGCCCCCCCGCTCCCGCGATCTCATAGTGAAGATAATGATGAAACTCCGAAGGTAATGCAGGCATCACTAATTGCCGATTTTGTCTGTCGAGAATAATTTCGATAGGCGTATATACGTACTCTTGATAAATATGGGTAACGATGTATTCGGACGGAGACAAATAGAAATCGTAATAAAATCGCTCATCGCGTTCTAGCCTGCGAAGAACATCAAAACCTGTATCCCTGCGCGTTGTGGCGAATGCTAAAGCCTGATGCGTATATCTGATATACGATTTTGGCGTTCCTGGCAGGATTAAAACTTCACTGTCTTCGTGGTCAAAATGCCGGGGGCCGGTATACCCAATTCCGCTACGCACGTTGATTGCCTGCTCGCGGTCCAGGATCATGTCTGGCGTGCCCCCCCATGAGAACCAATCGATGTGCCCTACTCTATATTTATGATGTTTACATCGGTAGAGATACTGACTATCGAAGTCAATTTGATTTTTAGTCATATCCAGGCGCTGGAACACAGCACCGGGTAATGGCACCAATAGATGCTGCTGATCGTCATACCGATACCCGTTACCCTGATAGGCTTTGTCTAGCATGTCGAAGTAGCGCCCTACCGCCTTTGCATTATCGGCAACGGCGCCATAGGCCTGTGCCAGCCCCGTAAAACCGACCGCCAACCCGGCGAGAATAACCGTAGGAGCCGCAAGTGTGGCCGCGGCCGATGAGGCGCCAAGCACCCCTGCGGATACGCCCGCGATCCCGGTCACTAACCCCGCAGAATCAAACGCTAACTGGGTGCCGAATACCGCCTTCTGCGTTTCTGTCTTAGCTTGAGATAATTCATAAATATCCAACCCCACCATTGCACCGTTAAGAAGCACACCAAGCCCTTCGTTAGCGACATGCGCCAAAGTAGAGGAGAATTGTACAAGTGAGGTTTCTGCCACCATCGCTTCGCCACGCAACGCGGTGCGCACCAGTTCGATGATCTTGGTAACGTCTTGCCCCCCACCGTGAATCATTTGAGCATAGTTGAGGTAACAGTGGACCTTGAGTGCAGTGGCCAGATCTGATGAGCCTGCCCCTTGCGCGACGTCGTTACGGTTCTTATTGGCAAACCATTCGATCAAGGCCTGTATCGCAAAGCCGGCATTTAAACCGTCGACTGAAGCAACCTCACCCACCGCACTTCGGCGACGTAACTGGCCATTCTCAAGCGCGAAATGTCCGCCCATCACACGCAAGCGTTCATCGATAAAGTGGCGGAACTCAGTAAAAGTGGCATCGTTCGTGGGTACCCACATTTCCTCTTGGCTATCGCGATGGATAAACTGGACCCGGTAGTTATCTTCCCCGATGTCCTCAGTATTGGCGATGACAGGCATCCAATGTTGCTCAAGACCATTATCCCGGAGCAATCTGTTAATGGCGGTATCGAACTTCTCCCCCCACTTCTCAACATCGAGGGTAAGCAGTGCAGAGCGTAGATTCACCTCACTGGCGACATCCGGAGTGATCAGGCTGAACCCCAGATCATGTATCAAACGCTGCAATCTGGTGTAGCCCGATGGATCTTCAATACTATTTTTTAATCCAAGTCTATCCAGCCGCTCCTGTTCATCAGGGAAAAACTGGCTCAGTGCATACTGTTGCGCCGCGCTGAGTTCCGACAGAGGCTGGCGCCCCTCCTTAAGAGCGTTGAACAACTGGGCAACATCAATCTCGTCCCTGCCGACCAGCAAAGCACTTTCCATCCGCTCTTTATGGCTGACGATCTCACCACTCTCCTGCCACTGAAGTACCAACTTTTCGGCGCTGGCTTTGTGCACCCAGTTTCCATCTCCATTGAGAGTCTGCTTGTGGCCGGCCGCATCGACAGCCAGATCAGACGTACGAACCGAGATCTCGAGTCCTGCCGTACCGAGCTTACGGGTAAACTGTGTTCCGAAACTGTCTTGTTCAGAATCTCTCCCTAGAGAACAGCCGACCAGACTGATCCGTGAGGGCGGCGCTTCCACGCCATAATCATGGGCCAGAGTGTGAGTCAAAACCCCAAGTACCTCAACCATCTCTCCGGCCAACAACCCACCCAGAGTTTGGTCACCATCGGCATCAGTACGCCCGTGTCCTACGATCTGCCAGCGTACCTTCGGTACCCCGCTATCCGTGCGTTTAAACAGGGACACATCCCCATAGACAACCCGCACACGGCCATCAGCGTCGAGCTGAACGATCATGCTGCTATTGGGGTGCTTAGCCGCCAGGCGAGCGGCAGCTTTCGCCACCACGGTATCATTTTCTGTCTGAATAATGATCTGCGCGTTGTAGCGGCTGCTGCCCCCATCATTGGCCTGTGTAACGCTCGGTTGGAACCAGGTTTCGACATGACGATTTTTGAGCGGGCGAGGATCCGTCAGGCTGTCATCGCGCGTTACGGTACGAACGGCATCGACAGATGCCTGATCGGTACGCCAGATGAATCCATGACCTTCGGCAACACGTTCAGCAAGCAAAAGCTCACCGCTGTTGATCCATGCGCTTTCGCCGGTTAACTGAGCAGGCATGTCCTGAGGCGTGAAATTGGACAACAGGAAACGTTCCAATACCGCGATTCGTTTTTGTTGTTCGAGCTTGTCTTCAATAGTTTGAGCGGCGTTAACATTGATACGGGTTTCTCCACCCGACTCGCAACTCAACACAAATTCCCCCTCGTTGCTATTGTGAGTGACGACGACTCCCCACGCCTCTCGCAATAAATGGAATGGCAGCAGGCGTTTTAACTGATTGGAATAACTGTCGATTACATCCCCATAAAACTTAAGAGTGACATAGGGGCTTTGACCGGGAGCATCAGGAAAACGAAACGCTGATGGTCTAGCGTCGACATCGATTTGTGTCAGTAATGACAGGATACGCTGATACGATTCGCCCCGTTTCTTCCCAGGAACAGAAGCTTCATCAAGCAAGTTATCCACACTCCAGAGTGTGACTTTATTCCCGGTGGGTGCCCCTCTTGCGGCAGCGATTCTTTCCGCCACAGCCAAACTGTCAAAATCATTCAGTTCGAGCAGTTTTTCGTTCGTTAGCCGCAGAAGCTCTTTCATCGCGGGGAGACGACCTGAATCGGAATGGTGATCGATATAAATCTGTAACTCTTTATGGAGTTCAATCAGGTGCGATTTTACCTTGCCGTCAATCCATTGTTTATGCAAGGCAGCAAATTTTTCGTCCACTAACCACTGAGGCAGATAGTTGTAGTTTGCCAGAACGCCTACGTCAGCAGCAGTCAAGCGGGAACCGATCTCCTCCAGCGGCTTATCCAGGTAAGTTTCGAACGGCTCATGCAATATTTTAATTGCACCGATAGCGCCCGCTTTTTGCAATGCCCGTAAAACAGGTAATTCAACGTTCCAGAAGAAGTTGTTGATTTTGATCCCGCCTTTTGACATGACATAGACTGTTCCCCCAAGCTCTGCGGTGCTCGCTGCATATACCGAGCTCAGGAAGCCAGCGATCGTAATAGAGCCTTGCTTTGCCGCCTTAACAAACAGACTATCAGGTGGATTGCTGCCACTGATGATATTCGAAACACCTGCGCGCAATTGATGCACAAAATCTAAAGCCGTAACATCAAAATCGGTGGCGATGCCCGGTTTTCCTAGCGCATTCAGTTTGTCATTCAGCACATGCTGGTAACCTACGTAATCATCAGACCAGAAAGTAAGCAGCCTGTCCGCCCCATTCTTTGGCAAGAATGAAAATCGCAGTTCATCAAGAAAAGTCAAAAGTTCAGCTCTTTTATCGATGTCCTGACGGACAATCCCCTCGACGGCTAAGTCGGCGATCCGTGTCTTTTGTTCATCTGTCAGACTTGTCGGCGGGTAGTGTCCGCGGCGTTGCTGATTTTGGATATAAGTATCTATTTTCTCTTGTAATATACGTTTTACAAGCTCCAAATCTAATCCCTGTAACTCGAGCGGGGTCAGTTGCTCGAACCCAGGGGTAAGGGTTTGCCCGTCCTTGATTTTTTCTCTGGTCAGGCGCAGGTATACTTCTCTAACCAAATCGATTCGCTCTTGAAGCGTATTAAATGTGCGGCGGTTAGTAGTGGTAACAGCAGTAAATGTACTCATGTATGTTCCATTAATAAGATAAAGATAAAGATAAAGATAAAGATAAAGATAAAGATAAAAATTAATTTTAAAGCGGTTCGTCAAAATTAAAATCACAGTCAACAACAATCTAATTCATCACAATAACATCCAGCCCACCCTCTTGATTGATACAGCGCACAACAAGCCTCCCCCTCAGAATAAAACACATCATGAATGTAAATTCGATGTCCATCTTGGACTTCGTCATGTTTCTTTTGGCAATACCCTACTCCTGATGAGCGGACTTTGGTCATTTTTATCCGAACGACATGAACAAAATAGATAGATATCACCCAGACAGGCCTGATAAAGGATATAAGAGAACGCACGAACTATATCGCAGCAAAACAACTCGAGAAAAACATAGCTATTACATCAGATTTTGTTACTACCATCTCCATTTTTCAAGATTCAAATGAGATGCCAATCACAAATAAAAACATTCAATGATAAAGGCAAACCAATCAGTTTCCTGTTATGAAATTAGGGCCCATAATGAAAAATGCATCAATAAAGTTGTTAGATGGAAGGTATAAAAATGGATTTTATGTCAAAGCGAGTAAATTACTTCATAGCTGTAGCACAAGAGGGGTCTATAGCAAAAGCTGCAGAGCGGCTGTGCATTACACCATCCCCATTGAGCAAAAGAATTAAGGAGTTGGAAGATGGCCTGAATATTATACTTTTCGAACGCAACTGCCACGGCCTGACGCTAACCCAAGAGGGAGAAAATCTGTATCGTAATGTTATTACTCATTATGAAGAACTCAACCGTATCAACGGAAGTTACAAAGATAAGAAATGTATCCAGGCAGGGGTTTATGGCCCGAACCCTGCGCATGTCAATATGATAGTGGAGTATTTACTCATGAAAAAACCCACCCAGGCCATCAATCTTGTACGACTGACCCCGGGTGAGAACATCTGCAGCCATGAGCTCAGTCGGTTAGATTTACTCTTTAGCATCGAGCCCATTTCGCCTTCTCTATTTTTACGGCATCTCTGCTCTGAAGAGCAGCAGCTCCTACTCCTTCACAAAGCAAACCAAACTTCCGAACAATGCCGTGCGTTGCCTTGGGTGCAAAGCCCCTATTTTTCCGAGACAGTAGCCTTTAAAAATCATCATAATCACCTACTGCAACTGGGTTTCTCCCAAGAGGTGATGAATATCGATAACCTCCAGTTACGAACCAGTCTTATCCGTCGAGGTAAAGCCATCACGCTAACTCTTGGGTCAATTTTATCCGCCATCAATATCGACGAATATGAATATAATAGTATAAATATCCCTGAATTATCTCTAACACACCATATCTATAGCAATGTGGCTGCATTGAACAATAGCCAACAAACAATGAGCTCTTTAATGGATATGGGGTTCAATGGCGGAACCGCCGACACTTCCGCTACTCCAGAACAAGAGCAGAGTCCAATCTGCGATATTTAAGTCATATTGACAATTGTCAATGTTATTCCATGATAAGATCCGAAAAAATAGTGAGTAATATATTGTTTTACATATAGTTGATTAAAGAGTTGTCATGCATTGATAAAAAACCAGATGGGAAAACGGCAGGGGAAGGAAAGCCGCAGGCCACGCGATCGGCAAACAGCGGTAACGCCAGGGGCTCGCCGGGTGAAAAAGCATACAACCTTGAAGTGCTCAGCATAATCATAACCAAACTGTATATTTATACAGTAAAGCATAAACAAAACGCGAACGCGTGCAACCCCCTATCCCCCAGCGGATCGCACTTTCCCGCGTAATATAATAATTTTCTGAGCGATTTTTTTTACGTTGTCGGCTGACTTTACCGGTGTGTATGCACAGGTTACTCACTAAAACTGTGGATAACGTGAATCTGAACGGCCAGGCGGGCACTGCAGGCCCGGCCGGATGGGCGCAGCCCTGTCGTTATGGCTTGCGCCAGGCGAAAATCGCCCTGATGCCCCGCCGTAGGGTTGCTGCCCACCCCGCAGGCCGGGGATCCGCCAGCATGCTCAGGGCGCGCGCGTAATCGAGCGTCAGCCCCGGCGTCCAGGCCATGGTTTTCGCCCGTTTGCGTATTTGCACCGCCACCCAAAGTTCCGGCGTCGTCAGGATTTTACTCAACGCCAGCCAATGGCCGCGCGGCCCCCAAATCTTGCCCACCACGCCTTCCAAAGCCACTTCCAGCCCGCGCGCCACGCTGCTTGAACAGTTGCGATGCGTCAGGTTATAGGTATTGTCTTGCCGGTAAAGCTCCCAGAACAGCGTTAACCGCCTGGCGTCGTAATTTCGGATCCGCACCCGCATGGTGGAAGGGCACCAATTGCGGGATTCGGTCGCATAATCCGGTTGAAATTGCCCCGTCACGTTATTATCCGCCGTGGCCCGCAACAACCGGGCAAATTGATCCGGCGAGCGGTCAAGATCCACGGCGGGATACAGGCTGATATAAACGCCTTCGGGGGACTCCAGCGCGGCATGCCCCGTCGATATCACCCCATCTTTGTCCACGGCGGCGATATAGCGATCGATAACGGGGTGCGGCACCACGGTATTTTTCGAGGAGCCAGACGGCGTCCAGACATGCACCGTCAATGCAGGTTCATCGTCCGCAGGAGGGCCGTCCCACTCGGTTATCTGAAGCGCGGCCTTGCTGCTGCAGGCTTCTTCTGCCGCCGGGTTGCCCTGCACGGCAGGATTGACCTTCAATCTTTTGACCCGCAGCGCCAACATGACCATATTCCAGCCGCCAAATATCAGCCCCAGCCCCAAGCAATACGGCGCAGTCCCGGCGTAATGCGTCGGGTAAGGCTGATAAAAGAAAATGGCCAACATGATTTCTACCGTGCCGCCGACAATAACCAGCTTCCAATTTTTATAACGCACCACTAAGGCCGAGATAATTTGCAATAACCCATCGGCCAAAAATAACGTGCCAAAAATCATCGATAAAATAAAATTACCGTGATAGTGCCCCACCAGGATCAATATCGCCGACAGTGAGAACGCCCCGCCTTTGACATAGCGTAAGGTGCGCTGCCCGCCGATCCCCGTATGGGCGACCATCAGCGTCGCCAGGCCTTCGAGCAGCAGCAGAGCGGCGAAGGGTTTCAACGGAAAGTACGCCACGTTATCCAGCGCGTCGATAAACACGATCAGGCCGGCCAATATCCCTAACAAGCCCACCACCAACAGCCCGCGCCAGCGGTCGCGTAAATAATCCACTCCCAGCAAAATCATCACCAGCTGAACCATCGTTCATTCCCCCGGCCACATTATTCATTGCATTACGGTTTAACGGTGCCGTCTGACGCGACCGAAAACCCAATAAAAAAACCGACCGCCCGATAGCGCGGCCGGCAACAATAATGGATACCACTGAGTATAGTTTTACGTCGCTCGTGATGCCTCTTTGCTGCCGCCCAAGGCCGCTTCCCCGGCGGCATCCATTTAGCCTTGCTGTGAAGGCGATGGCGCATGGGGGAATTCAAGATAAAACTCGGCAAGAAAAGACCACGCCGAACATGCCGGCAACGGCAACTGTCGAAAAAACGCACAGCCGGTTAGCATTCATCACGGTCGCAATAAAACTGTATTTTTATACAGCGCTCCATAAAAGAAACATGTATCCGCGTTCCCTCCCCAGGTCGCGTCGGCTCGCACTTTGCGGCGTAATATAATAATTTTCTGAGCGATTTTTTTTTACGCCGGTTAACGACTTTGCCGCGCCTTGCACACACGTTATCCACTAAAACTGTGGATAACGTGGCAGGGCCGCGCGGTTCACCCAGACGGTACGCAGCCGCCCTATTTACCCGCCGCGGCGATGCAAAAGCGATACACCGCTTCAACCATCTGATCCAGACCAGGCTGTTCGAGAGGATAATGCCCGGCATTCTCGAGCATCACGGTGGTCACCGGTACTCGCCGGATGCGCCGGAGGAACCATTCGCTCAGGTGCAACGGCGTCCAGCGATCCTGCGCCGGCTGCGTCAACAGAATCGGGCAAACGTCGAAATCTTCCGGCTCAATGGCGGGCACATACTCCGCATAGGAGGCCAAAAAGCGCATCGTCACCCAGGCCCCCGCCGACGTGCTGTCAGCCAAACACGCCTTGAGCGCCACCTTGTCATTGACCAGGGCGTGCATCTTGCTCGCCAACGCCATCGGCATCGCCATACCGGCCAGCGGCGTAGCGGCCGCCAGCCGCGCCAGGGGAATGCCTAAGCGGCTCATGACCCGATTCAATGCCGTCTCGTCGCGCACCTGTTGTTCACGCTGATCGAGAAACGTCATGCCGACAATGCCTTTCACCTGCCGGTTCAGCGCCGCCACGTGATAGGTCTCCATCCCGCCGGCGCTCAGACCGTACAGCACGATGGGGCGCGCATCTTTCGCCCGTTCCGCGTCGATCAGATCGCTGCCGATCTGCACCCAGTCGTCGTAACGCACGCGCCGCCGTTGTCCGCCCGTCTGCGTCATGCCGTATCCCGGCATGTCGATGGCGATCGTCTCTATCCCCCGGCGCGCCAGCGGTGCCCCCAGAATGGTCGACATCTGCCGGCCGTTGGTGCCGACCCCATGAAACAGGATCACCTTCACCGGCGCCTCGGGGCGGCGATAAGAATCCAGGTGGATGCGGTACTGGCGCCAGGGCCACCACTCCTCTGTCGGTTCTTCCCCCGGCTGCAGCCGGAAGCTTTCCGGCAGGCATCGCTGAATGTCCTGCCAGTGAGATTGATTGGCGTAATTACCCATACGAAACCTCTCGTGAGACTTGGTTGCCGGGATGAATGTCAGTATAATCCAACAAATGTCGGATTACTAAAATACAACTTATGTCGGAAAAAGCGATGCCGCAAGCAAAAAAAAATGCGCGCGTGCCGGTTCAGGAACGCGCGGCGGCGCGCATGGCCAAAGTGCTGAGCGCCGCCGAACAGATGCTCGCCACCCTCGGGCCGGAAAAAACCTCCATTCCCGCCCTGGCGGAAGCGGCCGAGGTGCCGCGCGCCGCGATTTACCCGTTCTTCCCGGACAAGTACGCACTGTTTTCGCATCTGGCTCAGGCTCATATGGATCAACTGGCGCAGGCGCTGCTCGCGTCGGGGCTCGAAAACGCCGGCAGTTTGCACGATTGGGTGGATGCCGCCGTGGCGGCCACGGCCCGCTACTACAACGCGCATCCGGCGGCGAGCGTCTTGCTGCTGCGCGGCACATTCGCCGAGCCTGACCACCAGGCCCACGCCGCCAAAAACCTGACGATCGGCGAAATGTTCCGGGCAAAAGTACGAGACCTGCCCGAACTGGAAACGCTGCCGTCGGAGCCCGACGTCGTTCTGATCGCCATAGAATTGGCGTTCGCCTGCATGAAATATGGCTACGGGCGGGAAGGCACCGTCTCTGCAGCCATTTGCCGCGAAGCGACGCGGGCGGTCACCGCCTATCTCGGCCAGTGGCGCGCCGAGCCCTGAGGCAGGGACAAGATGGCGCCGTTTCGCCCTGTTCAAGCGCGCCATCTATGATAAAATCGGCCATCACTCATCAGACTCTATCTGACGCCGGCGCTGTATCCGCCGGCGCCGCGAAACCATCATGAACAAGCATTTAATTCTCGACGAACCCGGCGATGCCGATTCGGCCTGCCTGTCGCACCATTCGGTCTGGCAGCGCAACGATCTGGCTCAGGCGCAACAGGATTGGCTGGCGGAAGAGGTGCCGGTCGCCCTGGTGTATAACGGCATTTCCCACGTGGTGATGATGGCGACACCGAAAGATCTGGCGGCCTTCGCCATCGGTTTTTCGCTGTCCGAAGGGATCATCGCCTCCCCCGACGATATTTACGACATCCGTCAACAACCGGCCTGCAACGGCATTGAAGTGCATGTGGAACTCTCAAGCCGCCGCTTTATGCAGCTGAAAGAGAAGCGCCGCAGCCTGGCCGGCCGCACCGGTTGCGGCGTCTGCGGGGTGGAGCAGCTGCAAGAGGTCGCCCAGCCCATCGCGCCGCTGCCCTTCACGCAACGCTTCGATCTGGCCCTGCTCGACCGCGCCTTGGCGCAGCTGCAGGCGGTGCAAACGGTAGGGAAATTGACCGGTTGTACCCACGCGGCGGCCTGGATCCGGCCGGACGGCACGCTCAGCGGCGGATGCGAAGACGTCGGCCGCCACGTGGCGCTCGACAAACTGCTGGGCTACCGCAGCCAGCAGGCGTGGCTGCAGGGCGCGGCGCTGGTTTCCAGCCGCGCCAGTTATGAAATGGTGCAAAAATCCGCCATGTGCGGCGTCGAGATCCTGTTCGCCGTCTCTGCGGCCACCCGCCTGGCGGTGGAGGTGGCCGAACGCAGTAACCTGACGCTGGTGGGATTCAGCAAACCGGGGCGCGCCACCGTCTATACGCACCCGCAGCGGCTCTGGCAATCGACGACGGCGGCCTAACGCCGCCGGATAAGAATCGACTATTCTCAATAGCAGGACACCAGGAAGCCCCCACGTCATGATAATTCGCCCGAACCAGAACTGGTTTTTTCGCCTGTTCGCCTGGCACGGTTCCGTGCTGTCAAAGATCACCTTTCGCCTGTCGCTGAACGTGCTGATGTCGATAGTGGCGGTGATCAGCTACCAATGGTACGAACAGCTCGGCGTGCATTTAACCATCGCGCCGTTCAGTCTGCTGGGCATCGCCATCGCCATTTTTCTCGGCTTTCGCAATAACGCCGGCTACAGCCGCTTTGTCGAAGCGCGCAACCTGTGGGGCTCACTGCTGATTACCGAGCGATCCCTGCTGCGCCAAATCAAAAGCCTGTTGCCGGACGAACCGGCAGTGCATCAGAAGGTCGCCAAACTGCTGATCGCCTTCAGCTGGAGCCTGAAGCATCAGCTGCGCGCCACCGATCCCACCGCCGATCTGTACCACAACCTCACCAGCAAGGAGCTGGCCGAGGTGATCGCCAGCCCGATGCCGACCAACCGCATCCTGCTGATGCTGGGCCAGGAGATCGGCAAGCTGCGCCGCCAGGGCCTGCTGAGCGACATCACCTTCGAGCTGCTCGACAACAAGCTGAGCGAGCTGTCCCACGCCCTCGGCGGCTGCGAACGGCTCGCCAGCACCCCGGTGCCGTTCGCGTATACCCTGATCCTGCAGCGCACCGTGTACCTGTTCTGCAGCCTGCTGCCGTTTGCCCTGGTGACCGATCTGCATTACATGACACCGTTTGTTTCGGTGTTCATTTCCTATACCTTCTTATCCTGGGACTCACTGGCCGAAGAGCTGGAGGATCCGTTCGGCGTGTCGGCCAACCATCTGCCGTTAAACGCCATCTGCAACACCATCGAGCGCAACCTGCTGGAAATGAACGACCAACGCCCGCTGCCGCCGCCGATGAAACCCGATGAGCACTTTAATTTGATCTGAGTTATTTCACCCGAAACACTGGAGCCGAATGCCATGAATGACAGTATCCAGCAGCCGCAAGCCGTTTTCAGTCCGGTGACGCGCCATGCCATCTTCATCGTCGCCACTCTGTCGCCCGTTCCCGCCCATCTGGCGGCGGTGCGCGCCTGGTGCGGCGACATCGCCGCCGTGGTGCGTTCGGTCGGCAAACGCGTGCCGGCGGGCAACCTCACCTGCGTCTGCGGCTTCGGCTCCGAAGCCTGGGATACGCTATTCGGCGCGCCGCGCCCTCGCCAGCTGCATCCGTTCAGCCCGATCGGCAGCGGGGAACGCGTCGCCGTCGCCACGCCCGGCGACATCCTGCTGCATATCCGTGCCGATGAAATGGATCTGTGTTTCGAACTGGCCTCACAGCTGGTCGCCAAGCTCGGGGACGCCGTGACGGTAATCGAGGAAGTGCACGGCTTCCGCTACTTCGATCAGCGCGCCATGATCGGCTTCGTCGACGGCACGGAGAACCCGGAGGGGCACGAAGCCTTCGACTACACGGTGATCGGCGACGAAGATTCGGCGTTCAGCGGCGGCAGCTATGTGCTGGTGCAAAAATACCTGCACGATATGCAGGGCTGGAATGCGCTCAGCGTGGAAACGCAGGAGAAGATCATCGGCCGCCACAAACAGTCCAACATCGAGCTGGATGAAGCGGTCAAACCGTCGTCATCACACAGTTCGTTGACCACCATCACCGACGAGCAAGGCAACGAGGTGAAAATTCTGCGCGACAACATGCCGTTCGGCCGCCCCGGTCTGCGCGAATTCGGCACCTACTTTATCGGCTACGCGCGTTCGCCGCAGCCGATCGAGCAGATGCTGGAAAACATGTTCATCGGCCGCCCGGCCGGCAACTACGATCGGCTGCTCGATTTTAGCCACGCGGTGACCGGCACCCTGTTCTTCGTGCCTTCCGCCCTGCTGCTGGAAGCGCTGGCCGACCGCAGCGGCGCCGAGCTGCATTAACCGCCTTCAGCGGCAAAGCCTCCCCCCGCGACTTATACTGAATTAACGTTGCGTATTGGGGGGAGGCACCATGCCGCTCACATTCAAGCGTTCGGAAAGGCTCTCCATCGGCACCGAAATAGAGCTGCAGCTGGTCGATGCCGAGCACTACGATCTTACGGATCGGGCCGACCGGGTAGTCAGCGAGGTCGGCGACTACCGGCGCGTTAAACATGAGCTGACTCAGTCGATGGTGGAGCTGAACAGCTCGGTGCACCACGATCTCGATGAGCTGCACGCCGAACTGCGTACCCTGACCGATACCGTCCGGCGCAGCGCGCAGCGCCTGGGCTGCGACGTTTGCGGCGGTGGCCGCCATCTGAGCAACGACTGGCGCAAGCAGGTCATCAGCGACAAGGTGCGCTACAGGCAGCTGGCCAGCCGCTTTGGCTATCTCTCCAAGCTGGCCTGCGTGTTCGGCCAACACATCCACCTCGGCGTCAACGACGGGGATGAGGCGATGTACCTGTGCCATGCGCTGACACCCTACTTTCCGCAGCTGATCGCGCTCAGCGCGTCGTCGCCACTGTATCAGGGCGTCGATACGCACTTTGCCAGCTCCCGTTTCAGCGCGCAGAATTCCTTCCCCAGCTACGGGTGCCTGGAACACATCTACAGCTGGCGCGAATTCAACGCCTACTACGAACGTCTGAACACCGCCGGCGTGATTGAAAGCGTCAAGGATATTTATTGGGATGCGCGGCCGAAACCGGAACTGGGCACGGTAGAGATCCGCATCTGCGATACGCCGCTGCGTATCGCGCACGCCGTGCTGCTGGTCGGCTACTGCCGTCTGCTGGCTGATTTTCTGTTGCAGCGCCGGACGCCGATCGCGCCGGAATACGATGCCTTCACCCACTACAACAAGATCAACGCCTATCACAGCGGTTTCGCCGCCGAATACGTCGATCCCGCGACGCTGCGCCGCTGCAGCCTGACCGCCCATATCCTGCACACCCTCGAGGCGCTGAGCGATTTCGCCGAACGGCGGGAGGATCGGGCCGTGCTGCAGGCAATCGATCGCCATGTCCGCCAAGGCATCAGCGATTCGGAGCATATCCGCCAGATGCTGCACAACGGCCTGCCACAGGCTCAGGTGATCAAACGCCTGTGCGATGAGTTGTTGCAGCCGGCAAGTTAAGTTTCGGCTATCGATTCCATACGCCAAAGCCGCTGTTCATTATGTGCTCTTTCGCTACAATCGTGAGCACTGGCATTCACCGTATCGAGGTCACCATGTACAACTTCTCCCGCTATCAGGCAAAAGAACTGGCGCTGGCTTACATGAGCGGAAAAAAACACGATCTGTCGCCGCAAGAGTTTTTGCAGCAGCTGAAAAGCAGCGAGCGATCGTTTGAGCACCTGCTGAAACACGGCAGCGAAATGCCGCGCGACGTGCTGGTCAAAAGCTTCTGAACGGCCGGTCGCCGGCCATTTTCCCTCTACGCCGCCGGTGGCGAGCCTGACAGGCCCGCGCATTCCCGGCCGTTCATCCCCTCTCCTCACGCCACCGCGTTTCGTACTCACAGGCGAATACTCTATAAATTCGCATCAAGAGGCGAATTGTTGACATATTCGTATCTAGGTGCGAATTTATAAACACCCCTCTGCAAACAACGGAACACGCCATGCCGACGCCAGTCAGCGTAATCAGCGGCGATCTGGTCGATTCCCGCCGATCAGACACCGTCAACTACCTCAATGGGCTGCACAGCCTGCTCGGCCAATTGCAGCGCGACGGGCGGCTGCATCAGGTGGAGATTTTTCGCGGTGATGCCTTCCAGGCGCAGGCCGCCCCGGAAGACGGGCTGCTGCTGGCAGTGTATATTCGCCTCGCGCTACGGGCGATGGGCGCCGCGCACTGGGATGCGCGCATCGCCGTCGGGCTGGGTAGCCAACGGTCCGACGCCGCCGGTTACGGCAGTGCCTTTGTCAACTCCGGCAGCGCGCTGGACGCCATGGCGAAAAATTGCCGGCTGGCTCTGAAAACCGACAACGTTCGGACAAACGCCATTGTCAGCGATCTGCTGCCGATGTTAGATCATGTGATTGGCCGTCTGTCGCAGACCGAAGCGCGCATCGTTCAGGCAAGAGTTTTCGCCGACAGCGGCGCCGCCGTGGCGGACCAGCTGCAAAAAGCCGCCTCCACGGTCTCCGCCGCGCTGAAACGCGCGGCCTACGAGGAAATCATGCGGTTTATTCACGCCATTAACAGGATCGTCTGACTATGGATCTGACCTATGCGCCTTTGCTGGCCTGGCTGTTGATCGTCCATCTGCTGGCGGATTTTCCGCTGCAGCCGCTGAGTTGGGTAGAGGATAAAATCCAACATCGTGCGCGTTCGCGTTTTCTGGTGTTGCACGCGTTGCTGCACGGGGTGTTAGCCGCCTGGGCGGTGGCCGGTTTCGGCCTGTTGCACGGCGGGCTTTCTTCGCTTCAGGTGCTGGCCAGCCTGCTGGTCGTCGCCATCAGTCACTACCTGATCGATTTGCTGAAAGTCACCGCGCTGACCCGCCTGAGCCAGGCCCGCAGTTTCCTGCTCGATCAGGGATTGCATCTGGCGGTGATCGCCTTGCTGTGGCTGGGGTTGACGCCGAATGCCGCTGAACTGCTCGCCGCGCTGGGGCGGCAACTGGGGAGTTGGCAAACCGGTCTGGTGCTGGTGGCCTACAGCCTGATTTATCTGCCGATGAGCATTCTGATCGGGCAGCTGCTGGCGCGCTGGACGCCGCAAATGCCGCCTTCCGCCAAGGCCGACAACGACTCGCTGCTGCGCGCGGGCAAACAAATTGGCTATCTGGAGAGAACGCTGATCCTGACCTTTGTACTGCTGGGGCAAATCCCGGCGATCGGTTTTTTACTGGCGGCCAAGTCCATCTTCCGTTTCGGCGATCTGCGCCAGAGCGACGATAAGATGCGTACCGAGTATGTGCTGCTCGGCACGCTGTTTTCCTTCACGTTGACCATCATGCTCGGCCTGCTGGTCAACAAACTGCTGTAGCGGTACAGGGGCGAAGCATTTCGCCCCTGAAGTGAACGCCGAGGCGGCTTACAGCCACTCGCCGAAGCGGCGGATATAGAAACGTTTCATCATCTGCGCGACCACGCAGTAGCTGACCAGCGTAGCGGCCAACCACGGGAAGTATTCCCACGGCAGCGGTTGCAGGCCAACCAAGGCGCCGAGCGGCGAGAACGGAATATAAATGCCGAGCGCCATCACCAGCCCGGTAGTCAGCAACACCGGCAGCGCCGCGGTGCTCTGAATAAACGGGATCTTCTGGGTGCGCAGCATATGCACCACCAGCGTTTGCGACAGCAGCCCTTCAATAAACCAGCCGGACTGGAACAGCGCCTGGTGTTCCACGCTGTTGGCGGCAAACACGTACCACATCAGCGCATACGTCGTGATATCGAAGATCGATGAGGTCGGCCCAATCCACAGCATAAAGCGCCCGATGTTTTTGGAATCCCACTTGCGCGGCTTGCGCAGGAACTCTTTGTCCATCTTGTCCCACGGCAGCGACAGCTGGGAAATGTCGTACATCAGGTTCTGGATCAACAGGTGGATCGCCAGCATCGGCAGGAACGGGATAAAGGCGCTGGCCACCAGCACCGAGAACACGTTGCCGAAGTTGGAGCTGGCGGTCATGTTCAGGTATTTGATGATATTGCCGAAGGTCTCGCGCCCTTTGATCACCCCCTCTTCCAGCACCATCAGGTTCTTTTCCAACAGGATGATGTCTGCCGACTCTTTGGCGATGTCGGTACCGGTGTCGACCGAGATCCCGACGTCGGCGTCGCGCAGCGCCGGCGCATCGTTGATGCCGTCACCGAGGAAGCCGACGGTGTGGCCATTGGCCTGCAGCATCTTCAGCACCCGCGATTTTTGCAGCGGCGTCAGCTTGGTGAACACCGTGCGCTGCTCCACTTCACGCGCCAGTTCTTCGTCATTCATCTGTTCAATGCGCAGCCCGGAGAGCGGTTCGCCCGGCTCCAGCCCCACGTCGCGGCAAATCTTGCAGGTGATCACCGGGTTGTCGCCGGTCAGCACCTTCACCGTCACGCCGTTTTCCTGCAGCGCGGCGATCGCCTGCTGCGCGCTCTCCTTCGGCGGATCGAGGAAGGTCAGCAGCCCTTGCACCACCATGTCGCGCTCGTCGGCCACGCTCAGCGGTTCGGCCGGGCGTTGCGCATCCAGCTCGCGCGTCGCCAGCACCAGCACGCGGAAACCGTCTTCGTTATACTCGCGGGCCAGCGCCTGCAGCGCCGCACGGCGCGCTTCGTCCAGTTCCAGCGTCTTATCGCCTTCACGCACGTGGGTGGCGATCTCCAGCATCTCCTCCACCGCGCCCTTACAGATCAGCTGCTGCTTGCCATTCTCATCCGCCACCACGATCGACAGACGGCGGCGCACGAAATCGAACGGCAGCTCATCCACCTTGCTGAAACGCCCCAGGGCTTCAATTCCCGGTTTGCCGCGGCCGAAGCGGATCACCGCCTGGTCCATCAGGTTCTTCATGCCGCTCTGATGGAAGCTGTTCAGCCAGGCCAGGTGCAGCACCTCGTTATCCCTGGCACCATTGACGTCGATGTGGTGCTCGAGAATGATGCGATCCTGGGTCAGCGTGCCGGTCTTGTCGGTGCAGAGCACGTCCATGGCGCCGAAGTTCTGAATAGCGTTCAGGCGCTTCACTACCACCTTGCGGCGCGACATGGCGATCGCCCCTTTTGCCAGGTTGGAGCTGACGATCATCGGCAGCATTTCCGGCGTCAGGCCGACCGCCACCGCCAGTGCAAACAGTGCGGCCTCGCTCCAGTCGCCTTTGGTGAAACCGTTGATCAGCAACACCACCGGTACCATCACCAGCATGAAGCGAATCAACAACCAGCTGACGCTGTTCACCCCGCGATCGAACGCGGTTTGCGCCCGCGAACCGACGATCGACTTGGCCAGCGAGCCGAAGTAGGTGCGCCCACCGGTCGCCACCACTACCGCCGTGGCGGTGCCGCTGGCAACGTTGGTGCCCATCAGGCAGATGTTGGCCAGTTCAAGCAGCGCGTTCTCGCTGGATACTTCCCCTTCGCTCGACTTCTGCGCCACGTTGCCCATGGCATCGTATTTCTCGATAGGGATCGCTTCGCCGGTCAAAATCGCCTGGCTGATGAACAGATCGCGCGAGGCGATCAGGCGCACGTCGGCCGGCACCATGTCACCGGCGGAAAGCTGAATGATATCCCCCGGCACCAGTTCGCGAATCGGCACTTCCAGCGTCAGCGGATGCGCGCTGTAGCTGCTGCGGCGCAGTACCGTGGCGGTGGTGCGCACCATCGATTTCAGCGCTTCCGCCGCTTTGTTGGTGCGGTATTCCTGCCAGAAACGCAGCAAACCGCTCAGCGTGACCATGGTCAGAATGATAATGACGCCGGTGAGTTCAGTTTCTTCACCGCTCTGGAGCGGCAGCCAATAATCGGTAAAGAAACTGATCGCAGCCAGCACCATCAGCACGAAGATAAACGGGTTGTTGAAGGCCTTGATCAGCTGGATCAAGGCATGCGGCGCCTTGTCGTGGGCGACCTGGTTGGCGCCGAACTGTTCCAGCCGCTCATCGGCGTCGTCCTGGGTCAAGCCGTTGCGGTTGCATTTCAGGTTCGCCAGCGTTTGGGCGATGCTGTTGGCCGCCTCTTCCGCAATGGCGTAAGTCACCGCGTCTTTATCACGGCGACGCGTTCTTTCATTAATTTGAGTCATAACGCTATTCTCTTATTTTCGTTCTGCGCACAGGGAGAACCCGCCCGATAAACAGGTGACTCTGCACAGATTGGAATTTTTTAATTAGCGTGACTGAATAGCGTGATTACCCTGTCAGCCACGCAGAAATCATTTCCCTTCCGGGGTCATCGTCCATAACGCCTCCTTAATGCTCCGCGTTATTCAGGCGCACCCGAATAAACCTGAACATATAATCAAGTTAGTAAATATTTATATAATTAATCAGACCGGTAATTCGGACGCGACGCGCCAGCGAACGGCACTCACGCTTTTTTCCAGGCTGACGCGGCAGACAATACCCTCAATTTCTTTTTGTGCAGCCGGCGTGGCGGTAATTTCAGCGCACACTTCCAATTGCCCTGGGCTGGATATATCGGCGCTGCGCAAGGATTGCAGCCGCAAGGCGACGCCGTTCAGCGCCTGCAGAATCAGGGTGCGCACCAAAATTTCATCCTGCTCGCCGCAGGTCACCTGAATGCGGTAGCACAGTTCCAGATCGGTTGCCTGCTGATGCGGCTGCAGGTTGATGCGCTGTGCGGCTTCGCGCAGCAGGATATTGGCGCACAGAATCACCAGCGTGGCGACCACCGCATCCCAATGCTGGCCCAGCCCGCACAGCACGCCGATCCCCGCCGAACACCACAGTGTGGCGGCGGTGTTGAGGCCGCGAATGTTCAGCCCTTCACGCATGATCACGCCGGCGCCGAGGAAGCCAATGCCGGACACGATCTGCGCGGCCACGCGGCCGGCGCTGGCCGGATCGGTGGACATCGAGCTAAGAATAAAGACCGCCGCGCCGGTCGCCACCAGCGCATTGGTGCGCAGGCCAGCCATGCGTTGGCGCCATTGGCGTTCGGCACCAATCACCGCACCCAGGCACATCGCCAGTAATAAATTTAAAACGAAAGGAGTCATAGCCATGACTTTCCCCTTAATTAACCGCAGGAGATAAAATCATGTGCTGTTTAGCACACGCGAAATCGCGCTGAAAATAAATCAGCGAATCAGCGTGTCGTGCCTGGAGGGAAAAGGCTGTGGCTGCAAAATACCATAATAACGTCCAACTCAACTCACCTGAAACCGTCAGGCATCAGGAAACGTTTTTTATTCGGGTATGCACAGCTCAGAAATAACTGGAGAGGGGTGCCGCCCGCCGATAACGGCAAGCAACAAATCAGAAGAGGATTAGTCAGCTTGCCTTATTTTTTTATTACAACTGCAACTGTCCAATTGGGTTTCTCCGCTGAAATTTTGGCTGAGTATAGTGACGACGGTTAATGAAGTAAAGGCTAATTTATTAAACGGAAATTAAACTGGAATATGTCGATTATATTCCGATGTCACAAATGGGGGGCAGAGACGTTGGGATACGGCGCGCTTATCGGTAAACTGCCCTCTTTCATCCTTCAAGGACGCCACGATGAAACAACGGCTTTCCCCGTTTGCACTCGCGCTGCTCGTCAGCTTTCCCGCCGATGCCCTGCTGCTGCGGCAAGGCGATGTACAATTTGAACTCGATCCCGCCACGCTGCGCATTACCGCAGGCTCTGTGCCGGTCAATCTGGCGCAACCCGCGCAACAGGTGGCGGATCTCGCCGAGTCGCCGCAGCAGGCCAGCTGGCGATGGCCGCAAAGCGCGGTAAACGTCAGCGCCCGTCTGGCAGGCGGCGATCTGCGCCTGAGCTTCAGCAGCGATCGGCCGCAAACCCTGAACTGGTACCGTCTGCCGCCACAGGCGGAGACCTTGCTGCTGCCGATCGGCGAAGGCAGCCGCATCCCGCTGGACAACGCGATCTGGCGCAATTACCTGACGGCGGAAATGACGCCGCTGGATACCAACTGGGATCTGAAACTGCCGCTGTGGAGCCAGCAACAGCAGGGCAAGGTTTACAGCTGGCTGATGTTGACGCCGTTCAGCAACCGGGTCACCTTCGCCGCAGCGCAGGAAAAGCTGGAGATGCGCACCGAGCATCAGTTCAATCGCTTTAATCAGCAACAGGCGTTCGAGGTGCTGCTGCACGTCGGCGACACGCCGCTGTCCGGTGCCCGCCGCTACCGCGAGGTTCTGCAGCAAAGCGGCCAATTCAGCAGCCTGCGCGAAAAAATAAAGCAGGCGCCCGCAGGAGAGAAGCTGATCGGCGCCACCCATGTCTACCTGTGGGGCGACAAATTGCTGGCGGCGGAAGATGTCAAAGATTGGCCAGGGCTACTGCACTACCTCGCCTCTCCCGCTGCCGAAGCGCTGCGGCAAAAGATGGATGCCGAAAGTAGAAACACCCTGCAGCGGCTGGCGGGAAAAGCACCGGAGGGCTGGCAGCAACAGCCTCTTATCGACGGCATCAACCAGGCGTTGACGGCGCAAATTCCGCTGGGCGCCACGCCGGATGATGCCGATTTTCTGCAGGCGCAGCAGCGCCAGGCCGCCGCGGTGCGGGCGCTGGCGCAACGTCAGTTGGGACGCTGGTTAACCCCGGCGGACAGTTGGGGGCAAGGGTTGGCCAAACCGTTGATCGACGCGCTGCGCCAGACCGGCTTGCCGCGCCTGTGGCTGGGCACCGACAACTGGACCGCCGCCTTCCTGCACCCGCAGGCGGTGGCCGCCGCCAAAGCGGCCGGCTATCTGATCGCCAGCTACGACTCCTACGATACCGCCATTGCACGCGGCATTAACGACAGCTGGCTCACCGCACAACTGCCGACGGCGCTGCGGGAAACCTGCGCCATCGTGCGCGCCGACGGCAGCAAGAAGCCCGGCTTCGGCAAACAGGGTTACTACCTCAACCCCGGCTGCGTGCTGCCCTATTCTCAACGGCGCATGCGCGAGCTGGTGCAACTGGCCGGGTTGAATAGCCTGTTTCTCGACGTGGACGGCACCGGCATGGTGTCCGATGACTATCAGCCTGACCACCCGACCGGCGCGGCGCAGATGGCCGAGGCGCGCAACGCCCGGCTGGCCTGGTTCAGCGCCACCCTGAAGTTGCCGCTCGGCTCGGAGGACGGCAACGCGGTGACCGCCCGCAGCCTGATGTTCGCCCACGGCATGGAAACCTGGGGATTCGGCTGGGGTGACAAACAGATGAATAAGGATAAATCCTCGCCTTATTATCTCGGCGCCTGGTGGCCCAACGCCCAACCCGCGTTTTTCTTCCGCCCCGCCAAGGTGAAGCAGCCCTATCGCACGGTCGAATTTGATCCGCGTTACCGCCTGCCGCTGTACCAGGCCGTTTTCCACGATGCGATCGTCAGCAGCCACCACTGGAATTACGACAATCTGAAGTTCAGCGACGTTCAGGCCACCCGCAGCCTGCTCAGCCAGCTGTACAACACCGCGCCGATGTTCCACCTGAGCCGCGCCACCCTGGCGGCCCGCTTGCCGGCGATCAAACGCGCCGACGCCGCCTTCCGGCCGCTGCATCAGGCACTGTGGGACAAAGCGCTGACCGACTTCCGCTGGCTCGATCGGGATGGCTGGGTGCAACAGACGACGTTCAGCGACGGCTCGACGCTGACCGCCAACTTCAGCGCCCAGCCTTTCGCCGGGGTGGCGGCCCACAGCTTGCGCGCCAAACTGGCCGACGGCCGCACGCTCGAGGTTGCGCCTTAGCAAGGTCGCCGGCGGTGGGCTACGCTAGGCTATGTTTCCGTCTATCAGCTAGGAGCGGCCAATGACGCCTCTGATCCACACTCTGCTCGACGAGATTTGGCACAGCCTGAGGCAACGCCCCGCGCCCTGCGACCGGCTAATCATAAGCGGTGCCGGCGCATTGCCTTCGGCTTTTCCCGTCACCGAATTGGCTACCGCCGCCTGGATCGCCGCCGGATTGGCCTGCGCCGAGTTGCTTCGCCGCGAGGGCGCCGCCGCGCCACAGGTTTGGGCCGATCAACGCCTGGCCTCGCTCTGGTTCGGTTGGACATTGCGTCCGCTGGGCTGGACGTTGCCGGCGGCCTGGGACGCACTGGCCGGCGACTACGAGACGGCAGACGGCTGGATACGCCTGCATACCAATGCGCCGCACCATCGGCGGGCGGTGGAACAGGTACTGGGCCAAGCATCGGATAAAGGCTCGCTGGCGGCGCGCGTGCTGAACTGGAAAAAAAGCGAGCTGGAGCAAGCGGTGATCGAGGCCGGCGGCTGCGCGGCCCACATGCGCTCGGCGGCCGCATGGCGTCAACATATTCAGGGCAAGAGCGTGGCGCTGGAACCGTTGATCCACGCCTCTCGGCAGCCGGAAGCGCCGCCGCCGGGCTGGCCGCTGCCCGTCGCCCGGCCGCTGCACGGCGTGCGGGTGCTGGATCTGACGCGCATTCTCGCCGGGCCGGTCGCCACCCGTTTTCTCGCCGGTCTGGGTGCCGACGTGCTGCGCATCGATCCCTACGGTTGGGATGAACCCGGTATCGAACACGAAGTGATGCTGGGCAAACGCAGCGCGCGCCTCAACCTGACCAATGCGCACGATCGCCATACTTTTGAACACCTGCTGAAAAACGCCGACGTGATCGTGCACGGCTATCGCGCCGGTGCGCTGGAGAAGCTCGGCTATGGCGCGGAGGAAAGACGCGCGTTGGCGCCGGGCCTGATCGACGTCTGCCTGAATGCCTACGGCTGGAGCGGGCCGTGGCGCACCCGCCGCGGTTTCGACAGTCTGGTGCAAATGAGCTGCGGGCTGGCGGAGGCGGGCATGATTTGGCGCAGCGCCAGTTTGCCGGTGCCGCTGCCGGTACAGGCCCTGGATCACGCCACCGGCTATTTAATGGCGGCAGCGGTGCTAACCGGTATGGCGCAGCGCCTGAGCGCCGGCACCGGCTACTGCGCCCGGTTGTCGCTGGCGCGCACGGCACAATTGCTGTTGGCGCATCCCTATCCTGCGCATTATCGACCGGAACCTTTGACGCCGGCCGGCCCCGCCGACGAGGATCCGGAAAGCGAGCTGACCCACTGGGGGGCGGCGCAGCGCCTGCAGGCACCGCTAAGCCTGCAAGGCACCGCGTTGCAATGGACACTGCCGGCCACTGCGCTCGGCACCTCGCAACCGCAGTGGCTGCGCCGCTAGACCGTCGCCAACTGCTGCTGCAGCCACTGCAGTAAGCGTTCGACCGCCGGCGTCAGCCCGGCGGTCTGCGGCCACACCAGATAAACGTCGTCATCGCTCAGGCGACAGGGCGCGGCCAGCGCCACCAGCCTCCCCGTGTCGATCGCATCCTGCACCAGCAGCTTTTTCGCCAGCGCGATGCCGAACCCCTGCTCTGCCGCGCGGATTAACAACCCGGCATCGTTGAACAACGCCAGCTGCCGTCCGCCCACCGGGCAGCGCTGCGTCTTGAACCACTCACGCCAGGGGGTAACGTCGTGTTCCAGCAACGGGATATCTCCACCGCTCTCGAACGCTGTCCGCCACAGCCGCGCCATATCCGGCGAAGCGACCGGCAGCACGTCACCCGGCGCGATGCGCTGCGCCTGCAAGCCCGCCCACTGGCCACCGCCGATGCGGATCGCCGCATCGAACCCACGCAGCGACAGATCCTGCAGCGCCAGCGACGCATCGATATCCAGCGCGATATCGGCACAGGACTCGTGAAATGCCGGCAGGCGCGGCAACAACCAGTAATGGGCGAAAGACGGCAGCACGCTAATGCGCAACGTTTGGCTTGCTCCCGCACGCCGGGCGCGGGTGACACCCTGCTGCAGCGCCTGCAACGCCGGCTCCACCGCCGCCAGCATTTCCCGCCCGGCGGCATTCAGACGCAAACCGCGCCCGCGTCTTTCAAACAGCGGGCAACCAACCGCCTGCTCCAGCAGCTGAATTTGCTGACTGACCGCGCCGTGCGTCAAATGCACCTGCTGCGCCGTAGCGCGCAAATTCTCCAACCGGGCAGCGATCGCGAAGGTCGGCAAGACATGCAAGGGAATGCGTTCACTCATCATTGGTTAGCCAGATTATCCAAAAAGGCCATTTTTCATCGATTTTGACCAGAGTGCAAATACGCTATGTTTCCCCCATCATCCCTGACATTCTCGGAGCCACCATGCACCCGCGTTTACAACAGGATCTCGCGCAGTTTCCACAGATCCTCGACCACACCCGCCAGCTGGCGGAAGATTTTCTGGCCGGACTGGAACAACGGTCCATCTGCCCACCGCTCGCGCAACAGCAGCTGCAACCGGGCGACGATCGGTTGGTGGAAAACGGCGAAGGCGCCCTGGCGGCGCTGGATGATTTTTGGCAACGTTATCAGGCAGGCCTTTCCGCCAGCGCCGGCCCGCGCTATTTCGGCTTCGTCACCGGCGGCGGCACCCCGGCGGCGGTCGCGGCGGATTGGCTGGTTAGCGTGACAGACCAAAATAGTCAGCTCAGCCATGATACCGTCGCCGCCGCGATCGAGCTGGCCGCCGTGACGCAGCTGAAATCCTTGCTGGGCCTGCCGGAAACGTTCAGCGGCAGCCTGGTCAGCGGCGCGACCATGGCCAACTTCACCGGGCTGGCCATCGGCAGACAGTGGCTGGGCCGGCAGCAAGGTGTGGATATCGCCAGGCAGGGCCTGGCGGCGCTCGGCCCTATCCGGGTATTGGCGGCCAATCCGCACTCCAGCAGCGTGAAAGCGCTCAGCATGCTCGGCATCGGCCGCGAGGCGTTGACGATCGTCGCCAGCCTGCCGGAGTCTGAAGCCATGGATATGGCGGCGCTGGAACGGCAGCTTGCCGCCGGCGAAGGCGCGCCAACGCTGGTGCTGGCCAGCGCCGGCACGGTCAACACCGTCGCCTTCGACGATCTGCCAAGTCTGCTGGCGCTGCGGGAACGCTATCCGTTTTGGCTGCATGTCGATGCGGCCTTCGGGGGCGTGGCGGCCTGCTCACCGCTGTACGCCCCGAGGCTCGAGGGCTGGCAGCATGCGGACTCCATTACCGTCGATGCGCACAAATGGCTGAACGTGCCTTATGACAGCGCGATCCAACTTACCCGCCATCTGGATCTGCAGATGCAGGTATTTCAGAACCATTCGGCTTATCTGGAGGCGCCGACGCTGCGGCCGGATAACTATCTGCACCTGACGCCGGAAAATTCGCGACGCTTCCGCGCTCTGCCACTCTGGCTGACGCTGAAAGCTTATGGCCGCAGCGGCATACGGGATATCGTCGAGCGCAACGTCACATTGGCGCAGGCGTTGGGGGCGGCGCTGATGGCGGACGACGGTTTCCATCTGCTGGCGCCGGTGAATTTGAACGTGGTGTGCTTCGCGCTCAGCCGCCCGCAGGGTGACAGCGAGGCGGCACGCGATCGTTTTATCGAGCGTCTTAACCGGCACGGCGTGGTGCGTTGCACCCCGACGTACTATAACAATCAGCCGGGGATCCGCGCTGCACTGGTCAACTGGATGACGGAGGAACAGGACATCCGGCTGGCGCTGGGCTCGCTGCGTCATTGCCTGGCGGAGAGCGCGTAAGCATCGGGCGTTATCCGAGTTGGAAGGCCTGCAAACGCCGCCCTTGCCGCCCATCATCGCCGATGTTGTCCGGCGACAGCCAGGCGTCAAACGCTGTGCGCAGCGCCGGCCACTCTCCGTCGACAATCGACAGCCAGTCGGTGTCGCGCGTGCGCCCTTTGACGACGACCGCCTGGCGGAAGGTGCCTTCGTAGCGGAAACCAAAACGTTCAGCCGCCTGGCGCGAGGGCAGATTGAGGCTATCGCATTTCCATTCGCAGCGCCGATAGCCAAGATCGTCAAGCAGATGCCGCAGCATCAGGAAAATCGCCTCGCTGCCGAGCGCGCTGCGCTTCATCAGCGGCGACCAGTTGATGGTGCCCAGTTCAGCCACGCCGTTGGCGGGATCGATACGCAAAAACGCGCAGGTTCCCACAGCACGGCCGCGGGCCCGATCGATCACCACCATCGTATTTCTGTCGGCACTGGACGCCTGAGCCTGGAGATAACGCTGGAAATCATCGCGCGTCTGCGGCCGCTGCCAAAACAGATAGGTCCAGTCGCGATCGTCCTCCGCGCTTTGATAAGCCTGATAGAGTTCATCGCCCCAGCGCTCGATGTTCAGCGGTTCCAGACGGCAAAACCGCCCCTGTAATAGCTTGAGCCCGGGCATGCCTGCCGGCTGCCAGCGATCGAGGGCATCACCTATCGGCTGCCCATATTGATTCCGTCTCACCGCTACGTCCTGTTTTTAAAAGGGGGAGATGCAAAGTAAAACCAACGCCGGCCTGAGACAACTCCGACCTGCCAGTGGGCTCTGCTTGCCAGGCAAGCAGGGCGATAGTTTAGAAAAATCACTCAATCCCCATTAAGCATTCACAAAAATGATTTCAAATGAAATAAATATCCATATAACCCATTGTAAAACGGTGATTTATAGCAACAATTAAGCTACACATTTTGGTCATAATGTTAACTTTTGTTTGTTGGCACGATAAAAAACAGAGTGATTATCATTATCATGAAAGCAAAAAATAATTATATAGCCATGATTTTTATATATAAAATAAAAAGACACTCACAAAGCTCACTTTTTGAGCGACCAAAAAATGTGCTCAAAGTCTTCAAAAAAACAACACATGAATTTTTTTTAAGACTTTTCCTAGCAAACTAAAATTTTGTTTCGTGACATGATGAGCAGAATCAAGACGAGAGATGCCTACAGGCGCGGGCGCCAAGCGCAAATCAGCCTCATCCTGCCGAAGCCAGGCAACCAGCAGAACGTACTGACTTAAGCTAAACTTATAGATTCATGTGATTAATAAGTTTAGTATGAAAATATCATTGAGTGCCGCCGCATTTATTGATAGAACACACGCTACACTGAATCATTGCTTCATTTTTTGCCTTTCGGCTTTTTAGGCTTTTTCTCATATTACCGCAGTAAAACGGATTTAAGTGGGGGTGCGATATGCCAACGATCATTATGGATTCATGTAGCTATACCAGATTGGGTTTAACCGACTATCTGACTTCGCATGGCGTGAAGAAACGCCATATTAACGCCATCGGGGATATTGACACCCTGCATGAAAAATGCAGCAAGTTGAATCCCAGCCTGGTGTTTATTAACGAGGACTGCTTCATCCATGAAGCAAACGCCACCGAGCGAATAAAACGGGTGATTTCGCTGCACCCGGATACGTTATTCTTCATCTTTATGGCTATTACCAATGTACATTTCGACGATTATTTATATGTTCGTAAGAACGTCATTATATCGTCAAAATCCATCAAACCAGAGACTATGAATCAACTACTTAGTCACTATCTCGAGAAAAAATCCCTGCGAACGGAGAAATCCTCTCTGGATCAAACGCCAGTGACGTTGAGCCAGACCGAATCAAACATGTTGCGCATGTGGATGTCCGGTCAAGGCACCATCCAGATATCAGACCAGATGCAAATAAAAGCCAAAACGGTCTCTTCCCACAAGGGAAACATCAAGCGAAAAATAAAAACGCACAACAAGCAGATCATTTATCATGTTGTTCGTTTGACCGACACGCTGACCAGTGGAATATTTGTCAATAGCCGTTGAACAACAGAGAACGCCCCCACTCTGTTTTGCCAGCCGTTAAATACCCGGCAGTTATTTAATCCGGATATCGACCGTTGGAACAACAAAAAAACACCTGCTGCGTTATCCCCCCTCTAGCGCAACGGGTATTTTTTATCATTGATAGAATAAATCCTATCGCAATGAAATAGTCTCATTATGGACAATTTCATTAGCAAATTAATGAGGCTAACCCAGGTTACCGCCCCTGTTCGCGACAGGGCTCTACAAAAGTGCCGTCACGGCTGTCGATCTCATTAAAGAACCATACTCCCGCCGGGTAGTCCTCAAGAGCAACCAGGTACATGGTGCCCTCGTTGAACACTTCTACGGCCAGTATCACGCCTTCACGCCGCGGGCCACCGTCTGTTTTTACCGTCACCCGATCGTTAACCTGCATACCCTTTCCCCTTATTTGTGATTGATGTCAGTGTATTACAAAACCAAGGGAGAAGGACACCGCACCGGCGCAGTCAACCTTTGCTATCAGCGTAGCAGTCAGCGGGATTTTCACTTTCTTGACATTTTGGCCGCAGAATCTTAAGCAGGCGTCGCGTAGCCTGTTCTCAGGCGCTTCCCCCCAGAGAGGCGCTCGCAAATGAAGAGTAACAAGGAACTTTTGCCCGCAGACTTGCGGGCTTTTTTTTGCGCAGGGCCAAGTTGCGGGCACAAAAAAACCCGCCGCAGCGGGTTTTTTAAATCAGCGATAAATGCCGATTAGATAGCGGTAACGTTAGCCGCAGATGGACCTTTCGCGCCGTTCTCGATAGAGAACTGTACGTTCTGGCCTTCAGCCAGGGTCTTGAAGCCTTGATCCTGGATAGCAGAGAAGTGTACGAATACGTCTTTGCTGCCGTCTGCAGGGGTGATGAAACCAAAACCTTTAGCTTCGTTGAACCACTTCACTTGACCTTTGATCAGGTTAGACATGTCTAATTTCCTTCAATAATAAATGTAAGCCGCCATGGGCGATGTAGCCGGTCATCAGTTACTTATGGAGGCACTGGAAAGGAAATTCGTCAGAGAAGGGCTATCCGGGATAACGCTTTAAATTTGAACTACTTTACTCAAAATGTCGTGCATAAATAGGTCTGTACCACAGGCCGGCTATCATTAACTCATGAGCGGGCGGCAATAGCAACCCTTTTCGCCACGCAGCGCCGTTAACCGCTGTCGAACGCACAGGATTTGACCCCTGCGCACCGTTATGCGGCCCTTGCCTCCACGCGACTAATGATAGTAATTATCGTTACGCTGTTTTATAGTTGCCTGACGTAATCATCCAGGAGATTTGCCATGTCGAGATGGCTCACATTGCCGACCATCAGCCGCGCCGTCCTGCTGGCCGTTGCGGCTTGTAGCGCCCCACTTGGCGCGCTGGAACTGAACTATCATCCCCCCGATCCCAGCGTCGCCCCCGCCCCCAAACCTCCCGCACCGCCTGGCCCAGCGCCAAAGGCGGCCAAACCGCCGGTGACCTGGGCAGAGGCGCGAGACAAAAGCGGTTTCAGTGTCGGCATCGAGTGCGATCACCCTGGCTGCAGCAAACCGCGTGCCAAACCCTATCCAACGCATGATGGTCCGGTAAAGAAAACCGATCGGCGCCGTCAATCCGATCCTTATTCCACCAATCAGGATCCCGATTACAACATTCAGCTGGGCTATGATTGGTAATGGCGCTTTCGGAGTAATGCCTATATCAACCGCCACCGCCGCTGCTTAGAATAGCCTCAGTTCACCACTCCTCCTGGTGTTGAACACAACAAGCTGTGTTGCAAATTTTTATGCGCCTCCCTATAGGCGCTTTTTTTTTGTTCATCCGTCATGACGCCGCTCCCGATTACAGATTGGTCTCATTGCCCCTCAACGTGATGAATGTCACAAATACCCCTCCTTGCCATTCTTATTCGGAGGTAACGTTCATGGCTACAGGATCCCTTGCCCTCCTGGCCGCATTGGCCGGCATTGCGGGTTACGCGCTCTATAAGCACTTTAAATCTCAAAAGAAAAGAGCTTTTGTTCGCCTGCACGATCGCTAATCGACAATGCACTTCCACAGCGAATGTGCGGGCCACCGTCGGCTGCGCATTCGTTACTGTCATGGTTTCATCACAAAATTGTCACAATACAGCCATATGATGATCCGCGATTATCCGCACTGGCTTAACACCAAGGATTTCGCCCATGACCATAATTAAAGCTGCAAACCATCAGGAAGCAGAACAGCTGATCCGTGCCGGAACAGCCAAGAAAATCGAGCTGGCCTACGATATCGACAGCGACGATTTCTTCCAGCTTGCCAGCCTGTGGTGCGATAAAGGCGCCAAGATCTCCAAAGGGAAAGAACACTTTATCGTGTCGTTGAAAGGGTTCCGCATCCCCCCCAACGATTGACGCCATGCCGCCCATCGCGGCGGCTCTCCCCCTTTTTCCTCGCAAAACCGCTCTATTCGACCACGCGCTCCTCATTCGATTTCGCTAAGCTAACAGCAGACTTTACTACTGCGGACAGTATCCGCCTGGATAGCCGTACCCGCCACGATGAGGAGAGTGACAATGTCAGCAAAGGCACCGCTGCCCGGCAGCATGAAGGCGATTGAGATCAGCCAACCGGGCGCCCCCGAGGTTCTGGTCGTCACCCAACGTCCATTGCCCGTACCGCAAGCGGGTGAGCTTCTGGTGAAAATCGCCGCCGCCGGCGTTAACCGTCCCGACGTGCTGCAGCGCCAGGGCAACTATGCGCCGCCGCCCGACGCGTCGGACATTCCCGGCCTGGAAATCGCCGGTGAAGTGGTGGCTCTCGGTGAGGGCGCGACGCGCTTCGCCCTCGGGGATAAGGTCTGCGCCTTAATCGCCGGCGGCGGCTATGCGGAGTATTGCACCGTGCACGAAAGCAATGCGCTACCGGTACCGGCGGGCCTCAACCTGACCGAGGCCGCCGCGCTGCCGGAAACCTTCTTCACCGTTTGGGTCAACGTGTTCCAGCGTGGGCACCTCAAAGCCGGGGAAACCGTGTTGATCCACGGCGGCACCTCCGGCATCGGCACGGTTGCCACCATGCTGGCGAAAGCCTTCTGCGCGCAGGTGATCACCACCGTCGGTTCTGAAGAGAAACGTCAGGCCAGCCTGGCGCTGGGCGCCGACGTCGCGATTAATTACCGCAGCGAAGATTTTGTCGCACGCACCAAAGAAGCCACCAACGGCAAAGGTGCCGACGTGATCGTCGATCTGATCGCCGGCGATTATGTGGCCAAGAATTATCAGGCCGCGGCGATGGAAGGCCGCATCGTACAGATCGGTACGCAACATGGCGTGGTGAAGGAACTCAACCTGATGCCGCTGCTGTTGAAACGCCTGACCCATACCGGTTCGACGTTACGCTCGCGCAGCGTCGCGGACAAAGCGCAGATCGCCGCCGAACTGCGGGAGAAAGTTTGGCCGCTGCTGGCACGCGGCGTGCTGAAACCGCAAATCTTTAAAACCTTCCCGCTTGAGCAGGCTGCCGCCGCGCACGCGCTGATGGAGTCCAGCGAACACATCGGCAAGATCATGCTGACGTTCTGACCCTTTCCCCCGCCGCCCGCGCAGCGGGGGAGCCTTGGCCGATTTCAGGGAATGACGCCGCGGCGGCGGAACTCGTCGAACAGCGAGAAAAACATGGCTTCGGTTTCGACAAACGAATGGAAACCGAAGCGCCGCGCCTTGCTGCCGTCGGCGAACATGTCGTAGTCCCAGGAAAAGACGAAGTCGGCGAAACGCCAGCCGGCCACCGCACGATAGTCCGATTCGGTCAATTGATGCCGTTGCACCAGCTCCCGCCACAACGGTGCTTTGTCCGCCATCATGCTCTCCAGCGTCATCGGCAGCGGCGGTGCGCATTCCATCCCGAAGTAAGCGGCGATTTTCGGCCACATCTCGCTCCAGCGGAACAGGTCGCCGTTGTTGATGTTAAACGCCTGATTGGCCGCCGCCGGTTCGGTCGCCGCCCACAGCGTGGCGCGCGCCAGCAGCCCGGCGTCGGTCATCTCCAACAGGCTGTGGTAAGCACCCGGTTTACCGGGGAAACGCAGCGGCAACCCGAGCGCTTTGCCGATCGACGCATACACCGCGATGCTTAACGCCAGGTTCATCGGATTGCCGAGCGAGAAACCGCCCACCACGCTAGGGCGAATGGCGCTCCAGCGCCAGCGCTGACCGAGTTGGCGCTGCTCCAGATACTGCTGCTGGGCCACGTTAAACTCCGGCGGCATATGCCCGGCGTCGCTTTCACGCGCCGGGGTTTTGAACGGCCCCAAATGGGCGCCATACACCTTATACCCCTGCATCAGGCTGATATGTTCCAGCGACGGCGCTATCGGTTCCAGCCCTTCAACGACGTGTTGCAGCATCTGCAGGTTCGGCGCCACCAGCCCCGCCCAATCCGGTGCATCCTGATAGGCGGCATAGAAAACGTGACTGATGGTGGTCAGCGGCCGCAGCGCGTCGCGCGTCGCCGCCTCATCCAGCAAGTCAACGTTTAGGTGACGCACCCCAGGCGCCTCTTGCCCGCCCCGGCGCGATACCCCCACCACCTGCCAGCCTTGCCCGGTCAGCTCTTCAATCAATCGGCGTCCGATCACGCCGTTGGCGCCGACCACTAACGCCTGTCGCTTTGCATTCATATTGCCACTCCTCTGGTTATCGATGTCCTGAGTGTCATTAATTAGAAACACTTGCGGTAGAGGCGAGTTGCCACTAACACTAATAAGAAAAATTTAGAGGTGAGATCGACATGGATAAGCTGAACGCCATGAAAACCTTCATGCGGGTGGCGGAGCTGGGCAGCCTATCGGCCGCCGCTCGCGATCTGCGTTTGACGCAGCCGGCGGTCAGCCAGCAAATCGCCGGCCTGGAGCAGCAACTTGGCGCGCAGCTGCTTTTTCGCAGCACCCGAGCGGTGACCCTGACCGATGCCGGCAATGGTTACTATCAGCGCCTCAAACCGATTCTGGCAGCGGTCGACGAAGCGGAAGAAGCGCTGCACGGCCAACACCGTCTGCTGCAGGGCAATCTGCGTATTCACGCGCCGACCGGATTCGGACAACGGCATGTCACGCCGCTGGCGATCGCTTTTCAACAGCGACATCCGGCGCTCACCATCGAGCTGCTGCTGGACGATCGCCGCGCCGACGTGATCGGCGAAGGCATCGACGTGGCGCTGCGCTTTGGCGAATTACACGCGCCCGGCATGGTGGCAAAACGGCTGGGGGAGTTACAACGTCTACTGGTGGCGTCACCGGTTTATCTGGCGCGGCATGGCACTCCGCACACGCCGGCGGATTTGGCAGAACATGCCCATGTTCGTTATAGCGGTTTGAACGATGGCGACACGCTCACCCTACTCGGCCCGCGCGGCGCAGAAATGGTCGCTTTGCGGCCAACGTTCCGCGCGAACAATACCCTGTCGCTGCTGGCGGCCATCGAGGCGGGGGCCGGTATCGGCGGTGCGCAACGGCCGCTGATCGGTGAACAGTTGGCGACGGGTGCGCTGGTGCCCGTATTGCCGGAATACCGCTACCCGCCGATGGCGCTGCACGCGGTCTACCCCGCTTTGCGTTTTATTCCGGAGAAGGTGCGCGCCTGGGTGACGTATTTGCAACTGGCGTTGACGGAGATCGAGGGAATCAGCGGGGTGAATGCCCCCGGCCAGGCGCCGGGAGCATGAGCATTATTTGAACAGCTTACCGACCATCTCGCCCAGTTCATTGCCGTCTTGCTGCACTTCGCCGTTTGGCGAGGCGGCATCCGTCAACGTAGGCAGGAACTGTGCAATGGTGCTGGACGCCTGAGCCGGATCGACACCCAGTTTTTCGGCCAGTTGATTGATGGCTTCGCTGCCCAGCGCTTGCTGCACATGATCGCCGGTAATCTGCTGGTTTTCGCCATTACCGAGCCAGGAGCCGACGATATCGCCAAACTGCCCCTGACGGAATTTATCCAAAATAGCCTGCAGCCCGCCTTGTTGCTCGACCCATTGCATGATGGCGATATAGTCGATGCCTTTGCCGCTGGCGCCGCCGCCCAGAATGTTACCCAATACGCTATCGAACAGACCCATGATTTTCCCCTTTCAGCCGGCGCGGCCAACGCCGCGCCGCTGGATTGATTTCACGAAAAAGGGCCGCCGTGGCGACCCTGTTGAGCAACGGCTGCTTAGCCTTTGATCTTCCTGTAGACAAAAAGCACCACCAGAGCACCGACTATCGCCACCACAAAGCTGCCCAGGTTAAAGCCGTCAACGCGCCCCATACCGAAGAAGGTGCTGATATAGCCGCCGACGACGGCACCCACGATCCCCAGTATAACGGTCATGATAAAGCCGCCGCCGTCTTTGCCCGGCATAATCCATTTGGCCAGGATACCGGCGATTAAACCAAAAATGATCCAGGAAATGATGCCCATCTTTACTCTCCCTATTACCTTTTGCCTAACAGAAATCCTATTACCAGGCCCACGACGGCGCCGGCGCCTATCCCCGCCCAAGGATTATCCTTGATGCAGGCACATGATTGCTCGAGCGCCGCTTTTACACCGCTGCGCATTTGGCAGGCAGTGGTTTTAACGTAGTCGCTCGGTTGCTCAACACCGTTTTCTTCGTCATTTGCATATGACATGTCAAATCCTTACAGACCCACCCTCTGAGAATTGCGTCACATGTTTCACGCCCGGCGCCGCCCGCCCACGATCTTGCTCTGAGCAACCCGCCCACAGCCGATCAATGCAGGGCATACGGCGACAAACGCATTACTTCACACTATGACTATAGTAAAAAATCAGCGGTTTACCCATTTCCGTCAGTCTGAATTTGGCTGTGCGAAAAACAATCAAATTTCATCTAACTGTCATCTCGCCAGACTAAACTTTATGTTAACAGTGTGGAGGAAATGCCATGTTCAATGCGCCGTTTGTCCTGATTCTCGCTCTGCTCTACGCGTTGGCCGCCGTCTGGGATGGTTCCGCTGCGTCACTGTTTTTTTAAGGTTACATAGCGATTGTCACTTTTGCGATGCGCTTAATTGTGTCTTTATTTTTCAGCGGCGCCAGCCGGTTGAAATAGCGGAAAATACCCGCCCTTCCCTCGGTAAAAATCTCATTTCATTCCGCTTTCCGCCCGCACTTAAATAAAGCGTCAAAACCGTTTTAATGGAAAAATTCATTCCCGAGATGACGTTTTATCATGATTTTCATAACAAATTTTCTTAAGGTGCGAGGGGAGGATAGATAAGGAAGCCGCACGGGGAACTTCCGCCGATAGCGCCTTTCGCGCCAGGCCGAATACGCAAGGCGATGAGCCGATCCCCCTCGCGCAAGCATTCTGCGCCAAGGGAACTACACTAATAAGTCACCGACGGCAATCATTGCCGCCTGCAACCTTTTCTTCCCGCCCGAGGGCCGGTCGTTGCCTGTCGGGCCACAACCGAGGTCACTGTCATGCTGGTACAACCCTATCTGTTTTTCAGCGGTAACTGTGAGCAGGCGATTAACTTCTATGTACAACAGCTGAACGCCAAAATTGAAATGGTCATGCGTTACAAAGACATGCCAGAAGAAGCCAGGCAAGGCGGGCCGCAGGAGGCCAACCCCGAAGCGATCATGCACGCGCGTCTGCTGATCGGCGACGGCGTGCTGATGGCCTCCGACGGCTGCCCGCAAGATGAGAGCGGCGCCCCTTCCCACAAGGGATTCTCACTGTCGCTGAACCCCAGCGATGCAGAACAAGGGCGCAAACTGTTCGACAACCTGGCGCAAGGTGGCCAGGTAACGATGCCTTATCAAGCGACCTTCTGGGCCAAAGGATTCGGCATGCTGACCGACAAATTCGGCGTCAACTGGATGATCAACGTCGAATAGCCCCGCCCTGGCGCCGCTAGCTGTAGTGGTGCCAATCGTAAGCGGTTTTGGCGAACAGCGCGAACAACAACATCAACAGTACCAGGCCCAGCCGCCAGTACGGCGACTGGCGCCGCCGCCAGGCGAAGAACATCATCACCGCCAGCCCCCCTAACGTGATCGGGTAATACGCCGCCAGCGTCAGTAAACCGATAATGATGTAATCCGACATCAACGTTCTCGCTCCGTAGGCTGTCCGCGCCGCCGTTGACACAGGTTATGACCTTCCTTTCCCGGCATCGCCGCGTTAAGGGCTAGTGGTCTGGCGCATTTATGCATAAAATATAGGATTGCTCTTAACTCAAATTGAATAGAAATCGCATAACAAGGGTGACATGACTCAGCAGCAACCCATACAGGATGCCGTGCCGCCGCGCAGCGTTAAAAACTCTCCATTATTATTTCAGGCCGGCGTGTTTGTCATCATCGTTGCCGCCACACTGATTGTTTTTAACAGCTGGCAAATCTGGAACGCACACCAGCGCGATCTGCGCAGCGCCGAACATGAATCCGCCAACCTCGCCCGCTCTCTGGCGCAACACGCTGACGATACCTTCATGCAGGTGGACGGCAACCTGCTCGACCTGACCGAGCGCATCCAGACCGACGGGTTGGGCCAGCCGCAGCAAACGCGGCTGCAACGGGTCATGCAAACGCAGGTCGGCAACCTGCCGCAGTTGCACGGCTTGTTTATCTACGATTCTCGCGGCCGCTGGCTGGCGACGTCCTCGGGTAAATTCATCAAAAATGCCAACAACGCCGATCGCGATTACTTCAAATATCATCAAAACCGCAACGGCGCCGGTCTGTACATCGGCAAGGTGATCCGCAGCCGCACCACCGGCGATCTGATCATCCCCGTTTCCCGGCGTTTCAATAACCCGGACGGCAGCTTTGGCGGCGTGGTGCTGGCGACGCTGTACGTCGACTATTTCCGCCAGTTTTACGACAGCTTCGCCCTCAACACCGACGCCTCGTTGAACCTGCTGCTGGCGGACGGCACTATCCTTTACCGCCGCCCTTACTCGGCGGCGTCGATCGGTAAAAACATCGCCAAAGGCGTGCTGTTCAGCGAGATTTTGCCGCATTCAGAATTCGGTAATGCCACCATCACCTCGCTGTACGATAAAGTGGAACGCATTTACGGCTATTCACGGGTCAACCGCTTTCCGCTGGTGATCGCCGCCGGGCTGTCGAAACGCGACGCATTGGCGGACTGGCGCAGCGATGCCGGTCTGTTCGCCGTGGGCGGCCTCTCCCTACTGATTATCCTGCTGGCGATGGGTCTGGTGCTGCTGCGGCAAATCAAGCACAGCATGCAAACCGAAGCCGAGCTGATGCACACCCGCGATCAGCTGACCAGCATCAATCAAATGCTCGAAGAACTGGCGCTGCTGGACAGCCTGACCGGCCTGGCTAACCGCCGCCAGTTTGATATTGCGCTGAAAAATGAGCTGGCGCGAGCCTCGCGCAACTACCGCAGCGTGGCGCTGCTGATGCTGGATATCGACTATTTCAAGCAGTACAACGACAGCTATGGTCATGTAGCCGGCGATCAGTGCCTGCAGCAGATCGGCCAAACGCTGAAGGGCCTGGCGTGCCGCAGCAACGACATTCTGGCGCGCTACGGCGGTGAAGAGATGGGGATTATCCTGCCGGACACCGACGTCCAGGGCGCGCTGATTTTTGCCGAACGCGTCATCAACGCGGTGCGCGATCTGAAGATCCCCCATCAAGGCAACCCGCACGGCATCGTTACCATCAGCATCGGCATCTGCGCCAAAGTACCGCATATGTACAACGATACGCCGATTAGCTTTATCAATGAGGCGGACAGCGCGCTGTATCAAGCCAAGAAAAAAGGCAAAAACTGCATTTACGGTGCTTAATCAATAATCGGGCCGCTGCGTACAAGCGGCCCGCATTATTTGCCCGGCAATAATGAAATAATTTCCCTCCGAAACATTATCCCGCCTGTCTTATCTCACTTTCTGAATAGAATAACGGTAAAAAATAACCAGGCTATTTATTTCCATTAAAATTCAATTAGATAAAAAACACACTAATAAACGGGCAATTCGTGCCTTTTTTGATTATTCGTGCCTACGCCGGGCCTCGTTTAAGCACCGTTTACTTTTCATTGGCATTGCGGGTGATACCCTTAACCCGATTATTCTAAATATCAGGAAGCCATCGCACGCTTCGGCGCAATGCGCCCTGCTGATAAATCCATAATAGAACCCATAAATTTCACGTTGCAATTGGGTGACCGACGCAGATATTCCAGGCGTCGCTCCAGCCAGCCACTGCGCAAACCAGTGCAGCCAACCACGCGGCAACCTGAAAGGCGGGAATAAAGCGATATAGATTTGCGAGGAGATCTCATGCCTACTGGCGATATCATGCGTGAACAGGCCGTACTGACACTGCCGCTGCAACAATGGGCGGCGGCAGAAGCGTCCAGCGCGGTCAGTGAACTGGAACAGGGCAAAGTCCTGTTTCTGCCTGAACTGGCCTTCACGCTGGCTGAACAGGAAATGCCGCTGCTGGATCCGGCGCTGGTCGATCCGAAGCGCAAGAACATCAGCTATCAGCCGCTGTCCGGCAAGCTGACCGGCGTCGCCGTCGCGGAACGCCGGCAGCAGGTTCAGCACCTGCTGGAACGCTATTACCAATCTTGCCGTCAGTTGATCGCCGGGCTGTTGCCCGAGTATCAAGAGGCGCTGCACCACCCGACCGGTAGCCTGCGGTTGCATCCGGTTTCCGCCTGGCGGGCGAACAGCTCCTGGCGTAAAGACGACAGCCGGCTGCACGTTGACGCTTTCCCTTCGCGCCCGAACTACGGCGAGCGCATTCTGCGCATTTTCACCAACATCAACCCGCACGGTGAGAATCGTCAATGGCGCGTCGGCGAACCTTTCCCTGAACTGGCGGAACGCTTCATGCCGCGTCTGGCCCGCTATTCGGCGTTAAGCAGCTGGCTGCAGCATCAGGTGCGCATCACCAAAACCCGCCGCAGCCATTATGACCACCTGATGCTGCAATTGCATGACGCCATGAAGGCCGACGGCGACTATCAGCAACGGGGCCCACAGCTGGCGCTGGAGTTTCCGCCGGGCAGCAGCTGGATTTGCTTCTCGGATCAAACGCCGCACGCCGCGATGGGCGGCCAGTTTATGCTGGAGCAAACCTTCCTGCTGCCGGTGAATAAAATGCAGGATCCGCAGCGTTCACCGCTGAAAGTGCTGGAGCAGCTGCGCAGTCAGCCGCTGATCTGAATGGCCCACCGCCGCCGGCAACTCCGGCGGCGGCGAACGCATCACGCCTCGAAATCCCCCTGCTGGCGCGCCACCAGCGTCAGAATGCTGTACAGCGCCACCGGCTGTTGCTCCTGATTCAACACCTGTACATCCCACACCACTACGCCGTGCGGCCGATCTTCGGCGGTTTTCTGCGGCTTGCGGATTTTCTTCTTGCAGGTCAGCCGCACCTGAATGGTGTCGCCGATCTTCACCGGTTCGATAAAGCGCAGATTTTCCATGCCGTAGTTGGCAATCACCGGCCCGACGGCGGCGTCGACAAACAGCCCTGCCGCGGCGGACACCACAAAGTAACCGTGCGCCACCCGCTCGCCGAACAGCGAGTCGGCGGCACCGATCTTGTCCATGTGCGCGTAGAAATGGTCGCCGCTCAGGCAGGCGAAGTTGACGATATCCGCTTCGGTCACGGTGCGGCGCGCGGTCAACAGGCTGTCGCCCAGCTGCAGTTGCTCGAAGTATTTACGGAACGGATGCACCGGATGCTCGACGACCGGCGCACCGCGCACCCATTCGCCACCGATGGCCGCCAGCATCGCCGGGCTGCCCTGGATCGCCGTGCGCTGCATATAGTGTTTCACCGCGCGCAGCCCGCCCAACTCTTCACCGCCGCCGGCACGCCCTGGGCCACCGTGCACCAGCATCGGCAACGGCGAGCCGTGGCCGGTGGATTCCGCCGCCGCCTGCTCATCTAAAATCAACATGCGGCCGTGGGCACAGGCCGCCGCGCGAATAAAGCGTTTGGCCAATGCCGGATCGGCGGTCACCAGCGATCCCGCCAGGCTGCCTTGCCCCAACAGCGCCAGCGCAATCGCCTGCTCGGTATCCGCATACGGCATCAGCGTCGCCACCGGGCCGAAGGCCTCGGTGCCGTGCACCGCCTGATGGGTGAACGGATCGGCACAATACAGCAAGGTCGGCGGGTAAAATGCGCCACCGCGCGCACCGTCGCCCAGAACTTCCAACTTATCCAGCGCCGCGCCGCACAGCGGCTCGCAGCCGTTGCGTAACAGGAATTCCACCTTGCTTTGCACATCGTCACGCTGTTCGTGGCTGACCAGCGCCCCCATGCGCACCTGCTCCAGCTGCGGGTCACCCACCGTCACCCCCGCCAGGCGCTGCAACAAGGCCTGACGCACCGCCGTCACCTGCGCTGCCGGCACGATGATGCGGCGAATCGCGGTACATTTCTGCCCCGCCTTGGCGGTCATTTCGCGGCACACCTCTTTGATAAACAGCGCAAACTCCGGCATCTCCGGCGTCACATCTTCCGCCAACACGCAGCAGTTGAGCGAATCCGCTTCCATGGTGAACGCGATCGATTTCTCCAACAGGCGCGGGTGCGCGCGCAGCCGCTGCCCGGTCTGCGCCGAACCGGTAAAGGTCACCGCATCCTGGTAATCCAGGTGCGCAAACATGTCGCCGACGCCGCCGCACACCAGTTGCAGCGCCCCTTCCGGTACCAGCCCGCTGTCGACGATCAACCTGACCATCGCCTGCGTCAATTGCGCAGTGGCGGTGGCCGGCTTGATGATGGCCGGCATGCCCGCCAGCCAGGTCGGCGCCAGTTTTTCCAGCATGCCCCAGCACGGGAAGTTGAAAGCGTTGATGTGCAGCGCCACGCCGGGACGCGAAGTCAACACGTGGCGGGCGGCGAACTGCGCCTGTTTCGACAGCGGGATCAGCTCGTCTTCCGGCCACAGCGTATCGTCCGGCAGCTCGCGACCGGCCATGCCGGCATAGGCGAACAGCGTAGCGATGCCACCTTCGATATCGACCCAGCCGTCGTTGCGCGTCGCCCCGGTTTGGTAGGAAATCTGATACAGCGCTTCTTTATGCGCCAGCAGATGTTTCGCCACCGCTTTCAGCATTTGGGCGCGCTGCTGGAACGTCATGTGCGCCAGCGCAGGGCCGCCGCGGCTGCGCGCATAGCTCAGGCTCGCCGCCAACGGCAGGCCGTCGGAGCAGACCTGGTACAACGCTTCGCCGGTTACGGCGTGGTGGATCTCGCGGCTCTCTCCCTGCCCATACACCCAGGCGCCAGAAAGATAACTGTGTAACTGCTGCATGTGCCCTCCGAAATTCATAAATTTTCACCATACAGCTTAATTACGTATCACATAAATGCCAGTCGACGCCAAACCAAATTTTAACAAAAAAAGAACAAAAGGCGCTTACAGACCGTTTCCCCTGCCGTAAACATAAAGTTTACGCCTTTATTTATTATTATAAATCAATCAATTAACAATGCACCCTGTGAGTAACCTCGCAAAACCACATGAATCACGTTTGATCTTTTTGTTATCAGTTTGTAGCCTTATGGTTAGTTAAAGTGATTCACATTTTTGTAATTAATGTGAAAAACACGAATCACCAAGAGGCAAGCATGACAACTGACGCACAGTATCAGCAGCATTTCGACGACAAGATCGCGGCGGATATCGCCATCGAGGCCAAGGACTGGATGCCGGACGCCTACCGTCAGAACCTGATTCGGCAGATAGGCCAACACGCCCACTCCGAAGTCATCGGCATGCTGCCGGAAGCCAACTGGCTGACGCGCGCCCCCACGCTGCGCCGCAAAGCGGTGCTGCTGGCCAAGGTGCAAGACGAAGCCGGCCACGGCCTGTACCTCTACAGCGCCGCCGAAACCCTCGGCTGTTCGCGCCAGGACATCTACCAAAAGATGCTCGACGGCAAGATGAAGTATTCCTCGATCTTCAACTACCCCACGCTTAACTGGGCGGATATCGGCGTGATCGGCTGGCTGGTCGACGGCGCCGCCATCGTCAACCAGGTGGCGCTGTGCCGCGCCTCCTACGGCCCCTATGCGCGGGCAATGGTGAAGATCTGCAAAGAGGAAAGCTTCCACCAGCGCCAAGGCTACGAAGCGGTGATGGCGATGGCCAACGGCAGCGACGCGCAGCGCGCCATGCTGCAAGACGCCATCGATCGCTTCTGGTGGCCGGTGCTGATGATGTTCGGCCCAAGCGACGCCGACTCCCCTCACAGCGCCCAGAGCATGGCGTGGAAAATCAAACGCCACAGCAACGATGAGCTGCGGCAGAAATTCGTCGACAACACCGTGCCGCAGCTTGAGGCGCTGGGCATGACGGCGCCGGACCCGAGTCTTATCTGGGACGCCGCCGCCGGCCACTATCGCTTCGGCGAAATCGACTGGAGCGAACTGCATGAGGTGATCAAAGGGCGCGGCCAATGCAACCACGAACGCCTGCAGGCCAAACGTCGCGCCTGGGAAGACGGCGCCTGGGTGCGCGACGGCGCCATGGCCCACGCGGCGAAAAACGCCGCCTCCGCCGCATAGCCAACATAAGGAACCGAGATCATGAGCCACGTTGAATGGCCGCTGTATGAAGTGTTTATCCGCAGCAAACAAGGGTTGGCGCATCGCCACGTCGGCAGCCTGCACGCCGCCGACGACCAAATGGCGCTGGAAAACGCCCGCGACGCCTACACGCGCCGTAACGAAGGCTGCTCTATCTGGGTGGTGCAATCCCGCCATCTGATCGCCTCGCAGCCGGAAGATCGCGGCGCGTTCTTCGAGCCGTCCGAAGACAAGATCTACCGTCATCCGACGTTTTACACCATTCCCGACGGCATCAAGAACATGTAGAGGCGACCATGACGGTTAACGATCCGCGCATCAGCTATTTGCTTCGTCAGGGCGACACGCCTCTGATCCTCGCCCAGCGCCTTTGCGCCTGGTGCGGCCACGCGCCCGAGCTGGAAATCGATCTGGCGCTGGCCAACATTGGGCTCGATCTGCTCGGCCAGGCGCGCAACTTCCTCGGCTACGCCGCCGAACGGGCGGGCCCGCCCTGCAGCGAAGACAGCCTGGCCTTCGGCCGCGACGAACGCCAGTTTCATAACCTGTTGCTGGCAGAGCAGCCGAACGGCGGTTTCAACGACACGCTGGTGCGCCAATTCCTGCTCGACGCCTACCACGTGCAGCTGCACCGGGCGCTGAGTTGCAGTCGCGATACGCAGATCGCCGCCATTGCCGCCAAGTCATTGAAGGAAGCCGATTATCACCTGCGCTTCAGCCACGGCTGGATGATCCGCCTGGGCGACGGTAACGACATCAGCCACCGTAAGATCCAGCAGTCGCTGGATAACCTGTGGCGCTTCACCGCCGAGTTGTTCCACGCCGACGCGCTGGAGCTTGAACTGGCGGAACAAGGCATCGCCGTCGATCCGCGCACGCTGCAGGCCCCTTGGCAGGCGCAGGTGGAAGAGACACTGCGCCAGGCGACGCTGGCGCTGCCGGCCGAACAGGCGTTCCGTCACGGCGGCAAGCAAGGGCGGCACAGCGAACATCTTGGCCCGCTGCTGGCAGAGATGCAGTTCCTGCAGCGCGCCTATCCAAACGGCCAGTGGTAGGAGGCCGCAATGAACGTCACCCGTTTGCAACCCGCCGAAATTCCGCAAATCTGGCACTGTCTGCAACAGATCAGCGATCCCGAGCTGCCGGTGCTGTCGATCACCGATTTGGGCATGGTGCGCGACGTAGCGCGCGACGGCGACGGCTGGCGCGTGACCTTCACCCCAACCTATTCCGGCTGCCCGGCCACCGAGTTCTTGCTCAACGCCATCGAGCAGCAGCTGGCAGCCGCCGGCTTCAGCCCGGTGCAGGTGGACATTCGCCTCAGCCCGGCCTGGACCACCGACTGGATGAACGCCGACGCCCGCGAGCGGCTGCGGCAATACGGCGTGGCGCCGCCGCAGGGCCACACCTGCGATCGGCCGCACGCCCACGGCCCGGTGGCCTGCCCGCGCTGCGGCAGCACCCACAGCGAGAAGATCAGCGAGTTCGGTTCCACCGCCTGCAAAGCGCTGTACCGCTGCTGCGACTGCCGGGAACCGTTCGATTATTTCAAATGCATATAGGAGCGCTGACACCATGACGGTCTTTCATCGCCTGAACGTCGCCGCCATCGAGCGCGAAACGCCGGACGCCGTAGCCATCACCCTGCGCGTGCCCGAAGAGCTGCAAAACCAATACCGCTATACCCCCGGCCAGCACCTGACGCTGAAGGCGTTGATCAACGGCGAAGAGCTGCGGCGTTGCTACTCCATCTGCAGTTCACCGCAGGAAGGCCTGCTGCAGATCGGCGTGAAGGCGATCGATCAGGGCCGTTTCTCCGGCTTCGTCAACCGCATGCTGAAGGTCGGCGACGCGCTGGAGGTGATGGTGCCGCAAGGGCGCTTCGGCTATCAGCCGCAGGCGGAACGCCACGGCAACTACCTGGCGATCGCCGCCGGTTCCGGCATTACGCCGATGCTGTCGATCATCAAGGCGACGCTGCAGCTCGAACCGGGCAGCAGTTTCACCCTGATCTACGGCAACCGCAACAGCCGTTCGATGATGTTCAAAGAGGCGTTGTCGGATCTGAAAAACCGCTACCCGCAACGTTTTCAGCAGCTGTACCTGTTCAGCCAGGAGAACCTCGACAGCCCGCTGCTCAGCGGCCGCATCGATCGCGAGCGCCTGACGGCGATCGGCGGTGCGCTGTTGGATTTCCGCGACTATGACCACGCCTTCATCTGCGGGCCGGAATCGATGATGGACGACGCGCAAACCGTGCTGGAGCAGGCCGGCGTGCCGGCCAACCACATCCACAGCGAACGCTTCAACACCAGCGGCCTCGCCGCCCGCCCGCGCAGCAGCGGCGATCGCAACGCCACCCGGGTGGCGATCCTGCTCGACGGCCGCCGGTTGGATATCGAGGTCGGCGAACAGGACGACAGCATCCTCGACGCCGCGCTGCGCCAGGGCGCCGACCTGCCCTACGCCTGTAAAGGCGGCGTGTGCGCCACCTGCAAATGCCGTCTGAAGGCCGGCCAGGTGGAGATGGGCGTCAACTACAGCCTGGAGCCGGATCAGCTGGCGGCGGGCTACGTATTGAGTTGCCAGTCGTGGCCGAAAGGCGATGGCGTGGTATTGGATTTCGACGTCTAGGAGCCGAGATGGACACTCCGTTTATTTTGCGCCAACAGCGACACCGCGTGGTCACGCTGACGCTGCACCGCCCGGATGCGCGCAACGCCCTGAGCACGCCGTGCCTGGAGCAGCTGGTTTATCTGCTGGAACAGGCCGACGCCGACAGCGGCGTGGGTGCCGTCGTGCTCGCCGGCGCGGCGCGCTTCTTCGCCGCCGGCGCCGATCTACGCGAGCTGCAACAACAGGATCTGCCGGCCGCGCTGGCGGATCGCCGTCCGCAGCTGTGGCAACGGCTGGCGCAGTTCAGCAAGCCGCTGCTGGCGGCGGTGAACGGTTATGCGCTGGGCGCCGGCTGCGAGCTGGCCCTGGCCTGCGACATCGTCATCGGCGGCGAAAGCGCTCGCTTCGGCCTGCCGGAGATCACCCTCGGCTTGATGCCGGGGGCCGGTGGCACTCAACGCCTGATCCGCTGCGTCGGCAAGTCGCGCGCCAGCCAGATGGTGCTGACCGGCGAGGCCATCGACGCCCGCACCGCGCTGCAGGCTGGCCTTATCAGCGAAGTGTGCGTCGATGCCCTGACGCTGGAACGCACGCAACAGATTGCCGAACGCATCAGTCGTCAGGCGCCGCTGGCGCTGCGCGCCGCCAAACAGGCGCTGAAACAGGCCGAGGAAACCGGCCTTAGCCAGGGGTTGGCGATGGAGCGTCAACAGTTTGTCACCCTGGCCGCCACCGACGATCGCCGCGAAGGCATCGCCGCCTTTTTCGAAAAACGTACGCCAAACTATCAGGGGCGCTGATTTATGGATAACGCATTGATTCTCAGTCATCTCGACGCCGGCGTGTTGACGCTGACCCTCAACCGACCGGATCGGCTCAACAGTTTTAACGACGAAATGCATCGCCAGTTGAGCGAGGCATTAACGCAAGCCGAGCGCGACGACAACGTGCGCTGCCTGCTGATCGCCGGCGCCGGGCGCGGTTTCTGCGCCGGGCAGGATCTCAACGATCGCAACGTCAGCGCCGATCAACAGGCGCCGGATCTCGGCCTGTCGGTCGAACGTTTCTACAACCCCTTGATCCGCCGCCTGACCGCCCTGCCGAAGCCGGTGGTGTGCGCGGTCAACGGCGTGGCGGCCGGCGCCGGCGCCGCGCTGGCCTTGGCGTGCGACATCGTCATCGCCGCCGACAATGCCGGCTTCATTCAGTCGTTCTGCCGTCTGGGGCTGGTGCCGGACTCCGGCGGCAGCTGGTTCCTGCCGCGGCTGGCCGGCCACGCCCGCGCGATGGGCATGGCTATGCTGGGTGACAAAATCAGCGCCCAACAGGCGCTGGAGTGGGGCATGATCTGGCAGGTGGTGCCGGCGGAGGAATTGGCCGATCGCAGCCAAACGCTGGCGCGCCATCTGGCCACCCAGCCGACTTACGGTCTGGGGCTGATCAAGAAAGCCATCTACAGCTCGGCCACCAACAGCCTCGATCAGCAGCTCGATCTGGAGCGCGATCTGCAACGCTTGGGCGGCCGCAGCGACGACTATCGTGAAGGCGTCAGCGCGTTCTTCGCCAAACGCACGCCAAACTTCAGCGGGAAATAATCATGAACGCGCCCCTTCTTAGCGGCCGGGTCGCGGTGATCGGTGCCGGCACCATGGGCATCGGCATCGCCCAGGTGGCCGCCGCCGCCGGCCACCCGGTGCAGCTGTTCGATATCGCCCCCGCCGCCGCCCAACGCGCGATCGACGAACTCGCGCGCCGTTTGCGGCAGCGGGTCGACAACGGCAAGGCCGACGCCGCAACCACCGAAGCGCTGCTGGCGCGCCTCGAACGCGCCGATTCGCTCGAGCAACTGGCCGACTGCGCGCTGGTGATCGAGGCGGTGGCGGAAAACCTGACGATTAAACAGAGCCTGTTCCGCGATCTGGAAGCGGTATGCTCGCCCGTTACGCTGTTCGCCAGCAATACCTCCTCGTTGTCGATCACCGCCATCGCCGGCGCATTGCAGCACCCGGAACGCATGGCCGGGCTGCACTTCTTCAACCCGGCGCCGCTGATGAAGCTGGTGGAGATCGTCAGCGGTCTGGAAACCGGTGCCGAGACCCTCGCCGCATTGCAGGCGCTGGCGCAACGCTGGGGCAAACAGGGCGTCCTGTGCCGCTCGACGCCGGGATTCATCGTCAACCGCGTGGCGCGGCCGTTCTATGCCGAAGCCCTGCGCGCGCTGGAGGAACGGGTGGCCGACGCCGCCACGCTGGACGCGGTGCTGCGCGACGCCGGCGGTTTCGCCATGGGCCCGCTGCAACTGACCGACCTGATCGGCCAGGACGTCAACTACGCCGTGACTGAATCGGTGTATCAGGCTTTCTACCAGGATCCGCGCTTCACCCCTTCGCTGGTACAGCAGGAACTGGTGGCCGCCGGGCGCCTGGGCCGCAAATCCGGCCGCGGCTTCTACCGCTATGACGCGCAGCGCCCCGCCGCCGAGATCGCGTTTGCGCCGCCGGCGCAGGCCGCGCTGCCGCAACGCGTTACGCTGCACGGCGACTGGTCGTCGCTGGCCGATTTGGCACAACTGTTAAGCGAAAATGCGGCGGCGATCAAACAACCTGGCCAGACCAGCCCGCACGTCACGATCGATGACGTTACACTGATGTTAACCAATGGTAAAACCGCCGACCAACTGGCCGACGAACGTGGAACGCCCGTGGTGCTGTTCGATCTCTGTGCCGACTATACACACACCCCTGCCATCGCCATCAGCTGCGCAGCGCAAAACGGCGCGCAACACAATGCCAAAGCGATTCGCCTGCTGCAGTCCCTCGGCAAGCAGGTCATCCCGTTGCCGGATTACCCCGGCCTGCTGACGATGCGCACCCTGGCCATGTTGGCCAACGAAGCGCTCGACGTGGTGAACAAAGGCGTCGCCAGCGCTGAAGATACCGATCTGGCGATGCTGCGCGGCGTCAACTACCCGCGCGGGCCGCTGGCCTGGGGCGCCGCCCTCGGCTGGCGCCACATTCTGGCGACGCTGGAAAACCTGCAACGCCATTATGGTGAAGCGCGCTATCGCCCGATGCCGCTGCTGCGCCGCTATGCTTCCCCCGCCGCTTTCCCAGGAGCCGATCGATGAACGCCAATACGCCGCGCGCGCTGGCTCAGCGCTGCGCCGAACAGATGTTCCAGCAAGACACCTGCGCTCAGGCGATGGGGATGCACATCGATGCGGTCGACGCCGGGTTCGCTCAGGTCAGCATGACCGTCGGCCCGCAGATGCTCAATGGCCACCAAACCTGCCACGGCGGCCAACTGTTCAGCCTGGCGGACACCGCTTTCGCCTACGCCTGCAACAGCCAAGGGCTGGCGGCGGTGGCCTCCGGCTGCAGCATCGACTTCATCCGCCCGGCGCTGGCCGGCGATCGACTTACCGCCAGCGCGGAGGTGCGTCATCAGGGCAAAGCCACCGGGCTGTACGACGTCGAGATCGTTAACCAACTGGGCAAAACCGTCGCCTGGTTCCGTGGCCGCGCGCACCGCCTCGGCCACCGCATTTTAGGAGATCAGGCATGAATCAGGCATTTATCTGCGACGGCGTGCGCACCCCGATCGGCCGCTATGGCGGCGCACTGGCACAGGTGCGCGCCGACGATCTCGCCGCCCTGCCGCTGCGCGTGCTGATGGAACGCCATCCGCAGGTGGATTGGGCGCTGCTGGACGACGTGATCCTCGGCTGCGCCAATCAGGCCGGGGAAGACAACCGCAATCTGGCACGCATGGCGCTGCTGCTGGCCGGGCTGCCGGTCGGCGTTTCCGGCACCACGGTGAACCGCTTATGCGGTTCGGGCCTGGATGCGCTGGCGATGGCGGCGCGCAGTATCAAAGCCGGCGACGCCGGGCTGCTGCTGGCCGGCGGCGCGGAGTCGATGACCCGCGCGCCGCTGGTGATGGGCAAGGCCGACAGCGCCTTCAGCCGCCAGGCGCAGCTGTACGACACCACCCTCGGCTGGCGCTTCGTCAACCCGCGGATGCAAGCCGAGTTCGGCACCGATTCGATGCCGGAGACCGCTGAAAACGTCGCCGCGCAGTTCAATATCAGCCGCGCCGATCAGGACGCCTTTGCGCTGCGCAGCCAGCAGCGCGCCGCTCGGGCGCAGGCGCTGGGCCATCTGGCGCAGGAGATAGCCCCCGTCAGCCTCACCGGCAAAAAAGGCGCGGTCACCCTGTTCAGCCAGGATGAACACCCGCGTGCCGACACCACCTTCGATCAACTGCAGGCGCTGAAAACCCCGTTCCGCCAACCCGGCAGCGTCACCGCCGGCAACGCCTCGGGCCTGAACGACGGTGCGGCGGCCCTGATCGTCGCCTCCGAAGCGATGGCGGCGCGCCAGGGGCTGACGCCGCGCGCGCGCATCGTAGCCACCGCCACCTGCGGCGTGGAGCCGCGGCTGATGGGCATCGGCCCGCTGCCGGCCACCCGCAAGGTGCTGGAAATCGCCGGGCTGAGCCTGGCGCAGATGGATGTTATCGAACTGAACGAAGCGTTCGCCGCCCAGGCGTTGGCGGTGATGCGTCAGCTTGGCCTGCCGGACGATGCACCGCAGGTCAACCCCAACGGCGGCGCGATCGCTCTGGGGCACCCGCTGGGCATGAGCGGCGCGCGTCTGGCGCTGGCAGCCCTGTTTGAACTGGAACGGCGAGCCGGCCGCTATGCGCTTTGCACCATGTGCATCGGCGTAGGCCAAGGCATCGCCATGATCATTGAGCGTGTCTGACCCCTGAGGCTAACCATGACAATAAATCCACAGCCCCTCGATACCATTGAATTCGCCTCGCGCGATGAGATTGAAGCGTTGCAGTTGGCGCGTCTGAAATGGACGCTGCACCACGCCTACGACAATGTGCCGATGTACAAACGCAAGTTCGACCAGGCGGGCGTGCACCCCGACGATCTCAAGCAGCTGAGCGATCTGACGCGCTTCCCCTACACCACCAAGCAGGATCTGCGCGACAACTACCCGTTCGACACCTTCGCGGTGCCGATGGAACAAGTGGTGCGCATCCACGCCTCATCAGGCACCACCGGCCGCCCGACGGTGGTGGGTTACACCCAGCGCGACATCGATAACTGGGCCGATATCGTCGCCCGTTGCCTGCGCGCCGGCGGTGCCACCGCCAAAGACAAGGTACACGTCGCCTACGGCTACGGCCTGTTCACCGGCGGCCTGGGTGCGCACTACGGCGCGGAACGGCTCGGCGCGACGGTGATCCCGATGTCCGGCGGCCAGACGGAGCGCCAGGCGCAGCTGATCCTCGATTTCAAACCCGACATCATCATGGTGACGCCGTCCTATTGCCTGACGCTGATCGACGAGCTGGAACGCAAGATGGGGGGCGACGCGCGCGGCTGCTCGCTCCGGCTCGGCGTCTTCGGCGCCGAACCCTGGACCGAAGCCCTGCGCCACGAAATCGAAACCCGCATGGGCATCAAGGCGCTGGATATTTACGGCCTGTCGGAAGTGATGGGGCCGGGCGTGGCGATGGAGTGTCTGGAAAGCGGCGGCGGCCCCACCATCTGGGAAGACCATTTCCTGCCGGAGATCATCTGCCCGGAAACCGGCATCACCCTGCCGGACGGCGAGCACGGCGAACTGGTGTTCACCACCCTGACCAAAGAGGCGCTGCCGGTGATCCGCTACCGCACCCGCGATCTTACCCGGCTGCTGCCGGGCGACGCGCGCCAGATGCGCCGCATGGGCAAGATCACCGGCCGCTCCGACGACATGCTGATCATCCGCGGCGTCAACGTCTTCCCGTCGCAGGTGGAAGAACAGATCATGCAATTCGAGCAGCTGTCGCCGCACTATCAGCTGCAGGTCAGCCGCAGCGGGCACCTGGACACGCTGGCGGTGTGCGTCGAGCTGAAAGAGTCAGCGCTCAGCCTCAGCCATCAGCAGCGTTGCGACATCTGCCACCAACTGCGTCACCATATCAAATCGATCATCGGCGTCAGCACCGACGTCAGCATCGCCAACTGCGGCGATATTCCACGCTCGGAAGGCAAAGCGCAGCGCGTGGTCGATCTGCGGCCGCGCTGAGGCGCACGGCGTCACGGATGACGCCGCCCCAAATTATGGTAATGTTGTGGCTCATCGAAGGCTAACCCATGGAAAAATATGGAACATAAACTGGATGAGTTCATTCGCCATGCCGTCGACGCGCAGCCGATCAGCGGCACCTCGCTGATCATTTCGCTGTACGGCGACGCACTCAGCCACCGTGGCGGCGAAGTGTGGCTCGGCAGCCTGAGCGCGCTGCTGGACGCCTTCGGCTTCGGCGATCGTTTCGTGCGCACCTCGGTGTTCCGCCTGCAGAAAGAGGGTTGGCTGGCGGTGGAGAAAATAGGTCGCCGCAGCTTCTACCGGGTGACCGAACAGGGGATGCGCCAATTCCGCCATGCCGAATCGAAGATCTATCTGCGCGAACAGCCCGCCTGGGACGGCAAGTGGGAGCTGTTGCTGCTGGAAAACGCCGAAAAAAACGAGCGCGCGCGGCTGAAGAAAGAGCTGGGCTGGCTCGGGTTCGGGCAAATCGCCAACAACCTGATGGCGGCCCCCACCCATGCGCAGACCGACGTGCCGGCGCTGCTCGGCGAACTGAACGCCAGCGAGCAGGTGATCTACTTCCGCGCCGATTACCCCTACAACCGTTCCGAGCAAACCCTGCAAAACCTGGTGGCCGACTGCTGGTCGCTGAGCGAGGTGGCGGCCGGTTATCACGAGTTTATCGTCTCCTTCCGGCCGCTGATGGCGCTGTTGCGCGAGGCCGGCCCGGCGGCGCTGACGCCGCTGCGCTGTTTCCAGATTAAGCTACTCTTGATTCACTTCTTCCGTCGCGTGGTGTTGAAAGACCCGCTGCTGCCGGACGCGCTGCTGCCCGCGCAGTGGGAGGGCCAAATCGCCCGCAATCTGTGCATCAATCTCTATCAGCAGGTCGATCGCGCCGCGACGGAGTACGTCAGTGCGCTGGCGGAAACCACCATCGGCGCCCTGCCCGCGCCGGCCGCCGGCTACTATCGGCGCTTCGGCGGCCTGCCGCGCGACCCTACACTTTAAGGAACCCACGCTATGCCTGTGTATCAGATTGACGGCCTGACGCCGGTCGTTGACCCCAGCAGTTACGTGCACCCCACGGCGGTGCTGATCGGCGACGTGATCGTCGGCAAGCACGTGTACATCGGCCCGAACGCCAGCCTGCGCGGCGATTTCGGTCGCCTGGTGATTTGCGACGGTGCCAACATTCAGGACAACTGCGTGATGCACGGCTTCCCGCAGCAGGACACGGTGGTGGAAGAAGACGGTCATATCGGCCACGGCGCCATCCTGCACGGCTGCCGCATTCGCCGCAACGCGATGGTGGGCATGAACGCGGTGGTGATGGACGGCGCGGAGATCGGCGAGAACACCATCGTCGGCGCGATGGCGTTCGTCAAAGCCGCAGCGGTAATCGAAGCCAACAAGCTGGTGGTCGGCAGCCCGGCGCGCGTGCTGCGCGATCTGACCGAACAGGAACTGGCCTGGAAGGTCGCCGGCACCCGCGAGTATCAGGATCTGGTGCAGCGCTGCAAATCCTCGCTGCACGAAGTGGCGCCGCTGACCGCAATTGAGCCGGGCCGCCAACGCCTGAGCTTCGGCGACCACCTGATCCCGAAAAGCCGGCTGTAATCCCCGGGGCTGAGGCACGCCTCAGCCCCCCCCCCCGCATTACTCCACTTCCGGTGTCTTGAGTGGTGACGGCGCAGGCGCGCGGCGGCTCTGGAAGCGGTAGGCCACCACCAGCAGCAAGGTGAACGGAATGCCGAACCACAGCGTCATACGGAAGAATTCGGTAAACGCCGTCGAAATCATCAGCGCCGCCATCAGCCCGCCGCCGAGCAAGGTGGTATAAGGGAACCCCCACATGCGGAATTTCAGGTGAGTGTGCCGGTGCCTGCGGCGGAAGAACAGGTGGGTGACGAAAATCATCAGCCAGGTGAAGCAGGCGCCATACACCGAGATAGACATCATGGCGGCGAACGAGGTTTCCGGCGCCACCAGGCTCAGCACGATCGACACTACGATACCGATGCACGACATTGCCAGCGCATTGACCGGAATGCCGCGCCGGCTGACGCGCCCCAATGCCGCCGGTGCCTGCCCGGCACGCGACAGCGAGAACATCATGCGGGTGGTGATGTACAGTTGGCTGTTCATCGCCGACAGCGCCGCCACCAGCACGATAAAGTTGAAAATACCGGCGGCGGCGGGCAGATGGATCACGTTCATCGCCATCAGGAACGGGCTTTCGCCGGTGCCGGACTGGCGCCAGGGCACGATGGCCAGCATCAAGGCGATCGACAACATATAGAAGATGAACAGCCGCACGATGGTGCCCTTGAACGCCGCCTTCACCGCAATCACCGGGTTTTTCGCCTCGCCGGCGGCCACCGCGATCATTTCAATGCTCAGGTAGCTGAAAATGGAAACGATCACCGCGAACCACATGCCTTTGACGCCGAACGGCATAAAACCGCCGGCGGTCAGGTTGCGCAGACCGTAGGCCGGGTTGCCCGAGAACGCCAGAATGCCGATGCCGATCAGAATAAACGCCACGATCGCCGTCACTTTGACGGTGGACAGCGCGTATTCCACCTGGCCGAACGACTTCACGCCGATCACGTTGATGACGATCACCGCCGCCGAGAACAGCAACACCCACGGCCAGGTCGGCGTCGCCGGGAACCAGAATTGCATGTACATGCCGATGGCGGTGACTTCGGTGCCCACCGCCAGCACCACACAGGACCAGTAAGAGTAGCGCACCAGAAAGCCGAACAGCGGGCCAAGGTAGAATTCAGCGTAGTCGCCGAACGAGCCGGGCGTCGGGTGTTCGGAGGTCATTTCCGCCAGGCTGCCCATCAGCAGCAGCGCAATAACGCCGCCGATCAGATAGCTCAGCAATACCGACGGCCCCGCCATCTGAATGGCATAGGCGCTGCCGAGAAACAGCCCGGTGCCGATGGCGCCGCCGATCGCCAGCATCGACATCTGCCCGGCGGTAAGATGCTTGTTCAACCCGCCCTGACGGCGGGCGATATGCTCAAAATCATTCATCTGTGGCATGGCTGAGTTCCTGAGCGAAGTTAGGCGGTACGGGTGACGTCGAGGATGGCGCCGGTCACGTAGTCGATGTTGCCGGGGTTAAGCCCTGGCAGGCACATGCGGCCAGGCGAAACCAGATAGATGGCGTAGCGTTGCCGCAGGGTCTGCAATTGCGCTTCGTTCAGGCCGGTATAGCTGAACATGCCGCGCTGATCGCGTATGCGCCGGTGATCCAGCGAAGAGCCGCCCCGCGCCAGGCCGGCGGCCAGCTGCTCACGCATCTGCTTGATGCGCACGCGCATTTCCGCCAGTTCATGGCGCCAAAGCTCACCGAGTTCGGCATCACCGAGCAGGGTTTCCACGATCTGGCTACCGTGCGTCGGCGGGCAGGAGTAGCTGCGGCGGATCAGCGTTTTTAACGCCCCTTTGACGTTGGCGGCGTTTTCCACATCGGCGCAGCGCACCGACAGCGCGCCCAGCCGCTGGCCGTACAGCGCCACGTTTTTGGAAAACGAGTTGCAGACCAAAAACGGCAGATCGGTTTTCAGCGCTTCGCGCAACGCAAAGCAGTCCTCCTCCAACCCGTCGCCGAAGCCCTGATAGGCAATGTCGAACAGCGGCAGCAGATTACGCCGCTGCAGCACGGTGAGCGTGGCACGCCACTGCTCCGCCGTCAGATCGGTGCCGGTCGGGTTATGGCAGCAAGGATGCAGCAAGACCACGCTGCCAGGCGGCAGACTGTCCAGCGCGTCGAGCATGGCGGCAAAGCGCAGGCCGCCCGCCGCTTCGTCAAAGTAGGGATAGGTATTCACGCGCAGCCCGGCGCCTTCGAAAATCGCCCAGTGATTGGCCCAGGTGGGATCGGACACCCAAATTTCGCTGCGCGCCAGAAAGTGGCGCAGAAAATCCGCCGCCAGCTTCAGCGCGCCGGAGCCGCCGACGGTCTGCACCGTGGCGATATCGGCCGCCTGCCGCTCGCCGAACAGCAGCGTCTGCACCTGGCGGGCGAACTGCGGCGAACCTTCGATCGGCGGATAGCCGTGCGGGCGATGCAGCGCCAGCAAACGCTGCTCGGCGGCCTCAACCGCCTGCATCAGCGGAATATTCCCCTGCTGGTCGTAATAGAGCCCAATGCCTAAATTCACTTTTTTCGGATGGGGATCCTGCAAATAGGCTTCCATCAGCGACATAATCGGATCGGCTGCAGAAGGTGCAATCTGTTTAAACATGACGCATCCTTAACTCGTTATTGAATTAATATAAAGACGGACTTAATGAGAAATTAAATCAGGCGATGGCGCTGACGGTAATTTCTATTTTCATTCCCGGCACCACTAATTTCTCGACAATAACCGTGGAGCGATTGGGATAAGGATAATTAAAGTATTTCCGGTAAATATCATCGAGCAATTTAACGTCGTTGACGTCGGTGAGATAAACGATTACCTGCAGCACCTTATCGCTGTGGCTACCCGCCGCCTTCAGCGTCTGCGCCAGGTTGTCGAAGGTCAGCGCAATCTGTCGCTCCGGCGCGCCGGTCTCGATACTGCCGTCCGCACGCACCGGGCCGTGGGCGGTAAACAGCATGCCGCCGCCCCGGGTGGCCCAGGAAAAAGGCTGGCCGATATCCGGTAGCCCGGTCTCTACGATCTCGCGCATGTCAGTGTTCCCCATGATGATCAAGTTGGCGAAGCAGCGCGCCGTCGGCGGCGAACAACGCATCCAGAATGGTGAAATGGTTGGCACCGGGCACCGCCACCAGGTCGGCCGGCACCCCGCGTTGTCGCAGCACCGCGTGATAGTGCTGCGACTGGCCGATCAATTCCGGCAACTCGGCCGCGCCGTAATACAGCGTGAGCGGCTTGCTGCGCGCCGGCAGGTGGCGCGCCGGGCTGAGCGTTTCAATCTGCCGGGCGCTCAGCTGCAGCGCCCGGTTGACATAACTCTCTTGCAGCGGTGCCAGCTCGAACAGGCCGCTGATGGGAAAGACCGCATCCACCAACGCATGCTGCTGCCAAAACGCCGCCAGATGCCCGCCGGCGGAATGGCCACACAGGTAAACCGGATGGGCGTAGTGCGGCGGCAGACGGCGTTGAATGGCATCAAGCGCCGCCCCCACCTGCCGACAAATTGCGTCAAGATTCACCGCCGGCGCCAGCGCGTATTCCACCAGCACCACGTCAAAGCCCAACGCCAACGGCCCGGCGGCGATAAAGGCAAAATCCGCCTTGTCGCAGAATTGCCAATAGCCGCCGTGAATAAAAATTAACGTCCCCTGGTGCTGCTTTGCAGAATAGAGCCAATCAACCGTCTCGCGCTCGCTTTCACCATAAGCCATATTCTTTTCATGACGCGTCTGATTATAAATAGCCGCACTGCGCGTTTGGAGTGAAGTCAAAATAGCGTCTTCATTATCCACCGTAGCGCCGTTGTCATAGCTCCCCGCAAGTTGTTTCATATATTAAACTTCGTTTATTATTTAAGATGTGAATTAACTATTAGCACCGGCAAAATTATTGTCAAGACGGGTATATCAGCAATGCGCGCCCGGTAAAATAAAACAACACAGGCGGCGGAAAAGTTTAACCCATGAAACTTTTTGCGCTTATTTTCCCTCGCGGCGAGCGAGGCGTGGCGCCGCTGAAATGAAAAGCCCCGCTGCGGCGGGGCTGAATCGGGGAATTACAGGCTGTGTTCAGCCGCCGATGCGGCCTGATAAAGCTGACGAAAATAACGCAACCGCGCAAAGAACAGGCGGCTTTGCTGCTCCGACATATTGCCGGCCACCTGCCCGGCGTCAATCTGCCGCCCTTGCCATTCCATCAGGGCGATGCTCGACGCCAAAAAATCCATTTCGCTGCCGCCGTAGGCCGCGAGATGTCTATCCACTGATTTCATCATTCGCACACTCCTTTTAATCACATCGAAAAGGGTCATATGCCTGCGCCTTCAGTATTGACCCGGTGACGGATATTTTTTGTACAGAAGGTGCTCATGGTGAAAACCGTCATCTTGTCGCCTCTGCGGCAAACGGCGGCAGCAAAGTTTGCTAGGGTAAAGGGTAGCCGTATGGAATAGACCATTCTGTTGAACTCAGCAAAGGAGAGACCCATGAGCACCCGCATCAGCGCCACCCTCAAAGATCCCACGCTGTTCCGCGAGGCCAATTACATCGACGGGCAATGGCTACCGGTCAAAGAAGGCCGCTCGATCGCCATTCATAACCCCGCCAACGGCGAGCTGGTCGGCCACGTGCCGGCCTTCGGCGCCGAAGAAACCGCCCGCGCCATCGCCGCCGCCAAGAAAGCGCTGCCCGCCTGGCGCGCGCTGACCGCCAAAGAGCGCGCCGGCAAGCTGCGCCGGCTGTTTGAACTGATGATGGAAAATCAGGACGACCTGGCGCGCATCATGACGGCGGAACAGGGCAAACCGCTGGCCGAAAGCCGCGGCGAAATCGCCTATGCCGCCTCCTTTATCGAATGGTTCGCCGAGGAAGGCAAACGGGTCTACGGCGACACCATTCCGCAGCCCCAGGCGGGCCGCCGCATCATCGTGCAGAAAGAGCCGATCGGCGTGTTCGCCGCCATCACCCCGTGGAACTTCCCGGCGGCGATGATCACCCGCAAAGCCGGCCCCGGCTGGGCGGCGGGCTGCACCGGAGTGATCCGCCCCGCCAGCCAGACCCCGTTCTCGGCGCTGGCGATCGCCGTGCTGGCGGAGCGCGCCGGGCTGCCCGCCGGGGTGTGCAACGTGATCACCGGCCCCAGCAAGGGCATCGGCGGCGAACTCACCGCCAATCCGGATGTGCGTAAACTCTCCTTCACCGGCAGCACCGAAGTCGGCGCGCAGCTGCTGGCCCAGTGTGCGCCCACCATCAAGAAAACCAGTATGGAGCTGGGCGGCAACGCGCCGTTCATCGTGTTCGACGACGCGGATCTGGATGCCGCCGTGGCCGGCGCAGTCGCCTCCAAATATCGCAACGCCGGCCAGACCTGCGTCTGCACTAACCGTTTTCTGGTACAGGACGGCGTGTACGACGCCTTCGCCGCCAGGCTGAAAACCGCCGTCGCCCAGCTGAAAGTCGGTAACGGCCTGGATGACGGCGTCACCATCGGCCCGTTGATTAACCAAAGCGCGGTAGAGAAAGTGCGCGAGCATATCGCCGACGCCGTCGAGCACGGCGCATCGGTGCTGCTGGGCGGCCAACCTGACGCGCTGGGCGGCAATTTCTTCACCCCGACCATCCTGACCGACGTACCGCGCACGGCGAAAATCTTCCGCGAGGAGACGTTCGGCCCGGTGGCGCCCCTGATCCGCTTCAGCCAGGAAGCCGAAGCCATCGAATTGGCCAACGACACGCCGTTCGGCCTGGCCGCTTACTTCTACAGCCGCGACATCGGCCGGGTGATGCGCGTGGCCGAAGCGCTGGAGTACGGCATTGTCGGCATCAACGAAGGGCTGATCTCCACCGAGGTGGCGCCGTTCGGCGGCATGAAGCATTCCGGTTTAGGCCGTGAAGGCTCAAAATACGGCATCGAGGACTATCTCGAGATCAAATACCTGTGCCTTGGCGGTTTGGGCGCTTGATGCGATCGGCCTCCGCGTCTGCGGGGGCCCTGTCTGGCGGATCCGGAAAGCCTTTGCTACCTTTAGGCCTCTCGTTCGAACGGTTAAAAGGAATTTCCAGTATGCAACCTCTCGTGGTACAGCTGCCCGGCTTTTACGTCGCCGGCCAAACGGTCAGAACCACCAATCAGGACGAAACCCGGCCCGAGACGGCAAAAATCCCGGCGCTGTGGTCAGACTTTTTCGCCACCTCGCCCGCCACGCCGGTCTATGGGGTCTACTCCAACTACGCCTCCGACGCCGGCGGGCCGTTTGACGTCACCGCCGGCAGCGCGGCAGAGAGCGGTTTGCACATCCAACCCGGCCGCTATCTGGTGTTCCAGGCCCGTGGCGCCATGCCGGCGGCGGTTATCGCAGGCTGGCAAGCCATCTGGGCCTATTTCGAGCAACACCCGGAAATCGAACGCCGCTTCCTGACCGACTTCGAAGCCTATACCGGCCCCGAGGCGGTCGATATCCATATCGGCTGCCGCTAACGTAACAGTGAGATCGACGATGATCACCTTCTCCCCTGCCATTCCGATCCTGCGCATTTTTGCGGTCGACAAGGCCAAAGAGTTTTATCTGGACTTTCTCGGTTTCACGCTGGAGTGGGAGCACCGTTTCAGCGAAGATCTGCCGCTGTACATGCAGGTGACCCGCGCCGGATTGACGCTGCACCTGAGCGAACACTATGGCGACAGCACGCCCGGCGCCGCTATTTTCATCCCGGTGCACGATATCGACGCGCTGCACCGGGAGCTCACGGCCAAAAACTACCGCTATGCCCGGCCGGGGTTGGAGGTTGTCGACTGGGGCAAAGAGCTGAACCTGACCGATCCGTTCGGCAACCGCCTGCGGTTTTGCGAGCAGAGCCACGAGGCCTGAGCGGCCTTATTGCCGGTACTCCGCCTCGCTAACCGGCTCCAGCCAGGTCACCGGGCTGCCGTCCACCGCTTCGGCGATGGCGATATGGGTCATGGCGGTATCCGGCGTCGCGCCGTGCCAGTGTTTGACGCCTGCCGGGATCCAGACGATATCACCGGGGTACATTTCCTGCGTCGCCTCGCCCCACATCTGGATCCAGCCGCGCCCCTGAGTGACGAGCAGCGTCTGGCCGAGCGGATGGGTATGCCAGGTGGTGCGGGCGCCGGGTTCGAAGGTGACGGTCGCGCCGCCTACCCTGGCCGGCGCGTCACCGGCGAAGGGTGCGTCGATGCGTACCTGCCCGGTAAAATATTCTGCCGAACCGCGCTGCGAAGGCAGTGAACCGCTGCGTTGTATTTTCATCTGTCGTGTCCTCCGCGCCGGCGCTCGAAGCCGACGCTGATAGTTATGAGCCAGTGATGCCAAGATAGCCTCCTGCTTTTCCGGCGACTAGCGGGTAAAATGCGCAAGGAGCTATGAGCTCAATTCATGAATCTACGCGCGGCAGCGCCCTAACCTTGCTCTCCGGTGCCGGTATGTTGAAAGAAAACTTTAACGATCTGATCGCTTTCCTGATGGTCGCCAGGGAACGCAGCTTCACCAAAGCGGCGGCGCAGCTTGGGGTTTCCCAATCGGCGCTCAGCCACGCTATCCGCGGGCTGGAAGAACGCCTGGCGCTGCGCTTGCTCACGCGCACCACCCGCAGCGTCGCCCCCACCGAGGCCGGTGAGCGGCTGCTCAACAGCATTGGCCCGCGCTTTGCGGAGATTGAAAGCGAGCTGAACGCGCTGGGTGAAATGCGCGATCGGCCCGCCGGCAACATCCGCATCACCGCCGGCGAACACGCGGTGGATGCGGTGCTGTGGCCGGTGCTGCGCACTTTTCTCGTCGATTACCCGGATATCAACGTGGAAATCACCGTCGACAACAGCCTGACCGACATCGTCGCCGGGCGTTTCGACGCCGGCATCCGGCTGGGGGAACAGGTGGCAAAGGACATGGTTGCGGTGCGCATCGGGCCGGACATGCGCATGGTGCCCGTCGCTTCGCCCGCCTATTTCGCCCGTTACGGCCTCCCCGCTACGCCGCAAGCGCTGCAAAACCATCGCTGCATCAACATGCGCCTGCCCACCTTGGGCGGGCTGTACGCCTGGGAATTTGCCCGCGATGGCCGCGAGCTCAAAGTGCGGGTCGAGGGGCAACTGACCTTCAACAGCCTGCGCCAGCGGATCGATGCCGCACAGCTCGGCCTCGGCATCGCCTTCGTGCCGGAAGACACCGTCGCCGACGCGCTGGCCGACGGGCGGTTGCAGATGGCGCTGGACGACTGGTGCCCGCCGTTTCCCGGCTATTACCTCTATTATCCGAGCCGCAGGCAGCACACCACCGCCTTTGCGCTGCTGATTGAGGCGCTGCGGCGCCGGGCTTAACGCCCGACGTTTTTCTGCAGATGCGCCGGATAGCGGTCGCCGATCACGTCGATAGCGGAGAGCGCGCGCTCAATGTCACCCAGTTCGTCCGCCGCCAACGCGACCGACGCCGCCGCGAGGTTTTCTTCCAGCCGGTGGCGCTTGGTGGTTCCCGGGATCGGCACGATCCACGGCTGCTGCGCCAGCAGCCAGGCCAGGGCGATCTGCGCCGGCGTCACGCCCTTGCGCTGCGCTATCTGCCCCAGCACGTTCACCAACGCCTGATTGGCCCGGCGCGCCTCGGCGCTGAATCGCGGCACCACGTTACGAAAATCGCCGCTGTCGAAGGCCGTGTTCTCGGTGATCGCGCCGGTGAGGAAGCCTTTACCGAGCGGGCTGAACGGCACCAGACCGATGCCCAGCTCCGCCAGCGTCGGCAAGATTTCACGCTCCGGCTCGCGCCACCACAGCGAATATTCGCTTTGCAGCGCCGTGACCGGTTGCACCGCGTGAGCACGCCGAAGGGTTTGCGCGCCGGCTTCCGACAAGCCGAAGTACTTCACTTTGCCTTCGCGGATCAGTTGCTGCACCGTCCCAGCCACCTCCTCGATAGGCACCTCGGGATCGACGCGGTGCTGATACAGCAAATCGATAGTCTCTACCCGCAGGCGCTTCAGCGAGCCTTCCACCGCCCGACGAATATGCTCCGGGCGGCTGTTCAACACCTGTTGCCCCGCCGGCTGCGGCAGATCGAAACCGAACTTGGTGGCGATAACAACCCGATCGCGCACCGGTGCCAGCGCTTCGCCCAGCAATTCCTCGTTCGTGAACGGACCATAAATCTCGGCGGTATCGAAGAACGTCACGCCCTCGTCAACCGCGGCGCGGATCAGATCGATCGCCTGTCGTTTATCGGTGGCCGGGCCGTAGCCAAAGCTCAACCCCATGCAGCCCAACCCCAATACCGAGACTTCCAGCCCTTCGCGCCCCAACTTGCGTGTTTGCATCTTCACTCTCCCGCTGATTGATACCGGCTCCGCCTGACGCGACGCCGCTCTGGTGTGATGACTGTAAAAGACGACGGCCACAATGACTATGGGGTGAAATACGCTTGGGCTTATGAACCAGGCTCATGAATCGGTGAGCCGCCGCTGCGGACTGCAGATTTTTCCGGGAACGTTCCTGCCCGAGATACTCTATACTGACGTCAGGATGCCTTCCCCTTTTCGTTTAGCGTCATGTAGATGGAGCGACAGATGGCTAACTCTGAATTGATTCTCGATTTCCTTTTCATACCAGTGGCAGATTGACCCCATGACCAATAAAAAAAGCGCCGTGCTTACTCCGGTAGCGATGCTATTGCTGCAGCCTATGTTCATCAGCCAGGCGTCGGCGGCAGAAAAAAGCGAAGAACAGAGCGACACCCTGGTGGTGATGGCGCAACCCACCGGATTGACGGAACTGGGATCGCCGGTCTCCGTCAGCGTGATCGACGGCGCAGACCTGCGCAACGCCGCGCCGCAGATTAACCTGTCGGAAAACCTCGGTAGCGTGCCGGGCCTGCAGATCCAAAATCGGCAAAACTATGCGCAGGATCTGCAGCTTTCGGTGCGCGGCTTCGGCAGCCGCTCGATGTTCGGCGTGCGCGGGGTGCGCATGTACGTCGACGGCATTCCCGCCACCATGCCCGACGGCCAGGGACAAACCTCCAACATCGACATCAACTCCGTCGAGCGCATCGAAGTGCTGCGCGGCCCCTATTCCGCGCTGTACGGCAACGCTTCGGGCGGGGTGATCAACATCGACACCATTACCGGCACCCAGCCGCCGACGCTGGAAGCCGGCGGTTATTTCGGCAGCGACAACACCTGGCGCTACGGGGTGAAAGCGACCGGCGCCACCGGCGACGGCACCCAGGCCGGCGACGTCAACTACGCCATCTCCGGCACCCGCTTTACCACCCAGGGCTACCGCGATCACAGCGCCGCGCGGAAAAACCTCGGCAACGGCAAGCTCGGCGTGCGGCTGGACGACGTCAGCACCCTGACGCTGATGTTCAACAGCGTCTCGATTGACGCCGGCGATCCGGGCGGCCTGACCGAGGCGGAATGGAAGGAAAACCCGCGCCAGGCGCCGCGCGCGGATCAATTCAACACCCGCAAATCGCTCGACCAGACCCAGGCCGGTCTGCGCTATCAACGCCAGATGAGCGAGCGCGACGAACTGACCCTGACCGCCTACCACGGCGAGCGCCACACCACGCAGTACCAATCGTTTCGCAGAGAACTACAGCTCAATCCTGCCCACGCCGGCGGGGTGATCGTGCTGGAAAGAAAATATCAGGGCATTGACACTCGCTGGAAGCATGAGGATACTCTCGCATCGTTACCGGTAACACTGATCGGCGGTCTGGATTATGAAACCATGACCGAACGCCGCCAGGGGTTCGAAAACTTTATTCTGCGAGACGGCACAGTGGACTACGGCGAGAAAGGCAACCAGCGGCGCAACGAGAAGAACCGCATCTGGAACCTGGATCCTTACCTGCAAACCTCTTGGCAACTGACGCCGCACTGGACGCTGGACGCCGGCCTGCGCTACAGCACGGTCAGCTTCGACTCGACCGATTACTACATCACGCCGCGCAACGGCGACGACAGCGGCAGCAAACGCTACCACCAGTGGCTGCCGATGGGCTCGCTCAACTACAAGATCAGCCCGGCGTGGAACGTTTATCTCTCCGCAGGCCGCGGCTTTGAAACCCCCACCACCACCGAACTCTCCTACCGCCCCGACGGCCAGCCAGGCCTCAACCTCGGCCTGCAGCCGTCCACCAGCGATACCGTTGAACTGGGCAGCAAGCGGCGCCTCGGCAACGGCCTGGTGAGCGCCGCCCTGTTCCAGACCAATACCGACAACGAGCTGGTGGTGGCGAAAAGCCAATACACAAATACTACCTACGCCAACGCCGGCAAGACCCGGCGGCGCGGCCTGGAGCTGGCGCTGGATCAAGAGTTTGCGCTGGACTGGCGCCTGCATATGGCCTGGACGCTGCTGGACGCCACCTACCGCAGCGAAATGTGCGGCAAATCCGGCTGTACCCCCGCCGGCAATCGCCTGCCGGGCATCGCGCGCAACATGGGCTACGCCTCGCTGGCCTTTGCGCCGCCGGAAGGCTGGCACGCCGGCGCAGAGCTGCGCTACATGAGCGACATTCAGGCCAACGACGCCAACAGCGCGCAGGCCCCCTCTTACACCGTGGCCGGCGTAAACGCCGGTTATCGCTTTACCTGGAACCGCTGGGCGCTGGACGTGTTCAGCCGGGTAGACAACGTGTTCGATCGCCGTTACGTCGGTTCGGTGATCGTCAACGAAGGCCAAGGCCGCTATTTCGAGCCGGCGCCGGGTCGCAACTGGGGTGGCGGCGCCACTCTGTCTTACCGCTTTGAATAAGGCAAAGCACCTTAAGGTTAAAAGACGGGATGGGTTTTACGTCACCCTGGCGGCTTCCCGCTGAAATATTAGGGAGAAACCGCGTGTTTTTTCCGATTTGGCTTAATCTCTAAATCGGGGACTTTCATTTTTGGTAAGGGTATTGCTATGCAAAATAAAGCGTCACTATCGCCGCTTATCGTCATAACGGCGCTGTTTGCCGCCCTGAGCGGGCTTTATCTGCTCGGCGGCGGCATCTGGCTGGCCAAGTTGGGCGGTTCGCTGTATTACATCATCGCCGGGCTGGTGCTGCTGGCGACTTCCTGGCTGCTGTTCCGCCGCCGCGCCACCGCGCTGCTGCTGTACGCCGTGTTCTTGCTGGGCACCACCCTATGGGCCTTGTGGGAAGTCGGGCCGGACTTCTGGGCACTGACGCCGCGTCTTGACGTCACCTTCTTCTTCGGCCTGTGGCTGGTGCTGCCGTTTATCTACCGCAAGCTGGTCGCCAACGGCAAATTCGCCTACTGCGCGCTGAGCGCGGCGCTGGCGATCACCGTCATCGCGCTGGCCTATGCCGTGTTTAATGATCCGCAAGAGATCAACGGCACTCTCGACGCCGCGCAGGTACAGCCGAAAGACACCACCGGCGCCGACTGGCCGGCCTATGGCCGCACCCAGGAAGGCACCCGTTACTCGCCGCTGAGCCAGATCAACGACAAAAACGTCGGTCAGCTTCAGGAGGTTTGGCGTTTCCAGACCGGCGATCTGAAAACCGCCAACGATCCGGGTGAGATCACCAACGAAGTCACGCCGATCAAGATCCGCGATACCCTTTACATGTGTACGCCGCACCAGAAGCTGTTCGCACTGGATGCCGCCACCGGTAAAGAAAAGTGGAAATTCGATCCGCAGCTGAAGTACAACGCGACCTTCCAGCACATCACCTGCCGCGGCGTGTCTTATCACGAAACCGCAGCCGCCGCGGGCGCTGCAAGCGACGCCACACCGGCGATGTGCGCCCGCCGCATCATTCTGCCGGTCAACGACGGCCGTCTGTTCGCGCTGGATGCCGAAACCGGCAAACCGTGCCCGGACTTCGCCGACAACGGCGAGCTGAACCTGCAGGCCAAAATGCCATATGCGACGCTGGGCCGCTATGAGCCAACCTCGCCGCCGGTGATCACCGATAAAGTGATCGTCGTCACCGGCGCGGTGACCGACAACTACTCGACCCGTGAGCCTTCCGGCGTGATCCGCGGCTTCGACGTCAACAGCGGCAAACTGCTGTGGGTGTTTGATCCAGGCAACAAGGATCCCAACGCCATTCCGGAAAACGAACACCACTTTGTGCCGAACTCGCCTAACGCCTGGGCGCCTGCCGCCTATGACGCCAAGCTGGATATCGTCTATCTGCCGATGGGCGTCGCCACGCCGGATATCTGGGGCGGCAACCGCACCCCGGAAATGGAGCGCTACGCCAGCGGCCTGTTGGCGCTGAACGCCACCACCGGCAAGTTGGTTTGGTTCTATCAGACGGTACACCACGACCTGTGGGATATGGACGTGCCGGCGCAGCCGACCCTGGCGGACATTACCGACAAGAGCGGTAAAAAAGTGCCGGTGATCTATGTGCCGACCAAAACCGGCAACATCTTCGTGCTGAACCGCACCAACGGCGAACTGGTGGTGCCGGCGCCGGAGAAACCGGTGCCGCAAGGCCCGGCCAAAGGCGATCGCCTGTCACCGACCCAACCGTTCTCCGAGCTGACCTTCCGTCCTGAGAAGAAACTGACCGGTGCGGACATGTGGGGTGCGACCATCTATGACCAGCTGGTCTGCCGCGTGATGTTCCACAGCCTGCGTTATGAAGGCACCTTCACCCCGCCTTCCGAGCAGGGCACGCTGGTGTTCCCAGGCAACCTGGGCATGTTTGAATGGGGCGGCCTGGCCGTCGATACCGATCGCGAAATCGCCATTGCCAACCCGATCGCGCTGCCGTTCGTGTCCAAACTGATCCCGCGCGGCCCAGGCAACCCGATTGAACCGCCGGCAGACGACAAAGGCGGCAGCGGTACCGAAACCGGTATCCAGCCGCAGTACGGCGTTCCGTTCGGCGTCACGCTGAACCCGTTCCTGTCACCGTTCGGCCTGCCGTGCAAACAGCCGGCCTGGGGTTACATCTCCGCCGTTGACCTGAAAACCAACGATATCGTGTGGAAAAAACGCATCGGCACCGTGCGCGATAGCTCACCGCTGCCGCTGCCGTTCAAAATGGGCATGCCGATGCTGGGCGGCCCGGTGACCACCGCCGGTAACGTGTTCTTCATCGGCGCCACTGCGGATAACTACCTGCGCGCCTTCAGCGTGACCAACGGTGAAAAACTGTGGGAAGCGCGCTTGCCGGCCGGCGGCCAGGCGACACCGATGACCTATGAGGTCAACGGCAAGCAGTATGTGCTGATCTTCGCCGGCGGCCACGGTTCCTTCGGCACCAAGCTGGGTGACTATGTGGTCGCTTACGCCCTGCCCGATCAGAAGTAACCGCCGCAGTTAGCCCAATGCAAAGCACGCCGCAAGGCGTGCTTTTTCTTTATCGTTCCGCCCGCACGCCATCCCTCTTGATTTTCCCATTGCATCATTGATAATAATTATCATTCGCAATATTATGACTGCGTTGGCCCCGGCAGCGGCCGACAATCCTTCTCCGCCTTAATCGGCAAAACAGCCGCCTGCTGGCGGCCTTATTCGGAGGCGCATGGTCAGTCACACTCAAAGGCACCACAAGAAAATTCTGCAAGCGGCGGCAAAGACCCGGCGCGCCGGCCTGGCGTTCATACCGCCTTCCCCTGCCAACCCGACCTTTGTCAGTCTCGCCCACCAAACAGAGGCCGTGCTGGTGCACCTGATCGGCCATGATGACGCACAGGAGCCGCCTGAATGAATGTGCAGCCTTTTACCGCCCTGTTGATGTTCGCTTACGTGCTGCTGATGGTGCCGCTGCTTTACGCCGTCGATAGCCGCCTGAGCGCCGGCAGGCTGGTGCGCAAAGCCACACAAAATGCCATCATCATCGTGTTGACGCTGCTGTTTTTCAGTGCGATGACGCTATTGTATTGACGCCGTTCTGATGACGCCCGTCAGCGCAGCGCTATCCGGCATCCGCTCGCCGGGCCCGCGGATATTTCCACAGCCAGCGCCCGCTGATCATCCGCCAGTAGAACAGGGCGCCGCGCACCGCCCAATCGAGGAACATCCCCAGCCAGACGCCCACCACGCCCATGCCCAGCTCGATGCCGAGCACATAGCCGGCCACTACGCGGCAGCCCCACATGCCGAGCATCGTCACCCACATGGCGAAGCGGGCGTCGCGGGCGCCTTTCAGCCCGGCGGGCAGCACCCAGGAGGCGGCCCAGATCGGCATAAAGGCGGCGTTGAGCCAAATCAGGGTTTTCACCACCGTTTTGACGTCATCCTGCGAGGTATAAAACGCGGCGAACACCCCGGCCAACGGCGCCGTGCCCCAGGCGATGGCGGTCAGTCCGATGGTCGACAGCCAGAAAATATGACGCAGCTGCCGCTCCGCCTGACCGATCTCCCCTTTGCCCAGCCGCCGGCCGACGATGATGGTCGAAGCCGATCCCAACGCATTGCCCGGCAAGTTGATCAACGAAGCGATGGAGAACGCGATGAAGTTACCGGCGATCACGTTGGTGCCCATGCCGGCGACGAACATCTGCGTCAACAGCTTGCCGCCGTTGAACAGCACCGATTCGACGCTGGCGGGGATACCGATACCCAGCACTTCCCATAGGATGTTCATTTTCAACGGGGTGAAATAGCTTTTCAGCGTGATGTGCAGCGCCGGGTTAAAACCGATCGCCAACACATAGAGAATGGCGATGGCGCCGATATAGCGGGAAATCGTCAGCCCTAGCCCGGCGCCGATGAAGCCCAGGCCGTGCCAACCCAGCATGCCGTAAATCAGGATGCTGCTGATGATGATATTGAGAATATTCATGCCGCCGTTGATCAGCAGCGGGATCTTGGTGTTGCCCGCGCCGCGCAGCGCGCCGCTGCCGATCAGCGCAATCGCCGCCGCCGGGTAACTCCACACCGTGGTCTGCAGGTAGGAGAGCGCCAGCGCTTTCACCTCCGGCGAGGCCGCACCGGCGATCACATCGATGATTTGCTCGCCCGCCAGATGAATGCCCGCCGCCAACAGCAGCGCCACGCCGGTCATTAACACCAGAGACTGGCGCGCCGCCGCACGCGCCCGCCGCCGATCCCGCTTGCCGAGGCTGAAGGCCACCACCACGGTGGTACCGAGATCCACCGCGGCGAAAAAGGCGATGATCACCATGTTGAAGCTGTCCGCCAGCCCTACCCCGGCCATCGCCTCTTTGCCCAGCCAGCTCACCAGAAAGGTGCTCAGCACCCCCATCAACAGAACGCAGGCGTTCTCCAGAAAGATCGGCACCGCCAGCGGCGTGATCTCGCGCCAGAACAGCACGCGGTAACTTTTACGTTTGGCGTGCCAGGGCGTATTTTCCACGCGCTGACGCAGTGCGGCATACAGGTTCAAGATGGGCTCGCGGGATAAAAGTGAAACATCATTTCAAATGATGATCGATAAACCGTTATCCTGCAAAGAATTTTTGGGCGCCCGCGACGAGCGCCCGAAGGGCTTATCGCAGCGCTACTCCATGTAGTCTTCCTGATCGGCCTGGGCCGCCGCGATAAAGCGCGCAGTGCTGCGGCTGAGCGCAGCGCATTTGTCCGTCAGCAGCTGATTATCCTGTTGCAGTGTCAGGTAACGCGCCTGGGTGAGCGCCGGCAGTTGCCGATATCCCGCCGCATGGGTGTCCCAACCGCGGTGCTGCGCCGCGCGCATCGCGGTGCGTTGCAGCTTCACGTCGTCCGGCACATCGCTGCGCCCGCAGTCCACGCGCAGGAAGTGCCCGCCGGCCAGCATCGAAGCGATGTGATCCAACTGCGCCTGCAACGGCGGCGGCGGCTTATGCGCCGTCTGCTGACAACCCGCAAGCAACAGCAACGCCACCGCGCCGCAAAGAGAAGTGCGAAACAGAGTAAACATGGGAGCTCCCGGAATACCTGTGGGTGATGAAATGATCTTAGGTGAGCGAATGTCACGCGGCAAGGCGGGCAGCACGCGATGCCCGCTTAACGCCGGCCGTTGCTGACCTTGGTGGCGCGGGCGGGATTGCCGGCGATGAACTCCAGCGTGGGAGAATAGTAAAACGGCAACCAGGCGTTATAACCGCTCTCCCACTCCCATTTGACCGGGCAGGGCCACAGCATGTCTTCATGCAGGATGTAATAGATCCACCGCCCAGGCGGACGGCGCGGTTTGCGCATTTTCATAGCGAGTACGACGGCCTGATAGCGTGCGATAAGGTCAACTGCTGCATTTTACCGCGATTTTGGTCGCGGGGACAGCCTGCGTTGCCGGGAAGATATCTCGCCAACCTTCGCCCGACAATTCCGCGCAAAGCCCGCCTTTTTACTGATCCAGAACATATTCCGCATCCACCCGACTGATATATTGATTGAAAATCATTCCTATTCAGGAGGAAAGGCCATGGTTAAGTCACTGAATGCGGCATTCACTCGCCTTTTTGACCACCCGGACGCAGGCAAATTGGCGCTCAGGCTGACCTTCGGCGGGCTGATGCTGTTTCACGGCGTGGCGAAAATTCAGCATGGCGTCGGCTGGATCGCCGGCGCGCTGCAGGAGCAAGGGCTGCCCGCCTTCATCGCCTATGGCGTGTATGTGGGCGAGATCCTGGCACCGATACTGATTATTTTAGGGCTGTTCACCCGCCCCGCCGCGCTGGTTTACGCCTTTACATTGGTGGTGGCATTCTTGATGGTCGGCACCGGCAAGGTGTTTACCGTCACCGATGTCGGCGCCTGGGGGATTGAAAACGAGCTGGTGTTCTTTATAGGGGGGCTCGTCATCCTGCTGCTGGGCAGCGGCAGATACGCGATCGTGCGGGATGAGGCTTATCGGTAAGCAGTACTATCAATAAGGAGGTTCCTGATTCGAACCTCCTCTCTTCTGAATCAGCAACTCACGATCGGCCAGCCGGTACACCGGTACCTTGCGCGTCGTGCCGGTCAGGGTGTCGAAGATCTCCGTTTCCGCCGTCACGATCGCCATGCCGGCCTTTCTGAGCCTGCGCACCTCGGCGGCGATGCGCTGTATGCCGAACCAGAACAATCCGTCCAGCGCCGTGACCCGCAACCCTTGCTCCAACGCCAGCTTAAGCCGCTCGCGCGGCGCCTTGAGCGTTTTGGCGATTTCGCGGTAAGGCAGCGCGTCGGTTCCCGATGAGGCCTGGCGATGAATGCGGGTCGACAGGCTGTACTGAAAGGCCTCCGGCACGCCGCTCAAATCGCTTTTCAGGCTATAAACACAGCCGAAACGCTTACCGTTGAACACCACACTCTTTTGGCTGATCTGCAGTTCATCGCGCATGCCGGCGATCAGCTGCGGCGCCCGCACCAGCAATAAGCGGAAAGGCAACTCAAAGCTGGTCACATAGTCCACGTTGAGCAACGCAATGCGCAGGCGCTCTTCCGCCCCGGCCTGCGTCTGGCGGCACTCATTCAGCACCTCGCTCCACTGGTGCGCCAGCCGCGGGGCCTCATCCAGCGGCACGAAATGGTATTTCTCGATGTGATAGTCGATTTTTTCGTTCATGTCCGTTGCCCCGCGTCAGTCATCATTGCCATCAGCAAATTACCTTACCCGCGGCCAACAACACAACACCGCATCGCGCGGCAGGATGAGCAAAACCGGGAAAATGGCGCAAGCCGGGGTGGCGATCACAACATGAGGAACATCAAGACGAAATGACGGTTTGATAGCGGCAGCAGCGGCAAAGGGTCAGGCCAGGAAAATAAGGGACGGCAGCCGATAAGAACGGTGGCTTTACTGTGATGGGGATCGTTGAAAGATTTATTCGTAAGTGATTGAATAGTGGCGGAGAGAGGGGGATTTGAACCCCCGGTAGAGTTGCCCCTACTCCAGTTTTCGAGACTGGTCCGTTCAGCCGCTCCGGCATCTCTCCTAACAACGCTTGCTATCATGCCCGCTTTTGCGGCATTTTTACAGCACTAGCATGCAGTTGAACGTTCAAGTGATGAGTTTACGAGCAACCTGATGATTAAATGGCCGTGGAAAGCGACTCAACCTTCTCAACCCCAGGCAGACGTCCAGGCCCAGTGGCAGGACGCATTGGCGATCCCGCTGCTGTCGCCGCTGAATGCGCAGGAGCAACAGCGGCTGGTGGCCGTCGCCGGGCAGATTTTGCAGCAAAAGCGCATCGTGCCGCTGCAGGGGCTGCAGCTCACCTCGCAAATGCAGGCGCGCATCGCCCTGCTGTTCGCCTTGCCGGTGCTGGAGCTCGGCGCGGAGTGCCTCGACGGCTTCAATGAAATCCTGCTCTACCCCACCCCGTTTGTGGTGGAAGACGAATGGCAAGACGAGATCGGCCTGGTGCATTCGGGGCCGGTGGTGCAGTCCGGCCAGAGCTGGGAACAGGGGCCGATCGTGCTCAACTGGCAAGACGTGCAGGACTCGTTCGATCTCTCCGGTTTCAATCTGGTGATCCACGAAGCGGTGCACAAGCTGGATATGCGCAACGGCGGCGTTGCCACCGGCGTGCCGCCGATCCCGCTGCGCGAGGTGGCCGCCTGGGAACATGACCTGCACGCCGCGATGGAAAGCCTGCAGGACGAGATCGACCTGGTCGGCGAAGAGGCCGCCAGCATGGACGCCTACGCCGCCACCGATGCGGCCGAGTGCTTTGCCGTGCTGTCGGAGTATTTTTTCAGCGCCCCCGAGCTGCTGGCCGGACGCTTCCCCGCGCTGTATCAGCACTTTTGCCGCTTCTACCGCCAGGATCCGCTGGCGCGCCTGTTGCGCAGCCAGGCCGAAACCGACGCGCCATTGCTTGGATGACGGGTGCATTGCTCAGATACCGAGCAGTCGAACCGCCTGGGGAAATTTAGCGTTGACACACCTGGGGCAGCTGGATATCATGCGCCCCGTTCACACGATTCCTCTGTAGTTCAGTCGGTAGAACGGCGGACTGTTAATCCGTATGTCACTGGTTCGAGTCCAGTCAGAGGAGCCAAATTCTCGCTTTCACGCCTCTTTGCGAATTTTTATGTGATTTAGATTCAATAAGTCAGCGCGAAAAATCTTACCGGTGCATTTTTAGTTTTTCCTCTGCACCGGAAGAATTTGAAGGTCAGCGAGCTCGATGACAAAGCCCCCCAAAAAACACCCCTTAATGACACAAAAATCCGCAGTTTAAAGCCATCCGTAAAACCCTTTGAAATTTCCAACTCCCACGGTCTATACCTTTTAGTAAATCCAGGCGCTTCACGTCTCTGGCATCTCAAATATCGTATCAATAGAAAAGCATCACGCCTCGGCTGAGGTGTCAGTATCCCGCTTAACGGGCCAGAACGGGTCTCACTGGCGCTTACACGGCATCAGGATGGATTCCATGGCTGCCCGCCACGGCGAAGACGAATGACGCCCCATGCGTGTCGCCACATCGCGCGCGTTAACCCAAGATCGCTCGTTTTTGTATGCAGAGATGTTCAAGATAAGAAAGCGGCGTGGCGAGAGGAATATCGTCTTTTCCATGATGCCCGCGGTGGTTAACGGTTAAGAAAAGCAAAAAGGGCAGCGCCTGGTGGCCCTGCCCTTTGCATTATCAGGCATCAGGTTCCTGAGCCGGTACCGGCGGTACCACCACGTCTTCGCGCGGCGAATCTGGATTCGGCGCCGGGAGATTCATCAGCTTCGTCAGGATGCTGGCAAGCTTGAAGCGCATTTCCGGCCGGCGAACAATCATGTCGATCGCGCCTTTTTCAATCAGGAATTCACTGCGTTGGAAACCCGGCGGCAACTTTTCACGCACGGTCTGCTCAATAACGCGAGGCCCGGCAAAGCCGATCAGCGCTTTCGGTTCGGCGATGTTGAGATCGCCAAGCATCCCAAGGCTTGCGGACACGCCACCCAAGGTCGGGTCAGTCAACACGGAGATGTACGGCAGCCCCCGCTCCTGCATCTTCGCAAGCGCCGCAGAGGTTTTCGCCATCTGCATCAGCGACATCAGCGCTTCCTGCATGCGTGCGCCACCGGATGCGGCAAAGCACACCAGCGGGCAGTTATCTTCCAGCGCCTGCTCGACGGCGCGGACAAAACGCGCACCGACCACAGAACCCATTGAACCAGCCATAAAGGAGAACTCAAATGCCGCCGCGACCACAGGCATGCCGTACAGCGTGCCTTTCATCACGACCAGCGCGTCTTTCTCGTCGCTCTCTTTCTGCGCAGAGGCCAGGCGGTCTTTGTATTTCTTAGCGTCGCGAAACTTCAGCGCGTCTTTCGGCTCAAGTTCGCTCCCCAATTCCACCAGCGTTCCTTCGTCCAGCAATCTGTGCAGGCGATCGCGCGCGGCTATACGCATGTGGTGATCGCACTTCGGGCAAACCGACAGGTTGCGCTCCAGCTCGGCACGGTACAGAACCTGGTCGCAGCTGCTGCACTTGGTCCATACCCCTTCCGGGATGCTGGCCTTGCGGGTGGAAATTATGTTGCTTTTAATTCGTTCAATCCAGCTCATTGATAACCTTTTTTCCTGAACCTAGTCGATGCTAGTTTTACCATAAGCAGCCAGTAATGCTATTTTTACCGCTTACAGGCCATGAAATGTTGCACATTAAAACATAAGAGACAGAAACATGGGAAAGAAAAGTGGTCTAACCCCTCTCGGTCCCCTGCTTGACGACGCTCGTGGCGTTATTTCGCCCATTGTGCCGCCACGCGCTTATCACGGATCATTTCAACCCACCCGGAAAAACCGACAGAGTAACCGATCGCGACAATCATAAATGTTAAGTTTTCCTGCACAATGGGCAGTTCGCCCACCACGTTATAGACATAGACGACAAAGTGGCGGTAGGACAGGTCACCACCTCATTTAACCTGCATTATTTGACAAACAACGCCCCGGTACCCTAAACAACCATCAGGGCAGAATGATGGATGAGCAGTTAGGGGCTGAAGCAGATAGCGAAGGATGTGCGCATTAAAGCAGCTTACGCAAGGCACCGGTTTGAGGCCGGTGCCAGGCGATAACCCGATGTGTACCTAGTGCGCTTAGAGCTCAAATACTTGCTCCTCTTTCCTGAAGACACTTTTTCTCACCACCACTCTCGGCTGGCATCGGATAAGATTGGATTCGTCGTAAGCAATCAGACAACCTGGCGAGGCGATCATTTCATCTGCAATCTCATCCAGATATTGAAACAGCTCTTCACTGAGATGGTCAGACTGATACGGGGCCAGGACGTAATCATAAACCGATAATAAGAGATTGTTTATGGTTGCCAGGTCATTCACAAATATCCGAGCCACCTCTTCTAATATCTGTCTTTTTTCTTGCTTGTCATGGATACCACGATACATAGTGAAATCCAGCTGTCCTTGCCTTAACTGACGCCAAACCCAGTGGATCGGCTGAGAAAGTGTGGTATCCACGTCGCAAAAGTCCACGCTGACAGAAATCTCATTGTGATCCAGCACTTCCTGGTTCATCGAGGGGTCCCCCAATAACCATGCGTTTCTGTCCTCACACCAGTATTCAATCAGAATTTGCTCAGGGTAAATATCCTGACTGAAGTAAGTGCAATAGGCGTAGCGTAATCGTGAAGGGATGTTTTTGTACCTCATCATGTCGAGCGCCATGATAGCGATGGTCAAACAATGCCCGACGAGCTTATGTTCAAAGGGGATCGGGTTGGTAATGGATGTCACCCCAGAGTTGGACAATCTGCCCAGTATGACTTCAGGCTGATTGATATCAATGTCGTTGTACCTTTCCGGGCTTATCTTATATTTATTAACCCCTTTATAATGCTCTACTATATTTCTTGCCACTTTAAATATCTCGCCCACAGAATCGGGAATATCACGATAATAATCGTCATATTCTGTCGATTGGCGCTCAGTATACAGCAACGTCGTATTTTCAGAGTTCAAAATTATTTCCTATCTGTTTTTTGGTGTGGCCGCCCCTGGCGTCATGTTTAAAAACGCAGAAAAGAGCGACACACCCGATGTCAGAAAAAATAACAGCAGTTCATCTTTAACGTCATTCAAATATAACGGAAGGTCATGGCGTAAAACTTTTCATGGGCGCGGTCAGTTTACTTGTGGTAACCATCAGCAATCACCGTGACAACGGTATGAGCAAAAAACTGGAACCACCCGGTAAAATGAGTGCCTGTGCTATAGCGCCCACTCCAGTCACAGGTCAGTTCAATCTGAAACTGTGCCGATTCTTCACATACCCGCGTCAGCCTGGCGGCACTGAAATCCTGAAACAACAGCGTGTGAGGATAGAGCGCTTTATACAAGGCTTCTTTGGCTGAAAAAATCAGAGTAGTCAACTGCGGCTGAGCAAGTGCGCAACCGCCTCGAATCACGTCATTCCATTCGGCTTCAGAGACGATGGCTCTCATTAGCTTGGTACATTGATCGGCCGTGAACACCGTTTCTGTATCAATACCCACAGCCTGATAGCGATCGTGCCGGCAGACAGCCGACACCGCTAATGCTCGCGTGTGAGAAATGGACCCACGGTAACCCGAAGGCCACTGAGGAAGCCGATGCTCCCCCATTGGAAGAGCGAGTGTTTCGCAGCCAAGAAATTGGAGTGCGCGTCTGGCGGCCAGTCGGCCAGCAAAGTACTCGGCCTTTCTTTTTGGCCCCGCTCTTGTTAGAGGCGCGGGGCATTCCATACCGAAATCCAAGAAAAGCGACTCATCGAAGCGCCTGAAATCAAAGGCGTTGTACCATAATACCAAATGCCTAAACAGAGGAGGAACCACCCTCTGACTGGCGTTCAAAAATGGAGGCATGCGCCAATTCCTTAACCCGATAAGCGGCACGCATCGAGACATGCCTGAGTCGTGCCGAGAAGTCAGGCGTGGCTGGAGGCCGCTATTGCTGCTTGAGCAATCGCTGCAAGACCAGTGGCTGTACGAGCGTGAGGGCTAACGCACAGGCGGCCAATATCTCAAGGTTGTGTAGCTGTTGCTGCTCTTCAACCAGGATGCAGGACGAAAGGATGGCAGCCAAACCACTAAACACATGTTGGCAGATGCTTTGCAGAGACATAAAAGCCGCTCTTACGTTAGGCTCAGGGACGGTAGTATTGACTGTGGCTGCGGCAATCGTTCGCGTTGCCGTCAACGCCATAAATGCAGTAAAAATAACCAAAGGCGGTAAGAGCGGAACATGCATAAAACCGTCGAAAATCACCACAAAGATGCCGACTGCGAGCCCCATCACGACAGCGCGCGCCCCCATCTTGTCAATCATACGACCAACAATTTGTAGCACGATCACGCTGGCCCCACCCCCGATCAGGTAATACAGACTTAAATCATCCCGAGCAACGCCGGCGTTGAGTTGCAGCCAAACGGCCAGATTCGGCAACAGAAGAAACGTACTTAATACGGCCAGACCTAGCGAGGAAATCGCCAGTAAAACCCGGCGATTGGCCATCAATGCCAGGAGGGACACATCTGGCGGCCTGGACGCCGTTCCCTGCAGATGCCCCTTAAGGCTTGGCAGCAATACCACCACCATCGCTGCCGCCAGCATCCCTGAAGCACCGACCACGTAAAAAGGCGTGGACCAGTGATACCAACTTGCCAGCTTGAGACCCAAAGGCACGCCAGCAATCGCGGCAATAGAAAAAGCCCCCATCACGGTGGCCATGGCCCGACCACGGCGCTCTGCGGGGACACAGTCCGTCATAATGGCGAGAGAGATGGCGACTAATGGGCCTGCGAAAGCGCCTGCAACAATGCGGGCAAACATTAAGCTTTGCATATTCCAGGCATGCGAGCACATCAAGGTGGCCACTGACAGCCCAAGCAACATAACTAACACGACCCGTTTGCGATCGAACCTGTCGATGTACTTCGCCAGCAGCAGTGAAGAGACGGCGGCAGCTAAGGTGTAACCGCCCCCAAGATAACCGATATTTGCCGCCGACATCTGTAACGCACGGGCAAAATCCGCCCCGAGTGGCATAACGATCATAAAATCTACAGCATTAATAAATTGAATAAGCGCCATCAACCAGATGACTTTCTTCTCAAGCGCGTGAGAGTCGTTCATGTTGTCTCCAGTGTTCAGACTTATTGGCCGAGCGAACGTGCCGATAAGTCTGAATAGACTCAGATTAAAATTATATGCATTCCAGTTCGTTTATCAGCTTATTAAAAGATGGCCGATCAAAGATTTCGTGTAGTTCTAAGTTGGGATACAACTCAAGCATGTCGATATGAAGAGAGATGGCTTGCATCGACGTTAACCCCAGTTCAAAGAAGTTATCGTCTTTTGACATCCGGGTGATATCCATATATTGGCCCAGGATTTTACCCACAGGGTGGGATGCCAGCGCTGATGGCTCGCCCAGAGATACGGAGACACTTGCCCCAGGCGCCCTACTCAAAAGCTCGAGGCTCATTTCTTCAAGCCTGTTTGCATCGATTTTACCGCTCAACGTATAAGGCAATGCCGAGATAGTGAAAATATGATGGGGGACCAAATAGTGGCTCAACGTTGACTCAAGACATGCCCTTATCGCCGCCTCAGTCAACCCCGAGCACTCCACCCAGCCGATCAGTTTTGCTGAATCCGTCAGATCGTCATGAAGAGGAATGACCGCAGAACCTGACACGCCCTCTATCGCTTCAAACGTGTCCGTAATTTCCGCAGGCTCCACCCGATACCCATTGATTTTGATAAACCCGCCTTCTCTGTGAAGAAAATTGACGATGCCCTCGTTATCTACATAACCAATATCATTGGTATCATACATCCGTCGATTGACACCCCCGATGCGTACCTCGGTGAATTTTCTCGCCGTCAACTCAGGGTTATTAAAGTAGCCCAAAGCCAGGCCATCCCCGGAGATATAGATACGCCCCGGCTCACCTTGCGCGCACTCTTGCTGATGTTCGTTCAATACCCAGAGCTGGGTGTGGCGTATCGGCCGCCCAATACGCGTGTCCCCTCCTTGCCGAATGACATGCGCACTGGACCAAACGGTGGTTTCTGTTGGCCCATACACGTTGCACAACCAGTCACTTCGTTCAAACAGCGATGAAGACAGTTGTGGCGATAGAGATTCGCCACCCACCAACACTTTTTGGAATTGCCACCCCTTATCCATGTAGGCTAAGAGACCTTTGAATAGCGAAGGCGTCGCCTGGTAGACGGAAGGCGACCAACGCATGATTTGCCTTGCGACCTGCTGCGGCGAGTAGATTTCTTGATCTGTCAGCAATATTAAGGTGCCACCACTCGACAATGGTACGGAGTATTCGAGGAAGAAAATGTCAAAGGCAATCGACGTTGATGATAACCACGTTTGTTCGGGCTTGAATGCCAATAAAGAGCAAAAGTATGTAATTACGTTAGCGCATCCAATATGGCTGACCATGACCGCTTTAGGTGCGCCGGTTGAGCCAGAGGTATATATTCGATAGGCCTCTTGAGACGTGCGCGACAGCCTCTCGTGCTCAAACGGGGCATTCGTCTGCGACAGCCTGTTGACGTCAACTGTTTCTTGGCATTGGCTGGTCTTCACATTGCTGATGTACAAATAGCGCGCTTGAGAAAGAATATGATCGATCTTCTCGCTTGAGGTCCGCGGATCAACGGGAATATACGGGATCCCCAGATAATGACACGCTAATATTGTGGTGATGAGCGACTCATCTCTCTGTAAACACAGCACCACGCCTTCCACCTTGTCATCGATTTCAGCCTGGATACCGACGGCAACCCGCTTTGCCTTTTGTTGGAGTTGAGCGTAATTAATTGCATTGTCACCCGCAATAAGTGCAATGTTCGTTGGGAATACTTCCGCGATAGATTCAAACTTTTCGATAAATGTAGAGTTCATTATTTTTCATCTCGTGGAGGTTTTATAGATTGAGCAAGGCGCTGTCTATATTGGACACCAACGTAGACATAAGGCTTGCCACCGTTTCCCTGGAGTAGACCGCTTGATTGAACATCATCTCGATCGCGAGCCCCTCTTTCTCAGGCACAAGATTGACTGTCAAATTGCCATACACCGGTTGGTAGCGCGTCGAATATTCAGGAAGCGTAAACTGCCGATACTTTAGAACATTGCCTTTGTTTTGGTTCTGATACATAAAAAGAATGTCATACACACCTTGACCGTTTCTCCCTGCCAGGGACGAGATTCTATCTAAAGGCACGTGGGCATGAGGCAAACTGTTCTTCAGCGCGTTATCCGTCTCATTCAGGATCTCGTAGAACTGCCCCGACCTGCAATTGACGACAACGGGAATATTATTCATTCGGCAGTCAATCACGGCCCTATCGGATTCCGACCGATTGGCCAGCGTCATCCCTGTGCAAACAACGGCGGTATCGAGGAATTCTGACAAGGTGGTATTGAATAGCGCATAGAGCACGACAAAGAGGGATTTCTTATGGGTCCTGGCTATATGGTGAACCTTTGAAACCCGTTCTGCTGTAAGGCGCGAGACCACCGTCCCGGTGCTCAATCTCTCCGCATTTAAAGCGCGAGTGGGATCGCGCGGTAATGACGTCTGCGTAACGCCATTCAGAGCGTTCTGCCAGAACGCAAGGCTGGCGTTGGACATGCCAGGCTCCGCGTGCTGAGGCAGACGGACGCTGTTTAGCGGCCCATTTTCTTCCCTCGCCTCGGACAAGACTTCCAACAGGTTGTGCAAACCCGTCCCATCGATCGCGATGTGATGAAAATTCAGCACCAGCAGCCTGTTAGCGCCATGTCGAAGCGTCGTTACCCGACAAAGCGGCCCCATCTCGAGATCAAATCGTTGCTCATACACGGCCTGCAGTGGCACCGGCAACGAAGCCTCTGCAGGCACCTCCACCGAGCGCGTTTCAACGATCTGTGCACGTTTGGCCGCCAGTGCAACGCCTTCTTTGGTTATCTTGTATTGGTGACTAAATTGAGGGAGCTGCGCAAGAATTTTATCCAACGTTTGCGTGAAGGCTTCTAGCGGAAACGCCTGCGGGATCTCGACACATATCGGCACATTATATTGACTGCGATCGCCTCGCTGCAGTTTTTCCAATAAATAAAAACGCTGTTGATAAGGTGACAACACACCGTGTGGGTGGACATTGTCACTCATCGATTGGCGATCCGGTACAGGCTGGGCGGCAGACGACGCCTCCCTGACAATCGCATTCGCTAATGCCTCGGGCGTCGAGTGCTTGTAGATGGTTTCTGTCGTGACATCGATACCTAACTCTGATTTGAACAACGCGAGGAGTTCAACAGCCGTCACCGAATCGCCATACAGATCGAAGTAGTCACTGTCTGGGTAAACCTCATCCTCCCCAAGCACTCGCTGGTAGAAAGACAGGATCTGAGGCAATAATGAGGACGGCGTAACCCGCGTCTGTTCTCCAGAGGGAGACGGCCTGATGGCCTCCTTCTCACAGCGGGCATCTTTTATTGTTGCCATTTGAGAGAAGAATGAATACACGCTGCCCTGGGTCTCCCGGCGGGCCGGTTTCTTCGGTGCCTGGGGGCGTGCTTTGCCGTAACCTTCAAGCACAATGTGGGCGTTGGTCCCCCCCACGCCCATCGAGCTAATAGCGGCCAGGGAGGGCTTGCCAGGATCCAATGGAATATTGTCCGCCGTAAACAATAAATGCTGTTTCTCCGTCTCCTGGAGTAATGCATTGAGCTGAGACAGATTGGACGTTCCGGGGTAAACGCCTTGTTTGAGTGCCAGCACAGATTTGATCAAGGAAGCGATGCCCGACGCCCAGAAAAGATGGCCGATGTTCCCTTTGACCGACCCCACGACCACCGGGGATAACGTGGCGTCCGCAGCGTAACTGTCCATTAATTGGCTGAGTGCCTGAACTTCCATGGGATCGCCCACGACCGTTCCTGTTGCATGGCATTCGATGAACTGCAGCTGACGAGGGTTGATGGCCGAATGGCGGTAGATTTGAGACAACAGCTGCCACTGACCGTTGACCGAAGGGGCGGCAAAACTGGTCTTGTTCCTCCCGTCGTTGTTACTCAACGCATTCGCAATCACGGCATGGATAGTGTCACCGCTCTCTTCGGCATCCTGAAGCCGCCGAAGAATGACCACGCCCCCGCCATCGGAGGGAACGGTGCCATCAGCATGATGGTCAAAAGGCCGGCAAATGCCTGTTTGAGAATAAATGGACCCAGGTTCATACTTATAGCCCATCGCCAGCGGATAGGAGATATGCACCCCACCACAAATCACGGTATCGCAACGTTTTGTTTGCAGCATCCAACAGGCTTCAACAATCGCGGTCAATGATGAAGAACAGGCGGATTGCAGATTGAAACACGGCCCCTGAAAGTTAAATATATGGGCGACACGGGTAGCCATAAAATCGGCCCCCTTATTGAGGTTGAGGAGCAGCGCATTAGGCGCTTCAACCTGACCTTCTGCGACGCTTTTTTGCAGTTGATCATGGTAGGTATGATTGCTGCCCTGCGTCGCTATCACGGCAACCGTCCCCAGCGTGGCTGGGTCGTGATATTCGCCATCAAGCAGCGCCGAGTCGACCAGTTCGATGAACTTTCTCAACTGCGGATCCATGACCAACGCTTCCTTCTCAGAAAGACGATAGCGCTGCGCATCAAACGTTTCGGGATCCGGGCACAGCCCCTTCGATCTGATGTGTCCATCTTGATCGGTATATGACTGATAGGACACCCGCCCATGACACAGGTTGTCCCAAAATTGGTGGTAGTCGTTGGCCTCTGGAAACAGTCCGGACATTCCTGTCACTGCGATTTTATCTTTCATCTCTCTTCCTCGACCACGGCCATATCGAAGACAATTGCCTCTGAAATAGCAGAATTTAATGTTTCATGAATAAACGTTTGATGGTGATGATTGACTTGATAAGCGTCTCTGTCTTGTTTCGAGCTAAATTCCATAACAAATGCGAACTCAAAGCCTGAATTGTTCGCATTATCACCATCATTCATCCCATAGCTGTATTTTTTGATATAAGGAATTCTATTTTTCAACTCACCTAGCTGATGAAGTAATTTCAGCGCATCCGGTTTGGAAATAAATTCTTTGAATTTAAACAAGATGATATGCTTATACATTCTGTTCTAAAAACTCCCGAATGAATCCTGAAACCTTATCAATATTTAATTCGGACACGACTCCAACATGATCCGTGTTGACTTCCCTCACCATCATTAAGTCGTTTACTGGCCAGTTGTTGTTGGCCTTTTTCAACGACTCGAATACACGGGAGAGCATGCTGTTTTTAATCTGTACAAGAGGAGACGTCGCCACGATGTTGAGCAGGGGTAAGTTTATCCTGGGATCCTCAAACGCTTTAACCATACCTCTCTCTATGTCAAATAACGACTTGAGACTCTCTCTTGCTCTTTCATCCCCGCTAATCGAATTCGAAAAGCAGCTAAGATCCATAAAGTAGGAGAGATAGTCATCCGTAAAGAGCACTGAACTATCAGGAGAATACAGAACCGAATCCAATAATATATTGCCTTTCACAGCAACTTTTCCGCTTAACAGTTCCGTTATTTTCCTGGCTAATAACCCACCTAATGACCAACCTCCAATGAAAATGGGAGTGGCGGTATCTTTCACACTCGCAAAAATATCATCCGCATACATTTTCGCGAGTTTATCCATTGAGATTATTTTATTTTCATTATAGAGATTGTATGAGTCGACCCCGAGAACCTCAATGTCGCCGGCAATACTTTTCGACAGTTTTTTGTATATTTCCACGCCGGAAATAGAGGCATGAATCAATATAAGCGTTGCCCGTGTTTCACCGGACGGAACAAAAAGCGTTTTTATCAGCGAAGATGCTGTTTGAGTTCTGACCAATCTATTCAGTTCTTTCAGTTGGGCACTGAAAACATCATATTTTTCAACCCAGTCCATCGTCAAAGTAAGATCAAGCGCGGTATTGATATCGGTGACCAATGACAGTGCGAGGATAGAATGCCCCCCCAGGTCGACAAAGCTATCTTCCTGGTTTATCGAGTCAAGCATAAAATTCTCGAGCCAAATCTTACGCAGGGCCTCTTCGCAAAGAACCGCGTTGTCTATCGTCTCTTCTCGCTGCGCGTCGTCTACTTTGGTTTGCGGCTTAGGGGTGGACTCGAGCCTGACGACACGTTTGGCATCAACTTCGCTCGCGTTGATCGCGATCGCTTTCCCCGTATACTCATTTAGACACACGTCCAGCGGATGACCGACAACGCCTGAGCGCAATCTGGCGGCAATTTGCTCTTGAAGTTCGTTAAGTGAAGCAACTGCAAACGCCACAGTGCAGCTCTTGCCCACAGAACGTCTTGTCATGGTGTACGCCACATCTTCCAGCGAATGAGAGGCGTTCTTTAATTCTTCCTGGAGCTGACATAGCAGGTGCTGCAGGCGTCCACCATTGTCTGCACCGATCATGACGACAACTGTCTGCGACGCGCCTTCCTCGGCCAATGCAGAACACACATCCCCACGAATGATTAACGCACAGTTGGTTCCGCCGATGCCTAAAGAGTTAACCAGGCCCGTTAAATTTTCCTTTCGACGGCTTTCTAAGGGGATATAGAAAGGCGTCCGTTCCAATTGCAAATTCGGATTTAGCGATGAAAAATTGGCTGCCGGGTATAACTTATGGTTCCACACTTGCAGCACAGACTTTAACAAGCCAGCATGGCCGGCAACGACATCCAGGTGGCCAATATTGGCTTTGACTGACGACAGGGCCGTGTTATTGGTTGCCAGTTCCTGACTCATAAAGGCTTTTTTCAGTGCCGCGACTTCCAGGACATCGCCAATTTTGGTCCCCGACCCGTGACCTTCAACAAAGTCGATGTCCTTCGCCGCCAACGCCGATTTCGCAAGCACATTTTGGATGTTTCTTGCGATACCACGGGTTGACGGCGCGGTATAACTTGATTTCGCTCTTCCGTCGTTGTTGATACTGCTTGCGGTCAGCACACCATATACAGTGTCTTTATCGCTGCGGGCTCGCTCGAGGGCTTTGAGTACAAACACCACGCAACCAAACCCGGGCACCATGCCATCTGCAGTGTGAGAATAAGAGGCTAAAACACCGCTTTGCGACAGATTCATGCCCGGTTGGTACTGATACCCGGAATGAAGAGGATAAGGCAGGCAGGCTCCGCCTGCGATGGCCATATCACAGTCCCCCATAGCGATACCTTGCATCGCCATATGGACAGAAAGTAAGCCGCTTGAGCATGCCGACTGTACCCCTACGGCCGGACCTTGCAGATCGAACAAGTATGCGCATCGCAACGACTGTTGTTCTTTGTTCGAGCCAATCTCTATCTCGAAAGGATCGTACTTATCCAGCGCCAATTGGCTATCTGCAAGAAAAGAGGGGTAATGGCTATCGGAAGATGAGGAGTAAACACCGACATTCAGGGCACCGCGTGTCGGGTTGTAGCCAGCCTGTTCCAATGCGCGCCATGCACATTGAATGAACATGCGTTGTTGAGGTTCAATAATGTAACTGTCCCGCAGTGACATCCCAAACAAGTCGTAGTCAAACTGGTCGGCTCCCTGCACGTAACCCGCCCGGCTGACCCAACCGTCACGATGATTGTCGGAGGAGAGCGGGTCGGTCAGCGCATCCTGACCAGATTCCAACAACGTGTCCAGCTCTTCCATATTACTTGCACCAGGCAAGAGAAAAGAGAAGCCAATAATCGCTATATCCATTTTATGTTACCTGTTGTCATAGGCATAGGATATACATCCTATGCCCAGGTTATCGGATTATGCTGACTGTTGTTTTAGCCAAATTTCGCTGTACATTTCGTCATCGACCATGAACCATAGCTCTGCGACTTTCCCATCAACAAATCGTTTTTCTACCATGATTTCAATATCACGGGGCTGGCTTTCACCTTTCAACGTGGCCTGCCGATTAAGGCGAGCATAGGTGCGGTCACCGACAGCAAAGATCGATTCGATCGACGTTGAGATCGACGCGTGTTTTTCAACAAATTCAGCCATCCCCCCTTTCATCTCTTCAACCTGCAGCGTTTTACCTCTTAAATGGCACTTCGCCCCCTTATGGTAATAGTCGTTAACCACCGGGCAGTTGCCTGTATCAAAAACATCGGTGTACAGTGACTTTACAATTTCAATGTGCTTCAGTTCGGTTTCATTATATTCAGTCATAATACAGCTCCATTTGTATAACGCCCAATATTGGCGATTTTTTAGATTGATAAATCAGCAAGAAAAACTTACCACCGGGTAATTAACACCCCAGCAGACAATGCCTCTGATTAAAATTTAAAATACATAGCCGCAACAAGAAAAATTAAAAAACTCAATGGCATTAACCGCGAACAGCAACATAAAAACCTGTTTCAGGCATTCACTTTGGCGGCAACCAAGCTATCCACACCTTGCAAAGTTCCTGCGGTATACAGGTCAAGAAGATTGATTTTAATATCAAATTGCTCATTCAGTTTATGACTAAACGTGAGCATAGATAAGGAATCAAAGCCAAGATCAAACAAACCGATATCAAGCTGCTCAACAGGCTTATCCAACACCTGTTCAGCGACACGCTTAACCGACAGTCCGGCGGAGTCGCTTTGACGCATTTCCAGATTTTTTATCGTGTTATTGACCAGGTACTTAGTATCTATTTTGTCATTCTTATTGAGTGGCCACTGCGTGTTTTCAATAAAAAAGTCCGGGAAAGAGAAAGGGCTTAATTGAGTTCGCAGTCGGGCAGTGATCGCATCGAGGCCAGCCGTGTTATCCTGTATTTCGATCAAAGACACAAGATGGTTCTTCCATAAAAAGCACAGTGCTTTCACAACAGACTTATCGCTTTCTATGGTCTTTTCAATGTCATCTAATTCGACTCGGTGCCCATTCAGTTTAACTTGGCGGTCCTGCCGGCCCAGAAAATAAAATTCTTGCTCCAGTGTACACTCGACAATGTCACCGGTGTCGTAATACCGAACACCGTCAATCATCGTAAACACCTTCCCGGTTTCAACGGGGTTATCGTGGTAGCCCACAGACAGCCCATTCCCCGTCACATGCAGTCTGCCAATGCCGGATTTGCGGTATTTTCCGGTAAGCTCATCGAAGAGCAGGTAATCCCCGCCTTCAACCAGTTTGCCTATTGGGATCCGTTTCTCACGTTTCAACTTGTCGAGGTCTAACTTCGCAACGGTGGTGAAAACGGTGTTTTCAGTCGGCCCGTAACCGTTGTATAGCTGCGTCCTGGGTGAACGTTCCAAAAATGCCACCGCAGCGTGAAAATCCACTTTATCTCCACCGACGATCAGATGTCTGAGACGTGCTAATGCGCGGCAATCACCGGACAACATGTGACTCCTGAAGAGGCCGGCCGTCATCCACATACAGGATACGTTGTATTGCTCAATGGCATGAAGAAGACGCACTTCATCCAATACCACCATTTTATCCAACAGCACCAGCGTGCCGCCGGAGAGCAAAGGGGTAAAAATTTCGAAGGTGGACGCATCAAAAGACAACGACGAATAAGACGCCACAACGTCTTCACAACTTAACGAAATGAAAGAGGGTCGATGCAGCAAGTTGAGCACGGAACTCGCCCTGACCTGTACGCCTTTGGGTTCCCCCGTGGAGCCAGATGTATACATGATTGACATCACCCCTTGCTCAACACCGCGAGGAAGTGCCTGCACGCACTCATGATGCGTCAGGATGTGTGAGTCAATCTGCCCGGTATCGAAACACACGTCATTAATCACGCGAACCTGAGGGAACTTCGTCGCGATCTTAGTCAAAAACGAACGGGGTCGGTCGCCATCAACCGGTATAAATGTCACGCCACAGTCTATGGCAGATAACATCAGCACGATGGCTTTCAGTTTATCTTTGACATTGATAATGACCGCTATATCGCTGTGTGAAATTGCTTGATTGCAGATTCCAATGTGCCGATCCAACTCCTTATAAGAATACGCTACCTCATTAAATACGATCGCGTTTTTATGTTCACCATACGCTCTTACCGTACGCAGCAAACTTTTCAAGTCAGCGTCGCTCACCGATTCCCCCTCCTTATTTTTTGATCGTTTGTAATGCGCAAAAGTCTTTTACGCCTCCGAGTGAAGACTCAGCAGGACAAAAGTTGTGTCATTTAATATGTAATGAGATAAGTTTTTTATCGGCCAGACATTCCCTGGTACGGGCGAACTCTGAGTTCACGGAATCTTTGACTTTCTTCCTGTCTAACTTTGAGTTTCTCAGCTTAGGCAGTGAATCAAAAACGGCAAAGACATTTGGAATCATATATTTCGGCAATCGCTTTCTTAATAAGAAAATACATTCCTCAGGATTAACCTGCAACGTATTCTCGTATGAAAGAACCAAGTAGTCTTTGTTGTTATCCGTGTGCTTATGTAGAAAAATATCGCCAATATTCAGTGTATTCTTGATATTCTCCGCGACATCCTGAAGGTGAACTCTAAATCCATTCAGCTTCACCTCATCATCCGAACGGCCAAGGAAGTAGAAAACGCCCTCATCATCCACTTTAACAACATCATTGGTACAATAATATTGAGCATCACCAACAAATATAAACGGGTCATCAACTTGCGATTGATTAATATATCCTTTCATCACTTGCTTGCCGGATATCAATAGCTTCCCCTCTCCGGAAGTTGAGAAACCAGAGCGGGTGTCGAGCAGGTATTGGGTGCCATCAAATGGCTTACCGATACTGATGTCGCCAACTAAGCTATCGAGAGTGATCTCTGAAGAAAAGCAACACATGGTCCCTTCTGTCGGGCCGTATGCATTAATGACTTTCAGATCAGGAATGTTTTCCAGTAATGTCTTTATAGACTGCCCGTGGGGCTTTTCAGCGCCAAACAGGATTAGGTTCAGAGAGTGAAGCTGCTCAAACCCCGTCGCTTCGTTAAGCTGAGGTAAAAGTATTTCTAGCACGGAAGGGACACAGCTCAACCGAGTAATCTGATATTTCTCAATGATGCCAGAGAAAATCGCTGGAATGAAAGGCGCCTTATACAAGTAGACCGAGTGCCCATACAAAGGTGGCACAATACTGTCGAGTATGGTCATATCGAAATACAATGGACCAATTGACAGATAATTTTCTGATTGCTCACTCACATACCGAGGATAGAGCGCGCCTAAGAAAAAATTTAGATTCTCGTGCGTGATTTGAACCCCTTTAGGCTTCCCCGTCGACCCGGAAGTAAAGATGATGTACGCAACGGTATCCATATCGATATCCGTCACATTGCTTTCATAGCGGGTATCATCGCCGATTAATGCACTGGTGCTGCCATTAGATACTATACACTCATGTGGAATTAACAACTTTTGCCTAAAGGCGTTCTCTTCGCCTATATAGGAATCCTCCGCCATGATCATATCAGGTTGAAGATCTGACATGATCATCGCCAAACGATTGGCGGGCAGGCTTTTATCTAATGGACAGAACGCGACGCCTTGCAATAAGCACGCATAGAAAAGAGCATACTCTGAAAATGATTTATCCAAAAATGAAACAACTGTTTTACCTTGAGTCACGCCCCTTGATTCAAGGTAATTCATTATCATAACCATTTCCAAATACAGCTCTGAAAATGTCATTTCCCTTTCAAAATCGTAATAAGCAATATTATCATTGCCCTTAAATCGCCTTATCATCGACAATAGGTTATTTTCTGTCATCTTCGGCCTTTTTATTGATTGCAGAGTGCACCCAGGAGACCACTTTGTCTAACGTGGTTAAATACTTTTCATCGCCAATATTATTGCCAAATGACAGGCCATATTCTTTATTTATGTTGAAGACAAACTGAAGAATATCCACCGAATCGAGGATATCCCTTAATTTAGTCTCTCCGGCAATCTCTACGCTATCACCGCAGTGGTTTATTACCCTAATTTGATTTTTTAGCACTTGTTCAATCTCATGCTTTTCCATATTCGGCTATCCAAGATCATTCGTTCTGTGATCCGCTACCGCGGATCACCTAAGTCAGCAACACGATCGGCTTAGAGGGCTAAGTCACGATCGTTATCGCTCCCATCGTTAAATATCGCGATTTTTCGTTAACACGGTGTGAGCAATGGATTCGATGTAATCTGTAATGGTTTTATCTTCTGCCAGATAAGGCACAAGCGTGCGAGTTTGTTCGTAGAGCACACGCGTTCGTTTCGATAAGCCGGCAGCGCCACGAATATCGACAGCCTGACAAGCACACAGTAATTCGAACGAGACCACATATTTGAGATTCTTTAACTGTTCTCTTACGCGGCGTGCGGCAACCAATCCAAAGGAGACAATGTCTTGAAAGTCTCCGGTGGTGCTAAGCGACTGTATTGACATCGGCATACAGGAAGCTCTGGATTCGGCGGTAATCGACGCGGTCATAAATTGGCCGCCCATCAGCCCCAAACGTAATCCCGCATTTTCTGCGCACAGAAACGGGGGTAAACCGTTGCTGTTGGACTTATCCATAAATCGGTCGATGCGACGGTTGGCCAGGTTCATGATCGTCACCAGCGCAATATTCAGGTGATCCATGGCCATTGATACGTATTGACCATGGAAGTGCCCATTATGGAATACCTCCTCGGTAGTTTGATCAATCAACGGGTTGTCGTTGGAAGAGTTCAGCTCGTTAATCAACGTCTGTTTAATATTCTTGAGGCTATCCGCAACGGGTCCAAGAATTTGAGGTGTACAACGGACCGAATACGCGTCCTCGATCTGATGATTACTTGCTTTGACTAAGCCATCCATTTCCTCAGCAATCATCTTTTCGACTTCATGCTCATTCACGGCCAGCGACGAATCAGCCAATGTGTCCCATATGGTGGTGGCAACGTCAAGCTGCCCTGGATGCGGCTTCATGCGGTGTACGGCGGGTTCAAACGGTTTCATTTTCCCGTGTAGACCTTCAATCGACAACGAGGTAACGGTCAGGTAGGTGTCGAATAGCTGTTTCGCTTCGTCATACAGTAATACCCCTAAACCCACCATGGCTGACGTGCCATTGATCAGGGCCAGGCCTTCTTTAAAGCTGAGCTCCATCGGCGAGATCCCCGCTTTTTTGAGCGCTGCGGCCCCGCTCATCTGCTCGCCTTGATAACGCGCTTTCCACTGGCCTGTGCAAACCAGCGCAATGGCTGCCAGCGGCCCCAGATCGCCACTTGTCCCTAGCGAACCTTTTTCAGGGATGCAGGGGACTACCCCCTGGTTATAAATTTCGATTAACTTCTTGAAGTTAGCGATCGAAATGGCCGAATTGCCACGAGACAATGAGACGATGCGCGCCAGCATCGCGGCCCGGACCGTCGTATCGTCGAAATATTTCCCCACATTGGTTGCGACGGCATTAATTAAGTTGTTCTGTAGCTCATTGGCTTTAGCAATAGGAACGATATAGTTGACGAACCCCCCCATACTCGTATTGACGCCGTAAATCACTCGGTCGTCTGACACCATCTTCTCCAGGATGTCGCGCGATTTTGTTACCCTATTTACGACGCCCTCATCGACGGTGACAGGTTGATGATGCCTCGCCGCGTATGCGATCTCCTCCAAGGAAACATCTTTACCCGATGAGATGTGGAAGCTTGTCATTTCAACTTGAGACACGTTTTCTTCACGAGAAACAACAGATTTATTATAACTTTCGTTTGCAATACTCATGTTCATCCACCAATTATTTTCTACTAGCATTAGCCCCGCCGCATTTAAATATAAATGCAGCTTGGGCGGTTTTTCGTTTAATGTCGACGCGTTATAAACGTAGAGACCCGTTACATGTGTTAACTGTAAGTTTTTTCTGACGACATGATAAAAATAAAACTCCGTATTTTAAATTAAAATACATCTCAAACCGTGCAGACTAACGGGTTAACAGCGCTGCGCTTTGCATTCAATGCAATTTTCATCGAATTGGAATACTCACGTTCCTGGGATGCCCATTAAGGGAATCAGTTTCAATCTGAGTTAGACAGCAGAATGTGACAAGATAGGATCGAGTGGTTGGTGCTGGTGAACGCTTCGCAGTGATATAAATATTTCTTATCAAGACGGCTGACCATTTTTGTGACTAAGCGGTAGTCGGGCATAATATCGCCAGATTGCTGAACATGGAGATCATCCAAACCGACTAAATAGCCATTGTAATCAGGATCCAGTCGGTTTTTTATATGAATGCCAGCTGCCTGAGCTAATGATTCGACAATCAGAGGCCATGCGTTCTGGCAACACTGCTTGTATGTCTTCTCTTCAGAGAAATCCGCCCTAGCCGTCATTTCATGCTCTGACATATCCTCAACAGTTCCAATAAAAGAAAAAGGTTGAGCATGAGCCCCCTTCATAAAATCTAGCATTACTTGTAATCTCTTTGATACGGATGGAAGTTAATGAACCCTTCAAATTCAAGATTAATGCTGTTCATCTCTTTTTGACTTTCATCGATACTTTCAATGATCTCGTCCACTAATTGAGGTTCGTTCACATACTGCTTAAAGTCAAAGTAGTCCCAGTAAAACAGTTCCACTTTATGTAAAGCCAAAACGTCCTGCAGCGTCCTCCACACGAATCGTTCTAGCCCAAGGATCTTTCTGTACGAACGATGGTGAATGGCATCGAGATCTAAATCACCGCACCGATACTTTTTCCAGAGATCGGTAAAGAGATTGGACTTGTTTCTCGGAATGTTATCGAATTCAAAATCGACAAAGGGTTGAGTTTGGTTTTTCTCAACGATCTCGTGCGTGACAGTTGGGTCTAGGATCTGCCATTTTTCATTTGAAGCACACCAGTATTCAAGGACTATGTGTTCCGCATAGGAATTGGGTTCAAAATATTCACACAGGCAGAATCGATAGCGTGCCGGGATCGACAACTCACGCATGATGCCAAGGCATAGCAATGAAATGGTTTGGCAATTGCCAATTATTTTCTTTTCAAAAGGATTCTCTATTCTTGAATCCAGCCCTCGTCTCTTCGCTTCTTGTAGGACTTCCGTAACCGTTCGCAGTTCGTAGTCTTTGTGCCGGAACAAAGGGATCTTGTGAGCATTGACACCGCTTTGATGCTCGACAAGATTCCGACAACGTTGAGCAATACTCAGGAGAGAGTCTCCATCCACGTCGAGATGAGACGCCGCATCGCCTAAGGCCGTAATATCTGATTGAGTTGAGTAATCGATCATATTATTGCGCTTTTATGTAACTGACTTTGAGTACTTTGCCTGTGTCATTTTTGACGGTGCAAACGACTTTACCCGGCATATCATTGATTTTAACGATGACTTTTTCGTTGGGCAGGACGGTATTGTAAAACCGTGCATTATCAATCCCAACAATATCCGATGTCCCTATTTTGAGCAGATTGCCATATATGGTATCTAACAACAGCACACCCGGAACAACCGGGTTATTAGGAAAATGCCCTTCAAAAAAAAGACAGTCGCTGTTAAATAGCATAGAGAATGATCCATTAGAGACGGTGTCAATAATAGCCCCATGCGTATTTTTGTAGCTCATAACCCTCCCCCCAAGACCTTATAATATTCAATCAGAAAGCAGAATTTGAATGGAAAGGCGGCAGAACGCTTCACTCTCTACAATAAAATCAAAGCACTGCCTATCCTTTTCATTAATAAAAACTACCTCACCAGACAGTCTTTACCAGAAATGATGCATGCTCCCACATTAGAAGACAGATCAATGGATATCACCAATACATTGCTCTTGACGCCCGTCGAAATCATCTCCGTTGCGTCAACGATATGTGTCATAAAGTCGGATGAGAGCCTCTTGTCATTCTTACTCTCCACAACCAGATGGGGGTGGTATTGGCTCAACACGTGCTTCACCCCGTCGACGATGCCGTTGTCCACCAACGCATTTGATACGAGACACAGCTCTATTTCAGTCAAACTAATGCAGGCTTCTTCACAAGATTCGAGGATGAGTCGTTCCAGGAGGCGATAGAACTTTTCATCATTCCTGAGTACCAATCCGTTGTAGGACGAATGAAGCATGCTTCGAACCCACGCTGCGGGCGCATGATCACATTTGGAAAGTTGCTCCCGGCTCGAAAGAAGAAGGGCCGCACTTCCTTTGGCCATCGTATAGTCTGGCGCGGCAATAAATTGATGAATAAGATTTTCTTGAACCGGTGTCACATCGTCACTTGAACAGGCAATCATAAAATCTTGCGTATCACTTCTCAGCAGATCCACGGTATACTCGAACGCCGCTGTCGGACTGCACAGCACCGTTGAGTGACCGATAATCTTGTGCGCGATAGACACCTGACCACAAGTGGCACTGACAATATGTCCTGGAAAGTGGCGCGCGCTTGCATACTTGGGATCACCCTCATAGATCGACGTTAGGAAACTTTCTAGACATCGTTGTGGGCGTTGCGAGTTGCCAGTAACCACCCCTGCTCTGGCATTACTTTGTAAGGCCTGTTCAAAACCATTCATCACATCGCCTACCGACTCGATGCAATATTTGATTTCCGGTGAATCGCGTTTGAACCTTTTGTCTTGCAAATGAATTTTGCATTCGTCCTTAACAACGCCCATTGTTGTGTCAATAACCGTCTTTGCCACCCCGTCATTCGCGCTTGCTTTCAGGATAGGTATTGCTGACTTAGTGTATTTGGGTTCTCGTTCATTCGTTTGCTTAGTCACAACAACGGCACTGTTACTGCCACCAAAGCCAAAACTGCTGGCCAGGACGGTACGGACTTTATCGCTAGGGTAATCCCTGTAGTTCAGGTTTATGGGGCTGCACCCTTCTCGCAGCTCTCTCAGGTTGTTGTTTTCTGGCGTGATGCCCACATCCAGCAAGGACAAGACACTAATCAGTTCTACGATGCCAGATGCCCCTAAGGTATGGCCGTAAAATGGCTTCATTACGCTGATTGGCACATCGAGACCAAATAATTTCTCGTACGCTTTTGACTCTGGGATATCGTTTGCCCCCGTGCCGGTAGCATGCGCTGAAATCAAATCGACATCATTTCTGCTCAGGCCTGCAGCCGATAATGCCGCATCAATGGCTTGAATCGCCCCAACGCCATTCGGCTCTGGGGAGGTTTCGTGATACGCATCGCTGGAGGCCCCGTAGCCGGTGATTAGCCACTTATTATGAGCATTATCTTTGTTCTTGGTGAGTATGAGGATGCCCGCCCCCTCCCCTAAGTTGATCCCTGCGGGTTTAGAAAACGGCGAGCAGCGGCCTTCATTTAACGCACTTAGGCTGTTGAAGCCGGCCACCACGGGGAGATCAACGCAATCAGAACCTCCGCAAATCACCACATCCGCTTTATCGGAGTGAAGCAGATCCGTCGCGATCCCTACTGCGGTTAAGCTCGAAGAGCAAGCGGAAGATACGATAATTTTCTTCCCTTGGATATTGTAACGCGCGGCAATGGCGTTCCCGCAATGGGATAACATTGAGGACATCAGTTCACCGTACGATACGGTGTCCTGCTCATTGTTCAGCATCTTATTAAACATTTTTACATAGCTGTCGGTGCCGGAATTATAGCTGCCTAATACGACAGATATTCGACTCGCATCGTACTCTGCCAGGTTTATTCCCGCGTCTTTGACAGCGGCTTCCGCCGCTCTTAAGGCAAAAATGGAGGCATTATTCACCCAACCTTGCTTGCCAAAAGGTTCCGTACACTTTTTATCGAATACGGACACGGTTGCATTCTTAATCCCCAACTCATTATATTCATGGTTGTTAATTAACCGATGATGGTCTGTAGAAAAACGTGTTAATTCGTTTAATTCAGTAACAGGTGGGGTGTATAGCCCCATACCAGAAATTACGATTGAACCGTTCATTATCCTACCTTATTAAATCTCTAACAAAACTTCCCGCCATCAATATGGATAACTTGGCCAGTCATGTAATTACAGTGGTCACCACACAGCAATTGCACAATTGAACTCACGTCTTTTACGCAGCCTGTTCGCTTTATCGCTGACACCTGCAACACGTGGGAGTACGTACTTTCAGGAAGATCATGGGTCATATCCGTATCGATGTAGCCCGGCGCAACGGCATTCACAAATATATTGTGGCTGGCAAGCGTTCTGGCACATAAGCGAGTAAAACCATTCACTCCAGCTTTCGTCACGCTGTAAGCGACCTGGCCTGCATTTCCGCACAGAGAGGTGTTAGATGATATGTTAACGACTCGCCCTGGTTCATCATTCCTGGTGGACTTTTTCAAAGAGGGTACCGTCGCCAGCGTCATGTTTATCACGCCTTGAAGGTTGGTCGACAACACGGCTTTGTTTTCCGCTTCGTCGCAATTTACGAATTGTTTACTTAGCGTCACCCCGGCATTATTCACCAGAACATTAATGGTCCCGTACTCTCGTTCAACCGCTTCGACGACTGACTGACACATGTGAAAGTCTTGGACGTCCAGCTGATGCACGGAACAAGATACATGGTTTTCTTCCAGCGTCTGTCTGACCTGCTCTGCGCTATGGGCATCACGTGTATACGTCAAAGCCACATGGGTGTTTTCAGAGACGAACTCCATACAGATCGCTCTTCCGATCCCTCTTCCCCCTCCAGTGACGAGTACTACTTTCTTAGACATAGTCAACCACTCCATTTCCTAACCGTATCGTCGCCCCATTAATCGGGAAATTATTTTCAATCATCGATAAAATAAAATTAGAAACATCCAAGTAGCTATTTGACTTATATTTTAATGCGTAGTTTTTTAAAAGCTCTTTGCTCTGCCTATTGAGGTTTAGCTCTTTTAACTCGGGTTGAATAACCAGTGAGTTGAAATACATATTGTAACGAGAGTATTCTTTTGCCAGAGATTTCGACATTGATATCACGGCTTCGTTGTATGTGGGTGAGCTATCATTCCCATCCAAGTAACCAAACGAATCGTCTTTTAACAAAAAGAAAAACTTGCAGTTATCTAACTTCATGTTAGTCAAAACCACTCGCTTTATCATCTTCATTAAATAATGTATATCATCAACTAACCTGCTTGAGAAAATATTATTGTCACCATAGGTGACATCGTCATTAAATATTGATCTCAAGCACTCCTCTTCATTATATCTTAGATCAACAATAACATTGTTGTAGGTCTGGCCATCCGTTTCCAGCTTCTTTACCCAACCTTCTTTCACATCATCGGTATCATTCAATGAGAACACGTCGACGCCGTCCTCAGTGAGGTTATCCTCTAAGCAATCAGCGATTGCTGATTGATAATTTTTTATAATGAGTGTTTTCATGTTGTCTAGTACTACCTACGGGTTGAAAAATCAGCCCCCAAGACATTTAGGGTGTGAAATAAAACTCAATTTCAGCTGACTTGAATAGCTATCTATCGGATGGTTCTCAGCTAACGCCACATTTATCGATAACCAACTCAGCCAGGGTCAGCGGAGATTGACAATGTTTTTCCATCAATTCCTTCGTGATCGTCCCCAAGTCAATACCGTATTCTTTCTGGATCCCAACGAAAATATCCAGAACATCGACAGAGTCTAATGCTAAGCCTTCCTCTGACAATAAAAGAGTGTCATCTTTAATGTCTGACAATTCATGCCCCCACTCGCTGAGTTCGAGATCTTCAAAGATAATTTTTTCTTTTATATTGGTGATAATTTCATTTTTATTCATAATTTCCCTACCTATCCTTAATTAATTGGGTGAGATTAAATTCTTAGTTAAGAATTAAGTGATTAGATAATACCTTCAATTATATTGAAGTATTATGTTGATTGTCTTCATTTCGATATAAATCTGCCAAACGGCGTAATGTATCTGATGCCTCACAGAGCAGGAGGCTTGATTAAGCTAATATTTTTCACGGGCCGTTAACTGCCCATTTGCGCGACGCAACCTCTCTATAGGCATACACTCGTTCACGTCACGGCGGACATAAGGAGGAAATACGATTTATACACCGACGGATGCAAAGCGGACGGCCTCTTTTCGGCGAACGAACTGGGTCCAGTTATCTTCGGTCAACGACCTATTATTCTGCTTGCGACGTTCTTTTTTGAGTTTCCTGAACAGGTTTCGATTAGCGACGTCACGCAGATCCGCACCGGAATGGTTCAGTATTGGAGAGTGCAATTTACTGAACAATATTTTCTTTTCCGCAACGACTTTGCTCTCAGGGATATTCCAACTGTGATAGGAGGAACGATCAGCGCATTGGACTAAGGCAGCATACAGAAACGTGTTGCCTTCGGAACCGAAATATTTAATGCGAAGAATGCGTGAAGAGGTAGAAATTTTATTACCGAGCTGAACGGGAATATCAGAGGTCATTGATGTTAAATAGACAATTCGTAGAACCATATCATAGCACTCCTTATTGTGTATTACGCTACATCCAAAAGGGCACCTGGCAGTGCCCATGCCGCTTCTTTGGTTTAAGGTCTCGAAACGGTCGCTGATCCTATTTTGCTGTTTGCTTCGCCAGTTGTAGAGCTGAGCTTCATATAAGCTCGCGGGCGGCGGCTATCCCAAGTTTAAGGACTTCCTCGCGGAATTCAGGGGGTACTGCTTGCGTGTTTTTTGAGGCTCGACGATAGAGTTGTCATGTGAGCGACCTCTGGTTGAGAGTTTGCTCACTGAGTCGCGTGTCCACTATTGCGGGGTAAGATCACGCGACCAATATATACCGTTTTTTCCCGTCCCTTATCGGTAACGGTCTGCGCCTTCGGTTATAGCGCCGTATTTAGTTAGGGCATGTTTAACGTCCCCCCTGCGCCCCTCTCGGCGCTTTGGGACTACAACCCACGAGACTAAAAGCGTATTAACTCGGGTGGTCATCCATCTCTTTAAAGGATTTCAGATGCTACTCTAGTTCGTGATGTTTTTAGGTTTCACTGCATAGACAACATCTTCATATGACACTAATCACCCAGTAAACTACATACATATTACATACCCGAACATTGGGAAAACGACGTCCACAGGCGCATGTTCAATGGAGAGCCCGCTTTTCCCATCCTTTTCAGTCCCTGCAATGGTGCGCCGCCGTCGGCAAACGCTGCCACACGGCGGTCACTCAACTGCCCACCGTTGGTAAAGCCGGCCACCCTCACCGGCTGACGACTGCGTTCCAGCAGGGGGCCCTCATAACCGTTTTTAATTAATGCCTGGACTGTTGCCTGGCCAATCACACCGCCGCCGATAGTCACAATGCTTTTTTCATAAGCTGATATAAGCGCCGATACATTCATGGCGCTTATATGAAAGCATTTAGACTAGAGAAACAATTGACTTTTCTTTTTCAGGGTATAACTCCAGGTTAATCTCCCTGAGCTGGCTACGTAGCTGTTTGCAGAGGAAATCGACAAATTTTTGTGTGACAGGGCTGAGGGTGGCATCAGAGCGACGCAGCAGGTAGAGGTCAATCTTCATCGGCGGTGAAATCTGATGGATCATCTCTGGCGGCAGACTATGGCGGGCGGAGAAAATGTCGGTGATGCTGCATCCCACTCCGCGTTTCACAAATTCCATCGCCATGTAACAGGTCTCCACGTTCAGCCGGGGGGTGGAAAAAACCCGGCGAGTGGCGATGGCGGTGGAAAGCGAGTGTAGACCAGGGGAAATCCAGCGCTGCTGGTCAATGCTATCAATCTCGACGGCGCCCTGCCGATAATCCTTGTCAACATAGACTAAGGGCACTTCGGCTATCAGCGTGGCCATGATTTCACCCTGCTGAACGGGCTGCATCGTCAGGGCAAGATCGATTTCGCGCAGGTCCAATTTTTTGACCAGCGTCTCAGTGTGCTCGGTGGTTAATGTCATCACCAGATTGCTGTTCTGTTGATAGAAATCGGTGGCGATTTCCGGTACCAGGCTCAAACCCAGGCACGGTAAGCAGCCTAAGGTGAATTTTGCCCGAGGATCGCGGGCCAGATTGTCAGCCAGTAAACGTAAGTTAGACAGATCCTGATAGATACCCTGGGCCTTTTCGAAAAGCTCGAGCGCTTCGCGGCTGGGCAATAACTTGCCGCGGACCCGCTGAAAGAGCTTAAAACCGAGCTTCAGTTCCGCGTTTTTCAGCGATTTACTGGCGGCTGGCTGAGAGATGTTCAGTGATTCCGCCGCACGTGAAAGCGAACCGCATGTCATCACGGTGTAGAAAATTTCCAGATGGCGAAGTTTCATAGACTGTTCATCCAAGTTTATGGGTGACAAAAAAATTTCACTTAATGACAACAATAAATCATCATAAATTCAACCACCGAACAGCGCTAAACTTATTTTTTGTGCTAACAAAACATCAGACTTGGTTCACAATGGCGCACGCCTGACCTCCATCCTCTGTTCGCTAGCCATGTCCAAAAAACGTGAGATTTTAGGAAGTATTCCATTTAAACGGCCCATATATTTTTAGAGATCTTCCGACATACTGATTATGTCCCCTGAGGAGATCGCCATACGTAAAGAGCACCCGATCATCGCCGTTCTGCAGTTTGTTGAAGCCGGATGTACCGCCAAAGATGTGTGCCGCGGCCACTATCTCGGATAGCCGGGTACTGAAGGACATCATCGGAAAAAGCGTTAAAAGCCTAAGCTTGTCGGCCATCTGACCGCGCAATTTGCGATGAGACTACGCCAGGCATGCAGGGCGTTAGCGCTGGGCAGGACGGGGTTCCGTTACCAGCCCGATACACGGCGTGATGAAACGGTGAGCCAGGCGCTGACTGAAACGGCTGAACGCTATCCGCGATACGGATTTAAGCCGCTTTTTCAGATAATTCGATTGAGGAAGCCCGCTTGAGGAAACTTAAGCGGGCTTTTTGCTCTCGGGCGTTTACAGCCCACGTTTTTCCATCAGCAGCGCCAAATCGACCAAGCGATTGGAGAAGCCCCACTCGTTGTCATACCAGGCGAGCACTTTCACCAGGTTACCGCCGATCACCAGCGTGGACAGCCCGTCGATGATCGACGAGCGCGCGTCACCCCGGTAGTCGCTCGACACCAGCGGTTCATCGCTGTACCCCAGGATCCCTTTCAGCGGGCCGGACGCCGCCGCCGCGCGGAAAGCGGCGTTGATCTCCTCCACCGTCGCCGGGCGTTTCAGCGTCACCGTCAGATCGACGATGGAGACAACCGGCACCGGCACCCGCAGCGAGTAACCGGTCAACCGACCATCCAGCGCCGGGATCACCTTGCCAAGCGCCTTGGCCGCGCCGCTGGAATAAGGCACGATCGACTCTGCCGCCGCCCGCGCGCCGCGCAGATCTTTTTCCGGCTGATCGTGCAGCGCCTGGCTGTTGGTATAGGCATGGGTGGTGTTCATCAAGCCGTATTCGATGCCGAAAGTCTGATGCAGCACCTGCGCGGCGGGCGCCAGCCCGTTGGTGGTGCAGCTGCCGTTGCTGACCACTTTATGCAGCGCCGGATCGTAGAGATGGTCGTTAACCCCCATCACCAGCGTGATGTCGTCGTTCTTGGCCGGCGCCGAGATAATCACCCGCTTGGCGCCGCCGTGCGTGATGTGCACTTCCGCCTTGGCTTTATCGGTAAAGAAGCCCGTCGCTTCGATCACCACGTCCACGCCCACGCTGCTCCAGGGGATCTCGGCGGGATCGCGCTGCGAAAACACCTGGATCGGCCGGCCATCCAGCAGCAGCTGGTTGTCGCCGGCTTCCACCCTGGCCGCCAGCGTGCCGGAAAGCGTGTCGTATTTCAGCAGGTGTGCCAGCGTTTTGCTGTCCGTCAGATCGTTGATCGCCACCACTTCAAAATCGCTGCGCCCCAGCGCCGCGCGCAGCACGTTGCGCCCGATCCTGCCAAAGCCATTAATGCCTACTCTCACCATGATGCTCTCCTCGTTTTGGGCTTTACCTCAAATCTAGCCCTGCCCCGCAGCGGCGTAAATGACGTTTACCAATCAATTTACGCCAACTTGCGCGCATGGAAGCGTTCACGGTATTCACTCGGGGTCAGCTGCAGTTTCCGCTCAAACACCCGACGCAGGTTAAGGCCGTTGCCGAAGCCGGTGGCCAGCGCGATCTGTTCGATGCCCTCCGCGCTCTGCTCCAGGCGCTGCCTGGCGGTATGCAACCGCCCCTCTTCGACGAATTTGGCGGGAGAAATGCCCGTCTCGCGGGTGAATACGCGGGTAAAGTTGCGCGGGCTCATCGCCACGCGTTCGGCCAACCGATCGACGCTGAGATCGTCGGCGAGGTTTTCCAGGATCCAGGACTGCAGATCGCGGATCGGGCCCGGCGATTTGGCCTGGTTGAGCGGGTAGCGGCTGAACTGCGCCTGCCCGCCGGGGCGGCGCAGAAACATCACCAGATCTTGCGCCACTTCGCGCGCCTGCACGAAGCCATAGTCGTCCTCCACCAGCGCCAGCGTCAGGTCGAAGCCGGAGCTGACGCCGCCGGAGGTCCAGATCGGCCCATCCTGCACGTAGATCGGGCCGTTCTCGACCTGCACCCGTGGAAAGCGCACCTGCAGCGTTTCCGCCAGCCGCCAGTGGGTGGTCGCCCGCCGCCCGTCCAGCAACCCGGCTTCGGCCAGCAGCAGAGCCCCGCCGCAGACCGAGGCGATACGGCGCGCCTGCGGCGCCGCGCGGCGCAGCCAATCCGCCACCAGGGCGCCCTCTGCGTCGGTCGCCCCCTTGCCGGCGACGATGATCGTATCGCGCGGCAGGCCCGGATCGAGATCCGCCAGTCGATGATCGGCCAACAGGCTCAGCCCGGACAGGCCGTGCACCACCCGATGGGATTGCGTGGTGGCGACCGCGATCTGATACAGCGGCGCCTCGGCAGGGCTCAGGCGATTGGCCTGCATCAGGATATCGGCGATGCCCGCCGCTTCGAACAGCATGCCCCCTTCAGGGACGATAATCAGGAATGTATGCATGGCGATAATAGGAAGAAAGAGCAAAACAGGTCAGACAGCCACTGTATAAGAAAAGCCTCGCCGGTTCACCCTGCGGGCATAAAAAAGCCCGCCGGCAAGCACCGACGGGCCGGCAAATCACTGCCCTCAAACCTGCGGCAGGCTCACCCCGCTGGCGCGCGCCAATTGCGCCAGCAGCGCCGTCTGAAACGCTTCGTCATGCACCGCGGCGTGGGGATCGAACCGTTGCTGATGGTGCCAATAGCTGCCGGACGCCAGGGCCTGCGGCTCATCGCTGGTCACCAGCCACGCCTGCGTCACATGCCCCAGCGCCAGATCGTCGGGCGCATCCGCACCGCCCATTTTGGTCGGCACCCAGCCCGGATCGACCGCGCTGCTGATGACGCCGGGCCACAGGCGCGCCACGGCGGCGGCCAGCGCGGTGACGAACAGCTTGCTGTCCGAATAAGAGCCGGCTGCGCCGCCGAGCCAATCCACGCCGTTCAGTTCCGGCACGCCGTCAAAGTGCATGCTGCTGCTCAGGTAGACGATACGTTCGGGGCGTTCGATCAGGGCCGTCAGCATGTAGGGCGCAATGACGTTCACCGGCATCACCTGCGGCCCGGTAAACATACCGGCGTTGTGGATCACCGCGTCCGGGCGGCCAAGGCGATTGACCTGCTCGGCGAGCTGCCGGATCTGCTGCACATCGGACAGATCGCCGAGCACCGCCTGCGCACCCCGATCCAGCAGATCGCGCACCGCCTCCAGCCGGCCGGGCTCACGCGCATGCAAAATAACCTGATGCCCTTCGTCCAACAGCGTTTGCGCGGCGGCGCGGCCCAGTCCGTCCACCGAGCCGGTAATGAAAATACGTGACATGCCAAGCCTCCGTTTAACGCCAGCCAAGCGCCGGCGCAATATGGGTTAAAATCGATTCGATGACGTGGGCGTTGTAATCCACGCCCAGTTGGTTAGGCACGGTCAGCAGCAATGTATCCGCTTCGGCGATGGCCTCGTCCTGCGCCAGCTGTTTGATCAGCACGTCCGGTTCGGCGGCATAGCTGCGGCCGAAGATCGCCCGCGTCTGCGCGTCGATATACCCCAGCTGGTCGCCCTCCTTGCCGCTGCCGCCGAAGTAATTGCGATCCCGCTGATCCACCAGCGCGAAGATGCTGCGGCTCACGGAAACCCGCGGCTCACGCGCATGGCCGGCCTCTTGCCAGGCGGCGCGGTAGGCGCGGATCTGCTTGGCCTGCTGGATGTGGAAGGGTTCGCCGGTCTCATCGTTCTTGAGCGTCGAACTTTGCAGGTTCATGCCCAGCTTCGCCGCCCAGACGGCGGTCGCATTCGAACCGGCGCCCCACCAGATGCGGTCGCGCAGCCCGGCGGAAAATGGCTCCGGCCGCAGCAGGCCGGGCGGATTCGGGAACATCGGCTGTGGATTGGGTTCGGCGAACCCTTCGCCGCGCAGCGCTTCCAGAAACACTTCGGTGTGGCGGCGGGCCATGTCCGCGTCGGTCTCGCCGTCGGCCGGGGCATAGCCGAAATAGCGCCAACCGTCGATCACCTGCTCCGGCGAGCCGCGGCTGATGCCGAGCTGCAAACGCCCGCCGGCGATCAGATCCGCCGCACCGGCGTCTTCGACCATGTACAGCGGGTTTTCATAGCGCATGTCGATCACGCCGGTACCGATCTCGATGCGTTGGGTTTTGGCGCCGATGGCGGCCAGCAGCGGGAACGGCGATCCCAGCTGGCGCGCAAAATGGTGCACGCGAAAATAGGCGCCGTCCGCCCCCAGATCTTCGGCGGCGACCGCCAGATCGATTGACTGCAGCAGCGCATCCGCCGCGGAACGGGTGCCGGACTGGGCGGAAGGCGACCAGTGGCCAAACGAGAGAAAACCAATCTTTTTCATCGGGCATCGTCCTCAAAGGCAAAATCATCGGCCTACAGTGACAAAAATCGCGCGCCCTGCGCCAGCAAAATCGCCCCCGATCGCACTAAACGAACCGATTGCCGCCGCGCCGCCCGGCGATTGTAATCAAAAAACAAATGTCGTATAACAAGCAGCTCCGAGGGGTGTCCTGTTACGGGCTGAGATGGTGCAAGCCGAACCCTTTGAACCTGATCTGGGTCATGCCAGCGAAGGGACGGTTAGGCAACAGCACTATTACCCGTTGCCTGTTCATACCCCAGCGTGCCCGGATCTCCACTGACTCAAGGAGGTCCCATGTCCATCACCACCCTGTTCGAAAGCGGTCTTTACGGCCGGCTGCGCCAACAAGCCGGCAGCCACTGGCAGGACTACGTCGATCACCCGTTTCTGCAGCAGCTGGCCGCCGGCACCTTGCCCGAACGCGCTTTTCGCCGCTACCTGACCCAGGACTACCTGTTCCTGCTGCACTTCGCCCGCGCCTACGCGCTGCTGGTCAGTAAGCTGCGCACTCTGCCGGAAATGCGTGCCGCCACCGCCTCGCTCAACGGCATCGTCGCCGAACTGCCGCTGCACGTGGCCTACTGCGCCGAATGGGGGCTGAGCGAAGCGCAGATCGCCGCCCAGCCGGAAGCGGCGGAGACCATGAACTACACCCGCTACGTGCTGGATATCGGCCATGCCGGCGACGCCCTCGATCTGCTGGCCGGCCTGCTGCCCTGCGTGGCCGGCTATGCCGAAATCGGCCTGCGGCTGCTGCACGACCCCGCCACCAAGATGGAGGGCAATCCTTATGCCTCCTGGATCCGCAACTACGGCGACGAAGGCTATCTGGCCGGCGTGCGTGCCGCCATCGAGCTGCTCGAGACCGTCGGCCACCAGCGCGGCGCACCAGGCCGCCTCACCGAGCTGGCGCAGATTTTCACCACCGCTACCCAGCTGGAATCGGCATTTTGGCAAATGGGGCTGAACGCCTCATGACCTCCCAGCTTCTCCCGCCCGGCATCCAGGTGCGGGATCTCAGCCTGCGTTTCGGTCAGCAAATCGTCTTCGACCGGCTGAGCTTCGACATCGCCGGCGGCAGCTTCGTCGCCCTGCTCGGCGCCAGCGGCGCCGGCAAAACCAGCCTGCTGAAGATCATCGCCGGGCTGGAGCGGGCTACCTCGGGCACGGTGAGCGGCAGCGACGGCCTGCCGATCGCCGGGCGCATCGCCTATATGGGGCAAAGAGATCTGCTTTACCCGTGGCTGACCATCGAAGAGAACGTCGCCCTCGGCTCGCGGCTGCGCGGCGAAACACCGGATCGGGCGTGGGCGGCGCATCTGCTCGAGCGCGTGGGCCTGGCCACTCATGGTCGCAGCCTGCCCGCCGCGCTGTCCGGCGGCATGCGCCAGCGCGCCGCCATCGCCCGCACGCTCTACGAACGCCAGCCGATCGTGCTGATGGACGAACCCTTTTCCGCGCTGGACGCCATTACCCGCGCCGAGATCCAGAGCCTGGCTGCCGAGCTGCTGGCGCAAAACACCGTGCTGCTGATCACCCACGATCCGATGGAGGCCTGCCGCCTGAGCCACCGGCTGCTGGTGCTGTCGCCCTGGCCGCTGGGCCTCGACGATACCCACCTCATTGCCGGGCAGCCGCCGCGCGCGCCGGATGACGCCGACCTGCTGAAAAGCCAGGCCGAGCTGCTGCAACAGCTGGTGAGGGCGGCGCAATGAACCTTAGCCAGGAACGCGGCCTCACCCGCCTGCGGCGCGGGTTGACGGTGTTCGTCGGCCTGCTGCTGCTGTGGTGGCTGGCGGCGCAAAGCGGCATTCCCGCCTTTCTGCTGCCCACGCCGGGCGCGGTGGCGCAGGCGCTGTGGGAGGGGCGCGGCTATCTCGCCTGGCACACGCTGGTCACCGCTTCGGAGATCGTCAGCGGGCTGGTGCTCGGCGTGTTGCTCGGCGCGGCGCTGGCGCTGTGCATGATCTTCTCGCCGCGCCTGCAGCGCTGGCTGATGCCGTTGGTGCTCACCAGCCAGGCGATACCGGTGTTCGCCCTGGCCCCGCTGCTGGTGCTGTGGTTCGGCTTCGGCATGAGCGCCAAGGTGGCGATGGCGGTGCTGGTGATCTTCTTCCCGGTGGTGTCGGCCTTTTTTGACGGTCTGCGCCGGGTCAACAACGACTATCTCGATCTGGCGCGCACGATGCGCGCTTCGCGCTGGGCGCAGCTGCGGCACGTGCGGCTGATGGCGGCGCTGCCGGCCTTCGGCTCCGGCCTGCGCATGGCCGCCGCCGTTGCGCCGATCGGTGCCATCATCGGGGAATGGGTCGGCTCGGCCGAAGGGCTGGGCTACGTGATGCTGAACGCCAACGCGCGCATGCAGACCGACGTCTGCTTCGCCGCGCTGTTTATTTTGGTGCTGATGACCGTGCTGCTGTGGGCCACGGTGGATGCGCTACTGCGGCACCTGATCGCCTGGGCGCCGGAAAACGACTGATGATTGCAACCATAACCAGGGATAAAGGAACGACCATGATCAAACAAACCGTTTGCGGGCTGCTGCTCGGCGCCGCCATCACCGGACAGGCTGACGCGGCCGAAAAGCTGACGCTGGTACTCGACTGGTACATCAACCCCGATCACGCGCCGATTATGGTGGCCGAGCAGATCGGTGCCTTCAAGGCCGAAGGGCTGGACGTCAAGATCGTGCCGCCGTCCGATCCGGCGCTGCCGCCGAGGTTGGTGGCCGCCAAACAGGCCGATCTCGCCATCACCTACCAGCCGCAGCTGCACTTCTTCGCCGATCAGGGCCTGCCGCTGATGCGCGTCGGCACGCTGATCAATACGCCGCTGAATACGGTGATTGCGCTGGATAAAAACATCACGTCGCCGGCGGATCTCAAGGGCAAAACGGTAGGTTACTCGGTCAGCGGCATCGAACAAGCGACGCTGGCCACCATGGTCGAACACGAGCACCTCAAGCCGCAGGACATTAAGCTGATCAACGTCAACTTCCAACTGACCAGCGCCCTGCTGGCGGGCCAGGTCGATGCGGTGATCGGCGGTTATCGCAACATCGAAGCGCTGGAGCTGAAGCTGCAAGGCAAGGAGCCGGTGGTGTTCAACGTCGAAGACTACGGTGTGCCGGCCTACGACGAACTGATCATCGTCGCCAACCGCGATGCGGTGAACGAACCGAAAATTCGCAGGTTCCTCGCCGCGTTGAAGAAAGGCAGCGACTACCTGCACGCGCACCCGCAAGACACCTGGCTGGCGTTCGCCAAGGCGCACCCGGAGCTGAATACCGAGCTGAACAAACAGGCATGGCAAGCCAGCCTGCCGCTGTTCGCGCGCGATCCGGCGAAGCTGGATCGCGCCCGCTATCAGGCTTACGAGCAGTTCCTGTTCGACAATAAGCTGATCAAGAAAATCACCCCGGTAGAACGGTACGCGGTGGAGCTGAACTGATCACGCCGAGGCGGCCGGCGGCGCCACCGTCACCTCGCCCTGGCCGCTGCGCTGCAAGGCCGCCTTCACCAACCCATTGGCTTTGCAGCGCTCGATAAAATCGTTCACGTAGGCGGCGCCCTGCGTTTTTTGCCGCGGCACCGCCAACGCCTGACGGATAGCGGTGAAGTGCCCCGCCAGCACCCGATAACCAGGATGAGTGGCCGCCGCGGCCAGCAAGGGTTGTCGCACGCCGGCGGCGGCTTCCAGCCCCTGTTCGAAAAACAGCGCGATGGCCTCGGCGGAGGTTGCCGCCCGCACCAGCTGTGCCTGCTGCAGCGTGCGCGATAAAAACAGATCGTAGGCGGCACCCTTGCCAACCGCAATGCGCACCTCCGGCCTGTCGAGCTGCGCCACCTCAAAGTAAGGCGCGTCGTTCGCCACCAGGTAAGTCCCCTCGATGATCACATACGGTTCGCTGAAGGCGATCTGCGCCGCGCGCACCGGTTCGATGGCCATAAACGCCAGGTTCCAGGCGCCGCTGTCCAGGTCGGCGAATACCTTGCCCGCCGCGTCATAGGTGACCAGCTCCAGCCCCACGCCCAGTTCACGGGCCAGCGCGGTGGCCAACGCCACCGAAGCCCCCTGCGGTTTACCATCCACCCCGGCCTGCGCCAGCACCGGATTGCCGTAGTTGATCGCCGCGCGCAATACGCCTTGCGGGGCCAGATCGTCGAGAACCGCTGCGGAAATCGTCTGCATACTTCCTCCTGAATGGCTGATGGGCGCGCCGTCGTGGCACTCATTAAGCGTAGAGCGAAACCGCCGGGCGGCAAGATCTCGCCGCCCGAGTGATTAACGTCACACGGTTGTCATAAAAATGTACAATAGCCGGCGATCGTCGGCCGTAGCGATACAGCGCGCGTTGCTCCGCCGCCGGCAATAGGCTATACCCTTCACTTTTCGCACCGCGGCGGGTTCAGCGGCGCAGACCAGGGCAGCAACAGTTTTTTCCAATCAGACAAGGTTTGGCGGATGGTTTTAGCAGTCGTTTCATTTGTTCTTTTCTTAGCGTCGATATTGATTTATCGCACCCGGGCCGCCGCCAACCGTTGGTGGTTCGCCATTTTGCTGACGCTGCTCGGCAGCTATCTGGTGCTGAACGTCATCCTGATCGCCAGCAACTACTTCACCGGCGACGGCATCACCGACGCGGTGATCTACACCGTCACCAGTAGCCTGAAGGGCGCGGGCGTCAGCAAATACGTGCTGCCGTTTATCGGCCTGCTGGCGGCGCTGGGGCTTATCTTCGCCGTGCTGGCCCGCAGCCTGCTGCGCCGCAGAGCCAAAGGCAGCAGCGTGGCCTACAGCATCGTCGCCGTGCTGCTGGCGCTGTTTTCGGTCGGTACCACCCCGGCGTTTCAGGACATTTCGCTGCTGGTCAAGAGCCAGATCGTCGGCGATACCGCCGATTTCACCACCTACTACAAGGCGCCGAAAAAGACCGTGCAGGGCAAACGGCCGAACCTGGTCTACATCTATGCCGAAAGCCTCGAGCGCACCTACTTCGATAACGAACTGTTCCCCGATCTGGCCGACGAGCTGAACGCCCTGCGCGCCGACAGCATCGACTTCAGCAACACCCAGCAGCTGCCGGGCACCGGCTATACCATCGCCGGCATGGTCGCTTCGCAGTGCGGCATTCCGCTGTTCGCCCCCTTCGACGGCAACGCCTCCAGCGCGGTCTCCACCTTCTACCCGGAGAACGTCTGCCTGGGCGACGTGCTGAAGGCCGCCGGCTACAGCAACTATTTCTATCAGGGCGCCGAGCTGGCGTTCGCCGGTAAAGACACTTTCCTGAAATCCCACGGCTTCGACCACGTTTACGGTTTCAAAGAGCTGCGCGAGCAGGTCGCCGATCCGAGCTACAAAAACGACTGGGGCTGGTACGACGACACCGTACTGGACGTGGTGTACGGCAAGTTCGTCGAACTCTCCAAACAGCGCCAGCCGTTCTCGTTGTTTACCCTGACCGTCGACACCCATCACCCGGACGGCTTTATCTCCGCCGGCTGCAGCAAGCGGTCTTACGCCTGGCAGAACAAGGAGAACCGCTCGCTGAGCGCGGTGGCCTGCAGCCAGCAGCACATCGCCGCGCTGATCGACAAGATCAAGCGCTCGCCCTACTTCAACAACACCGTGATCGTGGTGTCTTCCGATCATTTGGCGATGAACAACACCGCCTACGACACCCTGACCAAACAGAAGCGCCGCAACCTGTTCTTCATCATCGACGGCACCCGACCGCAGGCGGAACAGCGCCACGAGAAGCGCAGCACGCTGGACAACGGTGCCACGGTGCTGGACGTGATGGGTGGCGACAACTACATCGGCCTTGGCCGCAGCAGCCTGTCGGCGCCGTCGCTGTCTACCGTGTTCCTGAACATCGAAGAGAAAATCAACGGCTGGAAACCGGCGGTGATCAACCAGTGGGGCCTGCCGAACCGCATCAGCGACTACAGCGTCGATACCCGCCAACGCAGCTTCAGTTTCTCCGGCGTTACCTACAAGGTGCCGTTCATTTTACGGGTGAACGATAACCGCATCGAACCGATGTTCAACGTCTACCTCTCCACCCCGCTGCGCAAGCAGCTGGCCGGGCTGGGGGCGGGGGAAAAATTCGTCTGGGTCGATAAATGCTACGAGATCGGCCGGGTCTGGGCACCGCAGCTGGCGCTGAGCACCGACATCTGCGTGGCCTCCGGCACCCTGGCCTCACCGCCACAGATCGTGCAGGCCAGCGGCGAACGCTTCCGCGGCAAGGTGAGTTTTAACGCCCCGGCGGCCGACAGCGTCGCCGATTACCAAAACGCCGTCGCCCGTCTGCAGGTGGACGACACGGCGATGAAGTACCGGGCGGACGCCATCGAGTTTATGCTGCCCGGCATGCCGGAACAGGTGAAAGCCATCACCGGCGTTTCCGGCGTTGAGGAGTGGGGCCGCTGGTCCGACGCCAACCTGGCGCCGGCGGTCGACATCGATTACGTCGCTCCGCTGCCGCACACCTTCGATCTGGTGCTGCGCGCCCGCGCCTACGGCAACAACGTCGGCGAGCCGATTTCGGTGCGCGTCGGCGACGAAGAGCGCTTCGTGTCGCTCGGCGAGCAGGACAGCACCGTCACCCTGCGCTTCGACAACCCGCGCGGCGCGCAAAAGATCAGCATTACGCCGCCGGCCCCCACCGAGCCGAAAGAAGGTGCCAGCGGCGGCTTTACGCCGAAGAAGCTGGGCATCGGCCTGGTGTCGCTGAAGGTCGAAGCGGCCGATCCCGCCTCCTGATCCCCGGTGCCCAACGGGCGCGGCGTTTTCTTTGCCGCGCCCGTGATTTCGACCAAGCTTTTACGCCCTTCTTCGGCTAACCTGTGACGATGAAACGCCGCAACCCCGCCACAGAGCCGGGACATCCAAGGAGAAAGTATGAGCTATGCCCCACCTCGCAGCGGCCTCAGCGCCGAGCAGGCACTCGATCAACTGGAAGCCTTGTATGACGCCGCGGTAGACGCGCTGCGTCAGGCGGTCGGCGACTTTATCAGCCACGGTGCCCTGCCGGATGCGCAGGCGCGCGCCGCCGGGCTGTTCGTGTATCCCGAGCTGCGCGTCAGCTGGGACGGGCAGCAGTCCGGCCCGAGCAAAACCCGCGCCTACGGCCGCTTCACCCATCCCGGCAGCTACACCACCACCGTGACCCGGCCGCAGCTGTTCCGCCACTATCTGGCCGAGCAGCTGACGATGCTGGAGCACGATTACGCCGCCCATATCGAAGTAGCGCCATCGCAGCAGGAGATCCCGTTCCCTTATGTGATAGACGGCTCCAGCCTGGCGCTCGATCGCTCGATGAGCGCCGGCATTGCGCAGCATTTCCCCACCACCGAGCTGGCGCAGATCGGTGACGAGACCGCCGATGGCCTGTATCACGCCACTGACAACCATTTCCCGCTGTCGCATTTCGATGCGCTGCGCGCGGATTTCTCGCTGGCGCGGCTGCGACACTACACCGGCACACCGGTGGAACATTTCCAGCCGTTCGTGCTGTTCACCAACTACACCCGCTATGTGGACGAGTTCGTGCGCTGGGCCTGCGCGCAGATCGCCGATCCGGCCAGCCCATACGTCGCGCTCTCCAGCGCCGGCGGCACCTATATCACGCCGGAAACCAGCGCCCCCGAACAGGCGGTGTCCGATCTGGCGTGGAAAAACCACCAGATGCCGGCCTATCACCTGATCTCGCGCACCGGCCAGGGCATCACGCTGATCAACATCGGCGTCGGCCCGTCCAACGCCAAAACCATCTGCGATCACCTGGCGGTGCTGCGCCCGAGCGCCTGGTTGATGATCGGCCACTGCGGCGGCCTGCGCGAGAGCCAGTCGATCGGCGATTACGTGCTGGCCCACGCCTACCTGCGCGACGATCACGTGCTGGATTCGGTGCTGCCGCCGGATATCCCGATCCCGAGCATCGCCGAGGTGCAGCGCGCTCTGTACGACGCCACCAAAATGGTCAGCGGCATGCCCGGTGAAGAGGTCAAACAGCGGCTGCGCACCGGCACCGTGGTCACCACCGACGATCGCAACTGGGAGCTGCGCTATTCCGCTTCGGCGCGGCGCTTCAACCTCAGCCGCGCGGTGGCCGTGGATATGGAGAGCGCCACCATCGCCGCCCAGGGTTACCGCTTCCGGGTACCCTACGGCACGCTGCTGTGCGTCTCCGACAAGCCGCTGCACGGCGAAATAAAACTGCCGGGCCAGGCCAACCGCTTCTATGAAGGGGCGATCTCCGAACACCTGCAGATCGGCATCTGCGCCATCGACCTGCTGCGCGCCGAGGGCGATCGCCTGCACTCGCGCAAACTGCGCACCTTCAACGAGCCGCCGTTCCGGTAACCTCCTTCAGGCCCGCTGCGGCGGGCCGTTTACAGTCCTCAACGCACCAGCGCCAACGCGCGTTTCTCCTGGCTGCGGTCGCCGGCGATCGACAGCAACAGGTCTTTCACCAGCAGCGCCGGGGCGGACAGCGCCTGTTGGCCCGACATGCACAGCGACAGCGGCACCGACATCGTCGGCGCATTGATGCGTGCCATCCAGGCCTTGGCCGGGCCGATCATCGCGCGCGCGACCGACTCCGGCAGTACGGTCGCCCCCAACCCGCCGGCGATCGCGGCGCTCAGCGCGCCCGAGGATTCGATCTCCCCCACCACGTTGATCGCCAGCTTGCGCAGCGCCATCGCCTCTTCCAACTGGTTGCGCACCGCATCGCCCTCGCGCGGCAAGAACAGGTTCAGCCGCGCCACGTCCAGCAGCTCGACGCTGTTGCCGGGATGCGGCACCGCGCGCGTCGCCACCAGATAGAGATCTTCCCGCATCAACGCGATGGCGTGCAGCCCGGTGGGCATTTTGGCGCCGTAGACCATCGCCATATCCAGCGTCTGGCTGGCCACCTGCCCGGCCAGCGCCACCCCGCTGTTTTCATGCAGGCTGAGCAGGATACCCGGTTGCTGATCGCGCAGGCTCTGCAGCAGCGGCAGCGCCAGCTGCGCCGCGGTGCTGCCCGACGCCAACCCGAGAGACACCAGGCCGCTCATCGCCTGCCCGGCGCTGTTGACCGCCCTCTGCGCCTGCTCGCACTGGCGCAGAATGGTCTGCGCGTGGGCATAGAGAATATTGCCGGCCTCGGTCGGCTGCACCCCGCGCTTGGTGCGGATCAGCAGCTGTTGCTTCAGTTCCCCTTCCAGCGTCGCCAGCTGTTGGCTGAGCGCCGGCTGGGCGATGTGCAACACCTCCGCGGCCTGGGTCAGGCTGCCGATATCGACGATTTTCACGAAGTACTTCAGACGTCTGAAATTCATAGTGCCTCCAGCGAGCCGCTAACTAAATTGATAATGCCGAAATTCGGTCATGCAACCGCAGCAAGATCCGGGCCAGAATCGGTAAATGGCCACGGCAGCGGGATACACGGCGGAAAATAGCCGTTCGCCGGGCGGCGCGCCACAGCGCAGGGCAGCCGTTGCACCATCGGCAGGCAACTGCCCCAAATAACGGGCAATCCGGCGGCGCTGCGCGCGGGATAATCGACAAAAGCGAGAAAAAGCAGCAGGTTGGGCAATCTTGCAGCAAACGAACGCATCAGGCGTTTTCGCGCTTTACAAGCCGCAAGCACCCCGCTATTATTCGCCCCGTTCACACGATTCCTCTGTAGTTCAGTCGGTAGAACGGCGGACTGTTAATCCGTATGTCACTGGTTCGAGTCCAGTCAGAGGAGCCATATTTAGAGAAGCCCGCTCAGGGAAACCCGAGCGGGCTTTTTGCTGCCTTTCGTTCCACATACGGCGCAACTGGTGTTGTGATTTGAGGTCATTTCAGTTCGATAATGGAATGGCCAGCATACGTCTTTGTCCAACGTGAAATTTTTCCGCGGCAGCATAAGACGGCCAGAACCAACAGCGGTGGAATGATTAATGCGGAAAAACCGAACCCGATGGCCAGGATCGGTCCATTCAAATATAAGGCTTGATCATGTGCGCGCTAAGCGCGACGCATCTCTTGGCCGTTGAAGATAGCCGGGGCCCATCAAAGCCCCCAGCCTAATCATATAGCCAATTGTTTTTTCAGCTTATTTATTCTTCCGGTAGCATTTTTATAAGGTGATGCAGTATTAAATTGAATCATGCGTCCTCGCGTCCATTGATTATACCAAGGCTTACCGTAAAGTTCGTCGTTACTGAACTGTTCGATCAAAGTCACGAGTTGCTGTTTGTTTTCCTTTAACCGTAACAATAAGGCGCCATATTCCGTGATGTCCCCATAGTCGCGGTAGAATTTCTGTGCCAAACGCCCTAACTCATTCCATTTATACCCCTCTTCAGGAAAAACGATTGTTTCCCCCTTTGCCTCCTGCTCATGCCAGTGCAGCACCAGATCTCCCCAACCAATCAGATAAGAAACCAGATTCGCCACACTGATCGTAGTTCCCTTGGCGTGCCCTTCCAACAGAGATTCAAAGGCAAGTTTGGGCGCAATAGACTCCAGTTTCTTATTTAATAACGAGTAGTTACTGTTGATGGCTTTAATTAACTCATCTTTTGATTCCGGCACAGCCATATACCATACTCCCTATATAGTTAAAAATCGGTTACACAGCTATTTCTAGTGATTCAACGTCTGATTAACATAATCCACTACCTGTTCAAACTGTTTATCGACAAAAAAATGATCGGCACCAGGAAATATAATAGTCCGCGTCTCTTGCGTGGTGAATTTTTTCCACGCGGGTAATTCATCCTGCATGATCAGGCTGTCACCATCACCGTGAAATAGTACGATCGGGCAGGTTAACGTACGTGCTTTGGTCTGAAAGGCATACTGTTCATAGAGCCGATAATCATTTTTGATAATGGGTGTGAAAATCGCCATTAACTCTTTATTGCGAAAGACATCAACCGGCGTTCCTCCAAGCTTGGCGATCTCTTCCATAAATGCCTGATCGGGCAAGGTATGCAGTATTGTCTCGTGAGAGACCCTATCGGGCGGGCGGCAGCCGGAAAAAAACAGCGCGCGTGGCATATCATGCCCATGTTCGAGAATATAATGCACCAATTCGAAAGCCATGATACTGCCCAGACTATGTCCAAAAATAGCGTACTCCACACCCGTATCGTGCTTCGCAAATTGCTGATAGAGGTCAGCGACGGCGTCCGCCATCGTAGGGCATAGCGGCTGGCGTATTCTCGTACCCCGCCCCGCAGGCTCTAAAGGCCGCAAGGTGATATTGTCCGACAGCACGCTACGCCATTTATAGTACATGGCGGCAGATCCGCCTGAATATGGCAAACAATACAAACTGATATTACTCATCACCCCGCTCCTTGCTGTGTAATAAAATTCGTTTAATTTGATGATTTAATGTCAAGACGAAAGCCAACAGAACAATCCCGATTGGCACCGCCAACACGCTCGATGGCCCCCATAGCAGGATAAAACGCCAGTCGAGTCCTGGAGAAAATACGCCCGGTGCGGCACAGAGCACCGCGGCCACGAACACGGGCACCGCCAAGGTAATGGCGTAGTCGCGCACGCGTAGGCGTAGGCGCCGCTGTTTTCCAGCGCTGCGGACAGTTGCGCGATAAAGACGGTAAGCCACGCGCACCACCACCGCCGCCACCAAGCAACACAGCAACAACGCGAGGTAGGTAAAGAGGGTGTCGCTGGCGGCAATCGCATCACCGGCACCGTCAGCGTACTTGTTAATACGCAGATAATTATCGATATCCGCGCAGAGTTGCAATATCAGGTTCGAATTCATATTTGCCAGCGCAACAATGCCAATCTGCTGCTCCGGCCGCAATGCAATACAGGAAGAAAAATTCGGATTCTGCCCTCCGTGGCTGATGTAAGGGCCTTGATTCTGGTCGATAAACCAGCCGCTGGCATATAATATCCGGTTGTCTGCGGTGAAAGGGACATCGCTATTACCCCGCCAGCTGTTATCCATCGCGTCACGCAGCGTGGCTGGCACGGCATTTCTCCGCAACCATGCATCTATCCATATCTCCATATCCGGTAGCGTGCTATGAATATAGGCGGCAGGAACATGGTTACGGGCAAGGGGGGCGGAGAACAGAACGGGTTTGCCGAATCCCAGTTTATAGCCGTTCGCCTTGTTGGCGATGGTCACGTCGCCACTCGCCGCCACGGTGGAGGACATGCCCAGCGGCAGCGTGATGCGTTCTGCAATGGCCTCTGCAAACGTTTTTCCCGTCACTTTTTCAATGACCGCCCCCAACACGTCATAGTTAGCAGAGGCATAGTAAAACTGCGTACCTGGCGCAAACAGCAAATTCTCGTCGCGCAGTTGCTGCGCCACAGCGATCCCCGGCATAGGCGTTTCCAACCGTGCCAGTGTCGAAAACGGCAAGCCCGACGTATGATAAAGGAAATCAGCCACGGTCAGGGTGATAGGTTTTCCCTTATAACTCAAACGCATATCTGGAAGATAAGTAGCGATATCATCCTCCTGACGGAGTTTGCCCTCCCGCATCAGCGATTGCAAAACCAGCCCGGTGAACGCCTTACTCATCGATCCCAGCTCATACACCTCGTCGAGCGCATTCGCTTTTTTGCCGGCCACGTCGGCAAAACCGTAGACAAATCGCTCACGCGCCCCCGCAATGGTCACACTCACGGAAAGCGCCGGAACCTTGGCCTCCAGCATCCGCTGGTGAATTAATGCCGCCAGGCGCTCATCTTGCGCACCGACGGGATCATGTTCTTGCGCCAGTGCGCCCATGGCAGAAATAAACAGCAGCACGCAGCACGCGAGGCGATATAACGCTTTACGTTTTATGTGTCCCATCGTTGTCATCCTGTGAACGCCCTATAAAACATCATCAACACATTCGGAGATATATTCACTGTGCTCGCGGATACCAGGTCTGGCATAGATATCTGCAGCGGACAGTCCGATTTTATAAATGTGGTTGCAGCTATTGACGAAAGAAATAATGTGCATCGAGGTCGCACCGTATTCGAAAATGACCGTTTGTTCGTCATAACGATCAATGCATAACAACGAACGCCAGGTTTTTTCCACAAAATCGCTGACTGATAAATAACTCACCGGCAACGTCGCACTTTCTTCCGTTTCGCTGGCCTGAATTTCGTACCGGATGCGATCAAACGAATAACCGGGTAAACCGATAGTCTGCGCGGTATGCATTTCCGGTAAGCGAACCGTTGCACCTCGCTGCCACAGCGCCGCCAACAACGGCAAAACATCCTCAGGCGTATCCGTATCCAGCACGGGGAAAAACACCGTTTGCCCCACCCACTGCGCATGCTGGTGATACAACGCGGAAAACGTCCCCGCACGACCGATTTCCAGCATCAGCGTTCCCGCTGTCAGCGCCAGATTGGCCAATGTTTCACGCAGGTCGCTGTTGTCGGCTAACATCTGTCCCGGTGTCGTCTCAGCCGCGATCACCTGCTGAACGGCGTTATCCAGTGATAGGGTGCGCGCAACATACTGCGCCGCCGCTGCGCCCGTCTGGTAGCCGATGTGTTGCGCCGGCGAGATCCCTTGTCCGATCAGCCATTCGCTAAGGCTCACCTGCTGGATAAACTGGCGCAACGCGGGTGTCCAATCTGCCGGCACGCAGATTTGCGCAACGTCGTGGGATAAGCGCTGGTGCCGACTGCACAAGTCAGGTTGACGAGCAAGCAGGTATGCCATGGTACTCTCCAGCGCATCGTCCCGATCCGGATAGAGGAACACCACGGTGTTTTCCGCACTGATGGGCGTAAAAGGCATGTCGGCATGCCGCCGCTCCGCCAGACTTGCGCACAACGCCGCCAGGCTGTGCGCTGCCAACGCGCAGCGATACGGAAAATGCGCCCGACGCTGCGCGAGCGTGTAGGCGACGCGATCCTTATCTTCCTCGGCATAGGTCGCCAGCGCATGGTGATGAACATCCAGCTGTTGTCTAAGTGCCGATGCCGTTTTGGCGCTAAAGAAAAACAGGCGCCGCTCATTACATTGCGCCGCTTGTGCAGGCGTCTCACACCAGTTTTGCAAAATCAACTGTGCGTTGGTCCCCCCCAGCCCGAATGAACTGACGGCAGCATGAATCCGTTTCGTTTGCGGTACAGATGTCACTAAATCACTGAGATAAAATGGCGAGCTCGGCTGCAACAGCCTTTTATGCTTATGTACCAGGTTGATCTGCGAGGGAACTACGCCGGTATGCAGCGTCAGTGCGGTTTTCATTAAGCTGACGATACCGGAAGCGACCCCCAAATGCCCCAGGTTGGCTTTGACCGCACCCAGCTGAATGCTGTGCGGCGCGCATGCCGGTGCGAAAACCCGATACAGCGCTTCCAACTCAATCTCATCGCCCAACGGGGTGCCGGTACCGTGCGTTTCGATCAGTGCGATATCGGTCGGCGCGACTTCGGCGGCGGCAAGCGCCGTGTTGATCACCTCCACCTGCCCCTCAACGCTGGGGGCGACAAACCCCAATCGGCGCGCGCCGTCGTTATTCACCGCGCCCCCCTTGATCACCGCATACACCCTGTCCCGATCGCGCAGCGCATCCTCGAGACGTTTCAGCACCACCACGCCCGCACCACTGCTGTATACGGTGCCGGTCGCGTCGGCGCTAAAAGGGGCGCAGTGTCCGTCTTGCGACACCAACTTATCGCCTTGCGGACTGTAGCCATCCGCCTGTAAAAAGCCCAGGGTGACGCCACCTGCCAACGCAACATCGGCTTGAAAAGCCAATAGTCCTTCACACGCCAGATGCGCCGCCACCAACGAGCTGGAACAAGCGGTCTGTACGCTCACCGCCGGTCCGGTAAACCCCAGCTTGTAGGCAACCTGGGCGCACAGGTAATCCTTTTCGTTGCCAATCTGCGCCTGTAGATAGCGGCGATCTCCGCTCTTCTTCAGGTACGGATAAACGCGGTCGATAAAATAGTTATTGGCATAGGCCGCTCCATAGACGCCGACCCGCTTAAGCTGCGTGGGAATATAGCCCGCATGCTCGAGCGCGTTGTAACAGCACTCCAGAAACACCCGTTGCTGTGGATCCATCAACAGGGCTTCGCCGGGCGGAATATTGAAGAATGCCGCATCGAAGTCATAGGGATCGGCAATCATATTGCGCAGCCTGATCCAAGGGTTCCCGCTGTCATCTGCAGTGCATGTCGGCTGGGTAAGCGCCTCGCCTGCCAACAGTTTGTCCCACCACTCCGGCACTGACTCCGCACCGGAAAAACGGCCGCTCATGCCAATAATGGCAACGTCCAACGGGCCGCAGGTAAATTCATCCTTTGCCATTGTTTGTTCCTTAAGGGTTGGCATCGTGTTCATAGCGCCCACAGCGTCGGTGTGCCCGTCGGCGTGGCGCAGTGTTGGCGTAACCAGGCATCCAGCGCAGTGAGGCTGTTCTTGTAACGCGTCAGCAGCAGTTGCACGTCATTTAACGCAATGCGCGCAGGATCGTAACGGCAATGGAAGGAGAGGCCATCCGCCGCCGAGCGCGCAATATTCCACTCCAGCACGCAGCCAAGCGCGTTCTCCGGCGCGGTATAGATGTCGCTATGCAAATGATCAATATGAAAATGGCGGAGCGGAGGTTGCGCCTGTACGCCGATGTAGTTCACTCGGACGCCTTGCGCATGAAGGCCCTCCGGCGCATGGCGCATCTGCAGCAGGCCATAATCTCCCCCGCCGTGTGTGCGTTTTGCCAAATCGGCAGCGATCGCAGGCAACAGTGTCGCCACATCGCCCTGCAGTGGGATCACCCAAGGATAAAACATGGTGAACCACCCAACCGTGTCCGCAACATCAGGCTCATCGGGCCAGCAGCCGCGCCCCATCCCTTCCATCTCGATACGGCAACACGCCTCATCGCTGTAGTGACGCAGCGCCAGCGCCAGCGCCGTCAGCACATAGGTTTCAGCGCTGTACGCGGTATCTCCACGGGATTCAAACAGCCTGCCGACGCAGGGGTGGCGAAAGTCTTCACGCCAGGCGCGCGTACGAGGCAATGCCTCATCCGCCGGTGACACGGACGGGAAATGCGGCGGCGGCGTTTGGCATACCGCGCGCCAGTTGTTGTGCGTGCCGACGTCTACCGTTTTGCTCGCCAGATAGTCGTTCCAGTGCAGGATGCCGCTGTTGCTGACGCCATTGACGGCGTTGGCGGCATCCAGCGCGCTGAGGATCAGATACCAAGAGTGCATATCCACGCACAGGTGATGGGCACACAGCACCAATCGGCTGGACGCCGGCTGCGGGGCCCGCAACAGGGCAGCCGTGAAGACGCGACCGCTTGTCACATCGAGCGCGCTATTGCACTGAGCGATCACCGCCGCCAATGTCCACTGCCCCGCCGGGTATTCCGTTAGCGCCCCGTTGGGATAGCACGCATCAGGATCGCATACCCGCAACCGTCCATCAGCGTCGAGCGCACTGCGCAAGGCGGGCTGCTGCTGGATTAACGCATGCAGCCTGTCGTGTAACTGTTCAATCGAACAGCCCGGTAACGCTTGCAGCACAATGACATGGTTATAAACATCAGGCACAGGCAACGCCAACTGCTCAAACCAACGCAACGCGGGCAGATCGATGCGGGTATTGAGGTCATGCTGCGCGGATTGAGGCACCGTTGCATGATTGGCGAGAAAGACGCAGATGGCGTTCACCGTGCCACATTCCATCACCTGTACCGCTGGCATAGTCCTGCCGTGGCGTCTGAGCTGCGCCGCAATCTGGATACTCTTGATGGAGTCCAATCCCAGGACATAGAGGTTTTCGTCATCATCGAACGCGGTTTGCTCCAGCGCCCCCTCCACGCAGGCCCGCACCGCACGCCTTATCGCCGTGTCCCCTTGCGGCTCACCCCCCGGCGCAGGCGCGGCGCTTCGGGCCACGGCGGCTATCTGGCGCACGTCCACCTTGCCATTGAGCGACAGTGGCAGTTGAGCGATGGCGCAACACTGACGGGGCTGCATGTAGGTAGGCAATTGTTGCCGCAGGTGTTGCATCACGGCCGCCACATCAACGGATGACGGCGTCACGCAGGCCAGCAACCCGCTGTGCTGCCCCTGCGCATCATCAATCACCGCCACCGCCGCACTTTCCACCAGAGGCGCGCTCAACAGCGCTTGCTCGATTTCGCGCAGCTCAATGCGGTAACCGTTGATTTTGATCTGATCGTCATCACGCCCCTGATAAGCCAGCATATCGGGGGCCATGGCGTAACCGATATCGCCGCTGCGGTAACCGATCGTCACCCCATTGGCATCATTAAGGTAGGCTGCGGCCGTTTGTTGCGGCGCGTCGATATATCCCTGCGTCACTGACGCGCCGTAAATCACCAATTCGCCGGCCTCGCCTTCCGGCACCGGGCAACCCCAGGGGGAGCAAATCGCCACCTGACAGCCGTCGATCGCCACACCGATGGGCAACGAAGACTCAGCTTCCTGCCCGGTGTAGCGATAGATCATGCAGCCCACAGTGGCTTCTGTCGGCCCATATTCGTTATAGATCGCGGCCTGAGGAAAGAGATCGGCCGCCTTACGCGCCAGATCCCGTTTGAAATCCTCCCCGCCGACCACCAGGGTACGAATCCGATCGCTGCCGATGCCAGCCACACACAACAGCTGCAGGTGCGCAGGTGTAAGCTTGATAGCCGAGTTGGGCTGTTCAGCCACGGCCATACGCAGCAGTGCTTCACTCTCAGCGTGCCGACAAACGCTGATGCTCGCGCCCACACACAAGGGGGCGAACAGCGTGGTGATGGTCAGATCGAAGGACAACGAAGAGTAGAGCGCAGCCCGGTCCTGCGCTGTAAAGTAACGTTCGGCGGCGAAATGGAGATAGTTAGCCAGATTGCCATGAGAGACCTGCACTCCCTTAGGCTCGCCGGTCGATCCGGAGGTAAACAGCACATAGGCCAGATCCTGCGGCTCAATGACGGACCAAGGCTCGCTAGCAAGCACCGGGGTCGTTGAGGCCACGGTCAAGCTGGTCGCGGGAAACGCCAGTGCCTGCGCCAGTTCATGCATCGCCGGATCGTAAAGGATATGCGCCACCTGCGCTTTACAGCACATGGCGTGCAGGCGCGCCGTTGGTAACCCGGGATTGAGTGGCAGAAACGCCGCGCCACAGCGCAAGACACCGTAAATGGCCATCACCGTTTGGGCGCTGTGTTCGGCTGCAATCCCCACCACCTGACCGCGCCCGATCCCGAGCTGGCGTAGATAATGCGCCACCTGCTCAACGCCTTCGTCCAACTGCCGGTAGGTCAAAGACTGTTCATTATCGAACAACGCCGTGCGATCGCCGTGTTCCGCAACCTGTGCCGCAAACAGGGAAGAAAACACGGGCCGGGCTGCGCAGCCCGCCAACGCGATGCGCGGCGCAGGATAGACGTCGAGCTCGCCTAAACGGGCGTCGGGCTGTGCATCCAGTGCCGTGACCAAATCCAGCAGGCCATTTTTTATCGCGGTCAGTTGGCGCGGTGTGAAGGCGCTGCGCAGTGCCTCCAGACTCAACCTAAGGCTTTCTTTATGATTATTAACAGTTTGCAAAACAATCTGTAGTTTGTAGGACTGCGCGCCGCTGTAGTAACTCTCCACGTACTGCGCGGCCCCCGCAATGTGGCGTTCATAGGTAAAGTTATAATAGTTAACGCAATAATCAAATGCCCGCAGCTGTCCGCCGCCGCGTTCCGCCAAATCCTGATTGAATAAGGTAATGGGGTATTTACTGTGCTTAAAGCCGCGTTCCAGTTCGCGTTGGAAAAAGACGACCAGTTCACTGAAACGAGCCGTACGCGTCAGTCGATAAGCCAGCGACAGATGATTGGTAAACATGCCAAAGCAACGTCGCGCCTCGCGAGAATGCCGGTTGGCTAACGGCACGCCTAACACGCCTTTTTCCTCCCCCCATACTCTGGCGCGATAAAGGGCGAACAGCGCAATAAACAGTGTGTTAAGCGTACACCGATAACGATCGCACAGCCCGTAGAGGCGGTTAATCATGGCCGGTTCGAGCCAGGTGGAGCAACTGATGCCCTCAGTAGCAACGATAGGGGAATTGTCCGGAAAGCAGTCGCGGTATTCGTCGATATAACCCTGCCACCAGTCGCGATCGACGGCGAAGCGCGACGACCTTTGATAAGACTGCTGCTGCGCCAAAAATGCACTATAGGCTGGCGGCGCATCATCCGCTGTGTCCGGCTGTTCATACGCTCTTTTGACGTGGTTTGACAACAGCGCCATTGACCAACCATCGGCAATGCCATGGTGGGCTTTAAAGAAATAGCCGCTGTGCTGCTCGCCGCACGTAAAGGTGACGAACTCAAACAGATCGTTCTCCAGCGGCGTAAACGGCCGGCTGAGCCATTTATCGACGAATGCCTCGCTCGCCGCCGAGCGTGAGCGCTGCTCAGCACTGTCCGGGGCAAAGGTCAAATGGCGGATATCACGCCAGCGATAAGGCTGCACCTGACTGACCACCTCACCGCCCTCACCCATGACAAACCACATGCGCAACGCATCAAATTGCCGAATGGCGGACTGGATGGCCGCGTGCAGCCGGGGCAAATCGACAATCCCCTCAATGGCGACCACACCGCCAATGGTGTTTACGCCGCTATGAGGATACAGTTGGTCAATGATGTGGCACTGTTGCTGTGGCCACAACAACGGATTGCCCAGCGTCATGGCGCCACCTCCATGTCAGGGTGCTGGGCGCGTACTGTCTCCTGATTCCATCGCAGCAGGCGCGGTGAAATCCGCAGCAGACGCCATGCCAACAACGCAGCCACGAAAGTGCCGCTCATCGCCCCAAAATAGACGCCGGTAATACGCATATCCAACACAAACGCCAGCAGGTATACGGCGGGGACAGAAATAAACACGTGACGCATCAGCGTCAGCAACACCGAATACCATGGCTTGGCGATAGCCTGATAATACTCGCTGGCCAACATGCTGACAGCGATAAAGGGCAGCGCCAGCGCCATAATGCGGGTTTGCAGCACCGCGTAGTCACTGACGGCGCCAACGTGGGTAAACAGGGGATAGATCCAGGGTGCCAGCGCAATATGCGCGACGGCCAGTACCAGAACGATCGAGAAGGCCAGCGCGACGGCGGCCCAATAGGCATCCAGCGTGCGGGTAACATTGCCGCGCCCCCAGTTCTGGCCCACCACGGTCAGCAGCGCGGCGGCGATCGCCAGCATCGGCGTCATGATGAAATAGTCGATACGACCAGTCAGCGTAAATGCCGCCATCGCGTTGACGTCCAACCTGACAATGAAAAAATTATAAATCACGATGCCGATCGAAATGATCAGTTGCATCAGCATCTGCGCCAAGCCGACGGAGAGAAACTCCCGGTAGGTTTGCCAGGAGAATGGCCGTAATGCAATGCGCACGCTCAGCCCGAGGCGTAGCCTCATCAATGCGTAGAGGAAATAGGCGACCACACTCAGTTGCGCCAGCAACGACGCCAACGCCACCCCTTTCACACCAAAATCGAACACAAAGATCATGATGGGATCGAGCACGATATTCACCAGCGCCCCCAGCAACGAGGCCTTCATGATGACCATGATCTTGCCCGCGCCCTGAAACAACCCCATCATGACGCCAATCAACATGATGCTGAACACGGTCGGCAGCGAGTAGTAATAGAAGTCCGCCGCGTAGCCAATGATGCTCTCCGTGGCCCCCAGCGCGCGCAGTAGCGGTTGCGCATAAACATAGCCGAGCACGGCGATCACGACCGCGAAAAATAGCGCGATGGTGATACCGACCGACAAAATCTGCTGCGCCCGATCCAACCGCTGCATGCCGATGGTGCGGGACAGCAACGATCCCATACCGATTTGAATGCCGTTGGCGATGGCGAATAACCCCATCCCCACGGGAAAAATCAGCCCCACGCCAGCAATGATGCCGCTGTTGGCGACATCAATGTGGCTCAGCCAAAAAATATCGGCAATGGCATAGGTCACCTGCGTCAACATACCGACAAACATCGGCAACGCCATGCGCAGGAGTAATCTGTACAGCGAGCCGTCAAACATCCCCGCCACCGCGAACCGCTCATCGTTCGGCGTGCCGCTGTCTGGCTCAAGCTTATTCACCGTCATACCTGCTCCTTATTCATTAAAAGCGCCGCACCTTTAGCGACGCTGTCACCGATATCCGCCTTTAATACCCTTCCGGCGCCGTGAATCCGCCACTGATGCTTTCGCAGAACTCCGCAAAGTTAATCGTCACATCATCGTGAAAATGCCCGGAGATGATTTGTATGCCGCACGGCAGTTCATCCGTCGTTTTCGCCAATGGGTAGACGGTGGCAGGCAAACCAAAAACCGTTGCCAACATGTTCCAGAACAGATGTTCGTTGTAATCCTGCGGTTCGCCGTTGACGATAAGCTTGCGCTTACGCACCGGCTGCTGCATGTGCGCAAAGGCCAGCACCGGGCTGACGGGTGTCAACAACACGTCATAACGGGCGAAAAGGGTTTCTATCACCCGGCTGTATTCGCGGCGGAGTTTGTCTGTGTGCAGCTGTTCGTCGCTGTCGTTCAGCATGCCCTGGTAATAGCTCGTCATCCCCTCAGGCACATCCGCCAGCTTGCCCACCAGCTTGAAGCCCAGCGCCGCCAGCCCGGCGGTAAGGCGCTGGCGACCATTGAGCGCCGTGCCTACCAGTCGGCCGCTGAGTTTGACAGCCATATCAAACAGCGCGTCGGGATCGATGTCGGCGGGCATAGCGTCATCAACCTCCACGCCTGGCTGTGCGCGTAACTTTTCGATAAATGATTGAAAACGCTGTGCGATCTGTTGGTCTATCTCATGGTGGGGTGCGCCAAACCACGTGCACACGCGGTAGTTTGTTTTGGCCTGATAACGGCTAAAATCGGGAATACGCGGCGGTTCCACCCAGAATGCGCTCAGCGCGCGCATCATCAGACGCAGATCCGCCGCGCTGCGCGCCATGGGCCCCGCCGTCGAGAGATCCGGCTCATTCGTCGCTTGCGGGCCACCGCCGGGCACATGTCCTCTGACCGACATCAACCCCAGGCTACAGCGATGGGCATAGACGCCGGTGTAGTGTGCAGGAATGCGCATTGAGCCAAACAGATCGCTGCCAAACTCCACGGGGGTGAAATCCGCCGCCAGCGCCACCGCAGCCCCCCCGGACGATCCGCCGGGTGAACGTTGCCTATCCCACAGGTTATGGGTGGTGCCGTACAGATCGTTATAGGTTTGCCAATCTGCGGTCATCATCGGCACATTGGTTTTGCCCATCAGGATCGCCCCGGCAGCGCGCAGGCGTGCGATAGAAGGAGCATCCTGCGTCGCCCGGTTATCTTTCAGATGGCGGGCGCCGGACGTGGTTAACCACCCCTGTACGTCAAACGATTCCTTAACGGTGCAGGGCAATCCGTGCAGCACGCCCGTCGCGCGCCCCTCCAGCCGTTCGCGATCGGCGCGCGCGGCGGCCTCCAGCGCCAACGCATGGTGCTGCTGCACCACCGCGTTCAACGACTCGTTAAATTGCGCCATGCGAGCAAAATAGTGATTCACCAACGCCACGGAGGTTATTTCCCCGGACGCCAGCTGCGCCAACAGCGTCCCTGCACTACGGTAGCTCTGCTCACTCATCGCCCTTTCCTCCCTGTTGAGCGCGCTTACGCCGCAGCGCCAGATTCTCGCGCGCGGCACCGACCTGCGACGCCTCGGCCTGTGCCAGCACGACATCGCTGGCTTCAGGCAGGTTGTGCCGTTGGTCATTGAGATAACGCGCCACATCCGCAATGGTTGGCAGACGGAACAGGTCGACAATGGGGATCTCCTGCCCGATAAGTGCCTCCAGCGCCTGCTGAATGCGCACTAACTCGATAGAACTGCCCCCCAGCGAGAAGAAGTCGTCCTCGATCGACACGTCGCTCACCCCGAGCACCTCCTGCCAGAGCGCCACCAGCCGCTGTTGCAGCGCGCCGTCCGCCTGAATAGGGGCCACGCCGTCGCGCTGGTGGGCAATTTGTTCGCCCTGCTGCTGCAACTTTTGTCGATCCAACTTGCCGTTGGCGGTCAAGGGAAAATCGGTCGCCAGCACCACGTTGCTCGGCAGCATATAGTCAGGTAGTTGCTGACGCAGGCTGTGAAGCATGGCGTCTTTGTAGCCCTGCATGTCCACCGGCGCGGCAGTTTCGCTCGGTTTCTCATAGGTGGAGAAATCGCGCATCAAGGCGGCGGCGCTGCCCGCGTCTTGCCCTAGCGCGCCCCCCACGGTGCAGTGGACATAGCGATGGTGCGGCGATAGTTGGAAGTGCGATGCCACCGCGGAAAAGTCCGCCATCCCCAGTTGACACAGCCCCAATCCGTAACGCGGCGCATCGTCCTCCAGTAAATGGCAGAGGGTGCCGGCTTCCATCACTGAGAAGTGCCAACCGGCCTCTTGTCCATAGAGCGGCGCGATCGCCGCCATATCGGCCACCATAAACAGCGTGAATGCCGCCCGATCGGCAATAGACTGATTGGGACCGGCGTGGAAAGCGCTGTTCAACACCACCTCTGGCGCCACCGGCATCAGGCTGCCCTCACGCGGGTTGAAGTAGTAAATACCGGAAACCCCTTCTTCGATTTTTTCAGGATGCAGGTACACGTAGGTTTGCACCGGGTATAACCCCCCGGCGGACGCATAGGCATACTTGGCAAAAGGCAGACCAGGCAGACGCATCTGCCCCAAGCCCGACAGCAGTTGCCCCAACTGTGCCAGCGTGGTTTTTTGTCCGCTGAAATGGCGATAACTGCGGCGTTTGATGTAACGTGCGCTATCCGCCGGTACCGTCAACGCAATGCCCGGACCATTCAGCACGCGAATATGCGATTCCTTGAGCTTGAACGCCAGGCGCTGCGCCGGATTCACAATAATGCCCTGCTCCAGCGCTGCGGCCTCGGCCTCCCTGGCGTGCAATGCCTGCGCTTTGTGGCGATCGTGCAGTTTGGCAAAAGCGACCAGCCGACGATGTTGCGCATTGCCCACCGCCACCACCACCGACTGCTCTACATCAGGATGGCGAGCAATGCAGCGCTCGATCTCACCTAATTCGACA
>NZ_MJAO01000009.1 GCF_001902635.1 Serratia marcescens | reverse complement strand
TTAAGCGTGCTGATATGGCTCAGTTGGTAGAGCGCACCCTTGGTAAGGGTGAGGTCCCCAGTTCGACTCTGGGTATCAGCACCACTTTATTTAAAGTGGGTTTAGAAGTTCGGCAGAAAAAAGAATTTGCTTGGCGGCAATAGCGCGGTGGTCCCACCTGACCCCATGCCGAACTCAGAAGTGAAACGCCGTAGCGCCGATGGTAGTGTGGGGTCTCCCCATGCGAGAGTAGGACACTGCCAAGCATCAATTAAGCCAAGAGGCCATCCGAAAGGATGGCCTTTTTGCTTTTCAGTCCCTTTACTCCCCCTCCTCATATCTTGGCGCAGAGCGCGCAATGAAACATTTTCACCTTTCCGCCGAATGCTCGACATCGACGGAAAAAAACGCTATCTTCGGGCATCTAGAAGTCTAAACGTATAAATGGATGTGTGAGGGTTAAGCAATGCCGATTCGTGTTCCTGATGAGTTACCTGCGGTCAATTTCTTGCGCGGTGAGAATGTCTTCGTGATGACATCCTCGCGGGCAAAAACACAGGAAATCAGGCCACTGAAAGTGCTGATCCTCAACCTGATGCCAAAGAAGATCGAAACGGAAAACCAGTTTTTGCGCCTGCTGTCCAACTCGCCGCTGCAGATTGATATCCAGCTGCTGCGTATCGATAGCCGCGAATCGAAGAACACGCCGGCCGAGCATCTGAATAACTTCTACTGCGACTTCGAGGATATCCAGAACGAGAACTTCGATGGTTTGATCGTTACCGGCGCGCCGTTGGGGCTGGTCGATTTCTGCGATGTTGCCTACTGGCCGCAGATCGAGCGCGTGATCGACTGGGCCAAGCACCACGTTACCTCCACGCTGTTCGTGTGCTGGGCGGTACAGGCGGCGTTGAATATTCTGTATGGCATTCCCAAGATGACGCGCGAGGTGAAGCTCTCCGGCGTTTATCCGCACCAAACGCTGCAGCAGCATGCGTTGCTGACGCGCGGTTTCGACGAAAGCTTCCTGGCGCCGCATTCACGCTATGCCGATTTCCCGACTGAGGTGATTCGCCAATATACCGATCTGGATATTCTGGCCGAATCCGAGCAGGCCGGCGCCTACCTGTTCGCCAGCAGGGATAAGCGCCTGGCGTTCGTTACCGGCCATCCGGAGTATGATGCCTTGACCCTGGCAGGGGAGTATTGTCGCGACAACGACGCAGGCCTCGATCCCGCCGTTCCGCTCAACTACTTCCCCGATGACAACCCCGCACTGACACCGAAAGCCACCTGGCGCAGCCACGGCCATTTGCTGTTCTCCAACTGGCTCAACTATTACGTCTACCAGATCACGCCGTACGATCTGCGCCATATGAACCCGACTCTCGACTGATCTTTTCTGCCTGGCGGCGGCTGAATCGAGGCCGCCGCGCTGTTGATCCTCTGTACGATCCTCTTTTCCCCCGTCATTCAGTCCTAAAATCCATTGTTCAACAAGGTGTTAGCGAGCCTTCATGAAGTTACTGGAAGCGATTTCCTTACCTGCTGTTGTTGTTATTTAATCTAACTAGTTGATAATAAAGTGTTAATAAAATATTTAATAATAAAATGGAAATGGTTTTTGATTTTTATTTTTTGTTGAGTATTCTTAGAGCTATCGGGATGAGATCTGACCAGTTTGGGATCGTTTCATCCGCCCTGATCCACAGTGATTTCTGATGAAAATGCGCCGGCCGCTCGGGCGCAACGATGGGAAGGAGCAAGGTCATGACGCAACAGATAGCAGGCACGGAGTTAAGGTTTACGCAGGGTTTCGCCGCAGCGGAGCGCCAGGTGTTGACGGATGAAGCGGTTGAATTCCTGGCGGAACTGGTGGGGAAATTCACGCCGCGGCGCAACGAGCTGCTGGCGGCGCGTGTCCGCTGGCAGCAAAATATCGATCGTGGCGAACTGCCTGGATTTATTTCGGAAACTGCTTCCATTCGTGAAGGCGACTGGCAGATCCGCGGTATTCCGCAAGATCTGCGCGACCGCCGGGTAGAGATCACCGGGCCGGTTGAGCGCAAGATGGTGATCAATGCGCTTAACGCCAACGTAAAAGTGTTCATGGCGGACTTCGAAGACTCGCTGGCGCCAAGCTGGGACAAAGTCATCGACGGCCAAATCAACCTGCACGACGCGGTTAACGGCACCATTTCCTACACCAATGAAGCCGGCAAAATCTACCAGCTGAAACCGAACCCGGCGGTATTGATCGCCCGTGTGCGCGGCCTGCATCTGCCGGAAAAACACGTGCTGTGGCGTGATGAAGCCATCCCCGGCGGCCTGTTCGATTTCGCACTGTACTTCTACCACAACTATCGCCAGCTGTTGGCCAAAGGCAGCGGCCCTTATTTCTACCTGCCGAAAACCCAGTCCTGGGAAGAAGCGGCCTGGTGGAGCGATGTCTTCAGCTTTACCGAGGATCGTTTCGATCTGCCGCGCGGCACCATCAAAGCAACAGTGCTGATCGAAACCCTGCCGGCGGTGTTCCAGATGGATGAGATCCTCTACCACCTGCGCGATCACATCGTCGGTCTGAACTGCGGCCGCTGGGATTACATCTTCAGCTACATCAAAACGCTGAAGAATCACGGCGATCGCGTGCTGCCGGATCGCCAGTCGGTGACCATGGAGAAACCCTTCCTCAGTGCCTATTCACGCCTGCTGATCAAAACCTGTCATAAGCGCGGCGCGTTCGCCATGGGCGGCATGGCGGCGTTTATCCCGAGCAAAGACGCCGAGAAAAATGACTGGGTGCTGAACAAAGTGCGGGCGGACAAAGAGCTGGAGGCCGGCAACGGCCACGACGGCACTTGGGTGGCGCACCCGGGGCTGGCGGACACGGTGATGGAGGTGTTCGGCAAAGCGCTGGGCGCTCGCCAAAACCAGCTGGAGGTGCTGCGTGAGCAGGACGCGCCGATCAGCGCCGCACAACTGCTGGAACCGTGCGATGGCGAACGCACCGAAGCGGGGATGCGCGCCAATATTCGCGTAGCGGTGCAGTACATCGAAGCCTGGATCTCCGGCAACGGCTGCGTGCCGATCTACGGTTTGATGGAGGATGCGGCGACGGCGGAGATCTCTCGTACGTCGATCTGGCAGTGGATCCACCACGAGAAGAGCCTGAACGACGGGCGCCCGGTCACCAAAGCGCTGTTCCGTCAGATGCTGCAAGAAGAGATGTTGGTGGTGCGTGAAGAAGTGGGGGAAGCGCGCTTTAACGCCGGCCGGTTCGAAGAGGCGGCGCGCCTGATGGAGCGCATCACCACACAAGATGAACTAATCGATTTCCTGACGCTGCCCGGCTATGCGCTGCTGGCCTGAATTTTCCCAATCAACCCTACACGACTGAAAGGATAAAAATTATGTCTACCTCTCGCTCTCAACAGATCCAGCAGCTGGAACAGGAATGGAAATCGGCCCGTTGGGAAGGCATCACCCGCCCTTACAGCGCGGAAGACGTGATCAACCTGCGCGGTTCGGTCAACCCGGAATGCACCCTGGCGCAAAACGGCGCCGCCAAACTGTGGGCGTTGCTGAACGGCAAGGCGCGCAAAGGCTATGTGAACTGCCTGGGCGCGCTGACCGGCGGCCAGGCGCTGCAGCAGGCCAAGGCCGGCGTCGAGGCTATCTACCTGTCCGGTTGGCAGGTGGCGGCGGACGCCAACAGTGCTGCGGCCATGTACCCTGACCAGTCGCTGTATCCGGTGGACTCGGTGCCGAAGGTTGTCGAGCGCATCAACAATACCTTCCGCCGCGCCGATCAGATCCAATGGGCTAACCAAATTGAGCCGGGCAGCAAAGGCTACACCGATTACTTCCTGCCGATCGTCGCCGATGCGGAAGCCGGCTTCGGCGGCGTGCTGAACGCCTTTGAGCTGATGAAAGCGATGATCACCGCTGGCGCCGCCGGGGTGCACTTCGAAGACCAACTGGCGGCGGTGAAGAAATGCGGCCATATGGGCGGCAAAGTGCTGGTACCGACGCAGGAAGCGATCCAGAAGCTGGTCGCCGCGCGCCTGGCTGCCGACGTGCTCGGCGTGCCGACGCTGGTGATCGCCCGCACTGACGCCGATGCAGCCGACCTGCTGACCTCCGATTGCGATCCGTATGACAGCGCCTTCGTCACCGGCGAGCGCACGGCGGAAGGCTTCTTCCGCACCCATGCCGGCGTCGAACAGGCGATTAGCCGCGGCCTGGCTTACGCCCCTTACGCCGATATGGTGTGGTGCGAAACCTCGACGCCGGATCTGGATGCCGCCCAGCGCTTCGCCGACGCCATCCACGCCAAATACCCAGGCAAGCTGCTGGCCTACAACTGCTCGCCGTCGTTCAACTGGAAGAAGAACCTCGACGACCAGACCATCGCTCGCTTCCAGCAGGCGCTGTCGGACATGGGCTACAAGTACCAGTTCATCACGCTGGCGGGTATCCACAGCATGTGGTTCAACATGTTCGACCTGGCGCACGCCTATGCGCAGGGCGAGGGCATGAAACACTACGTCGAGAAGGTGCAGCAGGCGGAGTTCGCCGCGGTGGATCGCGGTTACACCTTCGCTTCGCACCAGCAAGAGGTGGGCACCGGCTACTTCGACAAGGTCACCACCATCATTCAGGGTGGCGCCTCTTCGGTCACCGCGCTGACCGGTTCGACGGAAGAACAGCAGTTCTGATGCGGCAAGCTTGAAGACGTTTCACCCGGAGCCTGCATGTGCAGGCTCCTTTTTCTGGCGGGGGTAAGGATGGCGGCAAAACTGGAGTTGTTGATCGCACAGACGATCCTGCAGGGCTTCGATGCGCAGTACGGCCGCTTTCTGGAGGTGACCGCCGGCGCGCAGCAGCGCTTCGAGCAGGCGGACTGGCCGGCGGTGCAGCAGGCGATGAAAAAGCGCATCCATCTGTACGACCATCACGTTGGCCTGGTGGTGGAGCAGCTAAAATGCATCACCGGGCAGAAATACTTCGACGCCGACTTCCCCAGCCGGGTCAAAGCGGTCTATATCGACCTGCTGCCGGACTATCCGCGCTTCGAGATCGCCGAAAGCTTCTTTAATTCGGTTTATTGCCGGTTGTTCAAACATCGCGACCTGACGCCGGACAAACTGTTCGTGTTCAGTTCGCAGCCGGAGCGGCGCTTTCGCGACATTCCGCGTCCGCTGGCGCGCGATTTCACCCCCAACGGCGATCTGCCGGCGATGTTGCGCTCCGTGTTGAGCGATCTGCCGCTGCGGCTACCGTGGGAGGATTTGACGCGCGATATTCGCTACATCACTCAGGCGCTGCAACGCGCCTTCAACGCACAGCAGCTGGCGGGGGCGACCTTTCAGATCGCCAACGAACTGTTTTATCGCAACAAGGCCGCCTGGCTGGTCGGCAAACTGCGCCTGGCCGACGGTATTTACCCGTTCCTGTTGCCGATCCACCACAGCGATTCGGGTGCGCTGTTTATCGACGCCTGCCTGACCGGCAAGGCCGAGGCCAGTATCGTCTTCGGCTTCGCCCGCTCTTACTTCATGGTCTACGCGCCGCTGCCGGCGGCGATGGTGGAGTGGCTGCGCGAGATCCTGCCGGGCAAGACCACCGCCGAGCTGTACATGGCGATCGGCTGCCAAAAGCACGGCAAAACCGAATGCTATCGCGAATATCTGACCTTTATGGCGCACTCTCAGGAGCAGTTCATCATCGCACCGGGGGTGAAGGGCATGGTGATGCTGGTGTTCACCCTGCCGTCCTTCGATCGGGTATTCAAAGTGATCAAAGACGAATTCGCTCCGCAAAAAGAGGTGACGCAGGCGCAGGTGATGGCCTGCTATCAGCTGGTGAAGGAGCATGATCGCGTCGGGCGTATGGCGGATACCCAGGAGTACGAGAATTTCGTCGTCGACAAGGCGCGCCTCAGCCCGGCGCTGTTGGCAGAGCTACAGCGCGAAGTGCCGGGCAAGCTGGAAGATCTCGGCGACCGCATCGTGATCAAACACCTGTATATGGAACGGCGCATGACGCCGCTGAACCTGTATCTGGAGCAGGCCAACGACCAGCAGATGCGCGATGCGATCGAAGAGTACGGCAATGCTATCAAGCAGCTGGCCGCCGCCAATATCTTCCCCGGCGACATGCTGTTCAAGAACTTCGGCGTGACGCGCCACGGGCGGGTGGTGTTCTATGACTACGACGAGATTTGCTACATGACCGAGGTTAACTTCCGCGACGTCCCGCCGCCGCGCTACCCGGAGGACGAGCTGGCCAGCGAACCGTGGTACAGCATCGCGCCTAACGACGTGTTCCCGGAGGAGTTTCGCCACTTCCTGTGCGGCGATCGGCGCATCCGGCAGGTGTTTGAAGAGCTGCACAGCGATCTGTTTACGGCGGAGTACTGGCGCGGGTTGCAGCAGCGTATCCGTGAGGGGCACGTGGAAGACGTGTTCGCTTACCGCAAGAAACAGCGGTTCAGCCAGCGCAGCGGGGCGGCGCTGCCGGCCGCCACCGCTGCGATGTAAATCAGGCCTGGGCGCCCGCGACGGCGGCGCGTGCCAGTTCGGTGATGCGGGCGTAGTCGCCGTTTTCCAGCGCGTCCGCCGGCACCAGCCAGGAGCCGCCGATGCACAGCACGCTTTTAAGCGCCAGATAGCTGCGGTAGTTGTCCGGCGAGATGCCGCCGGTCGGGCAGAAGCGCACCTGCGGGAACGGGCCGCTGATCGCCTGCAGCGCTTTTACGCCGCCGTTGGCTTCCGCCGGGAAGAATTTAAATTCGCGCAGGCCGTAATCCATGCCCTGCATCAGTTCGGAAACGGTGCTGATACCCGGGATAAGCGGAATGGAACCGGCGGTGGCCGCCTTGAGCAGCGCGTCGGTCAGCCCTGGGCTGATGGCGAACTGCGCGCCGGCCTCGGTTACTTCCCGCAGCTGCTGCGGATTGATCACCGTACCGGCGCCGATGATCGCTTCCGGCACCTCTTGAGCGATGGCGCGAATGGCGTCCATGGCGCAGGCGGTGCGCAGCGTCACCTCCAGCACCCGCACGCCGCCGGCGACCAGCGCTTTCGCTAATGGCACCGCATGTTCCAGCTTGTTGATCACGATGACCGGCACCACCGGCCCCGCCGTCAGGATCTGTTCGGCGCTTGTTTCCCACTTGTTCATGATGACGTTCTCCTCTGTGGCCGCCGCCAGGCGGCGATGCGGCCAGGCTATCGATTAAAATTTGATGCAGCAGGCACCCTGTTCGGCACCGGACAGCTGGCTGCGCAGCGCACCGAACAGCTCGCGGCCGCAGCCGACATGTTCCGCGCTCAGATCGGGTTGGCATGGCGTGCGCTGGGCCAGTTCGTCGGCGTCGACCAGCACCTGTAGCTCGCCGCTGCAGCCGTTGACGCGGATCGGATCGCCGTCGCGCACTTTCGCCAGCAGGCCGCCGGTATAGGCTTCCGGGGTGACGTGGATGGCGGAAGGCACCTTGCCGGAGGCGCCGGACAGGCGGCCGTCGGTCACCAGCGCCACTTTGAAGCCGCGATCCATCAGCACGCCCAGCGGCGGCATCAGCTTGTGCAGCTCGGGCATGCCGTTGGCCTGCGGCCCCTGGAAGCGCACCACCACCACGCAATCGCGATCCAGCTTGCCGGCTTCGAACGCCGGCACGATGTCGTGCTGGCTGTCGAACACCACCGCCGGCGCTTCGATGATTTGGTTGTCGGCGGGCACCGCCGAGGTTTTCATCACCGCGCGGCCCAGGTTGCCGGCCATCACTTTGGTGCCGCCGTGATGTTCGAACGGCTGAGCTACGCTGGCGATCACGCTGGCGTCGAGCGAGCCGGCCACGCCTTCGCGCCACACCAGCTGGCCGTTATCCAGCCACGGTTCCTGGGTGTAGCGGCGTAGGCCGAAACCGGCCACGGTGTGCACGTCTTCGTGCAGCAGGCCGTGTTGCAGCAGCTCGCGCACCACCAGCGGCACGCCGCCGGCGGCCTGGAACTGGTTGATGTCGGCCGGGCCGTTCGGGTAAATGCGGCACAGCAGCGGTACCGCTTCCGACAGTTCGGAGAAGTCGTCCCAAGTGATGATGATGCCCGCTGCGCGCGCCATCGCCACCAGATGCATAGTCAGGTTGGTGGAGCCGCCGGTGGCCAGCAGCGAGACGATGCCGTTCACCACCACTTTTTCGTCCACCAGGCGGCCGATTGGCAGGTAGTTGCCGGCGCTGTCGGTCAGCCGCGTCACCTGGCGCGCGGCGGCGTCGTTCAGCGCGTCGCGCAGTGGCGTATCAGGATGCACGAAGGAGGCGCCCGGCAGATGCAGACCCATCACTTCCATCACCATCTGGTTGGTGTTGGCGGTGCCGTAAAAGGTACAGGTGCCGATGCCATGATAGGAGGCGGCCTCGGCTTCCAGCAACGCCAGTCGGTCGGCTTTGCCCTCGGCGTACAGCTGGCGCACGCGCACCTTTTCCTTGTTCGGTAAACCGCTGCTCATCGGGCCGGCCGGCACGAACAGCGCGGGCAGGTGGCCGAAGGAGAGGGCGGCCATCACCAGCCCCGGCACGATCTTGTCGCAGATGCCGAGGAACAGCGCGCCGTCGAACATGTTGTGCGACAGGCCGACGGCGGCCGACATGGCGATCACGTCACGGCTCATCAGCGACAGCTCCATGCCGTCCTGCCCCTGCGTCACGCCGTCGCACATCGCCGGCACGCCGCCGGCCACTTGGCCCACGGCGCCTACCGCCTTCAGCGCCTGCTTCAGCCGCTGCGGGTAGTGTTCGTACGGCTGGTGGGCCGACAGCATGTCGTTGTAGGCGGTGATGATGGCGATATCGCTGCGCACCATGTTTTTCAGCGACGTCTTGTCATCGGGCTGACAGGCGGCGAAGCCGTGGGCCAGGTTACCGCAGGCCAGCTGCGCGCGGTGGACGGTTTGGGAACGGGCCGCCTCGATGCGCGCCAGATAGGCGGCGCGGCTGGCCTGGGAACGGTGGATGATGCGCTGTGTGACACGGGACAAGGTTGGATTAATCATGCCTTCCTCACATTGCTGTTGTTATAGTCGCCGCCTGTGGCGGTGCCCCCGGTGATGATTTGCAGCCCTGGTGTGCAAGGCCGGGGGCGATTTGGGATTTAAAACATCGTGAATGCCATCATGCCGATGGCGCCGCCGACGCTGCCCAGAAGGGTTTCCATCACCGTCCAGGTTTTCAGCGTTTGCAGTTCGTTGGCGCCGGTGAATTTGCCGAACAGCCAGAAACCGGCGTCGTTGACGTGGCTCAGCACGATGGAGCCGCCGGCGATGCAGATAGCCAGCGCGGCCAGTTGCCCGCCGTTCAATCCGAGCTGGCTGGTGACCGGCAGCACCAGGCCGACGGTGGTCAGGCAGGCGACGGTGGCCGAGCCTTGAATCACCCGCACCATGGCGGAGAGCGCAAAGGCGGCCACGGCGATCGGCAGGCCTGCGCCGATCATCGCGTCACCCAGCGCCGGCCCAACGCCGGAATCCACCAGGATCTGTTTGAACACCCCACCGGCACCGGTCATCAGCAGGATGATCCCGGCCGGTTGCACCGCGGCGGAGCAGATGGCCAGCGTCTGTTCGTTGCTCATGCCGCGCGGTTTCGCCAGGCCATAAATCACGATCAGGCAGGCCAGCAGGATGGCGGTGAACGGGTGGCCGATAAACTCCAGCCACTGCTGCAGCTGCGAGCCGGGGGTGACCAGCCGCGCGCCGAGGGTCTTCATGCCGACCAGCACCAGCGGGCACAGCACCAGCGCCAGGCTGAAGCCGAACGACGGCAGATTGCCCTTGGTCAGCGTCGGCTCGCTCTCTTCCGGCGGCATTGGCCAGTTGACGAAGCGGCTGATAAAGCTGCCGTACAGTGGGCCGGCGATCAGCATGCCGATCACCGCCGCCACCAGGCCGATGGCGATCATCCAGCCGAAGTCGGCCTTCATCTGTGAAGCCAGCAGCATCGGCACCGGCCCCGGCAGCAGGAAGGAGGCGGCGGCGGCCACGCCGGCGAACAGCGGGATCGCCAGCTTGACGATATTGCCGTCGGTGCGGCGCGCCACGGCGAACACGATGCCGATCAGCAGCACCACCGCCACGTCGAAGAACAGCGGCAGTGCGCAGATCAGGCCGGCGATGCCGAGCGCGTAGTGCGCCTTGCTTTGTCCGAATCGTTTCAGCAATTGCGCCGCAATTTGATCGAGCGCGCCGACCTCATGCAGGATCTTGCCGAACATCGCCCCCAGCGCCACCACGATCGCCAGGAAGCCCAGCGTATCGCCCATGCCTTTCTGCATGGTGTCGGCGATGTGTTCCAGCGGCATGCCGGAGAAAATGCCGGCGGCGATGGACACCAGCATCAGCGCGACGAAGGCGTGCATGCGCGCCTTCATCACCAGGAATAACAGCAGTAAAACCGAGCCGACTGCGGTACCGACCAGCGTAACGGTACTCACGCGCACACGTCCTGCGGCAGGAAGCTCTGGATATGGCGCACGGTATCGGCGATCACCACGTCCAGCGGCTGGTTGATGTCGATCGCCATCACGTCGCTTTCGTCGGCGCCCGGTTGCTCCAGCGCGGCGAACTGGGTCACCAGCATCTGCGGTTTGAAGAAGTGGCCGTTACGCGCCGCCAGGCGGGACTCGATCACCGGGAACTCGCCGTGCAGATAGATGAACGACAGGTTGCCGTTACCGGCGCGCAGGCGGTCGCGATACTGCTTTTTCAGCGCCGAGCAGACGATGATCGACACGTTGTTGGTGCGTTGCATAGCAAAGGCGGCGTCATTGAGCGCGGCCAGCCACGGGGCGCGATCGTCATCATTCAACGCGTCGCCGGCGGCCATCTTCAGGATGTTGCTGCGCGGATGCAGAAAGTCGCCGTCGAGGAAGCCGGCGGAGAGTTGGCGGGCCGCGGCGGCGGCGACGGCGGACTTGCCGCTGCCGGAAACGCCCATAACGACGTAAATGCGATTTTGATTGTTGGTCATGGCATGGCTCCAAAACACCGGGTGACGTTACCTTCGTGCAGTTTGATTGTTACCGGTAACATGTTATCGGTAACATTGTCGAAGGAAGTTTGAGCGGTTGCAATGGGCTTTCGCCGTGAGGATCGTTAACTGTGATCGGCTTCAAGCTTTTTTCCTGTGTGCTAAACAGGATGCCGACAGCCTGTTACATGCTGACAACAGGGAAAGGATAAAGAGAGGGCGCGTGCTGCGGCGCCCCTCGGATGGGGTGGGTCAGCGCACGCCGCCGTAGGCGAGGCTGATCTCTTTCGCCGCGTGGATCACCAGCGCACCTAACTCGATCACGCGATCGTCGGTAATGCGCGACACCGGGCCGGAGATGGAAATGGCGGCGAAGGCTTCGCGGTGTTCGTCGAAGATGCAAGCCGCCACGCAGCGCAGGCCGAGCGCGTGCTCTTCGTCGTCAAAGGAAAAGCCCTGTTTGCGGATCTGCGCCAGCCCTTCTTTCAGGTTGTGCGGCGTCAGGGTGTGCGGCGTGTAGGTATGCATGCCTTTCTTGTGCAGCAGTTTGGTCACCTGATCGTCCGGCAGAGTGGCGAGGAACGCCTTGCCGGCGCCGGAGGCGTGCATCGGCAGTTTGCCGCCGATCGGCGCCGACATGCGCATCAGCGCCGTACACTGCACCTGATCGATGATGATCGCCTGGTACTCGCTGGTATCCAGCACCGCCAGGTTGACGGTTTCGCCGGACTCTTCCATCAGGCGGCGCAGCGTCGGATGCACCATCGCCAGCAGGTTGCGGCTTTGCAGGAAGCTGCTGCCGACCACAAAGGCGTGCGAGCCGATGGTCCATAGGCCGAGATCGCCGACCTGGCGCACGAATCCCTGTTGCTGCATGGTGGTGAGCAGGCGGTGAGTGGTGGAGTTCGGCAGGCCGGCCTGCTGGGCCAGATCGGTCAGCGCCACGTTGCCCTGGGCTTCCGAAATGTATTCCAACAGCTTCAGGCCACGGGTCAACGATTGTACCTGGCCGGTCGCCGCGCTGGCGGCCGGGGCTGCTGCGCGGGGCTTCTTGCCGCGTTTGGCGGGAGCAGGGGTGGCCATGATGGGGATTCCTCTTTCCGTATGATGGAATTCATTTTCGTTTTTTGTCGATGAATTGCAAGCCGTCGCCAGCTCATCGGATGTGTTGGCGCACAACCTGAAAAACTCTCAATTGTCGCCTGGCCCTTTGTCCTTACAAGCTGTGCTAGGATGACTCGTACCCGTCGTCTTTCAAGCCGCAGCGTTGTTGCCTGCACGTGTTCACCCCAGTCACTTACCTCGAGTAAGCTCCTGAGGATGAACACGCTGGGCGCCTAGCTGCAGCTTGAAATCCATAGGGTAAGCAACATGTGGGTGAAGGTGAAAGCGTGTGATTTGAAAGATAAAGGGGACCGTGGGTGACGAATCGAGTAGAACAACTGCGCCGCCAGTTAGCGCAGCGCATTTTGGTGTTGGACGGTGGCATGGGCACCATGATTCAGAGCTACCGTCTGGAAGAGCACGATTTCCGCGGTGAGCGTTTCGCCGACTGGCGCAGCGACCTGAAAGGCAATAACGATCTGCTGGTGCTGACCAAGCCGGAAGTGATCACTGCCATTCATTACGCCTATCTCGAGGCCGGCGCCGATATCCTTGAGACCAATACTTTCAACTCCACTACCATCGCCATGGCCGACTACCACATGGAGTCGCTGTCCGCCGAGATTAACTATCAGGCCGCCTGCCTGGCACGCGCCTGCGCCGACGAATGGACGGCGCGCACGCCGGAAAAGCCGCGCTACGTCGCCGGGGTATTGGGGCCGACCAACCGCACCGCGTCAATCTCGCCGAACGTCAACGATCCGGCGTTCCGCAACATCTCGTTCGACGAACTGGTGGCGGCTTACCGTGAATCGACCCGCGCGCTGGTGGAGGGCGGCGTCGATCTGATCATGATCGAAACCATCTTCGACACCCTGAACGCCAAAGCCGCCGCTTTTGCGGTGGAAACCGAATTCGAAGCGCTGGGGGTGGAGCTGCCGATCATGATTTCCGGCACCATCACCGACGCCTCCGGCCGCACCCTGTCCGGCCAAACCACCGAAGCGTTCTACAACTCGCTGCGCCACGTCAAGCCGCTGACCTTCGGCCTGAACTGCGCCCTGGGGCCGGACGAACTGCGTCAGTACGTCGCCGAACTGGCGCGTATCTCGGAGACCTACGTCACCGCGCACCCGAACGCCGGTTTGCCGAACGCCTTCGGCGAGTACGATCTGGATGCGGCCGAGATGGCGCGGCAGGTCGGGGAGTGGGCGCAGGCCGGCTTCCTCAACATTATCGGCGGTTGCTGCGGTACCACGCCGGCGCATATCGCCGCGATGGCCAACGCGGTTGAAGGCGTGCCGCCACGCCGGCTGCCGGAGATCCCGGTTGCCTGCCGCCTGGCCGGTCTGGAGCCGTTGACCATCGACGCCAACACGCTGTTCGTCAACGTCGGCGAGCGCACCAACGTCACCGGCTCGGCGCGATTCAAACGCCTGATCAAAGAAGAGAAATATAACGAGGCGCTCGACGTGGCGCGCCAGCAGGTCGAGAGCGGCGCGCAGATCATCGACATCAACATGGACGAGGGGATGCTCGATGCCGAAGCGGCGATGGTGCGCTTCCTCAACCTGATCGCCGGCGAGCCGGATATCGCCCGGGTGCCGATCATGATCGACTCCTCCAAGTGGTCTGTTATCGAGAAAGGCCTGAAGTGCATTCAGGGCAAGGGCATCGTCAACTCGATCTCGATGAAGGAGGGCGAAGAGGCCTTTATCCATCACGCCAAACTGGTGCGCCGCTATGGTGCCGCGGTGGTGGTGATGGCGTTCGACGAAGTGGGCCAGGCGGATACCCGCGAGCGCAAGTTCGAGATCTGCCGCCGAGCCTATGAAATTTTGACCGAGCGCGTCGGCTTCCCGCCGGAAGACATCATTTTCGACCCGAACATTTTCGCCGTCGCTACGGGTATCGAAGAGCACAATAACTACGCCGTCGACTTTATCGAAGCCTGTGCCGACATCAAAACCCACCTGCCGCACGCGATGATCTCCGGCGGCGTGTCCAACGTGTCGTTCTCGTTCCGCGGCAACGATCCGGTGCGTGAGGCGATCCACGCGGTGTTCCTGTACCACGCCATTCGCAACGGCATGGACATGGGCATCGTCAACGCCGGCCAATTGGCGATTTATGACGATTTAAGTGCCGAGCTGCGCGACGCGGTGGAGGACGTGATCCTCAATCGCCGCGAGGACGGCACCGAACGTCTGCTGGAACTGGCGGAAAAATATCGCGGCAGCAAAGATAATGACGTAGCGGTGCAGCAGGCCGAATGGCGCGGCTGGTCGGTGGAAAAACGGCTGGAATATTCGTTGGTTAAAGGCATCACCGAGTTTATCGAACTGGACACCGAAGAAGCGCGGCAGCAGGCCGAACGGCCGATCGAAGTGATCGAAGGGCCGCTGATGGCGGGGATGAACGTGGTCGGCGATCTGTTCGGCGAGGGCAAGATGTTCCTGCCGCAGGTGGTGAAATCTGCCCGCGTGATGAAGCAGGCGGTGGCCTACCTGGAGCCGTACATCGAGGCCAGCAAGCAGAAAGGCTCCACGGCGGGCAAAATCCTGCTGGCGACGGTGAAGGGCGACGTGCATGACATCGGCAAGAACATCGTCGGCGTGGTGCTGCAGTGCAACAACTATGAAATTGTTGATCTGGGCGTGATGGTGCCGACGGAGAAAATCCTGCGGACCGCGCGCGAGGAGAACGTGGACATCATCGGCCTGTCGGGGCTGATCACGCCATCGCTGGACGAGATGGTCAACGTGGCCAAAGAGATGGAGCGCCAGGGCTTTACGCTGCCGCTGCTGATCGGCGGTGCCACCACTTCCAAGGCGCATACCGCGGTGAAAATTGAACAGAACTACAGCGGCCCGACTACCTACGTGCAGAACGCTTCGCGCACCGTGGGCGTGGTGTCGGCGCTGTTGTCCGCCACCCAGCGCGACGAGTTTGTGGCGCGTACCCGCAAAGAGTATGAAACGGTGCGCATTCAGCACGCGCGCAAAAAGCCGCGTACGCCGCCGGTCGATTTGCCGAAGGCGCGCGCCAACGCCATGGCGCTGGACTGGGCCGGCTATCAGCCGCCGGCGCCGCGGCAGCTCGGCGTATTCCCGGTGGCGGCCGGCATCGAAACGCTGCGCCACTACATCGACTGGACGCCGTTCTTCATGACCTGGTCGCTGGCGGGCAAGTACCCGCGCATTCTGGAAGACGAGGTGGTGGGGGAAGAGGCCAAGCGCCTGTTCCACGACGCCAATCAGATGCTGGATCGGTTGGCCGCCGAGCGCAGCCTCAACCCGCGCGGCGTTTACGGTCTGTTCCCGGCCAACCGCGTCGGCGACGACGTGGAGGTGTACCGCGACGAACGGCGTGACGAGGTGCTGGCGGTGAGCCGCCATCTGCGCCAGCAAACGGAAAAAACCGACTTCCCGAACTACTGTCTGGCGGACTTCGTGGCGCCGAAAAGCAGCGGCAAGGCCGACTACTTCGGCGCCTTCGCGGTGACCGGCGGGCTGGAGGAGGACGCGCTGGCGGCGGCTTACGACGCGCAACACGACGATTACAATAAAATCATGGTCAAGGCGTTGGCGGATCGTTTGGCGGAGGCCTTCGCCGAATACCTGCACGAGCAGGTGCGCAAGCTGCACTGGGGCTATGCCGCCGACGAGAGCCTGAACAACGAGGAACTGATCCGCGAAAACTATCAGGGCATCCGGCCGGCGCCGGGCTACCCGGCCTGCCCGGAACACACCGAAAAAGCGACCATCTGGCAGCTGCTGGACGTCAACCGCCACACCGGCATGGAGCTGACGGAATCCTTCGCCATGTGGCCGGGGGCGGCGGTGTCCGGCTGGTACTTCAGCCATCCTGAGAGCAAATACTTCGCGGTGGCACAGATCCAGCGCGATCAGGTGGAAGACTACGCGGCGCGTAAAGGGATGAGCGTGAGCGAGGTCGAGCGTTGGCTGGCGCCTAACCTCGGCTACGACGCCGACTGATTTCCTCTTTAAGGGCGCAGCGATGCGCCCTTGTCATTTACAGCGCTTCCACGTCGATGTGCAGCGCGTCGTAACGCCAATACTCCAGGTCGCAATCGATCACCCGATCGTACTGATCGCGGTTCACCCGCGTAATGAACAGCGCCGGGCTGCCGTAGGTCACCTTCAGCATGGCAGCGGCCTGCTGCGGCAGCAGGGTAGGCAGCATGTCAAAACGCACCCGCCCGTAATGAATGCCGTAGCGTTCGGCGTACAGCGCGGTCAGCGATTGGGTCAGATCTTCGTCGAGAATGCCGGGGAAATAGGCCGGGTTGAGGTAGTGCTCGCAGTACAGCACCGCACGCCCGTCGATATAGCGCAGCCGGCGAATGCGATAGGCCTCGGCACCGGGGGGCAGCGCCAGGCGGCCGGCCAGCGGCGCGTCGAGCGTGACTACCGCGCTGTCGATCGCCTCGGTATGGGCGGCACGCCCCTGCTGCTGCGCCATGGCGTGAAAATGGCTGCGCTGCAGCGGGTTGTAGATAAGACGCGGGGGCGAGATGAACCAGCCGCGCCGCACCTGGCGGTAGATGACGCCCTGCGCCTCCAGCTGGCCAAGCGCCTCCTGCAAGGTAATGCGGGTGGTGGCGAACTGCTCGCTCAGGGCGCGTTCGGAGGGCAGCTTGCCGCCGACGGCGTACTCGCCTGCGGTGATGCGGGCGTTCAGCGTTTGGCAGATGGTGGCGACGGTCGTCGGTGCTTCACTCATACAGCGGGTGTCCCGTTTCAGTGCGTTTGGCCTCCCTTAAGGTAGACCAGCGTCGCGTTTTCGCCGTTGCAATCGGTGATAAAACTGTCGCTTTTTTAAGCTGACATATAATTATCACATTCGTCCGTTAGATTGGTTTGGTCCTTGCTGGACTAGTCCAGCCATCCCCACACTACCACCTGGAGCATCAGTTATGAAACGTTTGTGCGCTTCTGTGTTAACCAGTGCCATCGTGTTATCCAGCCAGATGAGCTGGGCCGCGGATACCGATCTGGCGGCGCTGGAGCAGGCCGCTAAAAAAGAAGGCGAAGTCAACAGCGTCGGCATGCCGGACAGCTGGGCCAACTGGAAAGGCACCTGGCAAGATCTGTTGAGCAAATACGGCCTGAAGCATGTCGATACCGACATGAGCTCCGCGCAGGAGATCGCCAAATTCGATGCGGAAAAGAACAACGCCACGGCGGACATCGGTGACGTCGGCGCAGCCTTCGGCCCAGTCGCGGTGCAGAAGGGCGTGACGCAGCCGTACAAACCGTCTACCTGGGATCAGGTGCCGGATTGGGCGAAAGACAAAGACGGCCACTGGGCGCTGGCTTACACCGGTACCATCGCCTTCATCATCAACAAACAGCAGGTGAAAGATATTCCGCACAGCTGGGCCGATCTGCTGAAGGGCAGCTATCAGGTCACCATCGGCGACGTCGGCACCGCGTCGCAGGCGGCCAGCGGCGTGCTGGCGGCGACCTACGCCATGGGCGGCAACGAGAAAAACCTCAAGCCGGGCCTGGAATTCTTCGGCAAGCTGGCCAAGGCCGGCCGCCTGAGCCTGAGTAACCCGGTGATCGCTTCGCTGGAGAAAGGGGAAGTGCAGGTTGGCGTGGTGTGGGACTTCAACGGCCTGAACTACCGCGACCAGATCGACAAAACCCGTTTTGAAGTGCTGATCCCGTCGGATGGCTCAATCACCTCCGGCTACACCACCATCATCAACAAATACGCCAAGCACCCGAACGCCGCCAAGCTGGCACGTGAATACATCTTCTCCGACGCCGGCCAGATCAACCTGGCGCGCGGCTATGCCCGCCCGATCCGCGCCGAGCATCTGACGCTGCCGGACGACGTCAAGGCCAAGCTGCTGCCGGCCGAGCAGTACAAAAACGCGCACCCGATCGCCGATCCGGCGGCCTGGGAACAGAGCGCCAAAGCGCTGCCGCGTCTGTGGCAGGAAAACGTCATTATGTTTATGCAGCAGTGAGTTAACGCGCCATGAAAACGATCCTCGTGCTGCTGGACGGCCTCAACTACCAGGTGGCGCACGACGCCATGGGTTATCTGCAGGCCGAATGCGCGGCGGGGCGCGGACGGTTGTACCTGCTGGAGAGCGAGCTGCCCTCGCTCTCCCGGCCGCTGTATGAATGCATCCTCACCGGCGTCACGCCGGTGGAGAGCGGCGTGGTGCACAACCACGTCTCGCGCCTTTCTCATCAACAAAGCGTGTTTCATTACGCGCGCGCCGCCGGGCTGACCACCGCCGCCGCCGCTTACCATTGGTTCAGCGAATTGTATAACCGCACGCCGTTCGACGCCGCGCGCGACCGCCATACCGACGCCTCCGAGCTGCCGATCCAGCACGGGCATTTCTATTACGACGACGGCTATCCCGACAGCCATCTGTTCGACGACGCCGAAAGCCTGCGCCTGCGCCATCAGCCGGACTTTCTGCTGATCCATCCGATGAACATCGACGACGCCGGGCACCGCTTCGGTCTCTCTTCGCCGCAGTACCGCAACGCGGCGCGCCGCGCCGACGGTTCGCTGTCGCGCTATCTGCCCGAGTGGCTGGCGGCCGGTTACCAGGTGCTGGTCACCGCCGACCACGGCATGAACGACGATCGCAGCCACGGCGGCGTATTGCCGGAAGAACGCCAGGTGCCGCTGTTCGTGTTCGGTGCGGGCTTCAGCCTGGACGACGCCGATCCGCAGCAAACCGAGCTGTGCGGCACGATCTGCGATCTGCTGCAGGCGCCGCACGACAAGCCGCGCTGCCGGGCGCTGCTGGCGCAGGATGCGCGATGAACAGCAAAACCAAATGGATCGCCGCGCTGTGCCTGCTGCCGTTTATCGTGCTGTTCGGCGCGTTTCAGATCGCCCCGCTGGTGTGGATCGCCGTCCACAGCTTTTTCAGCGAGACCGGCGGCTGGGGATGGGGCAACTACGTCGATATCCTCACGTCGCCGTTCTACCTGCAGGCGTTTCAGTTCTCGTTGGAGATCTCGCTGTGGTCGAGCGTCTACGGTTTGCTGATTGCATTAGTGGGCAGTTACTCACTGCGCCAGCTCGGCCAGACCCGATTTCATGACTTCGTGATGTCGTTCACCAACATGACCAGTAACTTCGCCGGGGTGCCGCTGGCGTTCGCCTTCGTCATTCTGCTGGGGCTGAACGGCTGCCTGACGCTGCTGCTGCGCAAATACGGTCTGATGGAGAGCTTCAACCTCTATTCGAAGAGCGGCCTGATCGTGCTGTATACCTACTTCCAGATCCCGCTGGGGGTGCTGTTGCTGTACCCGGCGTTCGACGCGCTGCGCGCCGACTGGCGTGAATCGGCGGCGCTGCTCGGCGCCGGCCCCTGGCGCTACTGGCGGCATATCGGCCTGCCGGTGCTGGCGCCGGCGCTGATGGGCACTTTCGTCATCCTGCTGGCCAACGCGCTGGGCGCCTACGCCACGGTGTATGCGCTGACCACCGGCAACTTCAACGTGATCCCGATCCGCATCTCGGCGCTGGTGGCGGGGGACATCTCCCTCGATCCGAACCTGGCCAGCGCGCTGGCGATGCTGCTGGTGGTGATGATGGCGTTTATCACGGTGATCCACCAATGGATGCTGCGCAGGAGCTACCTCAATGCGCGCTCATAATCGGATGGAGAATGCTCATGTCGCGTGCTGAACGCCTCTATCACCGCACGGTGACCGGCCTGCTGCTATTGATCCTGCTGCTGCCGCTGGCGGCGACGCTGATTTACGCGCTGGCCACCCAGTGGGGCGCCACCATTTTGCCGGACGGCTTTACCCTGAAGTGGCTGACGGCGCTGTGGAGCGATCCACGCTTTCTGCAGGCGCTGTGGCACTCGCTGCTGATCTGCTTTGGCACACTGCTGCTGTCGGTGGCGGTGATCCTGCCGGCGATGTTTGTGATCGCTTACTACTTTCCCAAGCTGGATGCGGTGATGAACGTGCTAATTTTGCTGCCGTTTGCCGTGCCGCCGGTGGTGTCGGCGGTGGGGCTGATGCAGCTGTTCGCCGCCGATCCGCTGCCGCTGCTCGGCACCCCCTGGATTTTGGTGGGCTGCTATTTCACCATCGCGCTGCCGTTTATCTACCGTGCCATCAGCAACAACATGCAGGCGATCAACCTGCGCGATCTGATGGACGCCGCGCACCTGTTGGGCGCCAGTACCTGGCAAGCGGCGCTGCTGGTGGTGCTGCCGAACCTGCGCAAGGGGGGAACGATCGCCGTGCTGTTGTCGTTTTCGTTCCTGATCGGCGAGTTCGTGTTCGCCAACCTGCTGGTGGGTAGCCGCTATGAAACGCTGCAGGTCTACCTGTTCAATATGCGCAACGGCAGCGGGCACTTTACCAGCGCGCTGGTTATTTCCTATTTCGCCGTGGTGCTGCTCGTCACCTGGCTGGCGAACCTGCTGAATAAAAACAAGGGTTAACCCGATGGCTTATCTCAACGTCACCCGCCTGAACAAACACTATGGCCAGACCCAGGTGTTTCAGGATATCGATTTCACCGCTGAAGAGGGGGAGTTCGTCACCCTGCTGGGGCCGAGCGGCTGTGGCAAATCGACGCTGCTGCGCTGCCTGGCCGGCCTGACCCCGGTCGACAGCGGGCACATTTTGCTGCAGGGCCAGGATCTGGTGCCGCTGGCCCCGCAAAAGCGCGGCATCGGCATGGTGTTCCAAAGCTATGCGCTGTTTCCCAACATGACGGTGGAAGGCAACGTGGCCTTCGGGCTGAAAATGCAAAAGCTGGCGGCCGGGCAGATCGGCCAACGGGTGCAGGAGGTGCTGGCGCTGGTGGAGCTGAGCGATCTGGCGAAGCGCTATCCGCATCAGCTGTCGGGCGGCCAGTGTCAGCGCGTGGCGCTGGCGCGATCGTTGGTCACTCGCCCGCGCCTGCTGTTGCTCGACGAACCGCTGTCGGCGCTGGATGCGCGCATCCGCAAACACCTGCGCGAGCAGATCCGGCGCATTCAGCGCGAGCTGAACCTGACGGCGATCTTCGTCACCCACGATCAGGAAGAGGCGCTGACCCTGTCGGATCGTATCGTGCTGATGAATAAGGGGCAGATCGTGCAGAGCGGCGATGCGGAAACCTTGTATACCCAGCCGGCGGACGCCTTCGCCGCCGGGTTTATCGGCAACTACAACCTGCTGAGCGCCGAGCAGGCTGGCCTGCTGACCGGGCGCCCCTATGCCGGCAAGGTGGCGATCCGGCCCGAGTCGATCGGCCTGCTGCCGGCCGGGCAGGGGATCGGCGGGGTGATCCTCGGCCACAGTTTGCTCGGGAATGTGGTACGGTATCGGATTCAGGTTCGCGGTGTAGAATTGCTGGTTGACGTGCTCAACCGTTCGGTAGCCGACCTGCGGCCCGACGGCGCGGAAATTGGGCTACACTTGGAACCTGTTGTATTGCGGGAAGTTGCATGACTTCGCAGCGCGGCGCCGGGGCCTTCTCGCCGCCGCATTAACCTTTCTCTTCTGCGGTCTGCCGCCCGCCCGCTGTCCTGCCAGACCCACGCCCGGCAGGTGGGATCGCGTGCTGTACCCGTCATCTTTTGGCCCGCCGGCTGCGGCTGGGGCGAATCGAACCGTCCCGCCCGCCTGCGCCGCCTGATAGAGATCGGGTATCAACCTCCTTTGGCCGGGCGTTAATGGAGCGTATCTTCCGTGCTGACCCTTCTTCACCTGCTTTCGTCCGTGGCGCTGTTGGTGTGGGGCACCCACATTGTGCGTACCGGGATCATGCGGGTTTACGGCGCCAATCTGCGGCGCGTATTGAGCGACAGCGTTGAGAAAAAACCGCTGGCGTTCGTGGCCGGCATCGGCGTGACCGCGCTGGTGCAAAGCAGCAACGCCACGGCGCTGCTGGTGACCTCTTTTGTCGCGCAGGGGCTGGTGGGGCTGGCGCCCGCGCTGGTGATCATGCTCGGCGCCGACGTCGGCACCGCCCTGATGGCGCGGGTGCTGACCTTCGATCTCTCCTGGCTGTCGCCGCTGCTGATCCTGGTCGGCGTATTCCTGTTCCTTAGCCGCAAACAGATGCGGATCGGCCAGATCGGGCGCGTCTTGATCGGCCTGGGATTGATCGTTCTGGCGCTGGAGCTGATCGTGGCCGCCGCCACGCCGATCACCCAGGCGGCCGGGGTAAAAGTGCTGTTCTCGTCGTTGACCGGCGACGTGATGCTGGACGCCTTGACCGGCGCGCTGTTCGCCATCGTCAGCTACTCCAGCCTGGCGGCGGTGCTGCTGACCGCCACCCTGACCGCCTCCGGCGTGATCTCGCTGAAAGTGGCGCTCTGCCTGGTGATCGGTGCCAACCTCGGCAGCGGCCTGTTGGCGATGATCAACGCCAGCGGCCAGAACGCCGCAGGGCGGCGCGTGGCGCTCGGCAGCCTGCTGTTCAAACTGGTGGGCTGCGTGCTGGTGCTGCCGTTTGTCTCTCATCTGGCGGACGTGATGGCGCAGTTGCCGGGCGGCAGTGAAGAGCTGGTGATCTACTTCCACGTGTTCTACAACCTGATCCGCTGCCTGGTGATGATCCCGTTGGCCGGGCCGATGGCGGCCCTGTGTGAACGGTTGATCGTCGATGTGGTGGCCGACGATCCGCGCATGCGGCCGCGCCATCTGGATGCCAGCGCGCTGGACACGCCGACGCTGGCGTTGGCTAACGCGGCGCGTGAAACGCTGCGCATGGGCGACGTGGTGGAACACATGATGATCCTGCAGCGCGAAGTGCTGCACGGTAAACAAGGGCTGGATAAAGAGGTGCGGCGCCTGGACGATGACGTCGATGTACTGTACACCGCCATCAAGCTGTACTTGGCGCAGATCCAGAAGGAAGACTTGGGCGAGGAGGACTCGCGCCGTTGGGCGGAGATCATCGAAATGGCGCTCAACCTGGAACAGGCGGGCGACATCATCGAGCGCATGGCCGGTGACGTGGGCGCCAAATCGCACGCCGCGCGCCGCGCGTTCTCGGCGGAAGGGCTGGCGGAGCTGGACGGGCTGCACGAGCGGCTGATCGGCAATCTGCGGCTGGGACTGTCGGTGTTCCTGTCCGGCGACGTGACCAGCGCCAAACGCCTGCGCCGTTCCAAGCATCGCTTCCGCATCCTGGATCGCCGTTACGCACACGCGCACGTCGATCGCCTGCACCAGCAAAACGTGCAGAGCATCGAGACCAGTTCGCTGCATCTGGGGCTGTTGGGGGATATGAAGCGCCTGAACTCGCTGTTTTGCGCCGTGGCTTACAACGTATTGGATCAGGATGCGAAGGACGACGATCGCGACTGGGAAGATACCCCGAGCACGCTGTAAAAAAAGCGCCCCCGGTTTAACCGGGGGCGCTGAGGATGGGCGGGCGGTTACTTGCCGCTGAACACGCCCGCTTTGGCGTCCGCCGGTTGGGTTGAGGCATGGCCGCTGACAAACGGCACGTTGCCGTCGATGCTTTGCTTCGCCGCCCCGCCTAACAGACCGCCTACCGTGGCGGCCACGTCGACGCGCCCGCCGCCCTGGTAACGCTGGCCGCTGACGTCCTGTCGGCTGACTTTGCTGCCGCCCAGTTCCACCTGGCCCTGCTGGCTGCGAATTTCACCGCCGGTCAGTTGGGTTTTGCCCTCCACCTGCAGCGCCACGCCGTTCTTACCGGTAATCGCCGATTGCTCGCCGACCGCGTTGTTGTTCACCACCTCGGCGTTGACCTTGAGCTGCCCCTGGCGACCCGCCGGCCCGGTGATGCTGTCTTTCACCGCGTTGCCGACGGTGCGCGCACCGCGATCCCACAGCGGCCCTTGCGGCTTCTCACCGGCCAGCGTTTCCGGCAGCGTCACTTTGCCGTCAGCCTTATTGAAGCTGACTGCACCGGTGGTGTCCTGCTGCGGATCGAGGCGACGTGCCACGCTGTTGTACTTATCGGTGGTGGCGTCGGCCACTTTGTTCACGCCGGCGTCCAGCTTCTCTTTCACCTTACCGGCGTAGCGCGGCGTGCCCACTTTCGACAGCTTGGAGGTGATGCTGCTGCCCGGATCGTTGGTGTGGCTCAGACCGGCATCCACATCCACCTTCACACCTTTCTCGACGTCCTTGCGGCTTTCGATGCGCAGATCGCCGCCGACCTTGCCTTGCACACTGTCGGCGTCAACGCGCGCACCGGCGAGACGAGTGTCCTTGCCGCTGTTGAGCGTCACCTCGCCCGCTTGAATGCCGGTATTGCCGTGGGTGGTTTTATCCAACTGTTCCACGCCGACTTTCAGACCGGCGCCCAGCGTGTGGGTGTCTTTGCCGGAGTTTGGATCGACCTTGCCGCTGGCGTCCTTATTGAACGTTTGGCCGCCTTTGGCGTTGGCTTTGATGCCCAGGTTCCAGTTGTTCTTATGCTGCTCATCCTGCGCCGACTCCAACAGGATGCCGCCGTTTTTCGCCGCGAGCTCGGCGCTGCCGCCGCTGACTTTAGCGCCCTGCAGATGCAGCGCGTCATCGCCTTTGCCGCTGGCGGAAAGGGTGACCTTGCCGTCAGAAGCGATGTTGGCGCCCTGGCGCTCGGTCGCGGACTCATTCACCTTGGCGATGTCGAAGGCGCCGCCGATGGAGAGGTTACCGCCGGTTTTTTCCTTGCCGTCGCTGCTGCCGCCACCCAGATCGATATTGCCGGACAGCTTGCTCTCTTTACGCGTTTGGGTCGATTCCGCCGCCTGCAGCGCGACCTTATTGCCTGCGCTCAGGGTGACGTCGCCCTGGCTCTTGACGTCGGTGCCTGTCAGCGTCAGATCGCGGCCTGCGTTCAGCGCCACACCCTGCTGGCCGCTGACCTTGCCGACCTGCGCGGTGCTGCTGCCGCTCTCACCGTTGTTGGTGCCGCCGCCAAAACCGGCGCCGAAGTTTTTGCTGTCGGCGGTGAAGCCGCCCTTCGCCGAGGCTTTGACGTTGAAGCCGCTGTGGCTCTCGCTCTGTTTGTCGCTGGCCTGATCGAAACGGATATCGCCGCCGGCGTCGACGACGGTTTTACCGTTGCCGCCGTTCAGCGCGGTGCCCTGATAGACCGCGTCTTGTTTCACGTTGACGTTGATGCCGTTGGCGGCGTCGATCGAGCCGGTCACCGCCTGGCTCGCGCTGCTGTTGCTACGCTGGGTGCCGCCTTCGCCTTTGGCGTCCACGGTCAGATCGCTGCCGGTGGTGGTATAGACGCGTACGCCGGCGCTGCCGCGGGTGTCGCGGTTCTGTTCTTCCTGGCGGTTCGCCGCGGCTTCGCTGCGGTGGCTGTCCGCCGTCAGATTGACCGCACCTTTGCTCGCCTGGTACTGCGTGCCCTGATCGCGCACTTCGCCTTTGGCGTTGATGTCGATGCTGCCGGCTTTCACCGAGCTGACCACCGCTTGCGAGCTGCTGCTGCGTTTTTCGCTGCTGCCGCCCTGCGCGCCGATATCCAGACCGACGTTAGGCGCACCGATGCCGCCGATATCGTTGATGACGCCGGTGGCGTCCAGCTTGGCCGCTTTGCCGACCGCACGTTCGACCGGACGGGTGACGGCACTGTAATCAACGTTGGCGCCGATGTTTACCCCGACGTCGGTTTTGTGGGTGGTGGTGCTGGCGGTATCGGCGGTGGCCAGGTGATCAACGCTGGCGGCGTTCTCTTTATAGGCACCGCCGACGTTGTGCTGTGTGCCTTGCTGGGTCAGCTTATCGCGGGCGTTGATCGTCAGGTTGCCTTTGACGTCGCTGCCGGAAGTGACCGCCTTGCTGTTTTCCGCATGCGTTTTGCTGTTCTCGTAACCGGCTTCTACGCCGCTGCCGAGCTTGTCGATGCCGCCGGTGTAATAGAAACCGCCGCCGATCTTGGTCTGTTCGGTGTCCGAGGTGGTTTTATCGTCGGCAGCCAGGAACGAGACCTTATTGCCGCTGACGCTGGCGTCACCCTTGTCGGCGACCAGTTTGGATCCGCTGAAGGTCACGTCCTTATCCGCCTCAAGCTTCACGTTGCCGCCGCTGAGGGTCGAAGAGCGATTCTCGGTGCGGGTGGTTTTTTCGCTGTCGCTGGTGTGTTCGATGCGCAAACCGGCACGGTATTGCTTGTCACCGGCTTCTTTCGCGTAGCCGTTGACGGTGAGCGCGGTCTTCTGCTCGTCGATTTTTTGCTGCTGCTCGGCGGCCTTGACGTTGATATTGCCGGTTTGTGAAGTGACGCTCAGCTCACCGCCGCTGGTGACCTGGCTGCCGATCACGTCGGTATCTTTGCGGCTGACCAGCTTCAGATTGGTGTCAGACTTCAACTCGCTGGCGGTGCTGCTCTGGTAGCTGTTGTCGGCCTTGTGCGAGCTGCTGGTGATGTTGAAGGCGGTGCCGGTGCGCGCGTCGATCTTGTCTACGGTGGTGCTCAGCGCGTTGTCGATGCGCAGGCCGCCCTGGGTGGCGGTGACCAGGCCGCCTTCCTTACCGCGCGCCTTGCTACCGGTGATGGTGACGCCCTGCTGGCCGTTCAGGCGCAGCGTGCCGTCGCTGGTCAGTTCGGAAGCGTGGCTGACTTCGCGGCGATTGCTGTTGTTCTTGTTGTCGCCACCGCCGATGCCGCCCCAGGAGGTTTTGTCATCGCGCACTGCCTTGGCGTTAGCGGTTTTCTGCACCCCGACCTGGATCTGGTTGCCGGCATTGACCGTCAGATCGCGTTCGGCATGCACTTTGGCACCCTGGGTGTCGACGTTGTTGCCGGCCTCCAGCGTCAGTGCGCCTTTGCTGCGCAGCTCGCTGGCCTTCAGGCTTTCGCTTTCGTCGCTGCTGCTCCAGCTGCCGGTACGCAGGCTGGAGGTGTGGTTGCGCTGGTAGCCGCGCTCGCTGGATTTATCTTTCTCCACCAGCCCGGCGAGGTGCACGTCGCGCGCCGCTTTGACGCTCAGCGCCCGGTCGGCGCTGACGTTGGCGCCCAGCAGTTGCACGTCTTCCTGGGTGCTGATGAGTTTGGCGTTGCCGCTGGCGGCGACGGTGCTACCCGCCTGCTGCTGTTGCTCGCGTTCACGGGTGACGTCGTATTGCCAGGAGTAGAACCAGCGATTGTCGGTGTGGCCCTGCGTCTGCTTCAGCTGCTGGCCGTCGAGCGTCAGCTTGCCGCCCTGCAGCGTAATATCTTCGCCGCGAATATCGGTGGCGGTGAGGTGCGCGTGGTTATCTGCCACCAGGCTGATATTTTTGCCTTTCAGCTCGGTGCGGGTCAGTTTCTGGCTGCTGTTGCGGTCGTTGACGTAGATGCCGCCGCGGTAGTTCTGGTAGTTCTCGCCGCCGTTGCTGCTGTTATTGGCGTTGTCCACGCGGCTTTCGCTACGGATGTCATAGGCTTTCACCTTGAGCTCGTCGCCGGCGGCCAGCGTGCCGGCCAGTTTCACGCCGCTGCCCTGCGCGGTGTTGATGATATTGATGCGCCCGGCCTGCATGCTGCCGAGGTAGTAGCTGTCCAACGCGGTCGTCGGTTGTTCGCTGGCCAGCACGTTGCCGTCGCGCGCCACGCGGTTAAGGCCGCTGATGGCGTTGATCGCCGCCGGCGTTACGTTGCCGTCGCGGTGTTTGAAGTCTTGCACGATCACTTCGCCGCGGCTGTCGATCTTCGGCGCGATCAGATCCAGCACGCCGCCGGCGTTCAGGGTGCCGTTGAGGCTCAGAGTATTGCGGTTGCCGAAGGTGCTGTAGCCCTGTAGCAGGCCGTTTTCAACCAGTGGGTTGCCGACCACCAGCGAGGAGCGGCTGGTATTGATGAACCCGCAGCCCTGGCAGCTGATGCCGTTCGGGTTGGCCAGCACGTAGTCGGCCGCCATGCCGAAGATCTCTTGCTGGCCGTGTAGCAGAGAAGGATTGCGGCCGATCACTTCGTTGAGGATCACGCTGGCTTCGCGCCCACCCAGATTGGGGTTGGCGCCCAGTTGGCCGGCCAGCTGTGACAGCCCGGCTTCGCGGGAGTTGTTCAGCACCGCGCCGGGCTGGTTGACGTTGAAGTCCTGATATTGGTTGTGCGACAGCCCGTTGCCGTTCGGCGCGACGATGTCGACTACCTGCGCGCCGGTGGCGGCGGTGGAAACGCCGGGGCCGTTGGCGCCGTTGGCCGCGACGATCTCCGCGGCGTAGGTGCCGCCTGAAGCGGCGAGAATAATCGCCAACGCGGCGGCCAGTTTGCCCGCTGCTGAAAGCCTGAAGTTATTATTTTTCATCCATGTATCTCCGTGTATTGCCGTGGGATCCTGCAAAACTGTTGATTAAAAGGTGTAAGAAAAACGCGCCAGGACCTGAACGGGATCTTCAGGCGTGGCATGGTTCGACAAGATCCAGCCGCGGCTGACCTCGACATCGATCAACGCCCGTTGATAGCGTAATGTGGCGCCGCTGCTCAGACCGGCGCTGCTGCGCCAGCCCGAGCTGTCCTGACGCGGCAAAATGCGGCCGACGTCGGCACCGAGGCGCGGCGTCAGCGTGGTGGCGCCCAGATTGAAGCTGCGCGACAGCGTGTTCTGCAGATACCAGCCGTTGTCGCCGGACTGGGTGCTGCGGCTGAAGCCGCGCACGGCGCTGCGATCGGTAAGGCTCAGCCACTCTACGCCGGGCAGCGGATCGCGGCTGTATTGGCCGTAGAACAGGTTGTTGAGCTGATAGGTCGCGTCACCCAGGTTGAGGCGCTGGCTGAGGTTGGCGAACAGTTTGCCCTTGGTGAATTGGCTGTCGAGGTGCACGGTGCTCGGATGACGTCCGGCGCCCAGCCAGGGCAGGCCCTGTTCGACGCTGAGGTTGGCGCTGAACGCTCCGTTGGGCAAAATTTGCAGATGGCTGGCGCTCAGCTCGGCCAGGGTCAGCGTTGGGCTGCTGACTTCGAGACGCACGCTTTCGAAGTAGTTGTCGATGCGCTTGTAGGTCAACTGACCGCTCAGGCTGTCTATTTGATCGTGATCGCGGTAAAACACGTAGTCGCTGCGCAGCCCGTACTGTTGGGTTTGGCCGTGCAGTTTGACCACGTTGTGCTGCAGTTGCTGGCGGTTTTCATAGGACGAGAAGCTGGCGAACCCGCTGAAGGTGAATGCGCCGTACGGCAGCGAATAGAGCAGAGTGTAGGCGCGGTTGTAGCGGTGAGCCGGGTTTTCCAGCGTGCTGTTGGCATTCAGGCTGACGAAGTCCGACAGGCCGAACGGGCTGTCCAGCGTGGCGGTGCCGCGCGCCAGCCACTGGCCGGTGCTTTTCTGGCCATAGTTGTCCGTACCGGCGGTAATCAGCCAGGGCTTGGTGTGCTGATTGCGCAAACGAATGACCGAACCGCCGACCTGGCGGCCGGGTAATATATCCAGCTTGGTGGTATTCGATTGCAAACGATTGGCCTGATCCAACCCTTGGTCGAGTTCGGTTAATTTCAACGGCTTGCCTTCCAGCCCCGGAAATAATAACCGGCTGTTGACCCAGCGATCGCCGCCTTCTATTTTCTCGATAAATCCTTCGGTCACGCTCAGCCCTAATTCCCCGTGCGAATTAGGGCGGACAATTTGCACGCGAGCGGTGATATAGCCTTTTTGCACATAAAGGCGCGTTAATTCACGGGTCAGGCGATTGATATCGTTGCTGCTGATGCACTGTTCTGGCAGCGCGCTCAGGGCGGATAAATCGGCCGGCGTAAGCAGGGTGACGCCCTGTAGATAAACGCCGGCGATAGGCAGGCACTGCGCGGACTGCGGCAGGGCGGCCGCGGCCGGTTCCGGCTCCGCCAGCAAGCGCTGCTGCTTCAGCTGTTGGTAACGGCGTTGCTCGATCAGCTGGTTGACTTCACGCGTGCTGTCTTGCAGCGCGCGGCGCGACTCCCCCATCGACATATCCCGCATCATGTGGGAGTCCGGCAGGGTTTCGGCGGATAGGGCCGTGCTGACAAGCAGCGTCAATGCGGTAATTTTTTTTATCATTGTAATCCATTATGAGAGACCGCCGGGGCGGCCAGCCCAATCCATGAGGTTAACCACGGGCGACCGACGGCCGACCCGAAATACTGAGCGACATGCACATTGCGAGGTATCTTGATTTGCCGCAGCAAATAAGACGGTGGGTATAGATCTAAATAATAATTAGGCTGCTTCTTTTATGGCGGGCAACCCTGGTGACTTAATTAATTAAAAAAAGTAGCGAGACTTTCCCTATTACCAACATTATCGGCATGGATAGGAAGAATCTGAATTTTTATTTTTCACGGATGATAGGGGATGGGGGGAATTATGACAATCCGACCAGTGGGAAATACGAAATTTCGCAGAAGACATTGGGGACGCAAATGTTTGCGCCCCGTAAGCCGATTATTTTTTCTTGATGGGGCGGCCGGACCAATAACCCGCCGGCGGCGAGAGGACGATGGGACACAGCGTGCTGCGCCCGCAATCAGGGGGTAATCACTTATTCGAACAGATTGTGGTGCAGGGTGCGCACTACCTGCTCGGCCTCGTCGCCCGGCACCAGGAAGCACAGGTTATAGCTGCTGGCACCGTAGCAGATCATGCGGATATTGAACGGATCGAGCACGCCGAATACCTCTTTGCCCACGCCACAGGCCCGCGACAGCTGGTTGCCGATGATCGCCACCAGCGCCAGGTTCTCTTCCACTTCCACCCGGCACAGCGACGACAGCTCGGTCAACAGCGAGGTGGTCAGCAGGCTGCCGCCGGCGGAGGTGGCGCCGGTGGTGTCCATGGTCAGCGCGATGCTGACCTCCGAGGTGGTGATTAGATCGACGGAGATATTGTGGCGCGCCAGAATGTTGAACACCTCGGCCAGGAAGCCACGGGCGTGCAGCATGTTCAGGCTATGCAGCGTCAGCAGCGTTTGCTTGCGGCGCAGCGCCAGCGCGCGGAACAGCGGCGGGTTCTCGGTGGTGTTGCACACCAGCGTGCCGCCGGCCGCCGGATCCTTGCTGGAGCCGACGAATACCGGAATGTCGCTGCGCACCGCCGGTAGCAGGGTGGCCGGGTGCAGTACTTTGGCGCCGAAGGTGGCCATTTCCGCCGCCTCTTCGAAACCGATTTTGTCGATGCGCTTGGCTGCCGGTACCACGCGCGGATCGGTGGTGTAGATGCCCGGCACATCGGTCCAGATATCTACCCGAGCGACACCGAGCGCCTCGCCGAGCAGCGCGGCGGTATAGTCGCTGCCGCCGCGGCCCAGCGTGGTGGTGCGGCCTTTCGGCTCACTGCCGATAAAGCCCTGGGTGACCACCAGCGCTTCTTGCAGGCGCGGCTTTAACTGCGTCTGGGCCAGCTCGCTCAGCGCGGCGCTGTCCGGCACGGCGCGGCCGAAGTGATCGTCGGTGCGCATCACTTTACGCACGTCGAACCATTCGGCCTGCACGTTACGGGCGCGGAGGATCTCGACAAACAGCAGGGTGGACATCAGCTCCCCATGGCTGACCAGCTCGTCGGTCAACGCCGTCGAGGTGGCCAGCGATGCGGCTTCCGACAGCATGGCGATGTTTTCCAGCAGGCGGTCGATCTCTTCGCGGATCACCGCCGGCGCCGTCAGGCGATCGAGGATGGCGTACTGGATGCGGCGGATCTCATCAAGCTGGTCATTGCGCTTGTCGGCCTCGCAACCTTCGGCCAGGGCGACCAACAGGTTGGTGACGCCCGCCGAAGCGGACAACACCACCAGGCGCACCTGCGGGTTGGCCAGCACGACGTCGGCGCTGCGGTTCATGGCTTCAAAGTCGGCGACGCTGGTGCCGCCGAACTTGGCTACCACGGTGGAATTCTGGGGTGCTGCTTGGTTCATGTAGAAACCTCGTGTCAGGGATGCCCGTTTGGGGGCACTTTAATTCCATAGCCTTGGCACAAGGGGAGAGCGGTAAACAGGGGGCAGGCGTAGAGGTCAGGCTACGATACACCCAGAAGCGCCCCACCTTGTCGATCGCCCTGTAGGCGATCCCCTGGTGACAACCCAGGGGATTCAGCCCCTGTAGTCGATACGATAATGGCCGTCCATCACCCTACCTCGGCGTCGCTCCCCCTCGGGTGTCGTCAACGGAAAAACGGCTCCTCTGACACTCTACCTGGGCGACGCGCCTCTTCTGGCTTGCGCACCGGGTGCGCAAGTAGGCTGTTAGGAATAGCCGGTTATCGTCATTCTGTCAACGTACAGACGGTGAGGGATTTTCATCTTGTACCAGCGCGATAAGCGTACAGGGCATCGCGGGCGTGGAACCGGTGGCAATCGGTTGCAGAGAACCGTCTTCCTTTTGGCTGAATAACGGGATAACGCCCTGATGTTTTTCCAAATACTCCGGCCAACCGAAATTTTCGTTCAATTTGGTCGCCTTGATGGTGGCTCCCCTGGCGAGCAGGCTGCTCAGGCGGCCGTAGGTGGCTTCCTGATTAAATAAAATTTCATGCCGCCGGAAACGCGCGCTTTCCGCGCTGGCGCCGCGACCTTTCAACGGTGCCCCAGAGCGGATGGCGAACACGTGATCCTCGCCGAAGAGATGGCCGAAGTGGTAGACCGCCAGCGCGTTTTGGTGGCGATTGGGCGACAGCGCCAACACCTGGGCGATATTGCTCAGATCGAGATAGTTCTCGGCATGTTCGGAGTAGGCGTGGCCATAGTAGGCCGGGATGCCCTCCATACGTGCCTGGCGATAGTATTCCCAGCTGCTGTCGGTGACGAGCACCGGCACGTTCAGCTTGATCAACGCCTGCGCCAACATGCGCGCCACGCTGTTGGCGCCGACGATCAGCACGCCACGCGGCTTTTGCTGCTGCACCCGTAGCCAGCGCGCCATCATGCCGCTGGTCAGGCTTTGCAACACCACGGTGCCGATGATGATGGCGAACACCACGGTCACCAACCGGTCGGCGCCCTGATAACCGCTACGCTGCAGCGTCAGCGCAAACAGCGAACTGACCGCCGCGGCGACGATGCCGCGCGGAGCGATCCAGCACAGCAGCAGCCGATCGCGCCAGTGCAGAGAGGATCGCCAGGTCGACACCGCGATGCACAGCGGCCGGGCGATGAACTGCACCGCCAACAACAGCAGGAGCAGCGGCCAACCCATGTTCCACAGCGCCTGAATGTCGAGCCGCGCCGCCAGAATGATGAACAGCGCCGAGATCAGGATCGCCGACAACTCCTCTTTGAACGCCAGAATGTCGCTGGTGTCCACGTCGCGCATGTTGGCCAGCCAGATGCCCATCACCGTGACGGTCAGCAGGCCGGATTCGTCGGCGATGGCGTTGGAAACGCCGAAGGCGGTCAGCATGATCGCCAGCACCGCCAGGTTCTGCAGGTAGCGCGGCAACCAGACGCGGCGCAGCGCCAGGCCGAGCAGATAGCCGAACAGCGCGCCGGCGGTCAGGCCGACGGCGGCGGTGGTACCCAGCGTCCAAAACAGGTGGGTGTAGGACTCCGCATTCTGCTTCAGCACGATGAATTCGAACACCAGCAGGGTGAAGATGGCGCCGACCGGATCAATGACGATCCCTTCCCAGCGCAGCACCTGGTTAATGTTGGCGTTCGGCCGCACCACGCGCATCAGCGGGGCGATCACCGTCGGCCCGGTCACCACCGTCACCGCGCCGATCAGCGCCGCCAGCTCCGGCGGGAAGTCCAGCAGCCACCAGCCGGCGAGGCTGATGACCAGAAAGGTGGCCAGCATGCCGACGGTGACCAGGTTGCGCACTACGCCGCCGAGACCGCGTATCTCCTCGAAACGCAGTGTCAGCGCCCCCTCGAACAGGATGATTGCCACCGACAGCGACACCAGCGGAAACAGCAGGTCGCCGAACAGCCGATCCGGCTGCACCAGGTGTGCGGCCGGGCCGAGCACGATGCCGAACAGCAACAGCGGCAAAATGGCCGGCAGGCGCAGCAACCAGGCCAGCCACTGCGCCAGCAGCGACGCCAGGCCGATCAACACCAACATGAGCGGGGCGGATAATTCCATAAGCGAGGTCCCTTTCAAATGACGAAATGAGCAACGATGACACAGCCTGATGACAATTCGGCAACCCCGATAACAGGCCGTTAGCCAAAAGTATAGAGTGAAAGCTGAAACGAGGCGGCAATGCGTTGACAGTTAACGCCTATCGCAAGAAAAGAGATCATAATCACAGTCGAACAGGCTACAATCGGACAAACGCGTCATTTTTATTCTCAAGCCTAAGAGTGTTGCTATGAAAAATATCAATCCTAGTCAAACCGCTGCTTGGCAAGCCCTGCAGCAACATTATGCACAGATGAAAGACGTACGGATCGCCGACCTGTTCGCCCAGGACAGCGATCGTTTCTCCAGGTTCTCCGCGACCTTCAACGACCAAATGTTGGTGGACTATTCCAAGAACCGTATCACGCAGGAAACCCTGGAGAAACTGCAGGCGCTGGCGAAAGAAACCGATCTGCAAGGCGCCATCAAATCGATGTTCGCCGGCGAGAAAATCAACCGCACCGAAGATCGCGCGGTGTTGCACATTGCTCTGCGCAACCGCAGCAACAGCCCGATCGTCGTCGACGGCAAAGATGTGATGCCGGAAGTGAACGCGGTATTGGCCAAGATCAAACAGTTCTGCGCGCGCGTCATCGGCGGCGAGTGGAAAGGCTACACCGGCAAGCCGATCACCGACGTGGTGAACATCGGCATCGGCGGTTCGGACCTCGGCCCTTACATGGTGACCGAAGCGCTGCGCCCTTATAAGAACCACCTGAACATGCACTTTGTCTCCAACGTTGACGGCACCCACATCGCCGAAACGCTGAAGCCGCTGAACCCGGAAACCACGCTATTCCTGGTGGCCTCCAAAACCTTCACCACCCAGGAAACCATGACCAACGCCCACAGCGCGCGCGACTGGTTCCTGAGCAGCGCCGCCGATCAACAGCACGTGGCCAAACACTTTGCCGCGCTGTCCACCAACGCCAAAGCGGTGTCCGAGTTCGGCATCGATACCGACAACATGTTCGAGTTCTGGGACTGGGTGGGCGGCCGTTACTCCCTGTGGTCGGCGATCGGCCTGTCGATCGCGCTGTCCATCGGTTATGACCACTTCGAGCAGCTGCTGAGTGGCGCGCACGCCATGGACAAACACTTCGCCGAAACGCCGGCGGAGAAAAACCTGCCGGTGCTGCTGGCGCTGATCGGCATCTGGTACAACAACTTCTTCGGCGCTGAGACCGAAGCCATTCTGCCGTATGATCAGTACATGCACCGTTTTGCCGCTTACTTCCAGCAGGGCAACATGGAATCCAACGGCAAATACGTCGATCGCAACGGCAATCCGGTTGATTACCAGACCGGCCCAATCATCTGGGGCGAGCCGGGCACCAACGGCCAACACGCGTTCTATCAGCTGATCCACCAGGGCACCAAGCTGGTGCCGTGCGATTTCATCGCGCCGGCCATCAGCCATAACCCGCTGGGCGATCACCATGCCAAACTGCTGTCCAACTTCTTCGCCCAGACCGAGGCGTTGGCGTTCGGCAAGTCGCTGGAGGTGGTGGAAGCCGAGTTCGCGGCGCAGGGTAAAACCCCTGAGCAGGTCAAGCACGTGGCGCCGTTCAAAGTGTTTGAAGGCAACCGCCCGACCAACTCGATCCTGCTGCGTGAAATCACGCCGTTCAGCCTGGGCAGCCTGATCGCGCTGTACGAGCACAAAATCTTCACCCAGGGCGCGATCCTGAACATCTTCACCTTCGATCAGTGGGGCGTGGAGCTGGGCAAACAGCTGGCCAACCGCATCCTGCCGGAACTGGCGGGCAGCGAGAAAATCAGCAGCCACGACAGCTCGACCAATGCGCTGATCAACCGCTTCAAGGAATGGCGCTAATCGCCTGAATTGATGCCAATAAAAAACCCGCCGCGGCGGGTTTTTTTACGTCTGCAAAAATTACAGGTTGATCGGCACTTCGAAGCTGACGCCAGCGCCCACGTCGTCGGCGGTGCTGTGATCGTTGTCGGTGTACCACAGGCTGGTGTCGAACTTAACCTGGGACGGGAAGGTGTAACCCCAACCGACCTGGATGCCCTTCAGCGTATCGGATTTCGGGAATGCCTTGTTGAAGTCTTGGTTCTTCGGGTTCACCTTGGCGTACACCAGGCGGGTGCTCCAGCGCTGGCTATCGTCCAGCACCAGCTCTACGCGCCCGGACAGCATCTGACCGTCGCCGCCCATCGGGTGGCCCAGCGGGTAACCCTGCTGGTAGTAGCCGCCAGTGTAAATGTAATGCCTGTACACGTAATTCTCACGGCTCATATTCGAACGGGTATCGGCCCCTTCGATATACCAGTTGATGGTGGTCGGGCCCCATTCCGGGTGGCCTTCCAGCCCGAGCAGATAGGTGTTTTGCGACGGCAGATAGCCCGCCTCATCTTCGCCGACCAATTGACCGTAGAGGCTGACCGGTATGCCGATCAGCGGTTGCATCTTCAGCTTAAAGTCGAAGCCGCCGAGCTGGTTGCCCGGATCGTTGCCTTTACCTGAATCATCGTTGTCACGGCCGCTGACGCCTTTCCAGAACGAGCTCCAGGACTGTGGTCGGCCTTCACCGCCCCACTGCATGATGCGTGACGCGCCCAATTCCAGGAAGTCTGTTGGCATCATGGTCAGGCGGCCGCCGATCAGTTTGGTATGCGGCACCGAGCTGTATTGCGACAGCTGGCCGGCGGTCAGCTGGTATTGCCATCGGCCGATCCACGACAGCCACGGGGTCTCAAACGGCGATTGGTCGGCGCGCTGCAGCATAAAGCCGGCCACCGGACGGGCGGCGTCGGAGCGGATCAGGCTGCCGTCGTAACCCGGCCCCCACCACTGGGAAACCTCGCCGAAGGAGAGCCACTGGTTCCAGATTTTCACCGCACCGTAGGAGCCGTTCATATTGAATTTGGAGCCGTCGCTGACGCGCTGATCGCCTTCTACCGAGCCCTGCAGGCGCACATCCCAGAACTCGCCGTTGGCACCGGCGCCGATCGTCAGGCGATCGTCGGCGTACTCGTTTTGGCCGAAGCCCTGCGGGGTGCCGGGTTTGTCGGTAGAAGCGTAGCCGCTAACGCGGATATTGGCCTTTAACGCATCGACGCGGCGTTGCACGCGGTCGATGACGTTTTTCTCGGTATTGGTCACCGGTTTGGCCTGCGCGATAACGGAACTGATCTCTTCCTGGCTCAGCGGCCAGGTAGACAGGCTGACGTTGATGACGCCGCGATCGGACAACCAGGCGAGATCGTTACGCAGATCGTTGTCAGGCGTGACCAGGCCGGCGGCGTGGCCGGACAATGCACAGGCAAACAGGCCCGCTGCGACCAGTCCATTAAGTTTAGCGCGCATAAGGAATTCCCTTGTTAATTCTAGGTTATAGGTTTTATGTCAAGATCTCTGTGTCCCATGATAGTTGACATTTCAATTTGCTACAAATCTATAAGTCAGAAACATCTTATTATAACTTAATGAAATAAATGGGATTTAAAATGCTTTCCAGCGGGGCTTCATTTTTAAGACAATGCCTATATTGGTACGCTTGGATAATGTGAACGGTATTCAAAGAGAGGTTTTATGGCGAAAACATCGCGCTCGATAACGATAGCGAAAGGGTTGCAACGGGTGCTGAACGTGGGTTTGCTGCTGCTGGCGGCGATTCTGGTGGTGTTTCTGGTCAAGGAAACCGTGCACCTGGCGAAGGTACTGTTTATCAACAGCGAAGAGTCATCTTCTTATTTGTTGATTGAAGGCATCGTGATTTACTTCCTGTACTTTGAGTTTATCGCCTTGATCGTCAAGTATTTTGAGTCGGGCTATCATTTCCCGCTGCGCTATTTTATTTATATCGGCATTACCGCGATTATCCGGTTGATCATCGTTGACCACAAAAATCCCATCGATACCCTGATCTACGCTGCGGCGATATTGGTATTGGTGGTGACGCTCTATCTGGCCAATACCGATCGGCTGAAACGGGAATAGTCGCGATAAAAATGGCGGCCAAAGGCCGCCAAAGACACAGGCTATAATTACCCGTCGGCTTGCAAGCTACAGCGCTGTTGACTGCACTCGCTAACCCCAGTGACTTACTGAAGTCAGCGCCCGGGGATGAGCGAACTGGTCGCCTGGCTGTAGCTTGAAATCCATAGGGTAAAAGATAAAGAAAGACATCAAACGCACTGCAGTGGCACAAATTACCCCTTCACGCCGCCGGCCGTCAGGCCGCCCACCAGCCAGCGCTGCGCCAGCAGGAACACGGCGGTAATCGGTATCGCCGACAGCACCGCGGCGGCGGCGAAGTCGCCCCACAGATAGTTCTGCGGGTTGAGATATTGCTGCATCCCCACCGCCAGCGTGTAGCTGTTCACATCGCGCAGCAGCAGCGACGCGACCGGCACTTCGGTGATGGCGGCGATAAACGACAGAATGAACACCACCGCCAGAATCGGCACCGACAGCGGCAACAACACCAGACGGAACGCCTGCCACGGCGTGGCGCCGTCCAGTGCAGCCGCCTCTTCCAGCGAATTGTCGATGGTTTCGAAGTAGCCCTTGATGGTCCAGACGTGCAGCGCGATGCCGCCCATATAGGCGAAGATCACCCCGCCGTGGGTGTTCAGACCGATAAACGGAATGTACTGGCCCAGGCGATCAAACAGGGCGTACAGCGCCACCAGCGACAGCACCGCCGGGAACATCTGGAAGATCAGCATGCTTTTCAGCAGCGTGCTCTTGCCGCGAAAGCGCATGCGGGCGAAGGCGTAAGCGCAGGTGGTGGACAGCGTCACGATGCCGATGGCGGTGATCGCCGCGATCTTGATCGAGTTCCATAACCACAGCAGCACCGGGAACGGCGGCGGCGTCACGCTGCCGTCGGCGTGGGTGACGCTGAAGCCGAGCGCCAGCCGCCAGTGATCCCAGGAGATGTGTTCCGGTATCAGGCTGCCGGTGGCGAAGTTACCGGAGCGTAGCGAAATGGCCACGACCATCAGCAGCGGGAACATGATCAGGGCGATAAAACACAGCATCAGAATATGGGTGATCCACAGGCGCAGACGCTGGGATTTGGGTTGAACCATGGCCATCGTTTTTCTCCCTAATCAAAGTTCATCTTGCTGGCTTTCAAATTCAGGATCGCCAGTGCGCCCACCAACAGGAAGATCAGCGTGGCGATGGCGGCCGCCAGGCCGAAGTCTTGTCCGCCGCCGCCTTCGAAGGCGATGCGGTAGGTGTAGCTGACCAGCAGGTCGGTATAGCCGGCTGGCGTGGTGGTGCCGATCATGTCCGGGCCGCCGTTGGTTAACAGCTGAATCAGCACGAAGTTGTTAAAGTTGAAGGCGAAACTGGCGATCATCAGCGGCGTCAGCGGCTTGATCAGCAGCGGGAAGGTGATGCGGAAGAAGTTTTGCCACGGGGTGGCGCCGTCCATCGCCGAAGCCTCGTAAAGATCGTCGGGGATCGCTTTCAGCAGCCCCATGCACAGGATCATCATGTACGGATAACCGAGCCAGGTGTTGACGATCAGGATCATGCTCTTGGCGGTGAGCGGGTCGCTGAACCAGGCCGGTTTGATACCGAACAGATGGCTGAGCATCATGTTGATCTCGCCGAAGCTCTGGTTGAACAAGCCCTTGAAGATCAGAATCGAGATGAACGATGGCACCGCGTAGGGCAGGATCAGCAGCACGCGGTACACCGCCTTGCCTTTCAGCGCCTCCCACTGCACCACGCAGGCCAGCACCATACCGACCGCGACGGTGAGGATCACCGTCATCACCGAGAACACGATGGTCCAGATGAAGATCGACACGAACGGCTTTTTGATGCCCTCGTCCTGCAACACCCGCAGGAAGTTTTTCCAGCCGGTGGTGACGGTATAGCCCGGGCTCAGGGTCTCCTGCGCCCAGCCGCCGTCGGCGTTGATCGCCTGGTAGAAACCGATGTCGTCGTTCGGGCGGTAGCGCACCTGGGTCTGGTTATTGGTCAGCGTGCTGCCGTCCTTGTCCAGCGCATACAGCGGGCGGGTACCGGAGAACTGGCGCAGGGAACTCATGCGCAGTTCGCCGCCATCGGGCAGTTGCGCCACCAGCTGGCTCAGCGCCTGGCGGTTCTGGGTGATCACCCGCAGCGTGGCGCGTTCACCCTGCGGCGCTGCGCTTTGCGCCGTCAGTTTCAGGGGATGCGGCGCCGCGGCGTCGAGGCGGAAAGGCTCGGAGATCAGCGGTTGTTCACTGTCCTGCGCGGTCAGCTGCAGGCGCCACTGCTGGTTTTCCGCCGGGTAGAGGCCGAAGGTAAAGGTTTTACCGCTCTGGAACTGGCGCTGCATCAGCACCGACTGCGCGCGCTCGAAGGTCAGCTGGTTGGTGCTGCTGTAGTTGGTAAAGGCGATGGCGATGGTGCAAATCAGCGGGAACAGGACGAACAGCCCCATGCCGGCGATGCCGGGATACACATAGCGCCAGGCGTAGGCGCGGCGGTTGGCGAAGACGTAAAGCCCGGCGCTGACCAGCACCAGCGTCAGGATGGCGAACAGGTATTCACCCTGTGCATACATCAACACAATCAGGTAGCAGGTCACCAGGCTGAACAGGCCAACCACCAGCCATTTCAGCACGTCGCTTTGCCACCACTTCGATTTCTTACGCGCAGGCGTCCCGGCGTGAGCGAATTGCATAGGGCGTTCCTTTCTGTGAAGCAACGGCGGGGCACTTGTCCCCTTCATACTTGACGCTACACCTTTGTTGGCTGCGTCCGCTCACCCCGCTCACATAGCTAACTATGCTCCCGGGGATGTGCGTACTTGCCGTCGCGGTGTAGCTCCAATTATTTCGGGGATGTTAATCCCGCACTACGTCATTACTTGGTGATGCGGGTCTGCACGTCGTCCAGTGCGGCTTTCACCGTTTGGCGGCCGCTGACGGCGTTGATCACCGCGCTGCGTTCGGCGTACCAGAAGGCGCTCATCTGCGGGATGTTCGGCATGATTTCCCCGTTTTGCGAGTTCTGCATGGTGGCGGCGATCTTCGGATCTTTGGCCAACGCTTCCTGATAGGACTTCAGCGCCACCGCGCCCAGCGGTTTGTCTTTGTTGACGTCCGCCAGCCCTTCGTTGGTCAGCAGGTAGTTCTCGAGGAACTCGGTCGCCAGCTCTTTATTCGGGCTGGCGGCGTTGATGCCGGCGGTCAGCACGCCGACGAACGGCTTGGACGGCTTGCCTTTGAAGGTCGGCAGCAGGGTGACGCCGTAGTTGATTTTGCTCTGCTCGATGTTGTTCCAGGCCCACGGCCCGTTGATGGTCATCGCGGTCTGGCCCTTGTTGAACGCGGCTTCGGCGATCGAGTAATCGGTATCGGCGTTGATGTGTTTGTTTTTCACCAGATCGACGATGAACTGCAGGCCGGCCTGCGAGCCGGCGTTGGCGACGCCGACATCCTTGATATTGTATTTGCCGTTCTCATACTTGAAGGCATAACCGCCATCGGCGGCGATGATAGGCCAGGTGAAGTAGGGTTCCTGCAGGTTCCACATGATGGCGCTCTTGCCGGTGGCGCGCAGCTGTTTGTCCAGCGCCGGGATCTCTTCCCAGGTCTTCGGCGGCTGTTTGACCAGGTCTTTGTTATAAATCAGCGACAGCGCCTCGACGGCGATCGGGTAGCCGATCAGCTTGCCGTCATAGCGCACGGCGTCCCAGGTGAACGGGAACAGCTTGTCCTGGAAGGCTTTGGACGGGTGGACTTCGGCCAGCAGGCCGGACTGCGCATAGCCGCCGAAGCGGTCGTGGGCCCAGAAGATGATGTCCGGGCCGTCGCCGGTGGCGGCCACCTGCGGGTATTTTTCTTCCAGTTTGTCCGGGTGCTCGACGGTGACTTTGATGCCGGTGTCTTTTTCGAATTTCTTGCCGACTTCGGCCAAGCCGTTATAGCCCTTGTCGCCGTTGATCCAGATGACCAGTTTACCTTCCTCGATCTTGGCGAAGGCGGAAGAAGAGAGCACCAGAGTGGCCAGTGCCGAGAGCGCCAGCGTGCGGGCGAGGGTAATGCTGCGAGTCATAATCCAGTCCTTCTTTTTGTGGGCACATAAATCAAGGAGAGACGTTTCGCGGTAATAGTGGGTCACAACGCGACATATTCTCATCCTCCCCCCCTCTACGCCCCTGGAATGAGGAGTGTGATCCAGTTAACGTTGCGCTCTATTCTGTGGCGTCAGGCACAAAATAGGGGGACGATTTTTGCCGGGCCGATCACAGATTTGCCCTAAGCGCGGAACTTCTCATCGCCGCGGTCGTTCTCTCATCCTCCCGTCTCCTCCCCCATGAAAAATCCTGTTACGGATGATTACCCTTTCCGGCGACTCCCGCACTATCGGCCTTATTGATTTTCAACGCCATGCGCAGCAGGGATACCGGATTTATGTCGTCAATGCCTATCGCCACTCAGCCCACTCTGTACCGGATCCATCCGGCCAGTTTCCGTGATGGAAACGGGGACGGCGTGGGCGACGCGCACGGCATGCTGGCGGCGCTGCCGTATCTGAAAGCGCTGTCGATCGACGGCCTGTTGCTGCCGCAGACGCTGGCGCCGGAAGTGGAGGCGACGGTGGCGGCCGAAGGGCTGACGCTGTGGTACGCTGATGACGCCAACCGCGTTCGCAATGCGGCCGCGCCGCAGCGGTTCGTCCACGGTGCATTGGCGCTGGACGTGATGCCGTTCAGCGCGGAGAAGCTGGTGGCGGTGCTGCACGCCCGCCGCGCCTCGTTGGCGGACAGCCTGTGGAGCACCGGCGACGCCGAACAGCCGCGGGTGGTCAGCCGCTGGGGACAGGGCGACCTGCGCTCCGCCGCCGCCTTTTTGACGCTGCTGGCGATGTTGCCGGCGCCGATCTGCCTGTACCAGGGCGAAGAGCTGGGGCTGCCGCACGCCGCCGGCCTGCAGGATCCGCGCGGCGCGCAAACGCCGATGCCGTGGCATGAAGCCCCCGAACAGGTCACCGCCGGCGAAATCAGCTGGTATCAGCAGGTGGCGATCGAACACCGCGCATTGGCCATCAGCCGCCAACAGCACGACAGCCACTCCACCTTACGTTACTGCCAGGCGCTGTTGGCCCTGCGCCGTTCGCCGCTGATCCAGCGCGGCGAGCTGAGCGCGATTAGCCAGCGGGACGGCGTGGTGCGCTTACTTATTACCCATCAGGATCAATGCCTTGAAGCGCTGATAAACCTGCAGCCTTATACTCAGGCGGCCGCGCCGTCTGAGGCGACCTTGCCGTTGGCATGGCAGCACGGCGCGCAGCAAGAGGGTCATCAATGGGTTTTGGCGGGCTTTGCCTCCGCCATTTTCACACGACATGTTAACTGCGAAAGCAGGGGAGTAACGCATGGCTAGCGTCACACTGCGCAGCGTTTATAAGGCCTTCGGTGAGGCCGTGATTTCCAAAGACGTCAATCTGACCATCGAAGACGGCGAGTTTGTGGTGTTTGTCGGGCCGTCGGGCTGCGGCAAATCGACGCTGCTGCGCATGATCGCCGGGCTGGAGGACATCACCTCCGGCGACCTGATGATCGGCGATCAACGTATGAATGAGGTGCCGCCTTCCGAACGCGGCATCGGCATGGTGTTCCAGTCCTACGCGCTGTATCCGCATCTGTCGGTGGCGGACAACATGTCGTTCGGCCTGAAGCTGGCCGGCGCCAAGAAAGCGGAAATCAATCAACGGGTGAACCAGGTCTCCGAGGTGCTGCAGTTGGCGCACTTGCTCGATCGGCGGCCAAAGGCGCTGTCCGGCGGGCAGCGTCAGCGCGTGGCGATCGGCCGCACGCTGGTGGCCGAGCCGGACGTGTTCCTGCTCGACGAACCGCTGTCCAACCTCGACGCCGCACTGCGGGTGCAGATGCGTATCGAGATCTCCCGTCTGCACAAGCGCCTGCAGCGCACCATGATCTACGTCACCCACGATCAGGTCGAAGCGATGACGCTGGCCGACAAGATCGTGGTGCTCGACGCCGGTCGCGTGGCACAAGTCGGCAAACCGCTGGAACTGTACCACTACCCGGCCAACCGCTTCGTCGCCGGGTTTATCGGCTCGCCGAAGATGAACTTCCTGCCGGTCAAGGTGACCGCAGCGGAATCGCAACAGGTGCAGGTCGAACTGCCCAACCGCCAGCTGGTCTGGCTGCCGGTGGAGGGCGCGGGCGTTCAGCCCGGCGCCAACATGTCATTGGGCATTCGCCCTGAACATCTGCTGCCCGGCGAAGCCTCCGAAGTGCGGCTTACCGGCGATGTACAGGTGGTGGAGCAACTCGGCAACGAGACGCAAATCCACATCCAAATTCCGGCCATCCGTCAAAACCTGGTGTACCGCCAGAACGACGTGGTGCTGGTAGAAGAAGGTGCCACATTCGCCATCGGCCTGCCGCCTCACCGTTGTCACCTGTTCCGTGAAGACGGCACGGCATGTAAACGGCTGCACCAGGAGCCGGGCGTTTAAAGCATCAAAGTCGGCATAACAGGAGAATAATGATGACTACTCTGCGCAAACTTCCTCTGGCACTGGCTGTCGCCGCCGGTGTTCTCTCCACCCAGGCGCTGGCCGTGGACTTCCACGGTTACGCCCGTTCCGGCATCGGCTGGACCGGCAGCGGCGGTGAGCAACAGTGCTTCAAGGCCACCGGCGCCGCGAGCAAGTACCGTCTCGGCAACGAATGCGAAACCTACGCTGAACTGAAACTGGGGCAAGAAGTGTGGAAAGAAGGCGACAAAAGCTTCTATTTCGACACCAACCTGGCCTACTCGGTGTCGCAGCGCTCCGACTGGGAAGACGTGACCCCGGGCTTCCGCGAAGTGAACGTGCAGGGTAAAAACCTGATCGATTGGCTGCCGGGTTCCACGCTGTGGGCCGGTAAGCGCTTCTATCAGCGTCATGACGTTCACATGATCGACTTCTACTACTGGGATATCTCCGGCCCAGGCGCCGGCCTGGAAAATATCGACCTGGGCTTCGGCAAGCTGTCCGCCGCCGTGACCCGTAACTCGGAGTCCGGCGGTTCTTACGGCTACCTGGATAACGAATGGAAACAGCGCCCGACCGTTAACGATACCTTCGACGTGCGCTTGGCCGGGCTGGAACTGAACCCGGGCGGCACCCTGGAGCTGGGCGTGGATTATGGCCGTGCCAATGCGCAGGATCACTACCATCTGGCCGACGGCGCCAGCAAAGACGGCTGGATGTTCACCGCGGAACACACGCAGAGCATCCTGAGCGGTTACAACAAGTTTGTGGTGCAGTACGCCACCGACTCGATGACCTCGCAGAACAACGGCCGCAGCCAGGGCGCTACCATCGATAACAACGGCAAGATGATCCGCGTGCTGGATCACGGCGCCATCGACTTCAACGACAAATGGGCCATGATGTACGTCGCCATGTTCCAGGACATCGACCGCGACAACAACAACGGCACCACCTGGTATACCGTGGGCGTGCGCCCGATGTACAAATGGACGCCGATCATGAGCACTCTGCTGGAAGCCGGCTACGACAACGTCAAATCCCAGCGCACCGGCGATCGCAACGGCCAGTACAAAGTGACCCTGGCGCAGCAATGGCAGGCGGGCAACAGCATCTGGTCGCGTCCGGCCATCCGTCTGTTCGCCACCTACGCCAAGTGGGATGAGAAGTGGGGCTACGCCACCGGCGATGACACCGGTTATAACGCCGGCACCGCTTACAACGACACCAGCCTGCACACCTTCAGCCGCGGCAAGGATGACGAAGTCACCTTCGGCGCCCAGATGGAAATTTGGTGGTAACGACAGGACGGGGAGGGCCGCAGGCTCTCCCCCAACCGCATTCGCTGCGGCCGGATCTCTTGCCTGATCCGCCGTGGCGCTGAAAGAGGATATAACGATGAAAAAGAATCTGCTGTCACTCTGCCTGTCATTGGCGCTGACCGTCGGCGTGCCTTTGGCGGCCAACGCCGATACGCCGGCCAACGTTTCCGTCGCGCCGGCCATCAGCGCCGCCACGTTGCAAAGCCTGCCGTGGCAACCGCTGCAGCCGCCGGTTTCGCAAGAGGTGAAGCTCGATAATGTCAGCCCGCAGCTCAATCAGGGTGATATTCAGGGGGCGATCGCCGCCTATACGCTGCCTGCCGATCGCGGTTCGCTGGAGGTGACGCTGAGCAGCCTCGCCAAAAACAATTCGATTTATGCGCCGAGCGTGCTGGTGTTGGACGAGCACCTGCGCCCGGCGGCGTATTACCCGAGCAGCTATTTCCCTTATCAGCCGCCGGGAGCGATGTCCTCCGATCGCCTCGAAGGCACGCTGAAACTGACGCCGGCGCTCGGTCAAAAACAGATTTACCTGCTGGTGTACACCACCCGCCAGGATCTGGCGAAAACCACGCAGCTGACCAACCCGGCCAAGGCCTATGCGCAGGGCGTGGGCAATGCGGTGCCGGATATTCCGGATCCGATCGCCGGCCACGCGACGACCGGTACGCTGAAGCTCAAGGTGACCGCGGAACAGGGTACCGGCAACGTGATGATCGGCATGTTGCAGCCGGCACCGACCGTGGCACCGGTGGTGGTGGGAGCAACCGCACCGGCCGCAGTGGCCACGCCGGCACCGATGCCGGAGAAACCGGCGGAGCCGATGCTTAACGATACCGAAAGCTACTTCAATAACGGCATCAAGCAGGCGGTGAAGGCGGGCGATATCGACAAGGCGCTGAAGCTGATGAATGAGGCCGAAAAGCTGGGCTCGACCACCGCGCGTAAAACGTTTATCAGCAGCGTAAAAGGCAAGGGGTAACCCCCGACGCTGCCGATGCTGGCTCGATGATTGGTGCGCCTCGGCGCACCTTTTTTCATCCGCGAGCCAGCGTTGCACCGATCAACGCCAGCAAACGGGCGTTGTCCACCTGCTGCATGACGCGCACCGGCTTGCCCTGCGGCTCTGGCATGCCGACCGTCAGGCGCAGGCTGCCCGGCCGCCAGCGGCGCGAGCTGCCGCGCGTCAACGCCCCTTCCAGCGCCACATCCACATAGAACATATCGGTTGTGACCAACTGCGGTGCCAGCAGCCAGGCGATCACCAGCGCATCATGGATCCAGCAGCCCGGCAGGCGCCGCGTATGGCGCGAATAGTCGATCCACGGCTGCGTGGTGGTGCGCAAATAGCGACACAGCGGGGTATCCGGCTGGGTCAACGCGGCCAGATCCGCCTGGGTCAGCATGGTCTGCGTGGTGACATCCAGCGGTGCCAGCGTGATGTTAGCGCCGCTATTCAACACCAGGCGCGCCGCTTCCGGATCCAGACCGAAATTGGTGTCCTTGATGTATCCCTCGACGTTGAACACGCCGCCCATGATGACGATCTCCTTCACCGCCTGCGCCATCTGCGGGTAAAGCTGCATGGCGTGCGCGACGTTGGTCAGCGGGCCGATCGCCGCCAGCGTGATCTCGCCGGGATGCCAGCAGATCAATTCGCCGATGGCGATGGCCGCGTCCGGTGTGGGTGCGGTGGCCTGCGAGGGCGCGGGCAAGTCACACCACAGCGCCGCCAACTTCGGATCGGCGATCGGGCGGTCCAGATGAGCGCGCCACGGTTCCGGCGGCTCGCTCAGGGCGCGCGCCGCACCGAGGGCAACAGGCACCTGATAGCCGCTCTGCGCCAGCAGCTCGGTGGCGACGGCAAAGCCCACTTCACGCGGCGTATTGCCGGCCACGATGCTAATCAGTTCCAGCTGCAGCTGCGGTTTGGCCGCCAGCGCCAACGCCAGCGCCAGGCCGTCGTCGACGTTGGCGCCGGGAACGCCGTTGCCGGGATCGCAATCAATGATCAAACGCATATAGGGTGTCCTGAAAAACCGCTAACAGCCGCACGAGCGGCGGATGCGCAGTTGAAAAGCGAATTCATGCAGCTCGGCGGGCGCGGCACCGGCGGCCAGCATGGCGATGGCCCGCTTGGCCATGGCGTCGATCGGCTGCTCGACCGCGCTGAGCGGCGGCACGCTGAACTCGGATTGCTGCGTGCCGTTAAAACAGATCAGCGCCAGATCGTCCGGCGCGCGCAGCCCATGCTCCGCCAGCGCGGACAGGCAGCCGAGCGCCTGCTGCTCGTTGGAGGTGAAAACGGCGCGCGGGCGTGGGCCTTGCACCAGGCGCTGCGTGGCCTGATAGCCCCCGTGGCGGGTGTAGGGTGCCTCGAAAATCCACTCGTCGCGCGGCGCGATGCCGGCTTCAAGCAGCGCATCGCGCCAGCCGTTCAGGCGATCCTGCGCGTTGAGCATGGTCAGCGGGCCGATAAAAATGCCGATGTCGCGATAGCCGTGTTGCAGCAGGTGGCGGGTCGCCTGGCAGGCGGCGTCGCGCTCGTCGACGCGAATGGCGCAGACGCCGGCCTGGCTGTCGATAGTGTCTATCATCACGCAGGGGGTGCCGGAAGCGCGGATCAGATCGAACCACGGATGGCGATCGACGCTGGTGTACAGCAGGCCGTCGACCTGGCGGCGCAACAGGTTGTTGATCAACTCATATTCGCGCTGCCGGTCGTCGCCGGCGTCGCCCAGCAGCAGCACGCGGCCGCGGCTGAAGGCCTCTTGCTGCAGCGCCCGCGCCAGGGTGGCGAAGAACGGGTTGGAAATATCCGGCACCACCAGCCCGTAGGTTTGCGTGCTGCCGGAGGCCAGCGCCCGCGCGATGTCGTTCGGCCGGTAGCCAGTCTGCTCGATCGCCGCCAGCACGCGCAGCCGGGTGGCTTCCGCCACCGGACGCGGGCCGTTGTTGATCACATAACTGACCACGGCGACGGAGGTGCCCGCAACGCGGGCTACGTCGGCGCGGGTAACGCGTCGCGCGGAGTGATTATCCAAATTGGGGTCCTGTTCGCCTTCTCGCTATGCGGCATCCTGCGGCAGGTTGAGATCGCGGCCGCGGGTTTCGGGAGCAAAGAAGGTGGTGATTAAGCCAATGGCCGCCATTACAACAAAATAGCAGGCGACAGGCCACCAGTGACCGAAACCGGACAGCAGCGCGGTGGCGATCAGCGGTGCGGTGCCGCCGGAGAGGATCGAGCCGAGCTCCTTGGCGAACGCCATCTTGGAGTAGCGGTTCTTCACGCCGAACAACTCGACGCCGTAGGCCGCCTGCACGCCGAAGATCCCCAGCGACGCGATGCACATGCCGACCACGATCACCGAGATGACGATCGCCGGCTCACGGCTGTCGAGCAGCCAGAACGCCGGGAAGGCATACAGCACCAGCAGCAGGCAGAACCACCGGTAGGTGACGCGACGGCCGAAGCGATCCGACAGCCAGCCGGCCAACGGGATCACCAAAAAACCGCACAGCGAGGCGATCAGCACCGCCAGCGCCGGCACCGATTTGTCGACCATCAGCACCTTGGCGACGTAGCCGACGATAAAGCCCTGGCACAGATAAGACGGGCCGTTTTCGCCGATGCGCAGGCCGAGCATCACCCAGAACGCCTTGGTGCGTTGCAGGTAGCTGCGCGAGTCCGGCACGGCGCTGGCGGCGTCCAGCATGCGTTGGTGGTTTTGCTGCAGCTCGCGTTCGAAAACCGGCGTTTCCCGCACGTGGCGGCGCAGGTACAACGCTACCCCGGCGATCAGAATGCTGGCGAGGAACGGAATGCGCCAACCCCAGCTCATCAGGTCTTCCTTGTCGAGTTGCAGTACCAGCAGCCACACCAGCGACGCTAGCAGGGTGCCGCTGTTGGAGCCGATGGCGATGATCGACGCCACCAGTCCGCGCCGTTTGGCCGGCGCGTATTCCGCCAGCATCACCGCGCCGCCGGACAGCTCGGCGCCGGCGCCGAACCCCTGCGCGAAGCGCAGAATCACCAGGCAGGTGGGCGCCCAGACGCCGATTTGCGCATAGGACGGGATCAGGCCGATCAGCGTGGTGGAAATGCCCATCAGCGCCACGGTGGTGATCAGCACCACGCGGCGGCCTTTGCGATCGCCGATCCAGCCGAACACCAGCGCACCTATCGGCCGCGCGACGAAGCCGACGGAGTAGGTGGCGAAGCTGGCCAGCAGAGCGACCAGCGGCGTGGCTTCGGGGAAGAATACGTCGCCGAACACCATGCCGGCCGCCAGGCCGTATAGCGCAAAGTCGACGTATTCCATGGCGGTGCCGAGCCAGCAGGAGAAGGTGGCACGCCAAAATTGGCTGCGCCCCTCTTTGGTTGCCAGGCGTTCATCGGCCGCCAGCGCGGTGTCGGCGGTTTGTGGAGTGGCAAGCGTTGTTTCGCTCATGGCAGTGCTATCCTCTTTTGTTCTGCGCCTTGGCGGACGCGGTTAAAGATGGTTTCCCTGGTGCCGGCAACAAAGGTGTGCCGACGAATCATGTCGGACGCATGGCGATTCAACGCTGCTGTGTCAGGGTATCTACGCGCGTAGATAAAACAACGCAGCAAAGATGAAACTTTGCAGGCGATCACAGAATCGTCATCGCGTCGGAGAACGAAGATAGAGAACGCGGATGGCAAAAAGATGACAGAAGCCCGGTTTTTCCGGCGGGTGCGCCCGCCGTTTTCGCCACGAATCAGCCTGCCGCTTTCGCATTTCTGCGCTACAATGGGGGCCTGTTAACAGTTTGTATCGTCTGGCGCGCCGTACCGGCCGCGGCTCAGGCGAGGAGTAAAGCAATGTCTGGCATCAGGGATTCCATCCTGCCGCCGCTGGAGTGGCTATCCGAACAGGATCCTCCGGCGCCCGCCGCCGTCAGCGACTGGCTGATGGAGTTAGGCTCCATGACCCGCCGATTTGAACGCCATTGCGCCCAGGTGCGCGTCGAACCGCAGCGTGAATGCTTCGTCACGCGTGAGGCGCTGGGGGATGAGGCGAACCATCTGCCCGACAGCCCGCGCTACTGGCTGCGCGAAGTGGTGCTGCTGGGCGACGACCAGCCCTGGCTGCTGGGGCGCACGGTGATCCCGGAAAATACGTTGACCGGCCCCGACCAGGCGCTGGTGGATCTGGGCACGCTGCCGTTGGGCCGTTATCTGTTCAGCAGTGGCGATCTGACCCGCGACTATATTCATATCGGCCGGCAGGACGCGCTCTGGGCGCGCCGTTCTCGTTTGCGGCTGGCGGGCAAACCGCTGTTGCTGACCGAACTGTTTTTACCGGCTTCACCGCTGTATTCAGCGGTTCCCGCATAAGAGAGGAGAACAAGATCTTGGAGGGAAGCGTGACTCAAAGTAAATGGCGGGCTTACAGCCATTTGATGCGCATTGATAAACCGATAGGCACCTTGCTGCTGCTGTGGCCGACGCTGTGGGCGCTGTGGCTGGCCGGAAAAGGCGTGCCGCCGCTGTCGATTCTGCTGGTATTCGCGCTCGGCGTTTATCTGATGCGTGCCGCCGGCTGCGTAGTGAACGATTACGCCGACCGCGCGGTAGACGGCTATGTGAAACGTACCGCCGGGCGACCGATGCCGAGCGGCCGGGTGAGCGAGAAAGAGGCCAAGGTGCTGTTCGTGGTGCTGGTGCTGATCTCGTTCGCTCTGGTGCTGACGCTGAATGCGATGACCATCTGGCTGTCGCTGGCGGCGCTGGCGCTGGCTTGGGTTTATCCGTTTATGAAACGGGTGACCAACCTGCCGCAGTTCGTGCTGGGCGCCGCGTTCGGCTGGGGCATCCCGATGGGCTATGCGGCGGTCAGCGAATCGCTGCCGCTCAGCTGCTGGCTGCTGCTGCTGGCCAATATCTGTTGGACGGTGGCTTATGACACGCTGTATGCGATGGTCGACCGCGACGATGACCTGAAGATCGGCATCAAGTCCACCGCAATCCTGTTCGGCCGCTACGACAAGCTGATCGTCGGGCTGTTGCAGTTCGCCACGCTGCTGCTGCTGGTGTGGGTCGGTTATCTGGCGCAGCTCGGCGGAGCGTTCTACTGGTCGCTGCTGCTGGCGGGCGCGCTGTTTATTCACCAGCAGAAGCAGATCGCCGGCCGCGAGCGCGAAGCCTGTTTCAAGGCCTTTATGCAAAACAACTACGTCGGGCTGGTGGTGTTTATCGGCATTGCGCTGAGTTATCTGCCGGCGTAACGTCTGGATAAAGCAAGAAAAAAGGCACCCCTTGGGGTGCCTTTCGTTTTTCCGCTTCGGGCGAAATCACTCGTCTTTCTCTTCTTCCACATCGGCTTGCGGCAGGGCGTTGGTCTCCGCCGGCATGTTGACGCTTTCGATGGTCAGCTTGATTTCCGGTGTGATCAGATCGCTCAGCATGTTGTACACCTCGAGGGTGTGCTCGCGGATCGCGTCGCCGCTGTCGTTGATATAGCCTTCTTCGCGCAGCGTCGCCACCAGGGTGGAGAACACCGCCTTGTCGAAGAACTCCGGCGCGTTGATGCCGTGCAGCACTGACAGGCGCTGCGCCATGATGCGGCTCTCTTTCTCCAGCGCACCGCGGTTGATGCTCGGGTTGGCGCTGAGGATCGACATGGTGATGGCGTAGCGTTGCAGGGTTTCACGCACCCCGGCGGCCAGCAGCTGCAAGGGACGAATGCGCGCGGGGTTCAGCACCAGCTCGTCGCCTTTGTCGCAAATCAGCTGTTGACGGATCAGTTCGTCGATCATCGGCCGCAGCACCTCCGGCAGCTGTTCCTTATCGTGGTGCAGGAACAGTTCTGCTTTCAGCATCGGGTAGATCATGCCGATCTGCCGCAGCAGCTCGGCGCGCGATACCCGGCGGTGATGCATCACGATGCTGGCGATCAGCGACGGCAGCACCAGCAGGTGATGGATGTTGTTGCGGTAGTAGGTCATTAGCACCGCCTGCTCGCGCGGCAGGATGATAATGTCGCCGATGCTGTCCTTCTCCACCTCGAACTTGTTCATGTTCAGCGCGTGATCCAGCAGCTCGTCCGGCGTTTGCGTCGGCACGGTGACGTCACGCGCGTAAGGCGCGTTGCGCATCAGCTGCAGATAGCATTCGAGCTGTTCGATCAGCTGTTCGCGGGTCAGCGAGCGTTGGCGCGAGGCCAGCAGCGCGGTAGAACACAGGTTCATGGCGTTGGCGGCGGCGGCGTTGTTGATACGCACCATGATCTTGCCGGCCAGATCGTTGACCGTCGGCGTCAGCCAGCTTGGGCGCTGCGCTTCGATAGGATCGATAGACTCGCGCCACTGCGGCACGTGCTGGTTCAGGTAAGCGGTCAACGGCAGCGGCTCGCCAAAGTTGACGTAACCCTGGCCCAGGTTGCGCAGCTTGCGCAGGCCGCGCAGCATCTGCGGCAGGCTCTCTTTTTCCTTGGTGGCGCCGCGCAGCTCTTTGGCGTAGGTGCCCACTTCCATCACGTGCTCGTAACCGATGTAGATCGGCACCAGCGTGATAGGACGGGCGCCGCCGCGCAGCATCGCCTGGATGGTCATCGACAGGGTGCCGGTCTTCGGCTCCAGCAGACGCCCGGTGCGGGAACGGCCGCCTTCCACGAAGTACTCCACCGAGTAACCGCGGGTGAACAGCTCGCCGAGGTATTCGCGGAACACCGTCGAGTACAGCTTGTTGCCCTTGAAGGTGCGACGGATGAAGAACGCGCCCAAACGGCGGAAGATCGGGCCGGCCGGCCAGAAGTTGAGGTTGATGCCCGCGGCGATGTGCGGCGGCACCAGGCCCTGGTGATACAGCACGTAGGACAGCAGCAGGTAGTCCATGTGGCTGCGGTGGCAGGGCACGTAGACGATCTCGTGGCCGTCCTGCGCCAGCTGGCGAACGCGTTCGGCGTTGGTGACGTTGATGCCCTGATACAGCCGGTTCCAGGTCCAGCTCAGCACGCGATCGGACAGGCGCACGGTTTCGTAGGAGAAGTCGGCGGCGATCTCTTCCATCAGCGCGATGGCGTTCTGCTGGGCTTTCTCGTGAGAGATCTTCTTGCTGCGCGCTTCGTCCTCGACTGCTTTTTCGATCGCCTTGGACGCCAGCAGCTTGTTGAACAGATCCTGACGGGCAGGCAGGCTCGGGCCGACCGCGGCCAGACGCTGGCGCGAGAAGTGCATGCGCGCCACGCGCGCCAGTTTCTGCGCGATGGTTTTATCTGTGCCGTGTTCGGTGGCCATGCGGCGCAGCGAAACGGTGTTGGAGAAACGCACGAAGCTGTCGCGGCCAAGCCACAGCACGGCGAAGAATTTCTGCACGCCGTTCAACAGACGCAGGTGCGGCGTACCGTGGCCTTCGCGGCCCGGCGAACGGCCGAACATCACCGAAACCGGCAGCATCTGAATGTCGAGATCCGGATTGCTGCGATGCAGATCCAGATAGTCGTGAAACAGTTTTACCGACTCTTCTTTCGGGGTGTAATAGCGGAACACGCGCGGGCCGTCGTGAATGAACACGTAGCTCGGCAACACGGTGCCGTCGATCTCCAGCGAGTTGAGCGGATCGGGCAGATCCTGCGCCAGGCACTGGGTGCGCAGCGTCAGCAAATCCGCCTTGGAATTGTAAGGCAAAACATACAAAATCGGCCGCGAGGGATCCAATCCTAGCTCGGTAACCGGATCTGAAGGGATGACCTTACTTCTTACCAACAATTTAAGTGGTAAATTCAATATTTTATAATAAATTTTACGCCAACCTGACATAACAACGTGAAGCCTCTTGTTAGCAATGCGCCGCAAGCATACCAGAAACCGGGTAGCAGATCTGTGGTGTTCGAAAACCGAGAGCCGTCAGCGCGGACTGTTCTAGACTCTTTTTATTATGACCGACCTCTGAGAAAGGCACGAAAACATGGCAAACCAAGCAACCGGCCTAACCCGCATCATCAAAGCCGCCGGCTATTCCTATAAAGGGCTTTCCGCCGCCTGGCAGCACGAGGCGGCGTTCCGCCAGGAACTGGTGGCGACCATCCTGGCTATCATACTGGCTGTCTGGCTGGATGTGGGTGCGATAGCGCGCATTTTATTGATCGGATCGGTAGCGCTGGTGATGATCGTCGAGATCCTGAACAGCGCGATCGAGGCGGTGGTGGATCGCATCGGCAGCGAACATCACGAGCTTTCCGGCCGGGCCAAGGACATGGGATCGGCGGCGGTGTCGCTGGCGATCGTGTTGGCGCTGTTCGTTTGGGGAACGGTCTTATGGCAGCATTTTGGCTGACGCAAAGCGCCTACTGACTGATTTTTATTTATTCTTCGGTTTCCAATCCGCGCTTACCTGTATATACTCACAGCAAGACTGTATAAACAAACAGGGGGCGGAATGAAAGCACTAACTACCAGACAGCAAGAGGTCTACGATCTGATTCGCGACCATATTTCGCAAACGGGCATGCCGCCAACGCGTGCCGAGATCGCGATGCGTCTGGGGTTCCGCTCGCCGAACGCCGCCGAAGAACATCTGAAGGCGCTGGCGCGTAAAGGGGTGATCGAGATCGTCTCCGGCGCGTCGCGTGGTATCCGCCTACTGATGGAAGAAGAAGAGGGCCTGCCGCTGATCGGCCGCGTCGCCGCCGGCGAGCCGCTGCTGGCGCAGCAGCACATCGAAGGGCACTACCAGGTGGACCCTTCCCTGTTTAAACCGAGTGCCGATTTCCTGCTGCGGGTGAACGGCATGTCAATGCGCGACATCGGCATTCTGGACGGCGATCTGCTGGCAGTGCACAAAACGCAAGACGTGCGCAACGGCCAGGTCGTGGTGGCGCGCATCGAAGACGAAGTGACGGTCAAACGCCTGAAAAAGCACGGCAACGTGGTTGAATTGCTGCCGGAAAACAACGAATTCCAACCGATCGTGGTCGATCTGCGTCAGCAGAATTTCACTATCGAAGGGCTGGCGGTGGGCGTGATCCGCAACGGCGACTGGATTTAATCGTCGCGCCATCACCACCGCTTCCTGCTTAAATCGCCCCTGCCTTGGGGCGTTTTTGTTTCTGACTCAGCCATTCGGACCACTGCCACGGGAACATTGCATCATGCGCCTGATTTCCGCCTTCACCAGCGACACCGATAAAGCCTTGTGGCGCCTGGCCCTGCCGATGATTTTCTCCAATATCACCGTGCCGCTGCTCGGGCTGGTGGACACCGCGGTGATCGGCCACCTCGACAGCTCGACCTATCTGGGTGGCGTGGCGATCGGTGCGATGGCGACCAGCTTCCTGTTCATGCTGTTGCTGTTCCTGCGCATGAGCACCACCGGCCTGGCGGCGCAGGCGTTGGGGGCAAAGGATCCGCAGGCACTGGCACGCGCCTTTATGCAGCCGCTGCTGCTGGCGCTGTTGGCCGGGGGGGCGATCGTCCTGCTGCGCTACCCGCTGATCGAGCTGGCGCTGCGGATCGTCGGCGGCGATGGTGCAGTGCTGGAGCAGGCGCGGCGTTTTCTCGAGATCCGCTGGCTGAGCGCCCCGGCGGCGCTGGCCAATCTGGTGCTGCTGGGCTGGCTGCTCGGTGTGCAGTACGTGCGCGCGCCGGTGATTCTGCTGATTGTCGGCAACCTGCTGAACATCGTGCTGGATATCTGGTTGGTGATGGGCCTGGGCTGGAACGTGCGGGGGGCGGCGGCGGCGACTGCCATCGCCGAATACGCCACGTTGTTGCTCGGCCTGTGGCTGGCGTGGCGAGTGATGCGCCTGCGCGGCATTACCCTGCCGATGCTGCGCCACGCCTGGCGCGGCGATTTGCACCGGCTGCTGGCGCTTAATCGCGATATCATGCTGCGTTCATTGCTGCTGCAACTGTGCTTCGCCTCGCTGACCATCTTCGGTGCTCGCCTGGGGAGCGACGTGGTAGCGGTCAACGCGGTATTGATGAATTTGCTGACCTTCACCGCCTATGCGCTCGACGGCTTCGCTTATGCCGTGGAGGCCCATTCGGGCCACGCCTACGGCGCCCGGGACGACAGCCAGCTGCGCAAGGTGTGGCATGCAGCCTGTCGGCAGGCGGGGCTGGTCGCGTTGGTCTTCGGCCTGGTATATGCCGTTACCGGCCAGCAGATCGTGGCGGCGTTGACCTCTTTGCCGGAGCTGCGTGCGCTGGCCGCTCACTATTTGCCGTGGCAGGTTATTTTGCCGCTGGTCGGCGTATGGTGCTATTTGCTGGACGGCATGTTTATCGGCGCCACGCGCGGTGCCGAGATGCGCAACAGCATGGCGGTGGCCGCGGCGGGGTATGGCTTGGCGCTGTTAAGCGTGCCGCTGTTGGGCAATCATGGGCTCTGGCTGGCGCTGGTGGTGTTTCTGGCGTTGCGCGGCCTGGCGTTGGGCTGGATTTGGCGCCGTCACCAGGTGCGCGGCAGCTGGTTTGCCGCGCATTAAACCGGGTGCTTTAGTGGGTTAACCCTGCCCGGCCGGCGTCGCCATTCTTCCTTTGGCGCCCCGGCCGCAGGTACAGGGAGGTACCTGAAGTCGTATTACTTCTTCTTGATGGCGATGCTGTGATCGTGTTCAGCGCAGTCATGCTTGCTGTCGCAAGCCTCCACCTCCACGCAGCCGGCACACAGGCCGTGCGCTTCCACCACGCTGTGCCGCAGCGCAAATCCGGCTTCCTGCGCCAGCTTCTGCAGCGTTTCCTCGACGCCTTCGGTGGTGCGCTCGGTTACTTGGCCGCAGCGGTCGCAGATAAACAGTGCGGACGTGTGCATCGGCTGTTCGAAATGGTGGCACAGCACGTAGCTGTTGGCGGACTCCACTCTATGGATAAACCCTTGTTCCAATAGAAAATCCAGTGCGCGGTATACCGTCGGCGGCTTGGCCTGCGGTTCGGCGACGCGCAGCAGATCGAGCAGGTCGTAGGCGCTGATCGCACCGGGTTGCTGAGTCATCAGACGCAGCACTTCCAGCCGTTGCGGCGTCAATCGCACATTGCGTTGCTGGCAGAGGCGTTCCGCCTGCGCCAGCAGCTTTTCCTGGGTGGTTGAGTTCATCGCAAATATCCCGGTACGTAAAAAAGCCGATTTTACCATGATTACGGCGAATCGCCGAGAGTTGCCCCTTTTCCCCTGAGGATAGCGCAGGGAAAGGCGCGTTTGGCGCGCTAAACGAGAGCTGTATCACAGTTTTTCTCCGCCGCCGGGCGGCAAATCAACATTGCCGGTTTTAGCGCTGGAGGGCGAAGGGCGTGAGCGGTATAACGCGCCTCATGAGCGTTGTGAGCGGGAGCCATTTGCGATGACGGAAAGAGAGAAATTGTTGAGCGGCCAGGTGTACAACAGCCGCGATGAAGAACTGATCGCCATGTACCATCGGGCTCGGGCGCTGACCAAAGATCTGGGCGAGTTGGATTCGCATCAGGCTGACGAGAAAAACCGCCTGCTCGGCGAGTTGTTCGGCGCCTGGGGTGAGGCGAGCTGGATCGAAACGCCATTCTGGTGCGACTACGGGCAGCATGTCCGCATCGGTAAAAACTGTTTTATCAACGTCAATGCGGTGTTCCTCGACTGCAATACCATCACCATCGGCGATAACACGCTGATTGGCCCCAATGTACAAATCTACACGCCGAGCCACCCGCTGAAGGCCGACGAACGCTTTACCGGCGATCCGAACTTTCCCTTCCGCACCTCGGCGCAGCCGGTTTCTATCGGCAACAACGTGTGGATCGGCGGCAACGTGGTGATCCTGCCGGGGGTGACCATCGGCGACGGCACGACCATCGGCGCAGGCAGCGTCGTGACCGGCGACATTCCGCCCAACGTGCTGGCGTTGGGGCAACCGTGCCGGGTTATCCGCGCGCTGGAGTAGGGCTTTAAGGGCTGGCACGGAGAAGGCGGCCAACGGTTTATCGATGGCGGCGGGGGATGGGAGCCGAGGGATTCTTCCTGCGGTGTGAGTCGTCGGTTTGCAGCTGACTGTCCCCGGCCAAGGTCAGACGTGCGGTCGCCAGGCGGCTCATGATGGTGCCGATTGGCACCGCCAGCACTTCCGCGGCTTCCCGGTAAGAAAGCCCTTCGATATACACCAAAAACAGCGCATTGCGCTGGGCTTCCGGCAAGCGGTTCATTTGCCGCATCACTTCATGGGCCCAGATCGGTTGTTCGCCGTTGTCCGCATCGCCCAGTTCTTCCGCCGCCATGCAACCTTGCCCCTGGCGGAGGTGTAGGGCGCGGACTTCATTGACCCAGATGGAGTGCAAGATGGAAAACAGCCAGCGATCCAGGTGCGAGCCGGGAGTGAATTGCGCGGCGCGCTCCAGCGCTCGCACGCAGGTCGCTTGCACCAGATCGTCGGCGACATCCCGCCGGTGCGAGAGCACCAGCGCATAGCGCCACAGGCGGGACAGGTATTGGCCGAGTTCATCGCGTATTGCATCGCCGCTGATAGTCACCTCCGCCGGCGCGTCGGATCAAGATTCCGGGTGGTGGTCGATGGCCGCCGCCAAATCGCGGTATTCTTCGCACCCGGTGCCGCACAGCGACCGAATCACCTGCAGCTGTTGGCGCGCCAGATCGGGCCGGCCTTTCAACATATAGGCTTCACCCAGGTACTCGCGCACTTTGGGGTATTTCGGATCGAGGGCCACTGATTTTAAATAATAGCCGATACCTTCATCGGTGCGACCGAGTTTGCGCGTAGCATAACCGCGATAATTCAGCGCGACGGCGGTGTTGGGATCTTTCAGCGTGTTGAGCATGTCGAGCGCTTCCTGATAGCGGCCGCTTTTCGCCAGTGCATAGGCGTAGTTGGTGCGGTCAGCGTCGCCGACCCTGCTGCCTTTATCCACCATGCAGGTCTGGGTTTTACTGTCGTAGACCTGGCCTTTCGGGCAGGTGGGCGTGGTTTGGCCGCTGCTATCGCCGCCCATCGCCAGCGCTGCGCCGGAAAACAGCAGACAGCCGGCAATGACCGGCGATAGCAGGCGTTTAACGAAGCTGTTCATGGTTGTGTCCTCAAGGCAGAGGCGCCGTGCGCGCCCGTAACGAGATAACACCTGAATGGATGAATTTATTCGTTTCATCCCGTTTATTTACACCATCGGCAAGGCGGTTTTCCCAACGGCGCCGATTGTCGTTATAATAGCCGTTTGCGGCCGCGCGCCGTTCGTTGAACCCAGACAGATTCAGGTAGCCAGTAACTCAGCATGACGAAAGACAACCACGCCCCCACCTACGCCGCCAATCGTTTCTCCATCGCGCCGATGCTCGACTGGACCGATCGTCATTGCCGCTATTTCCACCGCCTGCTGACGAAGGAAACGCTGCTGTACACCGAGATGGTGACCACCGGCGCGATCATCCACGGCAAGGGTGACTATCTGGCCTACAGCGAAGAAGAGCATCCGGTGGCGCTGCAGCTGGGCGGCAGCGATCCGGCCGCGCTGGCGCACTGCGCCAAACTGGCGGAGCAACGCGGTTACGACGAGATCAACCTCAACGTCGGCTGCCCGTCCGATCGCGTGCAAAACGGCATGTTCGGCGCTTGCCTGATGGGCCAGGCGACGTTGGTCGCCGATTGTATCAAGGCGATGCGCGACGCGGTGTCGATCCCAGTGACGGTGAAAACCCGCATCGGCATCGACGACCAGGACAGCTATGCCTTCCTGTGTGACTTTATCCAAACCGTCGCCGGGCGCGGCGAGTGCGACATGTTCACCATCCACGCGCGCAAGGCCTGGCTTTCCGGCCTCAGCCCGAAAGAGAACCGCGAAGTGCCGCCGCTGGACTATCCGCGCGTCTATCAGCTGAAGCGGGACTTCCCGGCGCTGACCATCGCCATCAACGGCGGGGTGAAAACGCTGGAGGAGGCGCAACAGCACCTGCAGCATCTGGACGGCGTGATGATGGGGCGCGAGGCGTACCAGAATCCGGGCATCCTGGCGCGGGTCGACAGCGAACTGTTCGGCGCGCAGACCGCGGTGGCGGACAGCGTGGCGATCGTCGAAGCGCTGTATCCGTACATCGAGCGCGAGCTGTCCAACGGTACCTATCTCGGCCACATCACCCGTCACATCCTCGGTTTGTTCCAGGGCGTGCCGGGCGCGCGCCAGTGGCGTCGCCATCTGAGCGAAAACGCCCACAAAGCGGGTGCCGATGCGCGGGTGGTGGAGCAGGCGTTGGCGCTGGTGCGGCAACCGCGCGTCGAAATGGCATAACTCACAAAAAATTTGACCAACAGTTAGTCTTTTTCGCCAGGCATTCGGTGCGTTGCCGGATGCCTGCCCCGTATTTTCAATAGGTTAGCACTTTCGCCGTTCTGGCACGCTTCTTGTAATTCACTCTGCAGATACATTGCATTGCAAAGGAGCAATCATGTTGGAAATCTTCTTTCTCATTGGCTTTGTGGTGATGCTGATGGTCACCGGCATCTCGCTGCTGGGGATCTTCGCCGCGCTGTTGGTGGCGGCGGCGTTCATGCTGTTGGGCGGGCTGTTCGCGGTGGTGTTCAAGCTGTTGCCGTGGCTGATTTTGGCGGTGGTCGGCGTGTGGATTTACCGTGCGATGCAGAAACCACAGGCCGGGCGTTACTGATTTTTTGCTGAATAATCAGACAGTCGCGCTGAAACTTGCACGACGGCCCGTGCCGCTAATGCGGCAGCGATCACAGCTTGATAGTTTTCCACCGGGTTGTGGCACATAAAGCGTGTTTTTTGCCGGACGGGGCTGTTAGGATGTCTGTCGATGCAGTGATGCAACCAATTTCATCACCGTGAGAGACAACTAAAATTCGTGTTGCTGAAGCAACCCCTGTCTCTGGCGGACTCTGCTCTACCCCTACAAAACGCAGTAATAGAAAGGGCTCCGCAAGGAGCCCTTTTCTTTTGCCATTCTTAGGGGATCAGCAGGCTGGAGCCGCTGGTGCTGCGGCTTTCCAGCACCTGGTGTGCGCGCTGGGCGTCGGCCAGCGCGAACTTCTGTTCGTCTTTCACCTCCACCCGAATGGCGCCGCTGCCGATCAGCGAGAACAGCTCGTTACTGGCGTACTGCAGCTCGGCGCGGTTGGTGACGTACCCATTGAGAGAAGGGCGGGTGACATACAGCGAGCCCTTCTGATTGAGCAGCGCCAGATCGACGCCGGTCACCGGGCCGGAGGCGTTGCCGAAGCTGACCATCAGGCCGCGCCGTTTCAGGCTGTTGAGCGAGGCTTGCCAAGTGCTTTGCCCCACCGAATCGTATACCACGCCGACCTTCTCGCCGTGCGTCAGCTCGGCCACCCGCTGGGCGATATCCTCTTTGTGGTAGTTGATGGTGGCCCAGGCGCCGGCCTGTTTCGCCAGCGCGGCCTTCTCATCGGAGCCGACGCTGCCGATCAGGCGTGCGCCCAGCGCTTTGGCCCACTGACAGGCGATCAGCCCGACGCCGCCGGCAGCGGCATGGAACAGGAACACTTCACCCGGCTGCACTTCGTGGGTCTGGCGCAGCAGGTAGTGAACCGTCAGCCCTTTCAGGAAAGAGGCGGCGCCCTGCTCAAAGCTCAGATTGTGCGGCAGCAGCGCCACTTTTTCTTCCGGCACGTTGTGGACTTCGCTGTAGGCGCCGAGTGACGATTGCGCGTAGACCACCCGGTCGCCCGGTTTGATCGCGCTGACGCCGGCGCCGACTTTGATCACCACGCCGGCCGCCTCGGTGCCGAGGCCGCTCGGCAGGCTAGGCGGCGCGTACAGCCCGCTGCGCACATAGGTGTCGATGTAGTTGATGCCGATCGCCTTGTTCTCGATCTGGACTTCGCCGGCGGCCGGATCGAGGGGGATAAAATCAACGTATTGCAAGACTTCCGGCCCGCCGGTGGCGGAGAATTGAATGCGTTTGGCCATGTCGTTACCTCGTTTGAGTGTCTGAATTCACCCTATTCTTTTTAGTATCGGAGATCCAGTTCGCCCGCGTGAGGTTCAATGCCTTTTTTGCATCGGTTATGCCGCAAGAATCACGAATAAAAATCACGTATACTCTCGCGTCAGGATCCTTCATTCGCAACCGGGTAAAGACTACGTTTCATGGCAGGAAAAAAACCAACCAACAAAACAAACGCGGACGAAACCAGAGAGCGTTCCAGAGATCGTCAGATGGAAGGGCTGAAGATGCCGCCGCATTCGCTGGAAGCCGAGCAGTCGGTGTTGGGCGGTTTGATGCTGGATAACGAACGCTGGGACAACGTGGCGGAGCGCGTAGTCGCCAACGACTTCTTCAGCCGCCCGCACCGCCTGATCTTTACCGAGATGCAGCGGCTGCTGGAGATGAGCAAACCGATCGATCTCATCACCCTGTCCGAATCGCTGGAGCAGAAGGGCGAGCTGGACTCGGTTGGCGGCTTCGCCTACCTGGCCGAGCTGTCGAAAAATACCCCGAGTGCCGCCAACATCGGCGCTTATGCCGATATCGTGCGCGAGCGCGCGGTGGTGCGCGAGATGATCTCGGTGGCTAACGAGATCGCCGACGCCGGCTACGATCCGCAGGGGCGCAGCAGCGAAGACCTGCTCGATCTGGCGGAGTCCCGCGTTTTCCAAATCGCCGAGAACCGCGCCAGCAAAGACGAAGGCCCGAAGGGCATCGAACGCATCCTGGAAGACACCGTATCGCGTATCGAGCAGCTGTATCAGCAGCCGCACGATGGCGTGACCGGGGTCGATACCGGCTATCAGGACCTCAACAAGAAAACCGCGGGCATGCAAAAGTCCGATCTGATCATCGTCGCCGCCCGTCCATCGATGGGGAAAACCACCTTCGCCATGAACCTGTGCGAAAACGCCGCGATGACCCAGGAAAAGCCGGTGCTGATCTTCAGCCTGGAGATGCCCGGTGAGCAGATTATGATGCGTATGCTGGCGTCGCTGTCGCGCGTGGATCAGACGCGTATCCGTACCGGCCAGCTCGACGACGAGGACTGGGCGCGCATTTCCAGCACCATGGGTATCCTGCTGGAGAAGCGCAACATGTACATCGACGATTCCTCCGGCCTGACGCCGACCGAAGTGCGATCGCGTGCGCGGCGTATTTTCCGTGAGCATGACGGGCTCAGCCTGATCATGATCGACTACCTGCAGCTGATGCGCGTGCCGGCCTTGTCCGACAACCGTACGCTGGAGATCGCCGAGATTTCGCGCTCGCTGAAGGCGCTGGCGAAAGAGCTGCAGGTACCGGTAGTGGCGCTGTCGCAGCTGAACCGAAGCCTGGAGCAGCGCGCCGACAAACGCCCGGTCAACTCCGACCTGCGTGAATCCGGCTCTATCGAGCAGGACGCCGACCTGATTATGTTCATCTATCGTGATGAGGTCTATCACGAGAACAGCGATCTGAAAGGGATCGCGGAAATTATTATCGGTAAGCAGCGTAACGGCCCGATCGGCACCGTGCGCCTTACCTTTAACGGCCAGTGGTCGCGTTTCGATAACTACGCGGGGCCACAATACGATGACGAATAATAAGCTAAGGAACTGAAATGAAAGCGGCAACCGCTGTAATCGACCGCCGCGCTCTGCGACATAATCTGCAACAGGTGCGCCGTCAGGCGCCGCAAAGCCGCCTGATTGCCGTTGTGAAAGCAAACGCTTATGGACATGGCCTGCTGGAAACAGCACACACCCTGCAAGACGCCGACTGCTACGGCGTGGCGCGCATCGGCGAGGCGCTGATGCTGCGCTCCGGCGGCATCGTCAAACCGATCCTGCTGCTGGAAGGCTTCTTCAGTGCCGAAGACCTGCCGGTGCTGGTGGCGAACAATATCGAAACCGCGGTGCACAGCATCGAACAGCTCGAAGCGCTGGAGCAGGCCGAGCTGGCACGCCCGGTGCCGGTGTGGATGAAGCTCGATACCGGCATGCATCGGCTGGGGGTGCGCCCCGAACAGGCGGAGGCGTTTTACCAGCGTCTGTGCGCCTGCCGCAACGTGGCGCAGCCGGTCAATATCATGAGCCACTTCAGCCGCGCCGATGAGCCGGAGTCCGACGCCACCCTGAAACAGATCGCCTGCTTTGAGCAGTTCGCGTGCGGCAAACCGGGCCAGCGTTCGGTCGCCGCGTCCGGCGGCACGCTGCTGTGGCCGGACGCCCACAACGAGTGGGTGCGCCCCGGCATTATCCTGTATGGCGTTTCGCCGCTGGATAACGGCAGCGGTGTCGAACACGGTCTGCAGCCGGCGATGACGCTGAAATCCAGCCTGATCGCGGTGCGCGAGCACAAGGCCGGCGAAGCGGTCGGTTACGGCGGCACCTGGATCAGCCCGTGCGACACCCGGCTCGGGGTGGTGGCGATGGGGTACGGCGACGGTTACCCGCGCAGCGCGCCGACCGGCACGCCGATCCTGATCAACGGCCGCGAAGTGCCGATCGTCGGTCGGGTGTCGATGGACATGATTTCGGTCGATCTCGGGCCGGACGCCATCGATAAGGTGGGGGATGAAGCGGTGCTGTGGGGCCAGGCGTTGCCGGTCGAGCGCATCGCCGCCTGTACCGGCATCAGCGCCTACGAACTGATCACCAAGCTCACGCAGCGCGTGGCGATGGAATACATCGGCGACTGATGCGCCGCAGGGGCCGACGCGCGTCGGCCCCGTTTCTCAGCGGGTTACTTCTTTACCGCCAACCATTTGTCGATAATCTTCTGATACTCGCCGGTCGCCTTGGCCAGGTGTAGCCACTGATCCACGTACAGTTTCCAGCTCAGATCGTCGCGCGGCAGCATATAAGCCTTCTCGCCGTACTGCATCGGTTTGGTCGGGTTAACCGCGCACAGCTTCGGATAGCGCTTCTGTTGGTACAGCGCCTCGGAGGCGTCGGTGATCATCACGTCCGCCTTGCGGTCCACCAACTGCTGGAAAATGCTCATGTTGTCGTGCGTCAGCGTCAGCTTGGCTTTTGGCAGATAGGCGTGCACGAAGGCTTCGTTGGTTCCGCCCGCCGGCTCCAGCAGACGCACCGACGGTTTGTTGATCTGCTCGATAGTGCGGTATTTCTTTACGTCGGTGCAGCGCACCAGCGGGATTTTGCCGTCGGTGTCCAGCTTGTCGGCGAAGAACACCTGTTTCTGCCGCTCCAGCGTGACGGAGATGCCGCCCATCGCGATGTCGCACTTGCCGGCGACGAAGTCCGGCGTCAGGGTTTTCCAGCTGGTTTTCACCCATTTCACCTTGGCGCCCAGGCTCTTGGCCAGCGATTCCGCCATATCGATGTCGATGCCTTCATAGCCGCCGTCTTCCTTGAGGAAGGTATAGGGCTTGTAGTCGCCGGTGGTGCAGACCTCCAGGGTTTTTTGCTGCAGCACCTTGTCCAGGTGGGATTGCGCGCCGGCGCTGCCGGCGGCGAGCAGCAGCGCGAGAGGGAGTAGCTTTTTCATCTGGCGTCCTTTTTATACATTCGTGGTTTTATGCGTTACTTCGCCGTTAATTGTCGTTTGCCTGCATGAGTTAGCCGTTTTTTATGCCGCTTACCGGCGAAAACGCCGGGCGTTGCTGCTGTACGCGATTTAAGCGCCGGGGTGTGACGTCGGCAACGGTAAAAAAACTGGTAGGCTGTAACGTCAACATTTATTAACACAGTTTACAGGTGGCTATGTACAACATTGACGATTTTGATATGAAAATCCTGACGCTGTTACAGGCCAACGGCCGTCTGACCAATCAGGAACTGAGCGAGCTGGTGGGGCTCTCCGCCTCCCAGTGTTCACGGCGGCGCATCAGTCTGGAACAGGCGCAGCTGATCCGCGGCTACCACGCGCGGCTGGCGCCGGAGGCGGTCGGCCTGGGGCTGGTGGGGCTGATCGAAGTCAGCCTGATTACGCACGCGCAAGAGCAGATCGATAGTTTTCATCAGATGTTGGAGGAGGTGGACGCGATCCTTGACGCTTACAAAACCACCGGCGACGCCGATTACCTGCTGAAAGTGGCGGTGGCGGATCTGCCGGCGCTGAGCGAGTTCATCAGCCAGACGCTGTCGCCGCACAAAAGCGTGGCGCATATCAAAACGGCGGTGGTGCTCAATCGCATCAAGGAAAACGGTTTGTTGCCGGTGGCGAGATAAAGCTAAAACCGAATGCGGTTTTGCGTCTATATTAGGAACGTAACGCTGTGCCCAAACCACAATAACCAGGAGAAAAACCCCGTGTTCCAGAACGTTGACGCCTATGCCGGCGATCCCATTCTGTCGCTGATGGAAAAATTCAAACAAGACCCGCGCGCGCACAAGGTGAACCTGAGTATCGGCCTGTACTACGATGCGCAGGGCATCATCCCGCAGATGCGGGCGGTCGCCGCGGCGGAAGCGCAGTTGAACAGCGTCGAGCACGGCGCTTCGGTATACCTGCCGATGGAAGGGCTGCAACCCTACCGTTCCGCCATCCAGCAACTGCTGTTCGGCGCGCAGCACCCGATGCTGCAGCAGGGGCGCATCGCCACCATTCAGACCGTCGGCGGTTCCGGCGCGCTGAAAGTGGGTGCCGACTTCCTGAAAAGCTACTTCCCGGATTCGCAGGTGTGGGTCAGCGATCCGACCTGGGAAAACCACGTCGCCATCTTCAGCGGCGCCGGCTTCAAGGTGAATACCTACCCGTATTTCGACAGCGAAAGCCTGGGCGTGAAGTTCGATGCCATGCTCGCTGCGCTGAAACAGTTGCCGAAGCACAGCATCGCGCTGCTGCATCCGTGCTGTCACAACCCGACCGGTTCCGACCTGACCCCCGCCCAGTGGGACGAAGTGGTCAAGGTGATCGCCGAGCGTGAAATCATTCCATTCCTCGACATCGCCTATCAGGGCTTCGGCGGCGGCATGGATCAGGACGCCTACGCCATTCGCGCCATCGCGGCGGCCGGTTTGCCGTGCCTGGTGAGCAACTCGTTCTCGAAGATCTTCTCGCTGTATGGCGAGCGCGTCGGCGGCCTGTCGGTGGTGTGCGAAAGTGAAGAGGCGGCCGGGCGCGTGCTGGGCCAGCTGAAGGCCACCGTGCGCCGCAACTACTCGAGCCCGCCGAACTTCGGCGCGCAGCTGGTGGCCAGAGTGCTGAACGACGCCCAACTGAAAACCCAATGGCTGGACGAAGTGGAAAGCATGCGCACCCGCATTCTCGAGATGCGCCACGCGCTGGTTGACACCCTGAAGAGCGCGCTGCCACAGCGCAACTTCGATTACCTGCTGGCGCAGCGCGGTATGTTCAGCTACACCGGTTTCAGCGCGGCGCAGGTCGATCGCCTGCGTGAAGAGTTCGGCGTCTACCTGATCCACAGCGGCCGCATGTGCGTGGCCGGCCTGAACCACAACAACGTGCGTCAGGTGGCCGAGGCGTTTGCCGCGGTGCAGTAACGCCTGTTAGTCTGAACGGCGTTCATCGGGGAGCGATAGCGATATCGCTCCTTTTTTATTGCCGGCGCGCCGCCGAAGTTGCCGCAAACCGGAGAGAGAATATACTGATTGAGGGGCGCTCACTCATGTGGCATCAGCAAACGCTAATCCTCAGCGCAAAAGCGCGTGGCTTTCATCTGGTTACCGACGAGATCACCGACCAGTTAACCCACTTACACCGCCTGCAAACCGGCCTGCTGCATTTGTTGCTGCAGCATACCTCGGCCTCGCTGACGCTCAACGAGAACTGCGATCCCACGGTGCGAGCCGATATGGAGCAGCATTTTCTGCGTCAGGTGCCGGAAAATGCACCCTATCAGCATGACTACGAAGGGCCGGACGACATGCCGGCGCACATCAAATCCTCGCTGCTGGGCGCTTCCTTGACGCTGCCCGTCGGGCACGGGCGGCTGATGTTGGGCACATGGCAGGGCATCTGGCTGGGGGAGCACCGCATCCACGGCGGAGCACGCCGTATTGTGGCCACTTTACAGGGGGAATAACCCAATGAATAACAGCGCATTGCTGGAGTACTGCATGGCGAAGCCGGGCGCGGAGCAGAGCGACCAGAACCAGTGGCAGGCCAGCCAAATCAAGGTGGGCGACGTGATGTTCGCCATGGTGTGCGAGGTGCAGGGGCGGCCGGCGCTGGCGGTCAAGTCCAGCCCGGAGCTGGCGGAAAGCCTGCGTGAACACCATCCGGAGATCGTCGCCTGCGACGGCCTGAACAAGGCGCACTGGAATACGGTATTTCTTGATGGCAACCTGCCGAACTCGCAGTTTTACATGTTGATCGACAGCTCCTATCAGCTGGTGGTGGAAGGCCTGCCCGAACACGTGCGCCAGGAACTGCGCGCCTGATTGCCGGGCGGCGGCGCCGCCCACTTTCTCCCCATTTTCGTTTGAAATTGTGATCGTTATTTTAAATTGGGAACGTTCCCTTTTTATTGCCGCACCAAAGCGGCTACGCTTGGCAGGCAAAAAATGCGGATGGATAAGGAGACCGAGATGGCCATCAGCGAAGAAAAGCGCAAGATGATCGCCGGGGAACTGTACGACGCCGGCGACGAACTGCTGCGCAGTGAACGCCGGCGCGCGCGCCAGCTGACGCATCGTTATAACCACTCCTCGCCGGAAGAGGGCGAGCAGCGCAAACAGTGGCTGGGTGAACTGCTGGGCCGCTATCAGGGCGGCACTATCGAGCCGGCGTTCCGCTGTGACTACGGCTATAACATTTATCTCGGCAAGCGCTTTTACGCCAACTTCGACTGCGTGATCCTCGACGTGTGCGAGGTGCATATCGGTGACAACTGCCTGCTGGCGCCGGGCGTGCATATCTACACCGCCACCCATCCGCTGGATGCCGAGACCCGCCTCGGCGGGGCGGAGTTCGGCAAGCCGGTCAGGATTGGCGACAACGTGTGGATCGGCGGGCGGGCGGTGATCAACCCGGGCGTGACCATCGGCGACAATGCGGTAGTGGCCTCCGGCACCGTGGTGACCAAAGACGTGCCGGCCAACTGCGTGGTGGGCGGCAACCCGGCCAGGATCCTCAAGCAGTTATAAAAAAACGGGCGCCGCCGGGCGCCCGCTGTCATCAGACACGCAGCGAGTCGATATCCACCACGAAGCGGTACTTCACGTCGCTTTTCAGCATGCGTTCATAGGCTTCATTAATCTGCTGCATCGGGATCAGTTCGATATCCGAGGTGATGCCGTGTTGGCCGCAGAAATCCAGCATCTCCTGGGTTTCCTCAATGCCGCCGATCAGCGAACCGGCGATGCGGCGGCGCTTCATGATCAGATTGAATACCTGCGGTGACGGGTGATCGTGCTCCGGCGCGCCGACCAGCGTCAGGGTGCCGTCGCGGCGCAGCAGGTTGAGGAACGGGTTCAGATCGTGTTGAGCCGCCACCGTGTTGAGGATGAAGTCAAAGCTGTTGGCGTGCTGCGCCATCTCCTCCGGGTTGCGCGAAATCACCACTTCATGCGCGCCGAGGCGCTTGGCGTCTTCGATTTTCGACGGTGAAGTGGTGAACAGCACTACGTGTGCACCCATCGCCCGCGCCAGTTTGACGCCCATGTGCCCCAGCCCGCCGAGGCCGACGATGCCGACCTTTTTGCCCGGGCCCGCGCCCCACTGGCGCAGCGGCGAGTAGGTGGTGATACCGGCGCACAGCAGCGGCGCGACCCCGGCCGGATCGAGATTTTCCGGCACTCGCAGCACGAAGTCCTGATCCACCACCAGATCGGTGGAGTAGCCGCCGTAGGTCACGGCGCCGGTCTGGCGATCCTGGCCGTTATAGGTGCCGGTAAAGCCGTTCTCGCAGTACTGCTCCAGCCCCTCTTCGCAGCTCGGGCAATGGCGGCAGGAATCCACCATGCAGCCGACGCCGACCAGGTCGCCAACCCGGTAGCGCGAGACGTGGCCGCCGACGGCGCTGACGCGACCGACGATTTCGTGGCCCGGCACCACCGGATACATCGTATTGCTCCATTCGTTGCGCGCCTGGTGCAGATCCGAATGGCACACGCCACAGAACAGCACCTGGATTTGCACATCGTGGTCGCGCAGGGCGCGCGGTGGGTAATCGAAAGGCACCAGCGCAGACTTCGCGTCATGCGCGGCATAGGCATGGGTAATGTTCATGGTCGCTCCAGTTATCAATGTATGGGGGACAACGCTTGGCCGGCAGCGGAATGCCGGTGAGACGCGGCCTGAATCAGACTGGGTGGCCGCCGAGGGAACATTGATGATAAAAGCGGTGAGCGCGGAGGGAAATGCCTGAAAATGTCGAAATCTTGCCTGTTTCTGTTTGATTGCAGCGAAACGGGTCAGCGTGCGGGCCGCCTGAGCGACGGCCCGCACGCGGGTGGCATTACTTGTCCAGCAGCGGTTTCAGGAAGCGCGCGGTGTGTGACTTCTCACAACCGGCGACCGTTTCCGGCGTGCCGGCGACCAGGATCTCGCCGCCGCCGCTGCCGCCTTCCGGCCCCAGATCGACGATCCAGTCGGCGGTCTTGATCACGTCCAGGTTATGCTCGATGACCACGATGGTGTTGCCCTGATCGCGCAGCTGATGCAGCACGGCCAACAGCTGTTGAATATCGGCGAAGTGCAGGCCGGTGGTCGGTTCGTCGAGGATATACAGCGTCTGGCCGGTACCGCGCTTCGACAGCTCGCGCGCCAGTTTGACGCGCTGCGCCTCACCGCCGGAGAGCGTCGTGGCCGACTGGCCGAGGCGGATGTAGGACAGGCCGACGTCCATCAGGGTTTGCAGCTTGCGCGCCAGCGCCGGCACCGCGTCGAAGAACTCGCGTGCTTCTTCGATGGTCATCTCCAGCACTTCGTGGATGCTCTTGCCTTTGTACTTCACTTCCAGCGTTTCGCGGTTATAGCGCTTGCCCTTGCACTGGTCGCACGGCACGTAGATGTCCGGCAGGAAGTGCATCTCGACCTTGATCACCCCGTCGCCCTGGCAGGCTTCGCAGCGCCCGCCCTTGACGTTGAAGCTGAAGCGGCCCGGTGTATAACCGCGGCTGCGCGACTCCGGCACGCCGGCGAACAGCTCGCGCACCGGGGTGAAGATACCGGTGTAGGTGGCCGGGTTGGAGCGCGGCGTACGGCCGATCGGGCTCTGATCGATGTCGATCACCTTGTCGAAATGTTCCAGGCCGGTCACTTCGCGGAACGGCGCCGGTTCGGCGATGGTGGCACCGTTGAGCTGGCGCTGGGCGATCGGGAACAGCGTATCGTTGATCAGCGTCGATTTGCCGGAGCCGGAAACGCCGGTGATGCAGGTAAACAGACCGACCGGCAGCGCCAGCGTCACGTCCTTCAGGTTGTTGCCGCGCGCGCCGCTCAGCTTCAGCACCTTGGTCGGATCGGCCTGCACGCGTTGCGCCGGAATGGCGATCTCGCGCTTGCCGCTGAGGAACTGGCCGGTCAATGACTCCGGTTGCGCCATGATGTCGTCGACGGTACCTTCCGCCACCACCTGGCCGCCGTGCACGCCGGCGCCGGGGCCGATATCGATCACGTGGTCGGCGGCGCGGATAGCGTCTTCGTCATGCTCCACCACGATCACCGTGTTGCCGAGGTTGCGCAAGTGGATCAGCGTTTCCAGCAGGCGCTCGTTATCGCGCTGGTGCAGGCCGATCGACGGCTCATCCAGCACGTACATCACGCCCACCAGGCCGGCACCGATCTGGCTGGCCAGACGGATGCGCTGCGCTTCGCCACCGGAGAGCGTCTCCGCCGAGCGGGACAGCGACAGGTAGTTCAGGCCGACGTTCACCAGGAATTTCAGGCGATCGCCGATCTCTTTCAGCACTTTCTCGGCGATCTTGGCGCGCTGGCCGCTGAGCTTCATGTTCTGGAAGAAGGTCATCGCATGGCCGATGCTCAGATCGGAGATCTCCGGCAGCGTGGTGTCTTCGACGAACACGTTGCGCGCTTCTTCGCGCAGGCGGGTGCCGTGGCACGAGGCGCAAGGGCGGTTGCTGATGAACTTCGCCAGCTCTTCGCGCACCGCGCTGGATTCGGTCTCTTTGTAGCGGCGCTCCATATTGTGCAGCACGCCTTCGAACGGATGGCGGCGCACGGTGGTGTCACCGCGATCGTTGATGTATTTGAATTCGATCGATTCTTTGCCGGAACCGCTCAGCACCGCCTTCTGCACGTTGGCGCTCAGGGTATTGAACGGCGCCTCCACGTCGAACTCATAGTGCTCCGCCAGCGAGCGCAGCATTTGGAAGTAGTAGAAGTTGCGGCGATCCCAGCCGCGGATCGCGCCGCCGGCCAGCGACAGCTCGGGGTTTTGCACCACGCGATCCGGATCGAAGAACTGCTGCACGCCCAGGCCGTCGCAGGTCGGGCAGGCGCCGGCCGGGTTGTTGAAGGAAAACAGGCGCGGTTCCAGTTCGCGCATGCTGTAGCCGCAGATCGGGCAGGCGAAGTTGGCGGAGAACAGCAGCTCGTCCGCTTTCTCGTCGTCCATGTCCGCCACCACCGCGGTGCCGCCGGACAGCTCCAGCGCGGTTTCGAACGATTCCGCCAGGCGTTGCGCCATGTCGTCGCGCACCTTGAAGCGATCGACCACCACTTCGATGGTGTGTTTCTTTTGCAGCTCCAGCTTCGGCGGATCGGACAGATCGCACACTTCGCCGTCGATGCGCGCGCGGATATAGCCCTGGGTGGCCAGGTTTTCCAGCGTTTTGGTGTGCTCGCCCTTGCGGTCTTTCACCACCGGCGCCAGCAGCATCAGGCGTTTGCCTTGCGGTTGGCTCAGCACGTTGTCGACCATCTGGCTGACGGTTTGCGCCGCCAGCGGCACATGGTGATCCGGGCAGCGCGGTTCGCCGACGCGGGCGAACAGCAGGCGCAGGTAGTCGTGGATCTCGGTGATGGTGCCGACCGTGGATCGCGGGTTGTGCGAGGTGGATTTCTGTTCGATGGAGATGGCCGGCGACAGGCCTTCGATATGATCGACGTCCGGTTTTTCCATCAGCGACAAGAACTGGCGCGCATAGGCGGAGAGCGATTCGACGTAGCGCCGCTGCCCTTCGGCATACAGCGTATCGAAAGCCAGCGAGGACTTACCGGAGCCGGACAGGCCGGTGACGACGATCAGTTTGTCACGCGGGATGATCAGGTTGATGTTTTTCAGATTATGGGTTCGAGCACCACGAACTTCGATATTGTCCATTTACACTTCCCGTCTTGATGATACACCGCGCATGTCGCGATTTTTGCGGGGGATTTTGTGATGGATCTCGCAAAAAACCGGCACAGCCTGGTCGAAACGCATAATTATGACACAAAAAAACCTGAATGAATATCCAGTATGCGAATGCAACAAGGTCGATAGAAAAGACAATTCTGGAATGCAATTCGCACTTATCAACACGGGTGTGGTTTCGTACTCAGCGTGGTAAACTGACGCGTTTATACTGTGTAGAAATCAATCATCGGGAGAAGGCTCATGGCCAGCAGAGGCGTAAACAAAGTAATTCTGGTCGGGAATCTGGGTCAGGATCCAGAAGTCCGTTACATGCCGAACGGCGGCGCAGTGGCCAACATTACCCTGGCGACCTCCGAAAGCTGGCGTGACAAGGCGACCGGCGAACAGAAAGAAAAGACCGAGTGGCACCGCGTCGTGCTGTTCGGCAAACTGGCTGAAGTAGCGGGCGAATACCTGCGCAAAGGTTCTCAGGTCTACATCGAAGGCTCCCTGCAAACCCGTAAATGGCAGGATCAGAGCGGCCAAGAGCGCTACACCACCGAGGTCGTGGTTAACGTCGGCGGCACCATGCAGATGCTGGGCGGCCGTCAGGGCGGCGGCGCACCGGCCGGTCAATCTGCCGGCGGCCAGGGCGGTTGGGGCCAGCCTCAGCAGCCACAGGGCGGCAACCAGTTCAGCGGCGGCCAGCAGCAGTCTCGCCCGGCGCAGAACAGCGCACCGGCGACCAGCAACGAACCGCCAATGGATTTCGACGACGACATCCCGTTCTGATATCCGGTTGTTTGCAGCCAAACAAAAAAAGCCCCGAAAGGGGCTTTTTGTTTTTGCAGCATCAGAGTTCTGGCGATGAAGCCAACAATTGCCGGGCGGCATTCAATACGTTGGCCCGTTTTTCGTTTTTTCGCATCACCAGATAGACGTCGATGTTCAATCTTTCATTCATTTGTGCATCCAGATGGCGATAGCACAAACCCGCCCGGGTGGAGACGCACATCGATTGCGGCATCAGCGCCATGCCTTTTCCCCGGGCGATGCTGGCCAACATGATCAGAGAATCGTCGGGTTCCGCTTTGCGCTTCAGGACAAAGGGCAGCGATTGCAGGACATCTTCGCATTTGTCATAAAAACCCGGGTTTGCGCTGCGGGAGAACCAGTAAAGCGGCAGGTCGACAACGTCATGCAACGACACGGTGTCTTTAATGCTGGCGGGATGCGATGAAGGCAGCGCTAACATGAGCGGTTCTCGATACAACCAACAAAACTCAAAGTCTTCTTCGCCGTTGGGTACTTTCTCACCGACCAGCGCGATATCAAGATTCCCGCGTGCCAGGATCTGTAGCAGCTGCTTCGATGTCTGTTGGTGAGCAGAGATTTTATCGGTATCGATGAGCTTTTCCAAGCGGGCGTTGATGGTCGGTATCAGGCTGAAATCCAGCGTGCGCGTGACGCCGATTTTCAGCGTACCGCTTTCGACATTGAGCCGCTGAACCAAATGAGAAAGCTGGTTAATGAGTTGTTTAGCCTGCTCTTCCAGTTTGATCCCCGCTTCAGTTAAATGCACCTGATGAGTGTCGCGCGTAAAGAGCGGGCAGCCAATCACGTCTTCAAGGCACTGAATCTGCCGGGTCAGCGGCGGTTGCGTCATCCTCATTCTCTCGGCTGCCCGGCGAAAGTTCAGCTCGTGCGCGACGGCGATAAAGCACTGCAATTGCTTAATGGTGGGTAATTTTTCGTTGAAAATCGTCAATGACGGGCTCCGGCGTTATTTGGCCTTTCGCTGGCGGGTGAAAAATGTGGGCGATAGCAAACAAAATCAACACTCAACGTGTCGGGGATCGCGGTATTCCATTTTTTGTATCAGGTTACCGGAACGATTGTTATATAGCCATAATGTTAGTGATACAAAAGTTGTATTACAAAACTAACAATTCTCTCATGCCATGAGCTTGCTATTGTGAGGTCTCTGAATGCCCCGGTGTAGGTTTATGTTTTCTTTATTACACCTTGCCCGCAGAAAGATCATGTAGACAGCCGCAATTAAAATGGCCGACGGCTTTATTTCGGTGAAATAAGGCTATTTAAGCCGCGCTGACTGGAAAAAGAATGATGAGCATAAAGTGAATAATATTATCGAAGAAAGAATGTCCCCCTCTCCCTGTCCATTGTAGTGCACCGTTGGACAAAACAATCTTTGCGAAAGAGGCTCGGCGCTGATGTCATTCTTCGTGCCCAACGGTTGTTGGTCGCGAAAGAGGGGCATTGAGCGGGAGATCGGCGAGCCGCAAACTATCGGGCAGCTAAGCTGCGGACGTTATTGTCATTTAGCCAACGCCATCATATCGATTTGGCCAACGATTTTGCCTATGGCAACGGCCTTTCAGATATTCCGATGTTTATCGCGCCGGGAAATTCCGTTTACATAGGCGAACATTCAAACCTGGCGGAATAGGCGCGTCTGCATCAATGAAATATTCCCCAATTAATTGAGGATGCGATGAAAAACTTATCAAACGATAGCCAGCCATTGAGTATTAAAACCTGGCTGGCATTGGTGATATTGGCCCTGTCCACGTTCACCATTGTTACCACCGAATTAGCGCCGATTGGCCTGCTGACGCCAATGGCCGAAGGTTTGCATCAGTCGGAATCGATGATCGGCCTGACGGTCACTTTGTATGCGTGGGTTGGCGCGATCAGCGCGCTGTTGTCTTCGCTGTTTCTGGGCAACTGGCCAAAGAGGCCGCTGTTGCTGACGTTGACGTTGATCATCCTGGTGTCCAACAGCCTGTGTGCCATGGTCGAAAATTACCACTGGCTGCTGGCTGCCCGTGTGATCGGCGCTCTGGCGCACGGTGCATTTTGGGCGATGATCGGTGCTACGGCGGTATCGCTGGTGCCGGCAAGGTTTATCGGGTTGGCCACGTCCATCGTGTTTGGCGGCGTCTCTGCGGCCAGCGTGTTCGGCGTGCCGCTTTCGAACTACATCGGGCTGAACGTCGGCTGGCGGCTCGCCTTTTGGCTGATGTCTCTGCTGAGTGCGATTGCGCTGGCGGGAATTGCGTTGGCGGTGCCGAAGGTGAAAGCCAGCAGCGCTCTGGGCTTCGAGGCACTGGCGCGCGTACTGCGTTCGGACGCACTGTGGCGCATTTACGGCGCGACACTGCTGGCTATCACGGCGCATTTCGCCGCATTCACCTTTATTGAACCCTGGTTGCACAGCGTCGGGGCCGTCACTTCCGGCATGATCCCGGTGATGCTGTTCGTCTTTGGTATCGCCGGTCTGGCGGGCAACTTTGTCACCGGCATGTTTATCGACAAATGGTTGAAACCGATGGTGGTGTTGTCTGTTGTGCTGATCGCCGCAACGCTGCTTACCCTGGGCCAGATGGGGGGCGACCTGACAGGCGCTGAAATCCTGACGTTGGTGATTGTCTGGGGTCTGGCGGTTTCCGGTATCTTCGTCGGTTTCCAAACCTGGGTGCTGCGCCTTGCCGGTGAGAATGCGTTTCCCGCTTCGGCGATTTATGTCTCTTTCTTTAATGGCGCTATCGGCTGCGGCGCATTGGCGGGGGCATGGTTGGTGTCGGTGTACAGCATTCCAGCGCTGTTGATGTTTGCCGGTATCGCCATTGCACTCTCGTTGCTGCTGATTGCGATGATTCCTGTTAAAGCTGAACACGTGGATGAGCCGGCGGGTGAAACGTCATGAGAGGCGCTGACGTAACATGGGGAATTGAGGAAGTCTGGCATTGGCTGTAATGACAAGAGAATTTCAGCGTTGTCGATTCAAAAAAGGTATCGAGAGTGGCGTTAATGTGATTAAGCCGAATAATACCTCCTCATTTAATCCTGTTATTTCTATAAAAAGCCCCGAAAGGGGCTTTTTGCATTTCAGGAGTGATTACGCCGAGAAGCCGCCGTCGATGCTCAGGCTGGCGCCGGTGATGTAACCTGCCTGCGGGCCGGCCAGGTAGGCGACGAAGCCGGCAATCTCTTCATCTTTGCCGTAGCGGCCGATCGCCATCAGCTGCTTGAGCTGATCGGCGAATTCACCGGCGTCCGGGTTCATTTCGGTGTCGACCGGGCCGGGCTGTACGTTATTGACGGTGATGCCGCGTGGGCCGAGATCGCGCGCCATGCCTTTGGTCAACCCGACCAGCGCCGACTTGCTCATCGAGTACACCGCCGCGCCGCCGAACGGTACGCGATCGGCATTGGTGCTGCCGATGTGGATGATACGGCCGCCGTCATTCATGTGGCGCGCCGCTTCCTGGCTGGCGACGAACACGCTGCGCACGTTGACCGCCAGCATGCGATCCAGGTCTTCCAACGCCAGTTCCTCGGTGCTGCCCAGGGTAAATACCCCGGCGTTGTTCACCAGAATATCCAGGTTGCCGAAGCGGCTCACGGCCTGACGCACCGCCTGTTGCAGTGCCGCCGCATCGGCGCTGTCGGCCTTGATGGCGAGGGCGTTGCCGCCGGCGGCGGTAATGGCGCTCGCCACCGCTTCGGCGCGATCGGCCGAGGCGGCGTAGGTAAAGGCGACGGCGGCGCCGTCGCTCGCTAATCGTTTAACGATGGCGGCACCGATGCCGCGAGAGCCGCCCTGAACGAACGCGACTTTGCCTTGCAGAGGGAGTGCTGTGGTCATGTTATTTCTCCGAATGGATGAAGGTCAGCGGTTGTCTTCAGTATCGGTGAAATACCTCATGGTCACAGTGCACAAAGAGCGGTAGCCGCCAACAACGAGAAAAGCCCCTTGCGGGACTTCTTTCTTCCGTCGATTGGCTGTTCGACGATCAGTTGAAAATTTCTGCGGTACCGTACAGTTTGTTCTGACCGCCGGCGGCGACGATGCGGTATGAGCTGGCGCCCGATGCGGCGGCTTTGCTGGCCAGTTCGCTTTCCAGCGCGCTCAGGTTGGTGGCGCCGCTAACGGAGACTACGCCGATTTTCTGTGCGTCTGCGGTTGGCTGGCTGGAAGGCAGGTCAGCGGCGAAGGTAGCGAAAGAAGCGGTAGCCAGCAGTGCAGCGGTAGCAAAAATTTTGATGTTTTTCATGATGTGTTCCTCAGAGTATTTATTGAATAAGAGTCCGTTGTCTCTCGATGTGGTAAATACTAGTGCGCCAGGCTGGAATAAAAAATCGGAGAGTTTTGAGTATTTTTGTCAAATAAATTGACTGTTTTCTGATCGCTGTCGCGCAGCAAACATCGCCGCTACTTTTTACAGACTATCCTTAACAAGAGAAGCGTAATGACGCTAAACGCGTTTACCGATAACTGGGTGCCGGTGTCGCCGGTGTTTCAACACCGGGGCGGCAACGGATAGGAGTTTCGCCATGGTCATTGTTCATCATCTCAATAACTCGCGTTCGCAGCGCATTCTGTGGTTTCTGGAGGAGCTGGGCGTGCCCTACCAGGTGCAACGCTACGAGCGCGACCCGCAGACCATGCTGGCGCCGCCGGCGCTGAAAAAGATCCACCCGCTGGGTAAATCGCCAGTGATCGTCGATGGCGATCTGACGCTGGCGGAATCCGGCGCCATCATCGAATATTTGCAAGAAGCCTATGACGCGCAGGGGATGTTCATGCCGACCGACTTCCACGCGCGCCAACAGTATCGTTACTGGTTGCACTACGCCGAAGGATCGCTGATGCCGCTGTTGGTGATGAAGCTGGTGTTCGGCCGCCTCGGCCAGCCGCCGATCCCCTGGGTGCTGCGGCCGGTGGCCGGTGCGATCGGCAAGGGCGTGCAGCGCGAGTACCTCGATAAGCAGATCGCGCCGCACTGCGAGTACCTTGAGCAGCACCTGAACAAGGGCAGCTGGTTCGTCGGCAACGAGTTCAGCGCGGCGGACATTCAGATGAGCTTCCCGCTGGAGGCGATGGCGGCGCGCGGCGCGTTGGACAATTGCCCGAAATTGCGCGGCTTCCTGCAGCGCATTCACGCCCGGCCCGCTTACCAGCGGGCGCTGGAGCAAGGCGGCCCTTACGACCTGCTGAGTTAACCGCATGGGCTATACTCGATGGGGTCATTCTTCATCGGAGGTAGCCCATGACTACGCAAATCTTCGTTAACCTGCCCGTTCGCGATCTGCCCGCCTCGATGGCGTTTTTCACCCAACTGGGTTTTAGCTTCAACTCGCAATTTACCGACGATACCGCCGCGTGCATGGTGGTCAGCGACAGCATTTTCGTGATGCTGCTGACCCACGACAAATTCAGGATGTTTACCCCGAACCCGATCGGCGACGCCAAACAGGCCACCGAGGTACTGTTGTGCCTGTCGCAACCCAGCCGGGCGGCGGTGGACGAACTGGTGCGCAAGGCGGTCGCCGGCGGCGGCAATACCTACCACCAGCCGCGGGACTACGGCATGATGTATGGCCACGGTTTTCAGGATCTGGACGGCCATATCTGGGAGCTGATGTACATGGATCCGGCGGCGTTACAGGCGCAATAACCTCGCCGTGAATGATTTCACCGGGGCGCCAGCCGCCCCCGTTTTACCGCGCAGGCACCATTCCCGTCTCTTTCTGCATAAATTGCCGCGATCTTTAGTTGATTAGACGCTATGGAAGGCAGGATAATCGTTTGCCTTGAATAAACCACCATAAATCACCCGTACCGCGCGCTGCGAGTTAAACGTTTGCCTTGGTGCGCATCGCTGTTGGCGATGCGACGGGAGGGCAGGGAAGCGGAACGTGACGTAAACGATTACGTGGCGATCAGGCGCGGGCGAGATTACAGGCCTGCTGCGACGGGCCGATTCATGAAACACAGGGGACAGTAACCTATGTCGAACTCTCAAGCGAACCACGCCGCAAAACCAGCCGGCGGGCTTGATGGCTATTTTAAAATTTCCGCGCGCGGCAGCAGCGTGCGGCAGGAAGTGGTGGCGGGGCTGACCACCTTCCTGGCGATGGTGTACTCGGTGATCGTGGTGCCGAGCATGTTGGGCAAGGCGGGTTTCCCACCGGCGGCGGTGTTCGTTTCCACCTGTCTGGTGGCCGGGCTGGGATCGCTGCTGATGGGGCTGTGGGCTAACCTGCCGATGGCTATCGGCTGTGCGATCTCGCTGACCGCCTTCACCGCCTTCAGCCTGGTGCTGGGCCAGCACATCAGCATTCCGGTGGCGCTGGGCGCGGTGTTCCTGATGGGCGTGCTGTTCACCGTTATCTCGGTCACCGGCATTCGCGCCTGGATCCTGCGCAACCTGCCGATGGGCGTGGCGCACGGCACCGGCATCGGTATCGGTCTGTTCCTGCTGCTGATCGCCGCCAACGGCGTCGGCCTGGTGGTGAAGAACCCGCTGGATGGCCTGCCGGTGGCGCTGGGCGCGTTCACTTCCTTCCCGGTGGTGATGACGCTGGTGGGCTTGGCGGTGATCTTCGGCCTGGAGAAGCTGCGCGTGCCCGGCGGCATTCTGCTGGTGATCATCGCCATTTCGGTCATCGGCCTGATCTTCGACCCGGCGGTGAAATACCAGGGGCTGTTCGCTATGCCGAGCCTGGCGGACGCTGATGGCAAATCATTGATCTTCAGCCTGGATATCATGGGCGCGTTGCAGCCGGTGGTGTTGCCGAGCGTGCTGGCGCTGGTGATGACCGCGGTGTTCGACGCCACCGGCACCATCCGCGCGGTGGCCGGGCAGGCCAACCTGCTGGATAAAGACGGGCAGATCATCAACGGCGGTAAGGCGCTGACCTCGGACTCCCTGAGCAGCATCTTCTCCGGCCTGGTGGGCGCCGCGCCGGCCGCGGTCTATATCGAGTCCGCCGCCGGCACCGCCGCGGGCGGCAAGACCGGCCTGACCGCCACCGTGGTCGGCGTTCTGTTCCTGCTGATCCTGTTCCTGTCGCCGCTGGCCTATCTGGTGCCGGTCTACGCCACCGCACCGGCGCTGATGTACGTCGGTCTGCTGATGCTGAGCAACGTCACCAAGCTGGACTTCAACGACTTCGTCGATGCGATGGCCGGCCTGCTGTGCGCGGTGTTCATCGTACTGACCTGCAACATCGTTACCGGCATCATGCTGGGCTTCAGCTCGCTGGTCATCGGCCGCATCTTCTCCGGGGAATGGCGCAAGCTGAACATCGGCACCGTGCTGATCGCCGTGGCGCTGGTGGCGTTCTACGCCGGCGGCTGGGCGATTTAATCACCTCATATTTCCCTCGCCCGTCGGGCGAGGGAAACTGTCACGGCATTTCCCTTCTTAAGATAAGTCTTCTTCTGCTCTGCACCGCGTTTTGAAAGGCACAACAAGCTTTAACGGCTGTAAAAAAAGTGATCTACTATCGGGACCAACGCAGGCCCTGAGCCGATGTCGTCTGAATCGTAGAGTCTAAGGAAAGCATGGAAATCTTTTTTACAATCCTCATTTTGATCCTGGTGGTCTCCCTGTCCGGGGTGGTGACGCGCATGTTGCCGTTCCAGGTGCCGCTGCCGCTGATGCAAATCGCCATCGGGGCCCTGTTGGCCTGGCCGCATTTCGGGCTGCACGTCGACTTTGATCCCGAACTGTTCCTGGTGCTGTTCATTCCGCCGCTGCTGTTCGCCGACGGCTGGAAAACGCCGACGCGTGAGTTCCTGCACCACGGGCGTGAAATTCTCGGCCTGGCGCTGGTACTGGTGTTGATCACCGTGGTTGGCGTCGGCTATCTGATCTACGCCATGGTGCCGGGCATTCCGCTGGTGGCGGCCTTCGCGTTGGCGGCGGTGCTGTCGCCGACCGATGCCGTGGCGCTGTCCGGCATCGTTGGCAAAGGGCGCATTCCGAAGCCGATCATGGGCGTGCTCGAGGGCGAAGCGCTGATGAACGACGCGTCCGGCCTGGTGTCGCTCAAGTTCGCCATCGCGGTGGCGATGGGCACCATGGTGTTCACCGTCGGCGGCGCGACCCTGGAGTTCCTCAAAGTGGCGATCGGCGGCCTGCTGGCCGGCGTGGCGGTTACCTGGACCTACAGTAAATCGCTGCGGGTGATGAGCCGCTGGAGCGGCGACGATCCGGCGACCCAGATCGTGTTTCTGCTGCTGCTGCCGTTCGCTTCTTACCTGATCGCCGAACATATCGGCGTCTCCGGCATTCTGGCGGCGGTAGCGGCGGGGATGACCATCAGCCAGTCCGGCGTGATCCGCAATGCGCCGTTGGCGATGCGCCTGCGAGCCAACAGCGTCTGGGCGATGCTGGAATTCGTGTTCAACGGCATGGTGTTCATCATGTTGGGCCTGCAGCTGCCGGGCATTCTTGAGACCTCTATCCTGCAGGCAGAGCTGGATCCGACGATCCAGACCTGGTACCTGTTCGCCGACGTGGCCACCATTTACGCCGCGCTGCTGGTGCTGCGTTTCACCTGGCTGTGGGTGATGAAAAAGACCAGCAACCGCTTTATGAAAAAGCGTCCGCTGCAGTTCGGCGATTACAGCACGCGCGAGCTGTGGGTGGCGTCGTTCGCCGGGGTGCGCGGGGCGATTACCCTGGCCGGTGTGCTGTCGATACCGCTGTTGCTGAGTGACGGCACCGCCTTCCCGGCGCGCTATCAGCTGGTGTTTATCGCCGCCGGGGTGATCCTGCTGTCGTTGATCGTCGGCGTGCTGGCGTTGCCGCTGCTGCTGCGTGGCGTGCAGGTTACCGACAAGAGCGCCAGCAAGCAGGAGGAGCGCCTGGCGATCGCCATGGCGGCCGAAGTGGCGATAGAGAGCGTGAATAAAATGGAAGAACGCCTGGTCGCCGATACCGAAGAAAACCACGATCCGCAGGTGTTGAAAGAGATCAGCTCGCGGGTGACGGGTATGCTGCGGCGGCGCATCGCGTCGAAAGACGACATCGAGAATGCGCTGGCGATGGAAAACCTCGAGCGGCGTTTCCGCCTGACGGCGCTGCGCGCCGAGCGCGGCGAGCTGTATCACCTGCGCGCCACGCAGAAAATCAGCAACGAGACGCTGCAAAAATTGTTGCACGATCTCGACTTGCTCGAAGCGCTGTTGATCGAGCGAGAAGGGTAAACCTCAAAGGTGGAATAAACGTTTTTCCTCTTTATTCCTGTCCCGAAGGGCCGCCTGTGCGGCCCTTATTTTTCGGCTATTTGAGCGGCGGCCAGTAGTCGCGGCAGCAGGCGATCCAGGCCTGCGCGCTGTGCGACAGATAGCTGCCCTGGCGCCAGATCAAGCCAACCCGCCATTCCATGCGCGGCTCCAGCGGCAGCCAGACCAGGTTTTCCTTATCCAGCCAGCGGCAGACCGGCTCCGGCAGCATGGCGATGCCCACGCCGGCCTGCACCATCGAGGCGAGAAAGTCCCATTGGCCGCTGCGCACCGCGATTTGCGGTTCGAAACCGGCCTGGCGAAACGCTTTCATCAGCATCTTGTACAGCGCGAAGTCCTCGTTATAAATCAGGATCGGGCTGTCGGCCAATTCGGCGATATTGATGCGGGTGCGGTTGAGCCACTGCGGCGTGCGCGGCGCCACTACGCACATCGGGTGGCCCAGCAGCGGCAGAAAGGTCAGCGGCTGTTCCGAATCGAAGGGCAACACCGTCATCGCCAGATCCAGTTCGCCGGACATTACCGCCTGTTCGACCGACAGCCCGCCCAGCTCGGAAATTTTCAATTCGATACCGGGGTAGGTTTGGCGAAAACGGCGGATCAGATCGGCGATCTGCCTGCCGACCATCGGCGGAATGCCCAGCCGCAGCACGCCCTTTTTCACCGAGCCGATGTCTTCCAGCTCCGCCTCCAACTGGCGGAATTCGTCGAGGATGGTCAGGCCGCGTTGATACACCGCCTGGCCGCTGTCGGTCAGGCGCAGTTTGCGGCCTTCGCGGATCAGCAGCGTGCATTCCAGCTCCTCTTCCAGATGCCGCAGCATCTTGCTGATGGTGGGCTGGGTGACGAACAGTTTTTCCGCCGCGCGGGTGAAGCTTTGCTGGCGCACCACTTCAACGAAGTAGCGCAGGGTGCGGACATCCACGTTAGGGTTCTCCTTGGGGACGCTACCGGCGGGAAACTATTCCCGGACGGCATGATGCCGATAATTTTAATTCATTTCAGGCGTGGTTTCCCGGCTGCGTATACTGTAGGCCGTCAATTTATTGTTTGAGGTCATCTTTCATGTCCCTGGCGTTACGCCGCGTTGCCCCCTCCCTGCTGACCCGTTTGCAGGTGCCGATTCAGGTGGCGTTGTATGCGGCGCTGTTCCTGATCGCCGATCGTCTGGTGCAACAATTCCACCTGCCGCTCCCCGCCAATATCGTCGGCATGCTGATGCTGTTGGCGCTGATCCTGCTGCGCATTCTGCCGCTGAACTGGGTCAAGGCCGGTTCCCGCTGGCTGTTGGCGGAAATGCTGTTGTTTTTCGTGCCGGCGGTGGTGGCGGTGGTCAACTATGCCCAGCTGCTGATGGTCGAGGGATGGAAGATTTTTCTGGTGATCGCGGTCAGCACCATGCTGACGTTGGGCGCCACCGGCCTGGTGGTGGACAGGGTGTATCGGCTGGAGATCTGGCTGCAGCGGCGGAGACAGCGCCATGAATGATTTTATCCTCAGCCTGGCCTGTTTTCTGGCGACGCTGGCGCTGTACTTCGCCAACAAGAAACTCTATCGCCGCCATCGCACGTTGCTGCTGATGCCGCTGGTGCTGACGCCGATGATCCTGGTGCTGCTGCTGGTGGTCACTCATATCTCCTATCAGGACTATATCGGCGAAACCCACTGGCTGCTGTGGCTGTTGGGGCCGGCGACCATCGCTTTCGCGGTGCCGGTGTACGAGAACCTGCATATCATCCGCCGCCACTGGCTGTCGCTGACCGCCGGAGTAACGACGGCGGTGCTGGTGGCGGTATACAGCTCGGTGTGGCTGGCGCGCCTGCTGACGCTGCCGGAAGAGGTGCAGCGCAGCCTGGCGGTGCGTTCGATCACCACGCCGTTCGCGCTGGAGGCTGCCAAGCAGATGGGCGGGCAGCCGGATCTGGTGGCGCTGTTCGTGGTGATCACCGGGGTGTTCGGTATGGCGGTGGGCGACATTCTGTTTCTGCGTCTGGCGGTGCGTAGCCGCCTGGCGAAAGGGGCCGGGTTTGGCGCGTCGTCGCACGGCGCCGGCACCGCCCGCGCTTATGAACTGGGGCCGCAGGAAGGCGTGGTGTCGAGCCTGGTAATGATGCTGGCCGGCATTATCACGGTGGTGGCCGCGCCGCTGATTGGCCGGCTGATGTGGTAAGCGGGAATGATGGTCTGCGGCGCACTGCGCCGCAGACCGCATAATCTCAGCGGAGGTCGCCGAGCATCGCCGGTGTGTGGGATGATTCTCGCAAGGCGCGCCCGATTTCCTCGTGACTGAAGATGATGGAGTGATGATTGCAGGGCAGTGGATGCACCTGCAGATGTTGGCTGATTGCCGATAACCCATTGTCGGCGATCGCCAGCAGCTCCTGCTCATCGCCCAGACCGGCGATATTCAGGTTCGCATCTTCGGTCGCTTTGAACAGGGTGATGCGCGCATGTTGCAGCGGTGCGCTGAGCGTTTGCTTCGCCAACGCCAGCTCCGTCGGCTCTGCCTTCAGCGCTCGCTCGGCGGCTTCGCCATCGATGCCCAGCATGGCCAGCATCGCCGCCAGCATGCCCGGCTCGCTGCGGATTTGGAACGGGGTGTGGTAGAAGGTATCGAGTAAAAATAGCTGGATGTCGCGATAACCCTGACTTTCCAGTTGAGCGGCCATTTCCAACGCGATCACCCCCCCTAACGACCAACCCAACAGACGCACGGGGCGTGCCGGCGACAGCCGCATATGGCCGAGGTAGTACGCCGCCAGCTCGCGCAGTGAAGTGATGTGCGGTTGCTGGAACAGGTTGTAATTATTGATGCCGAAGACATTGAAATCTTTCTCTAAATAGCTCGCCAGGTCGCGATAAACATCGCAGCCGGTGACGGCCGGGTGGATCATCCAGACGTTGTTGGCGCCGATAGCGCGGTTGAGACGCTCCACCTGCTTAAAGGTAAAGCTGGCCTGATTCAGGCGCGTCAGCAACTGCTGCAGCGGCTCGGAGGTGGCCGGGGCCGTTGCGGGCGCGCCGTCGGTGAGGATACGCGCCTGGCCGCGGAGCGTCGGGTGGGCAAACAGCGTTTTGATGCCTAGCGAATGCCCGTATTGCTTCAGTTTGACCAACAGCTGAATGGCGTGCAGCGAATGGCCACCCAGCGCGAAGAAGTCGTCGTCACGGCCAATGCGCGCGGTGCCGAGCAGCTCACTCCACAGCTCGGCCAGCCGTTGCTCCAGTTCCCCCTGCGGGGCTTCGTAAGGCGCGGCATCCTGGATGGCGGCCGGCGCCGGCAAAGCTTTGCGATCCAGTTTGCCGTTGGGCGACAGTGGAAAGGCATCCAGTCTGATAAAGCTGGAGGGCACCATAAAGTCCGGCAGGTGCTGCTGCAGCTGCCGACGCCATTCGGCGGTGCCGGCGGTTTGATCGGGGGCGATGACATAGGCGACCAAGCGTTTGCCGCCGCTCTCGTCTTCCCGCGCCAGGATCGCGGCGTCTTCAATGCCTGCGCACTGTCTGAGCTGCTGTTCGATCTCGCCCAATTCAATGCGCAGGCCGTGAATTTTGACCTGGAAATCATTTCTGCCCAGATATTCGATGTTGCCATCCGGCAACCAACGCGCCAGATCGCCGGTTTTATACAGGCGCGCCCGTGGATCGAGGCTGAAAGGATCGGCGATAAAGCGTTCGGCGCTCAGCTCCGCGCGGTTCAGATAACCGCGGGCGACCTGAATGCCGCCGATATGCAATTCACCGGCGACGCCGGGCGGCAGCGGTTGCAGTTGGCTGTCCAGAATATGGAGCTGAGTATTGGCGATCGGTTTACCGATCGGCACCAGAGGACGTGGATCATCGGGCAGACATTGCCAGCTGGAAACGTCTACGGCGGCTTCTGTCGGGCCGTAGAGGTTGTGCAGTTCCGCCTGTGGCAACTGCTGCAGGCAGCGTTGCACCGTGGCGAGCGGCAATGCTTCGCCGCTGCACATGATGCGCTTCAGGGTGCCGCACTGCGCCATATCGCCGTGGCGCAAAAACAGTTGCAGCATCGAGGGCACGAAATGCAGCGTGGTGACGCCGTGTTGCGCAATGCAGGCGCTGAGATAATCCGGTTCCTGGTGGCCACCCGGTTTGGCGATGGCCAGCCGGGCGCCGACCATCATCGGCCAGAAAAACTCCCAGACCGAGACATCGAAGCTGAACGGTGTCTTCTGCAGCACGACGTCACCCGGCGTCAGCGGATAGGCCTGCTGCATCCACAGTAAACGGTTGATCACCCCGCGATGCTCGTTCATCACCCCTTTGGGTTTACCCGTCGAACCGGAGGTGTAAATCACATAGGCCAGGCTGCGCTGCGGATCGGCGGCCAGCGGCGGCGGGTTGCTCTCCGACGCTTGCCGCCACAGATAACTTTCGCGCTGCAGGTGCAGCCGCGGCACGGCGATGTCGCGCAGGGAATGCAGAGCATGTTCGCCGCCATCATCGATCAGAACGAATCTGGCGCCGCAATCTTGCAGCATGTGGCGCAGACGGTCTTGCGGATAGTCGGGATCGAGCGGCACATAGGCGACACCCGCCTTCAGTATGGCGTACAGCGCGATCACCATGTCCGGACTGCGGTTGACGCATACCGCGATGCGATCGTCGGGCTGCAGGCCCTGCAGCCGAAGAAATGCGGCCAGGCGGTTAGCCCGCTGATTCAGCTGTTGATAGCTGATCTCGTGGTTTTCGTCGCACAGCGCCGGTGCCTCCGGCGTCAGCGCGGCCTGTCGCTCTAAGAATTGATGTACGCCTTGCGGCATGTCCGCCCACGTTTGCCGGGTATTATTCCATTGGTGGAAGATTTGCTGCCTTTCCTGCGGCAACAACAACGGCAATTGCCCCAGCGGCAATGCCGGATCGCCCTCCAGCAGCGTGTCCAGCAGTTGCAATAGGCGGGTGGCGATACGTTCACCGTCTTCCGGGCTGAACCAGGCCTGATTGAGGTTAAACTCCAACAGCGGATCGTCGCCCGGATGGTAATGGCGCAGGTAAATGCTGATGGGTTGTTGTTCCTGACCGTGGTGCAGGCTTTCAACCTTGAACGGGCTGCCTTCCAACTCGATGTCGGTCGGGAACGTCTCCAGTGAAAAGCTGATGTCGAACAGTTGGCGCCGCCCCTGTTGATGCAGGTTTAAGCGGCGGTTGAGTTCGGCGATAGGGAAACGCTGGTGGCGATAGCATTGGCGCAGCTCGCCGCCGATTTGTCGCAGCAAGTGGCCGAAGGGCTGTTGTGGATCCACCGTGATGCGCAGCGGGATCATCGAGGAAAACATGCCCAATGTCTGCTTATGCTCGGCGGTGCTGCGGTTATGTACCGGCACGCCCAGAGTCAGTTGGTCGGTTTGCCAAATCCGCGCGAACCAGGTGGCCAGCAGGGCGCTCAGAAAATGCATCGCAGACCCACCCTGCGCGGCGGCGTATTGCTCCAACTGAAGGAAGCGCTCGCGTGGCAAACGCTTGGTTATCTGGCTGCTGGGATAGGTGTGCTGCTCGCAGTGATTTTGGCGGCGCTCCAGCAGGGAGGGCGGCGCGTTGGTGAAGCGTTCCAACCAAAAATCGCGGTCGCGCTCGTAGCGCGGCGACTGTTGATAGGTTCGATCGCTGATGACGAAATCTTGATAGCGCGACCCGGTAGCTTCGCTTTTTTCCCCTGCTTTTAATTGCTTGTAGCGATCCATGATCATTTTGCTCAGCAGGGAGATCGAAGTACCGTCCGCAATCAGGTGATGGGCGGCGAGCAGCCATAGCGTGCCGGATTCGCTGATTTTAACCAGATGGCAGCGCCAAAGCAGGCCGTCATACAGTGAGTAAGGCTGCAGGAATTGGGTGCGCAGGTGTTCTTCTGCCTGGCCGGCGGCATTTTGCCGCTGTGAGAAATCGTGGTAGTGCAGGTCGATGTAGGCCTGAGCGCGGGTTTCCTGAGTGATGCCTTGCGGCGTCTCTTTCAGCGTGGTTTGCAGCGCATCATGTTGTTGCTGTATTTGCCGTATGGCTTCTTGAAACAGCGGCAGCGAAATCTCGCGCGCTACGCGCCATAAACACCCCACGTTATATAAGGGGATGTCGGGGTTTAAAGATTGGTCGAGCCATACGGCTTGTTGCACGGTCGTCAAGGAATAAGCGGACACGGAACCACCTCCAAAAATAAGGAATTAATCGGCTTAAATAAAATGAGCAGTCGCCAAGCACTCGAACATTATAAAAGGTGGTTATTAAGTTGGCCTGTTTTTACATTAAATATTTTTAATGGTTTTGCGGGATTATTTAGAATTAATTTGTTTCTGGATTAATGATTTCGTATTAATCACTATATAAACTAATTATATGATATTTATTTGTATGGGGATTAATCATGGGTGAAGGCTGCTGTGGGTGGGTTTGTTGAATGGGGGAATCCATACATGTGATTGTTTTTTCTTTGTTTGCGTATGGATAAAGAGAGGGGGGCCACCAGGGGAAGTGGGCGGGAGAAAATGGTGGCACATTTGGCAGGGTATGGATTATCGGTTATCTGGAGAAGCTAACGGACTGAATCATAAAAAATTATAAAGAATTTCTTATGTTATATTATTCTAAATACAATAATAGATACGCTCTTATTACGGGTTTATGCATTGCTATATCTTTAATGTTGCTATTAACAGTTATGCCAGTGTGACGATTAAATTAAGTTGGGATGAATAATCCGTTATTTGGCAATTAATCGATTAACTTTAATGAGATGATAAACACAGGGAATTGCCGTTGATTATTATTCGGCATGAAAAACCGCAGCGAGAGCCGTGTCTCGCTGCGGCGGTGCTGCCCCGATTGCAGGGAAATAGGGCGTTATCCGGCGGCGGCGGTCTTGATCAGCTCCACCACCAGCGGCGAAAGCGCGCCGCGCAGCGCGCTGCGCTCTGACTGGAACAGTGTGGCGGCGTAAAAACGCCGGCCCGGCAGCTCGATAGCGCGCACGTCGCCTTCGGCGTCGTGGCCGCTGATGATCAACGGATAGCGCTGCAGATCGGCGACGAACTCTGGATTAACGCCGAAGTTGCAGTGGTAGCCTTCATGGCTGTTCAGGCTGCCGTAGGCCTGTGCGGCACGGGTGCCGGGTTGGAAAACGATGTCGCCGGTTTTTTCCACCAGCGAGCAGCTCAGCGGGGCGATCACCAGCCGGCCGCCGCTGTCGGTTTCCGCATGGCCGGCGTCGTGCCAGCCCATCACGTTGCGGGCATACTCGACGATGGCGTATTGAAAACCGCCGCAGGAGCCGAGGAACGGCACGTCGTTCTCCCGCGCATGGCGGATCGCCATAAAGGCGCCGTCGTCATAACGGTACGGGCTGCCCGGCACCACCCAGATGGCGTCGAAATCTTGCAGGGCGTTGGGGGAGGTCAGGGTTTCGGTCGGCAGCCACTGGGGTTGCACGTCGATGTCGAGGTGGGCGGCGGTGAGCTGGAGCGCCACGGGGATGGCCTGATGGGCCACGGCTTGCGGGTTGTAATCACCGACCAGAGCAATGCGGACTTGAGCTTTCATCATTTCCTTTCCTGTGCGGGTAAAAAAGGAGATTACAGGAAAGCGGGCTTTTGAGCCGCCGCTTTTTGCAAGCGGCGCACAAAAAAGCCCGGCGCAGGCCGGGCGGGGAAGTGAGGGCAATCAGTACAGCGAAGGCGCGCCGACCGGCCGGGTTTTGAAACGTCGGTGCAGCCACAGATACTGTTCCGGCGCCCGCATGATCTCTTTCTCGATCACTTTGTTCATGTAGGCTGCCGCTGCCTGTTCGTCGCTGAGCGGGTAGTCTTCCAGCGCCGGCTGAATCAGCAGATCGTAACCGCGGCCGCATTCGCGGCGGATCAGCACCACCGGCACCAGCGCCGGGTTGGCCATGCGCGCCAGCATAAAGGTACCGCTGGTAGTGGCGGCCTGATCGACGGCGAACAGCGGGGCGAATACGCTGCCGCGCGGGCCGTAGTCCTGATCCGGCGCAAACCACACTGCTTCGCCGCGCTTGAGTGCGTGCACCATGCCGCGCAGATCCTTGCGATCGATCATCGCCTTGTTGGAACGCATGCGGCCCTTGGTCTGCGCCCACTCCATCGCCTTGTTGTTATGCGGGCGGTACATCGCCATCATCGGCTGGCACAGCCCCATCGCCCGGCCGCCCAGCTCCAGCGACATAAAGTGCACGCCGATCACCAGCACGCCGCGCTTGTCACGCTGAGCCGCTTTGAGGTGATGGATGCCGGAGACGTTGAACCAACGTTTGACGCGTTTATCCGGCCAAAACCAGGCCATGCCGGTTTCCAGCAGGCCCATGCCGAGGGATTCGAAGTTGCCCACCACTTTGCGCTCGCGCTGCGCGTCGTCCATCTCGGGGAAGCACAGTTCAAGGTTGCGGCGGGTGATGGCGACGCGGCGCTTGAGAAAACGCATCGAAGTGCGCCCCATCCATACCCCTAACCGGTTGAGCAGCGGGTAGGGGAGCTGTACCAGCAGGAACAGCAGGGCCAGACCAAACCAGGTCAGCCAGTAGCGCGGGTGCAGCAGGGCCAGTTGAAATGCTTTTGCAGGCTTCATAGGAACTCGTTTTATGCGTTGTTAAAGGGGGTAGCACCTGTAACGCATAAAGGATCCACTCGATAGCGATACAACACTCAGACACCCGGGCACGACCAGGGTTTAGTCAGGATTCCATAATTGACTAAACATTTACATTCGAAGGGCGGTTTGCGCTGCTATCAGGCTTCGGAGGGATAGCTGTTGGCCAGCGGAGGCGGCTCTAGGAATGCTTATGCTAGCACAGGGTACGGGGTACAAAGGAAGAGGGGCATGCGAATATTCTCATTCGCGTTGCCCCAGAGTTGAAGATCGGCGCGGTTTACAGGCTGGGGAGGATGATTGCGGCGAAAATTGCGGCGATCACCAGCCATTTCAGCAGGTAGTAACCTCGGCGATTGCGTGCTTTCAGGCGCTGGCCGGCGTCGCGCACCGCGTTGACGTACTTGAAGATGCGGTTGATGCCGCCGGTGCGGTCCTGGTCGTCGTTCGGCGAGCTGGCCGCCGACATCAGCGTGGCGCCGACCCAGTGGTTGACCGCCTGCGCCCAGCGCCATTTCATCGGCCGCTCGACGTCGCAAAACAGGATGATGCGCGTCTGGTCGGTGGCGTTCTGCGCCCAGTGCACGTAGGTTTCGTCGAAGATCACCGCCTGGCCGTCGCGCCAGCTGTGTTGCTCGCCGTCCACTTCGATGAAGCAGCTATCGTCGTTGGGGGTCATCAGCCCCAGGTGATAGCGCACCGAACCGGCGTAAGGGTCGCGGTGTTTACCCAGATGGCTGCCGGCCGGCAGTTCGGCGAACATCGCCGCCTTGACCGACGGAATGCGGTTGAGCAACTCGACGGTTTGCGGACACAGCGTTTGCGCTGAAGGGTGGCTGTCGCTGTACCACTTCAGATAAAAACGTTTCCAGCCGCGTTTGAAGAAGGTGTTGAACCCGGCGTCGTTGTGCGACTGCGCTTTTTTGATGTGATCCTGCAGGCGCACCGCTTCTTCGCGGATCACCTGCCAGTTGTCGGTCAGCGTTTGCAGTTCCGGGAAGCCTTTCTCGTCGAAATAGGGCTGTTTGGCGGGCAAACGGGAGAAACCGGTCATAAACATGTTGATCGGCCCCATGAACGTGGAGTGATCGAACAGTTGGCGGGTCACCTTTTGTTTCTCTTTGCCGCGGGAGTGGGCATAGAGGAAGCTGATGATGAAAATGCCGATGATGATGACGGCAACCATAGAATCCATCCCTGTTAGTACTTGTTAAAATTTCGTACAAATTATAGTTTTGTGACAAGAAAAATTTAACTTTTTCGTGCTGTTTGCCTGATTTTTACTGCAACATGAAACATCAATAAACTTATCAACAATAAAATTTTATATCGAATTATTGGGTTTTAGTCCTATTCTTAAATCGCTAAACGGAGCTTTTGTGCCATCTTGTTTCATGACGAATGGCACGTATCTGAGAAAAGAGGGACTTATGAAGAAATCAATCATTGCCTTGTCTGCACTGCTGCTCGCTTCCCCGGTGTTCGCCGCTGAGACCGCGACCGACACCGCCGCTCACGCCAGCAACGAAGTCGTTGCCGAAGCGCACAAAGGGGCGGATACCGCCAAAGAAAAGCTGCACCAGTCTCAGGACAAAGGTGAAGAGCTGAAGCTGAAAGCCAAGCACGCCGCCGAAGGCAAAAGCGACAGCGTCGGCAGCAAAGTGAGTGAAGGCTCGCAAAAGGCCTGGCACTCCACCAAACAGGGTACGGAGAAGGCTTGGGATAAGACCAAGCAAGGGGCGGAAAGCCTCAAAAACAAAGTGACCGAGTAGGGTCTCGCTTTCACCACAAGGGCCGCGCTGCGGCCTTTTTTTCGTCCGCAAACCCGCCAAAAAGAAAAAGGCGCCGCCTCTTGCGAGGTTGCGCCTTTTCAACACGTTAACTGACTAGTATCAGTTCATGCCGTATTTTTTCAGCTTCTTGCGCAGCGTACCGCGGTTGATGCCCATCATCAGGGCGGCGCGGGTCTGGTTGCCACGGGTGTATTGCATCACCATGTCCAACAGTGGCTGTTCAACTTCAGCCAGTACCAGCTCATACAGGTCATTTACGTCTTGACCGTTCAGTTGAGCAAAATAGTTCTTCAGTGCTTGTTTAACCGAGTCACGCAGAGGCTTTTGAGTCACCTGATCTTGTGAGTTTACGGTAGAAACGGTCAGTACGTCAGAATTTACGCGTTGTTCGAACATAGTTCTGTCAGCTCTTTTTTTACGCTAAGATTTTCGAAATATGCCTCCAACGCCTCCAGCTGTTCGCTGGCATCCTCTATGGCGTTGAATGTGCGCCGAAACTGGTCATTCGGAGCGTGTTCCTGGAGATACCAGGACACGTGCTTACGAGCAATCCGGAATCCCTTGCCTTGGCCATAGAAGCCGTGCAATTCCCGAATGTGCCCAATCAACAAGCGCTTCACCTCGCCAAGTGGCATCGGCGGCAGCAGCTCCCCAGTGTCCAGATAATGCTGGATTTCCCGGAAGATCCAGGGTCTCCCCTGAGCAGCGCGGCCTATCATCAGGGCGTCGGCCCCGGTGTAGTCGAGCACTGCTCTGGCTTTATGCGGGTCAGTAATATCCCCATTCGCGATAATCGGAATGGAAACACTCTGCTTAACTGCCCGAATGCTGTCGTATTCCGCGTCGCCGTTAAACAGACAGGCGCGGGTTCGGCCGTGAATCGTCAGGGCCTGAATACCACAGTGTTCGGCCAGTTGGGCAATCTCTACACAGTTACGATGCTCTGGTGCCCAGCCGGTGCGAATCTTCAGCGTTACCGGCACATCCACCGCGTCAACCACCGCGTGGAGGATCCGTTTAACCAGATCCGGGTACTGCAACAAGGCGGACCCGGCAAGCTTCCGGTTCACTTTTTTGGCAGGGCATCCCATATTGATGTCGATGATCTGCGCGCCGCTGGCCACGTTGATACGCGCGGCGGCGGCCATATCATCAGGATCGCATCCGGCAATCTGCACGGAGCGGATCCCAGGTTCATCGCTATGCACCATACGCAGACGCGACTTATCCGTCCGCCACACCTCCGGGTTGGAGGAGAGCATTTCGGATACAGCCATCCCAGCACCCATTGCATGACAGAGGGTTCTGAACGGGCGATCTGTAATACCGGCCATCGGGGCCGCAATCAGGCAATTAGTAAGCTGGTGGTGTCCAATGCGCATAGACAAAGAGTGACCATACTGTGTCCGCAAGGGCGCGTATATTACGCATTTTTGCGTCGAGATGAAAGGCCAAACTTTAACCAATTGGCCCGATATTAGGACGAAAAATGCGCTATGCGGCGATTCATAAAAATATTGTATATATTTTACAATGAGTTGACGAAAAGTGCTTATTTTGTGTGCGCCAAAATATTCGCCTTTGTGCAGGATATTATCTGCATTCACCCGTTATTTTTGCCGGGATAGCCTGCCTGGAAGGCGCTCTGTCAGGGCGATCCGTCGCCGAACGGCGAAAAAGTGCATAAAATTTTGTGTCGCCCGTGGGCCGATCGTCAGGCAAAAAAAATCCACCGGCGAATGGCCGGTGGATCACAGGGCGACATGTCGTGACGCTTACTTGCGGCGACCGGTGATGCGGCACCACTCTTCACGCTCAGCGACCGGGTCGAGCGTGAATTTCTCTTCGTAGGCTTCCGCCACGCTGCTCGCCTGGCTGGCCAGTACGCCGGACAGCCCCAGATGGCCGCCGGCCTTCGGCAGGCAGCCGATCAGCGGCGCCAGCTCGCGCAGCGGGCCGGCGAGGATGTTGGCGACTACCACGTCCGCCTGCAGGTCCGCCGGCTGGTCTTTCGGCAGATACAGCTCCAGACGCTCTGAAACGCCGTTACGCTGCGCGTTGTCGCGGCTGGCCTGAATGGCCTGGGGATCGATGTCGATGCCGATAGCGCGCGCTGCACCGAGCTTCAGCGCGGCGATTGCCAGGATGCCGGAACCGCAACCGAAGTCGATGATGGTTTTGCCGGCCAGATCGAGGCCGTCCAGCCACTGCAGGCACAGCGCGGTGGTCGGGTGGGTGCCGGTGCCGAACGCCAGGCCCGGATCGAGCATCACGTTGACCGCGTCGGGATCCGGCACGTCACGCCAGCTCGGGCAGATCCACAGGCGATCGCCGAAACGCATCGGGTGGAAGTTGTCCATCCACTCGCGTTCCCAGTCCTTGTCTTCCAGCTGTTCTATCTTGTGGCGGAAACCGACGCCCAGCAGCGGGTGCTGTTCCAGCATCGCCACCACCTCGGCCATATCGGTTTCGGCGTCGTACAGACCGATCACATCGGTATCGCCCCACAGCAGGGTTTCACCCGGCAGCGGTTCGAACACCGGGTTGTCGTGGGTGTCCTGAAAGGTCACCGACACGGCGCCGCTTTCCACCAGCGCGTCGCTCAGGTCTTCCGCCTGGCTGCCGGTGGTATTCAGTTTGAGTTGGATCCAAGGCATAGCAATTCTCTTCAAGAGGGTAATGATGACGCCGCCCGACGCTTTTCGCCGACGACGTTACCGAGATAAAACGCCAACAGGCTGAGCAACAGCGAAGGCACGATAGGATGCAGCCCTGCCGGTTGCAGGTTGAAGCTGGCCAATAGCGTATAGCATACCGCACCCGACGCCATTGAGCTAAGCGCTCCCTGAGCATTGGCGCGCTCCCAGTACAGGCCCAGCACCAGCGGCCACAGGAACACCGCCTCCAGTCCGCCGAAAGCCAGCAGGTTAAGCCAGATGATCATCTCCGGCGGCCGCCAGGCCGCCAGCAGCACCAGCAGGCCAAGGATCAGCGTGGTCAGGCTGGAGAAGCGCTTGATCAAGCGCTCGTTGTGGATCTGCTGCGGCCGCACGCCAAGGTAAAGATCCTTGACGATGGTGGCGGAGGATTGCAGCAGTTGGGCGTTGATGGTCGACATGATCGCCGCCATCGGTGCCGCCAAAAAGATGCCGGCGGCGTAAGGCGGCAGCACGGTGATCATCAGCGTCGGGATCACCTGATCGGGGATCTTGAGATCCGGCAACACCGCGCGGCCGAGCGCGCCGGCCAGGTGCATGCCGAACATCAGCACCGCCACCACCACGGTGCCGAGCAGAATGCCGCGATGCACCGCTTTGCTGTCTTTGTAGGAGATGCAGCGCACGGCGGTGTGCGGCAGGCCGATCACCCCGAAGCACACCAGGATCCAGAACGACGCCATAAACGGCAGGCTGAGGATCTGATCGCCGCCCTGCGGCGACACCAGCGCCGGATCGATCTGCTGCAGCTTGCTCACCGCGCTGTCCAGTCCGCCAGCGGCGTGGATCACCGCTACCAGCAGCAGTACGGTGCCGAGCAGCATCACCAGCCCCTGCATGGCGTCGTTCAGCACGCTGGCGCGGAAGCCGCCGAAGGCGGTGTACAGCGCGATGCTGATGCCGAAGATCAGCAGGCCGGTGTCGTAGGGGATACCGGCGGCGGTTTCCAGCAAGCGGGCGCCGCCGATAAACTGCACCGTCATGGCGCCGAGGAACGCCACCAGCAGGCTGAGGCTGGCCAGCCACACCAGCAGGCGGCTCTGGTAGCGGCCATACAGCATGTCATTGAGGGTGATGGCGTTGTAGCGCCGCGCCAGGATGGCGAATTTCTTGCCCAGCACGCCGAGCGACAGCCACACCGCCGGCAGTTGGATCATCGCCAGCAGCACCCAACCCAGGCCGTATTTGTAGGCGGCGCCGGGCCCGCCGATAAACGAACTGGCGCTGATGTAGGTGGCGGTCAGGGTCATCGCCAGCACAAAGCCGCCCATCGAGCGGTTGCCGAGGAAGTATTCACTGAGGAAATTCCCGTTCTGGCGGCGGCGATAGGCGTACACCGACAGGCCGAACACCAGCAGCAGGTAGGCGACCAGCGGCACGATCACTTCAGTTTGCATCGCGATCCTCCAGCGAAATGTCGCGGAACACCGTGCGCACCATCAGCCAGCACAGGCCGATGAACAGCAGTGGCACCAGCAGGCAGGCCATTTCGAACCAGTGCGGCAGGCCGGTGACGCCGATAGCGCTGTCCGGCAGGTAGGCCGCCAGCCCCCAGGCCAGCAGGTAGAGCAGCGTCAGCCCCAGCGCCCAGCGCGCTTCGCGGTGCGCCTGGATAAAACGTTTGTCCATCCGTGTCTCCCATAGGTTTACGGTGATGGATTCATCAAAGGTAGGGAATTTTACGGCATGACGGCGTTTTGCCAAGCCGTTACTGGCGGCAGCACAAAAGAAAAAGGCCGGTGATTAACCGGCCTTTCATCAGACGATGCTGCGTGCCTGCCTTAGGTTTCCTGCAGACCCAGCTTCTTCTCCAGATAGTGGATGTTGGTGCCACCGTGCTGGAAGTTTTCGTCGCTCATGATCTTCTGCTGCAGCTCAACGTTGGTTTTGATGCCGTCGATGATCAGTTCAGCCAGGGCGTTTTTCATGCGGGCAATGGCCACGTCACGGTTTTCGCCGAAGGTGATCAGTTTGCCGATCATGGAGTCATAGTACGGCGGTACGGTATAACCGGCGTAGATATGAGATTCCCAACGCACGCCGAAACCGCCTGGCGCGTGGAAGCGGGTGATCTTGCCTGGGCTCGGCAGGAAGGTGTTCGGATCTTCGGCGTTGATACGGCATTCTACCGCGTGGCCGTGGATCTTCACTTCTTCCTGTTTGATCGACAGCGGCTGACCGGCAGCGATACGCAGCTGCTCTTTGATCAGATCCACGCCGGTGATCATTTCGGTAACCGGGTGTTCCACCTGAATACGGGTGTTCATTTCGATGAAATAGAACTCGCCGTTTTCATACAGGAATTCGAAGGTGCCCGCGCCGCGGTAGCCGATTTCCACACAGGCTTTCGAGCAGCGCTCGCCGATGTAGCGGCGCATTTCGCTGGTGATGCCCGGCGCCGGCGCTTCTTCGACCACTTTCTGGTGGCGGCGCTGCATGGAGCAGTCGCGCTCGGCCAGATAGATGGCGTTGCCCTGGCCGTCGGCCAATACCTGAATCTCGATGTGACGCGGATTCTCCAGGAATTTTTCCATGTACACCATGTCGTTGTTGAAAGCCGCTTTGGCTTCCGCTTTCGTCATGTTGATGGACTGCTCAAGGTCTTTGTCGCTGCGCACGACGCGCATGCCGCGGCCGCCGCCGCCGCCGGAAGCCTTGATGATCACCGGATAACCGATGCGCTTGGCGAAGGCACGGTTTTTATCCATGTCTTCGGTCAGCGGGCCGTCGGAGCCAGGTACGCATGGCACGCCGGCTTTCTTCATGGCGTTGATCGCGGAAACCTTGTCGCCCATCAGGCGGATGGTTTCGGCTTTCGGGCCGATGAAGATGAAACCGGAGCGTTCAACCTGCTCGGCGAAGTCGGCGTTTTCGGACAGGAAGCCGTAGCCCGGGTGGATCGCTACTGCGCCGGTGATTTCTGCCGCAGAGATGATGGCCGGGATGTTCAGGTAGCTTTTTACCGATGGCGCAGGGCCGATGCAGACGGTCTCGTCTGCCAGCAGTACGTGTTTCAGATCGCGGTCGGCCGCGGAGTGAACCGCAACGGTCTTGATGCCCAGTTCTTTACAGGCACGCAGGATGCGAAGCGCGATCTCGCCGCGGTTGGCGATAACAATTTTATCAAGCATGGGGGCGCCTCGTTATTCGATGACGACCAGCGGCTCGTCATATTCGACCGGCTGGCCGTTTTCCACCAGGATGGCTTTCACGACGCCGGACTTGTCCGCTTCGATCTGGTTCATCATTTTCATGGCTTCAACGATGCACAGGGTGTCGCCGGCGTTCACTTTCTGGCCCACTTCCACGAAGGCTTTCGCGTCCGGGCTTGGGGTGCGGTAGAAGGTGCCTACCATTGGAGAACGAACGACGTGGCCACTCATGGCCGCCGGTGCTGCAGAAGCTTCTGCGGCAGGCGCGCTGGCAACGGCGGTAGCCAGGGCAGGCTGCTGTGCCGGCATCGCGTATGCCTGTTGCATGACGGGATAAGCCTGCGCCGGTGCGGCACGGCTGATGCGAACCGATTCTTCGCCTTCAGAGATTTCCAGTTCAGAAATGCCTGATTCTTCAACCAGTTCGATCAGTTTCTTGATTTTACGAATATCCATGAGTGTGATTCCGTACTCTATTTTGTGGAGCAATTAGTGGGTTTTCGACAGACGGTTAACCGCTGCCTGTAAAGCGAAAGCGTAGCCATCCGCGCCGAGGCCGCAAATCACGCCTACCGCTACGTCTGAGAGGTAAGAGTGATGGCGGAAAGGTTCGCGGGCATGCACGTTGGACAGGTGGATCTCGATAAACGGGATCTGCACCGCCAGCAACGCATCGCGCAGCGCCACGCTGGTGTGCGTGAACGCCGCCGGGTTTATCAGAATGAAATCGGTATTGCCGCGCGCCTGATGGATGCGATCGATCAGCTGATGCTCGGCGTTGGACTGCAGATGGCTCAGGGTAATATCCAATGCGGATGCCTGGTTTTCCAATCCGTTAACAATCTCTGTCAGCGTCGTGCTGCCGTACTTCTCCGGCTCACGCGTCCCCAGCAGATTGAGATTGGGGCCGTTCAGAAGCAAAATGTGAAACTTATCCGCCATTGTGCTGGTATCTCCGGCAATAAAACCATCATCGTAGAAAATAACCCGATGTTACCGATTTGTCACCTGTTAAGGGGAAAATTCACCCTGAGAACAGAAACAAGGTCGGGCATTATAACGATATCGTAGCAATTCGCAGCTAAATACTGGTCTTATCAGCGAAGATATTCAACCCCAAATCGACGATCTGGGGGATCCGTGACAGGAATATGAGCGCTGGAACACAGAAAAAGTTCCCGCCGGCGGCACGCGTTTTTCAACGGCAATGACGCGTGCCGGCCCGCGCTTCAGCGCCACCAGGCGCGGAATTTCTTGTAACGCAGCCCCAACAGCGCCACCGCCACCAGCGCATAAATGAACGGCTGCGGCGAGAATGTTTTGACCGACCACAAATAGTGGATGGGTGCGAGGATCGCCGCCAGATAGACGAAGTTATGCAAGGTTTGCCATTTGGCGCCCAGTTTGCGCATCGCCCACAGCGTCGAGGTGGCCGCCAGCGCCAGCAGGATCAGCCAGGTAAGGATGCCGAGCGTCAGATAGGGCCGGTTTACCAACTCGCTGCCCAGCAGGCCGAGATTGCTCAGCCCCAGTTCCAGCGTGGAGTAGCTTATCAGGTGCAGCGTACCCCAGGCAAAGCACCACAGCCCCACCAGGCGGCGGCAGCGGATCAGCAGCGGCTGGCGGGCGTAGCGCGCCAGCGGGGCGATCATCAGCGTGGCCAGCAGCAGTTTTAGCGTCATTCTGCCGGTAAAGTGCTGGATGTCCTTGGCCGGATCGGCGCTGAACCAGCCTTGATCCACCGCCAGCAGCAACCAGAGAAAGGGCAGAAACGCCGCCAGATGCAGGGCGGCTTTCAGCCATTTGATATGAACAGGCGTCAGGCGCACTTAGAAATTCTCCCGCAGATCCAGGCCGCGATACAGCGACGCCACCTGATCGGCATAGCCGTTGAACAGCAGCGTTGGTTGGCGTTTGACGTCGAGAATGCCGCCGGAGCCGATGAATCGCTCGGTGGCCTGTGACCAGCGCGGATGATCGACGTGCGGATTCACGTTGGCGTAAAACCCGTATTCGTTTGGCGCAGAGAGGTTCCAGGTGGTCGGCGGCTGATCGCGTACCAAACGGATATGCACGATCGATTTGATGCCTTTGAAGCCGTATTTCCACGGCGTGATCAGCCGCAGCGGCGCGCCGTTTTGCGGCGGCAGGGTTTTGCCGTACACGCCGACAGTCAGCAGCGCCAACGGGTGCATTGCCTCGTCCAGACGCAGCCCTTCGACGTAGGGATATTTCAGGCCGCCGCCGATAAAGCGATCTTTCTGGCCGGGCATCTGCTCCGGATCGTACAGCGTCTGGAAGGCCACATAGCGCGCGTTGCTGTTCGGTTCGGCCAGCTTGAGCAGCTTGCTGAGCGCGAAGCCGATCCACGGCACCACCATCGACCAGGCCTCGACGCAGCGCATGCGGTAAATGCGTTGTTCCAGCGGGAAACGCTTCATCAGATCGTCGATATCCAGCGTCATCGGTTTTGCCACTTCGCCGTCGATACGCACTTTCCAGCCTTCAGTCTTCAAGCCGCCGGCGTTGGCGGCCGGGTCGGCCTTGTCGAGGCCGAACTCATAGAAGTTGTTGTAACCGGTGACCTTGTCTTCCGGCGTCATCGCCAGTTGAGCCTGCCAGGCGGCCGGTTTGCTGAATGTCAGCGCTTTGCCCGGCGGGGCCTTGGGGCGATCGTTGCCCTTGAACCACGACAGCAGATCCGCCCGCGCGCCGGTGGGCAGCGCCAGTGAAGCGGCGGTGATGCCGAGCGCCTGCAGCACCTTGCGCCGCTGGTGGAACACGCTCTCCGGCGTGACGTCGGCCTCGGTCAACTTGGGGTGTTTGTTCATGCTTATGTCCTCTGCGACGGATTCCCGCCGCCCGGCGAGCAGCTAACGGGTATCTATGAAATAAGCATGGCGCTAAAGCCGGTCGGAAGCGAGGGGGCGCGGGAAAATATGAAATTTCGCAGAGCGGGCGATCCCCCCGTTGCCGGGGGGCGAACGTCAGCGGATTTTCACCAGGGTGCGACCGGTGATTTGGTTGTTCAACAGCGCGGCGGCGGCGGCCGGCGCCTGCTCGAGGGGGATTTCGTGCGTGGCCTGCTGGTAGAAGCTGTCCGGCAGAATACCGGCCAGCCGTTCCCAGGCGGTTTGGCGGCGATGCAGCGGCGTGTGCACCGAATCTACCCCCTGCAGGCGCACGTTGCGCAGAATGAACGGCATCACGGTGGTCGGCAGCTGATAGCCGCCCGCCAGGCCGCAGGCGGCGACGGTGCCGTTATAGTTCATCTGCGCCAGCACCCGCGCCAGCAGTTTGTCGCCGACGGTGTCCACCGCGCCGGCCCACAGCTGTTTCTCCAGCGGGCGCGGCGTTTCGATATACCCATCGCGCGACATCACCTCTTTGGCGCCGAGCGCTTTCAGGTACTCGGTATTGCTGTCGCGGCCGCTGATGGCGGTTACCCGATACCCCAGCGCCGCCAGCAGGGCGATGGCGGTACTGCCCACGCCGCCGCTGGCGCCGGTGACCAGAATATCGCCGTCGTCCGGATGCACGCCGCCTTCCTCCAGCGCCATTACGCACAGCATGGCGGTGAAGCCGGCGGTACCGATGATCATGGCCTTGCGCTCATCCAGGCCGTTCGGCAGCGGCACCAGCCACTCGCCGGAAACGCGCGCCTGTTCTGCCAGCCCGCCCCAATGGTGTTCGCCCACGCCCCAGCCGGTGAGCACCACGCTTTGCCCTGCTTTAAAGCGGTCGTCGCGGCTGTGGCGCACGGTGCCGGCGAAGTCGATGCCCGGCACCATCGGGAAGTTGCGCACGATCTTGCCTTTGCCGGTGATCGCCAGCGCATCCTTGTAGTTAAGGCTGGACCAGTTGATGTCGACGGTGACATCGCCTTCCGGCAACCGATCGCTGCTGATATCTTTGATATGAGCCAGAGTTTGGTCGTCTTGTTGTTCCAATAACAGTGCACGCATGTCACTCTTCCTCTCGTTTACACTTTTCTATCAATGGCTGAATCACATTTATCTGACTATATGCATAATAAGCGGCTCAGGCCCTGATAAAGGACAAAAATGGCGCTTGCCGGTTTTTTTCCTCGGCAAGGCTTGTTAGGGTTCGACGGCCCCTTTTAACTAAAGGGTGAACTTTCACTTAACCATAGCGGACAAGGCACAGGGATGCGATTTACCACCAAACTCTCTGCATTGATCACTCTGTTGGTCGCGCTGGCGATGTTTTTGATGCTGATGGGGTGCTCATACAGCTTCTTTTACGTCACCCAGGATCGTCAGGAGCGCCGCTTTGATTCGCTGGTCACCTCGCTCGATCAATCCATGCTGCGCGAATCGCCGCACGATCAGGAAAAATGGCTGCCGATCGTCATGCGCCCGCTCGGCATCGTGTCGATCAGCGTAGAAGCCGGCACCAGCAAGCTCCTCGACTATAAATTGCCGACGGTAAAAAAAGTGCCCTGGGATGCGCTGAACGGCTACCGGCAGGTCTCGCGGCCGCTGCTGCAGCATCCGGGCAGCATTTTATACATTACTTACCTCGATCCCTTCGCCAGCGATGTGCGCACGCTGCAATCCACCGCCGCTGTGACGCTGTCGATCGTCGTGATGGTGGTGATCCTGTTGTTCAGCCTGCGTTGGCTGCGTGAACAGGCCGATGGGGAAGATCGCCTGGAGCGCCGCGCGCGGCGCATTTTGAACGGCGAACGCGAAAACGTCATGCAGGGCGACGTGCGCGAATGGCCGGCCAACGTCAGCGGCGCGCTCGATCGTTTGCTGGCCGATCTGGCGGAAGCGCGGGAGGAACGCAGCCGGGTCGATACGTTGATCCGCGCTTTCGCTGCGCAGGATGCCAAAACCGGCCTGAACAACCGTTTGTTCTTCGATAACCAACTGACCACTCAGTTGGAAGACGAAGGTTCGCACGGCATCGTGATGATGGTGCGGCTCCCCGATTTCGACACCCTGCGTGACACACACGGCAGCGCGGCGGTGCAAGAGCTGATGTATTCGCTGGTCAACTTGCTTTCCACCTTCGTGATGCGTTATCCGTCGGCGCTGCTGGCGCGCTATTTCCACAGCGATTTCACCGTGTTGTTGCCGCATCGCACCCTGAAAGAGGCCGACGGCATCGCTTCACAGCTGGTCAACGCCATCGATGCCCTGCCTTCCACCGCGCTGATCGACCGTGAGGCCTTCCTGCACATCGGCATTGTGGCGTACCGCAGCGGCCAAACCACTGAGCAGGTGATCGACTATGCGGAGCAGGCGACGCGCCACGCCACGCTGCAGGGCGAAAACGGTTGGTATGTGTACGACAGCCAGGTGCCGGAAAAAGGGCGCGGCAGCGTCAAGTGGCGCACGCTGCTGGAACAGGTGCTGGCGCGCGGCGGCCCGCGGCTGTATCAGAAACCGGCGGTGACCGTGGAAGGCGAGGTGCACCACCGCGAGATCATGAGCCGGATCTATGACGGCGTTCAGGAATTGTTGCCGTCGGAGTATATGCCGCTGGTGCAGCAGTTGGGGCTGGCGGAGAGTTACGATCGTCAACAGGTGAGTCGCATCATCCCCCTGTTGGCGCTGTGGCCTGAGGAAACCCTGGCGTTCCCGCTGTGCGTGGATTCGATTTTGCAGCGCTCTTTCCAGCGTTGGTTGCGCGACACGCTGTTGCAGTGCGAAAAAAGTCAGCGCCGGCGAATTCTGATTGAACTTGCGGAGGCAGATGTGTGTCAACATATCGACCGTTTGCGTCCGGTGCTGAGGCTGTTGTCAGGGCTGGGTTGCCGTCTTGCGGTGTCCAAAGCAGGGTTAACCGTGGTCAGTACGTCCTATATCAAGTCGTTGCAGGTGGAGATCGTCAAGCTCCACCCGGGGTTGGTGCGGAGTATCGATAAGCGGGACGAGAATCAGCTGTTCGTGCAGAGCCTGACCGGCGCCTGTGCGGGCACGCGCGCTCAGGTGTTCGCCGCCGGCGTGCGCACGCGCAATGAATGGCAGACGCTGAAAGAGCGTGGGATCCTCGGCGGGCAGGGCGACTTTTTCGCGTCGCCGGAGCCGATCGACGCGGGGCGTAAAAAATATTCACGCCGTTATCGCGTTTAAGCTGATTGCCGGGCAAAAATTGACGTAGAATGAGCGTCGATCCATCTGGGCCATGTTACCCGTCATTTTGGAGTTTTTTCCAAACTGCCTGCGACAACGACGCCTATTTGAGATAGGCTCTTGTCAGCCTTTTCCCGGTTAACGTTGGTAGGCGCTTACCACCGGCGGCAATCAGGGAATATGTTAGATTTTATGAGCTGTGTTACGCCGTTTCGTGCGTTGGCAGGGTGGTAAACTGAGCCTTTGTTCAGGGAATTCAGGCCTCATCCAATTTCCGTGCATTCGAGCAGAAACAATACAGACTATTTTTCACCGAAGTAGAACGTTTTTGCGCCTTGTCGCTGCTTCGTGTGGTTGGTAAAGTAGGCGGATTTTATTTTCCGCCCCCAGCTTGCAGGATTATCCTTTCGTTATGTTTAAGAAATTTCGTGGCATGTTTTCCAACGACTTGTCCATCGACTTGGGTACCGCCAATACCCTGATTTATGTTAAAGGGCAAGGCATCGTACTGAATGAACCTTCGGTGGTTGCCATTCGCCAGGATCGTGCCGGCTCCCCAAAGAGCGTAGCGGCCGTCGGTCATGACGCCAAACAGATGCTGGGCCGCACCCCCGGCAACATCGCGGCTATTCGCCCGATGAAAGACGGCGTGATCGCCGACTTCTTCGTGACTGAAAAAATGCTGCAGCACTTTATCAAACAGGTTCACAGCAACAGCTTTATGCGCCCAAGCCCGCGCGTGCTGGTCTGTGTGCCGGTCGGCGCCACCCAGGTTGAGCGCCGCGCTATCCGCGAGTCCGCCCAAGGGGCCGGCGCGCGTGAAGTGTTCCTGATTGAAGAGCCGATGGCGGCGGCGATCGGCGCAGGTCTGCCGGTGTCCGAAGCAACCGGCTCCATGGTCGTGGATATCGGTGGTGGTACCACCGAAGTGGCGGTGATCTCGCTGAACGGCGTGGTTTACTCCTCTTCCGTACGCATCGGCGGCGACCGCTTCGATGAAGCCATCATCAATTACGTGCGCCGCAACTACGGCTCGCTGATCGGCGAAGCGACCGCCGAGCGCATCAAGCACGAAATCGGTTCTGCCTATCCGGGCGACGAAGTGCGCGAAATCGAAGTACGCGGCCGTAACCTGGCTGAAGGCGTACCGCGCGGCTTCACCCTGAACTCCAATGAAATCCTCGAAGCCCTGCAAGAGCCGCTGACCGGCATCGTCAGCGCGGTGATGGTGGCGCTGGAGCAGTGCCCGCCAGAATTGGCCTCCGACATTTCCGAACGCGGCATGGTATTGACCGGTGGCGGCGCGCTGCTGCGCAACCTCGATCGCCTGCTGATGGAAGAAACCGGCATCCCGGTCGTGGTGGCGGAAGATCCGCTGACCTGCGTGGCGCGCGGCGGCGGCAAGGCGTTGGAAATGATCGACATGCACGGCGGCGATTTGTTCAGCGAAGAATAGTCAGCCCCTGGAAGGAGGAATCGTATCGGATGAATGCGCACAGCGAAAATCGGGTACGGTTCCTCTTTCTGTTGTCGAGGAACTCGCATAATTTATGAAGCCGATTTTTAGCAGGGGGCCCTCCCTGCAACTGCGACTTTTTTTGGCGGTGATCGCGGCCATTGGCCTGATCGTTGCCGACAGCCGGCTCGGCACGTTCGTGAAGATACGCAACTACATGGACACCGCAGTCAGCCCTTTCTATTTTCTGGCCAACGGGCCGCGTAAAGTTTTGGACAGCGTGTCGGAAACGCTGGCCACCCGCCAACAGCTGGAGCTGGAAAACCGAGCTCTGCGGCAGGAACTGCTGCTGAAAAACAGCGATATTCTTCTTCTTGGCCAATTCAAGCAGGAAAACGCCCGCTTGCGCGAGCTGCTGGGTTCCCCGCTGCGCCAGGACGAACACAAGATGGTCACCCAGGTGATCTCCACCGGTTCCGATCCTTACAGCGATCAGGTGGTGATCGACAAAGGCTCGGACAACGGCGTCTATGAAGGCCAGCCGGTGATCAGCGACAAGGGCGTGGTCGGCCAGGTGGTGGCGGTGGCGAAGGTCACCAGCCGCGTGCTGCTGATCTGCGATGCCTCGCACGCGCTGCCGATACAGGTGCTGCGCAACGATATTCGGGTGATCGCCGCAGGCAGCGGCTGTGCCGACGATCTGCAGCTGGAGCACCTGCCGAACAACACCGATATTCGCGTTGGCGACGTGTTGGTCACCTCCGGCTTGGGAGGCCGCTTCCCGGAAGGCTATCCGGTGGCGGTGGTCTCCTCGGTCAAGGTCGACAACCAGCGCGCTTACACCGTGATTCAGGCGCGGCCGACCGCCGGTCTGCAGCGCTTGCGCTACCTGCTGCTGCTGTGGGGCGCCGATCGCAACGGCGACATGCCGCTGCCGCCGGACGAAGTGCACCGCGTGGCCAATGAACGCCTGATGCAGATGATGCCGCAGGTGCTGCCGCCTGCCGGTTCGGTCGGGCCGCAGCTGCCTGCGCCGGCCACCGGCGTTGCGCCCGCACAGCCCCAACCTCAGCCGGCTGCGGCGGGAGTGGTGCAATGAACAGCTACCGCAGCCACGGGCGCTGGATCATCTGGCTGTCGTTCCTGGTGGCGCTGGTGCTGCAAATCATGCCGTGGCCGGAGCAAATCTACATGTTTCGGCCATCCTGGCTGGTGTTGATCCTGATCTACTGGGTGATGGCCTTGCCGCACCGGGTCAACGTCGGCACCGGCTTCGTGCTGGGGCTGATCATGGATCTGATCCTTGGCTCCACGCTGGGCGTGCGTGCGCTGGCGCTGGGCATCATCGCCTACCTGGTGGCGTTCAAATTCCAACTGTTCCGCAATATGGCGCTGTGGCAACAGGCGCTGATCGTCGTGCTGCTGTCGCTGTCGATGGACGTGGTGGTGTTCTGGGCTGAGTTTTTAGTGATCAACGTCTCTTTCCGCCCAGAGGTGTTCTGGAGTAGTGTGGTAAACGGCATTTTGTGGCCGTGGTTATTCCTGTTGATGCGCAAAATCCGCCGTCAGTTCGCCGTACAGTAAGGGTATTTATACCCGCAAGATTTGGAGTTGCAGCAAGGCGGCAACCGAGTGAATACCCAGGAGCTTGGGTTACCAAGTGACTGGGTTGATTGAGGGCAGCCAACGCCGCTGCAGCTTGAAATATGAAAGGTATATCAATGACTTCGCTTTATCTGGCCTCCGGCTCCCCACGTCGACGTGAACTGCTGACGCTGTTGGGCGTGCCGTTCGATATTCTGCTGACGCATACCGAAGAGCAACGCCGGGAAGGTGAAGCCGCCGAAGCCTACGTGCGCCGTCTGGCGCAGGACAAGGCCAAAGCGGGCGTGGCGCTGGCGCCGGAAGACCGGCCGGTGCTGGGCGCCGATACCATCGTGGTGCTCAACGGCCGGGTGCTGGAGAAGCCGCACGACGAAGCCCATGCGGCGCAGATGCTGGCGGCCCTGTCGGGCAAGCAGCACCAGGTGATGACAGCGGTGGCGATCGCCGATCGCCATGACGTGCGCTGCCAGCTGGTGGTGACCGACGTGACGTTCCGCAGCCTGTCGCAACAGGATATCCGCGACTATATTGCCACGGGCGAACCGATGGATAAGGCGGGCGCCTATGGAATTCAAGGAAAGGGTGGTTGTTTCGTCAGGACGATAACCGGGAGTTATCACGCGGTGGTGGGCTTGCCGCTGGTCGAAACACATGAGCTGCTCAGTAATTTTGTCGCATTACGTGATGTAAGAACCGGTTGATGGGCGCTGCCATTATCGACCGGCTCTGAGGAGAAGGCATGACAGCTGAGCTACTGGTTAATATCACACCGTCTGAAACGCGGGTCGCCTATATCGATGGCGGCATCCTGCAAGAGATTCATATCGAACGCGAATCCAAACGCGGCATCGTCGGCAATATCTATAAAGGGCGCGTCAGCCGCGTCCTGCCGGGGATGCAGGCGGCGTTCGTCGACATCGGCCTCGACAAGGCCGCCTTCCTGCACGCCTCCGACATCATGCCGCATACCGAATGCGTCGCCGGCGACGAGCGGAAAAACTTCCACGTGCGCGACATCGCCGAGCTGGTGCGTCAGGGGCAAGATCTGATGGTGCAGGTGGTGAAAGATCCGCTCGGCACCAAGGGCGCGCGTCTGACCACCGACATCACGCTGCCTTCGCGCTACCTGGTCTTCATGCCGGGCGCGGCGCACGTCGGCGTTTCACAGCGCATTGAAAGCGAAGCCGAACGCGAGCGCCTGAAGGCGAGCGTCGCGCCGCACTGCGACGAACTGGGCGGTTTTATCATCCGCACCGCGGCGGAAGGTATCGGCGAGGAAGAGTTGGCGCAGGACGCCGCGTTCCTCAAGCGCCTGTGGACCAAGGTGATGGAGCGCAAGAAGCGCAACCAGACCAAATATAAACTGTACGGCGAGCTGGCGCTGGCGCAGCGCATCTTGCGCGATTTCGCCGGCGCGGCGTTGGATCGCATCCGTGTCGATTCGCGGTTGACGCACGACCTGTTGGTGGAGTTTACCGGCGAGTACATCCCGGACATCACCAACAAGCTCGAGCTCTATACCGGCAGCCAGCCGATTTTCGATCTGTACGATGTGGAAAACGAGATCCAGCGTGCGTTGGAGCGCAAGGTAGAGCTGAAGTCAGGCGGCTACCTGATCATCGATCAGACCGAGGCGATGACCACCGTCGACATCAACACCGGCGCCTTTGTCGGCCATCGCAACCTCGATGAAACCATCTTCAATACCAACATCGAGGCGACGCAGGCCATTGCCCGCCAGCTGCGGTTGCGCAATCTGGGCGGCATCATCATCATCGATTTTATCGATATGAACAACGAAGAGCATCGCCGCCGGGTGCTGCATTCACTGGAGCAGGCGCTGAGTAAAGATCGGGTAAAAACCACGATCAACGGCTTCTCTCAGCTAGGCTTAGTTGAAATGACGCGTAAACGGACGCGTGAAAGCATTGAACATGTGCTCTGTCATGATTGTCCTACTTGCAATGGGCGCGGCACCGTGAAAACGGTGGAAACCGTGTGCTACGAGATCCTGCGCGAGATTGTGCGCGTGCATCATGCCTACGACTCCGATCGTTTCCTGGTGTACGCCTCCGCGGCGGTCGGCGAAGCGCTGAAGAGCGAGGAGTCGCATGCGCTGGCCGAAGTGGAGATCTTCGTCGGCAAACAGGTGAAGGTGCAGATCGAACCGTTGTACAGCCAGGAGCAGTTCGACGTCGTCATGATGTAACCCGCCCGACATCGGTAAGGGCCCGGCGTGCCGGGCCCGTCAGTGCATAGATATTCCCGTTGCCAGGCAGCGGAGCAAGGAGAACTGCGTGAGGCGACTGCCTGGGATTTTGTTAGCAACAGGCGCCACCCTAATTGTGATTGTGGCGCTGCTGATCAGCGGGCTGCGCCTGATGCTGCCGAAGCTGAACGACTACCGTCCCCAACTGCTGGCGCAGGTGGAGAAGCTGTCCGGCGTGCCCGTGCGAATGGATTTCGTGCAAGGCAGTTGGGAAACGTTCGGCCCGACGTTGGAAATGCGCAACCTGAGCGCCACGCTGCCCAAAAGCGATCTCCATATCGAACGCGTGACGCTGGCGCTGGACGTATGGCAGTCGCTGCTGCACTGGCGCTGGCAGTTTCGCGATCTCACCTTCTATCAATTTCGGCTCGATCTGAACGCCACGCTGGGCGGCGACCAGCAGGGCGAGGGCATTGAGCCGGGTAAAGTCAGCGATCTGTTGCTGCGCCAGCTCGACCATTTCGATCTGCGCGACAGCCGCGTTTCGTTCCTGACGCCCGCCGGCGCGCGCGCCGAATTCGACATTCCCCAGCTCACCTGGCTCAACAGTCGCGACCGCCACCGCGCTGAGGGGCAGATCAGCCTGTCGACGCTGAACGGTCAGCACGGCGTGGTGCAGCTGCGCATGGATCTGCGCGATCATCAGGGGCTGCTGGATACCGGTACGGTCTATCTGCAGGCCGACAACATCGACATGAAACCCTGGTTTACCCGCTGGCTGCGCGCCAACACCGGGCTGGAAAGTGCTGACTTCAGCCTGGCGGCCTGGCTGCAGGTGCAAAACGGCGAGATCGCCGGCGGCAATGCGTTGCTCAAGCAGGGGACAGCCAATTGGGGCACCGGCGCCGCGCAGCATCGGCTGGATGTCGATAATCTGGCGCTGTCGCTGCACCGCCAGGGCACCGGCTGGCTGCTCGACGTGCCGCAGCTGCGGTTGAGCACCGACGGCCAGGCGTGGCCGCTGGGGACGCTTTCCGCCCTGTGGCTGCCGGAAAATACCGAATTCATGGGGCCGGCCCAGAATGAAGAGCTGCGGGTGCGTGCGACCCATATTCAGCTGGAGCGTCTGTCGGCGCTGCTGCCGACCTTCTCGTTCCTCAGCCCGGACGTGCTCGATCGCTGGAACGATCTGCAGCCGCAGGGCCAGCTGGAAGCGCTGGCGCTGGACATCCCGATGAAGCAGCCGGAAAAGAGCCGTTTCCAGGCGCTGTGGCGCGATGTCAGCTGGCAACGCTGGCAGCTGCTGCCGGGTGTCAACCACTTCTCCGGCGCGCTGAGCGGCGGGGTGGAGAGCGGCCGTCTGACGCTGGGCCTGCACGACAGCACCTTGCCTTACGGCGACATGTTCCGCGCGCCGCTTGAAGTCAGCAGCGCGCGTGGCGCGCTGACCTGGCGTTACAACGATCAGGGCTGGGAGCTGGCGAGCCAAGGGCTGGACGTCAAGGCGAAGTCGCTGTGGGTCAACGGCGACTTCCGCTATCAGCAGCCGGCCAAGGGCGATCCGTGGCTGAACATTCTGGCGGGCATCCGCCTGTATGACGGCGCCGACGCCTGGCGCTATTTCCCTGAACCGCTGATGGGCAAGCATCTGGTGGATTACCTCAGCGGCGCCATTCAGGGCGGCCAGGTGGATAACGCCACGCTGATTTATTCTGGCGATCCGCAGCATTTCCCATACCGTAAAAACGAAGGGCAGTTCGAAGTCTTCGTGCCGCTGCGTCATGCCACCTTCCAGTTCCAACCGGGCTGGCCGGCGCTGACCGATCTGGCGATCGACCTCGATTTCGCCAATGAAGGGCTGTGGATGCATGCGCCGCAAACCCGGCTGGGCAAGGTGGCGGGCAAGAACATCAGCGCGGTGATCCCGGATTACCTGAAAGAGCGGTTGTTGATCGACGCCGAGGTGGCGGGCGCGGGAAGCGACGTGCATGACTATTTCATGCAGACGCCGCTGCACGATTCACTGGGGGCGGCGCTGGAGCAGTTGCAGATCGGCGGTGATGTCAGTGGGCGCTTACATCTGGATATCCCCCTGAATGGCGAGCAGGTCAGAGCCACCGGTGAAGTGGCGCTAAACAACAATGCGTTGCTGATAAAGCCGCTGGAAAGCGAACTGCAAAAGGTCAGCGGCAAATTCCGTTTCGACAACGGCACGCTGCAGAGTGACATCCTGTCGGCCAACTGGTTTGGGCAGCCGGTGGCGATTAACTTTACCACGCAGGAAGGCGAGCGCGACTACAAGGTCAACGTCGGCCTGAAGGGCGACTGGCAGCCGGGCAAGTTCCCCGGTTTACCGAAGGATGCCGCGGATGCGTTGAGCGGCAGCGCGCCCTGGCAGAGCCAGGTGGCCATCACGTTACCGCACCAGGGGGCGGCCAGCTACGATGTCGCTCTCGACGCGGATCTGAAGAAAGTAAGCAGTCACTTACCTTCGCCGTTGGACAAAGTGCCGGGAGAGGCGTTGCCGGTGAACGTCAAGGTCAAAGGCGGCCTGAACGGCTTCATGCTGACCGGCAGCGCGGGCAAACAGAACAGCTTTAACAGCGAGTGGAGCTTCGACAAGAAACAGGTGAATCTGGCACGCGGCGCCTGGCAAACCAACGGTGGCGGTACGCCGCCGCTGCCGGCAGGCAAGTCGATGACGCTGAACCTGCCGGCGCTGGACGGCGAGAAATGGCTGGCGCTGTTGGCGCCGGCGCTGAAACAGGGCGGCAGCGCCGGCCAGGTGGGCGGCTTCAGCTTCCCGACCACGGTGGCGCTGACCACGCCGCAACTGCTGCTGGGCGGCCAAGCCTGGCATAAGCTGACGCTGTCGGCCGAAAAACAGCTGGGCGGTACGCTGGTGAGCGCCAAAAGCGACGAAGTGGACGGCAGCCTGCGGGTGGCCGATCGCGGGCCGTGGCGCGCCGACATCAACTATCTGTATTACAACCCGCAATTCACCGAGACGAAAAGCGCCTCGGGTACCCCGCCGCCGCCGCCGACGGAGAGAATCTCCTTCCGCGATTGGCCTTCGCTGATGCTGCGTTGCAAGTCGTGCTGGGTGCTGGGGCAGAACTTCGGCAAGGTCGAGGCCGATCTGACCAATCGTGGCGACACCCTGACGCTGGATCACGGCCTGGTCGACACCGGCAAAGGGCGCATGACCGCCAGCGGCCTGTGGAAGCAGAACGCGCAGGAAGAGCGCAGCTCATTGAAAGGCAAGCTGCTCGGCGGCAAGATCGATGAAACCGCCGCGTTCTTCGGCATCACCACGCCGCTGAAAGGGGCCCCTTACGATGTGGACTTCGATCTTTACTGGCACGGCGCACCGTGGCAGCCGCAGATCAATACGCTGAGCGGCGCGTTGCAGGCCAAGATGGGCAAGGGCGAGATCGAGAGCATGGGGGGCGGCCGTGCCGGCCAGCTACTGCGGCTGGTCAGCTTCGACGCCCTGCTGCGCAAGCTGCAGTTCGATTTCAGCGATACCTTCGGCAAAGGCTTCTACTTTGATTCCATCCGCAGTACCGCCTGGCTGAAAGATGGCATAATGCATACCGACAATCTGTTGATCGACGGGCTGGCGGCGGACATCGCCATGAGTGGTCAGATCGACTTGGCGCGCCGCCGCATCGATATGGAAGCGGTGGTGGCGCCGGCGATTTCGGCGACCGTCGGCGTGGCCACGGCGTTTGTCGTCAACCCGATCGTCGGCGCGGCGGTGTTTGCCGCCTCGCAGGTGCTGGGGCCGCTGTGGAGCAAGATTTCGCTGATTCGCTACCATATCGGCGGCGATCTCGACCAACCGAAGATCAACGAGGTACTGCGTAAGCCAAAGGAGGATAAGGCGTCATGAGGAATGCTAACGTTGCGTTGTTGCAGTTGTGCAGCGGCGATCAGGTGCGCGATAACCTGGCCCAGATTGAACAGCAGATCAAGCAGCTCAATGCCGGGGTAAAACTGGTCATGACGCCGGAGAACGCGCTGTTGTTCGCCAATTCTGCGGCCTATCGCCAACAGGCGGAAACACAGGGCGACGGCCCGCTGCAGAGCGCGGTGCGCGAGCTGGCGCGCCGTTATGGCGTGTGGCTGCTGGTGGGCTCCATGCCGCTGATCAGCCGAGAAAACCCGGAGCGTATCACCAGCAGCAGCCTGTTGTTCGACGATCAAGGCGAGATCCGCGCTCGCTACGACAAACTGCATATGTTCGATGTGGACATCAACGATGCGCACGGCCATTACCGCGAGTCGGATACTTATCAGCATGGGCAACATCTGACGGTCGTGGATACGCCGGTCGGGCGCTTGGGCATGACCATATGCTACGATCTGCGTTTCCCCGCGTTGTTCCAGGCGCTGCGGGCGCAGGGCGCTGAACTGATTTCGGTACCGGCGGCCTTTACCCGGGTGACCGGCGAAGCGCATTGGGAAATCCTGTTGCGCGCCCGGGCAATTGAGAACCAGTGCATGATCCTGGCGCCGGCACAGGTGGGGCGGCACGGGCCGACCCGCCATACCTGGGGCCACTCGCTGGCTGTCGACGGCTGGGGCAAGGTGCTGGCCGAGAATGCGGACGCCGTGGCGGCGCTGAAGGTGCGTGTGGACACCGCAAGCCTGCAAACCCTGCGGCAGCAGATGCCGGTGTTGCAGCACAATCGATTCCAGACGTCGCTGACGGCGCCGTCTGACACGTTATCCTCCAATCAAGAGTGAAACCATTATGAGCCTGACGTTTGTCAGTGAGCAGTTACTCGCTACCAACAAGCTGAGTCATCAAGACCTGTACTCGGTACTGGGTCAACTGGCAGAACGCCGTATCGATTACGCCGATCTCTACTTCCAGTCCAGTTATCACGAAGCCTGGGTGATTGAAGACGGCATCATCAAGGATGGCTCTTACAATATCGATCAGGGCGTCGGTGTGCGCGCCGTCAGCGGCGAGAAGACCGGTTTCGCCTATGCCGATCAGATCACCCTGAATGCGCTGCAGCAGAGCGCCCAGGCGGCGCGCAGCATCGTGCGCGAACAGGGCGACGGGCGCACGCACACCCTGGGTGAGATCGGCTACCGGGCGCTGTATCCGCTGCTTGACCCGCTGCAAAGCCTGCCGCGCGAAGAGAAAATCGCTCTGCTGCACCGCGTTGACAAGGTGGCGCGCGCCGCCGACGCGCGGGTACAGGAGGTGAGCGCCAGCATCACTGGCGTTTACGAGCAGGTGTTGGTCGCCGCTACCGACGGCACGTTGGCGGCGGACGTGCGCCCGCTGGTGCGCCTCTCCGTCAGCGTGCTGGTGGAGCAAGACGGCAAGCGCGAACGCGGTTCCAGCGGCGGCGGCGGCCGTTTCGGTTATGACTATTTCCTGGAAACCGCCGACGGCGATGTGCGTGCCGACGCCTACGCCAAAGAAGCGGTGCGCATGGCGTTGGTTAATCTTGGCGCCGTGGCTGCGCCGGCCGGCAATATGCCGGTGGTGCTGGGGGCCGGCTGGCCGGGCGTGTTGTTGCACGAAGCGGTGGGACACGGTCTGGAAGGCGACTTCAACCGGCGCGGCACCTCGGTGTTCAGCGGCCATATGGGCGAGCTGGTGGCCTCTGAGCTGTGCACCGTGGTGGATGACGGCACTCTGCAAGGGCGCCGCGGTTCGTTGGCGATCGACGACGAAGGCGTGCCGGGTCAGTACAACGTGCTGATCGAAAACGGTGTGCTGAAAGGCTATATGCAGGACAAACTCAACGCGCGGCTGATGGGCGTCGCGCCGACCGGCAACGGCCGCCGCGAGTCCTATGCGCATCTGCCGATGCCGCGCATGACCAATACCTACATGCTGGCGGGCAAATCGACGCCGGAAGATATCATCGCCAGCGTTGAGTACGGCCTGTATGCGCCGAACTTTGGCGGCGGCCAGGTGGACATCACCTCCGGCAAGTTCGTGTTCTCCACCACCGAAGCCTACCTGATCGAGAAGGGCCGCATCACCAAACCGGTGAAAGGGGCGACGCTGATCGGTTCCGGTATCGAGGCGATGCAGCAGATCTCGATGGTTGGCAACGATCTGGCGATCGATAAAGGCGTGGGCGTGTGCGGCAAGGAAGGCCAGAGCGTGCCGGTGGGCGTCGGCCAGCCGACGCTGAAACTGGATACGCTGACCGTCGGCGGCACGGCGTAATCACTCCTCAAGGGGCCAGGCGTTGGCCCCTTAAAAACTCCCCATTTTGCGGTCTTTCTCGCATTCGTAACGCTAAGCGCGGCAGGACGCCGCAGCCCTGCAGGCGTGCCTGCACGAAGTGATGGAATGAAATTGACGTGGCGAAAAAACAGAACAATACGATGAAGGCGCGTTTGGCTTTATCCACCTGGCGTTGGCTGTTTTTACTGGGGATCTTGTCCCTGACGGGCTGCGCCCGTTCCGATGCGCTGTGGGGCGTGGTCGATAAGCTTTGCATGGCTAACTATCAGCAAAAGCGCGATCCGGCCCCGTGTGAGCAGATTTATATGCCGCAGGGGAAAGAGCAGGGCTTCAGCGTGCTGCAAAACCCGCGTTATCCCTATCACTTCATTCTGGTGCCGACGGCGCCGCTCTCTGGCATTGAAAGCCCGCAGCTGCTGGCCGGGGAACGCACGGACTATTTTGGCTATGCGTGGCTGATGCGTTACCGGCTGGCCGCCGAGTATGGTAAACCGGTACCGGACGATAAGCTGGGTATGGCGATCAACTCCGCTTACGGCCGCAGCCAGAACCAATTGCATATTCACCTGACCTGCCTGCGTGAGGATGTGCGGCGCCAGCTGCAAGCGGAGCGCCCTTACATACAGGATCAATGGCGCCCCTTGCCGGATAAGCTGTTGCGCCACACCTACTATGCTCGCCGCGTGATGCAGCCGGCCGCGATGGGTATTTACCCGATTAAGGACGTCGCGGATTATTTTCATCTGTCGCCGCAGCAGTTGGCGGAATATGGCGTGGCCGTCGTCCCGACCTCGTTTGCCGGCCAACGAGGGTTTATCTTGCTGGCCTCGAAGCGTGGCTGGGACGTTGGCAATCGCGCCTCGGTAGAATCGCTGCTGGATAAAGAGTGCGCGATTTTGCCGCGTTAATGTCGATGCGTAGGGTTATTATGCAGAGGAGAGCGGCAAGCTCTCACTCCATCCCCTCCTACCTGAAACGCGCATCCCACGTAAACAAGAAAGCGGCCTCACGCAGTCGGGCATCGGCCTCCGCCTGAGCGCCCTGATAACGCAAAATCATGATCAGCGTGGCGTAGACGTTGGCGTCGATGCGGCGCTGCAGATAGGCGTCTGCCCAACGCCGATAATCGGTCAGCAGGGCGTCATCGCGCGTTTGGTTATAGACCAGCAGCGCGTGAGATTGCTCGTCGAAGGTTTTGCGCTCCCGATAAATCCAGGCGGCCGGCGGCGACATGCGTTCGATACTGTCGATAGTCGCCAGCATGGTGCGCTCCGACTGGGTTAACGCCATGCGCCCCTGCCAGGCGAAGAGCGCCATCACCAGTACGCCGGCCGCCGCCATCGCCACCGGCAGGCTCAGTGCTTTGGAGAACGGCACCGGGCGGAACTCGCCGGTTTGGCTATCCAGCAGCGCCAGCAGCAGCAGAAACGCCAGCCAGTGCGGTATAGACAGATAGAAGGGGTATTCCAGCTGGCTGTGCACCAGCATTGGCAGCAGCACCAGAAACAGCCCGACGCGTGCGCCGCCCGGTTGCTCGCGGTCCCGTCGCCAGGCGCGTTTCACCAACAGCGCGCCGGCGGTGAGAATGATCATGATACCCGCCAGTGCCGGCAGGCCGCCCTCCACCCACCACAGCAGGATTTCATTGTGCGGGTGCCCGGCGACTTCCAGCACTTTTCGCCATGGTATTTCCTGCAAACGAAAATGCGCGAAGCTGTATTCAAAGCCGCCGTACCCCCAGCCCTGCAGCGGTTTGGTCAGGATCATCGCGCCGGCGTCGTGCAGCATGGTCAGACGCGCGCCGCTGGAGTCCCAGCGGTTGATAAAACCGATTTTTGCATCCAGACCAAATCCGGTCAGCAGTATCACCAAACCGAATGCCGCGCCCAACAGCAGCGCGCCGCAGGCCAGGCGGCAATCGACCGGACGATGGCGGGCAAAGCGCCACAGCAGCAGTGCCGCCGCCAATGCGCCGCCCAGCCAGGCGGCGCGCGACTGGATCAGTACCAGTAGGGTGGAGAAAGCGACCAGCAGCGCGAGTAAGGGAATGTGCCGCCGCCGTGCCGGTGCGGCGGCGGCAAGCAGCAACCAGAGTGCCAGCGCCAGCCCGGTGGCGATAAAGCTGCCGAGCACGTTCGGTTGTTGAAAGACGCCGTAGACCCGGTCGCCGTTGGGGGCGACCCAGGCCAGCGTAGGGGCGAACAGCTGCAGCGCCGCCAGCAGCGCCTGAATGCTAACGGCAAACAGCAGACCGTACAGCAACAGGCTGCGCTGTTGGGCTGTCACGCGCAGTTGCAGACAGGCGACATAAAACAGCCAGCCGCCAAGCAGGCCTGCACAGCGCCACAGGGCGCCTTCGCGCCACTCGGGGCGGGTATACAGCAGCGGCAGCGCCAGCACCGCGATACCGAGAAGCAACAGACGTGCGGTGGGGGTAAGCGAAAGACGGGTGTGGCCAACGCAAGCGCTGAAAGCCACCATCAGCGTTGTCAGCGCCATGGTGCCCCAAGCCAGAATATTTTGCGGCAGTGCCAGCCCGCCGCCACCCATGTTGGGCTGATAGAGCGGCAGGATCACCGCCATCCAGATCAGCAGCAGGGTCAGTACGGCGGTTGTCAGTGTGTTAACGGAGGTTTTATCTGTCATGGTAAAATTCGCCATGCGCCAGTATCGTTTATCGAATGCATTTTTTGATTATTCCCTATCCTTTTATCCTGGCGTCGGAGTTATTCCTATGTCTCAATCCTCACGCGATTATGGGAAATTGAAACGGTGTTCATGCTAAAAAATAATTAATCTTTGCCGCGACGCTACGGGGCAATGCCCTGAATAAGTAAAGTAAGGTCGTAAGTATTAACCCGCTAAAGGCGCCGCTGTGGGTTATGCAAACAGGTCGGTCATTTTCGCAAATTGATTGCATTTCAGTCAATTTTTAATGTTTTTTATTTTTTTAATCATAAAATTCAATTCGTTAACTTTTCATTCTGAAGGGGCATTGCAGTACGCGACGACGGTGGTCTCGTAGGTGTTCAGGCGTCGAGGGTAATGATTTAGGCATTTTCCTGTTAAATCTGTGCTGTCAATGACGGCGCGAAAGTTGCAATCTATTTTATCTGCTTTTACTGCCGTTTTTTAATGATTGTCTTTGACGTTGTCTTTTTATTTTAACTCGGATTGTTCTTGGGTGTTTTATTTATTATTAACTCTTTTTTGTTTCGTTTATTTTATTATTTAATAGGATTTTTCTTGCCTCTTTTACAAGGTGATAATAACGCGCATAGCCTAACGGCCCACCATAATGCCGGCTAACGCGCCTGTGAAAGCGCGTTAATCCCTGTTTCGTAAACTTCACTCCACCTCGCCAATTTGCGTCAGCGCATCCACCACCAGATCCCAGAACTTATCCTGATCCAGTTTGACTGCCACCTGGGTGTGGCAATCCGGCGGCGGCGGCGCGCGGAAGTCCGCGACCGTCATGCCCAACGTCAGGGTGCCGGTCAGCTCGATATCCACCGGCGCTTTACGTACCGTCATCACGGTCGGATCGATCACGTAGGCTACCGCGCAAGGATCGTGTACCGGCGGGGCACTGAAACCTTGCGCTTGCTGGTACATGCGCCCAAAGAATTCCAGCAGTTCGCCGACGAATTTGGCCGGCCCGGTGCCGAGGGCGACGATGCGTTCGCAGACCGCCGGTGTGGCCAGCGCCTGGTGGGTGAGATCCAAGCCAACCATGGTCAACGGCCATTTTTCGTTAAAGACGATGTGCGCCGCTTCGGGGTCGATTTTGATATTGAATTCCGCCACCGCGCTCCAGTTGCCCACATGATAGCCGCCGCCCATCAGCACCACTTCCTTGACCCGTTCGGCAAGGCGCGGTTCTTTGCGCACCGCCATGGCGATATTGGTCAGGCCGCCGGTCGGCACCAGCGTCACGCTGCCGGGCGGGTGGGCCATCACGGTATCGATGATCAGATCCACCGCGTGGCGCGGGTCTAACTGCAGGTGGGGTTCCGGCAGCACCGGGCCATCCAGGCCGGAATCGCCGTGAATGTAGGGCGCCACTTCGATATTGCGCACCAACGGGCGCGGGCAACCGGCGGCGAAGGGCACGCCGGTGATATTGGCGATGCGCGCCACCGCCAGCGCGTTGCGCGTCACTTTATCCAGCGTCTGGTTACCCACCACGGTGGTGACCGCCAGCAGGTCGATCTGCGGATTGCCCCAGGCCAACAGCAGGGCGATGGCGTCGTCATGCCCCGGGTCACAGTCCAGTATGATTTTTTTCATGGTTATTCCTGATGCAGGGAGAGGTTTCCGCAGCATAACGCAGCGCGCTGGCGTGGGGTAATACCGATGGTGATTTTGTTAACATGATCAAAGCCTTGCCGTTTTGTTGATGTAATGAAACGTAAATCCTCGTCGTCAGGCTTTACCCTGGAGTTTACTCCAGGGTTTACAGTGAGGTTCAGCGTCAATGTACAGAGGAGAGGTGGGATGAGCTTACTGAAAAGATTGTTGGGGCAAGGTGGTGTTAACGGCGGCCACCAGCGCGCGGGTCACCGCGGCGGGCATCATGGCAACCGCTATAACCAGCATGGCGGGCAGGGGCCGCAGTGCCCGGAATGCCAGGCGGTGAATAAACCGGGGGCGCGCTTTTGCCATCGCTGCGGCCAGCCGTTTGCCGCGATAAGCGCCAGCTGCGGACAGTGCGCCGCGCCACTGCCGCCGGGCAGCCGTTTTTGCCCGCAGTGCGGCGGCGGTGTGCCGTGAGCAGGGGCGGTTGGACGATAGCGCTGCTGCTGGGCGCCATGGCGCTGTGGACGCTGCTGGCCTGGGGCATAGCCGGCGTGCTGACCTGGCTTCCTGCGTTGGCGGAGGCGGTCGGCGGCGCACAGTTGCCGATGAACGGCGTGCTGAGCCTGGTGCCGCAGACGATGTTGGACGCCTGGCTGCCGTGGCTGAAACAGCTGGGCAGTGGGCTGGCGAGCGACTTTCCTCTGCTGCTGAACTGGGCGGGCTACGCCGTCTGGCTGCTATGGGGAGTGGGCATGTTGGCGCTGATGCTGCTCGGCGCGCTGGCGCACCGCTACTTAAGTGCCGCTCAGCGATAACCCTGATAGACCGCCGTCACGCGTTCGAAATAGTCGGTCAGGTAGTTGATGCACACCTGTACCTTCAGCGGCAGCTTGTCCTTCTCGGTGTAGAGCGCGTAGATTGGCCGCGGATCCGAATGGTAGCTTTTGAACAGGATCTCGATCTCGCCGCGCTTGATCTCTTCGATCACCCACATCAGCGGGGCGTAAGCGATGCCGGCACCGTTTTTCAGCCAGCGGATCATGGTAGAGGAATCGTTGGTCACGAAGCGCCCCTGCGGTGAAATGCGTGTGGTGATGCCCTCCGGCGAGATCAGCTCAAATTCGCTGTCGGGCCGCACGCTGTACTCCAGCCAGGAGAAATTGACCATATCGCTTGGCTTCTGTGGCGTGCCGTGCTGGCTCAGGTAGCTTTTGGCGGCGCACACCACCATCGGCATTTGCCCCAGGCGGCGGGAGAACAGGCTGGAGTCCTGCAGTGCGCCGGTGCGGATCACCAGATCCAGCCCGTCGGCGATCAGATCCGGAGCCGGTATGCCGGTCACCAGGTTGACCGTCAGGCCCGGGTACTCTTTCATCATCTCGGCGGTCATGTTCGCCAGCACGTTTTGCGCCATGGTGGATGAGCTGCCGATGCGCAGCGTGCCGGTGGGCGTATTGTTAAACGCGAACAGCTGCTCATGCACTTCACTGACTTCCTGCAGCATGCGCCGGCAGCCTTGATAGTAGATTTTGCCGGCTTCGGTCAGGCCGATGCTGCGCGTACTGCGGTTCAACAGCTTGACCTGCAGTTCATTTTCCAGTTTCGAGACGGTTTGGCTGATCGACGAAACGCTCATATCGAGTTGGCGCGCGGCCGCGGTAAACGACCCGAACTCAACCACTTTGGCGAATACCGACATCCGTTTTAATCGTTCCATTATTCACTCTGGCTTAAAAGTGATTTAGATCACAGATTGTTGATGCCTTGATAGTAAGCAGGCTAATATAACGTGGTCGGGTGAATAGACCTTACCAACGTGCGAGAGCGAGCGGCGACGCAATCCTGCCGCTCCCTCCGGCACCCTCGCAATCCCTGTCGTGGATGTCAGCCCCAAAGTTTACCCTTTTTTCAGGTTCGTGGCCCGGACAAGCTGTCTGGTCAAGATTTGTGGCGCGCGCACGCTAAAATGTAAAGAGAATGTGAATGGCAAGACCTGTTATCTCCCGGCGCAGTAAACAATAAGGAAAAAGTGATGAGTTTGCTTCCGGTTATGGTCATCTTCGGACTGTCGTTTCCGCCGGTGTTCTTCGAGCTGTTGGTGTCGCTGGCGTTGTTCTTCCTGCTGCGACGCCTGCTACAGCCTACGGGGATTTACGACTTTGTCTGGCATCCGGCGCTGTTTAACACCGCGCTGTATTGCTGCCTGTTCTATCTGATTTCATGTCTTTTTGTTTGAGGTCGCTGTGAAAAATTTTTCGATAAAAATAACCCGAATCGCGATCACTCTGATTCTTGTGTTGCTGGGCATTGCCGCCGTGTTCAAGGCGTGGGTGTTTTACACCGAGTCGCCGTGGACGCGTGACGCCAAGTTCACCGCCGACGTGGTGGCGATCGCCCCGGACGTCAGCGGCCTGCTGACCGAAGTGCCGGTGGTGGACAACCAGCTGGTGAAGAAAGGGCAGGTGCTGTTCGTGGTCGATCGGCCGCGCTATGAACAGGCGCTGGCGGAGGCCGGTGCCGACGTCGCTTACTATCAGACGCTGGCGGCGGAGAAGCGGCGTGAGGCCGGCCGCCGCGTGAAATTGGGCGTGCAGGCGATGTCGCAGGAAGAGATCGATCAGTCGAACAACTCGCTGCAGACCGTGCAACACCAGCTGGCGAAGGCCGTGGCGGCGCGTGAGCTGGCGCAGCTGGATCTGGAACGCACCACGGTGCGCGCCCCGGCCGATGGTTGGATCACCAACCTTAACGTGCACGCCGGTGAATACATCACCCGCGGTTCGGTGGCGGTGGCATTGGTGAAAAAAGACTCCTTCTACATCCTGGCGTATCTGGAAGAGACCAAGCTGAACGGCCTGAACAAGGGCGATCGTGCGGAGATCACCCCGCTCGGCAGCAACCGCATTATGCACGGCACCGTCGACAGCGTGGCGGCGGCGGTGAACAACAGCAGCAGCACGGTCAACAGCAAAGGGCTGGCCTCGATCGACAGCAACCTGGAGTGGGTGCGCCTGGCGCAACGCGTGCCGGTGAAGATCCTGCTGGACGCCAAGGATCAACAACATCCGTACCCGGCCGGCACCACCGCCACCGTGGTGATCGTCGGCCAGAACGATCGCAATGCCGACAGCGGTTCGCCTTTTGTGCGCCTGATGCACCGGCTGCGTGAGTTCGGCTAATGAACAGCCCAACCTTTATCCGGCTGAGATTTGCCTTCAAACTCAGCTTCGCGATTGTGTTTGCGCTGTTCGTCGGCTTCCATCTCAATTTGGAAACCCCGCGTTGGTCGGCGATGACCGCGGCCATCGTCGCCGCCGGCCCGGCCTTCGCCGCCGGCGGTGAGCCCTTCTCCGGCGCCATCCGTCACCGCGGCTGGTTGCGCATCATCGGCACCTTTATCGGCTGCTTCGTCGGCCTGATCATTATCATCACCACCGCCCGCGCGCCGGTGGTGATGCTGCTGCTGTGCTGCATTTGGGCCGGTTTTTGTACCTGGATATCTTCGTTGATCAAGGTAGAGAACTCCTACGCCTGGGGCCTGGCCGGTTATACCGCGCTGATCATCATCGTGACGGTCGCCAGCAGCGAGGCTCATCTGCTGGAAGCGCCGCAGTTCGCCATCGAGCGTTGCAGCGAGATCGTTTTGGGGATCGTCAGCGCCGTGTTGGCGGATCTGCTGTTCTCGCCGCGTTCGATTAAGCAGGACATCGATCGGGCGGTGGATCAGCTGCTGGTGGATCAGTATCGCCTGATGCAGATGTGCATCAGCAACGCCGACAAAGAGGACATCGATCGAGCCTGGAGCAATTTGGTGAAGAGCACCACGGCGCTGGATGGTATGCGCAACAACCTGATGATGGAGTCCTCGCGTTGGCAGAAGGTCAACCGCCGGGTGAAGGCGCTGCATACGCTGTCGCTGACGTTGATCACCCAGGCCTGCGAAACCTACCTGATCCTGCTGAATCACCCAGACGCGCTGCAAGAAAGCCTGCGCGAGCAATTGATGCTGCCGGCGGAAACCCCGCAGGAGATCCACAAGCGCATGAAGCTGTTGCGTCAGGTGCTGACCACGCATCGCTCCGATGAGACGCTGTCGACCCTCACCAGTTGGGTCGGCGCGGCGACGCGCTACCTGCTGCTGTCGAAAGGCGTGCACACCAACGGCAGCATCAGCGCAGTGGAAGAGGGCGTGTTGAGCAATGAAACCGTGGTCAAGCCGACCTCGGCGGAAGGGCATCACGCGATGATCAACGGCCTGCGCACCTTTGTGGCGACGGCCTTCGGCAGCCTGCTGTGGCTGTGGACCGGCTGGACGTCCGGCAGCGGTTTTATGGTGATCATCGCGGTGATCACCTCGCTGGCGATGCGCACCCCGGCGCCGCGCATGGTGGCGATGGATTTCGTGCTGGGCATGCTGGCAGCGATCCCGGTTGGTTCCCTGTTCTTCATGGTGATCCTGCCGGCGACGCAGCAGAGCATTTTGCTGCTGTGCCTCAGCCTCGGCCTGCTGGCGTTTTTCATCGGCATCGAGGTGCAGAAGCGGCGGCTTGGTTCGCTGGGGCTGCTGGCGGGGACCATCAACATTCTGGTGCTGAGCAACCCGATGGAGTTCAACGTCACCCAGTTCCTCGACGGTGCGCTCGGCCAGTTCCTCGGCAGCTGCGTTGGGCTGATGGTGCTGCTGCTGATCCGCGACAATTCGCGCGAGCGCACCGGCCGCACGCTGCTCAACCAGTTCGTCGGCAGTGCGGTGTCGGCGCTGACCACCAAGGCGGCACGCCGTCGGCAGAACCACCTGCCTGCGCTGTATCAGCAACTTAACCAGCTGCTGATGATGTTCCCGAACGACATCGCCAAGTACCGGCTGGCGCTGAACCTGATCATCGCCCACCAGCGCATGCAGCGGGCGGAAATCCCGGTCAGCGAAGAGCTGTCGGCCTTCCACCGCCAGATCCGCAGCACCGCCGATCGGGTGGTGTCGGCCAAGAACGACGTCAAGCGCGCCTATTACTACGATCGCTTGCTGGGCGAAATGAACGAGTACCAGCAGAAGCTGGTGGACAATCAGGCGCCCCTCAGCGTCACTGGGCCGGTGAAACGCCTGGCCGACATGCTGCATCGCTATCGCCACGCCTTGATCGATTGATGCGTTCCCGCCTTTCGCGCCGCGCTGTGCGGCGCCTTCCCCGACTATACTGAAAGCAGTATCCGGCACGACGATCCGCGCCTTCGGGGGCGGACCGTTTTCAGAGAGACTCCGAGTGCCAGAACGGCTGGAAAGTGGCATCATTGACATAAACGGATGAAGCGCCTCGCCGCCGCAGAAACGTTACGCGCCGGTCATCTTAGTTTCATCCTGGTCGTCTATATACCTAACTAGCCTGGGGGCGTTGCGGCGCCTCCGGCGAACATCATTCAGGGAATGCAATGAACAAGCGGATTCTGTTGGCGATCGTCATCGCCGTTGTTATCGCCGTCTTCAGCGCGCTGCGCGGCACCGATCATCGCGCGGTCGGCGGCAACGTGGCGGTGCAGGCGCCGGCGGGGCAGCAACAGAGCATCGACAGGCTCACGCAGCAGCAAACGGTGGTGAGTTACCTGCAGCAGCATCAGCGGTTGCCGGACTATTACGTCACCAAGAAGCAGGCGCGCGAGCAGGGCTGGGATCCGCGATCGGGCAACCTTTGTTCGGTATTGCCGGGCAAGGCGATCGGCGGCGATCGGTTCTCCAACCGTGAAGGGCAACTGCCGACCGCCGGCGGCCGGGTTTGGCGCGAGGCGGACATCAATTACCAGTGTGGCCGGCGCGGCGCCGATCGCCTGTTGTACTCGAGCGACGGTCTGATCTTCGTCACGCGTGACCATTACAAAAACTTCATTCGTGTGGAGTGAGTTTGATGGCAAAAGTAGAGTTTGATTTTGAACAGATCCAGGATGTGCCGACCTTCTACCGCGATTTCGCGCACAAGTTTGCGTTGGACGAAGGGTTTGGCGCCAACCTCGATGCGCTGTGGGACGTAGTGACCGGCGATATCGGTCTGCCGGTGGAGATCGAGTTCACTCACCTGAATGCCCGCAGCAAGCGTCGTTTCGGCGCGATAATCCTGCTGTTTGAAGAAGCGGAGGAAGAACTGGAAGGCGGCCTGCGCTTCAACATCCGCGAAAGCAGCGGCGAACCGGCACATCACCGGGGATGAAACGGGTTCATCCCGGGATGGCGGCGGCGCTTAGTCGGCCGCTTCGGCCAGCTCGCGCAGGTATTGGAAGATTTGGCGGTAAGCCTTAGGCGGCTTGTTGGCGGCCTTCTCTTTCTGCGCGTTGCGCACCAGTGAACGCAGCTGTTGGCGATCGGCGGCCGGATACAGATCCAGGATCGACGGAATGGCGTCATCGCCTTCTTCCACCAGGCGGTCGCGCAGCGCTTCCAATTTGTGGAACAGCGAAACCTGCTGGTTGTGGCGGTTTTTCAGCTTGTCGAGCGCGGTCTGGATCGGCTCGATATCGCGGGCGCGCAGCATCTTGCCGATCAGCTGCAGCTGACGGCGACGGCCTTCTTTCTTGATCTTCTGCGCCAGCTCGATAGCGGCACGCAAATCTTCGTCCAACGGAATGCGGTCCAGCGCGTTTTTTCCCAGATCGACCATTTCGGCCCCCAGGTCTTTCAGCGCTTCGGCATCACGTTTAATCTCACTTTTACTGACCCAGATAATCTCGTCATCGTCCTCGTTTTCATTCTCCGGGACATCGTCGAGCCAGTCTTCAGGCTGTTTGTTCATGGTAGGCTCCGTTAAAAAGAGGCTAATCCTAACAGGTTGTCCGGCAACCCGCCAATTGCGTGCCCTGAGCAAACTGAGTATAGCTGCCACGTTGGGGGATTATCGCGCCTTGCCGCGCGTCCTGCGAATTTGTGCTGTTGTTTTTATCACCTTGTCTGTATAAAATTTTGTACAAAATGAGGTGGTGTTCATGGATGATGACATCGAGAAAGCCATTGATTGGCGTGGTTCATCGTTAGCGGATTTGCTGGCCTTTCCAATCGATGCGCGAAAAGCGGCAGGATTTGAACTGAGTAAAGTGCAAAGAGCTCTGGAACCCGGTAATTGGAAACCGATGGCCGGCTGCGGAAGCGGCGTTATCGAAATCCGTTTATATGCCATCGGCGGGGCATTCAGGGTGGTCTATGTGGCAAAGTTCAGCGAAGCGATCTACGTCTTGCACAGCTTTCAGAAGAAGACGGAGAAAACCAGCCGCCACGATATTCAGATAATCAAAGCGCGTTATGACGCGGTCATTAATGAGCGGAGTAAAGGTCATGACCAAGCCGATTGATACCGATTCGCGCCACGTTACGCCCGCAGGCGGCAATGTGTTTGCGGATCTGGGATTTTCCGCCGACGAGGCTCGGCAATTGCAAGCGCAGTCCAATGCGGAGATTGCGCAGCTTATCGCACTGAAAAAGCAGCTGATGGGTGAGATCAGCGCGTGGATTGAGGAGGAGGGGTATCGCCAGGAGGAGGCGGCGCGTTATCTGCACACTTCCCGGCCGCGCGTGTCCGACGTGGTGAATCAGAAAACCGAGAAGTTCACGCTGGATGCGTTGGTCAACATGATGGCAAATATCGGCAAGTCGGTAAAACTGATCGTCGAGTGATGCGTGGGTTTTGCATGTTATCCCGGCTTTGCCGTTCGGCTTTATGCGAAATTCAACGCGGTTCCTGTTAGACTCAACGGCAGAGATCTCAGGATTTTTGCGCGCGGCCCCGCGTGCACAACTACGCCGCTCCAGGCACTTTTCTCAACGATTTTCTGATTAATTATGGCAGATTGATGAAAGTAGTCACTCAAGTTGCAGAACAGCGCAAGGCGCTGGAACAGGCCGTTTCTCAGGCGCTGGAGCTGGCCCGCGCCGGTTCCGACGCGGCGGAAGTTGCGGTTACCAAATCGACCGGCATCAGCGTCAGCACCCGCTTCGGCGAGGTGGAAAACGTCGAGTTCAACAGCGATGGCGCGCTGGGCATCACCGTGTATCACCGCCAGCGCAAAGGCAGCGCCTCTTCCACCGATCTCAGCCCGGACGCCATCGCCCGCACCGTGCAGGCGGCGTTGGATATCGCGCGCTACACCTCTGAAGATCCTTGCGCCGGCCCAGCGGAGAAAGATCTGCTGGCGTTCGAGGCGCCAGATCTCGATCTGTTCCACCCTGTCGAACTGGACGCCGAGCGCGGCATCGAGCTGGCGGCGCGCGCTGAGCAGGCCTCGCTGGCGGCAGACAAGCGCATCACCAACACCGAAGGCGGCAGCTTCAACAGCCACTACGGCATCAAGGTGTTCGGCAACAGCCACGGAATGCTGCAAAGCTACTGTTCCAGCCGCCACTCGCTGTCCAGCTGTGTGATAGCGGAACAGGACGGCGATATGGAGCGAGATTACGCTTACACCATCGGCCGTGCGATGGGCGATCTGCAAAGCCCCGAGTGGGTGGGGCAGGAGTGCGCCCGCCGCACGCTGGCGCGTCTCGCGCCGCGCAAACTGTCGACCATGAAGGCGCCGGTGTTGTTCGCCTCCGAGGTAGCCACCGGGCTGTTCGGCCATCTGGTGGGCGCCATCAGCGGCAGCAGCGTTTACCGCAAATCGACCTTCTTGTTGGACGCGCTCGGCAAGCAGATCCTGCCGGATTGGCTGACCGTCGAGGAGCATCCGCACCTGCTGAAAGGGCTGGCGTCGACGCCGTTCGACAGCGAGGGCGTGCGCACCCAGCGGCGCGATATCGTCAAGGACGGTGTGCTGCAGACCTGGCTGATGACCAGCTACTCGGCGCGCAAGCTGGGCCTGCACAGCACCGGCCATGCCGGCGGCATCCATAACTGGCGCATTGCCGGGCAGGGGGCCGACTTCGCCGGCATGCTGAAACAGCTCGGTACCGGGCTGGTGGTCACCGAGCTGATGGGCCAGGGCGTCAGCGGCGTCACCGGCGACTACTCGCGCGGCGCCGCCGGTTTTTGGGTGGAAAACGGTGAGATCCAATATCCGGTCAGCGAGATCACCATCGCCGGCAACCTGAAAGACATGCTGCGCAACATCGTCAGCGTTGGCAGCGATATTGAAACCCGCAGCAATATCCAGTGCGGTTCGGTGCTGCTGCCGGAAATGAAGATCGCCGGCCAGTGATCCTCTGTGCGGCCGGCGCCCGTCGGCCGCGCGTTATCCCGTCTCAACCTTGCTTACAAATCTCCGGTTTCGATTTTGCCCGGCCTTGCCTAAGGTAGTGGTGGATTGACTAAAACAATAAACGGAAGGTGAGCAAACATGCAGAATACCCTGAAAGCCTTGGCGGCGTTGGTGCTGCTGGCGGCCAGTTCGCTGGCGGCTGCCGCCGATCTGGGCGACGATATGGACACCCTGGCTGAAAACTACAAAACGGTGCTGAATACCGATTCCGCCGCCGCCCTCAAACAGAGCCTGCAAAACATGCGCGCCGCCGCGCAGGATGCCAAACAAGCCACCCCGCCGAAGCTGGAGGACAAAGCCGCCGATAGCCCGGAGATGAAAGACTTTCGCAGCGGATTGGATACCTTGATTGGCCAGATCGATCAGGCGTTGGCGCTGGCTGAACGGGGCAAAGTCGCCGAAGCGAAGCAGTTGGCGAAGGGCTTCAAGCAGACCCGCGACGCCAATCACCAGAAATTCCGCTAAGTCGTCAACTATCGCGCCCCTCTTCCGCCAGATAGGAGGAGGGCGCCTGCCCCAGCACGCGGCGAAACATGGTTGAAAACGCCGCGCTGCTGTCATATCCCATCTCCATCGCTACCTGCGTCACGCTGCACCCTTCGGCCAGCAGCGCCAACGCCAGCACCACGCAGGCGCGCTGGCGCCATTGCGAAAAAGGCATGCCGGTCTGCGCGCGAAAGAAGCGGCTGAAGGTGCGAATGCTCATATACAGGCGAGGGGCCCAATGCTGCGCGGAATCGTGGGCGTCGGGCTGCTGCAAGAAGGCGCGGCACAGCTCGCTCAGACGAGGATCGGCGGGCAGCGGGATGTGCAGCGGCAAGGGCTGCAGCCGCGCCAGCTCGTGCAGCAGCAGCGTCGCCAGCGCCCCGTCGCGCCCTTCTCGCGCATATTCCAATGGCATATCCACCGCCGCCATCAACAGCTGGCGCATCAGCGGCGTGACGCTGACCACCTGACACACCTGCGGCCGTTCGACGGGCAGCGCGCTCGGTTCCAGGTACAGGCTGCGGGTGGTGACGCCGACCATCCTCACCGCATGCGGCATCTGCGGCGGTAACCACACCGCGTGCTGCGGCGGGACGATCCAGTTGCCCTGCTGTGTGAAGACGTGCATGACGCCGGTGGCGCCGTACAGCAACTGTGCGCGCCGGTGGCTGTGCATCGGCAGCAGATGCCCCGGCGGATAGTCGGTGCCGATGGCGATCACGGCGCGCGCTACGTGGTCGATGTCATCAATGCGGACGTTGCGCATGTGTTCTCTTTGGCAGACAGATTGGCCGAAACGCAATGATAGTTGGCCTTTCATATAAAGCAAGCCAGCAGCCGGCGGCCTACTATCGGGGCAGAAAAATAATGCTTGTCTGGGTAGTCGCTATTTTTAGCGGCGATAAAGCCTATGCAAGTTTTCACACCGGGGTGGGGCGGGTTATCTCGTTTCCGCAATACAAGAAGTTAATAAGGAATAAGGCGTCTTTTTATTCCAACACCTGAAGCAATAGTTCTTAGCGCAGTTCAATGACTATAAGGTGATATTTCATGTATAAGTTCGGTGTGATTGGCGGCGGAGCCGCCGGCATCTCTTTTGCGTATAACTTTATAAAAAATAAGTCGGTTAATCATTGCAAAAGGCCGCTTTCCCTGAAGGTTTTCGATAAACAGGGCTTCAAGGGCGGTATGGCGTACAGCAGCGACTTTGACAGCCATATATTGAATATGACGCCGGAAAACATGTCGGCGGATATTTTCGACGACGCGCACTTCGTTGATTGGATCGCCATGCATTTCCCGCAGTTTTGCCAGGATCGTTATCCTCCGCGTTGGTTGTATCGGGAATATCTCGATTTTATTCGCGACATGGCGATTTATATGGCGGCGGACAGCAACGTGACGTTGAATTTCGTGACCGCCGAAGTGAATGCCATCGCGACGCACGAGGCGGGTTATCGGCTGACCACCGCCTGCGGCGGCGCCGAGCAGATGAATGCGCTGGTGTTGTGCTCGGGGCACAACCCGCCGGAATGCCTCTATCCGGTGGATGGCGTGATCCCTTATCAGGCCAACCAGGATCTGCCGGCGATTAACCCTTATTCGGCTATCGGCGTGATTGGCTGCAGCCTGACGGCGATCGACGCCATCGTCGAACTGACGGAGCGCATGGGGGCGACCGATATCTGCGCCCTGTCGCGTTCGGGTCTGTTCCCCAGCGTGCAGCCGGCGTTGATGCGTCCGCCGCCGGCGGCGTTCGTTGAGGGGCTGCGGCGCTTTGTCGCCGGCAACGATTTCATCGACGCGCATCAGTTGGTTCATGCGATCAACGCCGCGCTGGCGCGCCACTACCCGGGGCCGGAGCGGTTAACGGTGCTCTCGGCACTCGGGGAAGGGCGCGACTGTTATCGCGATCTGGCGGAGAGCCTCGATCGCGCGCGTTTTGCCCGGGAACACATCTGCAGCTATCTGGCGGCGATCCACCCGACGGTATGTGCCGCCTGGGTCAAGATGGATGCCAACAACCGGCAGGTCTTTATGCGTTTTTACAACTCTTCCTGGATGCGCAATCGGCATGCTATGCCGCTCAAAAACGCCAACAAGATCGTGGCGGCCCTGGAGAGCCAGCGCCTGCGCGCCTGCGGCGGCCTGGTGGATATCGGCAAGGATAAGGACGGTTTTACCCTCCGTTGCCAGGATGAACGGGTGCGCGTGCAGTATCTGTTCAACTGCACTACGCCGTCTTATCAACTGCCGCCCAACCGCCTGAGCCATCAGCTGCTGCAAGACGGGCTGGTGCAAGAAAACCTGTTCGGTGGCGTGAAGTGCAACCCGCACACGCTGAAAATCGCCGATCAGCGCGGCCATGAACAGCATCTCTATTCGCTCGGCGCGCCCGCCAAGGGCGATCTTTTTTACACCTCGGCGATGGAGTCCATCACGCGGGATATCAGCAAAATCGTGTTCAACAACCCTATTTTCAACGCAAAGAAGGCTGAAGTATGAAAAACGTAGCGCTCTTTGTCGGCAACGACATTTTCTCCTGGCTGGCGTGTCAGGATCTGATCGTCTCTTTGAAGAACGAGTGTGCTTTCACGGTGTATTTTCCCCTGGCGAAAAGCACCGGCCGCACGCAGGAGCCGGCGGTTCGCCGTCTGGGGTTGTATGAGCGCGAGGTGCTGAACGATTTCGTGTTCCCGTTCGTCGGCCGCAACGCCGGCGCCTGTGTGGGCGCCTATCAGCCGCCGACGCTGTTTCTGGCCGCCGCCGGGGTGAAAGCGCATCGCGTCGCCGACATCAACGACGCTGCGTTTATCAGCAGCCTGGGGCACATGGACGCCGTGATCTCCCTGCGCTGTTATCAGAAATTCTCCGCCGACTATGTGCGCGCCTTCAGCCGACGCGGCAAGCTGCTGTGGAACCTGCATCCGGGGGATTTGCCGCGCTATCGCGGGGTGATGACGCTGTTCCGCGCGATGATGAACGGCGACAAAGACTGCGCGGTGACGCTGCATGAAATGGACGAGCACTGGGATGCCGGCCCGGTGCTGGCCCGGCTGCCCGCCGAGCTGCGCCACGACCTGTCGTTCCTGGAAAACATGATGCTGCTGGGCGTGCAGAGCGGCGCTTTCTTGGCCCGTCAGCTGATGCGGGCGGAGCGAGGAGGCGCGGTAGCGACGGAAAAGCAGGGCGACTCGCGCTATTGGGGCTTCCCGGACGCGCAGACGCTGGCGCAGGCGGAGCAGGCCGGCATTGAGCTGGCGGACCATGACGCCGTGCGCGAGCAGTATCTGAGCCTGTTCGTCGGCGATCGTTTTCATCCGCTGGCGGGGCAGTTCTGCGCCGGGTTCGACGACTTCGTTCGGGCGCACGGCCATGATTGAGACGTTGATTGTTCTGGGTGCCGGTTTTCTGACCGGCATCACCACCATTCTGTTCGGTTTCGGCGGCGGCTTTGTGGTGGTGCCTTTCGTCTACCATTTGATCTCCGCCTCGGGCGAACAGCCCGGCCAGGCGATGCATATCGCGGTGGCGACCTCGACGGCGGTGATGATCCTCAATGCGGGTTATGCCACGCTGACCAACTGGCGCAGCGGCAATCTGCTGCGTGAAACCATCGTGCCGCTGATTTTTTTCATCGGCATCGGCGCGGCGCTTGGCGCGCTCGCCTCCTCGCTGCTGGCGGACGGCGTGATACGCTGGCTGTTCATGGTCTATATGGCGGTGACCATCGCCGACTGTCTGTTCCGCCGGGGCTTCCTGGTCAAACCGGCGCGCGCCGAACTTTCCACCGCTACGCTGTGGGGCGGCGGGCCGCTGATCGGCGGCATCGCCACGCTGCTGGGCGTCGGCGGTAGCGTGATGACCGTGCCGTTGCTGCGCCGACACGGCTATGACATGAAGCACTGTGTCAGCGCCGCCAATCCGCTGTCGATCCCGGTGGCGGTGATCGGCGCGCTGATGTATATCGTGCTGGGATGGCGAGAAATGAGCGGGCCGCAGTATCTGGGCTACGTCAATCTGAACATTCTGGGGCTGTTGGTGGTGGCGGGGATTGCGGGAATTGTCTTCGCCAGGCGCTGTTTACCGAAGGTCAGTGATGCGCTGCACGCCAAAATTTACGTGCTGCTGCTGATCGCCGTGCTGATCGCTATCTGCGTCTGAGACAGAAAGGGCGGCCGGACGCCGCCCTGAGAACCGCTTAACGGTGGTATTCACCCGCCGCTTCCGGCTGGTACAGCAATTCCAGCACTTCAATCCGCGCTTCTTCACCGTTCGGCAATTGCCAGGAGATCTGCTTGCCGACGTGCATGCCGAGCAGCGCTGCGCCCAGCGGCGCCATCACCGACAGCTGATCGTGGCTGTCTTTCAGCGATGCCGGGTAAACCAGCGTGCGCACGTGTTCCTCATCGGTGTGCAGATCGCGAAAACGCACGCGGCTGTTCATGGTCACCACGTTGGCCGGCATTTTCTCCGGCGGCAGGATTTCCGCGCGATCCAACTCGTCGTTCAGCGCGGCGGCAACGTCGGTGTTGGCAAAGGCCGGTTGTTCCAATAGCGCATCCAGGCGTTCCGCATCCAGCTCATTAATAGTAATGATGGGTTTGGTCATTCCACTCTCCAGTCAAATCAAAGGGTGCCAGTCTGTGCACCCATAAATTCGGAAAAACAACACAAAGCAACACCCCCGCGCCAGAGGAGCGGGGGTGTTGGTAATGTCGATTTGTCCCATTGATAGTAGGCGGTTGGGGCGAGAAAAGAAAGAGATCCCGATCACGAAGGCTTTTATCGTCAATCGTGGCAAAAGAAACGGTTAGCCCGGTTATCTATTTGTTATCTCATTGACTTTTTCACCGCCGCGCCGTTTTGCGAAATGGATCCCCGTGCGTCATTCGATTTCCACTTCGAACTGGAAAAAACTGGTCTACACAGAAAGTCTGACCGGGGTTAGGGTAAAGACAGCAAAGAAAGCGGGTTATTTAGGTGATGCGCTTTACGACTTACGGATTAATGTGGGATCTAGGGGTACTGAAAAGTGAATGATGGATCTGCTTCGGTAAAAGAAATTGAACAGTCCGATGTCAGCGAAGCCGGAGCGGTTACCGCTCGGGTGTTGGCGGATATTACCGCGATGCTGAATGCGGAAAATATTTATACCAATTCGGTACAGCAACAAATGCTGGAGTCACATATTCGCGCCATGGTGCTGCGCTCAATAACCGGCGAACCGTTGCCGGAGGTGGATAAATCGCTGTTCGACGAGATTTCCGCCGAATCCATGCAGATGGCGGAGCGCGTGGTAAGTCAATTTGGCACATTGCCTATCGAAGAGGCCTATTTGCTTTCGGTGCACTTCGAAGTGGCGAAAGATAATAACGCATAGCGGTTAACGCATCTATTTCAATCAGGAGAATATACCATGGGTCAAATTACCGTAGTGATCGGCGATCGTTTGGGTAAAGGGCAAAAAGTCGGCCAGGGCGTTGAAAACGCAGGCGGAAAAGCGGTGGTCATCCCCGGTGTGGCGGCGGACATGAAGCTGGGCGACGTGATGAAAGCGGAAAATGCGCAGCTGGGCATCTCTTTTTGCGGCAGCGGCGGCGCCGGCGCGATTACCGCGCAAACCAAACACGGTTACAAGGCTAAATACGGCATGCGCTCGGTGGAAGAGGGCGTGACGGCAATTAACGAAGGCTGCAACGTGTTGGGCTTCGGCTTTATGGATAAAGAAGAGCTGGGCCAAAAACTGGTGGAAGCCTACATCAAAAAACATGGCAACCCATAATGAAAGAGCAATATACCACATCGGTAAAGGTGGAGGGTAAAGGCGATAGCAAAGCGAAAGCTTTTGCTTCCGCCTTGGCTAATGTGCAGGGCGCGGTATTAAAGTCCACCAACAATATTCTGCTGCGCATCGAGCCGCAGGACGTCAGCGTATTGAAAGCGGAAGAGAAAATAACTAAAGAGAAATTTCTTTTCTTCTTTTTGCCGCGTGAAAGAAAGAGCTATGCCGTTTCTCTGGAAATAACCGTGAACGTAACCATTATCAACACCGAGAAGGTTGTCTTCGTCACGAAATAAAAACGTTAGCATAAATGAAAGGGTATACTGATGTTTTTAATCATCTTATTTAAATCGATTATTATCGGCGGGTTGGTGGGGGTCGGCGTAGGGGCCGGCGCCGCGCGCATGTTCCACGCGCCGACCACACAGGGCATGGGGGCGTTTCGCACCCTGGGCGAGCTGAATTCCTGCGAAGGCGATCCGGCTTCCCACTTCTCATTCGGTCTGGGCTTCTTCTTCAACGCCTGGGCGTCTTCCGTGGCGGCGGGTTCCTTCACGCAGGACGTCGACCACCGCATCATCCCGCACTGGGGCGCGGCGGCCTTGATGGTCAAGAACCGCAATTTGGCGAAAACGCTGCACGATCCGAAAAAAATGGCTATCGCCTGCGGCATCATCGGCATGCTGGTGGTGACCTTCCTCAATACCACCGCTTCCGCCGTGCCCGCCGCGCTGCAGGTCACCGCGATCAAGGTGCTGGTGCCGGCGGCCAACCTGCTGGTGAACACCGTGATGCCGGTGATCTTCTGGCTGGCGGCGATCGACGCCGGGCGCCGTTCCGGCTTCTGGGGCACCATCTTCGGCGGCCTGGCACAGCTGATCATGGGCAACGCCGTGCCGGGCCTGGTGCTGGGCATTCTGATCGGCAAAGGCGTGGAAGAGAGCGGCTGGAACAAAATCACCAAGATCATGATGGCGGTGATCGTGCTGCTGTTCGTGCTGAGCGGCTTCTTCCGCGGCTTCGACATGAAAGTTCTCGAGTCCTTCAGCCTCGGCGTGCCGGGCTGGCTGGACGCCATTCACAACACCCTGAGCGGTAAATAAGGAGCGGGATGATGGAAGAGCAAACCCAAAAAGGCTTCTGGTACGCCGACTGGTCATTCCCGATTTTTGTTGGCCTGCTGTCCTCCGGCGTGTTCGCCGGGACGCACATGTACTACCTGTATGGCATCGGCGCCTTTAACGAAGTGGCGTTCGTTTCCATGCTGCGGGCGGGGATGGATACCGGCGTGTACGGCGCGGTGGCGGCGTTCGGCGCCAGCTTCCTGTTCGCACGCATCATCGAAGGCTCGCTGGTGGGCATCCTGGACATCGGCGGCGCGATCCAAACCGGCGTCGGGCTGGGTGTACCGGCGCTGCTGCTGGGTGCCGGCATCGTGTTCCCGGTCGCCAACTTCGCCGCTTCGCTGGTGACCGGCCTGGTTATCGGTCTGGCGATCGGCTACGTGATCATCCTGGCGCGCAAATTCACCATCAATCAGAGTAACTCCACCTACGGGGCGGACGTGATGATGGGCGCCGGCAACTCGTCGGGCCGCTTCCTTGGGCCGTTGATCATCTTGTCGGCGATGACCGCCTCGATTCCGATCGGCATCGGTTCGCTGCTCGGCGCGCTGTTGTTCTATATCTGGGGTAAACCGATCACCGGCGGTGCGATCCTCGGCGCGATGATCCTGGGAGCGATCTTCCCGGTAGCCATTTCTTAACAGGCCTGCGCCAGGCGCCGCCCGAAATAGCGAGCGGCGCCCGGGCTAACAGGAGCAATGCGGTATGTATGACTTAGTAATCAGAGGCGCCAGACTGGCGGACGACACGCTGATCGATCTGGCGGTGAAAGACGGCAAAATAGCCTCGGTGGGGCGGTTGGCGGCGGACGTCAGCGCCGTTCGCCAGCTGGATCTGGCGGGCAACTGCCGTCTGAGCGCCGGCTGGATCGATGCGCACGTGCATTGCTATCCGGCTTCGCCGATTTACCATGACGAGCCGGATCGGGTCGGTGTCGCCAGCGGCGTCACCAGCGTGGTCGATGCCGGCAGCACCGGCGCCGACGATATCGACGCCTTTTATCAGCTGACGCGCAGCGCCAAAACCAACGTGTTCGCCTTCCTCAACATCTCGCGCATCGGCCTGCTGCGGCAGAACGAGCTGGCGGATATGGCGGACATCGACAAACGCGAGGCCGGCCAGGCGATCGCCAACCACCCCGGTTTTATCATTGGCATCAAGGCGCGCATGAGCAGCAGCGTGGTGGGCAAAAACGGCACCCGGCCGCTGGTGCTGGCCAAAGAGATCCAACGGGAAAACCGCCAGCTGCCGCTGATGGTGCATATCGGCAACAACCCGCCGAACCTGGACGAAATCGCCGATCTGCTGACCCGCGGCGACATCATCACCCACTGCTACAACGGCAAACCGAACCGCATTCTGACACCGGCAGGCACGTTGCGCGAGTCTATCCAGCGCGCACTGCGGCGCGGCGTGTTGCTCGACGTGGGGCACGGCACCGCCAGCTTCAGCTTCGAGGTGGCGCGCCAGGCGATCAAGCTGGGCATTTTGCCGCACACCATCAGCTCCGATATTTACTGCCGCAACCGCATGAACGGGCCGGTGCACAGCCTGGCGACGGTGATGTCCAAATTCTTCAGCGTCGGCCTGACGCTGCCGCAGGTGATCGCCTGCGTGACGGAGAACGCCGCGTCGGCGCTGCAACTGAGCGGCAAAGGGCGGCTGGAACCGGGCTATGACGCCGATTTCACGCTGTTTGAACTGCGCCGCGAACCGCAGGTGTTCGCCGACGCCGAAGGGCAAACCGCCGAGGGCGAACAGCTGCTGGTACCGCTGGCCGCGGTGGTAGCCGGGGAAATCCTATTAACCGAACAAGGGGAGGCTGCGCATGTCTTCGATTTATGAAAAATACGGTTTGAAGCAGGTGATCAACACTTCCGGTCGCATGACCATTCTCGGCGTTTCCACGCCGCGCCAGGACGTGATCGACGCCGTTAACTACGGTCTGAATCACTATTTCGAAATCAAGGATCTGGTCAACAAAACCGGTGCCTATATCGCCGATCTGCTCAATGTGGAAGATGCGGTGATCGTTTCCTGCGCCTCGGCCGGCATCGCCCAGTCGGTGGCGGCGGTGATCGTCAAAGATAACGCCAATTTGCTGGTGAACCTGCACTCGGCGCCGATCAGCGTGCCGCGCGAAATCGTGCTGCCGCGCGGCCACAACGTCAACTTCGGTGCGCCGGTGGACACCATGGTGGCGCTGGGCGGCGGCAAGGTGGTGGAGGCGGGTTACGCCAACGAATGTTCGCCGGAGCAGATTGAAGCCTGCATCACGCCGCAGACGGCGGCGATCCTGTACGTCAAATCGCACCACTGCGTGCAGAAAAGTATCCTGTCCGTCGAACAGGCGGCGGTGGTGGCGCGCAAACATAACCTGCCGCTGATCGTCGACGCCGCGGCGGAAGAAGATCTGATGTGTTACTCCCAGATGGGGGCCGATCTGGTGATCTACAGCGGCGCCAAAGCCATCGAGGGGCCGACCAGCGGTTTGGTGATCGGCAAGAAACAGTTCGTCGAGTGGGTGAAGCTGCAGTCCGGCGGCATCGGCCGGGCGATGAAGGTCGGCAAAGAGGGCATCCTCGGGCTGACGCAGGCGATTGAAAGCTATCTGACGCTTGAGAAAACCACCGGGCAACAGATGGTGGAGCGGATGACGCCGTTCCTCGACAGCCTCAACACCCTGACCGGCGTCAGCGCCAAAACCGTCTGGGACAGCGCCGGCCGCGATATCGCCCGCGCAGAGATCGCTTTCGACGAGGCGGTGCTGGGGCGTTCGACCTATGACATCGTCCAGGCGCTGAAAACCGGCGACATCGCCATCTACTTCCGCGGCTACAAGGCCAACGAAGGCAAGATTGAGGTCGATGTGCGCAGCGTTGACGAGCAACAGCTGATGACCGTCTTTACCTGTATTAAAAACCTGTTTACGGAGAAACAAGCATGAAGCTGCAGCCTAACTACTATCGCGATCGTGTCTGCCTGAACGTGCTGGCCGGCTCCAAAGCCAACGCGCAGGACATCTACGCTGCGGCGGAAGGCCATGTGCTGGTGGGCGTGCTCTCCAAGAACTACCCGGACGTCGACAGCGCGGTGACCGACATGCTGCGCTATGCGCGCCTGATCGAGAACGCGCTCTCGGTTGGCCTGGGCGCCGGCGATCCGAAGCAGTCGGCGATGGTCAGCCTGATCGCTCAGCAGGTGCAGCCGCAGCACGTCAACCAGGTGTTTACCGGCGTCGGTGCCAGCCGCGCGCTGTTGGGCCAGAACGACAGCGTGGTCAACGGCCTGGTGTCGCCGACCGGCCGCGTCGGTTGGGTGAAGATCTCCACCGGTCCATTGAGCGCCGCGGCGCCGGACGGCATCGTGCCGGTGGAAACCGCTATCGCCTTGCTGAAGGACATGGGCGGCAGCTCCATCAAGTATTTCCCGATGGGTGGCCTGAAGTGCAAAGACGAATACCAGTACGTAGCCAAGGCCTGCGCTGAACATGACTTTATGCTGGAGCCGACGGGCGGCATCGATCTGGAAAACTACGAGCCGATCGTCGAGATCGCGCTGGCGGCCGGCGTGAAACGCGTGATCCCGCATATCTACAGCTCGATCATCGACGCCGCCAGCGGCGACACGCGCCCGCAGGACGTGAAAACCCTGCTGGCGATGACCAAAAAGCTGGTGGGCTGAACGCGTAATGGGATGAGGTATGCCCTAAATAATTGGAGTTGCTTCCAGGCGGCAAGAGCATGAGTCCCCAGTCACTTACTTAAGTAAGTGACTGGGGGGAGTGCTTGCAGCCAACACAGAAGCAACTTCAAGTATGACGGGGATAACGCTGGGAGGCGAAGGTTTTCCCGTGGCGCGGCATGCCGCGCCGTTACCTATACTAAGGATTGAGGATTACTATGCGAAACTGGCAGGCTCCAACCCGACGCACCGCGTTGTTTCTGGCGCTGCTGGCCGTGACCGGCCCGGCGCTACATGCTGAGGATGCAATGAACTCCACGTCATCTCATTTTGCCTATATCGGCACCTACAATCCCAACGGCGAAGGCGTTTACCGGGTGCAGCTCGATCCGGCCAGCGGCGCGCTGAGCCACGCTACGCTGGTCAGCAAAGTGCCGAATCCGGCACAGTTGACACCGGGTCTTGACGGCAAGACGCTGTATGTCGCCAGCGAAGTGGCCGATTTCAACGGCGGCAAGCACGGCGGCATCACCGCTTACCGGGTCAATCCGGCCGACGGCGCACTGACGCCGCTCAACCAGGTGGACTCGCAGGGGGCGGGGCCGGTGTATCTCTCATCGACGCCGGACGGGCGCCACCTGCTGGTGGCCAACTACGTCAGCGGCAGCGTGGCGGCCTTCCCGATCGAAGCGGACGGCAGCCTGGGCGCCGCCAGCTCGGTGCAGCAACAGCAGGGCCCTGCGGGCGCGGCCCGACCGGCGGCGGCGGTGAACGGCAGCTTCGCCATCAGCGATCACAATGGCTCGCATGCCCATATGATCGCCAGCGATCCGAGCGGCAAGTTCGTGTTCTCCACCGATCTGGGGCTGGATCGCATTTACCAATGGCGCTTTGACGCCGCAAGCGGCCAGCTGACGCCGAACGATCCGCCGTGGATCGCCGCCTCTTCCGCCGGTGCCGGTCCGCGTCATTTCGTGTTCCACCCGGACGGTGAAACCCTGCTGCTGGTGAACGAAGAGGCCTCGACGTTGACCAGCTACCGTTTTGATCGCCAAAAAGGTACTCTGAAACAACTGCATGCGGTTTCCACGCTGCCCGCCGACTATCAGGGCACCAGCTTCGCGTCGGGGCTGGCGCTCAGTAAAAGCGGCGACACGCTGTACGTCGCCAACCGGCTGCATAACAGCATTGCTCAGTTCAGTGTGGGTGCCGGCGGTGCGTTGAAGCCGGTGGCGGAAACCTGGACGCGCGGCGATTACCCGCGTTCGCTGGCGCTGAGCCCGGACGGCCGCTATCTGTATGCGTTGAACCAGCGCAGCGATAACGTTACCCGTTTCAGCGTAAACCCGACGGACGGCAAACTCAGCTTTGCGGGCGGCTATCTGCCGATCGGCAGCCCTTCGCAAATGGCGTTCCTGCCGTCGCCGAAGTAACCCGTGGCCCGCCCGGTTCGCCGGGTGGGCCGCCTGATTGACGGATACAGAATGGTGCGATTTCCTTACCCGCGTTTGGCTTACTTGTTCGATGCTTTGCAAACCGAGACTTTGCCGCAGGATGAGCTGGCGAAGCGGTTCGCCGTGTCCACCCGCACGGTGCGGGCGGATATCACCGCGCTGAACGATATTCTGGAAAAGTACGGCGCGCGCTTCGTGCATAACCGCGGGGCCGGCTATCGTCTGCAGGTCGACAATGCCGCACTGTTCAGCGCCTTGCAGCATCAGGAGCGCCGCAAGCACGCCACCCCGCGCAGCGCGCAGGAGCGGGTGCATTACCTGCTGGTGCGTTTTTTGACCTCAGCCTTTTCCCTTAAACTGGAAGATCTGGCCGACGAGTGGTTCGTCAGCCGTGGCACGTTGCAAAACGACATGGCTGAGGTGAGAGAGCGTCTGGCGAACTATCAATTGACGATCGAAACCAAACCGCGCTACGGCATGAAGCTGTTCGGCGCGGAGATGGCGATCCGCGCTTGCCTGACCGATCTGCTGTTTCAGCTGCAGCTGGCCGATGCCGAGAACCCGCTGCTCAACAACGAGATCCTGCTGCAGCCGCAGGTGGCGGCGTTCGCCGGGTTGCTGCACCCGCTGTTGTCGCAATACGCCATTCGTCTGACCGACGAGGGCGAGCAGTACCTGATCTTCTACTGCGCGGTGGCGCTGCGGCGCATCAATGACGGCTATCCGCTGCCGGACTTCGAGGTGGAGGACGGCGACGACGCGGTGCGTCAGGTGTCGACCCGCCTGGCGGCGGAGCTGCGCGCAGCCTCCGGCAAAGAGATCTCGATGGCCGAAGAGGCCTATCTACGGGTCAACATTGCCGCGCGGCGGGTGCAGGACGTACAGCCGACCGAAATCAACGCCGACGACGAAGAAGCGCTGGTGGACTACATTCTGTCCTACATCAACGCGCACTATAACTACAACCTGCAGGGCGACGAGCAGCTGCGAGCCGATCTGCTCACCCATATCAAAACCATGATTACGCGGGTGAAATACCAGATCAACATCCCCAATCCGCTGCTGGCCAACATCAAGCAGCACTATCCGATGGCTTACGACGTGACGCTGGCGGCGGTCTCCAGCTGGGGCAAATACACCCCCTATACCCTGAGCGAGAACGAGATCGGCTATCTGGTGCTGCATATCGGCGTGGGGCTGGAGCGGCATTACAACATCGGTTATGAGCGCCACCCGCAGGTGATGCTGGTGTGCGATACCGGCAACTCGACGGTGCGGATGATCCAGGCGCAGATTGCGCGCAAGTATCCGCAGCTGGTGATGACGCGCATCGTCTCGCTGCGCGATTACGAGATGCTCGTGCATATCGACGAAGACTTCGTGATTTCCAACGCCCGCATCGGCGAAAAGAATAAGCCGGTGGTGGTGATGTCGCCGTTCCCGACCGATTATCAGCTGGAGCAACTGGGCAAGCTGGTGCTGGTGGATCGCACCAGGCCGTACATGCTGGAGAAGTTTTTCGACGCCGAGCATTTCATGGTGCTCAACGAGCCGCTGACGCAGGCGGAACTGTTCAGCCGGGTGTGCGGCCAGCTGGAACGGGAAGGGTACGTCGGCGCGGACTTCTACCCATCGGTGGTGGAACGTGAGGCGATCGTCTCCACGCTGCTGGGCGAGGGCATCGCGCTGCCGCATTCGCTGGGGTTGCTGGCGAAAAAAACCGTGGTGGTGACGCTGCTGGCGCCGCAGGGCATAGCCTGGGGTGAAGGCGAGGTCGCGCAGGTGATTTTCCTGCTGGCGATCAGCAAACGCGACTATGAAGAGGCGATGGCGATTTACGAGCTGTTCGTCACTTTCGTGCGTGAGCGCTCAATGAGCCGCCTGCTGGGCAGCGACAGCTTCGACAGCTTCAAGGCGGTGGCGCTGGACTGCCTGAGCCGGAGTTAAGGGCTAATCTGCTTCCGGCAGAAAGAGGGCCGGGGGCAGATTGAAGCGTTTGGCCAGCGCCATAATGTGCGGAATGGTCAGCGATCTTTTGCCGCTCAGGATTTGGTTGACCAACGACTTTTTGCCGATCTCATGTTCAAAATCACTTTGGCTGAGTTGGTGCTGTTCCATCAATACGCGAAGCGCGGCCACCCCCTGCGGGAGTTGGGCGATACGCTGGTTGAATGCGGTAAATTCGGCGCTGTTATCTTCATATTCGGCGATTTTTTTTGCCAGCATGTCAATCAGCGGATGGTGTTCATCGTTTTCCAGCAGATATTCCACCAATTCGAGCGCTTCCCGGTAGTCTTGCTGAGAGCTGCTGCCCTGCAATAAGGGCACGGCGCGCAGTAGTGCATCGGCGGCCTTAATGGCATCTGAAATCATGACGAACTCCTTCGATAGTGCTGCATCAGCTTGTCGTACTCGGCGTGGCTAACGATGTGTTTTACGAATATTTTCTGCGTTTCGAAGCTGGCGAAGAACAGGATCCGCAGGTGGTTGCCGCCGACGTCAATGACCCACCATTTCTCTTTATATTTCATCCGGTCAAGCGAAGGGAACAACGCCTTTAACTCGACTGGCGTGCTGAACTCGCCCCGTCGCAAGGCTTTGTAAACGGCCTCGAGAGCCGCGGCTGCATGGGGGTATTGCTTGGTTGCGTTATTGAACGGTTCCCTGGAAATGATGTGCATCGCTCCCTCGATTCATACCCGATGAACATTATAGCGACCGCCGTGTGTGTTCACAAATTGTAAACTTATCGTCCCTCGTTCGTAAAGAGAGAGAAATACCCGGCCGCAGCCCATTCTTGTCGTTGCACACTATTGCGGTTAGCGCCGTGCTGGTAAATCAATGCCTCGCATTTACAGGCAGCTACTGCTGATTTTGGAAGCGGATACGCAAAGTGAAAAGCGGGAGGTTGTGTCAGGGTGAGGAGGCAAAGAGAACGAACGCGCCGGTGCGACGCATTCGCGAGAGGGCTTCAGCGGCTAATCTTCATCAAAACCGGAGTTGAACAGGTCGACCACCGCCGCCAGCGCGTTGACTTCGTCGGGGCCGGTCGCTTCGACTTCGATGTGCCGGCCCTGGGCGGAATCCAGCATCAGCAGCGCGATGACGCTGCTGGCTTCGGCCTCGGTACCGCTTTCGTTGCGTAGCATCACTTCGGCGTCGAAACTTTGCACCAGCTCGAACAGTTTCATCGCCGGGCGCGCGTGCATGCCCAGCTTGTTTTTGATTTCAACCGTCTGTTTGACCGTCATTGCTTGCGCTTTTCCAGCGTGCGGTGGCGCGACTGCACGTTCTTGCCGCGTGAGCGGAAATAATCGGCCAACTGTTCCGCCACGTATACCGAGCGGTGTTTACCGCCGGTACAGCCGATGGCGACCGTCAGGTAGCTGCGGTTGTTGGTTTCCAGCATCGGCAGCCACTGTTCCAGATAGCTGCGGGTCTGGTAGATGAAGTTGTGCACTTCGGTGTGGCGATCGAGGAACGACGCCACCGGTTTATCCAGACCGGTCATCGGCCGCAGCTTCGGATCCCAGTGCGGGTTAGGCAGGAAGCGCACGTCGAACACGTAGTCGGCGTCGATCGGGATGCCGTGTTTGAAACCGAAGGACTCGAACACCATGGTCAATTCGCGCTCGCGCTTGCCCAGCAGGCGGGTGCGCAGCATTTCGGCCAGTTCGTGCACCGACATTTCCGAGGTGTCGATGATCAGGTCGGCCCGCGAACGCAGCGGTTCGAGCAGGTCGCTCTCTTCGTCGATGGCGCTTTCCAGCGACAGGTTTTTGCTGGAGAGCGGGTGCAGGCGGCGGGTATCGCTGTAACGACGGATCAGCGTGTTGCGATCGGCGTCGAGGAACAGCAGCTGCGGCGAGAAGCTGTCCGGCAGCTGAGTCATCGCATATTCGAACACCTCCGGCGATTCCGGCATGTTGCGCACGTCGATGCTGACCGCCGCCGAGATATTGCGTTCCGCCAGCGTATTGGCGAGCTGCGGCAGCAGCACCACCGGCAGGTTATCAACGCAGTAAAAACCCATGTCTTCCAACGCCCGCAAGGCGACGGATTTCCCGGAACCGGAACGGCCGCTGACAATCATCAGCACCATGTGACAACTCCCCTGGCATCGCGGCGGCGTTCATCGCCACCGTTAGAAACTCTATTATTCCGGCCGCAGCCGGATCCATCATAGTGAAACAGTATCGTTATCCGGGCTGGAAGTCACGCCAGCCGGGCGTCACTCGGTGATGATTTGGTAAAGCTCTTCGTCACTCTGCGCGGCGCGCAGGCGGCGGCATACGGTTTTGTCGGCCAGGCGTTTGGCGACCAGCGACAGGGTATGCAAATGGGTTTTGCACTGATCGGCAGGCACCAGCAGCGCGAACAGCAGGTCGACCGGCTGGTTGTCGATAGCGTCGAAAGCGATGGGTTGGTCGAGACGGATAAACACGCCAACGGCCCGCAGTGTGTCCTCTTCCAGTTTGCCGTGGGGAATGGCGATACCGTTGCCGATACCGGTGCTGCCCATGCGCTCCCGGGTGAGAACCGCGTCAAACACCACCTGCGAAGGCAGGTTGAGCTGTTTAGCGGCCAGTTCGCTGATAATTTCCAAAGCCCGTTTCTTGCTGGTGCAGTGTACCGAGCTTTTGGTGCACTCGATGTTTAACACCGAGCTTAATTGCATATATTCGTTGTTCATCTCATCTTCACTTAAAACCGCGCCGCCGGGCGAACCCGGCAAGGCGGTTTTTCGTCGGTTTTAACCCTGATTACCGTTCGGCGCGTCACCCATGCGGGTCACGCGCCGAAGGGCGAGGTTGCGACGGAGGCAACCTCAACGGAATGGGTTAGGGTGTCAGTGTTGCTTCAATTTGTCTTTATGTTTGTTCAATTGACGTGCCAATTTGTCGATCAGCGTATCAATTGCGGCATACATATTCTCGTCTTCCGAGGTGGCGTGCAACTCGCCTCCATTCACGTGCACCGTTGCTTCCGCAATTTGCTGCACTTTTTCCACACTTAATACAACATACACCTGATTGATGCGATCAAAATACTGTTCGAGTTTGGCGAACTTGTTGTTCACGAACTCGCGCAACGGATCGGTGATTTCAATGTGGTGTCCGGTAATGTTGAGCTGCATAGTGTCTTCCTTCTCAATAGAGGTCAAACCAACTGTTTACGCTGGTTCGACGGCGGGATGGACAAAGACTCTCGGTACTTGGCGACGGTGCGCCGCGCCACGATGATTCCCTGATCGGAAAGCAGGGTGGCCAGCTTGCTGTCGCTGAGTGGTTTGGCGGGGTTTTCCGCCGCAATTAATTTCTTCACCAACGCGCGGATCGCCGTCGAGGAGGCTTCGCCCCCGCTGTCGGTATTCACGTGGCTGGAGAAGAAATATTTCAATTCGAAAATGCCGCGCGGGCTGTGCAGAAACTTCTGCGTGGTGACGCGCGAGATCGTCGATTCATGCATCTCCACGGCCTGAGCGATATCCGCCAACACCATGGGTTTCATAAATTCTTCGCCTTGCTCGAAGAACGCCTGTTGCTGCTCGACGATGCAGCGGGTGACTTTCAGCAGGGTTTCGTTGCGGCTCTCCAGGCTTTTAATCAGCCACTTGGCTTCCTGCAGGTTGCTGCGGATAAACTGGCCGTCGGCTTCGCTGCGGGCGCTGTTGCCCAGCGCGGCGTACTGCTGATTGATCTTCAAACGCGGCACGCTGTCGGCGTTGAGTTCGACCGTCCATTTGTTCTGCGTCTTGCGCACCAGCACGTCCGGAATGACATATTCCGACTCGCCGGTGTTGATCGACTGCCCCGGGCGCGGATCGAGCGACTGAATCAGCAGCATCGCTTCTTTCAGTGTATCTTCTTTTAGCCGGGTTGATCGCATCAGGCTGCGAAAGTCGTGGTTGGCCAGCAGATCCAGATGGTCGCTGATGATCAACCGCGCTTCGGCCAGGTAGGGCGTGTCTTTGGCGTATTGGGAGAGCTGCACCAGCAGGCAGTCGCGCAGATCGCGCGCGGCGACGCCGATCGGATCGAAACGCTGCACGCGCTTCAACACCGCTTCGACTTCCTCGAGGGTTACGTTCTCGTCACCCAGGCTCTCCAGAATGTCTTCCAGCGGCACGGTGAGATAACCGGTGTCGTCCACCGCGTCGACGATGGAGGTGGCGATGGCGGCGTCGGTATCGGAGAACGGCGTCAGATCCACCTGCCACATCAGGTAGTCCTGCAGCGTTTGGGTGGTTTCGCCTTGATAGACCGGCAGCTCGTCGTCGCTGTAGTCGGTGCCGGTGCCGGATGGCGTGCCGGCGGTGTAGATCTCATCCCAGGTAGCGTCCAGCGGCAGCTCTTCCGGCATGTCTTTCTGTTCCAACGCCTCGCGAGTGTCGAGCCCTTCGGTATCGGGGGCTTCTTTGGCGTCGATTTCGTCGTGCGGTTCGGTCTGTTCAAGCAGCGGATTGCTCTCTAACGCCAGCTGGATCTCTTGCTGAAGCTCAAGCGTGGACAACTGCAGCAGGCGGATCGCCTGCTGGAGCTGAGGAGTCATGGCCAGCTGTTGACTGAGCCTGAGTTGCAAACCTTGCTTCATAGTTTTCTGTCTACTTCCGTTAACGGTGTCGTCCCGCAGGACGCGCCGGCGTTTAAAGGCGGAATTCTTCGCCCAGATAAACGCGTTTTACCTGCTCGTCGGCCAGAATAGCATCCGGCGTGCCGTGGGCAATCAGTTTGCCCTGGCTGACGATGTAGGCGCGTTCACACACGTCCAGCGTCTCGCGCACGTTGTGGTCGGTGATCAGCACGCCCAGGCCGCTGTCACGCAGGTGCTCGATGATTTTCTTGATGTCGATAACGGAAATCGGATCGACCCCGGCGAAGGGTTCGTCCAGCAGAATGAATTTCGGGTTGGCCGCCAGCGCGCGGGCGATTTCGACGCGGCGGCGTTCACCGCCGGACAGCGCCTGGCCGAGGCTGTCGCGCAGATGGGAGATATGGAACTCTTCCATCAGCTCTTTGGCGCGGTCTTCGCGCTGTTCGCTGGTGAGGTCGGGGCGAATCTCCAGCACCGCCATCAGGTTGTCGTACACGCTCAGGCGGCGGAAGATCGACGCTTCCTGCGGCAGATAGCCGATGCCGCGGCGCGCGCGGGCATGCAGCGGCAGCAGACTGATGTCTTCTTCGTCGATGACGATGCGCCCGGCGTCGCGTGGCACGATGCCAACCACCATGTAGAAGGTGGTGGTTTTGCCGGCGCCGTTCGGCCCGAGCAGGCCGACGATCTCGCCGGATTTCACTTTCAGGCTGACGTCTTCGACAACTTTACGGCCCTTGTAGGCTTTCGCCAGGTTTTCTGCGATGAGTGTTGCCATAAGTGATTAGTTACTCTTTTTTTGCCCGTTTTTGTCTTGCAACTGCGACGGTACCAGAACCGTTGTCACGCGTTTGCCTTTATCGCTGAACGCCTGCATTTGCTGCTGTTGCACCAGATAGGTGATGCGATCGCCTTTCACGTTGCTGTCGAGCTGCTCCAGATAGGCGTTGCCCGTCAGGGTCACCAGCTGGGTCGCCACGTCGTAGCGCACTTTCTGCGCGTGGCCCTTGACCGGCTTGCCGCTGTCCTGCATCTGGTAGAAGGTTACCGGGTTGCCGAACGCTTCAATATAGGTCTTATTCTGATCTCCGCCAGGGCGGGTGACCACCACCTTGTCGGCGCGGATATCGATGGTGCCCTGCTTGATCACCACGTTGTCGGTGAAGGTGCTGACGTTGCTCTGCATGTCCAGCGACTGCTTGAGCGAATCGATGCTGACCGGCTGGCTGGAGTCGGATTTCAGCGCCAGGGCAGGGGCGCTGACGGCCAAAACGGTGCTGGCGATCAATAGATTACGGAGTTGGTTTTTGGTTCTGGATTTCATAGTTGGTCTTAACCTTATCAATCAGCTCAGCGGTTTTGGTCCGCAGGTTCCCACGCATTTTCATGCCGTTAGAGGTAAAATTCGTCCCGAAAAGCGTGACTTCGTCATCGGAGGAGACGTCCTGGGTGACCAGGTTTACCTGAGCGTTGTCTGTCTTAATTTTTTCCAGCTGCGAGGTGGTGGTCAGGCTGTTTACCTCGACGTGGCCATACAGATACAGCATCCGGTCTTTAGTCAGTTTGGCTCGATCGGCGCGTACTGACCAGGTGGCCAGCGCATTCTCATCGAACAACGTCATGACCGGCTGGGTGAACCAGCTCAGCTCGCCGGCGGTGTAATACTTCGCGTCTTCCGCCACCAGCTTGTAACTCAGCTTGCCGGCCGGGTTGTACACCACGGTGAGCGTGTGCTGGCTCTGGTAAGTCGGATCCTGGTCGTTGACCGGGCCGGGGGCCGTGTCGTCGCTGAAGTCCGTCATGTTCCAGCCGATCAGCGCCAGAACGATCACCGTCAACAGGAGGGTGATCCAAAGTTTGGTTTTACTCATATCGACAGCCCTTTGGCGTCCTCCAGCTTATTTTGAGCCAAAAGAATAATGTCGCACAGTTCGCGCACCGCGCCGCGGCCGCCGGCAATATGGGTGACGTAGTGGGCGCGCGGTGTCAGCAGCGGGTGGGCGTCCGCCACCGCGACCGCCAGGCCTACCTGCGCCATCACCGGCCAGTCGATCAGATCGTCGCCGATATAGGCCACCTGATCTGCCGTTAACGACAGTTTATCCAACAGTTCGCGGAAGGCCAAAAGCTTATCGGATTGCCCCTGATACAGATGGGTGATGCCGAGCGTCTGCGCGCGGTCTTCCAACAGCTTGGCGGAGCGGCCGGTGATGATCGCCACTTCGATGTCCGAAGTTTTCAAGCAGCGGATGCCGTAACCGTCGCGCACGTTGAACGCCTTCAGCTCTTCACCGTTGTTGCCCATGAAGATCAGGCCGTCCGACAGCACGCCGTCAACGTCGCAAATCAACAGGCGGATGTTCCCGGCACGCGCCATAACCTCTTGTTCTACCGGCCCGTAGCAGGTTTCTACCATACCCATTCCGTTCTATTCCTTAATTAAACGACGCCGGCGCGCAGCATGTCATGCATATGTACCACACCCAGCAACTGGTCGCCATCGGCAACCAGCAGCGCGGTGATGTGGCGCTGTTGCATCAGATTCAGCGCATCGACCGCCAGGATGTTGGGGCGCACCCGCACGCCGCCCGGCGTCATGACATCGGCGATCTTCGCTTCATGAAGGTTGATGCCCATATCGAAGACTCGGCGCAGGTCACCGTCGGTGAAGATACCGGCGATTTTCATCAGATCGTCGCAGATCACCGTCAAACCCAGATTTTTGCGGGTGATTTCCAGCAGCGCGTCGCGCAGCGAGGCGTCGGCGCTGACATGGGGCATTTCGTCGCCGCTGTGCATGATATCGCTTACCCGCAACAGCAGCTTGCGGCCGAGTGCGCCGCCCGGATGCGATAGCGCGAAATCTTCCGGCGTGAAGCCGCGCGCCTTCAGCAACGCGACGGCCAGCGCATCGCCCATTACCAATGTGGCGGTGGTGCTGGTGGTCGGCGCCAGCCCCAGCGGGCAGGCTTCCTGTGGCACCTTGATGCACAGGTGGATATCCGCCGCCTTGGCCATCGCGCTTTCCGGGTTATTGGTCATGCAGATCAGGGTGATCCGTTGGCGTTTCAACACCGGGATCAGCGCCAGGATCTCGCTGGACTCGCCGGAGTTGGAGATGGCGAGCACGATGTCTTGCGGGGTGACCATGCCCAAATCGCCGTGGCTGGCTTCCGCCGGGTGAACGAAGAAGGAGGGCGTGCCGGTGCTGGCGAAGGTGGCGGCGATCTTGCAGCCGATATGGCCGGATTTGCCCATGCCCATCACTACCACTTTGCCGCTGCAGGCGGCGATCGTTTCGCAGGCGCGGGTGAAGTCTGCGTTGATGTAGCGATCGAGCTGAGCCAGCCCTTCACGCTCGATCTGAAGCACTTCTTTGCCGGCCTGTTGAAAATCGAAGCCCGGTTGCAACTCAATGTTCGACATACTCATTCCCGTCGGTTTAGCCGAAAGTACTGAAAGGGTTAAAGAACAGCACCGCAAGATACGCAATAAAGCCGCATAATAACAGTGCCCCCGCCAGGTGGCCGATGCGATGCTTGCGGCCGATGCACAGCACGCTCAGCAGCACGCTGGCCGCCAGCATGACCCAGTAATCGCGCTGGAAGGCGGCGGCGTCTACACTGCCCGGCGACAGCAGGGCGGGCACGCCCAGCACGATCACCGTGTTGAAAATATTGGAGCCGATGATATTACCAATCGCCATATCATCCTCGCCCTTTAGTGCGCCGGCGATGGAGGTGGCCAGTTCTGGCAGGCTGGTGCCGATGGCGATAATGGTCAAACCGACCACCAGTTCGCTCAGGCCGAAATAGTGCGCGATCACCGTCGCGTTATCGACCACCATTCTGGAAGAGAGCGGCAGAATGATAAACGCCAGCACCAGCCACAGCACCGCCACGGTGTTGCTGCTGTCCTGCGGCAACTCGGCTATCTGCTCCATGGTCAGGCTGTCGCTGCCCTCGCGCTGCGCCAGGCGGGCGATTTTCAGCATCAGCAGGATAAAACCGGCGGCGGCGGTCAGCAGCAGCACGCCGTCCAGCCTGCTCAAGGTGCCGTCCATCAGCACGAAGCCGCACAATACTGTGACCGCTAACATCAGCGGCAGTTCGCGCCGCAATATTTCGGAGCGCGCCGCCAGCGGGTGGATCAGCGCCGCCACGCCCAGGATCAATAAAATGTTGGTGATGTTGGAACCTAATACGTTGCCAACGGCCATATCTATCTGCCCGTTCAGCGCGGCGGTGGTCGACACGATCAGTTCCGGCAGCGAAGTGCCGATACCGACGATGGTCATGCCGATGATCAACGGCGGCACGCCGAGCGAGCGGGAAATCACCGCAGCACCGTAAACTAAACGGTCTGCACCATACACCAGTAGAAATAAACCAACGATTAATAATGCTATCGCGAGAAACATGCAGGGTCCTTTGTCGGGTATTATCCCGGTTCGTTGGTTAAAGCCGTCAATGCGGCGGTATTGCTTGCCCTCCGTTGCGCGTGTTTGAGCCGCAGCAACGGTTTTTCCCGGCTAATAGTTGAACACTTTCGTTTTTTTCGTTATGGAGCCAATTTTGACCGCGTGGCGCGTAAAAGTAAAACCAATGGCACCATTGGTCGCGAAATGGCAGTAAGTTTTTGTAAAGATGAGACGGATTGTGCCCGTTGCTTTAACATCACGGGTAGATTCAGCAAAAGATGAGTCGTAAAGGGTCCATTAACATGCTCCAGAAGGCAGATAATTTGGTCGAAGTGCGCGACATGAGTTTCTCGCGCGGCGACCGACGGATATTTGAAGACATCAACCTGACGGTGCCTCGCGGCAAGATCACGGCGATCATGGGGCCATCGGGTATCGGCAAAACCACGCTGCTGCGCCTGATCGGCGGCCAGCTGACGCCGGACTGCGGGGAGATTTGGTTTGACGGCGACAACATTCCCGCGTTGTCCCGCCGCCAGTTATACGACGCGCGCAAGAAAATGAGCATGCTGTTTCAATCGGGCGCGTTGTTCACCGATTTGACCGTATATGAAAACGTGGCTTACCCGCTGCGCGAGCACAGCAACCTGCCGGAGCCTCTGCTGCGCAGCACGGTGCTGATGAAGCTGGAAGCGGTGGGGCTGCGCGGTGCGGCTCAGCTGATGCCCAACGAGCTCTCCGGCGGCATGGCGCGCCGGGCGGCGTTGGCGCGGGCGATCGCACTGGACCCCGAACTGATCATGTTCGACGAACCCTTCGTCGGCCAGGATCCGATCACTATGGGGGTGCTGGTGAAGCTGATCGACGAGCTGAATCATGCGCTGGGCATTACCTGCATCGTGGTGTCGCACGACGTGCCGGAGGTGCTGAGCATCGCCGACCACGCCTACATCGTGGCCGATCACCGGGTGATCGCCGAAGGCACCACGCAGCAATTGCAGAACAATCCTGATGCGCGCGTGCGTCAGTTCCTGGATGGTATAGCGGATGGGCCGGTGCCGTTCCGCTACCCGGCCGGGGATTATCAGACTGAACTGCTAGGCTTAGGGAGTAAATAAGCTCATGTTATTAAGAGCGTTAGCGTCGTTGGGGCGCAGTGGCATCGACACCAGTGCCAGCTTCGGCCGCGCCGGGTTGATGTTGTTCAACGCGTTGATTGGCCGGCCGGAACCCGGCAAGCAGTGGCCGCTGTTGTTGAAACAGCTCTACAGCGTCGGCGTACAGTCGTTGTTGATCATCATGGTGTCCGGGCTGTTTATCGGTATGGTGCTGGGGCTGCAGGGGTATATCGTGCTCACCACCTACAGCGCCGAGGCCAGCCTGGGTATGATGGTGGCGCTGTCGCTGCTGCGCGAGCTGGGGCCGGTGGTGACCGCGCTGCTGTTCGCCGGCCGCGCCGGTTCCGCGCTCACGGCGGAAATCGGCCTGATGAAGGCAACAGAACAGATCTCCAGCCTGGAAATGATGGCGGTCGATCCGCTGCGGCGCATCGTGGCGCCGCGTTTCTGGGCGGGGTTGATCAGCATGCCGCTGCTGACCATCATTTTCGTGGCGATCGGCATCTGGGGCGGCTCGGTGGTCGGCGTGGATTGGAAAGGCATCGACAGCGGCTTCTTCTGGTCGGCGATGCAGGGTGCCGTGGAGTGGAAAAAAGATCTGCTCAACTGCCTGATCAAAAGCGTGGTATTCGCCATTACCGTAACCTGGATTGCCATTTTTAACGGCTACGACGCGGTGCCTACCTCTGAAGGGATTAGCCGGGCGACGACGCGTACCGTGGTGCATTCGTCACTGGCGGTGTTGGGATTGGATTTCGTGCTGACAGCACTGATGTTTGGGAATTGATTCGATGCAAACGAAGAAGAGTGAAATCTGGGTTGGGGCATTTATGCTGATCGCGCTGTGCGCCATCGTGTTTATCTGCCTGCAGGTGGCGAACCTTAAATCGATCGGCAGTGAGCCGACCTACCGCGTTTACGCGACGTTCGACAACATCGGCGGCCTGAAACCGCGTTCGCCGGTGAAGATCGGCGGCGTGGTGATCGGCCGCGTGGCGGACATCGAACTCGATCCGAAAACCTACACGCCGCGCGTGGCGTTGGATATCCAGAAAAAGTACGACCAAATCCCGGATACCAGCTCGCTGGCGATCCGCACTTCCGGCCTGCTGGGCGAGCAATATTTGGCTCTCAATGTGGGCTTCGAAGATCCTGATATGGGCACCACCATTCTGAAAGACGGCGGCACCATTCAGGACACCAAATCAGCCATGGTTCTGGAAGATTTGATCGGCCAGTTCCTGTATAAGAGTGGCGGTCAGGACAGCGCCAAACCGGGAGACGCGGCCGCTGAGCCGGCTGCCGGCGCCGCACCGCAACCCGCTGTTCCAAATCATTAAGAGAGGATACCTGCATGTTTAAACGTTTACTGATGGTGGCCCTGCTGGTGGTTGCACCGCTGGCGAGCGCAGCCGACCAAACCAATCCTTACAGCATGATGCAAGAAGCGGCGCAGAAGACCTTCAGCCGCTTGAAGAACGAACAGCCGAAGATCAAGCAGGACCCGAACTACCTGCGCACCATCGTGCATCAGGAACTGATGCCGTTCGTGCAGGTGAAATACGCCGGTGCGCTGGTGCTGGGGCGTTACTACAAAGACGCGACGCCTGCGCAGCGCGAAGCCTATTTCACCGCCTTCCAATCTTACCTGGAGCAGGCCTACGGCCAGGCGCTGGCGATGTACCACGGCCAGACTTACCAGATCGCGCCTGAGCAACCGCTCGGCGGCGCCGACATCGTGGCCATCCGCGTCACTATCATCGACAACGGCGGCCGCCCGCCGGTGCGTCTGGATTTCCAGTGGCGCAAAAACAGCAAGACCGGTTATTGGCAGGCGTATGACATGATCGCCGAAGGCGTCAGCATGATCACCACCAAGCAAAACGAGTGGGCGTCTACGCTGCGAACTCAGGGCATCGACGGCCTGACCAAACAACTGCAGGCCGCCGCCGCGCAGCCGATCTCGCTGGACAAGAAAAACTGATGTCGGCAGCGCTCAGCTTCGAATCAGAGCAGCAGACGCTGATCCTGCGCGGTGAACTGGACCGGGAAACGCTGCTGCCGCTGTGGCGGCAACGCGACGCGTTGATGGCGGGTAAAACCGCGATCGACGTGGCGCAACTGCAGCGGGTGGACTCCTCCGGGCTGGCGCTGTTGCTGCATCTGCAGGAAGAGCAACGCCAACGCGGCGCAGCGCTAAAAATTTTCGGCGCCACCGAGCGCCTGAAAACGCTGATTGCGCTCTATAACCTGCAGGCGATAATGCCTGTCGATACCGCCGGTTAGCGGCGTTTTACGCCGCCTTTAGGTGGTCAAACGCTACAAGGCCCCTGTTATACAGGGGCTTTTTCTTTAGTTTAAGAAAACATCGTATTCCACTAAGATATTAGGCTGTTTATGATCCTTTAGCGGCAGAACTGGATACTATGGAAACCAACGAGATTAAAGACGTGCTGATGCGTGCATTGGCACTGGATGAAGTGCATGTGACGGGTGACGGCAGTCATTTTCAGGCGATCGTGGTCGGCGAACTGTTCGCCGGCATGAGCCGCGTCAAAAAACAGCAGACGGTTTACGCGCCGCTGATGGAATACATTGCGGACAACCGCATTCATGCCTTGTCGATCAAGGCTTACACCCCTGAAGAGTGGCAGCGAGACCGCAAACTCAACGGATTTTAAGGCTGTTTGCCCTGATGGGTGGGCAGCTTCAGATTAGATAACAGAGAGTAGTCAGATGGATAAATTTCGTGTGCAGGGTCGGACCCGCCTGAGCGGTGAAGTGTCTATTTCCGGGGCCAAGAACGCCGCCCTGCCGATCCTGTTCGCCGCCCTGTTGGCGGAAGAGCCGGTCGAGCTGCAGAATGTCCCTAAGCTGAAGGACATCGACACCACCATTAAGCTACTCAATCAGTTGGGCACCAAGATTGAGCGTAACGGTTCGGTCTTCGTGGACGCCAGCGGCGTGAACGAGTTCTGTGCGCCTTACGATCTGGTGAAAACCATGCGCGCTTCCATCTGGGCGCTGGGGCCGCTGGTAGCGCGCTTTGGCCGTGGCCAGGTTTCTCTGCCGGGCGGCTGCGCGATCGGCGCGCGTCCGGTCGATTTGCACATCACCGGTCTGGAGCAGTTGGGCGCTGAAATCAAGCTGGAAGAAGGTTACGTCAAGGCGTCCGTCGACGGTCGCCTGAAGGGCGCACACATCGTCATGGACAAAGTGAGCGTGGGCGCGACCGTGACCATCATGAGCGCTGCGACCCTGGCGACCGGCACTACCGTTATCGAGAACGCCGCGCGTGAGCCGGAAATTGTCGACACCGCCAATTTCCTCAACACGCTGGGCGCGAAGATCAGCGGCGCCGGCAGCGACAAGATCACCATCGAGGGCGTCGAGCGCCTGGGCGGCGGCGTGTATCGCGTGCTGCCTGACCGCATCGAGACCGGCACCTTCCTGATTGCCGCTGCGGTTTCCGGCGGCAAAGTGATGTGCCGCAACACCCGTCCGGATACGCTGGATGCGGTGCTGGCCAAGCTGCGTGAAGCCGGTGCCGACATTGAAGTGGGCGAAGACTGGATCAGCCTGGACATGCACGGCAAGCGGCCGAAAGCGGTCACCGTGCGCACCGCGCCGCATCCGGGATTCCCGACCGACATGCAGGCCCAGTTCAGCTTGCTGAACCTGGTGGCGGAAGGCACTGGCGTGATCACCGAGACCATCTTCGAAAACCGCTTCATGCACGTGCCGGAACTGATCCGCATGGGTGCACACGCGGAAATCGAGAGCAACACCGTGATCTGTCATGGGGTTGAACAGTTGTCCGGTGCGCAGGTGATGGCGACCGATCTGCGCGCTTCCGCCAGCCTGGTGATCGCCGGCTGCATCGCCGACGGCGTGACTCTCGTCGATCGCATCTATCACATCGATCGCGGCTATGAGCGTATTGAAGACAAGCTGCGCGCGCTGGGTGCGAACATCGAGCGTGTGAAAGGCGAGTAAGTGATTAGCGCCGGCGCGGTTGCGTCGGCAAGATGAAAATCAAAGGGCCGGCTATCTATGTCGGCCCTTTTTAATTGCTGTCTTCCGGGAACTCACCCACCGTCATTGTCAACGTAATGCGCTTGCCTTCGCGCAGCACGATGACCGGTATTTCGGTGCCCGGCCTGATCTCCGCCACCTGATCCATGGTCTCCAGCACGGAGACTGCCGGTTTGTTATCCACGTTGATGATGATGTCGTTGATTTGGAAGCCGGCGCTGCTCGCCGGGCCGTTTGGCGTAATTTCGGTCACGATGATGCCTTGCAGGCGATCGATGCCGGAGTTGGACGAGCGCAGCGGAATGATCTCTTTGCCCTGAATGCCGAAATAGCCGCGAATAACGCGGCCGTCGCGGATCAGCTTGTCCATGATCTTGGTGGCCAGTTCGATCGGAATGGCGAAGCCGAGGCCCTCCGGCGTTTCGCCGTCGGTGATTTTGTCATAGGTCAGGGTGTTGATGCCGATCAGCTCGCCCAGCGAATTGACCAGCGCACCGCCGGAGTTGCCGCGGTTGATCGAAGCGTCGGTCTGCAGGAACGTTTGCCGGCCGGTGGTGCTCATACTGATGCGCCCGGTGGCGCTGAGGATGCCCTGGGTCACGGTCTGCCCCAGGTTATACGGGTTGCCGATCGCCAGCACCACGTCGCCGACGTGGGCAACGCGGTTTTTGTTGGTGGGGATCACCGGCAAATTGCCGGGATCGATCTTCAGCACCGCCAAATCGGTCAGGCCGTCGGAGCCGACCAGCAGCGCTTCATAGCGGCGTCCGTCCTGCAACACCACGGTGATCTGCTGAGCGTCTTTGATCACGTGGCGGTTAGTGATGATGTAGCCGCGTTCGTTCATGATCACGCCTGAACCGAGCGACAGCACGTTGGCGGCGCCATTCAGGTTGCGGTTGTAGATGTTCACCACGGCGGGCGCGGCGCGGCGCACCGCTTTGTTAAAGCTCATCGGCGTTTCGTCACTGGTATTCTCAACTTTGTCTGCAAACAGGCCGTTGGAAGAACGCAGCATGGGCAGCGCGGCCAGCAACAGGCCGGCAACGATGAGACCGATAACGACGGAACGCAAGAGCTTAGCAAACATGGAGTTTTCGTGGTGTGATGAACGATGTTCGGAGGATAGCATGAGTTAACCGGGCGCAGTATGTCACCGAGCCCGGTTTTTGCACAAATTAACGCAGCAGCAGATAAATGGTTTCGTTGCCGCGCACGATATTGAGCGCCATCACGGGTGGCTTGGCTTCCAGCACCTTGCGCAGCGCGGTGATGTTGTCCACGCGCTGACGGTTGACGCCGATGATCATGTCGCCTTTTTGCAGGCCGATCTGCGCCGCCATTGACCCTTTATCGACGTTCTCCACTTTCACGCCCTTGTCGCCGCTCGGCAGCGCGCCGTTGCTGAGAGAAACCCCCTGCAGCGCCGGCGACAGCGTCTCGGCGTTGGTCGAGGCGTTCTCGCTGTTTTCCAGCGTGACCGAGACCTCCTGCGGCTTGCCGTCGCGCAGCAGGCCCACCTTGAGGGTTTTGCCCGGTGCGGTGGTGCCAACCTTGGCGCGCAGTTCGGCGAAGCTGCTTACCGGTTTGCCGTCGACGGAGACCAGGATATCCCCGGCTTTGATGCCGGCTTTGGCGGCGGCGGACTTCGGCAGCACTTCGCTGACAAAGGCGCCACGCTGGGCGTCGGTGTTGAAGGCTTTGGCCATATCAGGGGTCATTTCGCTGCCCTTGATGCCCAACAGACCGCGTTTCACTTCGCCGAATTCGATCAGCTGCTGGCTCAGGTTCTGCGCCATATTGCTTGGAATGGCGAAACCGATGCCGACGTTGCCGCCGCTCGGCGCCAGGATGGCGGTATTGATGCCGATCAGCTCGCCGTTCAGGTTAACCAGCGCGCCGCCGGAGTTGCCGCGGTTGATCGAGGCGTCGGTCTGAATGAAGTTTTCCAGCCCTTCCAGATTCAGGCCGGAGCGCCCCAGCGCCGAGATGATGCCGGAGGTGGCGGTTTGGCCCAGGCCAAACGGGTTACCGACCGCCACGGCGAAGTCGCCGACGCGCAGCTGGTCGGAGTCGGCCATTTTGATAGCGGTGAGGTTTTTGGCATCGCTGAGCTGCAGCAGGGCGATATCGGATTGCTCATCGCGGCCGACCAGCTTGGCGTCCAGTTCGCGGCCGTCGTTCAACTGCACGCGGATTTTATCGGCGTTGTTGATGACGTGGTTGTTGGTCAGCACATAACCTTTGGCGGCGTCGATGATCACGCCGGAGCCCAGCCCTTCGAACGGGCGGGTGCTCTGTTGCTGGCCGGGGAAGTTGGGGCCGAAGAAGCGTTTGAACTCTTCCGGCAGTTGCTGACGCTGCACCTGGGTGCCTGCGACGTGCACGCTCACGACGGCGGGCAAGACTTTTTCCAACATCGGTGCCAGGCTCGGCAGCGGCTGCCCCTGAACGGCGACGGGCAGGGCCGCGTTGGCCACCGGTACGGAGCTGAGCGCCAGGCCGAGGCTCATTGCCAGTGCACTAAGAATTAAAGACTTTTTCTTCATTGATGATAACTCTCTCAATACCTGCCGATGAAAATTTGATGATAAGGCAATCACCTTGCCATAGTGAAGGGTAAGACCGTGAATTTGCGTGCAAAGTTCAGTAAAGGTAACGCGGAGGAAGGTCAGTGAAGGCCAACAAGGGATAAACCCGCGGGTGGCCCCGCGGGCGAAGGGCGATCAGTCGCGGCGCGCGCCTTGACCGCGCAGCAGGCCGGAGGCGCCTTCCGAGTAGTCGCGCGGCATTTCCACCGGCGCCTGATCGTTGTCCGCTTCCGCTTCGGTCAGACGATAGCGGAACGGGTTCTCCTGCATCGGCAGGTCAGGCAGCAGATTGTTGGAGCTTTTCGCCATGTGTTGATACAGCTGGCGATAATCGCGCGCCATGTTATCCAGCAGCTCGGCGCTGCGGGCGAAGTGGCCGACCAGCTCCTGACGGTATTCTTCCAGCTCGGTTTTGCTCTTGTCCAGCTCGTTCTGCAAGACTTGTTGTTGACGTAATTTACGGTTGCCAAAACGCATCGCCACCGCACCAATCACGATACCGACGACCAAACCAATCAGCGCATACTCCCAGGTCATGATGTCTCCTATTTTGACTTCGTTGTTCCGCAGGGATTTTTCACTTAATAATATCCACTATAACCGTTAACCTTGTCCGAGTGGAATCCTGATGCGCTTCCACCTGGTTTTTACAGGGTTTTCAGCGGCGCCCTCAGCGGGTATTTGTGGCGATAACGGTGCGAATCGGCATCAACTTGCCGCCAACGTTGGCTAAATAATTTCTAAGCGTTCTTAGGGAACATCGAACAGATGCAGGTACTATCACCGTTATCTCGCTACCAGCAGGCGCTGGATGCAGGGGAATATCAGGCCGATGAGGTTCAACGCCGGGCCGTGACTCAATTGGATCGCATTTATCAGGCCCTGTTGCAAAAGCCGGCGGCGAGCGCGCCGGCCGGCGGGCTGCGCGGCAAACTCAGCCGCCTGTTGGGCAAAGGCGGTGAAACGGCGCCGCAGCGCCCGGTGCAGGGGTTGTATATGTGGGGCGGCGTCGGGCGCGGCAAAACCTGGCTGATGGACATGTTTTTCCACAGCCTGCCGGGCGATCGAAAAATGCGCCTGCACTTCCATCGCTTCATGCTGCGGGTGCATGAAGAGCTGACTGAGCTGCAAGGGCGGGAAAACCCGCTGGAGATCGTCGCCGACGGCTTCAAGGCGGAGACCGACGTGCTGTGTTTCGATGAGTTTTTCGTGTCCGATATCACCGACGCCATGCTGTTGGCTACGCTGCTGCAGGCGCTGTTCGCCCGCGGCATCACGCTGGTGACCACGTCGAACATTCCCCCGGACGATCTGTACCGCAATGGCTTGCAGCGCGCGCGTTTCTTGCCGGCCATCGATCTGATCAACGAGTACTGCGACGTAATGAACGTCGATGCCGGCATCGACTATCGTCTGCGCACCCTGACGCAAGCCCATCTGTATCTGACGCCGCTCAACGAACAGACGCGGGAAACCCTGGACCATATGTTCGTCAAGCTGGCGGGCAAAGCGGGGGACGACGCGCCGGTGTTGCAGATCAACCATCGGCCGTTGCAGGCGATCCGCTCGGTGGACGGGGTGCTGGCGGTGGATTTCCATACGCTGTGCGAAGAGGCGCGCAGCCAGCTGGACTACATTGCGCTGTCGCGACTGTACCACAGCGTGATGCTGTATAATGTGCGGGTGATGGGGCCGCTGAAAGAGAATACCGCGCGCCGCTTCCTGGCGTTGGTGGACGAATTCTACGAGCGGCACATCAAGCTGGTGATCGGCGCCGAGACGTCGATGTTCGAGATCTATCAGGGGGTGCAGCTGAAGTTCGAGTTCCAGCGCTGCCTGTCGCGCCTGCAGGAAATGCAGAGCGAAGAGTACCTTAAGCTACCACATCTGCCCTGAGTCAGGCGGGCTCGCCGCCGCCGTATCGCCGGTTGTTCGCCGCCGGCGATAAATTTATTTTCCATTCAAAAACCGTTCGATCTTTGTGAGCGACTTCTCTATAATCTTGCGACCCCACGTTACAACAAAGTTTTTTTTCCCAAAAACTTTATAGTGCCGGCAATGGCTATTCGAAGGGGTAGGTTTGCTGGACTTGTATGGTCGTGTGAGCCTCAACTGTTTTCGAGCGTTTGGGTGTTCACCAACGTGTAACTAATTATTGGGTAAGCTTTCTAATGAAAACTTTTACAGCTAAACCAGAAACCGTAAAACGCGACTGGTACGTTGTTGATGCAGATGGTAAAACTTTAGGCCGTCTCGCTACTGAACTGGCTCGTCGTCTGCGCGGCAAGCATAAAGCGGAATACACCCCGCACGTGGATACCGGTGATTACATCATCGTTCTGAACGCTGAGAAAGTTGCTGTAACCGGCAACAAGCGTAATGACAAAGTGTACTACCACCACACCGGCCACATCGGTGGTATCAAGCAAGCGACCTTTGAAGAGATGATTGCCCGCCGTCCTGAGCGCGTGATTGAAATCGCGGTTAAAGGCATGCTGCCAAAGGGCCCGCTGGGTCGTGCTATGTTCCGTAAACTGAAAGTTTACGCGGGCACCGAGCACAATCACGCGGCACAGCAACCGCAAGTTCTGGACATTTAATCGGGATTAATGGCAATGGCTGAAAATCAATACTACGGCACTGGTCGCCGCAAAAGCTCCGCCGCTCGCGTCTTCATCAAGCCGGGCAACGGTAACATCGTTATCAACCAGCGCAGCCTGGAACAGTACTTCGGTCGCGAAACTGCCCGCATGGTAGTTCGTCAGCCGCTGGAACTGGTCGACATGGTTGGCAAACTGGATCTGTACATCACCGTTAAAGGTGGTGGTATCTCCGGTCAAGCTGGCGCTATCCGTCACGGTATCACCCGTGCACTGATGGAGTACGACGAGACTCTGCGTTCTGAACTGCGTAAAGCTGGCTTCGTCACCCGTGACGCTCGTCAGGTTGAACGTAAGAAAGTCGGCCTGCGTAAAGCACGTCGCCGTCCGCAGTTCTCCAAGCGTTAATTTTCGCTGCTTCGGCAGTGCGATTTACGCAAAAAACCCGGTGCTTCACCGGGTTTTTTTATGCCTGAAATCCGCCGTCCCCGACTAAAATCTGTGGTATATCAGACAATTCAACACGAATTCGCCGCACCGTCCCCACAAAACAAGCAAAATCTGGTAAACTATCACCCACTTTTGCGCCTGTTCGCCGTGCAGTTGACCTCCTGGGCCGGTTTTTTATGGGCTTGGGTCGCGCTGCGTGCTGCCGGCCTGCGGCAAGATTATTCAGGATAGCAGCCTGTCAGTTGGCTATTCGCAGTATTTTCTAGATAACTTGGAGGTTTTCATGGCTGTCGCTGCCAACAAACGTTCGGTAATGACGCTGTTCTCTGGCCCGACCGACATTTTTAGCCATCAAGTACGTATCGTACTGGCGGAGAAAGGTGTCAGCGTCGAGATCGAGCAGGTCGAAATGGATAACCTGCCGCAAGATTTGATTGACCTCAACCCTTACCAGACGGTGCCTACGCTGGTCGATCGCGAACTGACCCTGTATGAATCCCGCATCATCATGGAATACCTGGATGAGCGCTTCCCGCACCCGCCGCTGATGCCGGTTTACCCGGTCGCCCGTGGTGAGAGCCGTTTGATGATGCTGCGCATCGAGAAAAACTGGTACTCGCTGATGGACAAGATCGAGAAGAGCAGTGGCCAGGAAGCGGAATCCGCCCGTCGCCAACTGCGCGAAGAGCTGCTGGCGATCGCGCCGATCTTCGGTCAGGCGCCGTATTTCATGAGCGAAGAGTTCAGCCTGGTAGATTGCTACCTGGCGCCGCTGTTGTGGCGTCTGCCGCAGTTGGGCATCGAATTGAGTGGCGCCGGCTCCAAAGAGTTGAAAGGCTACATGACCCGCGTCTTCGAACGCGACGCTTTCCTGGCTTCCCTGACCGAAGCCGAGCGTGAAATGCGCCTGCAAACCCGGGGCTAAGCGCGATGGACATGTCTCAGATGACGCCGCGTCGCCCGTATTTGCTGCGGGCGTTCTACGACTGGCTGCTGGATAACCAGCTGACGCCGCACCTGGTGGTCGACGTGACTCGCCCCGATGTTCAGGTGCCGATGGAGTTCGCGCGTGACGGCCAGATCGTGCTGAACATCGCGCCGCGCGCGGTAGGCAATCTGGCGCTGGGCAACGAAGACGTGCAGTTCAACGCGCGCTTCGGCGGCGTGCCGCGTCAGGTTTCGGTGCCGATGGCTGCCGTGCTGGCGATCTATGCCCGTGAAAACGGTGCCGGCACGATGTTCGAACCGGAAGCCGTTTACGACGAAAATGAAGACGTCTTCGAAGGTCTGGATAATGAGACGATCCCTTCGGAAAGCCTGATGTCGGTGATCGACGGCGATCGCCCGGATACCGCGGAAGACAACGGCCCGGACGACGAGCCGCCGCAGCCGCCGCGCGGTGGCCGCCCGGCGCTGCGCGTGGTGAAATAAGCCCGCGAGAACCAACGAAAAAGCACCCCATGGGGTGCTTTTTTTTTGCCTGGCAGAGGCGGATCAGCCTTTCAAGGCGGCAATGCAGGCGTCGCGCGGCGCACTGAGATCGCCCACGCGCACGGTGGACAAGGCGCGGGTCGCACGCTGGCGGAAGCTGGTGATGGCCGTATCGCCTTGTACTTCCGGCGGTGCGGTGCAGATATCATTGAGCGGCAGGTCGTTGCCTTTGTTGAGCGCCTGCAACACCGCCGCCGGGTTGTAGATCAGCGCTGCAGAGAGGGCCGATTTGATGCCTGCGGTAAATTCGGCATTGCCGCCGCCGGCCAGCTTGGGCGCCAGCGCGATCCAGCTATCGTCCCCCAGCCGAATGTTGTTTTCCACGGCGGTGAACTGCCCGGCCTTGCCCAACTGCGCCACGACCGGCCGCGCGCCGCGCGCTTCGATATTGTAGCCGACCTCCTGAGAATCCAGCGCCATGGCTGAAGAGCTGAAGCTGACGGCCAGCAGCGCGCCGGCCAACAGGGAAACGGAGCATTTCATGTTCGCTATCCTTAATCTCGGTGTCAGGCGCAGCCGCGCCCCGGAATGGTGCTAACTGAATACTATAGCGCGTTGAGTGGGCGAGGAGGGGGGAGGTTGTTACAAAGCGTGGCAGGCTAAAAAAGAGGCCCGGCAACGTGCCGAGCCTCTGAGCGGCACAGAAGGTTTACACTTCCAGGTAGTTCATGATGCCGTGCGCCGCCTTGCGGCCTTCGGCGATCGCCGTTACCACCAGGTCGGAGCCGCGCACCGCGTCACCGCCGGCGAAGATTTTCGGGTTACTGGTCTGGAAGGCGTTGTCGCTGCCTTCAGGCGCCACGATGCGGCCCTGCTTGTCGAGCTGCACGTCGTGTTCCGCCAGCCAGTCCATGCGGTGCGGGCGGAAACCGAATGCCATCACCACCGCGTCGGCGTCGATCACGTGTTCGGAACCTGGTACGTGCTCCGCCGCCTGACGGCCGTTGGCATCTGGCGCACCCAGCTGAGTGCGCACCATTTTTACTCCGGCCACGCGGCCGGCGCTGTTCAGCTCGATGCTCAGCGGCTGCAGATTGAACTGGAAATCCACCCCTTCTTCCCGGGCGTTCTTCACTTCGCGTTTGGAGCCCGGCATGTTGGCTTCGTCACGGCGGTAGGCGCAGGTGACCTGCGTCGCGCCCTGGCGCACCGAAGTGCGCACGCAGTCCATGGCGGTATCGCCGCCCCCCAGCACCACTACGCGTTTGCCCTCCATGCTGACGTAAGGCTCGTGCTGCTCGGTTTCATACCCCATCAGCTGCTTGGTGTTGGCGATCAGGAACGGCAGCGCGTCGTACACGCCCTGCGCATCTTCGTTCTCCAGGCCGCCGCGCATCGACTGATAGGTGCCGACGCCAAGGAACACCGCGTCGTACTCGTTCAGCAAGGTGTCCATGCTGACGTCTTTGCCCACTTCGGTGTTCAGCTGGAACTCGATGCCCATCTCGCTGAAGATGCCGCGGCGTTTGACCATCACTTCCTTTTCCAGCTTGAAGGCCGGGATGCCGAAGGTCAGCAGGCCGCCGATCTCCGGATGACGGTCATACACCACCGCCTTGACGCCGTTGCGGGTCAGCACGTCGGCGCAGGCCAGCCCGGCGGGGCCGGCACCGACGATCGCCACGCGTTTACCGGTCGGCTGCACGTGCGACATATCCGGTTTCCAGCCCATTTCGATGGCTTTATCGCTGATGTAACGCTCGATGTTGCCGATGGTAACCGCGCCGAATTCGTCGTTCAGGGTGCAGGAACCTTCACACAGGCGATCCTGCGGGCACACGCGGCCGCACACTTCCGGCAGGCTGTTGGTCTGATGCGCCAGGTCCGCCGCCTCCATGATGCGGCCTTCGTTGGCCAGTTTCAGCCAGTTCGGGATGTAGTTGTGCACCGGGCACTTCCACTCGCAATACGGGTTGCCGCAGGACAGACAGCGGTCCGCCTGGGCCTTGGCCTGGGTTTCCGAAAACGGTTCGTAGATCTCGACGAACTCGATTTTGCGGATCTTCAGCGGTTTCTTTGGCGGATCAACACGCTGCAGGTCGATAAATTGATAAACGTTCTGACTCATTAATGACCTACCTCTTACTGCGCCTGCACCCGCAGCTCGGCTGCGGAACGGCTACGGTGACCCAACAGCGCTTTGACATCGCTGGACTTCGGTTTGACCAGGGCGAACTTCGGCGCCCATTCCGGCCAGTTGGCCAGGATCTCTTCCGCGCGGGAAGAGCCGGTTGCCTGCACGTGTTCGGTGATCAGGCCGCGCAGGTGCTCTTCGTGGATCGCCAGCTGCTCGACATCCAGCACTTCCACCAGCTCCGGGTTCACGCGTTTGCGGAACTCGCCGTCTTCGTCCAGCACGTAGGCGAAGCCGCCGGTCATGCCCGCGCCGAAGTTGATGCCGGTTTTACCCAGCACGCAGACGATGCCGCCGGTCATGTATTCACAGCCGTTGTCACCGATGCCTTCCACCACGGTGATGGCGCCGGAGTTGCGCACCGCGAAACGCTCGCCCGCGCGGCCGGCGGCGAACAGCTTGCCGCCGGTGGCGCCGTACAGGCAGGTGTTGCCGACGATGCTGGCTTCATGGCTGCGGAAGGCGGAGCCGATCGGCGGGCGCACCGCGATGCTGCCGCCGGCCATACCCTTGCCGACATAGTCGTTGGCGTCGCCGGTCAGGGTCAGTTCGACGCCGCCGGCGTTCCAGACGCCGAAGCTCTGCCCGGCGGTGCCGGAGAAGTGCGCCTTGATCGGATCGGCCGCCATGCCCTGATCGCCGTGCACGTTGGCGATAGCGCCGGACAGCATGGCGCCCACGGAGCGGTCGGTGTTGCGAATGTCGAAGTAGAAGGTTTTACCCTGCTTCGCTTCGATATGCGGTTCCGCCTGCGCCAGCAGCTCTTTGTTCAGCAAGCCCTTGTCGAACGCCGGGTTGCTGCTTTCGGTGCAGTACACCGCTTTGCCCGGATGCGGCGTGGCGGTTTTCAGCAGCGGCGACAGATCCAGCTTATTCTGTTTGGCGGAGATGCCGTCCAGTTCGGTCAGGAACTCGGTGCGGCCGATCAGATCCACCAGCTGGCTCACGCCCAGCTGTGCCATGATCTCGCGGGTTTCACGCGCGATAAACTGGAAGTAATTCGTCACGCGTTCCGGCAGGCCGTGGTAATGATCGCGGCGCAGCTTGTCGTCCTGAGTCGCGACGCCGGTCGCACAGTTGTTGAGGTGGCAGATGCGCAGGTATTTACAGCCTAACGCCACCATTGGCCCAGTGCCGAAGCCGAAGCTTTCCGCGCCCAGGATCGCCGCTTTGACGATGTCCACACCGGTTTTCAGGCCGCCGTCCACCTGAAGGCGGATCTTGTGGCGCAGGCCGTTGGCCACCAGCGCCTGCTGGGTTTCCACCAGGCCCAGCTCCCACGGGCAGCCGGCATATTTCACCGAAGACAGCGGGCTGGCGCCGGTGCCGCCGTCGTAACCGGCGATGGTGATGAGATCGGCATAGGCCTTCGCCACGCCGGTGGCGATGGTGCCGACGCCCGGCTCGGACACCAGTTTCACCGAGATCACCGCCTTCGGGTTGACTTGTTTCAGGTCGAAGATCAGCTGTGCCAGATCTTCGATCGAGTAGATGTCGTGGTGCGGCGGCGGGGAGATCAGGGTCACGCCCGGCACCGAGTAACGCAGCCTGGCGATGTACGGGGTGACTTTGTCGCCCGGCAACTGGCCGCCTTCGCCCGGCTTGGCACCCTGCGCCACCTTAATCTGGATCACGTCGGCGTTCACCAGGTAGGCCGGCGTCACGCCGAAGCGGCCGGAGGCCACCTGCTTGATGCGCGACACCTTGTTGGTGCGGTAGCGCGCCGGATCTTCGCCGCCTTCGCCGGAGTTGGAGAAGCCGCCGAGGCCGTTCATGGCGATCGCCAGCGACTCGTGCGCTTCCGGGCTCAGCGCGCCAATCGACATCGCCGCGGTGTCGAAGCGTTTGAACAGCGACTCTGCCGGTTCAACCTGATCGACCGGGATCGGTTCGCCTTTCGGCGTAATGGCCAGCAGATCGCGCAGCATGGCCACCGGCCGCTCGTTCACCAGCTTGGCATAGGCCTGATAGTCGCTGTACTCGCCGCTGTGCACCGCTTTTTGCAGCGAGTTCACCACGTCCGGGTTGTAGGCGTGGTATTCGCCGCCGTGCACGAACTTCAGCAGGCCGCCTTGCTCCAGCGGCTTGCGCTTCAGCCAGGCGCGCTTGGAGAGGTTCTGCAGATCCTGCTGGAAGTCGCCGAAGCTGGCGCCGCCGATGCGGCTGACCACGCCCTGGAAGCACAGATCCGCCAGATCGCGGTGCAGGCCGACCGCTTCGAACAGCTTGGAGCAGCGGTAAGAGGCGATGGTCGAGATGCCCATCTTGGACATGATCTTGTACAGGCCTTTGTTGATGCCGTTGCGGTAGTTCAGCATCACGTCGCGGTATTTCTTGTCGATCGCCTGGCTGTCCACCAGCTTGGCCAGGGTTTCATAGGCCAGATACGGGTAGATGGCGGTGGCGCCGAAGCCGAGCAGCACGGCGAAGTGGTGCGGATCGCGGGCACTGGCGGTTTCAACGATCAGGTTGGCGTCGCAACGCAGGCTTTTTTCCACCAGGCGGGTTTGCACGGCACCGACCGCCATCGGGGCCGGTACCGGCAGGCGGCCTGGCGCGATGGCGCGGTCGGACAGCACCAACAGCACCGCGCCTTCACGCACCTTGCGTTCCGCTTCGTCGCACAGGGCGCGAATGGTTTGCTCCAGATCCTGCTGTTGCGGATCGAAGGTTAGATCGAGGGTCTCGGCGCGATAGTATTCGCCTTCCAACGTGGTGAGCTGTTTGAAATCGGAGTACAGCAGGATCGGCGATTTGAAGCTCAGGCGGTGCGCCTGGCCTTCGGCTTCGCAGAACACGTTCATTTCACGGCCGATGCTGGTAGCCAGCGACATCACGTGCGCTTCGCGCAGCGGATCGATCGGCGGGTTGGTGACTTGCGCGAACTGCTGGCGGAAATAGTCGTAAACGATGCGCGGCCGGCTGGAGAGCACGGCGAACGGGGTATCGTCGCCCATCGAACCGGTGGCTTCCTGGCCGATCTCGCCCAGTACGCGGATCACCTGATCCAGCTCTTCGCTACTGTAGCCGAACTGTTTCTGGTAGGTTTCGAGCTGCGCGTCGTCGAGCTCGCGGCTGCCGACCTGGTCGTCCGGCAGATCTTCGAACGGCACCAGGCGTTTGACGTTTTTCTCCATCCACTCTTTATACGGATGGCGGCTTTTCAGATCGTTGTCGGTTTCTGCCGAGTGCAGGATGCGGCCGCTGCGGGTGTCGATCACCATCAGCTCGCCGGGGCCGACGCGGCCTTTTTCCACCACTTCGTCAGGCTGGTAATCCCAGATGCCGACTTCGGAGGCGCAGGTGATCAGCTTGTCTTTGGTGATCACATAGCGCGCCGGGCGCAGGCCGTTACGATCGAGGTTACAGGCGGCGTAGCGGCCGTCGGACATCACGATGCCGGCCGGGCCGTCCCACGGCTCCATGTGCATCGAGTTGAAGTCGAAGAAGGCGCGCAGATCGCCGTCCATGTCCGGGTTGTTCTGCCAGGCCGGCGGCACCAGCAGGCGCATGGCGCGGATGAGATCCATCCCGCCCGCCAGCAGCAGCTCCAGCATGTTGTCCAGCGAGCTGGAGTCGGAGCCGGTTTCGTTGACGAACGGTGCGGCGGCCTGCAGATCCGGGATCAGCGGCGTTTGGAATTTGTAGGTACGGGCACGCGCCCATTGGCGGTTGCCGGTGATGGTATTGATCTCGCCGTTGTGCGCCAGGTAGCGGAACGGCTGCGCCAGCGGCCAGCGCGGCACGGTGTTGGTGGAGAAGCGCTGGTGGAACAGGCAAATGGCCGATTCCAGGCGCAGATCCGCCAGATCGAGATAGAAGCGCGGCAGATCTGCAGGCATGCACAGGCCTTTATAGATCGTCACCAGGTTGGAGAAGCTGCAGACGTAGAAGCTGTCGTCCTGCACGCGTTTCTCGATGCGGCGGCGCGCCACGAACAGGCGGCGTTCCATATCGCGCGGGCGCCAGCCGGCCGGGGCGTTAACGAAGATTTGCTCGATACGCGGCAGAGAGGAGAGGGCGATCTCACCCAGCACGTCCGGATTGGTCGGCACTTCACGCCAGCCGACGATCGACAGCGTTTCGTTTTGCAGCTCTTCTTCCACGATGCGGCGGCTGAAGCGCGCTTCTTCTTCATTCTGGCTGAGGAACATCATGCCGACGGCGTAGTTTTTGGCCAAACGCCAGCCGCGCTCTTCCGCCACCATGCGGAAGAAGCGATCGGGTTTTTGCAGCAACAGGCCGCAGCCGTCGCCGGTCTTGCCGTCGGCCAGGATCGCGCCGCGGTGCTGCATGCGGGCCAGCGCGTGAATGGCGGTGCGAACCACCTTGTGGCTAGGTTCGCCTTCTATGTGGGCGATCAGGCCGAAACCACAGTTGTCCCTCTCTTGGGATTTATCGTACAACATATCAGTGAACCTCCCCAGGCTCTGCGTGACTCTCACAACCTACTGCGAGGGGGCTTCCCAATTTCAGGCAGAAGTCCAATCAGCAAGTTAACCCCGCCAATCTGCTTTTCCGCCCTCCATCAATGGCCTCTCGTGACGGTCTCACAAGTGGTATAGGACTTGTTTTAAGAGGGAGTCTTCAATTACTGCATAAATATGACGAGACGTTTGCCCGTCCAGAAAGCTTCCAGCGGAGTTCCAACTTAGCGAGAAAGAATTCGCAGGTCAAATGTGGGCTTAAGATAGATTCTTATCGAATTGATGGTGTTTATCTTTTTGAAAAATAAGTATTTAAATGCTTTTTTGCACTATCGTGGGGCAATGCCGATCCCCGCAGAAGTGTGAGCTGTCTCACTATAGTGCAACCCCTTAATCTCTGCACCATGCTAGTGCGGGGGTTAATGGCAGAGTTTTATTCTATAAGACATTGCTTTGTTGATGTTTATAACTATTTTTCACCGCATTGTCATATTGCCGTTAACGGTTGCGTGACGATTAGAATAATTCATCAGAATTATGGTGAATTGATTTGCATTTATGGTGAATAGTTATGCTTGGTGGCGCCTTTGCGGGGAAAGCGTTGATCTCTGTCATCGCGGGAAAAGCCGTTTCTTATTAGCATCGCGGCTTTGAACACAGAGAACCACCAAGATTATGCAGTTGCCGCAATTAGTCAATATGTTTGGCGCGGATCTCCAGCGCCGCTATGGCGAAAAGATTCATAAACTCACGCTGCACGGCGGATTCAGCTGCCCAAATCGCGACGGCACGCTGGGGCGTGGCGGCTGCACGTTTTGCAATGTGGCCTCGTTCGCCGATGAGGCGATGCAGCGGCAAAGCATCGCCGAACAGCTGGTTCACCAGGCCGCGCGGGTCGACCGGGCGCGGCGCTATCTGGCCTATTTCCAGGCCTATACCAGCACTTATGCGGAAGTAGAGCTGCTGGCGTCGATGTATCGGCAGGCATTGGCGCAGAGCGAGATGGTCGGCCTGTGCGTCGGCACCCGGCCGGACTGCGTGCCGCCCGCCGCGTTGGATTTGCTGACGGGGTATCGCGAACAGGGTTACGAAGTGTGGCTGGAGTTGGGGTTGCAGACGGCGCACGATAAAACGCTCAAGCGCATCAACCGCGGCCATGACTTCCGCTGTTATCAGCAGACCGCGCAATTGGCCAGGCAGCGCGGGCTGAAAGTGTGCTGCCATCTGATCGTCGGGCTGCCGGGAGAAACCCAGCGCGATCATCTGCTCACGCTGCAGCGGGTGGCGGAGTGCGGCGTGGACGGCATCAAGCTGCATCCGCTGCACGTCGTCACCGGCAGCACCCTGGCGCGGGCGTGGCGCACCGGGCGTTTGCCCGAACTGGCGCTGGAGGAGTACGCCGCCAGTGCCGGGGAGATGATCCGCCACACGCCGGGCGAGGTGGTGTATCACCGCATTTCCGCCAGCGCCCGCCGGCCCACATTGTTGGCGCCGCTGTGGTGCGAAAACCGCTGGAACGGCATGCAGGCGGTCGGCGCTTATCTGCAGCAATACGGCGGGCAGGGCAGCGCGCTGGATGAAAAGTGGCGCTACCGCCCTGGAATGCCGCTCTGAAGTGCAATCTTTGCCACACTTCGGCGTTTGCCGCCTTATCTCACCGCTGTTTTACGGTATGATTCAAAAGATTGTGTCTGATGGGAGCCGCTATGAAGCAAATCCGGGTGTTGGCCCAGTATTACGTCGATTTAATGGTGAAACTGGGGTTGGTGCGCTTCTCGCTGCTGCTGGCCTCGGCGCTGGTGGTGCTGGCGATGGTGGTGCAGATGGCGGTGACCATGCTGCTGCGCGGCGAAGTGGAAAGCATCGACGTGGTGCGTTCGATCTTCTTCGGTCTGTTGATCACCCCGTGGGCGGTCTACTTTCTCTCGGTGGTGGTGGAGCAGCTGGAGGAGTCGCGTCAGCGGTTGGCGCGGCTGGTGGACAAGCTGGAAGAGATGCGCCACCGCGATCTGGAGCTCAATCAGCAGCTTAAAGACAATATCAGTCAGCTGAACCAGGAGATCGCCGACCGTATCAAGGCGGAAGAAGAGCGTCTGCAGGTGATGGAAAAGCTGACGGAAGAAATGGAACAGCGCGAGCTGGCTCAGATTGAGCTGGGGCAGCAATCGGCGCTGCTGCGTTCCTTCCTCGACGCCTCGCCGGACCTGGTCTACTACCGCAACGAAGACAAGGAATTCTCCGGCTGCAACCGCGCGATGGAGTTGCTGACCGGCAAGAGCGAGAAACAGCTGATCGGCCTGACGCCGTTCGACGTCTACGGCCAAGAGATCGCCGAGAAGGTGATCGAAACCGACGAAAAAGTGTTCCGCCACAACGTCTCGCTGACCTACGAACAGTGGCTGGTGTATCCCGACGGCCGCAAGGCCTGTTTCGAACTACGCAAGGTGCCGTTTTACGACCGGGTGGGCAAACGCCACGGGCTGATGGGCTTCGGCCGCGATATTACCGAGCGTAAGCGCTACCAGGACGCGCTGGAGAACGCCAGCAGGGAGAAGACCACCTTTATCTCAACGATCAGCCACGAGCTGCGCACGCCGCTTAACGGCATCGTCGGCCTCAGCCGCATTTTGCTCGATACCGAACTGAACGACGAGCAGCTGAAATACCTGAAGACCATTCACGTCAGCGCCATCACCCTTGGCAATATCTTCAACGACATTATCGAAATGGATAAGCTCGAGCGGCGCAAGGTGCAGCTCGACAACCAGCCGGTGGACTTCACCGGTTTCCTGGCGGATCTGGAGAACCTCTCCGGCCTGTTGGCGCAGCCGAAAGGGCTGCAGTTCATCATGGAGCCGCAGGCGCCGCTGCCGCAGCAGATCGTGACCGACGGCACGCGCCTGCGGCAGATCTTGTGGAACCTGATCGGCAACGCGGTGAAATTCACCCAGCAGGGGCAAATCGTGGTGCGCGTGCGGCGCGAGGCGCAGGAGAAGCTGGTGTTCGAGGTGGAAGACTCGGGCATGGGCATCCCGCAGGACGAGCAGGACAAGATCTTCGCCATGTATTACCAGGTGAAAGATCAGCGCGGCGGCCGCCCGGCCACCGGCACCGGCATCGGGCTGGCGGTGTCCAAGCGGCTGGCGCAAAGCATGGGCGGCGACATCACCGTGCGCAGCGAACAGGGGCACGGTTCTTGCTTCACCCTGACTATCAAGGCGCCGGCGGTGCAGGAAGCCGTCAGCGCGGCACCGGAGGAAGAGGAGCTGCCGTTGCCGGCGCTGCATATCCTGCTGGTGGAGGATATCGAGCTGAACGTGATCGTGGCGCGCTCGGTACTGGAGAAGCTGGGCAACAGCGTCGAGGTGGCGATGAACGGCCACGACGCGCTGGCGATGTTCGATCCGGATGAGTTCGATCTGGTGCTGCTGGATATCCAGCTGCCGGACATGACCGGGCTGGATATTGCTCGGGTGCTGCGCGAGCGCTACGCCGGGCAGGCGCTGCCGCCGCTGGTGGCGCTGACGGCCAACGTGCTGAAAGACAAAAAAGAGTATCTCGAGGCGGGCATGGACGATGTGCTGAGTAAGCCGCTGTCGGTGCCGGCGTTGACCAAGGTCATCAAACATTACTGGGATCATCAACCTTCTCACACTTCAAAGAAAACGGAGCACAAGGCGATGCAGATTAATGAGTCGTTACTCGATACCGCGATGCTGGAACAGTACATGGATTTGGTCGGCCCGCAGCTGATCCACCAAAGCCTGGAGATGTTCGAGCAGATGATGCCGGGCTATTTGGCGGTGCTGGATTCCAATATGACGGCGCGCGATCAGAAAGGCATCACCGAGGAAGGGCACAAGATCAAGGGGGCCGCCGGCTCGGTCGGTCTGCGTCACCTGCAACAACTGGCACAACAGATTCAAACGCCGACGCTGCCGGCCTGGTGGGATAACGTACAGGACTGGGTGGATGAGCTGAAACAAGAGTGGCGCAACGACGTGCAGGTACTGCGGGTTTGGGTAGAGAACGCTGAAAAAAAATGACCCCGACCTAAGCCGGGGTGCGCGAATATTGCGCCAACACCAGGGAAATTGTGAACCTGCGTATTGGTTTCAGTGTTCTGGTCGAGCAGGTTGTAGCGAATTCCTAAACATCATACAGCCAACAACATAGCAAATGTAAGCGCTCTTGTTAGAAGATTCATTAAAATGTGTGATGTAGATTAGTGTTTGTCAACTCCGAGCACGAACCAGTTGACAGCAGCGATAGGAGTAAGAGTGATGAAAAAGGTGGGTGTAGTCCTCAGCGGCAGCGGCGTTTATGACGGTACGGAGATCCATGAAGCGGTGTTGACGCTGCTGGCGTTGGACCGCGCCGGCGCGCAGGCGGTGTGCTTTGCGCCTGATAAACCACAACGCCATGTTATTAATCACTTATCTGGCGAAGAGATGGCGGAGTCGCGCAATGTCCTGATCGAATCGGCGCGCATTGCCCGCGGCGCGGTGCAGCCGTTGTCGCAGGCGGACGCCGCGCAGCTGGATGCGCTGATCGTGCCCGGCGGCTTCGGCGCCGCCAAGAACCTCAGCAATTTCGCCGAAGCCGGCGCGGAATGCTGGGTCGATGAAGATTTGGCGCGCCTGACGCGCCAGATGCATAAGGCCAACAAACCAATTGGCCTGATGTGCATCGCGCCGGCGCTGTTGCCGAAGCTGCTGGATCAACAAGCGCGGCTGACCATTGGCAACGATCCTGACCTGGGGGAAGTGATCGACGCCATGGGCGGCGAACCGGTGATTTGCCCGGTAGACGACATCGTGGTGGACAGCGAACACAAGATCGTGACCACGCCGGCCTATATGCTGGCGCCGTCGATCGCGCAGGCGGCCGCCGGCATCGATAAACTGGTGGTGCGGGTGCTGGAACTGGCTGAATGAGAAAATCGGTCGGCGGATGGCGGCTGCATCCGTGGTATTGGCTGAAGCGCGGCGTCATCGCGATTCTCGGCCTGTGGGTATTGGGTATCGTGGCCTTCGCCTTCCTGCCGGTGCCGTTTTCCGCCGTGATGGCGGAGCGGCAGATCAGCGCCTGGCTGAGCGGCGACTTCAGCTATGTTGCCCACTCGGACTGGGTGTCGATGGACGACATCTCGCCGCAAATGGCGCTGGCGGTGATGGCGGCGGAGGATCAGAAGTTTCCCGATCACTGGGGCTTTGATGTAGCGGCGATCGAAAAGGCGCTCAGCCACAACGAGAAACGCCCGACGCGTATTCGCGGCGCGTCCACGCTGTCGCAGCAAACCGCCAAGAACCTGTTTCTGTGGGATGGCCGCAGCTGGCTGCGCAAAGGGCTGGAGGCCGGGCTGACGTCGGGCATCGAGTTGGTGTGGACCAAGCGGCGCATTCTGACGGTGTATTTGAACATCGTGGAGTTCGGCGACGGGGTGTTCGGCGTGGAAGCGGCTTCACAGCGTTTCTTCCATAAGCCGGCCAAACGGCTGACAGCGGCCGAGGCGGCGCTGCTGGCGGCAGTATTGCCGAATCCGCACCGCTTCCTGGCCGATGCGCCATCCGGCTATGTGGTGCAGCGTCAACAGTGGATCATGCGCCAGATGCGGCAGTTGGGTGGGGAAGGTTTCCTGAAAGAGAACAAGCTGGATTAACCAAGCGATACCCTGCTTTCGGGCAAGGTATCTCTCTCTTCGGTGGTTAATGTCGCATCAGGGCTTATCGCTGATAAATGCCGTTAAATCCGCGTGCATCTTTTTAAGCGATAGTTCATCCACGTACGGCATATGCCCGGTGTCATACCAATAGAAACGGATATTGTCGCGTAATTTGGGCGACACGGGCAGATGGCTCATCTCATATTTGGCGACGAAGTAAGGGGTGGCCAGATCGTAAACCCCGCCAATCACCATCACTCTCATTGCCGGGGTCATTTTCATCACCCGCGACAGGCTCGGCAACACGTTAAATGATCTGTCCCGGCTGTTGCTGGACATGTTCCAGTCATAGACCTCATCGGAAAATGCGCGATAGTTTTGGTCGGCGCTAAAATGCAGCGTTTTGCCAAGATAATCGTGGAATTGCGCGACGTAGGCGGAAGTAATTGCACTGACGCTGGGATCGTAGTTGGACGTTTCAGCGATATTATCCAGCGACGGCCCACGATAGCGGGTATCGATTCTGCCAATGGTCTCGTCCTGACTGCGCAACAGTTGCTTGGCGAAGACCGGCCCACTCATGCGCAAATTGGCCTTGAGCCAATAATCGGCCGGAATGCCGGTAAATTGGTAAAGCTGCTCGGCGAGCGTTTGGCGATCTTTTTCAGGCAGATTGGCACCTTGCAGCAAGGCTTGGGCATAAGTCCCCAGCGCAAACTGCTCGGCCTGGTCTAACAGGGTTTTCAGGCTCTGGTGTTTGCCCGGCAGCCGCTGGTGGTACCATGCGCTGGCTGCGTAGGTTGGTAGTGCCAGATAGTAAGGTTGATCGACGCCGGGGTTTTGATTGGGATCGTCGATGTTATTGTCGTAGTTCAGAAACTGCGACATCAGGATAATACCGTTAAGATCGATATTCTGATTTTTTAGCGTCTCGGCCAATACCACCGAGCGGGTAGTGCCGTAGCTTTCACCCAATAAATATTTAGGTGAGTTCCAGCGTTGGTAATGCGTTAAAAACTGAACGATAAATTGAGAAAAAGCCTGAGCATCACCGTTGACGCCATACACGTTGCTGGCACTGTGTGATTTTTGCTGCGCTCTCTCCGGCTGGCTGGCGGCACTGCTGGAAAAGCGGCTGTAACCCGTTCCGGGGGCATCGATAAACACCAGATCGCTGACGTTGAGCAGGCTGTATTGGTTGTCGGTTAGTTGGTAAGGCGCCAGCTGTGTTTTCTCTGGCTGAGTAGCGATAACCCGTTTAGGCCCCAGCGCTCCCATATGCAGCCAAAGCGAGGCGGAGCCCGGCCCGCCGTTGTAGATAAAGGTAATCGGCCTGCTCTCGTTCTCATTCTTTTTGAAATACGCAACATAGAACATGCTGGTCACGGGATCTTCCGGATCATCTTTACTCAATTCCAGCACCCCGGTTTGCGCCTGATAATTGATTTTTACCTGGTCGACCGTGATCGCGCCTTCAGTAGCAACGGTTTGATCGGCCATCGGGGCCGGGTCATGTTCGGCGCGGGGCGCATCCTGTGTGGGATTGGCGGCGGAAACTCCGGCGGTGAATAAAGAAACGGCACTGGGAAAACCGATTAAAATTCTGTCCATTTGAATTTTATCCGTAATGAAGTGAGAGATTACTTTAAACGCGGCTCATTAAACTAGGGTAAACAGTGGGGAGCGTACAGAAAGTAGGCAAGGGGAAGGCCCCTTGCCTGAAGGATCATTTCACGAAGGTAAAGGCGGTGGTGACGTGTTTCACGCCGCTCACCTGGCTGGCGATCTGCGCCGCCGACTGCCCTTCCTGCTGCGTGACCAGGCCCAGCAAGAACACTTCGCCGTTTTCGGTAGTGACCTTCACGTTGGACGATTTTACCGTATCGCTGGTCAACAGCTGCGAACGCACCTTGGTGGTGATCCAGGTGTCGGAGGACGCGGTGCTCAGGCTGACCGGCGTGCCCTGACGGATTTCGTTATACACTTCAGTGGTGCCTTCCACGCCCATGGCGATCTGCTTGGCGCGCGCGGTGAGATCGGCGTTAGGCGACTGGCCGGTCAACAGCACTTTGCCCTGATAGGCGGTGGCGACCACCCGGGCTTCTTTCTTCAACTGCTGGTCTTTGCTCAGGGCGCTTTCGACCCTGGCTTCCAGCGTGCCGTCATCCACCTGGGTACCCACGCTGCGCGGGTCGGTGGCGGTTTTGGTGGCGACTGCCGCACTGCCGACGACGACGCCGGCGATACAGCCTTGCAACAGCAGGGCGCTGGACAGCACTGCAAATGTGGCTTTTAGCTTCATCTCAGTTCCTTAATCGTCCTGGTGGGGGAATAACGTATTGTCTATCAGGTCGCACAGGCAGTTTACGGTAAGCATGTGCATTTCCTGAATGCGCGAGCTGCGGTGCGACGGGATGCGGATCTCGACATCCTGCTGGCCGAGCAACCCGGCCAGTTCGCCACCGTCATAGCCGGTGAGCGCCACGATGGTCATATCGCGCGTCACGGCCGCCTCGACCGCTTTCACAATATCACGGCTGTTGCCGCGAGTGGAAATCGCCAGCAGTACGTCGCCGGTGTGCCCGAGCGCGCGCACCTGCTTGGCGTACACCTCGTCGTGCAGCCGATCGTTGCTGATCGCCGTCAGCACCACGTTGTCGGCGTTGAGGGCGATGGCCGGCAGGCTGGGGCGCTCGGTTTCAAAACGGTTGATCATGCTGGCGGCGAAGTGTTGCGCGTTGGCCGCCGAGGTGCCGTTGCCGCAGCACAGGATTTTGTTGCCGTTGAGTAAGGATTGAACCAGCGTCATCGCAGCACGGGAAATGGCGTCAGGCAACGCTTCCGCCGCCGCGATCTGGGTTTGGATGCTTTCGGTAAAACAGACTTTAATTCTATCCAGCACGTTGTATTAATCCACTAAGTCAAAGGGCCGGTCTGCGCCGCAAAACCCCGATTAATCCGCATTGAAGGCGTTGGGTATCCATTCTAACTGGCTACCGGTAATGGCCAAAACATCAAAACGGCAAGATGATGTGTCAAAACTGGCTCCGCGCCCCGCCAGCCAGACGGCGGCGGCGTGCAGCAGCCGCTGCTGTTTGCGAGCGGTGACGCTGGCGGCCGCGCTGCCGAAGGCGTCGTTGCGGCGGTAGCGCACTTCGACGAACACCCAGGTAGCGCCGTCGCGCATGATGAGGTCGAGCTCACCGCCGCGCACCGCGACGTTGGCGGCGCAGAAGGTGAGCCCGGCGTGTTCCAGATGACGGCGGGCCAGTAACTCATAGCCCGCCCCTGAGGCGCGTGGGTTCAAGAGACCGGAACGACCGTGCCCTGACGGTATTGCAGCCAAGGCAGTTTGCGGTTGATCACGCAGTTCGGCGACGCGCTCAACGTACCGGTGGTGCCGGAAACCTGGAAGCCCGGCAGCTGGCGCATTTCAGCAAAGTGGTTGGCCAATGTCCAGGCATCCATCCCCATCGCATACAGGCGCACCAGCGAGTAGTCGTTGCGGAAACGCGCGCTGGCCTGCTGCAACAGCTGAGGGTTTGAGCCCGCCAGCAGCGGGATATCGCTGAACTGCAGGCCTTCCATTTCCAGCCGGAAGTCCGGGCCGGCGCCGGCCTGGTAGCTGCGCGAGCTGGCGTACATCGCCGGTTTGCCGCGCGAGCTGGTGGCCATGTCGATCATCGGTTTAATCAGCGTCAGCTGAGACTGAGTGGCGACGATATACACCGCGTCGACGCCGCCGCCGGTAGCGGCGGGTACGTCGCTCGGCGGCGCCGGAATGGTCAGCCCGGCGATGGTTACGCTCTGCGGCGCCGGGGCGCTCGACATCGGCGTGCCGGTCATGCGGATGCCGCCGCTATTCACCATCTGGCGCAGTTCACCGGCGGAGCCGATGTCCTGGCGCAGCACGGTTTGCCCGCCTTGCTTCTGCCATTCCTGGTTGAAGGCCTTGGCGACGCGATCGCCGAAGGCGCCGCGCGGTACCAGCAGCAACGGTTGACGCTTCTGCTGTTCCCAGATGTGGCGAGCGGCGTCGCGCGCTTCATCTTCAGGCGACAGGGCGAAGTAGCAGATATTCAGGCTGTCCTTCGGCGTTTCCGGCTGGTTGAGCGCCAGCACGTTCAGCGTGGTGGTGCTGGAAGACAGCTGATCGACGTTTTCTTTCAGCAGCGGCCCGACCACCAGGGTGGCGCCGTCCTGCTGCGCCTGGCTCAGCAAGGCGGCCAGCGGCTGGCTGGAGGTGTCGTACACTTTAACCTGCGCGTTGGCGGCCTGCAGCGGCGTTACCGGCGCGCTGGACGGCGCAGTGGGTTGCGCGGCGGTCACGGCGGGCTGGCTCGCTTGCGCCGAAGGGCTGACCGCGCCGTTGGCGTTGATGTCGCCCGTGGCGGCCTGATCGGCCGGCGCCGTTGGGGCCGCTGCGCTGGCCGGTTGCGCGGCTTGAGGCTGCGGAGCCGGCGCGGAACCGCCGTTTTTCGCCGCTTCGAAGCCTTGTTGGATGGCGTCGGCGAACACTTTCGCTTGGCCGTTTAACGGCAGCAACAGGGCGATTTTCGAGGTGGAGGCCTGGGTGAAGTTCAGCGCCTGATTCAGGCGCGCCGGCAGCGTTTTGGCCGCCGGGTTCTTCGGATAACGGTTCTGCCAGTCTTTGATACCGGCCTTCAGCAGATCGGGATCCTGCTTGTTGTCCTGATAGACGCGCAGCAGATCCAGCCAGCCTTGCAGCACGTTCTCGTCGGCGTTGATCACCAGGCTGTTCATCTCCTGCGGCGACAGCTGCAGCAGCGCTTGCCAAGTCTGATCCAGGTTTTCCTGGTGCGGTTTGCCGGTCAGCAACGGCTCCTGAGCGATATAGGCACGGATCAATGGCAGCGACGCTTTGCCTTGATTGGCGGCGATCTGCGCCTGGTAGTAGCGCACCTTCTGATTAGGCGACAGCGAACCGCTGTCCAGGTGGCCCAGCGTGCTGCGGGCGCTGACGTAGCTTTTGTTGGCGATCTGCAGTTCGGCGGTCAGCAATTGGCGTTCCGTCTGCTGCGCGCCGCTGAGGTTTTTCGGCAGCTGATTCAACTGGTCGCCGGCCTGCGGCAGTTTTCCTTCACGCAGCAAGGCGCGAATAGCAAGTAATTGCCAGTCAGCCTTGTTATCATCGCTGCTTTGCTGCAACTGCTGCAGGTAGTAATCGGAGCTGGCGCTCGCTTCGTCCTGTATATTGGCGGGCGGCGTTTGCGGGGCCCGACTTGGACAGCCTGCCAGGAAAAGGGCGGCCGCGATGACTGCGGTAAGTCGGACTGGCTTGGAACGCCCTGCTTTGGTACGAACGAATGTTGAGGAAAGCATACTGTATCCAGTGATGTTTTTTTCAAGATGCTCAATATTAAATCGGCAACCCGGATGAAACAATGAATCAACACCAACAATCAGTCATTTCTGCATCAACGCTGTATGTGGTGCCCACCCCAATCGGCAATCTGGGCGATATCACCCACCGTGCGTTAGAGGTACTGAAAAGCGTTGATCTGATCGCGGCGGAAGACACGCGCCATACCGGATTGCTGCTGCAACACTTCGCGATCAACGCGCGGCTGTTCGCGCTGCACGACCACAACGAACAGCAAAAGGCCGATCAGCTGCTGGCGAAACTGCAGGAAGGCCAGAGCATCGCGCTGGTGTCCGACGCCGGCACGCCGCTGATCAACGATCCCGGTTATCACCTGGTGCGCCGCTGCCGCGAGGCCGGCATTCGCGTGGTGCCGTTGCCGGGCGCCTGCGCCGCCACCACCGCGCTGTGTGCCGCGGGCGTCGCTTCCGACCGTTTCTGCTACGAAGGCTTCCTGCCGGCGAAAACCAAGGGGCGCAAGGATACGCTGATGGCGCTGGCGGAGGAACCGCGCACGCTGATTTTTTACGAATCCACCCACCGCCTGCTGGAAAGCCTGCAGGACATGGTCACCGTCTGGGGCCCGCAGCGTTATGTGGTACTGGCGCGCGAGCTGACCAAAACCTGGGAATCTATCTATGGCGCGCCGGTAGGCGAGTTGCTGGCCTGGGTGCAGGAAGATGAAGTGCGTCGCCGCGGCGAAATGGTGCTGATCGTCGAAGGCCATAAGGCGCAGGAAGATGCGCTGCCGTTGGAGGCGCTGCGCACGCTGGCGCTGCTGCAAAAAGAGTTGCCGCTGAAAAAGGCGGCGGCGCTGGCGGCGGAAATCCACGGCGTGAAGAAAAATGCGCTGTATAAGCACGCGCTGGAGCAACAACAGCCGTAAAGCGGTTGACCTGCCGTCGCCGCGACGCTACTATCCGCGCCGGAGTTGACCAGACAGTCGCCGCTTCATTGCCGTCCTCTTCGGGGAGACAGATGGAGGGGAGGAAAGTCCGGGCTCCATAGGGCAGGGTGCCAGGTAACGCCTGGGAGGCGCAAGCCTACGACTAGTGCAACAGAGAGCAAACCGCCGATGGCCCGCGCAAGCGGGATCAGGTAAGGGTGAAAGGGTGCGGTAAGAGCGCACCGCGCGGCTGGCAACAGTTCGTGGCACGGTAAACTCCACCCGGAGCAAGGCCAAATAGGGGTTCACATGGTACGGCCCGTACTGAACCCGGGTAGGCTGCTTGAGCCAGTGAGCGATTGCTGGCCTAGAGGAATGACTGTCCACGACAGAACCCGGCTTACCGGTCAACTCCCTCGACAAAAGAAAACCCCGCGCAACGTCAGTTGCGCGGGGTTTTTTCGTTTTCCGGCCGCTTATACCGGCAGATCGATCAGCAGCGCGCGCAGCGGCGTTTCGGCGCGGATCGTCAGGCGATTCTCCTCGCGCACGAAGGCGCCGTCGCCGCAGGTCAGGCGCTGCGCTTCGTGGCGCTCGCCGGTGGCGGCGATGGTGCCGTGAATCGACTGCAAATAGGCGCGCGGCCCGTTGATAGCCAGCGTTTGCTGTTCGCCCGGCTGCAGATCGAGATGGTGGATCCAGACCTGCTGGCGCAGCTGCAGGCTGCCCTGCGCGCCGTCCGGCGAGGCCAGCAGCAGGTTGCCTGCCGCCGGCAGCGTCAGGCGCTGCACCCGCTCGTTGTTGCGTTCCGGGCAGGCGTCCAGCCACAGCTGCATGCGGGTCAGCGGCGTGTCGCTGCTGACGTTCTGTTCGCTGTAGCTCAGGCCTGGCTGAGTGGCTAACAGCAGCGCTTCACCGGCTTTGGCGCGCACCGTGTTGCCGTCGCTGTCGCGGTATTCCGCCTCGCCCTGCAGGATCAGGTTCAGGATATCCACGCTGGGATAGGTGCGCGGCTGGAACGACGCGCCCGGTGCCAGCACCTCCTGATTCAGCACCCGCAGCGACGCGTAGCCCATCAGTTTGGGATCGAAGTAGTGACCAAAGGAAAAGGTGTAGCGAGCCTGCAGCCAACCAAAGTCAGCTTGCCCGCATTGTTGTGCTGTTCTGCATGTAATCATGGCAATCGGCTCTCTAAATTCATTATCCAAATGGTAAGCATCTGGACGTCGGATTGTTAGCCAGTTAATCTGGTCGGCATATTCAAATTTCCTGACAGAGGGATGCGATGGCCAGAGATCGGGCGCTCACGCTTGAGGCGTTGAGAGTAATGGACGCGATCGACCGGCGCGGCAGTTTCGCCGCGGCCGCCGACGAATTGGGCCGGGTGCCGTCGGCGCTCAGCTACACCATGCAAAAATTGGAAGAAGAATTGGATGTGGTGCTGTTCGACCGTTCGGGCCACCGCACCAAGTTCACTAACGTGGGGCGCATGTTGCTGGAGCGCGGTCGGGTGTTGCTGGAAGCGGCCGACAAGCTGACCACCGACGCCGAAGCGCTGGCGCGCGGTTGGGAAACCCACCTGACCATCGTCAGCGAAGCGCTGTCGCCGCCGAGCCTGCTGTTTCCGCTGGTCGACAAGCTGGCGCTGAAGGCCAACACCCAGGTGTCGATTTTCACCGAGGTGCTGGCGGGCGCCTGGGAGCGGCTGGAGCAGGGGCGCGCCGACATCGTGATCGCGCCGGACATGCATTTTCGCGCTTCATCGGAGATCAACACCCGCAAACTGTATAAGGTGATGAGCGTCTACGTCGCCGCGCCGGATCACCCGATCCACCTGGAGCCGGAGCCGTTGTCCGAAGTGACCCGCGTGAAGTACCGCGGCATTGCGGTGGCGGATACCGCCCGCGAGCGCCCGGTGTTGACCGTACAGCTGCTGGATAAGCAGCAGCGCTTGACGGTGAGCACCATCGAAGACAAACGCCTGGCGCTGCTGGCTGGGTTGGGGGTGGCGACCATGCCGTATCCGATGGTGGAGAAAGATATCGAAGCCGGGCGGCTGCGCGTGGTGGGGCCGGAATACAGCCGCGAAGCCGAGATCATCATGGCCTGGCGGCGCGACAGCATGGGGGAGGCGAAAGCCTGGTTCCTGCGCGAAATTCCGCGCCTGTTCGCGCAGCGCTAACGCCGGTCAGACGAGATCCCCTTGCCGGGTGGCGAGGGGATTTTTTGGCCTTAGCCGAAGCGCCGGTCGCGGCCGTGCGGCGCGTCCAGATCCTGCGCCGGCCCGATGGAAATGATGCCGTGCGGGTTGATGGTGGCGTGGCTGCGGTAGTAGTGGTTGCGAATGTGCGGCAGGCTGACCGTCTCGGCAATGCCCGGCATCTGGTAGATGTCGCGCAGGAAACCGTATAGGTTCAGGTAGTCACTGATGCGGTGCTTGTCGCACTTGAAGTGGGTGACGTACACCGGATCGAAACGCACCAGCGTGGTCCACAGACGCAGGTCGGCTTCGGTCAGCCGATCGCCGGTCAGGTAGCGGTGCTGCCCCAGGATCTGCTCCAGGCGCTCCAGCGCGTTGAATACCCCGTTGACCGCTTCGTCGTAAGCTTCCTGGCTGGTGGCGAAACCGGCCTTATACACGCCGTTGTTCACCTGATCGTAAATCCAACCGTTCAACTCATCGATCTTGCCGCGCAGCTCGGCCGGGTAGTAATCGCCCGCGCGGGCCCCCACGCCGTCAAACGCGCTGTTGAACATGCGGATGATGTCGGCGGATTCGTTGCTGACGATGGTTTGCTGCTGTTTATCCCACAGCACCGGCACGGTCACACGCCCGCTGTAGTGCGGATCGGCACGCAGGTAGATCTGGTACAGGAAGTCGGCGTGATACAGCGGATCGCCGGTGGTTTCTGGAAAATCCTGACCGAAGGTCCAGCCGTTTTCCAACATCAGCGGGTGCACCACCGAGACCGGAATGATCTGTTCCAGCCCTTTCAGTTTGCGCATCAGCAGGGTGCGGTGTGCCCAAGGGCAGGCGAGAGAAACGTACAGGTGATAACGGCCCGCTTCGGCCTTGAAGCCGCCTACGCCGTGTTCGCCCGGCTGACCGTCGGCGGTCACCCAATTGCGAAACTGAGCGGTTGAACGTTTGAAACGGCCGCCGGTAGATTGGGTGTCATACCAGATGTCTTGCCAAACGCCATCGACAAGTTGTCCCATGGGCATCTCCTTGGTGTCCGAGTGAAAAGCGACAGGGCCCGGTATGCCGGGCCCTGAATGACAGTTTAGATTACCATTTCTTGTTCAGCAGACGGTCGATGCTGAAGCCGCCTGGGCCGGCAACCGCCAGTACGAGGAAACCGCCGGCGATGGTCAGGTTCTTCATGAACATCAGCTGGTTTACGCCTTCCGCAAAGTTGCTATGGAACAGCAGCGCGGTCAGGATGGTGAAACCGGCGGTGAACAGCGCCACGGTGCGGGTCAGGAAACCGAACAGGACCGCCAGACCGCCGCCAAATTCCAGCAGGATGGTCAGCGGCAGCAAGAAGCCAGGCACGCCCATCGATTGCATGTACTGTTGGGTACCGGCATAGGCGTCACCCATTTTGCCGTAGCCTGCCACGATAAACAGGATTGGCATCAGAATACGTGCAACCAGCAAACCTGTATCTTCTAATTTTTTCATCATCTACTCCAAAGTGTTTTTGTGTGCCTGTTCGGCGGTAGTCATGTCAACGGGCGGTATATCGGGGCTCTCACCCTGTCCGGCCCATATCGTATCGATGGAGTGAATGTTAAGCGGGAAGTGCTCAGGTTGTTAGCAAGTAAAACTGTCGTATTTTTTCAAAAAATCTGAATCTTTAGCGTGCTAATAAAATCCCCCTTGTCAGCAGGTTGCTTGGCCCCGGGATCAGAAGTGTGGTTTTAGAGGAGGAAATGAGGGCGGATCAACAGGATGTTTGAAGAAAAGTTGCAGCGGCTTATTTGGCGGAGAAGGTCTTTTTAAACAGGCGGATAGCGCTCCAGGCGCCGAAGGCGCGGCGCGACCAGCGTATCACTTTGCTGGGGTGGCGGATGCCGTACAGCGCCATGATGCTGGAACCGAGCACCAGATAACGCCGCAGGCCGAACACCGTCTGCCAACCGCGATCGATGCGTTCGGTCTTGTCCAGCCACAGGGACTTGTGTTCGGCCAGATCCAGACGCTGTTGCTGGATCTGCCGAATCAGCCTCTCTTTTTTCCATTCCAGGTAGCGGCGGCGGTTCATGGCTCCCGCTCCAGTTCGGCGCGGTCGAGCTCCAGCTGCTTGCGCGTGGCGCCCAGCAGCGTGCTGCGGCGGGCTTTGGCCAATGTCCAAAGGGTGCCGACCACGGCCAGGAACAGCAACACGCCGGTCGTCACGCCCAGCGCCACCAGCCGGTAGACCGGATCGATGGCCCAGAAGATCAGGATCAGCAGGCTCATCAAACCGAAGGCGGTGAACAGCAGCGTCATACCGGCCATGATCAGCAGCTGAATGAGGTTGGCTTTCTCCTCTTCCAGCTCGACCACCGCCAGCCGGACACGGGTTTCCACCATGCCGACCAAGATCGTGATGATGCGCTGGCCGATATCCAGGACCCCTTTGGCGGGGCCCTGCGCACGCGCTTGCGGTTGTTCAGCCATGATTAGCGACGCGCGAGCAGCACGCCCAACACCACGCCGACTGCTGCGCCGATGCCGATGCCGGTCCACGGGTTTTCGCGCACGTACTCGTCGGCTTGGCCGGCGATTTGCTTGGTTTGCGACGCCAGCTTGTCACCGGCATCGCTCAGGCGAGCGCGGGTCTCTTTCAGCGCGCCTTCCGCTTTCGAGCGCAGCTTCTCCAGCTCGGCTTTCGGCTTATCGGTGGAGGAGTTCAGCACTTCCTCCAGCGTATCGGCTAAGGACTTCAGTTCAGCGCGTAAGTTCTCTGCATTTGAATCATGTGCCATGTGATTATTCCTTAACGTTGATGACGACAGACTTTCAACATAGCGGATTTTTTCGCCGGAGCAAAGGGATGATGGCTAGCAGATAACACCAGGCATCAATTCCAGATGCTTAATAAATCCCGTGTTATGGGGCTCTCGTCGATAAATCCGCTGGTGTAAAAAATTATTCCGCCTGGGCGCGTTTTAGCTCAGCCTGCGCTTCCGCCAGCTTTTGCTGCTTCTTGGCGATCTTGTCCAGTTTGCCGGTTTGCTGTGTTTCTTTCAGTTCCAGCCGGCGCTCGTCGACCTTGCGTTGTTTCTCTTCGATATTTTTCTGGCGCTCGGCCTGCAGGCCGGCTTCGGTGCAGTGGGTCTGCACTTCGCTCAGCGCTTTTTTCAGCCCGTCTACGCGATGGGTATTGCCGTGCTGGGTAGCGTAGTCGATTTGCTGCTGGATGCTTTGCGCTTTGGCGGCGCAACCGCCCTCTGCGGCCGACGACAACATCGGCAATGCGCAAAACGGCAGCAGCAGTAACAGTGAATGGCGTAATTTCATCTTTCCGTTCCTTTTCATGGGATGCACTGGCGTGCATCCGCTTTCCTGGCTGCCGGAGACGGCAGCGCGACAGAAGGGCGCTTACGGCCGGCTGACGCTAACCTTGAGCATAGTCACGAAACCGGCGCGCCTCCAAGAATCAGCCGCAACTCGCCGCTGATAGGTCGATTTTTGAGCTATTCGATGTGGGTGAAAACGAAAACTACGGCAATGAAAGGAAACCCCTTCATATGAAGGGGATTATCCCAGATTGAGTGGGGAACGCGCAAATTCGCGTACCCAATGAGACGGCACAGGGGATTCGCTCAACGCGATGTGGTAACCGGGCGGCAGGATGGTTTGCAACGCTTCGCGCGCCAGCAGCTGCTGCTCCGGCGAATCCAGGCGGATGACCAGGCCATCGCCTTCTGGCGTGATGCTTTTGATGCGGATGCCACGCTCATCCAGGCGCTGATAGACGTAAAAACCGTCGGGCAGCGACAAGCCTTGCTGGCTGGCGCGGATGCGCAGCTCGCTTTCGGTGCGCACCATGCAGGGCACCAACAGCGTCGCCAGCGCCAGCAGGGCGAGCGCGATCATCAGGACGTATTGCCAGCGCGGGCGCTTTGCTGTCACGCCCCTTTCCCCGGATTCTGGCGGTCGGTGCGCTTTTTGCGCCACAGCACGATCAGCGAGCCGACCAGACCGACCACCAGCAACACCAGCGGCAGCATCATCAGACAGAACATCAGCTGATCTTCGTATTTGCGGAACACCGGGGTTTTACCCAGCGCGAAGCCCAGGGTGGTGAGGATCAACACCCACAGCAGCCCGCTCATCCAGTTGAAGAATTGGAAGCGCGCGTTGCTCAGGCCGGACAAGCCGGCGATGGTCGGCAGCAGGGTGCGGACGAAGGCCAGGAAGCGGCCGACCAGCAGGGCGGAAAGCCCGTGGCGGTGGAACAGGTTGTGAGCGCGCTGATGGTAGTGGGCCGGCAGGTGCGACAGCCAGCCTTGCACCGTACGCGTATTGCCGAGCCATCGGCCCTGTATGTAACTGACCCAGCATCCCAGGCTGGCGGCGACGGTCAGGATCACGATGGTCAGCGGGAAGCCCATCGTGCCTTTGGCGATCAGCACACCGACCAGGATCAGCAGGCTGTCGCCCGGCAAAAAGGCGGCCGGCAGCAGGCCGTTTTCCAAAAACAGGATCATGAACAGCAGGATGTAGAGTGTCCACACCAACGAAGGGTTCGCCAGCGTCTCAAAATCCTGCTGCCACAGGGCATGTATCAGTTCTTTAATGATGTCCATCCGGTGTTCCTAAAACGTCATTGTTTATTTTTATCTCAGCGGCGGAGCGGGCGTGGGCTGAAAGCGCGCGGCGGTCCAGAATGCTGATAACGATGAAACGGCGTTGCTTTAAGGTTTCTAAGCGGTGCGACACCGGTCATAGGTGATAAGTCAGCGTGCCACGGTACTGCATGTTACTGTCTTTCCAGCTGTCTTGCCGACTCTGTTGCCTGGAGGCGTCGAGCATCCAGTCGACCTGGGCAAGCCGGTTGGGGGCCGGTGCGTCCTGGCGGGGAAGGCGAATTCGGTAACCCGGCTCTGCGACCAGGGCATATACCGGTGCCAACTGCGCGGAAGCGAGCAGCGAACCGGGAAAAGAGTGCGCTCTGGGCAGCAGCAACGGCAATTTGCCGGGTGCTTTACGGCGCGCTTCGGCCGGCGCCCGATACACGTGATCATAGGGGGAAAGAACCGGATCCGCCAGCAGCGGCAGGCTGCTCAGCGCGCTGGGGGTAGACTTGGGTGACGCCACGCATAGCTGTTGGCCGGAGACCGAACCGGTCCAGCAGAAAAGAGCAATCAGCATGGCAAACAACCAGCGCATTTATTCGCGTTCCGCCCCGCAGCAATGGGTAAAAAAGTGGGCTAACTCTACCAAAATAGCACGATTGGCAACAGGGAAATCTACGTTGCCGACGGTGAAATAGTACACGGCAAACGGCGGTTCCGGCATCGATTCAGCGGATTTTACATTACCTGACATAAGCCGACGGTTTTTGACCTCCGTGGCTATTTTGGCTTGTGGCTCGCACCGTCCAGATGCTCTACCAGGGTTCCTGGCGAACCGGTAACGATCGGCGCCGCCGCTGAACAGCCTCTGTTTGCTGTGCGCCAGGTGCTGTCGCATCGCCAGTTTGGCGGCGCAAGGCGCCTTGCACATCGATGTATTGAGGGGCTGATCGTGATTGTAAAAGCGGGCGGATGTTGCAAGACGGACAAAAAAAGGCGCTCACGGGAGCGCCTTTTTATGGAGCGAACAGCGATTAACGCACTTTCAACGGATCTTCGTTCGCCAGCCGTTGGTCTTCCGCCTGGCAGGCCGCAGCGGTGAACAGCACGTCGGTGGAGGAGTTGAGGGCGGTTTCCGCCGAATCCTGCAGCACGCCGATGATAAAGCCCACCGCCACCACCTGCATCGCCACGTCGTTCGGGATGCCGAACATGTTGCACGCCAGCGGGATCAGCAGCAGCGAGCCGCCGGCCACGCCGGAGGCGCCGCAGGCGCACAGCGCCGCCACCACGCTCAGCAGCAGGGCGGTCGGGACGTCTACCGCGATGCCCAGCGTGTTTACCGCCGCCAGCGTCAGCACGGTGATGGTGATCGCCGCGCCGGCCATGTTGATGGTGGCACCCAGCGGGATGGAAACCGAGTAGGTGTCCTCATTCAGGTTCAGCTTCTTGCACAGCTCCATGTTCACCGGAATATTGGCGGCCGAGCTGCGGGTGAAGAAGGCGGTCACGCCGCTTTCGCGCAGGCAGGCGAACACCAGCGGATACGGGTTGCGGCGGATCTTCCAGTACACGATCAACGGGTTGAGCACCAGCGCCACCAGCAGCATGCAGCCGAGCAGCACCATCAGCAGCTGGGCGTAGCCCCACAGCACGCCGAAGCCGGTCTCCGCCAGCGTGGAAGCCACCAGGCCGAAGATGCCGAGCGGCGCACAGCGGATCACCGCGCGCACCACCAGCGTGACCGCATGGGACATGTCGTTGATCAGCCCCTTGGTGGTCTCGGAAGCGTGACGCAGCGCCAGCCCCAGCCCGACGGCCCACGCCAGAATGCCGATGTAGTTGGCGTTAATCAGTGCATGGAATGGGTTGGCCACTACGCTCATCAGCAGGCCTTTCATCACCTCCACGATGCCGCCCGGTGGGGTAATGTCCGTCGCGCCGGTGGTCAGTGCCAGCGTAGACGGGAAGATAAAGCTGACGACGACCGCCACCAGCGCGGCGGCGAAGGTGCCCAGCAGGTAGAGGAACAGGATCGGGCGAATATTGGTCTTCTGCCCTTGTTTATGGTTGGCGATCGAGGCCATCACCAGAATCAGCACCAGCAGCGGCGCCACCGCTTTCAGCGCGCCGACGAACAGGGTGCCGAGCAGGCCAACCGCCGCCGCGGCTGCCGGCGAGATCAGCGCCACCAGAATGCCGGCCACCAGGCCGACCATGATTTGTTTGACCAGGCTACCCTGCGTGATCTTTTGTAGTAGTTTTTGCATAGTGCTTTCTTCCTGATGTTATCTGGCCGCCGCGGCGGGAACGACACCGGGTAGCTTTGTATGATTCTGTAACTAAGTGTGTTTGCCGGATCAGTATTCAGCAATCGAATGATGTTGGAAAGAGGCGAGGGTGAAATTCTGAGCGCGGATCAACACTTGATAACATACTGGTTACATTTGTGTGATCGCAATAACGTTTGGCGTTTTGCGGGAATTGCCAAACAATCACGGGGCGACTAGCGCCCCGGATAACAGATTGTGGTTATTTCTTCGCCAGGCGATCATTGCGGCGATTGACCCAGGCGTTGATCAGCAAGGTGAGCGTCAGGATGCCCGCCACCACGCCGAGCGACACGCCGATCGGGATGTGGAAAAAGTCGATAATCAGCATCTTGATGCCGATAAACACCAGGATCACCGACAGGCCGTATTTCAGCATCGAGAAACGCTCCGCCACATTGGCCAGCAGGAAGTACATGGCGCGCAGGCCCATGATGGCGAACAGGTTGGAGGTCAGGACGATGAACGGATCGGTTGTGACGGCGAAGATCGCCGGAATGCTGTCCACCGCGAAGATCACGTCGCTCAGCTCTACCAGGATCAGCACCAGCACCAGCGGGGTGGCGAACAGGATGCCGTTGCGGCGCACGAAGAAGCGCTCGCCTTCCAGGCTGTCGGTCATGCGCAGGCGGCTGCGCAACCATTTCACCAGCGGCTTGTCGCCGATCGCAGAGTCATCTTCCTTCGCCAGCGCCATTTTGATACCGGTGAACAGCAGGAAAGCGCCGAACAGATACAGCAGCCACTGGAACTGGCTCACCAACCAGCTGCCGGCGAAGATCATGATGGTACGCAGCACGATCGCCCCCAGTACGCCGTAAATCAGTACCCGCCGCTGCAGGTTGGCCGGCACGGCGAAGTAGCTGAACAGCATCAGCCAGACGAACACATTATCCACCGCCAACGCTTTTTCGATCAGGTAGCCGGTCAGGAAGGCCAGCGCCTGGGTATCGGCGACGGCGCGCCCGGCGGTTTCATTCAGGTAGTACCAGAAACCGAAGTTGAACAGCAGGGAGAGGCTGACCCACACCAGCGACCAGCTGGCGGCCTGCTTCAGGGTCATGGTTTGCGCGCCTTTGCGGCCCTGCAACAGGAGGTCGATTGCGAGCATCACGACTATGACGGCGGCGAAGCTGCCCCATAACCACGGTGTGCCAACGGTATTCATCATCAGAGATATCCTTCAAAAACAAAAACGGCCAACGTCGGAAGACGCCAGCCGCTCTGTGAACGCTGCAAGCAAACCTCGCCTTCCGGCAAGGTCTCACTTACAACGTTGATGAAGGTGGTTACACCTTTGACATCAGGTTGCCCGGTAACCGGATGCTTGCGCATCGTAATGACGATTGACCGGCAATGAAGTTACTCCCCTTTGCAGAGCAGAAAGTAATGCAAAATGTGTCGGCGGTCAATGTGAATCGCGTTAGCCGGCCAACGCTTTTTGCGCGCCGAGGCTGACGACGAATCCCTGCAGCAGCAGGCGGCTGAACGGCGTGTCGCTAACCTGTTGTTGTTTCTGCTGATAGAGGGTTTGTTGCTCGGGATGCAGCTCGCCGAGCCATTGCAGATATTGGCTCATCACCGCACCGTTGAATTCCGGGTGGAACTGGGTGGTCAGGGCATGATCGCCGTAGCGCAGGATCTGGTGCGCGTCCTGCTGCGAGCGTGCCAGTGTTTGCGCACCGGCGGGTGGCGTCAGCACACTCTGCGAGTGGATCAGATTGGCCTTGAAACGCGGCGGCAGCAGGGTGAGCCGCCGGTCTTCGGCCGCGGCGGGCAGCAGTTCTATCTCCAGCGTACCGACTTCCATGCCCTGCGGATGGTAGCCCACTTCGCCGCCGAGCGCGTAGGCCAACAGCTGGTGGCCATAGCAGACGCCGAACAGCGGCAGTTTGATCGCCATCGCCTGACGCAGCCATTCGGCGGCCTCCTCGCTCCACGGCAGCCGTTCTGTCACCATCGCCGGCGAGCCGGTAATGACCACGCCGCAATAAGCGGCCGGCGGCAACGGCCGCTCGCCGGCGGGCAGGTGCACGATGTGCACGCGTTCGGCGTCGATATTACCCTGTTGCAGGAACATCCCTTCAAAGTTGGCCAATTCCTGACGAATGGCCTGCGGCGCATCGCCGGTTTGCATCACGAGCAGCGGTTTCATCTCATTCTCCGTCGGCGGGGAAGACGACGCCGGTCTGGCGGCGGATGTCGGTCAGCAGGCGGGCGACGATCAGCGAGTTCTCCAGCCCCGAATGCTCCACCTGGCGCCTCTCCACCAACTCGGCGAACGCCAGCGCTTCATACAACATGGTGTTGATGTGCTGCGGCAGGCTCAGATCCTGCCGGTTGCCGCCGCGCGGCGTCAGCGCCACGCCCTGACACTCGGAAATCTTGTCGATAATCAGCGTGCCTTCCTCCCCCTGAATTTCACTGGGGATCGCTGAGTCACTGACCTTGGAATGGGAGAGCGTGACGTCGAAATCGCCGTAGTTCAGGCAGACGGTGCCGTGGGCGTCCACGCCGGTATCCAGCAGCGTGGCGCTGGCGAGCACCGACTGCGGCGCGCCGAACAGCGCCACCGCGCTGGCCAGGCAGTAGTAGCCGATATCCATGATCGAACCGTTGGAGAACTGCGGGTTAAACGTGTTGGGGTTCTCGCCGGCGAGGTAGCGCGGGTAGCGCGAAGAGTATTGGCAGTAGTTGATAAAGGCTTTGCGCAGCCGGCCGACTTGCGGCAACGCCTGCTGTAGCGCCAGGAAATTCGGCAGATAGGCGCTTTTGAACGCTTCGAACAGCACCACCTGATTTTCCCGCGCGCTGGCCACTAGCTGTTCCGCTTCGCGCTGGTTGGAGGCCAGCGGTTTCTCGCAGATCACGTGCTTTTTATGGCGCAGGAACAGCAGCGATTGCGGGCAGTGCAGGGCATTGGGGCTGGCGATATACACCGCGTCGATAGCGTCGGACTGGGCCATCGCCTCCAGCGAGTCGAAAAACTGCGTGACCTGATAGTTGGCGCCGAACGTCTGCGCCTGTTCCAGCGAGCGTGAATAGACGGCGCTCAGTTTGAGTTTGCCGCTTTCATGGGCGGCATCGATAAAACGTTCCGTAATCCAATTGGTGCCGACGACGGCAAAGCGAATCATGCGCGAGCTCCGGTCCGGGCCTAAAATCGCAGATTATCACGCCCTCACGCACTATGCATACAGCTCGCCGAACAGCGACAGGTGCGTCAGATACAGCCGGGTATCGAACTCCAACTGGTGGTAATCGGGCTCCATATGGCAGCACAGGCTGTAGAACGCCTTGTTGTGATCTTTCTCTTTCAGGTGCGCCAGCTCATGCACCACGATCATGCGCAGGAACGGCTCGGGCGCGACCTTGAACACCGTCGCCACGCGGATTTCCGCCTTGGCCTTCAACTTGCCGCCCTGCACGCGCGAGATGGCGGTGTGCAGGCCCAGCGCGTGCTTCATGACGTGGATCTTGCTGTCGTAGGCCACCTTGCTCAGCGGCTGGGCGTTGCGCAGATACTGGTTTTTCAGATCGACGGTAAACTGATACAGCGATTTGTCGGTGGTGCAGTCGTGCACCTGCGGGTAGCGCTGTAGCAGCACGTCGCCCAACCGGTTCTGGTGGATCAGTTGCTGCACCTGGCTTTGCAGATGCGTCGGGTAGCTTTGCAGGTAGGCGAGTTCGATGTCATGCATGAGTGATATTGCGCCTCAGTATTTCTTTGATTGGCCGCAGCCGCACGCGCTGTGCATTGGCCTGTCTGGCCTCCCAGCGATCGTGCGCCGCCTGCAGGTTCAGCCAAAAGTCGGTGGTCGTTTCGAACAGATCGGCAAACAGGTTGGCCTCGGCAACGCTCATGCGCCGATGCCCGTTGCACAGACGGTTGACGGTGGCGCGGGTGACGCCCAAAACCTTTGCCAGTTCCTCCTGGCCGATGCCCAACGGCGTTAGATACTCTTCCTGCAGCACTTCCCCCACAGTGGTGGGTTCGCGAGTCGTGGTTTCCAACATAGATTCCCCCTCGTTTAGGTATCTTGGTGAGGATCGAGGTAAATTTTTTCAGCGGCGTCATGCCGCCACTGGAACATCAGCCGCCAGTGCATATTGACGCGCAGACTTGACCATCCCTGAAACGGCCCGGACAGCCGCTTGTAATAGTTGCCCGTGGGGTGATGCAAATCACGCTCTTGCTGCGCGGCCGTCAACATATCGAGCTTTCTGGCCAACTGCCGTTCGAGCGCGCCGGGAATCAGCCGGCTGCGCTTGCCTTCCAGATAGAACTGCTCCAGATAGCGATCGCGGAAAGATTTAATCATGCTTTCCCCCTTCCATAGGGACTGACAGTGTAACATTTAAAGTTACACCTCGTCAGATTAAAAAAACGTCGAAATAGAGGCTCGGGAAGGGAAGGTTAATGTTGTTAAAGGGGAAAAGGGGCGCGGGTTTTCAGATACGCGGCGCAATACGCAATTTATCCGAAAAAACATTTTACTGACGGGCGTTTTTAGGGGATAAACAGCCCAAATTTTATCAGTCAGGAGGGGCAATGAGCCAACTCGATCTGGGAACACAGCAACTTGAGCTGGAGCGTTATCCCCAACAGGAAGAATCCACCCAGCTGCAGGCGTGGGAAGCGGCGGACGAATATTTGCTGCAACAGCTTGAAAACGTGGATATCGGCGGCCGTCCGGTGCTGATTTTCAACGACAACTTCGGCACCTTGGCCTGCGCGCTGCACGCGCATCGTCCTTACAGCGTCAGCGACTCATATATGAGCCAGCTGGCGACGCGTCACAATCTCAAGCTCAACGGTCTCGATCCCGAGCAGGTCACGCTGCTGGACAGCCTGGCCGAACTGCCGGCGGCGCCGGCGGTGGTGTTGATTCGCGTGCCTAAGGCGCTGGCGCTGCTGGAACAGCAGCTGCGCGCGCTGCGCCACGTCGTGACCGAAGACACGCTGATCGTCGCCGGCGCCAAGGCGCGCGACGTGCATACCTCGACGATGCAGCTGTTTGAAAAGGTACTGGGCCCGACGCGCACCAGCCTGGCGTGGAAAAAAGCGCGCCTGATCTTCTGCCAGGCGGCGGACATCGTCCCGCCGGCGGCAGCGGAAACCACCGATTGGACGCTGGACGGCACCGATTGGCTTATCCACAACCACGCCAACGTCTTCTCGCGCGGCAGCCTGGATATCGGCGCGCGCCTGTTCATGGAGCATCTGCCGCGTGGCCTGAACGGCCATATCGTCGATCTGGGCTGTGGCAACGGCGTGATTGGGCTGACGGCGCTGGCGCAAAACCCGGAAGCGCAGGTGACCTTCGTCGATGAATCTTACATGGCGGTGGCCTCCAGCGAACTGAACGTGGAGCACAACCTGCCGCAAGAACTGGATCGCTGCCAGTTTGAGGTGAACAATTCGCTGGCGGGCATCGAGCGTGAAAGCGTGCAGGCGGTGTTGTGTAACCCGCCGTTCCACCAGCAGCACGCGATCACCGATCACACCGCCTGGCAGATGTTCTGCGACGCCAAGCGCTGCCTGCAGGTGGGTGGCGAATTGCGCATCGTCGGCAACCGCCACCTCGACTATCACCAGAAGCTCAAGCGCCTGTTCGGCAACTGCACGCTGGTGGCCTCGAACAAGAAGTTCGTGATCCTCCGCGCGGTGAAATCCGGCGCGCGTCGCTGAGAGTGAATAACAAGGGGCGCCGGGCGCCCCTTTTTTATAGCGCCATCGCCAGCCGCGTGCCCTGATCGATCGCGCGGCGGGCATCCAGCTCGGCGGCCACGTCGGCGCCGCCGATCAGGTGCACGGTTTTCCCCATCGCCAGCAGCGGTTGCTGCAACTCGCGGCGCGGTTCCTGCCCGGCGCAGATGACCACCGTATCCACTGGCAGGCAGCTGTCCTGCTCGGCGCGGGTGATGTGCAGCCCTTCATCGTCGATCAGCCGATAGTTGACGCTGTTGAGCATCTTCACGCCGCGCATCGCCAGGCTGGCGCGGTGGATCCAACCGGTGGTTTTCCCCAGGCCTTCGCCCACTTTGCTGGTTTTGCGCTGTAACAGATAGATTTGCCGCGCGGCGCGCGGTGCCTGCGGCCCTTGCGCCGCCAGCCCACCGCGCTGTTCAAGGCGACCGTCGATGCCCCATTCACGGTTGAACTCAGCCTGATCCAGGCTGCTGGACACGCCGTGCTGGCTGAGATACTCGGCGGTATCGAAGCCGATGCCGCCGGCGCCGACGATCGCCACCCGCTGGCCGACCGGCTTTTTATCGCGCAGTACGTCCAGATAGCTCAGCACCTTGGCGTGGCCGATGCCGGGGATGTCCGGGGTGCGCGGCACGATGCCGCAGGCGAGGATCACTTCGTCGAACTCGCTTAAGTCTGCCGCCTCGACCTTGACGCCCAGCCTGACCGTCACTTCGCGCAGCACCAGCTGGCGGCGGAAGTAACGCAGGGTTTCATGGAATTCTTCCTTGCCGGGGATCTGCTTGGCGATGTTGAACTGTCCGCCGATCTGCTCGGCGGCGTCGAACAGCGTTACCTGATGGCCGCGGCTGGCGGCGGTGGTGGCGAAGGCCAGCCCGGCAGGGCCGGCGCCGATCACCGCCAGTTTTTTCGGTTTCTCCGCCATGGTCAGCGGCATTTCGGTTTCACGGCAGGCGCGCGGGTTGACCAGACAAGAGGTCAGCTTGCCTTCAAAAATCTGGTCGAGGCAGGCCTGATTGCAACCGATGCAGGTATTGATCTCATCGGCGCGCCCCTCGGCGGCTTTCTGGACAAAGGCGGCGTCGGCGAGGAACGGACGCGCCATCGACACCATATCGGCGCAGCCGTCCGCCAGCACCTGCTCGGCCACCGCCGGATCGTTGATGCGGTTGGTGGTGATCAGCGGAATGCCGACCTTGCCCATCAGCTTACGGGTCACCCAGCTGAACCCGGCGCGCGGCACCATGGTAGCGATGGTCGGGATGCGCGCCTCGTGCCAGCCGATGCCGGTGTTGATGATCGTGGCGCCCGCCTGTTCGACCGCCAGTGCCAGCTGTTCGATCTCCTGCCAGCTGGAACCGTCTTCCACCAGATCGAGCATCGACAGCCGGTAGATCAGAATGAATTCCGGACCCACCGCCTGGCGTACCGCCCGCACGATCTCAACGGCGAAGCGCATGCGGTTGGTGAAGCTGCCACCCCATTGGTCGTCGCGCTGGTTGGTGCGCGAGGCCAAAAATTGGTTGATCAGGTAGCCTTCGGAACCCATCACCTCAACGCCGTCGTAGCCGGCCTGTTGCGCCAGCGCCGCGCAGTGGGCGAAGTCGGCGATGGTTTGCTCGATCTCCGCTTCGCTCAGCGCGCTTGGCGCGAAGGGGTTGATCGGCGCCTGCAGGGCGGAAGGGGCTACCGGCTGCGGTTGATAGCTGTAGCGGCCGGCATGCAGGATCTGCAGCGCGATCTTGCCGCCCGCGCGATGAACCGCCTCGGTGACCGGCCGATGGTGAGGCAGCTGCGCCTCGCTGCTGAGGGTGGAGCCGCCGCGGTACACCACGCCTTTGTCGTTGGGCGCGATGCCGCCGGTGACGATCAGGGCCACGCCGGCGGCGGCGCGCTCGGCATAGAACGCGGCCAGGCGCTGTGGGCCGTCGGGCAGCTCTTCCAGGCCGGTATGCATCGATCCCATCAGCACCCGGTTTTTCAGGATGGTGAAGCCGAGATCCAGCGGCGCCAGCAGGTGAGGGTAATTGCTCATTGCACTCTCCATCGGGTGAAATCGGGGCCCGTTGTTATAATTATGTGAACATAAGTGGTCGGATGAGATAAATCTAGCCGTTGTTGTGCCGCTTGGGAATCTGCGTTGCGCTGAATGTGATAAACGTCATGAATCTCTGACACCGTTTGCATAACGAACAAAAGATCGGTTAACCTTTGCGCGTTGTAAATTCCTTCTCTCTGCGGAGCCATAACCGAAAATGAACAACCACACCTGTTGATATCTGGTCCCACGCTGTGCGCTCCCGCGCCTTGTGGGGATGTTTTGATCTCATTCAGGAGTGCTTATGGCTCATTTAGCGCAGTCCCCTTATTTCGTTTTACATCAACTGACCTGCCAATTTGCTGACGGCGAAACGCTGTTCGGCCCGCTGGATCTCGCTTTCGATCGGCAGCACTGCGGCCTGGTGGGGCGCAACGGCGTCGGCAAAACCCAGCTGCTGCGCCTGATCGCCGGGCGGGATCAGCCGGGCAACGGGCACGTCGAATCCCATGCCGCATTGGCTTACGTTGCGCAGCAGCCGGAGATCGCGGCGGACACCACGCTGGCGCAGTTGCTGGGCTACGGCGACCTCTTCGCCGCGCTGGCGCGCATCGAGCAGGGGCGGCCGTTGGCGGACGACATCGATCGTCTGGAAGGACGCTGGGATCTCAACGATCGCCTGCAAGGCGCCTTCGCCGCCGCCGGGCTGCCGGCCTTCGAGCCGCTGCGATCCGCAAGTTCTCTGAGCGGCGGCGAACGGATGCGCGCGGCGCTGTGCGGCGCTTTTCTCGGGGAGGCGGATTATCTGCTGCTGGACGAACCGACCAACCACCTCGACAGCGCCGGGCGCACCTGGCTGTATCACCAGCTGGAACAGTGGCGCGGTGGGTTGCTTATCGCAAGCCATGACCGGCAACTGCTGGCGCGCATGGAACGGATCGTCGAACTGACGCCCGGCGCGCTGCGCAGCTACGGCGGCAACTACGACGACTACCGGCGCCAGCGCGATACGGAACAGCAGGCGGCGCGCGCCGATCTGGAACATGCGCGCGAGGAACGCCGCCGCACCCGCGCCCGCCAGCAGAGAGAGCACGACATGAGCCAGCGGCGCTCGGCGCAAACGCTGCGCGTCGTCGATACGCTGAATATCGCCTCCTTCGAGCGGGTGGCCTACAAGTCGGCGGCGAAGGAGAGCCTCGGCACGCTGCGCAAACAGCATCAGGATCAGCGCGACAGCCTCGATGCGGCGGTGCGCGAGGCCTATCAGCGGGTGGAGGAAGAACAACCGGTGTTGCTGGCGCTGCCGGGCAGCGAAGTGAGCGCAAACAAGCAGGTGCTGGTGCTCGAGCAGCTGCAGCTGCCGTTCGTCAGCGCGCCGCCGCTGGACCTGCGTATCGACGGCCCGATGCGCGTGGCGTTGACCGGCCCCAACGGCTGCGGCAAGTCGACCTTGCTGAAGACCCTTCTCGGTCAGCTGGCGGCGCTTTCCGGCCATTGTCATTGCCCGCTGTCGACGGCCTACCTCGATCAAACCCTGTCGCAGCTCGACCCGAGTCTGTCGGTGATGGAACACCTGGGGCTACAGGATTCGCCGTTGGCGGAAGGCGCGTTGCGCACCCGGCTGGCGCAGCTGCAGCTTGGTGCAGATCGCATCGCGTTGCCGCTGGGCTCGCTGAGCGGCGGTGAACGGCTCAAGGCGGCGTTAGCCTGCGCGCTGTGGCGGCGGCAACCGGCGCAGCTGCTGTTGCTGGACGAGCCGACCAACCATTTGGATCTGGCGTCGTCGCTGGCGATCGAAACCGCCCTGGCGGATTTCCCCGGCGCGATGCTGGTGGTGTCGCACGACGAAGCCTTCCTGCAGGCGCTGCGGCCGACGCACCGCCTGCATTGGCTGGCGGACGGCTGGCGGCTTCAGGCCTGGTAACGCGCGAAGGCGGCCCTAAGGGGCCGCCTTTTTCATCTCGGGCGCGTTGATGCACGCCAGCAACTGAGTGAAAGCGGCGGCCATCTGCTCTTCCGGCACGCAGGCGAAGCCCATCAGCAGGCCGCGCCGGCGATTGGGCAGCATGTAGTAGCGCGACAGCGGCCGCACCAGTACCCCCTGCGCGCCGGCGGCGGCGGCGATCGCCACGTCGTCGGCCTCGTCCGGCAGATTGAGGATCAGGTGCAATCCGGCGTTGCTGTTGAACTCGCTGAGCGCCTGTTTGCCGAGGTGCTGTTCGATCAATCCGGTCAGGAAGGCGCGCCGCCGGGCGTACAGCAGCCGCATGCGGCGGATATGCGCGGTGTAGTGCCCCTCCTGAATGAATTCCGCCAGCGCGCTCTGGATCAGCAGATGCCCACCGCGATACAGCTCGGCGTGGGCGGTTTTCAGCGCCTGCACCAGCGGCGGCGGCAACACCACATAGCCGAGGCGCAACGCCGGGTAGAGTGTTTTGCTGAAGGTGCCGATGTAGATCACCGGCGCGTCGGCCTCCAGCCCTTGCAGCGCCGGGATCGGTTGGCCGGAAAAGCGGAATTCGCTGTCGTAGTCGTCCTCGACGATCCAACCGCCGGCGTTGCGCGCCAGCGCCAGCAGCCGTTGGCGGCGCGCCAGGCTCATCACCGAGCCGAGCGGGTACTGGTGCGACGGGGTGACGAAGATCAGCCGCGGCGGGGTGGTCGGCTGCTCCGGCGGCACCAGCCCGGCTTCGTCCACCGCCAGCGGGCAGATGTTCAGCGCATTGATGCGCAGGATATTGCGGATCCCCCAATAGCCCGGCTCTTCGATCCAGGCGTCATCCCCCGGATTACACAACATGCGCGTCACCAGATCGATCGCCTGATGGATGCCCTCGGTGATCAGGATCTGTTCCGGCGAGCAACGCACCGAGCGCGCCACCCGTAAATACTCCACCAACGCATGCTGCAGCTCCGGGCTGCCGCCCTGATTGCTGTAGGTCAGCCGTTGCGGCGCCGGGCGGCGGCTGAGGCGTGCCTGGATCTTGCTGAACAGCTGATGGGGAAAGGCGTTGACGTCGGGCACGCCGGGAATGAATGCCCCCCACTGTTTGGGGCTGGCGCTGGCGTGGTGCAGCAGCGTGGCGCCGCGCGCCGACAGTTCAACGCGCCGCGGTTGCCCGCTGCCGTCCGCCGGGGCGCCGCCGGTGGAGAGGCAGCTGTCCGGCACCGTGTCGGCGACGAAGGTGCCGCTGCCGGCGCGCGCCGACACGTAACCTTCCGCCAGCAGTTGTTCATAAACGGTTAATACAGTGTTGCGGGACAGGCTGAGCTCCTGCGCCAGATCGCGCGAGGCGGGCAGGCGGCTGGAGGGCGGCAGGCTGCCGTCGAGAATGCTGGTGCGGATCGCGTTGTAAAGCCGCTTGTGCAGCTTGTCATCGGGCTGCTCGCCGAGGCGCTGCAGCAACAGATCACCACTCAATGAGCGCAATTGGATCCCTCAATTATTCGTAACTGGCACTCGATTATAGGGCCACATCCTGTGTAAATAAACGGCATTGTTTCACGAATGTGAACGAAACGTGTAACTGGCACCGACCGGAGAGAACAACATGAAAAACGCAGAATTGAACCAACGCCGTCAGGACGCCACCCCGCGCGGAGTGGGCGTGATGTGTGGTTTTTACGCCGAGCGCGCAGAGAACGCCACGCTGTGGGATGTGGAAGGCAAAGAAGTGATCGACTTCGCCTCGGGGATCGCCGTGCTGAACACCGGCCACCGCCACCCGAAGGTGATCGCCGCGATTGAAAAGCAGCTGCAGGCCTTCACCCACACCGCCTATCAGATCGTTCCTTACGAAAGCTATGTCTCGCTGGCGGAGCGCATCAACCAGCGTGCGCCGATCGCCGGCCCGTGTAAAACCGCCTTCTTCACCACCGGCGCGGAAGCGGTGGAAAACGCGGTGAAGATCGCCCGCGCCTACACCGGCCGCCCGGGGCTGATCACCTTCGGCGGCGGCTTCCATGGCCGTACCTACATGACTATGGCGCTGACCGGCAAAGTGGCGCCTTACAAACTGGGCTTTGGCCCATTCCCCGGCTCGGTGTTCCACGGCCAGTACCCGAACGCGCTGTACGGCGTGACCACCGAGGACGCGATGAACAGCCTGGATCGCCTGTTTAAAGCGGATATCGATCCCAAGCAGGTGGCGGCGATCGTGCTGGAGCCGGTGCAGGGCGAAGGCGGCTTCAACGTGGCGCCGGCCGAGTTCATGCAGGCGCTGCGCGCGCTGTGCGATCAGCACGGCATCCTGCTGATCGCCGACGAAGTGCAGACCGGCTTCGCCCGTACCGGCAAGCTGTTCGCCATGGAGCACTACAGCGTTAAACCGGATCTGATCACCATGGCGAAAAGCCTGGCGGGCGGCATGCCGCTGTCGGCGGTGGCGGGCCGCGCCGAGGTGATGGACGCGCCGGCGCCGGGCGGGCTGGGCGGCACCTACGCCGGTAACCCGCTGGCGGTGGCTGCGGCGCACGCAGTGCTGGATGTGATCGAAGAAGAGCAGCTGTGCCAGCGCGCCCAGCGCCTCGGTCAGCACCTGGTGGAAGTGTTGCAGCAGGCGCGCAAAACCAGCTCGGCGATCGCCGATGTGCGCGCGCAGGGTTCGATGGTGGCGGTGGAGTTCAACGATCCGGCCACCGGCAAGCCTTCGGCGGAGATCACCCGTCAGGTGCAGCAGAAGGCGATGGAAGAAGGGTTGCTGCTGTTGAGCTGCGGCGTGAACGGTAACGTGATCCGCTTCCTGTACCCGCTGACCATCCCGGACGATCAGTTCACCAAGGCGATGGGCATCCTGTCCCGCGCGCTGGCCCACTAAGGAGCGAACGGCATGAAATTGAATAATCCCGAGCTGTTGCGCAGCCAGTGTCTGATCAACGGCGAATGGTGCGACGCCCTGAGCGGCAAGCGCGAAGCGGTGATCAACCCGGCTAGCGGTGCCGAACTGGCCAGCATTCCGCTGGTCAGCGAAGAGGAAACCCAGCAGGCGATCGCGGCGGCGCAGCGGGCGCAAAACGACTGGAAACAGCTGACCGCCAAGCAGCGCTCCGCGCTGCTGTTGGCCTGGGCCGACAAGGTGCTGGCCGCGCAGGAAGATCTGGCGCAGCTGATGACCGCCGAACAGGGCAAGTCGCTGGCAGAAGCGCGCGGCGAAGTGGCCTACGCCGCGTCGTTCATCACCTGGTTCGCCGAAGAGGCCAAGCGGGTGGACGGCGCGGTATTGCAGGCGCCGCAGGCTTCGCAGCGCCTGGTGGTGGTGAAGCAGCCGATCGGCGTGTGCGCGGCGATCACCCCGTGGAACTTCCCGGCGGCGATGATCACCCGTAAGGTGGCGCCGGCGCTGGCGGCGGGTTGCGCCATCATCGTCAAACCGGCCGAGCAAACGCCGTTGACCGCGCTGGCGCTGGCCAAGCTGGCGCAGGACGCCGGTATTCCCGCGGGCGTTTTGCAGGTGGTGACCGGCGAAGCGGCGCAGGTGGGCAAGGTGCTGTGCGACAGCCCGGTGGTGCGCAAGCTGAGCTTTACCGGTTCGACCGAGGTCGGCCGCATCCTGATGGCGCAGTGCGCGCCGAGCATCAAGAAACTGTCGCTGGAGCTGGGCGGCAATGCGCCGGTCATCGTGTTCGACGATGCCAATTTGGACGCGGCGGTGGCGGGCATCATGGCCTCCAAGTTCCGCAACAGCGGCCAGACCTGCGTCTGCGCCAACCGCATCTACGTGCAGGACGGCATCTACGAGCGCCTGGCGGAGAAGCTGGTGGCGGCGGTCGAGCAGTTGAAAGTCGGCGACGGCAGCCACGAAGGCACCACCCAAGGGCCGCTGATCGACAGCGATGCGGTGGCGAAGGTGCAGAGCCATATCGATGATGCGCTGATCAAAGGGGCGCAGATCGCCACCGGCGGCCAGCCGCACGCGCTGGGCGGCACCTTCTTCCAACCGACGGTGGTGACCGGCGTGACGCAGAAGATGCGCTTCGCCAAAGAAGAGACCTTCGGGCCGGTGGCGCCGCTGTTCCGTTTCCATGACGAGGCTGAAGCCATCGCCATGGCCAACGACACCGAATTCGGCCTGGCCGCTTACCTGTTCACGCAGAACGCCGCGCGCCAGTGGCGTGTGCCGGAAGCGCTGGAGTACGGCATGGTCGGCATCAACACCGGGCTGATTTCCAACGAAGTGGCACCGTTCGGCGGTGTGAAACAGTCAGGGCTCGGGCGTGAAGGATCGCGCTACGGGATAGAAGAATATCTGGAGCTGAAATACCTGTGTATCGATGTGAGCTGTTGAACGCCAGGACGTTAACCCATCCCGGCGGCCAGCGTCGCCGGGCGATAAAGGATGATGCATGTCTGATAATATCTCTGTTTCTCCGGCGCTTGCCGCCGGGGTGCGAGCACCTGCACCCGCCAAATCGTTGAGTTTTCTTGAAGGGGTGGCGATGATCGTCGGCACCAACATCGGCGCCGGGGTGCTCTCCATCGCCTACGCCTCCAGCAAGGCCGGTTTCCTGCCGCTGTTGTTCTGGCTGGTCCTGGTGGGGAGCCTGACCACCATCACCATGCTGTACGTCGCCGAATCTACGCTGCGCACTCGGGCGCATTTGCAACTGAGCGGGCTGGCGAAGCGCTATGTCGGTGGCCTGGGCGCCTGGCTGATGTTCGCTTCGGTGTGCGTCAACAGCGTCGGGGCGCTCACCGCCTATATGACCGGCAGCGGCAAGCTGCTGCAATCGCTGTTCGGCATCTCGCCGGCGCTCGGCAGCCTGCTGTTCTTCGTGCCCGCCGCCGGCGTGCTGTACCTCGGTTTGAAAGCGATCGGCCGCGGCGAGAAGTTCATCAGTATCGGTATGGTGGTGATGCTGACCGCGCTGGTGGCGGCGACGCTGCTGAAAGACACCACTCAGATGCGCAACCTGCTGGACGGCGACTGGCGTTATATGGTGCCGGTGTTCAACGTGGTGGTGTTCTGTTTCTCGGCGCAGTACATCGTGCCGGAGATGGCGCGCGGCTTTGCCGACAAGCCGGAGCAGCTACCGAAGGCGATTGTCGTCGGCATGGCAGTGACCTTCATTTTGCTGGCGGCGGTGCCGATGTCGGTGATTGCGCTCAGCGGCTTGGATGACATCTCCGACGTGGCTACCATCTCCTGGGGCCAGGCACTGGGGCAGTGGGCGTTCTTCTCCGCCAATATCTTCGCGCTGTGCGCAATGCTGACTTCGTACTGGGGGCTGGGCGGCAGCTTCCTGACCAATATCTTCGACAAGTTCCGGTTGGGCAACGACGAGCTGCCGTTGCGCCGCTTCGGCGTACTGCTGCTGGTGGTGGTGCCGCCGTTCGCGCTGGCCTACAGCGGGCTGGTGTCGTTCGTCAACGCGCTCTACTTCGCCGGGGTGTTCAGCGGGGTGATCCTGTCGATCATGCCGATGCTGATCCTGCGCGGCGCACGCAAACATGGCGACCAGACGCCGCGCTGGCAGTGCAGCTGGATTACGCACCCGTTGCTGCAGATCAGCATTGTGTTGCTGTATCTGGGCAGTGCGGTGTACGCCATCGCTTCATTGTTAGGTTATCTGCCCTCTGGATGGTGATTTGCCTTCCCTCAAGTAGTGATGTTGTTTCTCGGCATTGAGAACGGCGGCGTCGTGGCCGCCGATTTTTTTCTCAGGCGCGCCGCTTGGCCGACAGCGCCAGCCAGGCCTGCACCGACGGGCGCTGCCACTGTTTGTGCGCATAGTAGCGAACGCGCTCCGGCACTGGATCGCCGTGCATCACCAGCCGGTTGAGCATCAACGCCAGATCGGTGTCGGCGATGCACCACTCCCTGAATAGATTGTCCTGCCCGTGGCTCAGCAGTTTTTCGACGGCGGCGATCAGCTTGCGTGCGGCCTCTTGAGCGGCTTCGGACAGCGGCGGGAACTTGCCGTTGTTGAACACTACCTCGGTCGAACGTTCGGCGCGGATCGGCAGCAGATCGCTGCGCAGCCAGGCCTGGATCTCACGCGCTTTGGCGCGCAGCTTGACGTCGCGCGGATACACGGCGTGGGCCGGATGGATGTCCTCCAGGTATTCGGCGATCGCCGAAGATTCCGAGAGCTGGAACTCGCCGATCGCCAACGTCGGCACCCGACGGGTGAGCGACAGCGTTGCGTAGGGTGCCCCTTTATTCTCTTCCTTTGCCAGATCCACCGGCTTTACGGTGAACGGAATGCCTTTTTCCGTCAGCACGACAAAGGCGGACATGGCGTACGGGCTGAAAAATTCACTGTCGGTATAAAGTTCGGTGATCGGTTGAGACATCGGCGGTTCCTCGGGGTTAAGGGGGGATCTTCATCATTGTCGAGGGAAGACCAAAAATCAATCTGTTAGGCCAAAAGTTCTTTCCCGGCGCGGCGTATGGCGGCAATCTCGATGTGATATATTTGTTGCCAACACGTGAATTGAGTCATACCGGGTAACATGAAGACGCAGTGGATAGAACGAGTGAAAGTGGGATGCGCGCGCCTGTGGCCGCATCCGCTGGCGGTGGGCAAGCGAGAAATGCTGATTTCCAGCGTCGGCGCCGGTTTGGGGCTGATGCTCGCCGGCTGGATCAGCCACTTTATTTTGGGTGAGGTGAACCTGTGGTTTATCGCGCCGATGGGCGCCTCGGCGGTGTTGTTGTTCGGCGTGCCTAACAGTCCGTTGGCGCAGCCTTGGTCGATCGTCGGCGGCAATACGGTGGCGGCGACGGTGGGCGTCACCGCCGGGCTGTTGATTCCCGATCCCGGTCTGGCCTGCGGCGCGGCGGCGGCAGTGGCCATCGGCTTGATGTTCAAGCTGCGTTGTCTGCATCCGCCGGGTGGCGCCGTCGCGCTGACCGCGATCCTCGGCGGCCCCGGCATTCACCAGATGGGCTACCACTTCGTGCTGTACCCGGTGCTGTTGAACTCGGCGTTGTTGGCGGCGCTGGCCATTTTGTTCAATAACCTGGCCGGGCGGCGCTACCCACACGCGCTGGCGCCGGCGGAGGCCAAACCGGCCAATCTGCCAATTGATGCCGTTTCCATCACCCGCGCCGATCTGCACGAGGCGCTGATGGAGGGGGATCTGTTCGATATCGACGAGGACGATCTGCAGGAGATCCTGCTGCGCGCCGAGCAGCTGGCGCATCAGCGGCAAAGCAAGACCGCCTGATCAGCCCAGCGTTTTACGGTAAAACACCACCCGTTCCGTTTCGGCAAAGCCCAGCGCCGCGTGCAGGCGCTGGGAGTCCAGATTGGCGATATCGGTATCCGACGCCAGCTCGCTGCACCCCTGTTGCTTCGCCCATTCCTGCACCTGCGCGATCAAACGCGCGGCCCAGCCCTGGCGGCGGGCGCGCTCAAGGGTATAAATCCCTTCCAGAAACGCCACCGGCGACGATTCGCAGCCGTTAACGTAATCGTAGCGCAGCGCGACCTCGGCAAAGCCAACGAAAGCGCCGTCCAGCCCCCGCGCCATAAACGCGGTGTGGTGCGGTGAAGCCAATATCTCGCGCATTTCCGCGCGGTGCTCTTCAGGCGGGCTGGACGGCCACAGTGCCGTGCGCAGCGCCAGCCAAGCGTCGAGGTTGTCGTGGTCGCAGATGACGATCATGCGGGGTCCTTAGCGGTGATTTTTGTTACCCGCGAGCGTAGCAGGTCTCGACGCGCAAGCTCAATCTCTCCATTGCTATCTCGCCATTTCTCCCACTTATGATAATGATCGTCTTGTCGGTGTGCTTATCGAATAACGAGTGGAGCGCACATTAACGTTCCAAAGTGCATGCTCTCCGGCTCGATAAGGCTAAGGAAGCTTTCGCAATGTGATTGGCCATGCCAACTGGTACAGATGGCCTGCGACTGTGCATGGCTTTCTGCAATGGCCACATCGACGAAAACGTCTCCGTCCAGTTTAAGTAAATACTGATGTAGCCAACCTGGTTGCGCAGACAGATGATGTTGCACCATTTGGCAATAGGCAGCGTACATCTTCTCTTCGGTAACGCCTTTTCTTAGTCTGAAGCGGCTCAGTTCGACGCCATGGCCGGCACTGGCGGGGGAATATGCTGCTATGTGATTAGGGGATGTCATGGTAATTTTTCCAGTAATGGGTGAGTGACTATCATAGGCCGCGACCCTGCCAATTTTTGTCAGGGGTGTCGGAGGCATTCAGTGAGAACCGTCAGGTTATTTTCAATACTCGACCAACTGCGCGGCAGACAACGCCCGGTTTCGGCGGAGTTTCTGGCCCAGACGCTGGACGTTTCGGTGCGAACCATCTATCGAGATATGAGCACGTTGCAGGCGATGGGCGCGCCGATCCGCGGCGAGTCTGGATTGGGGTACCAGCTGGAAAAGGGGTATTTCTTGCCGCCGCTGCATTTTGACGCTAACGAGCTGGAGGCCATAATGCTGGGTACTCGTCTGATTGCGGCTCGTGGTGATGCGCAGCTGGGTGAAGCGGCACGTCGCGTTTCATCCAAAATAGGTGCCATGTTGGATGACGATGCGAAGAAACGCTATGAGCATATGCCATTGCGCGCCGTCTCGCGCAGGAGTCTGGAGTATGAGCTGGCCGACAGGCATCTGGAGCCATTGCGCGTGGCTATTCGAGGCAGAAAGCGGTTGGTCGTCTGCTATCGCGACCTTAAAGGCAATGAAAGCCGAAGAAATATCAGGCCATTAGGATTGACGATGTTTGACGCCGTATGGCTGCTGACCATATGGTGCGAGACCAAAGCCGATTTCCGCAATCTGCGCGTTGATGGCATTCTATCGTTGACGGACACCGGCGAACGTTTTCGACAGGAAAGAGGTAAACGTTTTGAAGATTATATTAAATCTTTACCGGCAGCATAGGCGCTATGGAGGCGGCTTTGGCGATAATGACACGACGAGCCATTGTGTGGGCGGCACTGTAACGACGGGCTGTTTAAATACCTGCCCTTTGAGGGCATTGGGTAGCCTTGTGCCGCCACTGTGGGCAA
>NZ_MJAO01000008.1 GCF_001902635.1 Serratia marcescens | reverse complement strand
AAGACATAAAAAAAGCCCCGGCAAAACGCCGGGGCCTGGTACTCGCGTGATCGCCGAGGGCTCAGTGACACGCTAAGGGGTCTTACGGCCCGGAAACCGGTTGTCAAACGCGGTTAGCTGCGTGTTTATGCGCTTTGCGCCAAGGGATCAACCAAGGCCAGCGCGTTTTTCATCGCCTCCACCATTTCGCCATCCACGCAATAATGGCTAAATTCGTCAAACTCGTTGTCGGAACACATGGTGACGCCCGCCTTGCGGTATCGCATGGTCGACGGCACCAGGTGGCCGGAAGAGCTGTGCAATTCATGCAGGCCAATATCGACAAACTTATGCAGATTGCTGAGCCGCACGCCGGCGCCGGCCATGATCACCGGCCCCTGGCTGGCCTGGCGCAGATCGCGCAGCAACGGCAGGCCCAGTTCGGCGCTCTGCTGTTGGCCGGAGGTCAAAATGCGCGCCACACCCAGCTGGGTCAGTTGTTCCAGCGCTACCATCGGGTTCTGACACATGTCGAACGCACGATGGAACGTGACCGCCATGCCCTCGCACAGCTTCATGACTTCACGCATGCGCGGCAGATCAATATGCCCTTCTTCGTCCAGCATGCCGACCACCACGCCGGGGAAGCCCATCTCACGGATCTGGCGGATATCCTGCTTGATCACCTCGAAATCCACCGTGCCATAGCAAAAGTCGCCGCCGCGTGGACGCACGATCGGATGCACCGGGATCGAAACCTGCTCGCGCGCCAGACGCAGCGTGCCATAACTCGGCGTCAATCCCCCTTCGCTCTGGCTGGCGCACAACTCGATGCGATCGGCGCCCGCCCGTTCAGCCGTCAGCGCACAGTCGACGCTAAAGCAACAAACTTCCAGTTTTATCATTGTCACCCCCAGATAACAGCCAACATGCGGCGGCAATTGTTCATTTCTTCATTTCTCACGTAGGCTCATGCTTAGGCATAAACCGGCTCAGGGTTGTAACTATGGCATTCAATTTTGATCAATGGGTAGACCGCAGTCACAGTGACAGCGTTAAGTGGGATAAATATCGCGATCGCGACGTGATCCCGCTGTGGGTCGCCGACAGCGATTTCATCTCACCGCCGGCGGTGATCGAAGCATTGCAGCGGCGCGTGGCGCACGGTGTCTTCGGGTACACCCATCCATCCCTTGATCTTACTGAAGTTTTTACCCGCCGCATGGTAGAGCGCTATGGTTGGCGCATCAAGCCCGAGTGGATCATTTTCCTGCCCGGCTTGGTGTGTGGCCTGAATTTATGCGTGCGCGCGTTCACCGAACAAAATCAGAGCACGCTGGCGCCCTCGCCCATCTACCCGCCGTTTCGCAAAGCGGCGAAATTCGCCGGGCGCAGACATCACTCCGTACCGTTGGCGGCAGTGAATCAACGCTGGGTGTTGGATTTTTCCGCAATGCATGAACGGCTCGACGGCAACGAAAAGCTGCTGTTGCTGTGTAATCCGCAAAACCCCGGCGGCACCGTCTATCGCCGAGAAGAATTGTTGCAGCACCATCAGTTTGCTCGCGAGCGCGATTTGATCGTCTGTTCGGATGAGATCCACTGTGAACTGTTGCTTGAGCCCGGCGTGCGGCATATCCCTTTCGCCACCCTGAACGACGACGCCGCCCAACGCAGCGTAACGCTGATGTCGCCGTCAAAGGCATTCAATATCGCGGGGTTAGGCGCTTCGATGGCGATCGTGCCCAACGATGCGCTGCGGCAGAAGATGAAACGCGCTCGCAGTGGCATCGTGCCGGAAGTCGATTTGCTGGCGTTGGTTGCAGCGCAGGCGGCTTATCAACACGGGCAAACCTGGCTGGATGAACAGCTGACATATCTGCGCGCCAATCGCGATCGGCTGACCGAGCGCATCAATGCCATGCCCGGCTTAACGCTGCTGCCGATAGAAGCCACCTACCTGGCCTGGATCGACTGCAGCGCTCTGCCGGTGGACAACCCGCATCAGTTTTTCGAGCTTGCGGGCGTCGGGTTAAGCGCCGGTTTGGATTTCGGCGACCGGCGCTTCGTGCGGCTTAACTTCGGCTGTCGGCGCGCGCTGCTCGAAGAAGCGCTCGACCGCATGGCGCGAGCCTGCGCTACGCTGCCCCGCTAGCCTTGTTCGCTGGCGACGATTTCCCGGATGGAATAAGGATGAAACTTGATCGTCACCGTACCGTCGGTGATGGCCAACGTCGGGTTCGGCAACCGCTCGCCCTCGCCCTTGGGCGAGCTTTGCTTCAGCTTGATCCCCGGCGCCAACAGCGCCTCATCGGCCAGGTGGCTCAGTGCTCGCGCATGAAGCGTAGCCGGATCGCCGCTGAGCACCAGTTCAACGTGTTCCCAGCCCTCATGCGGATAGCGTTTTTCCCCGGGATACGGCAGTTCGATGCAGTCTATGCGCCACGGCCCCACGGCCAGCGGCTGCGACAGATCGAACAGACAGATAGGCCGCCCGTTGATCATCGATTCGGACAGCAGTGCACCGCACTGCATTAATCCCTGACGCCAGCGTTCGGCGGTGGCGTATTGATGGCAGCGCACCGAAATGTGATCGGCCGTAAACAAGGAGAGATCCAGCTGTAGCCGGGCAGCAAATTGTTGCAACGCCTGTTCGAAACGTGGCAGGTCGAGCGCCAGATCGTTCAGTTCGGCAATAGCCTGCAAGGGGGTGGTCATAAGAACCTCAAAACGGCGAAAGGTAAAATTAAACGCCGTAATTTACACTGTGACAGGCACACTCGCCAAGACGGCATGGCGCGCTTACATCAAAGCACCAATGAAATGATGCGCAAGCTATGCAATTTCAGCGCACATGGAAAAAACGAACGCTTATTAAGTCACCAGTTTATTAAACAATAAGTTAATTTATAGATGGGATCTTTCTCATCTCATTATGACATTTTCTTATGACGTTATCGTTTATGATATATTTCATGTTGCGTTCTTTTTTAAATCGACGACTTCCTCCTAAAAAAAACAAGAAAAACAGAGCAGCCGCACGGCGACACGATGACTACAAAACCCTGATCAATCAAACAGATAAGTGGAGCGCGCAGAAGAAAAATCTAAGGATTATCTTAATTTACCCCCAGCCAATTGATTCTATCCCTCCAACTACGCTACTTTGGTAAAAAATCAATTTAGAGGCATCATTATGCTATTGTTGACGATATCCTTGGTGTTAATCATTATCGCCGTATACGCCATCTACCGTCATTTAAAATCACGCAGCGGTAAAACGCTGGATTCAGGGCGCCGCCATAAAAAACACTGAGCGGTTTATTTTTATCCCTCACTTTATTTCCCTCACGGCCCCCCTCCCCCTTCAGCAATAAACGCGCCGCATCCGCCAACAGTTTCATCGCTGCGACCGCGCCAACTGCTGACGGGCCCCGTCAGATCGGTTACAATTGCAGGCTGTTTTGTGGGGGCCGTCGCCATCCGTGCGCTGGCGGCCGCCACCGTTGAATCCCGCAGGGGCTGGCTTCGGCCCCTCGTTCGTCATTAAGGTAACCCGGTGAATATTCAGGTTCTTCTTTCAGATAAAGTCAGCCAGGCGCTGATCGCCGCTGGCGCGCCAGCCGATTGCGAAGCGCAGGTCCGCCCATCCGCCAAAGCGCAGTTTGGTGATTATCAGGCCAACGGCGTGATGTCGGTCGCCAAAAAACTGGGCATGCCCCCCCGCCAGCTGGCGGAAAAAGTGGTGCAACTGCTGGATCTCGGCGACGTCGCCGGTAAAGTGGAAATCGCCGGCCCCGGCTTTATCAATATCGTCCTGAACAGCGAGTGGGTCGCCCGCCAGGCCGATCAGGTGCTGAACGCGCCGAAACTGGGCATCGCCCCGGTTGAGCCGCAAACCATCGTTATCGACTACTCCGCACCGAACGTGGCGAAAGAGATGCACGTCGGCCACCTGCGTTCCACCATCATCGGCGACGCCGCCGCGCGCACCCAGGAATTCCTGGGCCACAAAGTGATCCGCGCCAACCACGTCGGCGACTGGGGCACCCAGTTCGGCATGCTGATCGCCTACCTGGAAAAAATGCAGAATGAAAACGCCAGCGACATGGGGCTGTCCGATCTGGAACAGTTCTACCGCGAAGCCAAGAAGCATTACGATGAAGACGCCGAGTTCGCCGAACGCGCGCGCGCCTACGTCGTGAAGCTGCAGGGCGGCGATCAGTACTGCCTGAAAATGTGGCGCAAGCTGGTCGACATCACCATGGCGCAAAACCAGCTGACCTATAACCGCCTGAACGTCACGCTGACCGAAGACGACGTGATGGGTGAAAGCCTGTATAACGCGATGCTGCCGGGCATCGTCGCCGATCTGAAGGCCAAAGGGTTGGCGGTGGAAAGCGAAGGCGCCACCGTGGTGTTCCTCGACGAATACCAGAACAAGGACGGCGACCCGATGGGCGTCATCATCCAGAAAAAGGATGGCGGCTACCTCTACACCACCACCGACATCGCCTGTGCCAAGTATCGCTATGAAACCCTGGGCGCCAACCGCGTGCTGTATTACATCGACTCCCGTCAGCATCAGCACCTGATGCAGGCCTGGACCATCGTGCGTAAGGCCGGTTACGTGCCGGAGTCCGTCTCGCTGGAACACCACATGTTCGGCATGATGCTGGGCAAAGACGGCAAGCCGTTCAAAACCCGCTCAGGCGGTACGGTGAAGCTTTCCGATCTGCTGGATGAGGCTATCGAACGTGCCGAACAGCTGATCGCCGGCAAAAACCCGGACATGCCGGAAGACGAGATGAAAACCGTCGCCCGCGTGGTCGGTATCGGCGCGGTAAAATACGCCGATCTGTCGAAAAGCCGCACCACCGATTACGTCTTCGACTGGGATAACATGTTGGCCTTCGAAGGCAATACCGCGCCTTATATGCAATACGCCTATACCCGCGTGGCATCGGTATTCAAACGCGCCGGGATCGACGAAAACAGCCTGACGCTGCCGCTGGCGCTGACCGAAGCACGTGAAATCGCGCTGGCCACTCGCCTGCTGCAATTCGAAGAGGTGCTCACCACCGTAGCGCGTGAAGGCACGCCTCACGTCATGTGCAGCTACCTGTACGATCTGGCCGGGTTGTTCTCCGGTTTCTACGAACACTGCCAGATCCTGAACGCCGACAGCGAAGAAGCGCGTCAGAGCCGCCTGAAGTTGGCGCTGCTGACCTCGAAAACGCTGAAAACCGGTCTGGATACGCTGGGTATCGAAACCGTCGAGCGCATGTAAACCGCGCCGCGGAAAGCAAAAAGGTCGCCAAGGCGACCTTTTTTTATGCTTTCATGCGGCTCAGGCCACCCGGCGCGCGAAATCGCGCGGGCGGAAACCCAACCCGGCCAGCACGCCGAAGTACGCCACCACACCGGCTACCACTACCGCTGCCAGGCGCAGCAAGCGCTCCAGCATATTGCCCTGATCCCAGGCCGGCATCAGCCACATCGCGCCAATCAACACTGCCGACATCACCAGCACGGCGATCACCAGCTTGGTGAGGAATAGCGCCCAGCCCGGCTGCGGCTGGAAAATTTTCTGTTTACGCAGCTGCCAATACAGCAACGAAGCGTTCAGACAGGCCGCCAAACCGATCGACAGCGCCAGGCCGGCATGCTTCAGCGGGCCGATAAACGCCAGGTTCATCACCTGCGTCATGATCAGCGTAATGATGGCGATCTTGACCGGCGTTTTGATGTCCTGCCGCGAATAGAAACCCGGCGCCAACACTTTAACCACGATCAACCCCATCAGCCCCACCGAATAGGCCACCAGCGCGCGCTGCGTCATCGCCGCGTCAAAGGCGTTGAACTTGCCGTACTGGAACAGTGAGACGGTCAGCGGCTTGGCCAAAATACCCAGCGCGATGGCACTCGGCAGCGCCAGCAGGAAACACAGACGCAGCCCCCAGTCCATCAGGCGCGAATACTCGTCGTGGTTGCCGCTCGAGAAACTTTTGGCCAACGACGGCAGCAGAATGGTGCCCAACGCCACGCCCAGTACGCCAGAAGGAAACTCCATCAGGCGGTCGGCGTAGTACATCCAGGACACCGAACCGGACACCAGGAATGAAGCGAAAATGGTGTTGATGATCAGAGAGATTTGGCTGACCGACACCCCGAGGATCGCCGGCCCCATCTGCCGCATCACGCGCCAAACCCCAGCGTCGCCCAGCTTGAGGCGCGGCAACACCAGCATGCCAATCTTGCGCAGGTGCGGCAGCTGATAACCCAGCTGCAGCACGCCGCCGACCACCACCGCCCAGGCCAGCGCCAGCACCGGTGGATTGAAATACGGGGCGGCGAACAGCGCAAAGCCGATCATGCTGACGTTAAGCAGCGTTGGCGCAAAGGCCGGGATCGAGAAGCGGTTCCAGGTATTGAGTATCGCCCCCACCAGCGACGCCAAGGAGATCAACAGAATATAGGGGAACGTGATGCGCAGCAGCGCCGACGTCAGAGCAAACTTGTCGGGCGTATCGGTAAAGCCCGGCGCGGTAATGTAGATCACCCAGGGCGCGGCCAGCATCCCCAGCACCGTCACCACTGCCAACACCAACGTCAGCAGCCCGGAGACATAGGCAATAAAAGTGCGCGTCGCTTCTTCACCCTGCTGGCTCTTATATTCGGCCAGGATCGGCACGAAGGCCTGCGAAAACGCCCCTTCGGCAAAGATACGGCGCAACAGGTTAGGGAGTTTGAACGCCACGAAGAAGGCGTCCGTTGCCATGCCGGCCCCGAACACGCGCGCGACGATCGCATCGCGGGCAAAGCCCAACACCCGCGAAAACATCGTCATCGAGCTGACGGCAGCCAAGGATTTGAGTAGGTTCATGTGGTTGTCTGATAGGTACCGTAAATGTCAACGCCTGCAACAGCAGGCGTCAGTGAAACAATCGGCTCAGTTTACGCATCCGGAAAAGAATAGCTACCGCCATATGTTACATAGAGTTATCCCGCAACAAGCGCTCGACCACCCTCTGGGCGACCAGCGCCTGTTCGCCGCCGGTTTCCGGCGCGCTTTGATTGGCGACGGCGCTAAGGAAATGCCGCACCGCCCCGTCAAATCCGCGTTGCACCAGCGTGCTTTGCCAGCCCGGCACCGGCTGTTCCAGCTCGCCCTGCGCGTCTTCGCGCAGCCAGTGCCGCATATCGGTCAACTGATACAGCGCACCGTCGGTCACCGCCTGCACACTTTCACGCTGGCTGCCGCCCCGGCGATGCATGCTGGTCGTCACCTGCGTGTCTCCGCAGGCGAAGTGGTGCTCGGCGTACAGCATTTCGCCGGCGGCGTTGGCGTGCAAACGGCCGCTCAGCAGCTGCTCACGTCCGCCAGCCAGCCACAGCGCGGTGTCCACCACGTGCAGGTAGTCATCCAACAGGGTAAAACGCAGATCGTGCGGGCCGACGCTGTCCGCCCGATGTTTATCCATGCGAATGGAGGCCGGCTGGTTCATGTGCTGTTTGAGCTGCCGGTAAAGCGGCGCGAAACGGCGGTTGAACCCCACCATCAGCGTTTTGCCGCGCCGCTCGGCCAGTTCGAGCAACTGCTCGCCCTGTTCCAGCGTTTCCGCCAGCGGTTTATCGACGTAAACGTGCACGCCGCGGTTAAGCAGCTCGCCAATCACCGAAAAATGGCTGACGGTGCTGCTGTGGACAAATATGGCATCACACTGTTCGGCCAGGCTGTCCAGCCGGGAGAAACAGGCCATGCGGTAGCTGTCGCACAGCGGCTGCGCTTTTTGCTGATTAGGTGAGAAACCGCCCACCAGCGTCCAGTCCGCCGCCTGGCCGAGGATTGGCAGGTAGGCCTTCTGCGCAATGCTGCCCAGCCCCACCACGCCGACGCGTAATTTAGTCATTCGCGTCCCTCGCCAACAGATGTTGCACCTGCCGTTTCAGCTCCGCCACGTCGTTTTCCAATGCGCTGATCCGGGCGCTCAGTTCGCCGTCGTCCTCAGATTCGAGTACCGCCGGCGCCTCATCAATCTGGCCGCTGAACAGGTGCATGAAGCGGCTTTCACGCTTGCCCGGCTCGCGCGCCAGGCGCACCACGAACGGGCCATCTTCGCGCGCAGTCAGCTGCTGCAGCACCTGTTCAACTTCGCTGACGTCGCTGAACTCGTGCATCCGATTGGTGCGGGTGCGCAGCTCGCCCGGCGTTTGCGCGCCGCGCAGCAGCAAGGTGGCGATCACCGCCAGTTCGGCGGGTGAGAGTTTCAGTTGGCCGAACTCGGAGTTGCAAAACCGCTGCTCGTACTTCACCACCCGGTTACCGAAGCCGCTGAGGGTGAGCAGGAAATGTTTGCGCAGCAACAGATCGAGGTGTTGCTGCACCTCGCTTTCACTCAGATCCATCACCGGCTCGCGGTTGGTCTTTTGGTTGCATGCCAGGGTAATGGCGTTGAGCGAAAGCGGGTATTGGTCCGGGGTCGTGACCTGTTTTTCCAACAGGCAGCCGATGACCCGGGCCTCTCTGGCGTTCAATTCATATTTCATCGTTTGGCCTCAACGTGGTGGTAGCCACTCTTTATTGGTGTATGCCGTCAAAACGTGGTCTTGCCACTTGCCGTCGATCAGCAGGTAATCCTTGGCGTAACCTTCGCGTTCGAACCCCAGACGGGTCAACAGCGCGCCGCTGCGCTGGTTATGCGGCATATAGTTGGCCATGATGCGGTGCATGCGCTGTTGGCGCAGCATATAACGGATGGCGGACTGCAAGGCTTCGAACATCAGCCCCTGCCCCTGCCATTTCTCCCCCAGCGAATAGCCGAGAAAACAGGCGTGAAACGAACCGCGCAACACGTTGCTGAAGTTCGCCACGCCGCGTACTTCCTGCTCTTCCGGATCGAGCAGAATAAAATAGTAGGCGCTGCCCTGCTTTTGCATTTCGGTGATCATGCCCAGGCGCGCCTGCCAACCGGAAGGGTAACAGTGGCTTTCGTCGCGCACCGGCTCCCAGGGCTTCAGAAAGGCCCGGTTCTCGGCATAATATTCCGCCAGACGATAGGCATCCCGTTCATGCACTAAACGGACCACCATCCGGTCGGTAGTAAGACGTACTTTTGGCGATGCAGAGCGGTAGCCGAACATCATTTCCCCCGCAGTCAAAACGGTTCGATAAGAAGTATTTATTGGGAGCCCGTGCGGATAATTATCCTGAGTCGATCTTATTCCGCAGCATTATTTTGCCAACAGCGCCACAGAACCGCACTTCCCTGCATTCAATATAACCGTAGCCCGCCCCCAAGGTAAAATCCCGGTCGCTCAGTAAATAGTCGAATAGGCGCTTTACGGCGTTTTTCAGCCAATTTTGCAGCTCAGGTAACACCTTGACGATAAAAAAATATTATCTACTCCGCCCCTGTCGGCGTGCGGGAATTGGGTAGAGAATGGAGGGGCTGTCTCCCTTTCTTTTTTAATTGCTCATGGTGAAGCATGTCTCTGGTGTCGCAAGCGCGCAGCTTGGGTAAATATTTTCTGTTACTCGACAACCTGCTGGTGGTTTTAGGTTTCTTCGTCGTCTTTCCGCTTATTTCGATTCGCTTCGTCGATCAGCTGGGGTGGGCGGCGCTGATCGTCGGTATCGCGCTGGGGTTGCGTCAGCTGTTGCAACAGGGGCTCGGCATTTTTGGCGGAGCGATCGCCGATCGCTTCGGCGCCAAGCCGATGATCGTCACCGGCATGCTGCTGCGCGCCGCCGGTTTCGCCACCATGGCGATGGCCGATGAGCCTTGGATCCTGTGGTTCTCCTGCGCGCTTTCCGCCCTCGGCGGCACGTTGTTCGATCCGCCACGCACCGCCCTGGTGATCAAACTGACCCGCCCGCATGAGCGCGGCCGTTTTTTCTCGCTGCTGATGATGCAAGACAGCGCCGGCGCGGTGATCGGCGCGCTGATCGGCAGTTGGCTGCTGCAGTACGATTTCCACTTCGTTTGCTGGGTCGGCGCGGCGATTTTCGTGCTGGCCGCCGGTTGGAACGCCTGGCTGCTACCGGCCTACCGCATCTCTACCGTCCGCGTGCCGATGAAAGAAGGCATGATGCGGGTGCTGCGCGATCGCCGTTTCCTGACCTACGTTCTCACGCTGACCGGCTATTACATGCTGGCGGTGCAGGTGATGCTGATGCTGCCGATCGTGGTCAACGAAATCGCCGGTTCGCCGGCGGCGGTAAAATGGATGTATGCAATCGAAGCGGCGCTGTCGTTATCGCTGCTCTATCCGTTGGCGCGTTGGGGAGAAAAACACTTCCGGCTTGAGCAGCGCCTGATGGCAGGCCTGTTGCTGATGACGCTCAGTCTGCTGCCTATCGGTCTCGCCACCAGCCTGCAGGGGGTATTCACGCTGATCTGCTGCTTCTATCTGGGTTCAATCATCGCCGAACCGGCGCGCGAAACGCTGAGCGCTTCGCTGGCCGATCCGCGCGCGCGCGGCAGCTATATGGGCTTCAGCCGCCTTGGCCTGGCGCTGGGCGGCGCGCTGGGTTATACCGGTGGCGGCTGGATGTACGATACCGGACGGGCGATGAACATGCCGGAACTGCCCTGGCTGCTGCTCGGTGCGGTGGGGTTCGCGACGCTGCTGATGCTGTACTGGCAATTCAGCCCTCGACGCGACGCCTCGGTGATGCTGCGCGGCGGCTAACGCCATAGAAATCCAGCCGAATCGGCGGCAGCTGCTATCCTGTTAGTAAAAACACAAACAGGAGCCCGTCGGCATGATTGAAGAAGCAAAGTTACCGCAACTGTTGGAACATATGATATTGAACCTTCGTATGATCTATGCGCGTTCCACCCTGGTGGAAAAGGCGCTGGCCCATATCATCGCCGGCGACAGCGCGTTAAAAAGCGATGTCATCAAACAGCTGCAGGTCGTCTCCGCCGCCAACGAGCGCGACCAGGTCGATCTGGAGCAGGCGCGCATTCACCTGATCGATGTGATCAACTCGGTACCAGCAAAGAAATAACGCCCCTCGCCCGCGCCTATTGCGCGGGCAATATCGCAATAACGCACCATCCAACTAACACGCTTCAAGACAGCCTCGATAAGCTGTGGTAACCATTGCTGCCAAAACCTGACAACCCGGAGCAAGCATGAAACTGTTCATTTACGATCATTGCCCATTCTGCGTTAAAGCCCGCATGATTTTCGGCCTGAAGGATCTGCCTGTTCGCCTGGTCACGCTGCTCAACGACGATGAGACGACCCCGTTCAACCTGATCGGCAAAAAGATGGTGCCGATTCTGGTCAAAGATGATGGTGAAGCGATGCCGGAAAGCCTGGATATCGTGCGCTATGTCGACGGCCTGGATGGCAAGCCGGTGTTGACTGGCCACACCAACCCGGCCATCGCCGAGTGGCTGCAACGGGTCGGCGGCTACAGTGCAAAATTGCTGTTGCCACGCGTCGCGCAAGCCGATTTCGAAGAGTTCGCCACCGACAGCGCCCGCCGCTACTTCATCGATAAAAAGCAGGCGACGATCGGCGATTTCTCCGACCATCTCGCCAACAGTGCCGATCTGATCGCCGAACTGGAGGCCGACCTGCAAACGCTGTCCCCGCTGATCGTCTCCGTCGAAGCGGTGAACGGCGAGCTGTCCGAAGATGATATCCAGCTGTTCCCGCTGCTGCGCTCGTTATCGATCGTCGCCGGGGTTGCGCTGCCGGACAACGTGGAGGCCTACCGCGACCGCATGGCGCAGCGCAGCGAGGTGCCGTTGCTGCTGGATATGGAACAATAACGTTCGACAGTGACAAACAATAAGGACATGGCGTACTGATGTTGAAAATGGTGATTGCCACCGCTCGCGATCGGGCGCGGCTGAAAGAAATAACCTCCGTTCTGATTCATTACGGCCTGCAAGACCTTCTGCGCCTGCTGGGCTTGGGGGCTTTGTTACGCGGCGTGCGCAGCGAGCACGCCCGGCAGGACGAGCAAACGCTGCCTGAACGGCTACGCGAAGCGCTCGAGGCGCTGGGCCCCACCTTCGTCAAATTCGGCCAGATCCTGGCGACGCGTTCGGATCTGCTGGATCCCGCCTGGACCGACGAACTGGATCGCCTGCACAGTCGGGCGACGGTGTTACCGTGGGAAACGCTGGCGCCGCAAATCAGCGCCGATCTGGGCGACGCCCCCGAGCATCTGTTCGCCGAATTTGACCGCACACCGCTGGCCGCGGCGTCAATGGCGCAAATCTACCGCGCGCGTCTGCACAGCGGCGAACAGGTGGTGGTAAAGGTGCTGCGTCCCGGTCTGGCGAAAACCATCCATGCCGATCTGCGGCTGCTGGCCTCACTGGCGGAAACCATAGAGCAGCAAAGCCCGGCGCTGGCGCGCTATCGGCCACGGCAAATGGTCAGGGCGTTGGCGACGGCGCTCAATCACGAACTGGATCTGACCCACGAAGGGCACAACTGCGATCGCGTCGCCGAGATGTTCGCTCGTCAGCCCGACGTCGTGGTGCCGAAAATTTTCTGGCAGTGGTCTTCCCCGCGCCTGTTAGTGCAGGAATACTTGCCCGGCACTGCGCCGGAAAACCCGCAGCAGTTGGCGGCGGCGGGCTTTGACGGCCCGCTGCTGGCACAACGCGGCGCCCGCGCCTTTATGAGCATGGTGCTGGAACACCGGCTGTATCACGCCGATCCGCATCCCGGCAACGTGATGGCGCTAAGCGGCGACCGCGTCGGCTTTATTGATTTCGGTATGGTGGGGCAATTGTCAGAGCGGCGGCGCAACCAGCTGCTCCTGCTGCTGCAGGCCATCGCCGACCGCCAGTCCGACGGCATCGTCAACACGCTGATCGCCTGGTCGGACAGCGAGCCGCTGGATCTGATGGATCTGGAGCTGGCGGCGCAAAATTTTCTCGACAAACAGGCTGCCGCCACGCTGACGCTGGGCAAGGCCCTGACCGATCTGCTGGTGATGGCACGTGAACACCAGCTGGCGATGCCACCCGATCTGGTGCTGCTGTTCAAGGCTTTAATCACCGCCGACGGCGTGCTGCACCGCCTGGATCCAGCCTTCGACATCGTCGCCACGCTCAAGCCGATGCTGCAAAAAACGGTGCTGCAACGCTACGCCCCCGACGCAGTGCGTCAACGGCTGCTGGCCCTGAGCGGTGAAGCGCTCGACGCCGGAGAAGAGTTGCCGCAGACCCTGCGTTTGCTGGTACGCCGCCTGAAACGCGGGCCGCTCAACGCCGAGATCAACGTCAAGAACCTGAGTCAGTTGAGCAAAGCGCTGGAACGCGCCGCCGTCACCCTGGCCATCGCCATCGTCACTGCGGCTTTCGCCCTGGGGCTGGCGCCTTATCTGACGCATTCGTCGCTGCAGTTATGGGGCATTCCTCTGTTCCCGCTGTTGGGGGGCGCGGTTTGCCTGGCTGGCGTGATTCTCTTGGCGCTGAGGCTGCGGCGTTGACGCTTTCGGCGTTATCCGATAGGCCTCGTGGCCATTTGCGCGCACTATCCCTGGCACACCGTCCGCCCGCCGTTTTCACTCGGCAACGGAACGTTTATAATGATTAATCAATTATCTGCAGCACTTTTCGCCAGCAGTCGCAATGAGGCATTAATGAAGAAGATCCTGATGGGCGCAGCCGCCCTGCTGTTCGCCGGCATATTGGCCGGTTGTAATCAACTGACCCAGTACACCCTCAGCGAGCAGGAAGTGAATGATTACCTGCAGAAACACAACGACTATCAGAAACAGATCGGCGTACCCGGCCTGCTGGACGCCAACATCGTGCTGACACAGTTGCAGAGCCAGATCGGCCGCAGTGAACCGGGTAAAGTCACTCTTTCCGGCGACGCCAAAGTCAACATCACCTCGATCCTCGGCCCGCAGACGGCGGACCTGAAGCTGACGCTGAAAGCGCAGCCGGTTTACGATCGTGAGCAGGGTGCTATTTACCTGAAGGACATGGAATTGACCGATTACAGCGTGCAGCCGGAAAAAATGCAGACGGTGATGAAAGCGCTGACGCCGTATCTGAACCAGTCGCTGAAATCCTATTTCGACCAAAAGCCGGCCTATGTGCTGAATCCGGACAACAGCAAAACCGAAGCGCTGGCGAAAAAACTGGCGAAAGGGCTGGAAGTGAAGCCGGGTGAACTGGTGATCCCGTTCAGCGACTGATGCAGCGCTGACGCATCAAGCCCGCCGACCGGCGGGCTTTTTATTGCCGGAAAGAATTACTGCGGCGTGCTGTAGGCGATCTCGCCGGTGTTGCAGTTAAGCGTCACGTTGTAGGTCTTATCCACCTTGGTGCCGCGCACCGTCAACGGCACCTGCCACACCTGATCCTTGCCGCTGATGGCATCCGGGCTAACCCAAGCGATCGGGGTCGCGGTACCCAGCAGTTTTTTATCCGCCTCCCAGCGCGTGATGCGGTTCTGCAAGAAATCGCGCTTCACCTGAGCGGCAATATCCGCCGGCTGCAGGCCTGCGCACTGCCCCACCTTGGCGGTACGTTGCTCCTGATCCTGCGCCCACGCCGCCGTCGATACCCCCATCATGGCCAACAAGGCGATGGCCAAACCCGTTTTTTTCATATGCCCTCCAGTTGTGATTTGCGCTATCCGGGCGCCCATCCCTGGATCACAACAGGGCAGTCGGCAAGGGGTTACCGTTTGACGAAATCAATGACAAACAGCGCATCCAGGCCCGGATAGATCTCCTTGATCACCTGCTTCAGTTCACCGAGCGACATGTTCTCCTGCTGTGCGTGGCGTTCGGTCAGCGCATCCAGGCGCACCGGCGTTACCGACAGCACTTCGATAAAGCAGAAAAATACGCCGTCTTCATTTCGGCTCACGCGCACTACCTCACCCGGTTGGAAATGCGACTCACTGGCATCCCGAATGGTGATGGTTTTGCGCCCGGCCAGAATGTCTTGCTCAAAGCGGCTGAAGAAAGTTATTTCACGGCTCATTTTAGATCCTTTTTCATCACAACACCGCAACATAAGCCATTATGCTGCTTGCTTTTCTGACGCAGATCCCTCTTTTGAGTTAGATACCGCTTTTTTCGCTTTCGCTTCCGTCGGTTTTTTGAGGGTTTCCGCCGGCGTTGCGCCGCGCAGAATGAGGCCCAGCGCCTCCTTATGCTCCGCCAGGAAGAAGCTCAGCCCTTCGCGCTGTTCGTCATCCAGGTTCAGCGGCGCCTGCTGCAGCCACTCACCGAGGTTATCCGCCAAATCCAGCATTTTGTCGTAGGCGTCGGCTTCTTTCTTGCTCGCGAAAGTCATTTTTTCCTCACCGTTTCTCACCACCACATATTTAACTTCTACCGCCATGCGTGCGTCCTCAAATACTCAAATAACTGTAATTATATACAGTATAAATAGATGTCGGCGGGAAGGCAAACCGCCCCCCCGCTTTCGGCTTATTTCAGCAGCCGTACCTTACAGCTTTTGCCTTTGATTTTACCCTGTTGCAGCTGTTGCAACGCTTTGCGCGCGCTGGCCTTGCGGATCGCGACATAGGCGTGTACCGGGAACATATCGATCTTGCCCACTTCCGCCGCCGTCAGCCCGGCATCGCCGGTCAGCGCGCCGAGGATATCGCCGGGACGGATCTTCGCTTTGCGGCCGCCGTCGATGCACAGCGTCACCATTTCCGCTTCCAGTGAGCCGTTCGCCGCCCCGCTCAGCTCGGAGAGTGGCGCCCAATCGACGGTCATCTGCAGATAATCTTCAATCGCGTGCGCCCGCGCCATTTCCTGCGGTGTGCACAGGCTGATCGCCAGCCCGCTCATGCCGGCGCGGCCGGTGCGGCCGATGCGGTGCACGTGCACTTCGGGATCGAACGCCAGCTCGTAGTTAACCACCAGCTCCAGCTCTTTAATGTCCAGCCCGCGCGCGGCGACGTCGGTCGCCACCAGCACCCGGCAACTGCGGTTGGCAAAGCGCACCAGCACCTGATCGCGGTCGCGCTGCTCCAGATCGCCATGCAGCGCCAGTGCGCTGATGCCGCGGGCCTCCAGGGCCTCAAGCACCGTCTGGCAATCGCGTTTGGTATTGCAGAACACCACGCAGGAAGCAGGTTGATGATAGCGAATGGCCGACACCAACAACGCCGGACGCTGATCGCGCGTGGTCTCGTAGAAACGTTGCTCAATGGTAGCCTGCGCTTCACCATCGTCCACCTCGACGCTCTGCGGCTGGCGCTGAACGCGCTCGCTGATGCGCTCGATGCCTGCCGGGTAAGTGGCGGAGAACAACAGCGTCTGACGCTGTGGCGGCGTGTAGCTGATCACATCGTCAATGTCGTCGGCGAAGCCCATGTCCAGCATGCGGTCGGCTTCGTCCAGCACCAGCACCTTCAATTCGTCCAGCAGCAGCGTTTTCTTGCGCAGATGCTCCTGAATACGGCCCGGCGTCCCCACCACGATGTGTGGCGCATGCACCAGAGAGTCGAGCTGCGGCCCCATCGGCTGGCCGCCGCACAGCGTCAAAATCTTGATGTTTTGCGTGAAGCGTGCCAGACGGCGCAGCTCTTTGCTCACCTGGTCGGCCAGTTCGCGGGTGGGACACAATACCAGCGCCTGTGTGGCGACCTGATTGACAACGATGTTATTCAGCAGACCAATGCCGAACGCCGCCGTTTTGCCGCTGCCGGTTTTCGCCTTGGCGCGCACATCCCGCCCTTGCAGGATGGCGGGCAACGCGGCGGCCTGCACCGGCGTCATTTCGGCGTACCCCAGTTCGTTGAGGTTGGCCAACTGTTCGGCTGGCAGCGGCAGGGAAGAAAAAGAAACTGTGCTCACGGCGATAACTCTTATATGACGAATGGAATGGCGGCGCGCCCGCAGGCTGGCGCCGAATCAGCGGTAAATGATAACAGAGATGGGCGGCATAACGGGCAGCGGGCATAAAAAAACCCGCCGGCGGCGGGTTTCTTGGCGGCTCGGTCGTTAAATGGCAACGACGTTGGCTGCGGCTGGGCCACGCTGGCTGTCCTGGATGGAGAACTCAACCTGCTGGCCTTCAGCCAGGGTCTTGAAACCATCGCTAACGATAGCGGAAAAATGAACGAAAACGTCTTTAGAGCCGTCGGCAGGCGTGATAAAGCCGAAACCCTTGCTTTCGTTGAACCATTTAACGTGACCAGTGATCTTGCTCATTTGTGTTTCCTTTACTTGATAAACCTGCCTTGACGGCACGAGACGCGAAAACCCTGCTATATATAGGCCTTCTTTCGCCGTCGCTTATTAACGCACAATCGTCCATGTAGGGCAAATATTTCTGCTTGTTATAAAAACAGTAAGTTAGCAACAAACCTGGCACGACGGCTGTGCACGCAATCGTTTTCGTATATACTGCCCGCCGATCATCAATCCGCTTACTTTCACCGATCCAGGTACGAAACTATGTTAACGATTGGAACCGCCCTGCGCCCATCCGCCACCCGCGTCATGTTGCTCGGCTCCGGCGAGCTGGGTAAAGAAGTCGCCATTGAATGCCAGCGCCTCGGCCTGGAAGTGATCGCCGTCGATCGCTACGCCGACGCCCCCGCCATGCACGTGGCGCACCGCAGCCACGTCATCAACATGCTGGACGGCGATGCGTTGAAAGCCGTTATCGAACAAGAACGTCCGAACTATATCGTTCCAGAGATCGAAGCGATCGCCACCGCCATGCTGGTCGAGCTGGAACGCCAAGGCCACCGCGTGGTGCCCTGCGCCGAAGCCACGCGCCTGACGATGAATCGTGAAGGCATCCGCCGCCTGGCGGCGGAAGAGCTCGGCCTGCCCACGTCCAGCTACCGCTTTGCCGACAGCGAAACGGCCTTCCGTCAGGCGGTCGAGCATATCGGCTACCCGTGCATCGTCAAACCGGTGATGAGTTCTTCCGGCAAGGGACAAAGCCTGATCCGCACGCCTGAACAGCTGCAAAGCGCCTGGGATTACGCCCAACAGGGGGGGCGCGCCGGTGGCGGCCGGGTGATCGTCGAAGGGCTGGTGAGGTTTGATTTTGAAATCACGCTGTTGACCATCAACGCGGTGGACGGCGTTCACTTCTGCGAGCCGATCGGGCACCGTCAGGAGGATGGGGATTATCGCGAATCCTGGCAACCACAGCGTATGTCGGCGACCGCGCTGAGCCACGCGCAGGCCATCGCGGAGAAAGTGGTGAAAGCCCTAGGCGGTTTCGGGTTGTTCGGCGTAGAGCTGTTCGTCTGCGGCGACGAAGTGATCTTCAGCGAGGTTTCACCGCGCCCGCACGATACCGGTATGGTGACGTTGATTTCACAGGATCTGTCTGAGTTCGCCCTGCACGTTCGCGCGTTTCTCGGCTTGCCGATCGGCGCCGTCCGCCAATTCGGCCCTTCCGCCTCGGCGGTGATCCTGCCGCAGCTCACCAGCGCCGATGTGCGTTTCAGCGGGTTGGAAAACGCGCTGCGCGGGCACAATCAGCTGCGTCTGTTCGGTAAACCGGAGATCGCTGGGCAACGTCGCCTCGGCGTGGCGTTAGCGACGGCAGATACCACGGAACACGCAGTGGAGCTGGCGAAACAGGCCGCCGCCGCCGTGGCGGTAGAACGCTGAAACTGACGGGGCCGCTTACGCGGCCCCGATAACATCAATAGTCTTCGTCTTCTTCTTCCGCATCGTCGTCCTGCGGCGCTTCCAGTTCGGCTTCATGCTGCTCGTCTTCGTCGTCGAACAACACCGCAACCTGGGCACCCTGGTGCTTCTCACGGATTTCCTGCGCAACGCGAGCGATGGCTTCGCCGCTGCTCATGCCCTGTTCCATCAGTTGATGGATGCGATCCGCCGCTTCCTGCTGTTCCGCGTGACTCAGTAATGGCATACCTGCATGCATGTGTCGTTCTCTCCGGCAAAAGGGAGAAGGAGTATACGCGCTAACGCGGCGGATCCCAACGTCTTGTGTCTCAGGCAGGCTGTGAACAGCCGTTGTCGTTGCGCCATTGCTTCAGGCGATGCCGCCACAGCATGACGTGCCACCCCTGCTTGAGGCCACGCGCATTGCCGAACATCGCCCTGTCGATGCCGCGCTGGTAGAACTCTTCGGTAATCTGACACTGGGCCGCCAGCTCCGGTTCACGGCGGATACTGTGGCAAATGCCTAATGCCTCACGGGTGATCTGCCAATGGAAAGCCGGGCGAATGGCGATCGTGCCCGCATAACGCAGATTGAGCCGTTCCAGCATTTCGACGATTTTCATATAGTGACGTTGATAATTTACGTTCGCCAGGCCGGTGCGGCGGCGATTGCTGATCGACTTATCGTGTACCCGCTGGCGATACAGCGGCGTACTTAAATATTTGACCCGCCGGGCATTAAACATGACCTCAGTCGTCCAGGGAATATCCTGGTGATGCAACCCCGGCTCAAAATAGAGCCGATGTTGGCGAATAAAATCGAGGCGATATATCGCCAGCCACACGACGTGAATAAATTTTCGCGATTTCAGCGCGCGCTCAAACCATTCTACGCCGGTGATAACGCCGGTGCTGCGTAAGCGTTCAGGAGGAAAAATCGGCTGTAATTCATCTTCGCTGGCGAAATAACGTTCGCCATTGCATTGCATCACGTCTAATTGATGCTGTTCCGCCTGATCCAACAGCGTGGAATACAGATCCGGCGCCAGCAGATCGTCGGCATCGGGAAACGCCACGTATTTACCCCGGGCGACGGCCAATCCGGCATTGCGTGCATTGGAAACGCCGGCGTTCGCCTGATCGATCACCCGAATATGCGGATGCGCGGCCGCGTAACGGTGCGCGACCTCTCCTGAACCGTCGGTAGAACCGTCATTGACGATGATCACCTCCAACCGGCGCTCCCGTTGGGCCAGCAATGAGGCCAGGAAAGGCTCTAATAATTCTCCCGCATTGTGCATCGGGACGATGACGCTCAGCATTAACGACATAGGCAGCTCTTCAATGATAATGTAACAAAATAATAATTTTATTTTTTAAAATAATATCAATCCGTTCAGCGCACTTTGGGAAAATGAATAAAGCATTCAGACTTCCGCAACCGCTGAAATGGGACTAATCTTATTTTTACTTTTCATGCCCTCAGCAAGAAAAGTGTTGAATAATTAAGCCGTTAATTTCAAAGAATGGCGATGCGACCCATTATCAGGCAAGACCACCCCGCCTCCTGAATTTAATAACAAGAGGAAACAATAAGATTGTGAAATTAACGAATCGTTTTTATATTTCTCGGGTCTTACGCCCTCGATAAATAATGCTTCCAGTTCATTTTGACGTTAAATTTTTAACATATCGAAGTATAATGAATGGCGCAAAAAATGCCTTATTTCAGGTTTATTGAACTACCGTTTATGTGAACTGTGCTGCATGTCCCGCATGGCAAAACATGCATGCTACCGCCGTCTATGGCACACTAACCGCCAGATATCGCCGTCTTCACAGCCAGGTTTATTGACGTTCATGAGCGTAACCGCCCCAAACATAAAGCCTTTGCCCTACAGCCGCAGCGCCCTGATGACGCTTTTCGCCCCGCTTTCATCGCAACCTTGGGCGATGCTGCTGCATTCGGGGCATGCCGACCATTCGCATAACCGTTTCGATATCCTGGTCGCTGAGCCACGCGTTACCCTTATCACCCGTGGCGACACTACCGAAATCAGTCGTGACGGCGTCATGACCCCGTCGGCGGCCGATCCGTTTAGCCTGCTGCAACAGCAGTTGTCGGCGCAAGGTTGGCAACCGCGCTTTAACCCGGACCTGCCGTTTCAGGGGGGGGCTCTCGGGCTGTTTGGCTACGATCTCGGGCGCAGGGTAGAAACCTTGCCGCAGTCGGCCGAAGCCGACCTCGCCCTGCCGGACATGGCGGTGGGCATTTACGACTGGGCGCTGATCGCCGATCACCGGCAGCAAACCCTGACGCTGCTCAGCTATGGCGATGTGGAACAGCGCTGGCGTTGGCTCAATGAACAATCTGCGCCGCCGGTGGGGGCTTTCACCCTGCTGAGCGACTGGCGCGCCAACATGAGCCGGCGGCAATATGGCGAGAAATTCCAACGCATTCAACACTACCTGCATAGCGGCGACTGCTACCAAATCAATCTGGCGCAGCGGTTCTCCGCCGACTATCAGGGGGATGAGTGGCAGGCATTTTGCCGCTTGAGCGCCAGCAACCGCGCGCCGTTCTCCGCCTTCCTGCGCCTGCCTCACAACAGCGTGCTGAGCGTCTCTCCCGAGCGCTTCCTGTGGCTGGAGCAACAGCGCATCCAAACCCGCCCGATCAAGGGCACGCTGCCGCGGCTGGCGAATGCGGAACAAGACGCCGCCCAGGCTCGCCGTCTGGCAGACTCCCCCAAGGATCGCGCTGAAAATCTGATGATCGTCGATCTGCTGCGCAACGATATCGGCCGCGTCGCCCAACCCGGCAGCGTCCGCGTGCCGGAGCTGTTCGCCGTGGAGCCGTTCCCGGCGGTACACCACCTGGTGAGCACCATTACCGCTACCCTGCCGGACAACGCGTCGGCGACCGAACTGCTGCGCGCCTGCTTCCCCGGCGGATCGATCACCGGTGCCCCCAAAGTACGGGCGATGGAAATCATCGAAGAGCTGGAGCCGCAGCGGCGCAACGCCTACTGCGGCAGCATCGGTTATCTGAGCGCCTGCGGCACGATGGACACCAACATCACCATCCGCACGCTCGTTACCGAAAACGGCCGTATCTACTGTTCCGCCGGCGGCGGCATCGTGGCGGACAGTCAAGAACAGGCGGAATATCAGGAAACCTTCGACAAGGTTGGCCGCATTCTGCCGCTGCTCGGGGAGTGTGCCCTGTCGTGATCCCATCGAACTCGCCGGCCTCGCTGCACGCCTTTATCAGCCGTTTTCAACTGCAGTTGCCGCAGGCGGCGCAGACCTCGCACAATGTGCGGCCGGCGGCGGTGCTGATCCCGATCGTCTGCCGCCCTGAACCGACGCTGCTGCTGACCCGCCGCGCCGATTCGCTGCGCAAACATGCCGGCCAGGTGGCGTTCCCCGGCGGTAAAACCGATGCCGAAGACGGCTCGGCGATCGTCACGGCGCTGCGCGAGGCGCAGGAGGAAGTGGCAATACCGCCCCAGGCGGTGACCGTACTCGGCCAAATGGCGCCGCTCGACAGCAGCACCGGATTTCAGGTCACGCCGATCGTCGGTCTGATCCCGCCGGACGTGCAGTTCCACGCCAATGAAGGCGAAGTGGCGGACGTGTTCGAAGTGCCGCTGCACGAAGCCTTAACCCTGTCGCGTTACTATCCGCTGGACATCCATCGCGCCGGCCACACGCACCGCATTTACCTTTCCTGGTATCACAGCCAGTTTATCTGGGGGCTGACCGCCGCCATTATTCGGCGTCTGGCGCAGCAGGTCAGCATTTAGCCGCCATAGCGTGATCTGACTCTCAATCTGGCGCGGCCGTCGGTTTCCGCTGCAGGTAAAGCGATCGATATCACTTCATTTGTTCGCTTTTTCAACTACCGTTCCGGTTGAATGGTTTTAAAAAAACTGTAAACCCTCTCTTAAACCTTACGAAATACCTGTAAAATACCACCGTCCGAGATAAACCACTGTAGAAACAGGGATTAAGCCGGCGGCGTTCAGCAAGGAAAGCTGGCGCGATTACCGCTAATGGAGCTTGGGCGAAAGCGGATGCCACGCACAAGGGTTCGCCCCGGGTAATCAGTAAAAAAAGCGACACCAAGGATTATTTAATTTCATGCGAAAAAGGCAGCCGAACCCGCACGGCCCTTTTACAATATCGCTGTTCCCTGCGCGGTTTTTAACCGCTGCAGCCATAACAATACGTCTCTTTAAGGAGTTTTAGCGTGATTAGCGTTTTCGACATGTTTAAGATCGGCATCGGCCCGTCCAGCTCTCATACGGTTGGACCGATGAAAGCCGGCAAACAGTTTGTCGACGATCTGGTAAATAAAGGCCTGATGCCTTCTATCACGCGTGTTGCCGTAGACGTTTACGGCTCACTCTCATTGACCGGCAAAGGTCACCATACCGATATCGCCATCATTCTCGGCCTGGCCGGCAACATGCCGGACACCGTCGATATCGATAGCATTCCGGGTTTTATTCGCGATGTAGAGCAACGTCAACGCCTGATGCTGGCCAACGGCCTGCATGAAGTCGATTTCCCGCGCGACGGCGGCATGGTCTTCCGCAGCGACAACCTGCCGCTGCACGAAAACGGCATGCAGATCCACGCCTTCGCCGGCGATAAAGAAGTGTACAGCAAGACCTACTATTCCATCGGTGGCGGTTTCATCGTCGACGAAGAGAACTTCGGTAAGGACGGCGAGCAAGAATTGCAAATGCCGTATCCGTTCAACTCCGCGCGTGAAATGCTCGACCATTGCCGCGAGACCGGGCTGTCGCTGTCCGGCATGGTGATGCAGAACGAACTGGCGCTGCACAGCAAGCAGGACATCGACACCTATTTCGGCAACGTTTGGCAGACCATGCGCGCCTGTATCGACCGCGGTTTGAACACCGAAGGCGTGCTGCCGGGGCCGCTGCGCGTACCGCGCCGCGCTTCCGCACTGCGCCGCATGCTGGTTGCGTCGGACAAGCTGTCCAGCGATCCGATGAACGTGATCGATTGGGTCAACATGTTCGCGTTGGCGGTTAACGAAGAGAACGCCGCCGGCGGCCGTGTAGTGACCGCACCGACCAACGGCGCCTGCGGCATCGTGCCGGCAGTGCTGGCGTACTACGATCACTTCATCGAGTCCGTCAGCCCGGACATCTACATCCGTTACTTTATGGCTGCAGGCGCCATCGGTGCGCTGTACAAGATGAACGCCTCCATTTCCGGCGCCGAAGTCGGCTGTCAGGGTGAAGTCGGCGTCGCCTGCTCCATGGCGGCGGCCGGCCTGGCCGAACTGCTGGGCGGCAGCCCTGAGCAGGTGTGCGTAGCGGCGGAGATCGGCATGGAACACAACCTGGGCCTGACCTGCGACCCGGTCGCCGGCCAGGTACAGGTGCCGTGCATCGAGCGCAACGCCATCGCATCGGTCAAGGCGATCAACGCCGCCCGCATGGCCTTGCGCCGCACCAGCGAACCGCGTGTTTCGTTGGATAAGGTGATCGAGACCATGTACGAAACCGGCAAAGACATGAACGCCAAATACCGCGAAACTTCCCGCGGCGGCCTGGCGATCAAGGTACAATGCGACTGACAGACAACCCCGCCGCCAGGCGGGGTTTTTTATGGATAATCAATTCATTGGCGGCGCTTAGTGACGCCGTCACCAAAAAATATCCTGCGTTTTCCTCATCGATCCGCCAGTTAACCTGCAAATTGGCTTTCTGTTTTACCAAACTGAAATAATTTACTGAGTTACCATCAATCTTGTATAACCTCAGGCTAGAATTAGCCGAGCGCAATTTAAGGACCTATAGCCTGACTGTGACTCGGAGCTGGATTACCGAACAAGGATTTACCGGATGTTGATGACCCATCTCGCCGCGTCTCGATATCGCTACTACCGTTGGCTGCTGGCCGGAACGGTGGGCGCGGCTATTCTGTTGGTATCGCTGTATACCCGTTACTATCAAGAGGTCAAAAGCATCGAGCAGAGCCAGCAGACGCTGGCCACCCGCACCGTCGGCAAGATCAACCAGCTGCTGATCCCGGCGCAGCGGCAGGCGGAACGCAGTATGGAGATGCTGGAACAACCCTGCGAGAACGTCTCATCGACCCTGCGCTTTCGCGCCGCACAAAATCAGGCGCTGCGCGCCATGCTGTTGGTAAAAAACGGTATCATCTATTGCTCCAGCCTGTTTGGCGCCCGCCATTATCAACTGGCGGCGGTGATGCCCACCTTCGTCAACAATAACGCCCGGCTGGCGCTACGCCCCTCGCTGGCGGTCAGCAAAGGCCTGCCCACGCTGGTGATGTGGACACCATCCCCCGCCGACAAGACCAGCGGCGTGCTGCACGTGTTCAATATCGAACTGCTGTCCAACTTTTTACTCGAACCGCAGGAGCCTTATGTTCAGCGGGTGGTGCTGAACGTGGCCGACAGCAGCCTGGAGTATGGCCGCCGCGAAATCCTGAGCCGCGATACCCTGACCAACGATCTGCGCTACACCGCCGGCTCTGCGCTCTACCCATTCTCGATTTCGCTGTTCGGCCCGCAGATCGGCATGCTGGCGCTTTCCGCGCTGCCACGCCATATCCCGCTGGCGCTGTTGATCAGCCTGCTGGCGGCCTATGTGGTCTATCTGCTCACCGCCAACCGCATGAGCCTGTCTTACCATATCGGTCATGCCATCACCCACCGGGAGTTCCGCGTCTACTGCCAGCCGATCATCCACAGCGATACCGGGCGCTGCGCCGGCGTCGAGATGCTGCTGCGCTGGAAAAAGAAGCGGCAAGGCTGGATCTCGCCCGACGTGTTTATCCCGCTGGCCGAGCAGCATGAGCTGATCATTCCGCTCACCCGCTATCTGATGAGCACCGTGGCGGAAAACCTGCGGCTATTCCCGCCGCGCCCCTCGTTCTACATCAGCATCAACGTCGCCGCCGAGCATTTTAAAACGCTCAATATCATCGACGATATCCGACAGATTTGGCTGCCGGCGCACCCGATGCCTTCGCTGATGCTGGAGCTGACCGAGCGCACCGCGCTGTCGGCAATCCAGTACGACCAGATCCGCACGTTGAAAGACATGGGCATCATGCTGGCCATCGACGATTTCGGCACCGGCCACAGTTCGCTGAGCTACCTGAAAAACCTCAGCCCGGACGTGTTGAAGATCGATCGCGGCTTTACCGCCGCCATCGGCACCGACGCGGTGAACGCCACCGTGACCGACACCATCATTATGCTGGCACAGCGGCTGAAGCTGAAACTGGTGGCCGAGGGGGTGGAAACAGCGGAACAGGCCGACTACCTGCGCGCGCGCGAGGTCAATGCTCTGCAGGGGTACTATTTCGCCAAACCGATGCCGATCCATGTTTTCCCGCTGTGGTTGCAGCAGTACGAATCGCGCGTCAGGAAAGCGGAAGAGAACCCGCCGGAGGCCTAAGCCTCCGGCGGCGTTATTACGAATGCGCCTGTTCGTCGAAGACGACGCGGGTGATGCGCACCAGTTCGATACGGTATTCGGACACCTCGACGATGTCGAAACGCAGACGGTTAAGCTCGATGCTGTCGCCCGCCACCGGCATCTGGCCGTAGTGAGCCAACAGCAACCCCGCCAGGGTGGCGTAGTCGGCGGTTGGGCTAACCAGATCATCGCAGGCCAACGCCTGTTCCAGCGAGTGCAGATCGGTACCGCCTTTCACCAGCCAACCTTCGCCTTCCGCCACGATGTCCGGCGTTTCGTCTTCGTCCGGGAACTCACCGGCGATCGCTTCGAGCACATCCAGCGGCGTCACCAGCCCCTGCACGACACCGAACTCGTTGGTGACCACCACCAGACGGCCTTTGGCGCGGCGCAGCACCGCCAACAGCTTGATGACGTCCATGGTTTCCGGCACCACGATCGGCGGCGTGCGGGCGGCGAACTCGGCGATATCCTCGCCCCGCTCCAGCGCCACCAGCAGATCCTTGGCGCGCACCACACCGACGATCTCATCCACCGATTCGCGGCACACCGGGAACAGGCTGTGCGGCGTGTCCAGCAGTTGCTCACGCACCTCTTCGCGCGAGCGCTCACAGTCGACCCAGGAGATATCGGTGCGCGGCGTCATTACGCTGCGCAATGAACGCGAGGCCAGCGTCAACACGCCGCTGATCATGTAACGCTCTTCCGCCGCGAAGGTTTCATCCCTCGGCAATGCAACCGCGTCGTCCGTCTGCTGCGCACGCTGTTGCCCCATCAGGCGCATGATCGCTTCCGCGGTGCGCTCGCGCATCGGGCGACGCGCCTGATGCTTAATGAAGTTGCGGCGCGCGATCTGGTTGAACAGTTCAATCAGGATCGAGAAGCCGATCGCGGCATACAGATAGCCTTTAGGAATATGCAAACCGAAGCCTTCGGCGATCAGGCTCAGGCCGATCATCAACAGGAAGCTCAGGCACAGCACCACGATGGTCGGGTGCGCGTTGACGAAGTTGGTCAACGGTTTGGACGCCAGCAGCATCACCGCCATCGCGATCACCACCGCCGCCATCATCACCGGCAAGTCGTTCACCATGCCCACGGCGGTAATCACCGCATCGAGCGAGAACACCGCGTCAAGGATCACGATCTGCACCACCACCGCCCAGAATTTGGCGTAGCCGCGATTGGCGCCGTCCTGATGCGTCTGCCCTTCCAGCCGTTCGTGCAGCTCCATGGTGGCTTTGAACAGTAGGAACACCCCGCCAAACAGCAGGATCAGATCGCGGCCGGAGAAGCTGAACTCACCGACGCTAAACAGCGGCGTGGTCAGCGTCACCATCCAGGAGATCACCGACAGCAGTCCCAAACGCATCACCAGCGCCAGCGACAGACCGATAATGCGTGCTTTATCGCGCTGCTTCGGCGGCAGCTTGTCGGCCAAAATGGCGATAAACACCAGGTTGTCGATGCCCAGCACGATTTCCAGCACCACCAGCGTAAGCAACCCCGCCCAAATAGAGGGGTCCATTAAAAATTCCATATCAGACTCCAGAACAAAGACGGGATGAGCGCGCGTGGCTCAGACGTGACGATGCCGCCGCCGCATAAACGCAGTCGACAATAGCAAGGTTACGGGATTGGCTTACCGGGGGATGGCCGAGCGGCCGAACATGTTGTGCAACGCCAGCAGGTGGCGGGTGGAACCTTGAAAAACAGTAACTTCGGTGACAGTCCATAGGGAGGGCTGAGGCCCTTCACTCCTTAGTGATGAAAGAGGAAATTACTGTATCAGGATTTTTCTGGAGGACAAAGCGGCTTTTATCAACCGCGGTTGAGAGCGATGCAGCGCCATTCCCCCCGCGCTGGCTAAGGTTTATCCGAGCATTCAATAGCGGAGCAGCGTCACAAAAAATATTTTTTCACTCACTAAAATAAATGACGCGTTCGTGAAGTATCGCGCACAGGCATTTGAAACTGCGTGAGAAATGTTAGGCGTGCGTTTCTTTTTTTCTACCATAATGTATCTGAACCGCGGAAGTGACTGCCAAGACGGCGCGGAAGAACGACACAAACCGCGCCTGGAGTTCAACGAGGAGGTAGCGAGTGGCAATAGCTATTATCATCGGCACACACGGGGCTGCAGCGGAACAACTGCTGAAAACGGCGGAGATGCTATTGGGCGAGCAGGACAACGTCGCCTTTATAGACTTCGTTCCCGGTGAGAATGCCGAAACGTTAATCGTCAAGTACAACGAAAAAATCAGTGGGTTGGATACCAGCGGCGGCGTGCTGTTCCTGGTGGATACCTGGGGCGGCAGCCCGTTCAACGCCGCCAGCCGCATCGCGGTCGATAAAGAAAACTATGAGGTCGTCACCGGGGTCAACATTCCCATGCTGGTGGAAACCTTCATGGCGCGGGACGACAACCCCGCTTTCGATGAACTGGTGGCGCTGGCGTTGGAAACCGGCCGTGAAGGCGTGAAAGCGCTGAAAAAACCGCAGGAAGAACCCGCCAAACCCGTAGCGCCCGTCGCCAAAGCCGCGGCCCCTCAAGCGCCGCTGGGGCCGAACGACCATATGAAAATCGGCCTGGCGCGCATCGACGACCGTTTGATCCACGGCCAGGTCGCCACCCGTTGGACCAAAGAGACCAACGTCAGCCGCATCATCGTCGTCAGCGATGAAGTCGCCGCCGACCACGTGCGCAAAACGCTGCTGACCCAGGTCGCCCCGCCGGGCGTCACCGCCCACGTAGTGGACGTGGCGAAGGCGATCCGCGTCTGGAACAACCCGAAATACGCCAACGATCGCGTGATGCTGCTGTTCACCAACCCGACCGATGTCTGGCGGTTGGTGGAAGGCGGCGTAGAGATTAAATCCGTCAATATCGGCGGCATGGCGTTCCGCCAGGGGAAAACCCAGGTGAACAACGCCGTTTCCGTCGATGAACAAGATATCGAAGCGTTTAAGAAACTAAACGATCGCGGTATCGAGCTGGAGGTGCGTAAGGTCTCGTCCGACAGCCGGCTAAAAATGATGGACCTGATTAACAAACTCAATTAACGGCACCCGCCGCTGATTATTTTACTCAGAGCTTTCTTGGTCATAGGAGAAGTGCAATGGAGATCACCACTCTTCAGATTGTGCTGATATTTATCGTTGCCTGTATCGCCGGGATGGGTTCCGTCCTCGACGAGTTCCAGTTCCACCGTCCGCTGGTCGCCTGTACTCTGATCGGCTTCATTCTCGGCGATATGAAAACCGGCATCATCATCGGCGGTACGCTGGAAATGATTGCCCTGGGCTGGATGAACATCGGCGCGGCGGTCGCGCCGGATGCGGCCCTGGCGTCCATCATCTCGACCATTTTGGTCATCGCCGGCGGGCAAAGCGTCGGCGCCGGCATCGCCCTGGCTATTCCGCTGGCGGCGGCCGGCCAGGTACTGACCATCATCGTGCGTACCCTCACCGTGGCCTTCCAGCACGCGGCGGACAGCGCGGCGGAGCGCGGCAGCCTGCGCGCCATCACCTGGATCCACATCGGCGCCCTGCTGCTGCAGGCGATGCGCATCGCCATCCCGGCGGTCATCGTCGCCATCTCGGTCGGCACCGCCGGGGTACACGCCCTGCTCAACTCGATCCCGGAAGTGGTCACCAGCGGTCTGAACATCGCGGGCGGCATGATCGTGGTGGTCGGTTACGCAATGGTCATCAATATGATGCGCGCCGGCTACCTGATGCCGTTCTTCTATCTCGGCTTCGTTACCGCCGCCTTCACCAACTTTAACCTGGTGGCGCTCGGCGTCATCGGTGTGGTGATGGCCGTGCTGTATATCCAGCTCAGCCCGAAATACAACAAGTCTCAGGTTGTGCAGGCCGGCCCGGCTAGCGCGAACGATCTCGATAACGAACTCGACTAGGAATAGGTGAGAGAAATGGTTGATACAACTGCTCAAAAGAAACTCACGCCGGCCGATATCCGCGGCGTATTCCTGCGCTCGAACCTGTTCCAGGGGTCGTGGAACTTCGAACGCATGCAGGCGTTGGGTTTTTGCTTCTCGATGGTGCCGGTGATCCGCCGCCTGTATCCAGAAAACAATGACGATCGCAAACAGGCGATCAAGCGCCACCTTGAGTTCTTCAACACCCACCCTTACGTGGCGGCGCCGGTGCTCGGCGTCACCATGGCGATGGAGGAGCAACGCGCCAACGGCGCGCCGATCGACGACGGCGCGATCAACGGCATCAAGGTCGGTCTGATGGGGCCATTGGCCGGCGTCGGTGACCCGATCTTCTGGGGCACCGTGCGGCCGGTGTTCGCCGCGCTCGGTGCCGGCATCGCCATGAGCGGTAGCTTGCTCGGGCCGATCCTGTTCTTCGTGCTGTTCAACCTGGTGCGCCTGCTGACCCGCTACTACGGCGTGGCCTATGGTTATCGCAAAGGGGTGGATATCGTCAACGACATGGGCGGCGGCTTCCTGCAGAAACTGACGGAAGGGGCGTCCATTCTCGGCCTGTTTGTCATGGGGGCGCTGGTCAACAAGTGGACGCACGTAAATATCCCGCTGGTGGTATCCAAGATCACCGACCAGACCGGGCATACCAACGTCACCACGGTACAAACCATCCTCGACCAGCTGATGCCGGGCCTGGTGCCGTTGCTGCTGACCTTCGCCTGTATGTGGCTGCTGCGCAAGAAAGTCAACGCGTTGTGGATCATCATCGGCTTCTTCGTCATCGGTATCTTCGGCTATTGGGTTGGCCTGCTGGGCCTGTAATTGTGCGAAACGGCCGGGGGGCAACCCCCGGTTTTTTTATGTGTGGAGTAAAAGATGTCGCTGACCGACGCCGTACTGATGCTGTTTATCGCCCTGCTGTTGCTGTATTCGCTGTATGACGAATTCGGCATGGATCTACTGAAAGGCAAAACGCGGCTCAAGGTGCCGCTGAAACGCCGCAACCGCATCGACAGCCTGATTTTCGTCGGCCTGATCGCCATTCTGATTTACCGCAATGTCACCGCCAACGGTGCAATATTAACCACCTATTTGCTTATTTCTTTGGCGCTGATCGCAATCTATATCTCTTATATTCGTTCCCCCAAGATGGTGTTTAAAGCGCAAGGCTTTTTCTTCGCCAATGTGTTTGTCGAATATAACCGCATTAAAGCCATGAATTTATCGGAGGACGGTATTTTGGCCGTCGACCTGGAACAGCGCAGGCTGTTGGTTCAGGTAACTCACTTGGACGACCTGGAGCGGATTTATCATTTTTTCGTTGATAATCAATGAATAAATCACATTCCGTTCGATTGTCGCTCAAACATTGCGCTGCTTATGGATATTTAATCGGCAGTGCGATTTCCTTTCTGACTATTATTTCCGCAACATTGTTACCCACGTCTACATTATATTCCCGCATGAACTTAGATTAATGAAAACGAGTCTCAATTAAGAACAAACATTGCCATCGAATAAGGTTGTCGGTGGCGGAAATAATATGGTATGGTTGCGCCGTCATTGGGGAGTAGCCGGTTTCTGGGGAATAACGATCCAGAAACGCCCGTATCAACATACTCGTTTCGCCGTATGAAACGTGGTGCGGGCAGCCAGGTAAGGTTGGCGAGACCATAGACACGTAACTCCGTCGTTTGGTTGGGGGTGGGTTACGTGTATATGGAGCCACCCGGCCGAGGCTATTTCGCATGAACCTTTCAGCAACACTCATTCTCGCTTTCGGTATGTCCATGGACGCTTTCGCCGCTTCGATCGGCAAAGGCGCCAGCCTGCATCAGCCCCGCTTTCGCGAAGCGATCCGTACCGGCCTGATCTTCGGTGTGGTGGAAGCGATCACCCCACTCATCGGTTGGGCCATCGGCCTGTTCGCCAGCCAATACATCATGGAATGGGACCACTGGGTCGCCTTCTCGCTGCTGTTTATTCTCGGCATGCGCATGATCGTCGAAGGGGTACGCAACAGGCCCGATGAAGAAGAGAAGGTCAAACGCCACGGCTTCTGGATACTGGTGGCCACCGCCATCGCCACCAGCCTCGACGCCATGGCCATCGGCGTCGGTCTGGCCTTCCTGCAGGTGAATATCGTGCATACCGCGATGGCCATCGGCTGCGCCACCATGATCATGGCGACGCTGGGCATGATGATCGGCCGCTTTATCGGCCCGCTGCTTGGCAAACGCGCCGAGATCCTCGGCGGCGTAGTGCTGATCGGTATCGGCGTCAACATCCTGCTGGATCACCTCGGCTATCTGGCCTGAGGCGCTCGCTCTGCAAAAAACCTGCCGCGGCAGGTTTTTTTATTGCTGGACTCAGTGCCTCTCAGGCGCGCCGACGGTACAACGCGATGACAAAATCCGTCTCGCACACGAACTCCCCGCCGTCGGCCAGCCGCTGTTGCACCTCCGGCGTGGCGCGCCAGGCGAACGGTGTCATCTGCAGCAGGTTGGCGGCCTGCGCGCCCGGCAAGGTCATCGTATAGGCCAGCGCCTCTTTACGTTCGCAGTCAAACCCCTCGAACTGTTCGTCCTGTTCGGCATGCAGCTGCACCTGCTGATACACTTGCTCTTTCAGCTGGTACAGGTGACGCGGGCCCGGCGAGACCGTCACCACCACGCCACCCGGCTTCACCACCCGCGCCAGCTCTTCCGCCTTGCAAGGCGCGTAGATGCGCAAGACCGCATCCAACGCCCCGTCGGCGAACGGTAGACGATGGCTGGAGGCGACGCAGAACGAGACCGCCGGATAACGTTTGGCGGCGTAGCGGATCGCCACTTTGGCGACATCCAGCCCATAGACCGTCATATTGCGCTTCTGCGCCAGCCGTGCGGCCACGGCGGCGGTGTAATACCCTTCCCCACAGCCTATGTCCAACAACGCGCCTGCATCGGCCGCCAGCGCCGAATCCAGCCACTCGGCCACCCGCTGTTGCAGCGGCTGATAATAACCGCCGTCGAGAAACGCGCGCCGCGCCTGCATCATTTCCGCGCTGTCCCCCGGCTGCTTCGACCGCTTGTGCTGCACCGGCAGCAAATTGACATAGCCTTCTTTGGCTTGATCGAACTGGTGGTTGCCGTCGCAACGCCATTGTTGTGATGAAAAATGCAACGGTTGATGACACAGGGGACATTGATAAGACATGAATGGGCTTCCAGAAAGACAGGGCGCGGCTAGTCTAAAGAAGGCGCCGGTGCGATGCAAGGCGCATCCCCGCTCGCTTTCGTCACCAACAACGCCTGGTCAAGCGGGGAAAAAGCTGGCTACACTGAGAGTCTGTTTTCTCACGCAGGTGAACATAAGTTATGAGCGATCGTTCCGCGCTGCTCGATGCGGTGCCTCACATTCAACACGGCTTCGGCAGCAAAATCGCGCTGCTGCCCGGGCACTTGTTGCCCTACAGCGCCACGTTGCCGGAAAAAAAGCAGGTGCACGGCACCCGCATCGTCGACGTGCTGCAGCCGGCGCAGGCGTGCGGTGACGCCGACGGCTTCTACACCCGCCAGCCCGGCATTCTGCTCAGCGTGCTGACGGCGGACTGCCTGCCGGTGCTGTTCAGCCGCCGTGACGGCAGCGCCATCGCGGCGGTCCATGCCGGCTGGCGCGGGCTGCTGGACGGCATTCTGGAACACATGGCGGCACGTATTCGCCAGGACGACGACACCGCCGATTGGGTGGCCTCTATCGGCCCCGCCGCCGGTCCGTGCTGTTACGAGGTCGACGAAGCGCTGGTGGCGAATTTTAAACAACGCCTGCCGCTGCCCGCCACGCTGATCAGCCCACATTACCGACATCTGGATTTGGCCGCCATCGCCGAATACAAGCTGGCGACGCTCGGCTTCGCCGCCGTTGACCGCGCCGGCAGTTGCACCATCTGCACGCCGGACGTCGACCCACAGCGGCCGCAGCGCTTCAAATACACCAGCTATCGCCGCAACAGCCACCGGCGTGCGTTGGATCCGACGCATCCTGGGATCAAAGGCCGCAACCAGTACGCCGGCATCGTTATCGCCGCCGGATGACGGAAACGAAAAAGCCCGCTCGAAGGCGGGCTTTTTGTACAGCTGACGCTGATTAGATAGCAGTAACGTTTACTGCAGATGGGCCTTTCTGGCCATCTTGGATTTCGAACTCAACGTTCTGGCCTTCAGCCAGGGTTTTGAAGCCGTTACCCTGGATTGCAGAGAAGTGTACGAACACGTCTTTGCTGCCGTCAGCCGGGGTGATGAAACCGAAACCTTTAGACTCGTTGAACCACTTAACTTGACCTTTGATCTTTGCCATCTTGAGTATTTCCTTTGGATTGTTTAAACCGCCCGAGGGCGTTACATAGACAAACTAGAGTCGTTACTGCTTGAGGCACTAAGATAAGGATCGGCAGAGAAGCGGTATTCAACGCTAACGTCTTTACTCAGAACTTCTTTACTGAAAATGCCACACATATACAGAACTGTACCTCGTTTTACCCAGATGCGTTATCACATACTCTGTATGCGATGGCAAGCCATTTTTAATCACCGAACGACATGTCGCACATATTTGAAACGGTCGAGAGCCACATTTGCTTAAATAGGCCAAAAGATGTTGAAGCATCGGCTATTTTCTGCTTACTGAAATCGCCGCGCTAAACCCCGCATTCTGACGGTATTTTAACAAAACTTTCATCGTTCTGACGTATGCCCACCACGACATTTCGGCCGCCCTGCCGCTTATAACGTTAAAAAATTTGAATCTTTATGGAATTTGATATGCAACATTTGAATATCGATGAACGGGGGCCAATTTATTCTGCGCTCATCCGACCATTTACCGCCGGCCAGCGTGTTCACCGTCTGCCGCCAGCCCCGCCGCCAACCGGCGAAAACGTAACCGCGGGGCGACGCGATGCCGCGCTTGCCATTGCGGCGGCAACTGCATAAGCATGCAGTACCCGGCGGCATCTCAGGTTCGTCTGTCGTTCATCATAAATAATCCGAATGCCGTAAACTTCAATAGCCGGAATAATGTTACGAACAGTGAAAGTTTGACGTTGAATTAAATCCTGAATACCGGGTGGTTATTTTAATCACCACCCGCGCTTATCAATTCCTCTAATTACTGCCTCGCTTTCAAACCGTTGGCATTATTCATCCCTCGCCTCGTCAGCCAGGCTGGTGAGATAACTTTAACGCGAATCCTGCAACGCGATGCGCTCGCCAATCTTCAGCGGGTGAAATTGATGTTGTTCCAGCCCCGCTTCGCTCAGCGCCAGGTTCAACTGCTGCGGCGGCTCGTCCAGCGACTCGTCCGCCAATTCGAATACCCCCCAATGGATGGGGATCGCTCGCGGTTGATTAAGCTCGCGATACAGCGTGACCGACTGCTGCGGATCCATATGCTGTTCCTGCATAAACCAGCGCGGCGCATACGCGCCGATCGGCAGCGCCGCCACATCGAAAGGCCCCAGCCGCCGGCCAATCTCCGCCAGTCTCTCCGAATAGCCGCTGTCGCCGGAAAAATAAAACCGCAGCGCCGGATGATGGATCACCCAACCACACCACAGAGAGCGATTGCGGTCCCACAGCGTGCGCATGCTCCAGTGCCGAGCCGGGGTGGCATAGACCGTCAGTTCCCCCAATGACAGGCTCTGCCACCAGTCCAGTTCATGCACCTTCAACCGATAGCGGCGGAACCAACGCTTCAACCCGAGCGGCACGATGAACTCGGCCTGCGGGAAGCGCCGCGCCAACTGCCGCACGGTACGCCTGTCGAGATGGTCGTAATGGTTATGGGAGATCAGCACCGCCTCCACCGCCGGCAGTTGCTCCACCGTCAGCGGCGTTGGCGTTCTGCGCTTCGGGCCATAAAAACTTAGCGGCGAGGCGCGCTCGGACAACACCGGGTCGATCAGGGTATAACGGCCGCCCAACCGCAGTAGCATCGATGCATGCCCCAGCCACCAGATACTGTCGTCACTGCCGCTGAGATCGGCGGGTTGCCACCAGCGCTCGGTAAATTGTGCGTAGCCCAACTGCGGCGGCTTGGGCAAACCCTGCCGCTTGCGCTCGTCCTGCCAGCGCTGCAGGTCGCCCTCCCGGCGCTGCGAAGGCTCCGGGTTGCGAAAGCCCTCCGGCGTGTGATGCGCCTTGGCCGCGTCATAATAACGATTGATTCTCTTCATCCTGCTCGTTCTCCCAGCCGCTGCGCGCCCTGCACGGGCATGACTTTCAGTGTAACAAACCCGGCGAAGCCCGCACTTCGTCAGCCGTGCGCAGCATCGAGGGAGCTTTTGCCGGATTTTGTTGTCTCACTCCGGTGAGAAAGCCAGGGCCGCCAAGAGCCCGTTAAGCCTCTCTTAAGATCTTTGTGATTGACTTATAGGGCATACAGAAAAGGAGAGGTTATGAGTCGTTCGACATCCCGTAAATCAGGCGCCGGCCTGGGCCGCCGTATTCGCAGCGCGCTGCTGGCACAGAAGCAATACTGGAAAATGTATTTCGCCATGAAATGGCGCCGTCTGCGCGTGCCCACACCCTTGGTGCTGCTGGCCGGTTCGCTGCTCGGTTTCTTCATGCTGACGCTGATGATGCTCAGCGTGGTGGCCATCGACGTGATAAGCACCCTGCTGCTGCTGTGCCGGAAACTGCTGGGGCGGGGTAACGGTGAGGGGCGCGCCTTTATGCCGCGCAGCTGACGAGAAGAGAAGCGGAGGCGCGCCATACGCCTCCGCACACGCAGATTAACGCTTGGCGCCTTTGCGACGCGTCAGCATAAACCCGGCCCACAACACCGCAATCCACACCGGCATCAGCAACACCGAGATGCGGATCCCTTCGCTGAAATACATAATCACCAGAATCAGACTGAGGAACGCGAGGCACAGGTAATTGCCGAACGGATACCACAACGCCTTGAAACTGGGAATAACGCCCTGGCGGTTCTTCGCGGCGCGGAATTTCAGGTGCGCCAGACAGATCATCACCCAGTTGATCACCAGCGTGGAAACCACCAACGCCATCAGCAGCTCAAACGCCTTGCCGGGCATCAGGTAGTTGATCAGCACCCCGATCGAGGTAATCAGCGCCGACAGCGCGATCGACAACACCGGCACGCCGCGTTTGTTGACGCGCGTCAGCGCCTTCGGCGCATTGCCCTGGCTGGCCAGGCCGAACAGCATACGGCTGTTGGCGTAAACGCCGCTGTTGTAAACCGACAGCGCAGCGGTCAACACCACCACGTTGAGCACGGTCGCCACCAGATTGCTGTTCAGCGCATGGAAGATCAGCACGAACGGGCTGCCGCCCTCCACCACTTGCCCCCACGGATAGAGCGAAAGCAACACGGTCAGCGAACCGATATAGAAGATCAGAATACGGTACACCACCTGATTGGTAGCCTTGGGGATGCTGCGGCGCGGATCGGCCGCTTCCGCTGCGGTGATGCCGACCATTTCCAATCCGCCGAACGAGAACATGATCACCGCCATCGCCATCACCAGCCCGGAGATGCCGTGCGGCATAAAGCCGCCCTGTTGCCAGAGGTTGGTGATGCTGGCTTGCGGTCCGCCGTTGCCGCTGACCAACAGCCAGGCGCCGAACACAATCATGCCGACAATCGCCACCACCTTGATGATGGCAAACCAAAACTCGGTTTCGCCGTACAGGCGCACGTTCACCAAATTGATCAGGTTAATCAGCACGAAGAACAGCGCGGCGGAGGCCCAGGTGGGGATCTCCGGCCACCAATACTGAATGTAGATGCCGACGGCGGTCAGTTCCGCCATGCCGACCAGAATGAACATCGCCCAGTAGTTCCAGCCGGAAAGGAAACCGGCGAAATCGCCCCAATATTTATGGGCAAAGTGGCTGAACGATCCGGCGACCGGCTCTTCCACCACCATCTCGCCCAGTTGGCGCATGATCAGAAACGCGATAAAGCCACCGATGGCGTAGCCCAACAGCACCGCGGGGCCGGCCATTTTTATGGTTTGCGCAATGCCGAGAAATAAACCGGTGCCGATGGCGCCCCCGAGGGCAATAAGCTGTATGTGTCTGTTTTTTAAGCCGCGTTTTAGCGGAGTATCCTGATGCTGACCGCCCATCTTATCCTCATATGGCGTACACCCCTGCCGTTATCGGCCAAGATTTCACCAATCAATAAATGTATCTGCGGGCGGCTTTTTAACACTTAACCCCGTAAGCATCAAGGAGTAGCGCCCCGAGACGGTGAGCCGGAGCGCGATTTCTTTACGGATGAAATGTTTGAAACGGCAGCGTTCAGCCCGGCATACCGCACAATTTGGTCAGGTTGCGTGCGCCGATCATCAGCGTGGCGACGTAAGACTGGCGACGCGTGACCACTTCCACCGCCACGCGATCGTTTTGATATTTTATCAGGTAGGTTGAGGGCCAGCCCTGACGGCGCTGGCCGAAGCTTTCGGCGTGACGATCGATCGCCGCGTGGGCAATCACCAGATGAGACAAGTTTTTATCACCTTTGATAATGCGCTTCATAAACAGCCTCCGCCAACGACAGTTCTGTTATTAGAAAAAGGAGAAACTCTTACCAATCACCGGTATTTTTTCGAATCAGTTAGCCTGCCGGCTCATCAGAAAACAGATCATCGCCGCGCGCAGCGGGCTGACGCTGTCCGCCTGCCACTCACCGCCTTGGGTGCTCATACGCGCCTGCCATTGCGGGTTGTCGCTGTGGTTGTCGGGGTTCAGGCTGATTTTATTGGCGCAGATGATCGGCCAGGCATCGGAGGGGTTCTTGCAGTAATCTTTACCTTTCACACCACCGTAGGGATACCACTTATCCGGGTTCTCTCCGGTTAGCAACGCGATGCTGCGGTTCACTTCGGCATCGCTTTCTTCATACCATTTAATCATTCGGCTTCATCCATCTTTTGTAAGGTTCGCGCTACATTACGATGTCTGTACGACAGTTTTATGACAGCGATGCCGGTTTTCACATTATCTGTACTAATGCTTTTCCCCCTTTATCTTTCCCTTCCGCCTGAGTACACTTTTTGCCTGTTTACCGCCCAGGAACCCCGCATGTTGACCGGCCTCAATCACCTGACGCTCGCCGTCAGCGATCTCGATCGCAGCTTCGATTTTTATCATCGTCTGTTGGGGTTTACCCCGCACGCCCGCTGGCAAGGCGGCGGCTATCTCTCGTTGGGGGCGCTGTGGCTGTGCCTGTCGCTGGATGAGGCGCGCACGCAGCAAAGCGCGCGCGATTACACCCATTACGCCTTCAGCGTCGCGCCGGAGCACATTGAGCGGGTCAGCGAGCGGTTGCGCCAGAACGGCGTCGAAGAGTGGAAAAGCAACCGCAGTGAAGGCGAATCGCTTTATTTTCTCGATCCTGATGGGCATCAATTGGAGATCCATGCCGGCGATCTGGCCAGCCGCCTCGCGGCGTGTCGGGAAAAACCGTATCAGGGCATGGTGTTTTACTGAGACGCCCCGGCGGCGCTGCCGCCGACCGGAGCATCATGCTTAACGTTCGGGGATAAACCCTTTGAAATCCAGCGCGGGGCTGAGATCGTCGTCGTCATCGGCACTGCCGTTGTCGCCGCGCGCGCTGTGCGCCAGCCGTTTCAACAGCGCCGTTTGCTGGCGCTGCTGCTCGGCGATTTCCTGCAGCAGACGAATCTGCTCGTTGGCGCGCACGCTGGCGCGGTTCACCAGGAACCAAACCCACAGCCCGGCCAGCAACGCCACGGCGGCAAGGCCCAGTGACAGAAGGCCATTCTGGCCAAAACCTAAATCGTACATGGACAATCCTATCTACTGCGAAATTCAGGCCGTCATCTTAACACTCGCGGCCGTAGTGCGAACATCCCCGCCCCACATTGCTTACCAGGGCACGAAGCGCGTCACCGAACAGATGCCCAGTGCAAAGTTTCCGCCATCGTCGCAATAACTGTCCAGCGCCAACAGGTAGAAAAACAGGCAGGCAGCGACAGCCGTCATTATCACGAGGATTTTTTTTCGCAACAACTTTAGCAGCCTCATTGTTATCTAGGTAATCTATCGCGCATGTTATCACAGACAAGTTAAACGAAGTTTAACTTGCCGTTTAGATATCTGGCTATCGCCCGGTTTCAGACTGTTACCCTTGCCGCCGCGCTGGCGCCGTGGCTAGATCGAATCATCAAGAACAACGAGGAAGTACAATGAGCAGATTGATTAAGTGGGTACTGGTGTTGGCGGTTATTTACGGCGGATTTCTGATCTCGGGCTACGGCGTGCTGATCGGCAGCAACAAGAATGTCGGCGGGTTGGGATTGCAGTGTAAATACCTGACGGCGCGCAACGTGGCGATCGCCCAGTACGTCAATGGCGACAACGGCTTTATCGGCGTAGCCGACTGCCCGCTGTTCAAGAAAATCGAAACGGTGGTGGATTAACCCCACCGCCCGACGCCGCCGCTCTGCGGCGGCTCCGCATCAACTGCGGGTAAACTTCATCTCGATCAGCGCAATCGCTTTGTCTATCGCTCTGCGGGTCACCGGATCGGCGCCTGCGGGATGCGTGGAGAAATCGATGCTTTTGAGCTGCCCCGCCATCTTGTCGCGCACTTCGGTCGGCGCAATCACGTCGATAACGTCCAGAATCTGTTTGATGACCAGTTGGCAAGCGACCAGATCGGAAGCCAGTTCCTGCTCGTTGCTCAGCATGTCAGACATAATAACCTTCCCTCTTGATTCAAACGCCGCACAGAATAGCACGCCGCCCTCGCCATTGCCCGCTCTCCCCGCCTTTTTCCCATTCTGCGCATCGCCGGGCAAAAGCCCGCGGCGGATTGGCCTATACTTGCAGCATGATGCGAGTAAAACCCCACCCGCAAGCCACAACCAACAGGAGAAAGTTATGGCAAATCACAATGTGAAATCCTGGGCAACAGTGCGTGAAACTTCGGTGGAAATCGCCGAAGCTATTTTTGAACTGGCAGGGAACGACGAGGCGTTGGCGCAAAAAATCTGGGAGGAAGGCAGTGACGAAGCCCTGGAGAAGGCCTTCGCCAAAACCACCGCCGACCAGCTCTATTGGGGAGAAGAGACCGTCGAGCGGAAAAACGTGTGAACCAGCACCCAGCAAAAAGCCCGGGTTTCTGACCCAGGCTTTCCCGATTGCCCCTCACCCCGCTCGGCGGCGTGCAACGTCTTCTGCTATCACGGCTCTTCACCTCCCACACCTTCCGCATTTTTCATGCTTATCACCGGCGTCGCCATAAAAGCGCCGACGCCCACGATTACAACCAGAGTAATAATCACTGTCATTAACATGCGATCACCCCATCAACGTTGAGTTGTTACGGCTGACTCTGTTTTGGCGGTTACTTGCTGTGGCCGTTTCCGCAGCATTCACTGCGGCGACGACAGTCTCAGATTAGCCGCTTTTCCTTTCGACTGACAAGCGGCGTTTGAACGGTTTTTCCGAATAATTGCCCGCCGTCACCGGCGGCGTTTTTGTCCACGGCGGCAAGTTGTGTATACTTCACCGCTATGTAGATCTCACACTGACGCACTGATGATACAAGAACACCATCTCTCATTGGTCTGCGCCCTCAGCAAATGGGTCGAAACTCACCTCGGACGAGTGATCCATCTCGAAGAGCTGGCCGAATACTCCGGTTACTCGCTGTGGCACATGCAGAAGCTGTTCAAAGAAGCGACAGGGATTTCGCTGGGCAAATACATTCGCGAACGCCGCTTGGCCGGCGCGGTCTATCAACTGCGCAGCAGTGAAGCGTCGATCTTCGATATCGCACTGGACTTTGGTTTCGGCTCACAGTCCCACTTCACCTACATGTTCAGAAAGCGTTTTAATATTACGCCTTATGATTTTCGCCAGGACTTGAGCGTCGACCTGCACATCGCTCCGCCGCTGCACGTCATTCACCAAAAATCCGCCTGACGCCCTCCCGCCTTAAAGCGGCGGGTTAACGCGCTCCCCACACCGCCAGAATCGCGAGCAAAGCCGGCAATGCCTGCACCCACAGGATCTTGCGGCTGGCGGTAAGCCCGCCGAACACGCCGGCCACCAGCACGCATCCGAGAAAGAACAGCTGCAGCGCCGCATCGCCACGCCAGTAGCCCCACGCCAGCCCTGCCGCCAGGAAGCCGTTGTACAGCCCCTGATTAGCGGCCAATACCCGCGTAGCGTCGGCAAACGCCGCCGTCGTGCCAAATATCCGCCTGCCGCGTGGCGTGCGCCACAGGAACATTTCCAGCACCAGGATATAAATATGAAGAGCGACGATGAGCAGCAACAGAATATCGGCAAATAGCGTCATGATTGTGCATTTGGTTCATGGAGGATGCCATCAAGTATAAGCGTACAGCCATCATCCCCCGCGGATGAAGATAAAAAAACCCGCCGAAGCGGGTTTATGCAGGAGTCATTTTCTGAGGTTAGTTTAATACGGCGACCAACAATGCCGCGACAGAGACCCAAAACAGCGCCGTGGCAATCACGACATGGGACAGTCTTGCACGATAAAGTACTTGGCTCATAATGACCTCACTGACATCTGACTAACGGGGAGACAACCTGACATCCTGAGGATTATCCTAATCTTCTTCTCTTTATCATTATATGCGTCAGATCACTGTTTCGCAGAAAAATCCTATATTATCAGCAAAGCTGGTGCCGCGATCACATTAAGAACGTGCTATTAGAACGAAATAAACAATATCATCGCGGCGATTATATCCTAATGCTATCAGGCATCCCCCCACGGCAGGCGCGGCGCGGTCATTCGCTCGCCAGAATAGCCTTTGACCGCCGGGAAGCGGCTTGTCCCTTGTTCCCAATCGCGCTGCGCCTGAATAATGTCAGCTTTGGTATGGCCAACGAAATTCCACCAGATAAGGATTTCTTCCTCTAATGGCGCTCCGCCGATTAATAATCCCCGGCTGCCCCGCTCTGCATTTAACTCAATAGAGTTATTCTTCATGCCCAAATAGGCGAACTCGTCCGGTGAAAACGCGTCGCCATTCAGTTCAAATGCACCAACAAGGGGCAAAAAGCCGATTTCATAATCATCGCGCAGCGGTAATTGCACCGTCGCCGCCTCCTGCCATTCCATATCAATAGCGATTAATGGCGAAAGCGTAAACACCGGCGAACGATAAGCGCCAAATTCCCCCACCAATAAACGGTGATTTACGCCATTATTCAGCCACTGCGGCAATTCGGGATAATGATCGAAACGCGGCGCCATATCGGCATGTTCAGCCGGCAGCGCGATCCACAGCTGTGCAGCGTGCAACCGCCGCTCTTCTCCGACCGACTGTTCGGAATGCGCGATGCCGCGCCCTGCGGTCATCAGATTGACCTGGCCCGGACGGATCAGCTGCTCACTGCCCAGACTATCGCGGTGCAACACTTCCCCCTCGATCATCCAGGTAAAGGTTTGCAGGCCGGTGTGCGGATGCGGCCCCACATCCATGCCGGGCGAAGCGCCATTGAATACCGTCGGCCCGGCGTGATCGAGAAAACACCAGGCGCCGACGGTACGCCGCTCACGGGTTGGCAATGCACGGTTGATGGGAATGCCGCCCACTTCGGCATTGCGTACGGCAATGCGCTGGATCTGGCGCACACCGTCAACGATAGGGCACTCGCGTGAAGATGGAGAGAACGTAGGACGGGACTGGCTCATCGCAAAGACCTCCTGAATGGCGCCGATTCGCCGATGATAATCACCCCCAGCTTAACACAGGGCAACCGGCAGCGGATCCCGGCGATGCTCAGGCGCTTGCGCGCAGATTATGGCGCTTTGATATAGCAGCTTTTGATATCAATATCGTCTTGCGCATGCCTGAGATCGGAGAAATAGGTAACCCCGAAGAGAATTGATACCACCAGCAGCACGGAAACCAACAGGCCAATAATCGCCAGCAGTTTGGTTTCGTCATGGAGATTAGGCTCCATTTGATCTCCCCTAGTTAATCGCGTCAGGTCAGCCATAGCGTGACCGCCAGCGTAAAAATAATCAGTGAGCAGGACGCAACCGCCAACACGACGACCGCAAATTGCGCATCACCCAAGGTTTCTCGATAGTTTTTATCCGTTGAGGCGTTACGCTGTTGTTTCACTAAATCGGTTTTCACTCGTTCAACTGCTGCATTGCGGTTTACTGGGGCAAGGCGCCCCTTCAGAATGGGGTTGAAGATATCCCCTTTCGGCTGCTCAGGCCTCAACCGGGGCATGACGCTATCAACTTTCCCCTTCAGGGTCAACACTGCCCCCGCCGGCCAGAGAGCGGGAACACAGGGTAGGTGCAACTTTTATTTAGATTGAGAAGAAATCAGAGACGCTTATAGCAAAGTGCAAAAAAAGCCCGGCGCGTAACCGTAATGCTTGTCAGTTAATCCTGACTGGCTTTTTTTTATCCAGTCTCTGTACGTGACGTGCAGGATGAATGGCCGTAAAAACCCCGAATTTCTCTGTTACTGCAATGAACGGCAATTGAAGGGGCCGAAGGCGCGGCCCCTTCACCCGCGCCTTCGCTTAACACCGTCTGTCCGCTGTGCGGATACCCTCGCCGCGTCTGCATTGTCGGGCGGGTCGGCTACGACAAACGTCCCTGTTAGTCTCGCCTCAACCGGCCTTCCCTGGCCGGTTGCCCCTGACAACGCTGTCTTGCTCGGCAGCCGGAGATGCGCGCCAAAGGTCAACACCCGCGCTGGCGGCTACCGGGCAACCTGTCGCTTATGAGGTTACGGTAGAGAAGGTGGAGATGAGCGCGATGTTGGGCGCCCTTGAAGACGCCGAACACAGGCATAGCGCATTAGGCGAAACCGCCATGGACGGCGGTTTCAGGTGAGACAGGCAGGGACGCCTGTCGCAACCGGCCTCAATGCGGTATGGCGGAGGGAGGAAAAATCTGCCAGGAGCAGATTTGAACGCTGCTTGCAGCGGCCCCGAAGGGGTGAGGCCCAGGGATGGGCCGAGTAACGTTGGCAAAGCCAACCGTCTGATAGGCCGAAGGCGCGGGTTGCCAGGGGCCGCGCCTCGGCCCCTGGCTCGGTCGAGGTGCGTGAGCCACATGTAGTATCTCGCTTTTATCGACCGAAAACGTCACGAGTACTTCAAAAACACGCTAACTGACAAGCATTAGGCGCGTAACCGGGCTCTAACGGACCGATGAACTGACGGGTTATTGCGGGATGCGCAGCACCTGCCCTGGATAGATCTTGTCCGGGTGCGACAGCATCGGCTTGTTGGCGTCGAAAATCTTGTTGTACAGATTGGCGTTGCCGTACATCTCTTTAGAAATCGCGCTCAGCGTATCGCCCTTCTTCACGGTATAGAAGCGGCTCTCAGCAGCGGGTTGCGCCACCGCCACGTTGTCTTCCACACCGCTGATGCCCGCCACGTTGCCAATCGCCACCAGGATCTTTTCTTTCAACTCCTGGCTGACGGCATCGCCGGTCACCACGGCTTTCCCGTCGACCACCTGCACATCGACTTTGTCGGTGCCCGGCAGGCCGCTCTTATCGAGATGCGCCTTCAGTTTGGCGTTTTGATCTTCGGCTGAGGCGTTGCCGGTGACTGTATCCCACAGTTTTTCGCCCGCTTCTTTGACGAAGTTAAACAATCCCATATTCACTCCTTTTGATGGTTGCAATCATGCATTGACGTAAGGCTTGTTAAGCTTAGCATCGTCAAATGGATATGCCATCCGCGCCCGACACCTGAAACGGTTAGAGTATTCCGAAAATGCCGTCGGCGGCGGCGAAGTGGTGGTTTAACACGCAATGATGCTGAAAAATCGCGCTTTTTTGCCTACACTGTTGCAGACAAGGCTGCTCGACGGAGGAGGCGCGCAACGATGTACGCATTGGTGATGTTTGTCTGTTATCTCGATGGCGGCTGCAGTGAAATGGTGGTGGACATACTGCGCGACGAACCGCAATGCCTGGTCGCAATGAAAGAACAGAACCTGCGCCATGCCGGCTGCTACCCTATGGAAACGTTTATCGATGGTTTCTGGTTACCGGCCAGCGAATACTCGGATTTTTGATCCCTTCCCCCTAATGGCTGAGGAATTTCTGATTTCACCGGAAATTTCGTCTTGCTCAGAGGCTTTAGGCCGCCGTTTTGCTAAATTGCGGCTCCCGAAGAAGAGAGACAGAGAAAGGTCATGTCACCATCGGCTCATTCCAACGAGCACTATGAAACTCTGCTGCGCAACGTCAGCCTGGCATTAGGCGGCGCGGTGTTGCAGTTAATCAAAAACAACAAGAAGGTATCCGGCGGAAATATTCTTTCGCAGCTGGTCACGGAGATAGAACTTGAGCAGGATCAGCAACGTTTCGCCGCGCTGCGTTCCGCCATTGAGCTGGTTGGGTTGGCGCCCAAAGGCTGAGCCCCTGATAAAACGAAGGCAGGGCTTGCGCCCTGCCTGATTACCGATCCCGACACAGGATGAAGGTAATGATGGAAACTTAGAAGCGGTAGGTCAGGTTGACGGCAACGATGTCGTCGGTGTTCAGCTTCAGTTTGTTGTCGTCGTTCAGCTGGTTGATCTTGTAGTCAACATAGGTGTACATGTTTTTGTTGAAGTAGTAAGTCGCGCCCACTTCCACGTATTTCACCAGATCGGCATCGCCGATACCTTCGATATCCTTGCCTTTCGACTGCACGTAGGCCACTGAAGGACGCAGACCGTTTTCGAACTGGTATTGAGCCACGACTTCGAAGTTTTGCGTTTTGTTGGCAAAGCCCGACGTGCCGTTGACGCTGATCGGCGTCATGTTACGCGTGTCAGCATACATTGCTGCCAGATAGACCTGGTTGGCATCGTATTTAATCGCAGTGGTCCAGGCGGTAGCTTTGTCGCCTTTACCATAAGTCAGCGCTTTCTGGTCGCTGGTGCGATTGGAATCAGAGAATGCCGCCGCTACGCCGATGCCGGTGCCGCCGATGTCCTGATAGTCCAGAGACATACCGTAACCGTCGCCGTTTTGCTTGGTCACGCTACGCTTGTCGCCGTCGTTTTTACCCTGGTATTGCAACGCCAGGTTAAGGCCTTCCACCAGGCCGAAGAAATCACGGTTGCGGTAGGTTGCCAGGCCGTTGGAACGGGCGGTCATGTAGTTGTCGGTGTAGCTGTAGGAGTCGCCGCCGAATTCCGGCAGCATGTCAGTGTAAGCTTCGGCGTCATACACCACGCCGTAGTTGCGGCCGTAGTCGAACGAGCCGTAGTTGGCGAACTTCAGGCCGGCGAAGCCCAGACGCGTTTTGGTGCCGGTGGTGCCCTGCGCTTCGTCGTGGTTGGCGGCGACTTGATATTCCCACTGGCCGTAACCGGTCAGCTGATCGTTGATCTGGGTTTCGCCTTTAAAGCCCAGACGAACGTAAGTTTTATCCCCGTCTTCATCTTTGTCTTTACTGAAAACGTGTTTGGCAGCAACGCGACCGTACAGGTCGAGTTTATTGCCATCCTTATTATAGATTTCAGCCGCGTTGGCGAAGGAGGTGATCGCCCCGAGGGCGACAGCTAAGGCTAGTACACTGCGTTTCATCATTTATTTTCCTAGATATTATAATTAAAACCCTGCCCGTCACGCCCAATTTATGATTTGGGCTGTGATTTTATCTTTTGGTATTTTATGAGCTCCCCTAATGTTGGGGTAATGTGACATTAGCATCATGAATCAAAACTTAAAATCAAAAAAGTTCATAAAACAACGAGGAGAAAGCATGTTTATTTGTAAACAAATATTGCAAACAACATAACGCACAAGCCATTGAATATATGAATATTTTATCACATAAGTTATAACCAAAATGGTGCACAGCACCAAAATGGTGCATCTCTGTTTCGTTTTGCGTGCTTTCTGCGCGATTCAAAAGTAACTACAAAATTAGCATGGTTATTAAAAACGTTACTTATTTCACATTTTTATCTTAACAACGTCATTGGGCAATTAAGGGCGACAGATAACGACTTTACGCGGTCTTTTATTCATTACCGTAAAGGAAGACATTGACGACGAATAAAATTCGCCTGACGGCAATTAAAATAGCGGGAAATAGCGAGTTGAAATAACGATGAGGAATAATGGCGGCGCACCAAACGGCGCCGCCATTATTTATCAATACAGCGTAGAGCGGGGAACTTCGTTCAACAACATGCCGGCGCGCAGCCCCAGCGCCACATTGGGATTGGGGAACAGTATCCAGGCGCCCTCTTGGCCCACGCGGTATTCCTCCTGCGGCTGTTCGCACAGCAACATACCCGGCTGCAGCTCGGTGAAGTTGGCGGTGTCATCGTCCAGGTGCAACTTGAAGTCCTCGCTGTGCTTGATCAACGAGTGCATCACGCGGAATACCCGAATATCGTCGCCCGCCCGCCTCGGCAACGCTCCCTCGCTGACCGCCGCCCGCAGAGCGCGATCGATGGCGGCGAACTGTTGCAGATCGTTGCTGCCGAACGGCCGCGCCTTGCCCAGCTCGAGCGTACAGCTCGCCGCATTGAGATGCTCGCTGGAAAAGTGACTGAAAGTGCCGCCCGGCGCGCTGTGCACCACCAGCGCATCCAGCTCGGCCGCATCCAACAGCTGCAACATCGGTTCGCTGTATGGGCGTTTCTGGAATGGCAGAATGCCGAAGCGCGGCAGATGCGATTCGCGAATGGCGGTATGCAGATCGTAATGAAAACGCGCCGCCGGTTCCCCGTCGAAAAAGGCAGCGAGCGCCCGCTCCAACTGCTGAGCCCGCGCGGTTTCCCCGCTGGCGGCGAAGTTGCGGTAGCGGCCGCCAAACATGCGGTTCATGTCGCTGTGCAGATAACGTTTACCCACCCGCATCGCCGCCGGATTGCCCAACACCACCAACAGCCGCACCGTCAGCGGCACGCGGCCGGTCAGCAGATCGCCGACCAGCTGATTAAGCAGTTCGATCGGCGCGGTTTCGTTGCCGTGCACGCCCGCCGATACCACCACCGCCTGGCGGTAATGCTGCCGCGGCGTGAGCTCCAGCAGCCCTTCTCCCTGCCAGCGCCAGCGCAATTGTGGGGTTTCACCCTGCCATTCTACGGGTTCGCTCCCTTCCAGCGTCAGAGGCAATAGATCGATCATGCAGCCTCCCTTAGCGTTGGAACGGATAGAGGGAACCGAGACCCAGGATCGACGTCAGTGAATCCAGCGCTTCACGCCCTTCGCGCAGTAGCAACGGATCGGCCAGGTCATCCTGCGTCAGGCGGTCGCGGTAATGGCGATCGACCCACTCGTTCAGCGTAGCGAACAGCCGATCGTTCATCATCACGCGCGGATTGACCGCCCGCAGTTCTTGCTCGTTAAGCGCCACCCGCAACCGCAGGCAGGCAGGGCCACCGCCGTTGCGCATGCTTTCACGCAGATCGAACACGCGGATCTCATCGATCGGGCCGCCGCTGCCGATCATGTCGTTGAGATACCGCCAGACGCCGGCGTGTTGACGCGACTCTTCCGGCACCACGATCATCATCTTGCCGTTCGGCTTGGTGAGAATTTGGCTGTTGAACAGATAGGTCGCCACTGCATCCGCGACCGAGACGCGCTCCGTCGGCACTTCGATCGCCACCAGTTCGCTGTCCAGCGTCGCCATCTTGCGGCGCACTTCATCCAGCGCCTGTTGCTGGCGGTAAAACGCCTGCTGGTGGTGGAACAGCACGTTTTGGTTGCTGACCGCGATCACGTCGTTATGAAACACCCCCTGATCAATCACCGCCGGATTTTGCTGCACAAAGACCGTATGCCGTTCGTCCAACTGATGCAGACGAGCGATCGCTTCACCGGCTTCGCGCGTCTGGCGCGCCGGATAACGCGCCGGCGCCGTTTCGCCACCGAACTCCTGGCGGCCGTAGACGAACACCTGCACGCTGCGCTTGGCGTACTCGCCCCCCAAACGGTTGTGGTTGGCGGCCCCTTCGTCGCCGAACAAGGCTACCTGCGGCAGCGCCTCATGGTGGGCGAAATGCCGCTCGTCGTTGAACATCGCCCGCAGCACGGCGGTGGTGGTTTCCGCTTCAATGGCACGGTGGAATTTGTTGTTCAGGTTAGCGGCGGTGAAATGCACCTTGCCGTCGGCGCTGTCCGCCGAGGGCGACACCGTGGCCGCATTGGCGGTCCACATGCACGACGCCGAGCTCAGCGCCGACAGCAAGCGCGGCGATTGACGCATCGCCTGCGCCAGCACCGCCTCATCGCTGCCGCTGAAGCCCAAACGCCGCAGCATCGGCAAATGCGGCCGCTCCTGCGGCGGCAATACTCCCTGCTGGAAACCGAGATCGGCCAGCGCCTTCATCTTCAGCAGGCCTTGCTTCGCCGCCAGCTTCGGGTTCGATACGCTGTTTTGATGCTGCGTCGACGCCTCATTGCCGAACGACAGCCCGGCATAGTGGTGCGTCGGCCCCACCAAACCGTCGAAATTGACTTCATATCCTGACATGTTCATCCCCTGGGGAGAGCGTGCGGCGACGGCATCGCGCCGCCGCAGACGATTAACGGAACGACAAGCCCGGCGAGAGCGTAGCCGGCAGTGACAGGCTTTCGCTTTCCAGCGAAGCCATCGGCCAGGCGCAATAGTCCGCCGCGTAGAAGGCGCTTGGGCGATGGTTGCCGGATGCCCCCACGCCGCCAAACGGTGCCGCGCTGGACGCTCCGGTCAGCGGTTTGTTCCAGTTGACGATGCCGGCGCGCGCTTCGAGCAACAACCGATCGAACAACGCGCGCTGCGGCGACACCAGCCCCACCGACAGGCCATAGCGCGTCCGGTTGGCGAGCTGCAGCGCCTCGTCGAAATCACGGTAACGCACGATGGTGGTCAACGGCCCGAAATACTCTTCGTCCGGTACCCCGGCCACGCCGGTCAGCTCGATAATACCCGGGCTGAGCAGCGAACTGCCCGGCTCCAACAGACGCATTGTCAACAGCGATTTACCGCCCAGTGCCAGCAAGCGCTGCTGCGCTTTCAGCATATTTTCCGCCGCGGCGGACGACACCACGCCGCCCATAAACGGCTGCGGCTCGGCATCCCAACGGCCGACCCGCAGTTCGCCCGCCACCTGTACCAAACGCTCGATGAAAGCGTCGCCTTCCGCCCCCTGCTTCACCAGAATGCGGCGTGAGCAGGTGCAGCGCTGGCCGGCGGAGATAAACGCCGACTGGATAGCCAGGTTGACCGCCGCGTCGCGGTCCTCGAAACCATCGACGATCAGCGCATTGTTGCCGCCCATCTCCAGCGCCAGGATCTTCTCCGGCTGCCCCGCCAATTGGCGATGCAGGTGGTAGCCGGTGCCGGCGCTGCCGGTGAACAGCAGGCCGTCGATATCCGCGCTGGCCGCCAGCGCTTCGCCGGTTTCCCGGCCGCCTTGCACCAGATTGATCACCCCATCCGGCAAACCGGCTTTTAGCCACAGCTTCAGGGTCTCCTCGGCGGTCAACGGCGTCAGCTCACTCGGCTTGAACACCACGCAGTTACCGGCCAACAGCGCTGGCACGATATGGCCGTTCGGCAGATGGCCGGGGAAATTGTAAGGCCCGAATACCGCCAACACGCCGTGCGGACGATGGCGCAATACCGACGCGCCGTCGGCCATCGCCGTCTGGCTGAAGCCGGTGCGCGTCTGATAAGCCTGCAGCGAAATACCCACCTTGCCGATCATCGCCTGAATTTCGGTCAGCGTTTCCCAGCGCGGTTTGCCGGTCTCGCGGCTGATGGTTTCCGCCAGCGACTGTTTGTGTTCTTCCAGCAAGGCGGCGAAGCGCTTTACCAGCTGTTCGCGTTGTTCGAACGGCGTGCGTGCCCAGGCAGGGAACGCGGCGCGCGCGGCCTCGCAGGCGGCGGCGACGTCATCGGCATCGGCGGCGTTGGCGCGCCACAATGGTTGGTTGCCGACCGGGTCGGCCTTAGCGAACTCGGCACCGCGGCCCTGCCGCCAAACGCCGTTAATCAACAGTGCAGGATGAGACATCATGCTTTCTCCTGTGCAATAAGGGGGAGCACCCGCACCGGGCTGCCCTGCTCGACGCCCAGCGCCGCGGCGGTAGCGGCGTTGATATGCAGGCGGTCGTCATACAGATCGGCATTGACCAGCAGTGCGCGGTAATTCTGATAATTGTCATTGGCCACCAGATGCACCGGCGCATCGGCGCGCATCGGCGTGTCATCCAGCACCACTTTCACCAGGCGGCTCTGTTTCACCGCGCGGATGTGGTCGATCTCCGCTTCCAGCGTCGGGCCGCCGTCGAAGATATCGACGTAGCCCTGATAGCTCAGGCCTTCCGCTTCCAGCAACCGGCGTGCCGGCAGGGTTTGCGGATGCACTTCGCCGATCACCTTCTGCGCATCTTCGGCGAGGAAATCGACATACAGCGGGTGTTTCGGCATCAGCTCGGCGATAAACGCCTTTTGCCCGGTGCCGCTCAGGTAGTCCGCCTTGGCGAACTCGATGGAGAAGAAATGGCGCCCGACGCTCTCCCAGAACGGCGAACGGCCATTTTCATCGGAGTAGCCACGCATCTCGGCGATCAGCCGTCGGGAAAAACGCTCGCGGAACGCGGCGATAAACAGGAAACGCACCTTCGACAGCAGCTTGCCGTTCTCGCCATGGCGATAGTCCGGATCGAGGAACAGCGTGCACAGCTCCGAATGGCCGGTATGGTCGTTGCTGAGGAACAGCGTCGGCACCGACTTGTAGACGTTCAGCTGTTTGGAAGCATGCACCTGCGTGCCGACGCGGAAGCTGTACCAGGGCTCCGCCAGGCCCACGGCCACTTCGATCGCGCAAACGCCCACCACCTGCCGGCGCTCGCTGTCTTCCAGCACGAACAAATAACACTGGTCACTTTGCGGAAGTTCGCCTTGCCAGGTTTTTAACGCCCGCTCAATGCGTGCCGACAGGGTATCTTCATTTTGCGGCAGTGAAGTGAGACCGATGCCGGATTTGCCGGCCAGCGTCAGTAAATCGGCCAGATCGCGACGCTCTATAGGGCGAATAATCATCATAATGCGAACCTCTTCTGAATCAGGCTGCGCCGGTGAAGGCGCAGCCCGCTGATTAGCTGCAAATGCGCGCCACGGCACGCGCGAATCGCGCCAGCCCCTCTTTCACATCCTGCTCTGGGATGATCAGCGACGGCGTGAAACGCACCACGTCCGGGCCGGCGATCAGCGCGATAACGCCTTCTTCGTTGGCCAGTTGGGTGATCTGCTTCGCTTTGCCGGCATAGTCTTTCTTCAGTTGGCAGCCGATCAGCAAACCGCCACCGCGAATTTCGGCGAAGATCGGGTACTGGCGGTTGATGTCGTTCAACCCGTCGATAAACCACTGGTGACGCTGTTTGACGCCCTCCAGCACTTCCGGGGTATTGATGATGGAGAACACCGCCCCCGCCACCGCCGTCGCCAGCGGGTTGCCGCCGTAGGTGGTGCCGTGGGTGCCGACGCCCAGCGTTTTCGCCAGCGCATCGGTGGTCAGCATGGCGCCGATCGGGAAGCCGCCGCCCAGCGCTTTGGCGGTGGTCAGCACGTCCGGCACCACGCCGTACTGCATGTAGGCGTACAGGTGGCCGGTACGGCCGACGCCGGTCTGCACTTCGTCGAAGATCAGCAGCGCGTTGTGGCGATCGCACAGCTCACTCAGCCCCTGCAGGAAAGTGGCTTCCGCCGGCAGCACGCCGCCTTCGCCCTGGATCGGCTCGACGATCACCGCACAGGTGCGGTCGTTGATAAGCTCGGCCGCCGCGGCCAGATCGTTGTACGGCGTGTGGGTGATGCCGCCCGGCAGCGGCGCGAAGTCTTGCGAGTATTTCGGTTGGCCGCCGGCGGACACGGTGAACAGCGTGCGGCCGTGGAACGCATTGTTGAACGCCACGATCTGATCTTTACCGGCGCCGTGCTGGTCGTGCGCATATTTGCGCGCCAGTTTCAGCGCCGCTTCGTTGGCTTCGGCGCCCGAGTTACAGAAAAACACCTTGTCGGCGAAGGTCGCGTCGATCAATTTTTTGGCCAGACGCAGCACCGGTTCGTTGGTGTAGCCATTGCCCAGATGCCACAGTTTGCCCGCCTGCTCCACCAGCGCCGCCTTCACCGCCGGGTGTGCATGGCCCAACGCGTTGACCGCGATGCCGCCGGCGAAATCGATGTAGGACTTACCCTGCTGATCCCAAACCTGCGATCCTTCTCCCCGCACCAGAATAAAATCGGCAGGGGCATAAACCGGGACCATCCAGTCATCGAAAGACTGGCGGGTAACTGCGATTGGCTGTTCCATAGTGACCTCATAATCTCAGCAAAGGCTGAATTTTGACTGTAAGGACCGCTCAAGCCCGGCTAGGCCGCCACAACGCAAAAAAACCGCTGTTAAAAACCGACTTTTTCGGCGGAGAAAACGCTGTCTCACACCGCTGTTTTAGAAACAAATCTGTTACATAAAATCGGTTTTTCACTATTTATGGCGTATATCCGGTCCCTGAGCGGGGAGTAAATGTTAACGAGCAGTTAAAATACATGCCGTTTGATAAAGAGTGTAGAGCAGCTATCGTGCCAAAACGGGATTTTTGCCGAATTTTGCCATTTTTTTCGTTAAAACAACGGCTTATACTGCATATTTATTCATTGATTATGCATTGCTAATGAATAAATGAAAAAATAAGGCCTAAAATCATCATTGCGCGCGAAATCCTATTCAATTACGAAAAACTTCAGGATTTCTGATCGCGCTCGCAAAAATAATTTCGCCCGATTTGCGCACCATCACACTTTCCGCCCCAATCCGGTGCAGGGATGCCCCAGCGGTGTGCAACGCCCCCCCGATGAGGGGAGCCCCCCTGAAATACCCATATGAAAACGGTGAATTACCTTCATGCCTCCTCCATCTCACCTTTGCCCGCCAACGACTACACTGTGATCTTGACCGCACTTTTTCTTCTGCGCACAAGGAGTCACCATGTCCAAGAAAACCGTCGATCTCAGCCAGCCTGCCGCCCAGCGCGACATCAGCCAGTTTCTCGCCGCGGGTAACGCCGAGGGCGGCAAACCGCTTGAAGCGTTGAAGGTGAAAGATGCCCGCAAAGTGATGGAAAAATTGCAAAGCAGCGTTGACGTGCCGCTGCGTGAGGTGGAGATCAGCGAGAAAACCATTCACGTAGAAGGTCAGGATATTCTGCTGCAGCTGGTGCGGCCGGCCAGGGCCAAGGAGAAACTGCCGGTATTCATGTTCTTTCACGGCGGCGGCTGGGTGTTGGGGGATTTCCCTACCCATGAACGGTTAGTGCGCGATCTGGTGCATAGCGCCGGCGCGGCGGCGGTGTTCGTCAATTATCCCCGTTCGCCGGAGGTGCATTACCCGGTGGCGATCAATTTGGCTTACGCCGCCACCGAATGGGTGGCCGAGTACGGTGAAAAGATCAACGTTGACGGTACGCGGCTGGCGGTGGTCGGCAACAGCGCCGGCGGCAATATCGCGGCGGTAGTCAGCCTGATGGCCAAAGAAAAAGGCACGCCGGCCCTGCGTTGCCAGATTTTGCTGTGGCCGGTCACCCACGCCAATTTTGATACCGACTCCTATCATCAATTCGCCGAAGGCCATTTCCTGACCCGCAACATGATGAAATGGTTCTGGGACAACTACGCGCCCGATAAGGGGCAGCGCAAAGAGATCTACGCCTCGCCGCTCAACGCCACGCCGGAGCAGTTGCAGGGCCTGCCGCCGGCGCTGGTGCAGACCGCCGAGCTGGACGTGCTGCGCGACGAAGGCGAAGCCTACGCGCGACTGCTCGACGCCGCCGGCGTCGAGGTCACGTCCACCCGCTACAACGGACTGATCCACGACTACGGCCTGCTGAATCAGCTCGCCCACGTCCCGGCGGTGCATTCGGCGATCCACCAGGCCGGGCGCGCGTTAAAGCACTACCTAGCCTGACGCTAGGCCACAACGTGACAGGCCACCCGATGGCCGGGTGCCACGCGGCGCAGCGGCGGTGCCTGTTCACGGCACTGCGCCGTGGCCTGCGGGCAGCGGGGGTGAAAACGGCAGCCGCGCGGCGGGTCGGCGGGATTGGGCGGTTCGCCGCTTGCCGCCCACGGCGGCGAGCGATGCGGATCCAGCGTCGGCACTGCCGCCAACAAGGCCTGCGTGTAGGGATGCAGCGGCTGACGAAACAGCGTATCGCGATCGGCGCTCTCGACAATCTGCCCCAGATACATCACCGCCACATCCTGACACAGGTGCTCCACCACGCCGAGATCGTGTGAAATAAACAGCAGCGTCACCCCCTGCCGTTCCTGCAAGTCGGAAAACAGATTGATGATCTGCGCCTGAATCGACACATCCAGCGCCGATATCGGTTCGTCGGCGACAATAAATTCCGGCTGTAGGATCAGCGCGCGGGCGATGCCGATGCGCTGGCGCTGGCCGCCGGAAAACTCGTGCGGAAACCGCCCGTAATGCTGTGGGGACAACCCGCAGATCGCCAGGGTGTCGAGCACCCGCTCGCGCAGTTCCGCCTTGCTCGCCAGGCCGTGCTGCAACAGCGCTTCGCCGATGGCGTCGCCCACACGCAGGCGCGGGTTCAGCGAGCTGTACGGATCCTGAAACACCAGCTGCATTTTCGGTCGCAGGGCGCGCAACGCATCTTTGCTCAGGCTATCCAACGCCTGCCCTTTGAACATCACCTCGCCGGCGGTTTTGTCGTGCAGGCCGAGCAGCGTACGGCCAACGGTGGTTTTGCCGCTGCCGGACTCGCCCACCAGCCCGAAAATGCGGCCCTTGCGAATGCTGAAGCTGACGTCGTCCACCGCCTTCAGCTGGCCGGTCGTGCGCCCGAACAGCCCGTCGCGCAGCGGGAAATATTTCTTTAATCCTTTCACTTCCACCAGAGGTTCAGTCGACATGCGGGCGCCCTCCGGCATTGAGGAAGCAGGCGGACTGGCGCTGCGGTGTGCCGTACAGCGGCGGGATGCCATCGCGGCAGCGAGCGGAGGCCTGCACGCAGCGCTCGGCAAACGCACAGTGTTCAGGCAAGCGCGCCAAATCCGGCACCTGGCCGGGAATGGAATACAGACGGCGGAGCCGCTGGCCCGGCACCGGCCGCGAGGCGATCAGCCCCTGAGTATAGGGATGCCGCGGCTCGGCCAACAGGTCATCCGTCGCCCCTTGCTCGACGACGCGCCCGGCGTACATCACCGCCAGCCGATCGGCCATCTGGGCGATCACCCCGAGATCGTGGGTGATCAAGATCATCGCCATGTTGTGCCGTCGGCTCTGTTCGCGCAGCAAAGCCAGTATCTGCGCCTGCACCGTGACGTCGAGCGCCGTGGTCGGTTCATCGGCGATCAGCAGCGCCGGGCGGCACCCGATCGCCATGGCGATCATCACGCGCTGCAACATGCCGCCGGAGAGCTGGTGCGGATAGCAGCGCATCAACGCCTCCGCACGCGCCAGCCCCACTTCCGTCAGCCGTTGAACCGCCTGACGCCAGGCCGCTTTCGGCGACAGGGCCAGATGGCGAATCAGCGGCTCCACCAGCTGTTCGCCGAGGGTCAGCACCGGATTGAGCGCGCTCATCGGCTCCTGAAAGATCATCGCCAGCCGATTGCCGCGCAGATCGGCCATCTGCGACGGCCGCAGTTGCAGCAGGTCTTGTCCTTCAAAGCGAATCTCACCGCTGTCGACCTGCGCCAGCGGCTGCGGCAGCAGTCCCATCAGCGCCATGGCGGTCACGCTTTTTCCACAGCCCGACTCGCCGACAATCCCCAGCGTTTGCCCGGCCTGCAGCTCAAGGCTGACCTGCTGCACCGCCCGCACCGGCCCCTGCTCGCCCTGAAACGACACCGACAGCCGATCGAACGTCACCAGCGGTTGACTCATCGTTTTACCCCGTTCATTTTCGGATCGAGCGCGTCCCGCAGGCCGTCGCCCAGAATATTGATCGCCACCACGGTGACGAAGATCGCCAATCCCGGCGGCATCCACAGCCAGGGGCGGCGCTGAAAGTCGATCAGGCTGTTGGCGGCGTCCATCATGTTGCCCCACGATGGCGTCGGCGGCACCACGCCCAGCCCGAGGTAGCTCAGCGCCGATTCGCTGAGGATGGCGTTGGCCACCGCCATCGTGGCCACCACCACCAAAATCGGCACGGTGTTGGGCAGCAGGTGGCCAAAGAGGCGCCGCCGGGTAGAAAGCCCCAGCACCTCGGTGGCCAGCATGAAGTCCCGTTCGCGCAGCGACAGGATCTGGCCGCGCACCAGCCGTGCCAGCGACGGCCATCCCAGCAGGCTCAGCATGATCATCACCATGTAAATGCGGTAGTCCGGCGAGACGTCGAGCTCGGTCAGCATCGCCCCCATGATGATCAGCAGCGGCAGGCCGGGAATGGTCATCAGCAGATCGGCGAAACGCATGATCAGCCGGTCCGTCACGCCGCCCAGATAGCCGGAAAGCGCCCCCAGCAGATACCCCAACGTCACCGACAGCAGCATCGACACCAGACCGATGGTGAGCGATATCCGCCCCGCCAGCAGCAGACGGGTGCAGATATCGCGGCCGAGAAAGTCGGTGCCCAACCAGTGCGCGCCGCTCGGCGCCTGATTGATATTCAGCACATCGCCGGCGTCGTCGCGCCACGGCGACAGCGACGGCCCAATCAGGCACAGCAACGCCAACAGCACCAGCAACGCCAGCGAAATCATCGCCGGCCGGTGGCGGCGCAGCCGTCGCCAGGCCTGCGCGGCGGGCGGCGGTGACAGTTGCGCCAGCGCCGGCAGCTGCGCCTGTCGCCAGCGGCGACGGCGGCCGAAAAACAGCGTAGCCAACATAGCGTTACCTCAAGCGAATGCGCGGATCGGCGTAGGCGTACAGAATGTCCGCCAGCAGATTGCCGAGAATAGTCAGCCCCGCCAGGAACAGCGTGAAGCCCATCAATACCGGGTAATCACGCGCCGCCAGCGAATCGATATGGATATGCCCGGCGCCCGGCCAGTTGAAGATTTTTTCGGTGATCAACGCACCGGAGAACAATCCCGGCAGCTCGAACCCCAGCAGAGTGATGATCGGCAACAGCGCATTGCGCAGCGCGTGTTTGAGGATCACCGTTTTCTCCCTGAGCCCTTTGGCGCGCGCGGTGCGGATATAGTCCATGCGGATCACTTCCAGCATGCTGGCGCGGAAATAACGCGTCAGGCTGCCGGCCTGCAGCATCACCAGCGCCAACACCGGCAACAGCAGGTGCGCCGCCACCTCCAGCGCCCAGGCCAGCCCGCTCGCCTCGCTGCCGGTGCGCAACATGCCGCCCGCCGGCAGCCAGTGCAAATCGACGGCGAACCATTTGATCAGCAACAGGCACAGGAAGAACGTCGGAAACGACATGGCGGCAAACACCACCACGGTGATCAGATGATCGAACAGCGAATAGGGTTTCATCGCCGAAACAACCCCCACCGCCAGCGCGATGCCCCAATACAGCACCATCGCCACCGCCGCCAGCAGGAACGAGTTCCAGATGTATTGGTTCAGCAGCGTGCTGACCGGAATCTGATACTGCAGCGAAAAACCGAGATCGCCCTGCAGCAGCCGGCCGAGCCAGTGCAGATAACGGCTGAACAACGGCTGATCCAGCCCGTACAACGCCCGCAGTTCGGCGGCGCGTTGCGCGGTCAGGTTGATGTTGCCGTCGATAAAGTCGCCGGGTGCCAGGGCGAAGATGCAAAAAATCAGCAATGAAGCCAACAACAGCATCGGGATGGTCTGCAACAGACGGCGCAGGATAAAGTTTCTCATTGCGGTTTCCATCGCCGCCGCCCGGACCGGTGCGGCGGCGTCAAGGCGTTACGGCGCCGGTTTGACGTTCGGCAGGCTACCGACCAACCCGTTGTAGATATCCGGTTTAAAGCCGGTGACGCGCGCGCTGCTGGCGCTCAATATCTCGCGGTTGCCAAGCAAGATCACCGGCGGATCTTCCGCCAGCGCCTGATACAGCTGATGGTATAGCGGCTTACGCTGTTCGATATCCAACGTCGCGTTGGCCCTGGCGATCAGAGAGTCCACCTGCGGGTTGTGATAGCCGGTTTCGCTCTCGCGGCTGATAAAATTACGCACGCCGTCGTGCGGATCGTTCAACGTGCTGGTACTGAGAGACGCCAGGTCGTAATTGCCCGCCTTACGCTGCGCCAGCAGCGCATTGAAATCCAATACCTGCGGTTTCAGCACCACCCCGAGCCGGCGGTAGTTGTCCTTGGCGATCGGCACCAGCGCATCGTTGATCAGCTTTTTGGTTACCAGCAGCGTCAGCTCCAGCTTTTTACCGTCTTTTTGCCGAATGCCGTCAGCGCCCACACGCCAGCCGGCCTCGTCCAGCAGCTTTCCGGCCTTATCGAGATCGTAAGCGTAAGGATTGATGCCGTTAGGATCGTAAGCCCAGGAGATCGGCGAGATCGGCTGGTTGGCGACCTTACCGTATCCCTGGTAGACCACGGCGATCAGCCTTTGCCGATCCAGGCCGTAGATCAGCGCCTGACGTACCCGCTTATCCTGCAGCGCCGGGCGCTTGAGGTTGAAATCGATGCGGCTGTAATCGCTTGAGCTGTAGAGGTTGATATTGGCGAAACCGAGTAGCTTGAGCTGTTCGATATCGTCCGACTTAGCGGTAAAAGCGTCGTAGTCGGTCTCACCGGTCTGGAACAGTTGGAAGTTGGTGGCCGGGTTGGTGACGCGGTAGATAAAGCGCGCCATCGGCGGCGGGCCGAGGTAGAAGTTCGGGTTGGCGTGGAAGCGGATCTCCTGCCCCGGCACGTACCTGTCGTAAACATAAGGGCCGTTGCCGAGCGGCTTGCCGTTGAAGGCGCGCACACCGTCGAGCTTGCCGCGCTGATAGTCTTTGCCGTAGTAAGCCCGCGACAGCACCGGCCCGCCTATCAGCTGTAACGTGGTCGCGCCCGCTTGGGTGGTGACGATCTGTATCGTGCGATCGTCGATCACTTTCAGGCCGCTGATGGCGGCGGCGGTGCCGTTTTTATACTCGGCGCCACCCTGAATATGCGCCGGCGTGATATCGGTGTCGCCGTCATAGGCCGGATCGTGCAGCAGCGTCAGGGTAAAGGCAATATCATCGGCTTTCAGCGGCGAGCCGTCGCTGTAGACCAGGTTCGGCCGCAGTTTAATGGTATAGGTCAGATTATCGGGGCTGACCTGCCAGGACTCCGCCAGCCGCCCTTCCGGCTTGCCCTGGCTGTCCAGGCCAATCAGTCGGCTGAAGATCACGTCGGTCACGTTTTCGTCCCAGCCGTTGGTAAACAGATACGGATTGAAAATGCCCTGCGGCTCCGAGATGCCTGCCACCACGGTATCTTTGCGCAGCTTGGCGGCGGCCGGCACCCGAGCGGCATCGCTGGCCGGCGTGATGCCTTCAACCAGCGTTTCCGCCTGAACGCCGGCGCTCAGGCCCAGCGCGCAGACCAGCGCCAACGGCGTCAGCCGATAGCGCAACAGTTTGTTTAATTTATTTTTTATTCCACTCACCCACAGCCCCTCGTCTTCCCGTTGATAAAAATGTGACAAAATTTATCGCAGAGTAATAGGCGGCTGGATGGCTGTCTAACAACGAAACCGGCATTCCATTGCCGAAAAAAGCATTATGAATTTTTCTGGGGCGAAGCGCCGCGCAAAGCGCGGTTCAGCCTGCCGGCTCCAGCCCCCGAATAAGTTTGGCTAAGGTTTTGATCGCCTCTTCAAAACGATCGCTCCATTCAAAAGAGGCGTTGAGGCGGAAGCAGTGGTTGAAATGGTCGCCGGTGGTAAACATGCGCCCCGGCGCGATACTGATGCCCCGTGAGAGCGCACGCCGATACAGCGCCATCGACGACAGCGCCGGATCCAGCTCCAGCCACAAAAAGAAACCGCCATCGGGTTGGCTGACCTTCACCGTCGGCGGGAAATGGTGGGCGATCGCCTGGCGCATTGCGCTTTGGCGCTGAGCCAGCAGCCGCCGCAGCCGCCGCAGATGGGTGTCGTAGCCACCGTGCAGCAGATAATCCGCCAGCGCCATCTGGGTCGGCACGCTGGTGGAAACGGTGCTCATCAGCTGCAAACGCTGGATCTGTTGCGCATAACGCCCCGCCGCCACCCAGCCGACGCGAAAGCCCGGCGCCAAACATTTGGAAAATGACGAACAGTGCAGGATCTGGCCGCCGCTATCGAGCGCTTTGGCCGGCAACGGCCGTTCGGCGCTGAAGTACAGTTCGCCGTAAACGTCGTCTTCGATCAACGAGATCTGGCGTTCGCGCAGCAGCGCCACCAGGCGCTGTTTGTTGGCCTCCGACATGGTGGCGCCCTGCGGGTTCTGGAAATGGGTCATCAGCCAGCAGGCTTTGATCGGATACTGTTCCACCGCCTGCTGCAGCGCGTCCAGATCGATACCGTCCTGTGGGTGCGTGGCAATCGCCACCGCCTTCAGCCGCAACCGCTCCAGCGCCTGCAGCGCGCCGTAAAACGCCGGCGACTCGATCGCCACATAGTCACCGGGCTGGGTCACCGCCTGCAGGCTGAGGCTGAGCGACTCCATCGCCCCGGCGGTGATAACGATCTCGTCCGGCGCCACCTGCATGCCGCTCAGCGCATAGCGCTGCGCAATGTGCCGCCGCAGTGCGTCGTTGCCCGGCGGCAGGTTGGCCAGCGAACTGTGCGGCGTGAACTTGCGCGCCACGCTGCTCAGCGCCCGCGCCAGCTTCGGCTGGGCGAACAGCGTGGCGTCGGGAAAGGCCGAACCGAAAGGCACGATGTCCGGATCCTTGCAGGCCTGCAGCACGTCGAAAATAAAGGCGTTGATGTCCACCTGCTCGCTCAGCAACAGCTTCTCGCCGCGCGATGGCTGGGGCAGCGGCTGCGGACGCGCCGCCACATAGTAGCCCGACTGCGGCCGGGCGACGATCCACCCCTGGCTCTCCAGCAGTTGGTAAGACTGCACCACCGTCATCAGGCTCAACCCGGCGCGCTTGCCGCTCTCACGCAGCGAAGGCAGCTTGTCGCCCGCCCGCCACACCCGGTTCTGGATCTGTTCTCTAATCTGCTGTGCAAGCTGTTCGTATCGGGTCATAGCTCTTAACTGTTATATGAAAAAGTAAAATAACTGTCACTATTATAGTCACTGTACTTCGTGATTAACTTAACGCCAAGCTTTTCACATAAAAATGACAGCTATACTCAAGAGGTTAATTTATGTTCAACCCTAGGAGGCGCCATGCTGGGTCTTGATGCACTGGAACTCGCCAGAATACAGTTCGCCTTCACCGTGTCTTTCCATATCATTTTCCCCGCCATCACCATCGGTTTAGCCAGCTACCTGGCGGTGCTGGAAGGGTTATGGTTGAAAACGCACAATGAAGCCTACCGTGAGCTCTACCACTTCTGGTCAAAGATTTTCGCCGTCAACTTCGGCATGGGCGTGGTGTCTGGACTGGTGATGGCCTACCAATTCGGCACCAACTGGAGTTTCTTCTCCGAGTTCGCCGGCAGCATTACCGGGCCGTTGCTGACCTATGAAGTGCTGACCGCCTTCTTCCTCGAAGCCGGTTTCCTCGGTGTGATGTTGTTCGGATGGAACCGCGTCGGCCCCGGCCTGCATTTCTTCGCCACCTGCATGGTGGCGCTCGGCACGCTGATCTCCACCTTCTGGATCCTGGCCTCCAACAGCTGGATGCAGACCCCGCAAGGGCATGAAATCATCAACGGCCAAGTGGTGCCGGTCGACTGGCTGAAGGTGATCTTCAACCCGTCCTTCCCGTACCGCCTGCTGCACATGTCTACCGCCGCCTTCCTCTCCTCGGCGTTCTTCGTCGGCGCTTCCGCCGCCTGGCATCTGCTGCGCGGCCGCGATACCCCAGCGATGCGCAAGATGCTGTCGATGGCGATGTGGATGGCGCTGATCGTCGCGCCGGTGCAGGCGCTGATCGGCGATGCGCACGGCCTGAACACCCTGAAACACCAGCCGGCAAAGATCGCCGCCATCGAGGGCCACTGGGAAAACCCGCCGGGCGAAGCCACCCCGCTGATCTTGGTCGGTTGGCCGGACATGCAGCGTGAAGAGACCCGCTTCAAACTGGAGGTGCCTTACCTCGGCAGCCTGATCCTGACGCACAGCCTGACCGAGCAGGTGCCTGCGCTCAAATCCTTCCCGCCGGAGGATCGCCCCAATTCCACCGTGGTGTTCTGGTCGTTCCGCATCATGGTCGGGCTGGGGATGCTGATGATTCTGGCCGGGGTGTGGAGCCTGTGGCTGCGCTGGCGCGGCGGGCTGTATCAGTCGCGTCCATTCCTGTATTTCATCCTGTGGATGGGGCCTTCCGGGCTGCTGGCGCTGCTGGCAGGCTGGTTCACCACCGAGATCGGCCGCCAGCCGTGGGTGGTGTACGGCCTGCTGCGTACCAAGGATGCGGTCTCGGCACACGGCGATCTGCACATGAGCATCAGCCTGCTGGCGTTTATCGTCGTCTACTGCTCGGTGTTCGGCGTGGGCTACTCCTACATGATGCGCCTGATCCGCAAAGGGCCGCAGCCGCATGAACACCAAGAAGACAATACCGAGGGCCGGCCGGCGCGTCCGCTGTCCGCGGTCAACGACACTCTGGACGACAGGAGCTGAACATGGGCATCGATCTTCCGCTGATTTGGTTTGTGATCATCGTGTTCAGCACCATGATGTACGTGGTGATGGACGGTTTCGATTTGGGCATCGGCATCCTGTTTCCGTGGGTGAAAGCGAGCGACGACCGCGATCTGATGATGAACACCGTCGCACCGGTATGGGACGGCAACGAGACCTGGCTGGTGCTGGGCGGCGCGGCGCTGTTCGGTGCCTTCCCGCTGGCCTACGCGGTGATCCTCGACGCGCTGGCGATCCCGCTGACGCTGATGCTGATCGGGTTGATTTTCCGCGGCGTGGCCTTCGAGTTTCGCTTCAAGGCCAAACCGGAGAAACGTCATATCTGGGACAAAGCGTTCATCTGGGGCTCTCTCTTCGCGACCTTCAGCCAGGGTGTGGTGGTGGGCGCGGTGATCAACGGCTTCCCGGTCGAAGGCCGCACCTACGCCGGCGGCGCGTTGGACTGGCTGACGCCGTTCGCGCTGTTCTGCGGGCTGGGGCTGGTGGTGACCTACGCCCTGCTCGGCTGCACCTGGCTGGTGATGAAAACCGCCGGTGACCTGCAGGCGCGCATGTATCACCTGGCGACGCCGCTGCTGGCGATCCTGTTGCTGGTGCTGGCTGCGGTCAGCATCTGGACGCCGATCGCGCATCCGGAAATCGCCGCGCGCTGGTTTACGCTGCCTAACCTGTTCTGGCTGCTGCCGGTGCCGGTGCTGGTGCTGCTCAGCGCCTGGGGGATTCAGCGCGGGGTGAAACGCGGCGCGCACTACTCGCCATTCATGCTGACGCTGCTGCTGGTGTTCCTCGGCCTGAGCGGGCTTGGCATCAGCATCTGGCCAAATCTGATCCCGCCGACCATCAGCCTGTGGGACGCCGCCGCACCACCGCAGAGCCTTGGCTTTATGCTGGTGGGGGCGCTGTTCATCATCCCGATCATTCTGGTCTACACCTTCTGGAGCTACTACGTGTTCCGCGGCAAGATCAGCCATGAGCACGGCTATCACTGAGAAGGGAGGACGCTATGCAAGATAAAACGGCAACCGCCGCCCCGGCGCCCTGGTGGAAACGCATCGGCTGGCTGGTGATCATCTGGAGCGCCAGCGTGCTGGGGCTGTTCGTGGTTGCCTCGCTGTTCCGCCTGCTGATGACCACGGCGGGTATGAAGTCACATTGACATGGCGCCTTATCTGGCCGCGCTGTTGGGAAAGTAGAAGGACACCACCAGCGTGACCAGCGGCAAGGCGCCGATCTTCACCAGCTCGAACGCTTGACTCAGCGCTTCGTTTCTCTCCCAATATCCTCGTCATACTTGAAGTTGCTTCTGTGTTGGCTGCAAGCGTTCACCCCGGTCACTTACCTGAGTAAGCTCCCGGGGATGAGCGCTCTTGCCGCCGGGAAGCAACTCCAATTATTTAGAGGAGCGGCGTGGGCGGCAAATACGCCCACGCTGACCGCGAATATCCCGCACAGCACCTGGCGCGCCAGGCGCAGCCGCTCCATTTCGTCAAAGACCAGCGACGGATCCAAATACAACGTATCAGCATCAACCTGCGGGCGCTCATTTTGCGGTTTCATGGAAAAATCCCCACCACCACGGCGACCGCCTCCAGCCCCTCGTCGCTTTCACGCACGATCCCAAGACGGGAACCGTCCTGTTTCATCCACTCACGGTCGGCAATCGTCATTAAAGAAAATGCCAGGCGAATGACGTCGGTTTTTGCCATCCCGTGACGCCGGGCAATATCGTTCAAACTGTCGTCGATTTCATTGGATAACCGAATCGGCAAACTGCGCATACTCCACCTCCTGTGGCCGTTGATTCACAGGGGGAAAGTCTACTGGAAGGGCAAATATCGTTCAATTAGTGAACTGCGTAACACCTCGCACAATCCGCATGTAACGCTAATGCGGTTTGCGCCCCATCGCGCTGAGGAAGCGCTGCTGCAGGCGCAACAGCTCCTCCAGTTCCAACAGGCGGTAGTCGATGCCGAAACGTGGCGCCACCTCGCCGATGATGCGGCTCAGCGCCGGATAATGGCGGTGGCTCCAGTGCGGGAACAGATGATGCGTCAAATGCAGGTTCGCCCCGCCGAGCCAGTATCCCAGCCAGCGCGGCCGGGTCAGCCAGTCGAAGGTGGTGGCGAACACGTGGTGATACCAGCCGTGCGGCATCGCGCCCTGCGCCGGCGCCTGATAAAAATTGGCCTTGGCCCAGTGGGTGCCGATGATCAACATCACGAACAGCAATGAAGAAAGCATCTGGCTTAGCAAATAGACCAGCAGAATGTGCCCGATGCCGATGGCCGGCGGCAGTAGCCAGCACGGGATCGCCAGCGCCAACAACAGGTGCGCTGCCTTGCCCGCCAGAAACCCGATCCAGCCACGTATACCCTGCTGCGCCATGCGGGCCGCCACCCGGGTTCGGCCCGCCCGATCCAGCCAGTCGAACAGCCAGATGTAGTACGGGAAGGTCAGCGCCGCCACCAGCGGCCAATAGTAACGCTGTGCGCGCATAAACGGCCGCCAGCGCTGGAACGGCGTCTGCCGCAGCACGCCGTTGGCATCGATGTCGGGATCGTAGTGTTCGATATTGTTATGGGCATGGTGGAACAGCACGTGTCGCACGCGCCAGCAGTCGGGATCCAGCCCCAACGGTACGCTCACCAGAGCGTTCAGCCAGCGGTTGGCCCAAGGCCGACGGAAAAACGCGTTGTGCGAGGCGTCGTGCACCACGTTCACCGTCAGGAACATGCCGATAAAGATAAAGCCGAAATAGCAGGCAAAGAACGCCCAGCCGTTTTGCTGCTGCAGGCTTAGCCCGTAACACAGGCCGCACAGCGCCAACAGCAACGCCAGCTTCACCAACATGCCACCGTCGGCGAAGCGGTGATCGCCGTTGGCTGCCAGATAATGCTGAGCCGCCTGCATCAACGCGCGGTGCAACCCGCTGTCGTCGCGCCGATAGGCTAACGGGCGCAGCGGTTTCATGGCTGCCCCATCCGGCGCAAGAAACGCTGCTGTTGCGCCAGCAGTTCGCGATAGCCGATGCAGCGATATGCCATGCCGTGCCGCTGCGCCACTTCCGCCACCGCAGCAGCCAGCGCCGGGTAGTGGCGGTGATTCCAGCCGGGGAACAGATGATGGGTCAGGTGATAGTTCAGCCCGCCGGTCAGGTGCTCTAACCAACGCGGCTCGGGCTGCCAGTCGCAGGCGGTGGCGAAATTGTGCCGGTACCAGCCGTGCGGCATGCTGTCGCCCGCCGGCACCGGGTAAAACTCGGCCTGCGCCCAGTGGGTGCCCAGCAGCAGGAACACCACCAGCAGCGAGGCGCACATCTGGCTAATCGCATAGGCCAGCAGCACCCAGCCCCAACCGATGCCGTGCAGGTGGCACAGGATCAGCGGCACCACCAGCACCAGCGCCACATGGAGCAACTTGCACAGCACGAACAGCGCCCAACCGCCCCGCCCCGCCAGCACGCGTTTCTCCCGCAGCGGCGTTTTACCGCGCCGATCGGACCAATCGAAAATCCAGGCGATGTAGGGAAGCGAAAGCGCGGCGATCAGCGGCCAGTACAGGTGCTGATAGCGCATATGCGGCTGCCAGCGCTGGAACGGCGTCTGGCGGAAAAAGCCGTTCTCTTCGGTGTCCAGATCGTAGTGTTCGACGTTGGCGTAAACATGGTGGTAATCCACGTGCCGCGTGCGCCAGTAGTCCGGATCGACGCCCAGCGGCAGCGTCACCAGCCGCCCCACCAGGCGATTGGCCCAGGGTGCGCGCAAGAAAGCGTTATGCGAAGCGTCGTGATTGACGTTGACGTTGAGCAACATGCCCATGGTCACGAACAAGAAATAGCAGAGGAAAAACGCCCAAGGCTGATGCTGCATCAGGCTCAGGGCATAAAACCCGGCGCACAACGCCAGCAGCAGCGCGGCCTTGGCCAGCCGCGCGGTATCAGCATAGCGATGATCGCCCGCCAGGCAGGCGTGCGCCGCGCGCTTGAGATCGCGGTGAAACGCCTGCTCGCCATCGGCGGGAAAACGCAGCGGCGGCAGTGAGTCAGCCATGCGGTTCCTCCACGGCGGCCGGCGCGGCCACTCGCCCCCAGCCCAGCGTTATGCACAAGGCATGTAGCGCCACAGCGGCCATGGCGAAATGCCAATAGCGCTGCGACCACCCCAGATAGCCGATGAACAGCAGCGGCATGCCCAGCGCGATCAGCAACCAGACGGCGCTCGCCCACGGCCGCCCTTCCGTCATGCCCCCCAGCGCTACCGAGCCCAACGCCAACAGCACCAGCAGCGCCATTTGCGGCCAGCCGACGTCGCCGTAGCCATAACCGTATTGGTAGACGTAACCGACCACCAGCGAGAACAACAGCATTGCGCCGCTGAATACGCTGAGTGCCGAACGGCGGTCGCGTGGCCGGCCCGGCGCAGGGCGCCATGTCATACCTAAATAGCGCAGGAATGGCAGGTTGCTCGCCCAGAACGGGTTGGCGGACGGCCGATCGCCGCTGACGCCGTAGCTGAACGGCGTGGTCGGCAACGCCGGGCAGAAGGTGCCGAACAGTTTGTCCCAGAAGATAAAGCTGCCGCCGAAGTTCTTATTGGAATACGCCATGTCCTTGACGTGGTGCACCCGGTGGTGCGCCGGCGTGACCAGGATTTTTTCCAACACGCCGAGCTTCGGCGTCAGCGCATTATGGTTAAACAGCTGAATGCTGTAGTGAAAAATCGACACCGTGACGAACACCGACAGCGGCACGCCCGCCAGCGCCAGCAGTAAAAAGAACGGGATCGACGTCAACGACGAATACCAGGAGTTGCGCACCCCCAGCGACAAATTAAAGTGCTCGCCCTGATGGTGCACCACGTGCACCGCCCACAGCCCCCGGAAACGGTGGTGCAAGCGATGCAGCCAGTAGAAACCGAAATCCCACGCCAGCAAGGCGAACAGCCACATCAGCAGCGGCGGCCAGGTGTCCAGCAGCCCCAGGCTGAAGTGCGCGGCCACGTAGCCGTAACAGGTGATTTCCAGCCCGCGAAACAGCCACAGCATGATATGGCCGGAGTTCAGGTTGAACACCAGATCGTGCCAGTTGACCGGCTCACTGCGCCCCCACTGCAGCGCCACCGCCTCGGCCACCACGATGAACAGCATGAACACTATCGGCAACGCCAGATCGCTCATCCTATCTCTCCTTTAACAACGTTGCGGCGCAGGGCCGTCACGTGCAGGGCCAACCAGCCGGCGAACAACGCCAGCAGCGCCCCCCCGGCCAAATCGATAAACAAATGGCGACGCAGTTGCAGAATGGAGAAGGCGATCGCCACGCCCCACAGCATCCACAACGCCGTCCGGACTTTGCGCTGCCCGTCGCTCAGCGCCCACACCGCCAGCACCGTCAGCGCCATATGCAACGAAGGCAGGCAGTTTTGCGGCGAATCCACCTGCGTTAACGCCGCCAGCAGCTGCGCGCTGAGCCCGACGCCATTGTTCTGCGGATAGGCCATGGTGGTCGGCCACAGCAGGTAAACGGCCCCAGCGCCCAGCGCGGTCAGCTGCATCGCCAACGTCAACCATTTGATCCGCTGTCGCGGTGCCAGCAAATAGCCCGCCGGGACGATAAGGAAAAAAGACAGATAGAGCCAGATGGCCGTCGGGCTGAACGGGATCCACCGATCGATCGCCAACGGCGGCAACAGGGTTCCCGCCCCCTGTAAGCGATCGGTCACGCTATACACCACCCCGACCGTCCCCCAGCCGAGCAACATGTGCCCTAGCCTGAACAGTGCGTTTTTCATGCGTCCTCCGCCCGGCGCACAATGCGCCGCCGCTTGCGATCGAACTGCGGCAGCACCGCTTGCGCCGTCAACTGCCATTCGAGCCGATCGGTGGCGATACCCTGGCGAGCGAACAGCGCGATCAGCTGCGCCTGGCAATGCGCCAATTCCGCCTGGCTGCAATCGGCGATCAGCGCCAGCCGCTGCTCGCCGTGCTGGATCAGGCGGTAATCGCTGGTGAGCGGCAGCGCATTGGCGATCGTCCGGCTGCAGGCATCGGCGAACACCGCCTGCGGTTGCCGCTGCGCATCGGGCAGCATCAGCTGATCGTCGCGCCGCCCTTCGATGCGGGCGATCGCCCGCGTCGGTTGCCCGCACGGGCACGGCTCCTTGCGCAGCACCAGCACATCGTCCAACCGATAGCGCACGATCGGCTGAGTGCGGCGGGTAAAATCGGTGATCAGCGGCGTAAAACGCTGTTCGTCGATCCACTGCGGCTCAATATGCAGAAACTCTTCGTTGAGATGTAACGTGCCGTGCGTGCAGGTGGCGGCGAGGAAGCCTTCGGTGGCCTGATACACTTCACCGACCGCAGGAAACACCTGCATCAGCAGGCGGCGATCCTGCGCTTCCAATACCTCGGCCACCGAGATCACTTTTTTGACCGGCAGCGTTACCTGCCCGGCCAGCACCGCCAGCGCTAAAGCGCGCAGCACCTGCGCCGGTGCCACGATGATGCTGGGCGCCTGGCGTTCCAGTGCGGGCAGATGCCCGCTGAACGGTGCGAGCAGATCGTAAAACGCCAGGCTCAGCCAACGGTTGTTCACGCTGTGATAGAGATTATTGTCCGCCCGCAGAAACAGCGCGACGCGTTCGCCGGCCGACAACCCGTCCGGCAGCATTTTTGCCAACATGCCGCCGGCCCACACCTGCTGCTCGCGCGGGCTGACGACAAATACGCCGCGCTGCCCGGAAGTGCCGGACGACAACCCGACGCTGTAGCGGCCGATCTTCGGCGTGAAATCACGATCCGCTTCGCTGCGCTGCGCGCAGGCCAGCACCTCATCGCGGCGCAGCCCGGCGGTATTCATCCGGTCGAACTGCGCCATCATCAGCGCCTTGTCCATCTGCGGCCATTCGGTGAACGGCAGGCGGCTGAAGCGGTGAAAATAGGGACTCTTGCTCAACACCCGGCGGGCAAAGCCCGCAAGCTGCCGGGCCTGATGCGCCTCCAGCGCCGCACGATCGCCAAAGCGCAGGCGCCGAGCGCGGAAATAGTGCCAAAGGGTCATGAAGGGGATCACAGGTCCCCCTCGTGGCACAGCAGGATGTTAACCTGGCCGCCCGCCCACAGTTGGTTGAGCCGCTCCAGCGTGCGGGTGTACGCCGACGCGTCGTCCATCACCAGATGGGCCAGGCGCGAAGGCCCGCGCAGCGTCTGGTAGCTCTGCGGCGACCAGGCGGCGTCGCTGGCCAACAGCGTCCAACCGGCATCGGTGAGAATAAAGGCGCCGATATGGCCGGCCGCGTGCCCCGGCAGCGGTACCAGCACGATCTGCCCTTCGCTGCCCGGCAGCGCGTAACCCTGTTCGAACGGCGCCAGCAGCGCGGGCAACGCCACCGCAGGGAAAGCCTCCATAAACTGCAGGCGGCTCTCGAAATCTTCTGGGATCAGGCCGGGAATAAAGGCGCGCTTGAGCGCCGCAAAACCGCGCAGCCCACGGGTTTGCTGCCAGCCCTCGCCGGAGCAAATAAAGTCGAGTTGGCTGAAATCACGCAGCCCGGCGATGTGATCCGCGTGAAAATGCGAAACGATCAGCGCCTGGATGTCGCCTTCGGCGTAACCGGCGGCACGTAGCTGGTACGCCAGCGACTCGGCGGGATCGAAATAGACCGGCGTCATGCGGCGGTAAAGGCTGAACACCCCCGACTGCGTCTGTTGCTGAAAATAATGCGCGTAGCCGGTATCCCACAGCCAGCGGCGCTCCCCCACCTCCAGCAGATAGGCGCGCGCCGGGAATTTACACACCCGGAACCCGGCGCCGCGCAGCGCCATGCAGCCGATATGCGTGCAATAGCCCACTTCAAAAACGGTGACTTTAGCCATGTTGTACGCCCCCTTGCCGCCGCAGCCACTCGCCGGTCAGGCGAATCCCTTCTTCCATCGAGTAACGCGGCCGATAGCCCAGCTCTTCGATCGCGCGGGTCTGGCTCAGGGTCATGTCGAAATGCACCGCCGCCACGCTGTAACGCGTCAGCAGCGGTTCTTTGCCGCTCAGCGTCGCCCACAGCTCCATACCGCCGGCCAGCGCGTGCAGAAGCGGATAAGGCACGGCCTGCAGCCGATAATGCAGCCCCAATTCCTGACGCAGCAACGCATCCAGCATTTCCGCCAGCCGCTGCGGTTGGTGATTGGTGATGTTGTAAACGGCGCCGGACGGCAACCCGCGTTGCCGGCTTGCCAGATCCATCGCGTGCACCACATTGGGGGCAAAGGTCAGATCCAGCAACGCCTGCCCGCCACCGGGCAACCGCAGCACGCCGCGATCGCGTTCGAGCTGCTGCAACAGCCGCGGCACGATCACCCGATCGTGCGGGCCAAACAGGCCGCGCGGCCGCAGAATAATGTAGGTGGTTTGCGGGTAGATCTTCGCCTGCGCCAACAACCGCTGCTCGGCGGCGTGCTTGCTGGCGGCATAGTGATTGGCGAAGCGCCGGGCGCGGTAGCCTTCGTCCAGATCGTAATGCGGCTGAAAATCGAAGTAGATCGCGGGCGTGGAGATATGCACGAAGCGCCGCACGCCACAGCGCCCCGCCGCCTCCGCCAGCCTCTCCGTCGCCGCGGCGTTGATGCGGTGAAACTCCGCCTTGCCGCCCCAGGGAGAAGACTTGGCCGCACAGTGCCATACCCACTCGCAGTCGGCCACCAACTGCCGACATTGCTGCGGCGTGGCCTGCGCCAGATCGAGCGCGTAAAACTCGGCGCCCAGCTGGCGCAACGCGTCGCCGGCACGCTCATCGCGGCCGGTGGCGCGCACCTGATGCCCGGCCTCCAGCAACCACTGCGCCGCGTTGCGCCCCAGCCCGCTGGTCGCCCCGGTGACCAGCACCCTCATGGCAGCAGCACCATGCCGGCCAGCGTCAGCCCGGCGGCGGTGCCGATCAGCATCGTCGGCCGACCGGGGTTGAAGCGCCCGGTGGTCACGGCGGCATGTAGCGCGGTCGGGATCGACGCCGCCACCTGATTGCCGTGATGGCGATAGATATCCACCAGCGCCTCGCTGGAGACGTGCAGCCGCTTGCGCATATGCTCAAGCGACAAATGGCTGGCCTGGTGCGGCACCACGGTGGCGATCTGCGCCAGGGTCAAGCCGCTGGCGCTCAGCAGCCGGTCGAGGTAGTCCTCGATCAGCGCCGACGCCTGCCGGAACAGCGGCTTGCCCTGCATATGAAACAGGAAATCTTGCTCGCACATGCCGGCGCGCGGGTTGCGACGCGTACCGCCGGCGCGGATCTCGCACAGTTCGCTGCCGGCGGGGTAGGTTTCCACCAGGCTGGCGAGGATGCCGCTGGTGCCGTCGCCGCGCTCCACGATGGCGCAGGCGGCGCCGTCACCGAAGATCAGCGACGACTCTTCGTGCTGCCAGTCGATGCCGCGCGAAGCGAGATCCGCCGAAACGATGGCGATACGCCGATAGCTTCCGACGTTCAGCAACCCCGCCGCCACCTGCAGCGCAGAGATAAAGCTGACGCAGCTGCTGTTGATGTCGAAGCCCGGCGTGCCCGGCGCCAGCCCGGCCACCTTGAGAATGTGCGCGGCGCTGCACGGCAACGCCTGCACCGCTATCGCCGAGGCGGAGATCAGCAGGTCGATCGACGAAGCGGGGATCGCGTTGCGGGTCAGCGCATCTTGCAGCGCAGCGGCGGCGAGCTCGGCCTGGCTGGCGTCGTCGGCGGCGTGAAAGCGGTAAACGATGCCCGAGCGTTTTTCAACGTAGCCAGCCGGTTTCCCCAGGCGAGCATCGAGCGTGGTGGAAGCCACGCAGTTTGGCGGCAAAGCGGCCCCGGTGGCGATGACTTTCAGAGGCAGCAACGCCGGTGAGCGAAATTGTGTGGTCATTATTGTTATTGATTAACCTGACTATCCATAAAGCGATTCCCCCGCACGGCGCTATGGCCGCAGCGGATCATCCCCGGTTTTTATATCCCAAAATGCCTGGTATCAAGGCGGTATCTTTTGTTATCGGTTACCACGAGCCGACGTCCGTCGGCGGAAGCATAAGCGTAACATTACTGAGATATTCAGTTTACGGCAAGGCGGTGAGAATAGGCAGGCGGCGGGTAAATTATCGGAATTGCGCCGCCGCTGGCTTCCAGCGGCGGCGGGGTCAGGCTCAGCGGCGGTTGCGCACCAGCTGATAACGGCGGGTCAGATACTCCACCGGCGCACTCCAGATATGCACCAGGCGGCAGAACGGGAACAGCACGAACAGCGTCATGCCCAGCACCATGTGCAGTTTGAAGATAAACGCCACCCCTTCCAGGTGCGCAGAAGCGCCGGCGTGGAAGGTCACCACCGCCTGCGCCCAGGCCACCAGCTTCATCATTTCGCTGCCGTCCATATGCTGGGCGGAGAACGGAATGGTCAGCAGGCCGAGGCACACCTGCACCACCAGCAGTGTCAGGATCATGATGTCGGCGAAGCTGCTGGTGGCACGCACCCGCGGGTTGGTCAACCGGCGCTTCAGCAACAGCGCGCCGCCGATCAGCGTCATCAGGCCGCAGGCACCGCCGGCGATCATCGCCAGCTTCTGCTTCACGTCGATCGGCAGGAAGGCCTCATACATCCAGTGCGGCGTCAGCATGCCGAGGAAGTGGCCGACGAAGATGCCGATAATGCCGATGTGGAACAGGTTGGACGCCAGCCGCATGCCCTTTTTATCCAGCATCTGGCTGGAGCCGGCGCGCCAGCTGTACTGCCCATAGTCATAGCGCAGCCAACTGCCGATCAGGAACACCGCGCCGGCCAGATAAGGGTAGATATCGAAGAAGAACTGATTCAGAAATTGCATGATTAGCGTCCTTTGGTTCCGGTTAACGCATCCGTCAGATCCAGATACTGTGGCGCCACCGCGCCGGCGAAGCGCCGCTGGTGCGCCGTCTGCTGGGCGGAGGCGCAGCCCTGTTCGCCGAGAAACTTGACCTGCTCCTCTTCCCACACCGCATCCAGCGCCTGCGGCGTATCGTCGCGCGCCTCTTGCGCCACCTGGGTCTCCAGCGCCTGCGCCTGCACCTCGCCGCCGGACAGCAATAGCAGCAGATCGAACAGCACCGCGTACGGGCTTTCACGCTGTTGCAAGCGCGCGCCCAGCAGCGCCAGGATCGGCGCGATGTCCTGTAGCCCTTCGCGCGCCTGCGCCGCGCTGCGGCTGGCCAGATACTCCAGATACAGCGGCAGGAAATCCGGCAGCTCGCGGCTGTCTATCTCCAGCCCGGCGGCGCGGTACTGCGCCATCAGGTCGACCATCGCCTGACCGCGATCGCGCGACTCGCCGTGCACGTGTTCAAACAGCAGCAGCGAGGTGGCGCGGCCGCGATCGAACAGCTCGCAATAGTCGGCCTGTGCATCCAGCAGCGGGCGGGCGCACAGGCGGCGGATAAACAGAATCAGCTGCGCGCTGTGGTGCAGATCCAGCTCGCTGGCCGGTTCCAGCGCCTCGATCAGCGCCTGCTGATGGTCAAACAGCGCCTGCTCCGGGTAATCCAGCAGGCGGGCGATCACTTTCAGGCTGATCATGAGGCGTCCTCCGGCCGCGCGGTTTTCGCGGTCACGTCGATGGCGTCGATGCGGCGGCTGTTGAACAAGTTGAACTTGCCGTCGCTGCCGTGGCAGCCGTCGCCGAAGCTGAAGCCGCACCCTTTGCTTTCCGGGAAGGCTTCGCGCGCCAGTTCGCGGTGGCTCGACGGCACCACGAAACGATCTTCATAGTTGGCAATCGCCAGGTAGCGATACATCTCCTGCGCCTGCGCTTCGCTCAACCCGACCTGTTCCAGCGCGCTGGTGTCCACCACGCCGTCGACGGTTTCCGCCCGCTTGTAGTGGCGCATCGCCAACATGCGCTTCAGCGCCAGCAGCACCGGTTCGGTATCGCCGGCGGTCAGCAGGTTCGCCAGATACTGCACCGGAATGCGCAGGCTCTCGACGTCCGGCAGCACGCCGCTGTGCGCCAGCTCGCCGGCGTCGGCGGCGGACTGAATCGGCGACAACGGCGGCACGTACCACACCATCGGCAGCGTGCGGTATTCCGGGTGCAGCGGCAGCGCCAGCTTCCAGTCCATCGCCATTTTGTATACCGGCGATTGCTGAGCGGCTTCAATCACGCCCTGCGGCACGCCGTCCGCCAGCGCCTGCGCAATCACCGCCGGGTCATGCGGATCGAGGAAGATATCGAGCTGGCTCTGATACAGATCCTTGTCGTTCTCCACCGCCGCCGCCTGCTCGATGCGATCGGCGTCATACAGCAGCACGCCGAGGTAGCGGATACGGCCGACGCAGGTCTCCGAACATACCGTCGGCTGCCCGGCTTCGATGCGCGGGTAGCAGAAGATGCACTTCTCGGACTTGCCGCTCTTCCAGTTGAAGTAGATTTTCTTGTACGGGCAGCCGGTCAGGCACATGCGCCAGCCGCGGCACTTGTCCTGGTCGATCAGCACGATGCCGTCTTCGCCGCGCTTGTAGATCGCCCCGCTCGGGCAGGTGGCGACGCAGGCCGGGTTGAGGCAGTGCTCGCACAGGCGCGGCAGGTACATCATGAAGGTGTTTTCGAACTGGCCGTATATCGCCTTCTGCAGATTGTCGAAGTTCTTGTCCTGCGAGCGTTTCTCGAATTCCCCGCCGAGGATCTCTTCCCAGTTCGGGCCGCTTTCGATCTTGTTCATGCGCTGGCCGGTGATCAGCGAGCGCGGGCGGGCCACCGGCTGGTGCTTGCCCTGTTTGGCGGTGTGCAGATGCTGGTAGTCGTAATCGAACGGCTCGTAATAGTCGTCCAACGCCGGCACGTCCGGGTTGGCGAAGATTTTCGACAGCACGCCGACGCGGTTGCCCATACGCGGCTCCAGCTTGCCGTTGATTTTGCGGATCCAGCCGCCCTTCCATTTTTCCTGATCTTCCCAGGCGTGCGGATAACCGACGCCGGGCTTGCTTTCCACGTTATTGAACCAGGCGTATTCCATGCCTTCACGGCTGGTCCAGACGTTTTTGCAGGTGACCGAACAGGTGTGGCAACCGATGCACTTGTCCAGATTCAGCACCATGCCGACTTGCGAACGAATTTTCATTTGCTGTTCTCCTGCTGACTGCCCTGCGCGTAGTCGTTGCCTTCATCGTCCAACCAATCAATGCGGTTCATCTTGCGCACCACCACGAACTCGTCGCGGTTGGAGCCGACGGTGCCGTAGTAGTTGAAGCCGTAGGCCAGCTGCGCATAGCCGCCGATCATGTGGGTCGGCTTCGGGCAGGCGCGGGTCACCGAGTTGTGGATGCCGCCACGTTGGCGGGTGATCTCCGAGCCCGGCAGATTCACGATGCGCTCCTGCGCGTGGTACATCATGGTCATGCCGGCCGGGATACGCTGGCTGACCACCGCACGCGCCGTCAGCGCGCCGTTGGCGTTGAAGGCCTCGATCCAGTCGTTGTCCGCGATGCCCAGATCTTTGGCATCGTCTTCGCTCAGCCAGACGATCGGGCCGCCGCGCGACAGCGTCAGCATCAGCAGGTTGTCGCTGTAGGTGGAGTGAATGCCCCACTTCTGGTGCGGCGTCAGGAAGTTCAGCGCCTTCTCCTTGTTGCCGTTTGGCTTGCTGTTGAGCAGCGGCTGCGCGGCACGGGTGTCGATCGGCGGCCGGTAGACCAGCAGGCTTTCACCGAAGGCGCGCATCCACTCGTGGTCCTGATACAGCTGCTGACGGCCGCTGAGGGTGCGCCACGGGATCAGCTCATGCACGTTGGTGTAGCAGGCGTTGTAGGAAACGTGTTCATCCTCCAAGCCAGACCAGGTCGGGCTGGAGATGATTTTTCGCGGCTGCGCCTGAATGTCGCGGAAGCGAATTTTCTCGTCTTCCTTGTTCAGCGCCAGGTGGCGGTGATCGCGACCGGTGACGTTGCTCAGGGCTTCCCAGGCTTTTACCGCCACCTGGCCGTTGGTTTCCGGCGCCAGCGACAGGATCACTTCCGCCGCGTCTATCGCGCTCTCGATCTTCGGCCGCCCCGCCGCCGGGCCATCAGCCTTGACGTAGTTAAGCTGCTTGAGGAAATCGACTTCGGTCTGGGTGTTCCAGCTGATGCCCTTACCCCCGTTGCCCAGTTTGTCCATCAATGGCCCCAGCGAGGTGAAGCGCTCGTAGGTGGCCGGGTAATCGCGTTCCACCGCGATGATATGCGGTGCGGTTTTACCGGGGATCAGGTCGCATTCGCCTTTCTTCCAGTCCTGCACGCCGTAAGGCTGCGCCAGTTCAGCGGCGGAGTCGTGCTGGATAGGCAGGGTCACCACGTCGGTTTCCTGGCCCAGATGGCCGACGCACACCTCGGAAAAGGCCTTGGCGATGCCCTTGTAGATCTCCCAATCGCTCTTCGAATCCCAGGCCGGATCGACCGCCGCCGACAGCGGGTGAATGAACGGGTGCATATCAGAGGTGTTCATGTCGTCTTTTTCGTACCAGGTGGCGGTCGGCAGCACCACGTCGGAGTACAGGCAGGTGCTCGACATGCGGAAATCGAGCGTCACCACCAGATCCAGCTTGCCTTCGCCACCCTGCTCGCGCCATTCCACTTCCTGCGGCTTCACGCCGCCCTGCTGGCCGAGATCTTTCCCCTGAATGCCGTTTTCGGTGCCCAACAGGTATTTGAGCATGTACTCGTGCCCCTTGCCGGAGGAGCCCAGCAGATTGGAGCGCCAGACGAACAGGTTGCGCGGGAAGTTCTGCGGATTGTCCGGCTGTTCGGCGGCGAAGCCCAGCGTGCCGTTCTTCAGGCTGTCGACGGTAAATTCGATTGGCGATTGACCGGCGGCACGGGCCTGCTCCGCCAGGCGCAGCGGGTTGGTGCCCAGCTGCGGCGCCGACGGCAGCCAGCCCATGCGCTCGGCGCGCACGTTGAAGTCGATCAGGCTGCCGCCGAAGCGCGACTTGTCCGCCAGCGGCGACAGCAGCTCGTCGGTGCCGACGGTTTCATAGCGCCATTGGCTGGAATGGTTGTAGAAGAACGAGGTGCTGTTCATGTGGCGCGGCGGGCGCTGCCAGTCGAGGCCGAACGCCAGCGGCAGCCAGCCGGTTTGCGGCCGCAGTTTTTCCTGGCCGACGTAGTGCGCCCAGCCGCCGCCGCTCTGGCCGACGCAACCGCAGAAGATCAGCATATTGATCAGGCCGCGGTAGGTCATGTCCATGTGATACCAGTGGTTGACGCCGGCGCCGACGATGATCATCGAACGGCCGTGGGTCTTCTCGGCATTTTCCGCGAACTCGCGGGCAATGCGGATGATGTTGTGGCGCGACACGCCGGTGATCTGCTCGGCCCAGGCCGGGCTGTAAGCTTTGACCTCGTCATAGTCGGCGGCACAGTTGGCGTCGCCCAACCCACGTTCGAGGCCGTAGTTGGCCAGCGTCAGGTCGTACACGCTGGTCACCAGCGCTTCGCTGCCGTCCGCCAGCCGCAGGCGCTTCACCGGCAGTTTGTGCAGCAGGATCTCGTCCAGCGCCACACTGTTGAAATGCTCGCTGTCGGCGCCGCCGAAATACGGGAAGCCCACCTCAGCGACATCGTCATGGCCCCCCAACAGGCTGAGCTGCAGCTCGACGTCCTGCTGCGCCTTGCCTTCGCGCTGTTCCAGGTTCCACTTGCCCTTCTCGCCCCAGCGGAAACCGATCGAGCCCTGCGGCGCCACGAGCTCGCCGCTGCGGCTGTCGATAGCGACGGTTTTCCACTCGGGATTGTTTTCCTGGCCCAGCCCGTCCACCAGATCGGCGGCGCGCAGCAGACGGCCGGCGGCGTAGTGGCCGCCTTCACGCGGCTCCAACAGCACCAGCATCGGCATATCGGTATAGCGGCGCACGTAGTCGCGGAAGTAGCCGACTTCGCGATCCAGATGGAACTCTTTCAGCATCACGTGGCCCATCGCCAGCGCCATCGCGCTGTCGGTGCCCTGCTTCGGATTCAGCCAGTGATCGCACAGCTTGGCGACTTCGGCATAGTCCGGCGTCACCGCCACGGTTTTGGTGCCTTTGTAGCGCACTTCGGTAAAGAAGTGGGCGTCCGGGGTACGCGTCTGCGGCACGTTGGAACCCCAGGCGATAATGTAGGAGGAGTTGTACCAGTCGGCGGACTCCGGCACGTCGGTCTGTTCGCCCCAGGTCATCGGCGAGGCCGGCGGCAGATCGCAATACCAGTCGTAGAAGCTCAGGCAGGCGCCGCCGATCAGCGACAGGTAACGGGCGCCGGCGGCGTAGGACACCATCGACATCGCCGGGATCGGCGAAAAGCCGATAATGCGATCCGGGCCGAAGGTTTTGGCGGTATAGACGTTGGCGGCGGCGATCAGCTCATTGACCTCCTGCCAGCTGGAGCGGACGAAACCGCCGCGGCCGCGCGCCACCTTGTAGCTTTTGGCTTTTTCCGCATCGCCGACGATCGAGCCCCAGGCTTCGACCGGATCGCTGTACTGCGCTTTCGCCTCGCGCCACAGCTTGAGCAGGCGCTTGCGCATCAGCGGGTATTTCAACCGGTTGGCGCTGTACAAATACCAGGAGTAGCTGGCGCCGCGCGGGCAGCCGCGCGGTTCATGGTTGGGCAGGTCGGGACGGGTGCGTGGATAGTCGGTTTGCTGGGTTTCCCAGGTCACCAGACCATTCTTCACGTAGATCTTCCAACTGCAAGAACCGGTGCAGTTCACGCCGTGGGTGGAACGCACCACTTTGTCGTGCTGCCAACGGCTGCGATAGCCGTCTTCCCAGTCGCGGTTGGTGTTCAAGGTCTGGCCGTGATCGCCAGAAAAAGGCTCCGCCAACTGCTTGAAATAGCGGAAACGGTCTAAAAATTTGCTCATCCGGAATGCTCCTGAAGGCTCTTGTCGTTATAAGAAGACATGCTCAATCTGCCGCCAGCCTACTGACGGCCAACCGGCGGCAAATTGATTGCGATCAAGAGAAAGCGGGAGGCGACGCGCGCGCCAGGTGAGAAATACCACCAAAGTATAGGTGCGTAAAATAATGTTAATTTATTGAATTAAAATGAATAAATAAGAATTTCATGGCAAGCGCAGACGGGCGGGAAGCAAGACGGGGTATTTGGGGGTAGGACGCGGGGAACACCCCGCGCCAGGTTTCAGAAAGGAACGCCGCGGAAGAAGACGTTGCGGAGGATATTTTTCACGTAAACGCCGGCCATCAATCCGCTGTTGACGTAGATGATGCCCTTCATGCCGTGCAACACGCCGCCGAGGCGGCTTTGACTGTCGGTGATGATGCGCGACGTGATGCAGGTGTGGCGCAACCGCATCACTTTGCGCGCCCGCGGCGAAATCTGCGGCATCAACCGGCGTTCGAACTGCATTTTGTTGTGGTAACCGAGGATGCCTTTCGGGCTGGAGGTGATGCGCTCGCCGTCGTGGTCGTTATGCACCGCCAGGCGTTCATGCAGCGTGCCGATGCGCATGCCCGCCGCCAACAGGCGATAGAGGAAGATATGATCCTGATAACGCGGGGTATTGAAGAATCCGCGCACCGCGATCGCCGCCTCGCGCCGCATCATGATCATCGGCGTGTAGGCGACGCCGGCCAGCATAAAGTCCTCCAGGCCATCGCAACGGGCGCGATAATAGCGCTCAGCGCTGATTTGGCCCGCCTGCAGAATATCCATGTCGCACAGGCTGACGGGGTAATCGCCGCGCTGCATGAAGGCCAGCTGACGGGCGATCTTCTCCGGGTGGTAGAAATCATCGTCGTCCAGAAAAGTGAGATATTCCCCGGTGGCACGCAGAATGCCGCTGTTGCGCGCCCGTGCGCCGCCGCCGTTGCGCGCGCGCGGGCAATAGACGATCTGCCCGGCGGCGATATAACCGGCCAGCCGTTCGCGGGTGGCTTGGCGCTGCGGGTCATCCGGCGGATTATCGTCCACCACCACGATCTCCACCGGGCGGTGGGTTTGCGCCAGAACGCTGTCGATGGCGCGCGCCAGCAGTTCGCTGCGGCCATAGGTCGGAATAATGACGCTGACTTTGATACTCATAGTTTGCTTCCACGCTGATTCATCGTCGTTCGGGCGATAACGGCTTTACCCGAAGCGGTTGTAGAGGCTGGCCACCAGGTAGTAAGCCAGCGGGCTGCGGTAGAACAGGCGGTTCTTGCGGCTCAGCATCTGCCGCTCCTCCGCCCGCAGCCGGGCATAGCGCCGCTTCAGTTCGGCGGTTTCCCGCAGCGCGTCGCGCAGGCCGAAGAAGTCCAGCCCAACCAGCAGACGCGCCTTCAGCGTGGTGACGAACAGCACCGAGTGAAACCCCTTCCCCCCCTCGTGACGGCGCCCCCTGTCGGCCCGTTCGATGGCGTAGTCGAGATCGTCCAAATCGCGCCGCTTCGGCGCGCGCGTGATGCCGTTCGGGTTGGCGCGATAGCCCACCAGCGGCGTATCGCAAACCACGATGCGGTTGGCTTTCAGATACAGCTGCGGGATCAGCTGGATATCCTCGAAGTTGCGCCCCGCCGGAAACGCCGCGTCGTTGAACAGCGAACGGTGATAGATCCGCGCCCAGGCGAACCACATGCTGCGGTTGAAGCTGTCCGCCAGCAGCGCCATATGCGGCTCGCGCTCCTGCGGCGCGGCGTTGCCGGGCACGATCGCCATCAGGCCATCGGGTTCTATCTTGCCGTTTTTCAGCCGCGAAAAGCGCTGGGCGTTGAACGCGACGATCTCCGCCTGCGGGTTATCTGCCAGCAGGCGGCCCAAAATGCCGAAGTAGCCCGGCAGCAGCACGTCGTCGGAGTCCAGAAAACCGAGATACTCGCCTTCGGCATGGGCGATCCCGGCGTTGCGCGCGGCGCTCAGACCCTGGTTTTCCTGACGCAGGATGCTGACCTGCGTTCTCAGCGTCGGATAGCGGCACAGCACCTCTTGCGCGACGGCGATGGCGCCGTCCGGGCTGCCATCATCGACGATGATCACTTCCGCCCAGTCGGGCAATTGACTCAGCACCGAGTCCAGGCACGCTTCGATGTAGGCTTCCACCTTATACACCGGGACGATCAGGCTTAGTGTGGTTGTCATGAACGGGTATCCTTATTGATTGCTTGCATCTCGTTGCACCCACAGCGCGCTGCTGCCTACTGCGGGCAACTGGGCGTCGATCTGCGGCTGCCCCTGCCAGCGCCAGCCGGGCGGCAGGTCGAAACGGGCGGACATCGGCCGGTAGTACGGGTTAGCGATCAGCACCAGGCCGCGCTTGCCGTCGATAAACAGCCGTGCCGGAACGGCGGTGTTGTTGCCGGACAGCGACGCGCCTTCACCGGAGAGCAGATACGGCGTGAAGCTGTCTATCTGCTGCGCCACGCGGGCGACGCCCTGCCAGATGTCGTCGAACTCCTGTTGGTTGAAATCGCCGCTGCGGCGTTTGTAGAACAGATCGGTATAGGAATAGAACAGCAGCCCTTTGACGCCGCCGATCAGCCCCAGCCAGGCCTGATTGCGGATCTCCGCTTCGCTCGGTTGGCGCGGTTTGCGGTGCGGCTCATAGGCGGCGTGATCCATGATCTGCATCACCAGCCACGCGCCCTTCGCCTGACGCGCCACCTGCACCGTCAGGCGCGAGTATTCCAGCGTGCGCGTCATGTCGGCGTCGCGCCCGACCGGGTAAGGATCGCTGGCCAGCACGTCGGAACTGTTGAAATAGGCGTTGAACGCGCCGGTCTGGTTCAGCGCCTGAAAGGTCAGATGATCCGGGTCCTGCTGTTTTACCTGCAGGTGCATCTGCTCTATCTGCGGTGCGTACTTCGGCCCCAGTTCATCGTTGATGTACCAGGCGAGCAGGTTCGGCTGGCTTTTAAACTTCGCCACGTAAGACGCCGTCAGCTGCGGGTAGCTCAGGCGCGTTTTCGGCGCCGAGCTGAGGCCGGGGTAGAAATCCTTCAGCGAGAAAATCACCTGCAGCCCATACTGCTGCGTCTTGCGGAAGTAGGCATAGGGATCGCGGCCCGCGCCGTAGTTGTAATTCAGCACGGTGTTGAAACCGGCGTCGCGGATGCGCGCCAGGTGTTCATCGGTCGCCATATTGCCGTACATATAGATGCCCAGCGGAAAGAAGCGCTTGCCCTGCCGCAGCGTATAGCCCTGCTCGTCCAGCGCCACTTTCGGCGGCGCATCGCCGATGCTGACCGGCATTTCGCTGCTCTGGCTGTGCTTCGACGCCACGTCCGTCACCTGCTGCTGCAGGCGATACTCGCCGGCGGCCAGGTTGGCCGGCAGCGCGAACTCCACGCGCTGGCGCTCGGCGATGTGATAGCGCCGGCTCTCCTGCCGCACGGCGGTGCGGTTGCCGTCGAGCAGCGTGCTTTCTACCTGCACCTCCTGGGGGTGCTGCACTTCGATCAGGCTGGAAGCCGACTGCCCGCCGGCGCGCATCTGATACAACGCCGGCGCCGCCGGCTGGCTGCAGGCGTAGGCGTCGTCGAACCAGGCGTTGCCGGTGGTGCCTTTGCGCAGATACAGCCCCAGCACCGTGGTCGCCGCCTGTTCCGGCACGGTGAAGCTGCCCTCCACCGGCTGCCAGCCGCTGCTGCCCAGCAGGCCTTGCGGGTAGCTGCCCGCCAGGTGGCGGCCCTTGGCGTCATAGCTTTCGACATACACCCCGGCGCCCGGCTGATCGCCTTTGCCGCGCAGGTTGTCGCCGCGCACCCACACGCCGAACGCGATCGACTGCCCCGGCTTGACCTGCAGCGTTTGCCGCATCTGGTGATATTCCGCCGGATTGGGGTTGCTGTAATACAGGCTGGCGCGGCCGCTGCGGCCGCCGGACACCACCTTGGCCGGCGGCACCGACCAACCCGCCTGGCCCTGTTCAAAGCCGGGATTGGTCAACAGATTGGTCTCGCAGACCGCCGCAGCGGCCTGAGCCGCCAGGCCGCAGCCGAGCAGCGCACAAGCTGCGTTCAAAGTTTTGCTGGTCATTGTCTTTTCATCACCGCGCTGTACAGATAGGAGAAGAACAGGTAGCAGGATTTTTGATAAGAGAGCCCCAGATGACGGCGGTAGATCTGCCACTGCCAGTCCGCCGCGCGGATTTTGTTGCCGGACAGCGAGTTGGCGGACAGCCGGTAAAACGCCAACGGCTCGGGAATGCAGTACGCCAGCCGGTTGCGCGCGCGCTCCAGAATAGACAACCACATCACGTAGTCTTCATGCCCGACCTTGCGCTGATAGATCTTGCCGACCTGACGCTGGTTGTACATGCCGGTCAGGTTGCCGATCCAGTTGCTTTTCAGCATGTCCTGGTAGGCGATGATCTCCCCGGCGCCGCGGTAGTTTTTCACCTGCGCCATGTCGTTCTCGAAGGTGTAATAGTGCGAGCAAACCACGTCGTAGCGGCGGGTTTTGAGAATGCCGACCTGGCGCGCCAGCTTGTTCGGGTGCCAGACGTCGTCGCTGTCGCAAAAGGCGATGTAGTCGCCACGCGCCGCCTCGATGGCGATGTTGCGCGTTTCTGCCACCCCTTGATTGACGTTGTTGCGGATGTAGGTCAACCGATCGTGAATGAACGGTTTGACCACCTCGGCGGTGTTGTCGGTGGAGGCGTCGTCGATCACATACAGGTGATAGTCCTGATAACTTTGATTCAGTACGCCGAGGATCGACTCGCGGATAAAACCGGCGGCGTTGTAGGCCGGCATGATGACGGACACTTTTTCCATGATGATTACCTCAGACGATAAGCTGTTGCCACTGGGGATAAATGCGTTCGGGCACAAATCGCTGCGCCTTTTCCAACGCACGATGGGAAAAGCGGCGGCGCAGTTCGCCGTCGCCGATCAGCGCCAACACGCGCTGGCTGAAGGTGTCGACGTCACCGTCGGCCACCAGATAACCGTTTTCGCGATCGTCGATCAGCTCCGCCGGGCCGGTCAGGCAATCGAAAGCCACCAGCGGCAGGCCGAAGCTCATGGCTTCGATCAGCACCATCGGCAAGCCTTCGTAGCGGGAGGTCATCAGCAGCATGCTCGCCTGCCGGTAATGGCCGGCGATATCTGCAGTGGCCGGCAGCAGTTGCACCCGGTCGTCGAGCCCGTAATCGGCGATTTGCCGCTGCAACGCCGCCTGATCCGGGCCGTCGCCGACGATGTGCAGCCGCCATTCCGGCGCCTGCTGCGCCACCAGGCGCCAGGCGGCGATCAGCCGATCGAATCCTTTCTGGTGACACAGCCTGCCGACGGCCAACGCCACCGGCCGCTGCTGTTCCGGGTGCGGTGCCCGCAACGGAAACGGCGACACATTCTCGATCACCTGGCACTTGCGTGCCGGCACCCAGCGGCCGATATTCGCCAAATCCTTCTGCGTCAGCAGCACGGTACGGTCGCCCAGCCGATAGATCAGCACCTTCAGCCACTTCATCGGCCACGGATACTGGTGAAAGCTGACATGTTCGCTCAGCACCAACCGGCTGCCGGGGCACAGCAGCCGCAGGTACGGCACCATGATCACCGAGAGTTTTCCCATCGACACGGTGATGATGGCGTCGTAGCGGCCGCGGCGTAAGAACCACGCCAGACGCCACGGCCACAGCAGCGTTCTGCCGCGCATAAAACGCAGCGTCACCGTCGGATCCAGCGGATAAAATGCCTGTTCGCCGCAGATCGATATCAGTTCGACCTGATGACTGAAGCGAGTGGCCAGCGCATTGGCCAGGCTGCTGGCCACCCGCTCGGTTCCCCCTTTGCCGGCGATGTTTTCAATTACAATTGCGATTTTCCGCGGTTGCATGTCACCTCCGTAATCCCTCGCGGGCCGTGCGCAGCAGTCGCCCCCCCAATGGAAACAGTCCTAGCCGGGCCAGACAGTCGCCATACAGCTTGATCGCTTTGAATTTGCCGCTCAGGGTGTGGCGCTCCATGCGCGATGAGTAGTAGTTAAAGGCCTGCAGATCTTCGCTGTACAGCGAAGCCAGCAGGTGTTTGCAGGCAAAACCGCTGATGTAGCGGCCGCTGGCCTGCAGATAGGTATCGATAAAGCGTTCGCTGGCGTCGATGTTCAGCCGACAGCGGTTCAGATCCTCGCCGCCGCAGCGGATAAACACCCCGCCGCCCTGATCGTGAACCACCCTGGCCCCCAAGTTGGTGGCGTTAACCAGAAACCCCCAATCCTGGTAGCGCGCCAAAAACTCCGGAAATAAAAAACGCCGGTCCTGTTTCTTGCGCACGCTGATGGTCGAGGTGCGAATATCGCCCATCTCGATAAATAAGAAATCCTCGCCGGCCACGCCTTCCTGATAATTAAACACATAGCTGCGCACGTTCTTATCGTTGACCGTGGTGTAATTACCGAACACGATATCGATCCGTGCGTCCTCATGCCGTCTCAAGCGCCGGATGATATAATTGGTACCAAACATATCCTCCGGCTCAAGAAAAAAAACCACCTCGGAACGCGCCAGGCGAAAACCGATATTGCAGGCAACGGCAATATTGCCGCGCACTCGGCTTTCATGCAGCCGGGCGCGGTGGTTCGCCGCCAGTAACCCGTGTATGCGCTCGGACTCACCGGCTTCCGACGAATAATCGACCACGATAATTTCATAATCAAAACCGGCGCAGTAATGGGTCATGCGCGCCAGCGTGGCGGCGAGGTGATTTGAATTATTAAAAGCGGGAATAACAATTGATAAGTCCATTTATTACCTCAAAAGCTATTATCAACTGGCGAGTACAGACTAATGCCAGAGAAAAAATGTGTTATCGCAGCATATCCCTGCCCGGTTATTCCCCCGCCTCGGGTCGAGTACGCGCAGCCAACGGCCTGTTTCAGCTACGTATGGAAATACCCTCCCCACTCTTGCTCAATCGTTTCTGGTTTCAGCCGTTGTAGCCCGGCCCCCGGGGTGAATGTCAGTTCGCCAAAATAAATGCGATCCTGCACCTGATAAAAATCGACACGTACATACGAGAATTGTTCTGCCACCTGGCGCGCCAGCCGCAGCATGTCCGCGAGCCGGCTGGGACGTGACATCGGCACGTCGCTGTTCGGTACGCCCATGCGGATCTCGGTGCGGTTCCAGTCGGCATCAAAGAAATCGCGGCGATGATCGATAAAGCGCTGATAGTCGATCTGAATAAAGAAGCGTACCTCGCCGTCGAGATTGAAACAGTGGATCTTGATATCGTTCGGTATTTGCCCTTCGTCAATCAACATTCTTTCCGCCATGATGCAGGGGGGAATGTCTTTATAATGACGTTCGCGATAAACCTGATAAAAGCTTTGCCGCAACCAGCAGTTGGTCAGCACCCGCAGCTCATTGAAACTGGTTTGGCTTTTATCAAATACCAGCTTGTTATAACCGCTGCCGTGATTCGCCTTAATGACAAAGGCGTCTGGCAGCTGCTGATACATTTCTTCCGTCAGCTCTTTGCCGTGTGCGTAAAGATCGATCAAATACTCTTTACCCCATAGCTGTTCAATATACTCTCTCACCCGATACTTATCGGATAACTGCGTATATATCGCCAGTGGATAAACTTTCCTACGCATCAATTTTTCGCTGTACCCCACCGGATTGGCCAAATGCGGTACCTTGTGGAAAAACATCGCATATTTTAACTGATGATATAATGCATCGGGCATACGCCGGTACAACCCTTTCACCAGATTATTTAACATATATTTCTCGTACCTTTCCTATTAATTGCGGTAAACACCGATAGCAAGTCACCTGCAAGCGCGTAATTTTTCCTCTCCTGAAAAAACTGTTGAGCACAAAGAATGAAATGAATTCCGTGATCAGCGTCGATATGGCCGCCCCCAGGATCCCGTAACGCGGGATCAGGATGAAATTCATCGCCACATTGGCCAACGCCGCCAGCGGCATTTTGACGGCGATGAATCGATAACCGCCGAACAGCACAATGGCGCGGTAGGACACCGTCCCCATCACCGAGAACAGCGACGTCACCGCACACAACGCCAGAATGGTTGCCGTTTGCCGGTAACTTTCGCCAAACATCAGCGTCACGATCTGCTGCGGAAACAGCGACAGCAGCACGATCACCGGCACGGAAAGCACCAACACCACCAGATACAGCTGGCGGATGCGCTCCTCTTGTTCCTCTTCCGAGTCGGCATTCGCCACGCTCGGCATCATCGACATGATCAGCGCGATGGGCACGAACACCCACCCCTGGCTCAGCGTAATGGCGGCGCTGTACAGCCCAACGCTGTGCTCTCCCAGTGCATTGCCGAGCATGATCTGATCGATGCGCGTATAGACGACGATCGACAGGCTGGAAATGGCCAACGGCAGCCCAACGCTGAACAGGTAACGGCCGTAGCGCCGCTTGTGCCTGCCGTTGATCGCAGGCATCCCCTCCTGCTCGCGACGAAACAGCACCCAGCGCACCGCGTAAGGCAGCAGGCTGCTCAGCACGTAGGGCAGCGCGAACCATTCCAGCGGCAGTTGCGCGTACACCATCCCCAACCGCATCACGATCGACAGCACCAGCGCTACGTTGTTGATCAGCGTATTCAGCTTCGATTTCAGCAAGGCGTCGTAATAGATTTTGTACACGTCCTGCACGGAGAAATACGCGCTGATCAACATCAGCAGCATCATGATTTGGCTGGTGCGATCCTGCGTCAGCAAGGTCCACGCCATCAGCGGCAGCGCGATCAGCGCGAACAGCTGGCGGCGGATGCGCATCGAGGCCAGCATCAGCCGCATGCCGCTGCGGCGCCGTTTGGCGACGCGGTTGAACAACACCGCGTCCGCCCCCAGCTGCACCAGCGGCACGGCGATGGCGATCACCGACAGCAGATAGTTGATCAAGCCGTATTGCGCCGGCCCCAGATAGCGCGCGACATACACCGAAACGAAAATCCCCGACAGACTCAGTGATACCCGCTCCAGCATCAACCACAAAGAGTTCATCAGCATCGCTTTCATGCAGTTACGGCACCTTTTCCTGATGGCTCGGATAGGCAAACGCGTAGTAGCCCGCATCGGCGGCGGATTTTTTCACCATGCCGTTGAGGATCACGCCTTTGATCGCCACCCCGTTCTGTTCGAAACGACGCATGCTGGTTTCGATCTGCTTGACGGTATTCACCTCAAAACGCACCACCAGCAGCGACGTACCGGCGTGATTGCCGACGATCGCCGCGTCCGTTACCGCCAGGATCGGCGGCGTGTCGATCAGCACCAGATCATAGTTTTGCCCGGCCCAACGCAGGAAGTCGGCGAAACGACGGTGCATCAGCAGTTCGGACGGGTTTGGCGGCACCTGGCCGCGTGGCACGAAGTCCAGATTGGCGATGGCGGTTTTCCGCACCGCCGCTTCCGCCATCACGTTGCCCACTAACATGTCGGACAATCCTTGATGCGCGTCGTCCGCCAACCAGCGGTGCAGGAAGCCTTTGCGCATATCCGCGTCGATCAACAGCACCCGCTGCCCGGCCTGCGCCACCACCACCGCCAGGTTGGTGCTGGTAAAGCTCTTGCCGCTTTCCGGGCTGGCGCCGGAGACCATCAGAATGTTGTTTTTAGCCTCCAACATGGCGAAATGCAGGCTGGTACGCAGGCTGCGGATCGCCTCCACCGACAGATCCGTCGGCTCGGCCACCGCCAGGATCGGCAAACGGCGGCCGCCGGATTTCGGCAGCAGCTGACGCTGCTCGCGGTTGCGCTTCACCTGCCACGGCGACAGCGGCACGGTGGCGTAGACGTTAATGCCCCGCTTCTCCAGGGTATCGATGTCATTGATACCGCGATGGAAAGCCGCACGCAGCAGCACCACGGCGGCGGCACCCCCCGCGCCCAGCATCAGCGCCAGCAGCACGATCAGCATCTTTTGCGGTTGAATCGGCCGGATGGCGGTTTCCGCTTCGTCGACGATGCGGATGTTGCCCACCGTGCCGGCCTTGCTGATGCTCAGCTCCTGCTGCTTGTTCATCAGCTGCATGTAAACCTGCTGATCCACCTGTACGTCGCGGGTAAGACGCAGGATTTCCTGCTGCATTTTCGGCAGCGTCTGCACCTGTTTACCCAGCCGCGCCTTTTCCGCTTCGAGCGTGGCACGCTTTTCCAGCAGCGCCCGGTAGGCCGGATGCGCACGGGTATAGAGTTTGGAGATCTCCGCTTCCTTGAAGGTCAGTTCGTTGAGCTGGGACTCGAGTTGCACCTGGGTGTCCAACACCGATTTGGCTTCCAGCGACAGATCCACCGAGTCGTTTTGCTGGCGGAACTGATTGAGCTGTGTTTCCGCGTTGTTCAACGAGGTTTGCGTTTGCGGCAGCTGCTCTTGCAGGAACGCCAGCATCCGCTGCGCCTCTTCCGTCTTGCGGTCCACGTTCTGCTGCAGGTAGTTGTCGGTGATGTTCTTCAGCACCGCTTCGGCGCGCTGCGGATCTTCGCTTGGCAGCGTGAAGGTCATGATGCCGCTGTCTTTGCCGCCCTGCACCACGTCCAGGTACTTGCGCAGATCGTCCACCGCCTTTTGACGCGCGACTTTGACCACGGTGAAACTGGCGCCCGGCGCCGCCTCCAACGCCGAGACGGTCATGTTCCAACCGCCCTGCGCCACCGGCTGCCCCACTACGCCGCTGAACAGTTTGGCGCCTTCATGGCTCAGCTCGTAATGCTGCCCATCACGCACCGTCAGCGTCAGCGCTTCGCCCTGCATGTCCGGCGGCGTCGTCAGCGAGGCAATGTTCAACACCGGCGGCTTCTCGCCGCTGAGGCGGGCAAATCCTTTGCCGAACACCGGAAAATAGTCCGGGCTGACGCGCACCGTCAGGCCGAGGGTGTCCACCGTTTTGCCGAGCACATAGCGCGACTTGGCCAACGTGACCTCATCCTGCGTCGCCGAGTTTTGCCCCAGCGAGCTGTCGAGCGTGTCACGCAGCAGCGAATCGCCGGACAACTGCTTCTCCACCTGCACCAGCGCGGTAGCCTGGTACACCGGGGTGGCCAACAGGGCATAGGCGACGCCCAGCGCGCCGGCCACGCCGGTCACGATGGCGATCCGCCAGCGGTTGTCCCACAGCGGCCCTACCAGGCGCTCCCACTCCAGCTTTTCATCTTGCTCGGCCACCACCACGGACAGCGCATTGTTTTTCATCTTCTGTTCCTTATTCACCCTGCGGACTTACCAGTTGCGCACGCGCAAGGTAGCCTCGCTGAGATCGTTAAAGCTGCTGATGGTCGGCACCAGCTGACTGATCAAACGGTTCCAGCGCGCGATCGGCGCCGCGGTGACGTACACGACGTCGTAAGGTTCCAGCTGAAATTCGGCGCCCATCGCCAGCGCGCTGGCGTCGGAGAGATCGAACTGATACAGGGTCGCCAGCCGCTGCGGTGGTTTGCCGCCGCTCGGCCGGATCACGAACACCCCGGTCGCGTCGGCCACCGTCTGGCTGATCCCTTCGGACGAACCGAGCGCTTCGGCCAGGGTCATGCCGCTGCGATCCATCTTCAGCGTCGTTTGTTTGCCGACCTCACCCATCACGAACACTTTCAGTTCGTCATTGCGCGGTACGTAGAGGATATCGCCGGGCTGCAGCAGCGCATTCTGGCTGATGTCGCCGCGTTGCATCAGCGCCTGCAGCGAGATCGCCTGCTCCTTGCCCGCATGGGTCAGCACCACGTTGCGCCAGTCGGCATTGTCCGTCAGGCCGCCGGCGGCATTGATCGCGTCCAGAATGGTCAACGGCACGTTGGTGATTGCCTGTTGGCCAGAGGTTTTCACTTCGCCGGTCACATAAGCCTTCTGCGAGCGGAAAGCGGCGATGCTGACGTCCACCTGCGGGCTTTCCACATACTTCGCCAGACGGCCGGCGATCAGGCTGCGCACTTCGGTGACGGTCTTGCCCATCACCGCCACTCGCCCGATATAGGGATAAAAGATCGTGCCATCCGCATGCACCCAGTTGCCGGTGTCGCTGGCGCTGCGGTACTGCCCGGCCGGCGTAGTCAACTCGGGGTGATCCCAGACGGTGACGTTCAACACGTCACCGATGCCAATGCGGTATTGATAATTCTGCAACCGCTGGTCCAGCGCCGGGTTCGGCCGGGCGACCGGTTCTACACGCCGCATTTTCTGTAGCAGCATCGGCGACATGCGGTAGACCTGTACCTGGCTATTCAAATCGAAGTCGTCATCTTGCTGCACGACGATGGCTTTTCCGCTGGTAGGTAAATGCGAGCCGGGGACCACCGTACAACCGCTCAACAGCGCGGAGGTGCAGACCAACGGCATCAAAAGGGGCAAATGAAAATTCATGGAAGTACCGTGATAGACGGGCTGCCGCCGCAGCCCGTGAGAGGATTAACGGCCAACGGTCGGATTATCGCTGAGCACCGTCGCCTGACGCGGCTCGCGCAGCATGGCGAAATAGCCGCAGAAACAGAGCAGGAACGCCACCAGCATCAGGTTCTCTTGCAGCTTCAATACTTCGCTGCAGATGCCGATGCAGGCCAGCGTTACCGCCAGCATCGTGCTCATCGCCAGCGCCTGGCGCGCATTGAGCCCGCGGCGCATCAGGATGTGATGCAAATGGTCGCGCCCCGCTTTAAATGGGCTTTGGCGGCGCAGCAGGCGGCGTACCATCACGGTCACCATATCCATCAGCGGAATGGCGATCAGCCACAGCGCGGTCACCGGGCGCATCACCGCCTGCGGCCCCTGCGTCGCCAGCAACACCAGCCACAGCACGCTGAAGCCGATCACCATGCTGCCGGCGTCGCCCATGAATATCTTGTTGCGCGCACCGAACAGGCTCAGGTTGAACAACAGGTAAGCCGCCAGAGCGACAGTCAGGCCCAGACACCACAGCGCCAGGTCTTCCCTGCCGCCCAACCCGAACAGAATGGCCAGCGCGACAAAGGTGACGCAGGACAAGGCGCCCAACTGCCCGTCAATGCCGTCCACCATGTTGTAGGCATTGATCGCTCCCCACACCGCCAGCGGCGTGAGCAACAAGGCACCATAGCCGAGCATCACTTCCTGATGCCCCCAGACAGACCCCAACGTAGAGAGTTGCATCCCTGCCGCCAGCATCATCGCCAGCGCGATCCCTCCCTGCACCATGACGCGCGGCGCCACGGGCAGATCAAAGCGGTCATCCAGGACACCCAACACCACTAATGCCGTCACGCACAGTAAGTAAACCGTGCTGTCAGGCAGCCAGGCGGGTTGCCACAGCGTCACCAGCATCAGCGTCAGGTACACGGCGATACCGCCGACCAGCGGGATATGCCCCTGATGTTGCTTGCGCGCATTGGGCTTATCCACCAACCCCACCGCCAATGCGGCTCGGCGGGCAACCACCACCAGCGCCGCCGCCAGCACAAATATCACGCTCAGTTGATATAACATCGTTCCTCCAGCGAATAAGCACGCTACCGCCCTTGAGTTACAGCTCCCAATGCGCTACTAAAAAACAAAATTGATCCTGCCAGGATATAATTCGTCACGAGTTAATCCTGAAAAATGCAGATTTATCCGCTTGCCAGCGGGCACATATAAATAACGTCAGCGTGTGGTTAAGTTATCTGTCAGAAAACTCATGCTTAATGGTTTTTTCGATTGCCAAATCAAGTTCGACCGGCGCCACGAAATTATTCTGCACATTGCTTTTAAATTGCGTTTTGGCGCAAAATTTCTGCACCCTGACGCGGCTGATTGGAAATTTTTTACGACTTATTTTACTCACGACATCCAATGCGGTTGCGCCGCATATTCCCAAGGCGTACGGAATGCGAATCGTCTTATTTTCTCTGCCAAGAGAAGAGGAAATAACCTCGACCAGTTGATTCATCGTAAAGTCAGGTTTATCGACATAGTTGCTGACTTGATAACTCGACTGCTGATCCAGCGCATGTTCCAGCCGCGCGGCAATATTTTCGACATAAGCCATCGACTTCATATTGTTGCCGCTGCCGATCATCACGAATCGGCCGCTGGCGATCTGGCGGAACAGGTTATAAACGTTACCGCGGTTGCCTTCGCCGAATACCACCGTCGGACGGATGATGGTCAATTTGTTTTCGCCATCGGCCTTGCGCCATGCCTCATACACGTATTCCGCTTCGAGCTTGGACTTGCCGTAATGGTTGAAAGGTTCGAAGCGGCCCTCTTCGCCGGTTTCTTGTTTAACGAAACCGTAAACGGCGACCGAAGAGGTAAAAATGATTTGGCGGATGTTCAACGCGGAGGCGGTCATGCAAACATGGCGCGCGCCTTCGACATTGACCTGATAATAGAGCGAAATAGGGTCGACATTGTCCTGATGCTCCGCCGCCAGGTTAATGATGGCGTCGCAGCCCGTCAGCGGCTGCTGCAAGGTTTGGGGCTGAGTCACATCACCATACTGATAAAGCGCCGGAAAATGTGCGCTGGGTTGCTTATCGACGATGACCAACGTCAGGTCATCGCGCGCACTGAGACGTTTCGCCAGACGTGTTCCGATAAAACCGGAACCCCCGATAATAGCTACTTTACGCTTATCCATAATTTGTCACTCAGCAGGTTCTCATTATTCCCGTCACACCGTTGAGACAGGACGCTAATACGCGTTAGGTAATGAGTTCCAGACTGGACAAATCGAACCTGGCTTTCAAATAACAAATAATGAAATAAAAGATTTCACCGCATGTGAAAATATCGCCAAAGATAAAACCTCATTCAGCGCTAATTTTTAACATCGTAAGCAACTTGATATTGCAAGGTTTTATTCGGTAATATGAGATTAATCTGACCTTTACCCGGCGTAGAAGATGCCTCATATTTTACCGGCAATTTCAGCTGGCCTTGCTTGGGATCGACACACTCGATCGTCGCCTGCTCCATGTTCTCCCCCTGGTAAAGACAGAACAGGGTTTGCGGGCTGTTGGTATGGGGGTTATTCAACGTCAGCGTCAACACGACGCGCGTGTTGTTCTGAATATCGTTGATCACCGGTGGACGGGTTTGGTTACCCAGCACATATGAAAAATGTGAAATAACCAGCAAAGACGCGAATACCGTCAGGTATTTCACCACACGGCTGGCGGGGATGCTGAAAAAGCGACGCGCCGCCGCCGACTTCTTTTCACTGACCGGTTCTTTGGGTGGCTCCACCGCCGCGACAGGTGCAGCGACAATAGTCGATTTTCGCGGCTTAACTATTTTTTCGTCGTTTGCATCTGGCGATTCACTTTCACTTTCAGAAAGTTCTGCTTGAATATCAACGCTAATATCATCGTCAGCATTTAATATATCATCAGCGGCGTAGTCTTCATCTTCGGATATAAAGTGAAAAACCGCTTGATTTTCCACCTTGTAACCCAAACGAGGAATAGTTCTGATAAGCGTATGTTCCGTGTCGCTAATTTTCTGGCGAATGGATTTAATTGTTTGATTTATCGTCGAATCTGAACAATACGTTCCTTTCCAGATATTTTCTATAATTTCCGTTCGGGTAACCAGTTCTGGGGATCTGGCGACAAGCAGCGAAAGAATTTGATACTCTTTCCAACGCAGACGGAATTTCTCCCCGGCAGGAGTCAGAACATCGAGATTCCTAATCTTTATTCTTTTATCAAGATTCACTTTTAATTTCCTTAGCGTGCCTGTCCTGCACACTTTGTATAGAAATATCAAAGAATGTTCAAGAAATTAAATGTAAACTCAACAGGTTGCATTCATCGGATATTGGCTTTTATAAAAATTTTCTGATTTCATTTTTTACATTAGGCCTTATTAAGGATGTTCCGTTTATCCAAACGACTCTTTTTCCCTGTTGGCAACATGGATTTCTTTCACCGTTACCGTAAAATTCAAACGATCACCTCATTGATTTAAAAAGAAAAAGCTAACAGTGTTGTTTGATTGTTAACCGAGTAAAATTGTGAAATTTCATTCCACGCCGTAAATTCATCCTGGTTATCCACCTAATCTGGTGGTCAGATAGACTACAAAAAGCCGGAAAAAACAGAATGAGAGTTATCTGATTTAACTCCGGTTATCATTCCACTCGGCGAACGCATCATATCTAAGACAAATCCCTATTGCTGATTTTATGACAACCGCGCCAATTATTCCCTCCCCTACAATAATTTCATTTAACCGGCGGACGCGACATTAATTTTTTAATGGCGGAGAGAGTCTCAACAAAACGAAAAAACCGTGCCAATAATATAATCCTTTTGCGAGAAAGCATTCATACATTGAGAGATATAACTATAAAAAAAGAAAAAAACGGCAAGCGGGGGTGAGAATTTTACCTAAAGGCAGAAAATTTCACTGATGGGGAGAGGGGAAATGACTCGGTCTGAACGAAATATCCCTCCCCTGGCGGGAGGGATAAAAAGTCGTTTACGAACGGGCTTTTTTCTTACGGCCGTATACCGCCCAGGTGATCACCACGCACAAGACATAGAACACCAGGAACACCTTCATCGCACCGGCCGGCGAGCCGGTCAACGCCAGGGAAGTACCGAATGCCTGTGGAATGAAGAACCCGCCGGCGGCGCCAATCGCCGAGATAAAGCCCAACGCGGCGGCGGAGTCCGTCACCGCCTCGCGCTGGGCGCTCTCGTCGCTGCCGCCGGCTGCCTTAACGCGATCGACGGTGATTTTACGGAAGATAACGGCGATCATTTGGAAAGTCGAACCGCTGCCCAGCCCTGCAGTGAGGAACAGCACCATAAAGATACCGTAGAAGGCGATGAACGAGCCGCCCTCACCCGCTTCCGGCAAGGTCAGGAACAACAGCGCGGCGAAAACGGCCATCACCACAAAGTTGATCAACGTCACCCGCACGCCGCCGAAACGGTCGGACAGCGCGCCGCCGACCGGACGCGCCAGCGCCCCGAGGAACGGCCCGAAGAACGCGTAATGCAGGATCACCACGTCCGGGAACTGCGTCTTCGACAGCATGGCAAAACCGGCGGAGAAACCGATGAAAGAACCGAAGGTCGCGAGATACAACAGGCTCAGCATCCACAGATGCCCACGCTTGAGCACCGGCAATTGCTGGCGCAACGACGCCTTGGCCGCCGCCAGATCGTTCATGCCGAACCAGGCCGCCAGCGTGGCGACCAGCAGGAACGGCACCCAGATCCAGGCGGCGTTTTCCAGCCACAGCTGGCTGCCGTCCGCCTGGTTTTGCGCCGTGCCGCCAAACAGGCCGAACAGGCTGAATGAGATCGCCAGCGGCGCGACCAACTGCATCACGCTGACGCCCAGGTTGCCCAATCCGCCGTTAAGCCCCAATGCCCCACCCTGACGCGCTTTGGGGAAGAAGAAGCTGATGTTGGCCATGCTGGAAGCAAAATTGGCACCGGCGAAGCCGCACAGCAAAGAAATGATGACGAACACGCTGAACGGCGTGCTGCTGTCCTGCACCGCGAATCCCAGCCACAGGCACGGCACCAGCAGGAAACAGGTGCTGATGGCGGTCCAGCGACGGCCGCCGAACAGCGGGATCACGAATGAATACGGCACGCGCAAAATGGCGCCCGAGACTGACGGCAGCGCCGTCAGCAGAAACAGCTGATCGGTGGAAAAGTTGAAGCCAACCTTATTCAGGTTAACCGCGACGGCGCTGAACAGCATCCAGACACAGAAAGCCAGCAGCAGACAGGGAATGGAAATCCACAGGTTGCGGGTGGCGATGCGTTGACCGCTTTGCTGCCAAAAAGCGCTGTCTTCAGGGCGCCAGTCCTGAATCAGCGCACCGGTTTTCTTTGATGAAGGCGTTGCAAGTTGCGACATAAAAACCTCAGACACGGGGGGATCATTTCGCACACCCTAGGGGGCGGCCCCGGCGGCAAAGTTGATGTATATCAACCCGACTGCAAGTAGTTGGCAGCGCAACCGTCCCCTTCATCCCCTTAGGGGTACGCGTTAAATAAAAATTAATTCCATTAATATCAATCAATTAACCAACACCATTACGACACTCCCGCCGGCCTTTCGCCTCAATGGAAACTAATGGGTACTTCATTCGAGGTATGGGGTTATGCTCAGGGATAATCAAAAATACGGCTGAATCGTTACTTGTTTATCCCCGTCGCCGCCTATGCCCCTGCGCCTGCGCGGCGCCAAATGCCAGGAATCCGCGCTTATGAAACGCCTGTTGGCCCCACTTTCAATCGTGAATCAGGTCGCCCTGCTGATGCTGCTGTCGGGCCTGTTGGGCGTGGCCGGCATGGGGATTTCCGCCTGGATGTCGCAGAGCATTCAGGGCAACGCGCACGCCATCAACAAGGCCGGCTCGCTGCGCATGCAAAGCTACCGCCTACTGGCGCAGGTGCCGCTGAATGAACGGCATGAAACGTTGATCCAAGAGCTGGAACGCGACGAAAACAGCCCCGATCTGCAGCGTTCGGTCGAACAGGAAGGATTGACGCAGCCCTTCGACGCCCTGCGCGACTATTGGCAACAGACCCTGCAGCCTCGCCTGCGCGCCGCGCAGCAACCGGCCGATGCCGCGCCGCAGGTGGCGCACTTCGTGCAGCTGCTGGACAGGCTGGTGTCGGATATCGATCGGCAAACCGAGCGCCGCCTGCTGATGGTGACGCTGGTGCAGGCGGGCTTCATCGCGCTGACTCTGCTGTTGCTGATCGGTACCACCTGCTACCTGCGCCGCCGATTGCTGCATCCCTGGCGGCAATTGGTGGAAATGGCGTTGGCGGTGGGCCGCGGCGACTTTAGCCGCCGCTTTGCGCAGCGCGGCCACCAGGATGAAATGGCGTCGCTCGGCGGCGCCTTGAACACCATGTCCGACGAACTGTCGGCCACCTACAGCGGGCTGGAACAGCGCGTGGCCGAGAAAACCGCCGATCTGCAGCAGAAAAATCAGGTGCTGAGCTTCCTGTATCGCGCCAGCCGCCTGCTGCACGCCAGCGAGCCGCTGTGCAGCCGCCTGACGCCGCTGCTCAATCAACTGCAAACCCTGACGCCGCTACGCGCCATTCAGGTGCGGCTGTATGAAAACGACAGCCGGGAGCCGCTGCTGCAGCTGAGCGGCAACCAGCCGCTGCGGCCGGAGCATTGCCACAACCCGGTGTGCAGCGCCTGCCTGAACGACAGCGACCGCCAGCATCCCGACAACCCGTCGCTGAGCTGGAGCCTGAGCGACAAGCTCGGCGACTACGGCGTGATCGTGGCGCAGCATGCGCCGCAACAGCCGCTGAACGATGAGCACCGCCAGTTGATCAACACTCTGGTGGAGCAGTTGACCAGCGTGCTGGCCATCGAGCGTCAGGTCGACCACCAGCAGCAGCTGATGTTGATGGAGGAGCGAGCGGCGATCGCCCGCGAGCTGCACGACTCTATCGCTCAATCGCTTTCTTGCCTGAAAATGCAGATCGCCTGCCTGCAGATGCAGGGCGAAACGCTCTCTTCCGCCAGCCAGGCGCTGGTACAGCAAATGCGCGAAGAGCTGAACGGCGCCTATCGCCAGCTGCGCGAGCTGCTGACCACCTTCCGCCTGCAGCTGACCGAGCCGGGCCTGCTGGCGGCGTTGCAGTCGACGGTGGCGGAGTTCAATCCCAAGTTGGGTCTGACCATCCATCTCGATTACCAACTGGGGCCGCGCACCGTGCCCGCCTATCAGGCCATCCATCTGCTGCAGATCGCCCGCGAGGCGCTCAGCAACATCCTTAAGCACGCCGCTGCCAGCCAGGTGAGCATTCAGGTCATCAATAAACGGGGCGAAGTGACCCTGAGCGTATGCGACAACGGACGCGGCCTGCCGGCCGAGACGTCTCGCCCCGACCATTACGGCTTGATCATCATGCGCGATCGCGCCAAGAGCCTGCATGGCCGCTGCGACATTTTACCGCGCAGCGGCGGCGGCACCGAAGTGCGAGTCAGCTTCACGCCGGATAACCACGCCATCGACTAACGGAGACACCATGACGACAGAAACCGCCGCCACAATCTTACTGATCGACGACCACCCGATGCTGCGCAACGGCGTAAAACAGCTGATTGGCATGGACCCTCGCCTGCAGGTCATCGCCGAAGCCAGCAATGGCGAGCAAGGGGTCACGCTGGCGGAGCAGCACGATCCTGACCTGATCCTGCTCGATCTGAACATGCCCGGCATCAACGGGCTGGAAACGCTGGACCGCCTACGCCAGACCGACCTTTCGGGACGTGTCGTGGTGTTCAGCGTTTCCAATCATGAGGATGACGTGGTCAGCGCGCTCAAGCGCGGCGCCGACGGTTATCTGCTGAAAGACATGGAGCCGGAGGATCTGCTGAAGGCGCTGCATCAGGCGGCGGCCGGGCAGATGGTGCTCAGCGAAACGCTGACGCCGATCCTCGCCGCCAGCCTGCGGGAAAACCGCCCCAGCGCCGATCGCGATATTCAGCAATTGACGCCGCGTGAACGGGATATCCTGAAGCTGATCGCCCAAGGGTTGCCGAACAAGCTGATCGCCCGCCGCCTGACCATCACCGAAAGCACGGTCAAAGTCCACGTCAAACACCTGCTGAAGAAGATGAAGCTGAAATCCCGCGTCGAGGCCGCCGTGTGGGTGCTGCAGGGCAAAAACGGTTAGTTCCCGCCATACAGCGGCCCGGTTTGCGCCGGGATGGCCGGCGGCGTCAGAATTTTGATCGGCGGCAGTTCGGCGCCCTCACCGACGGTCGAGGTCAGCGGCGGCGTCACTTTCAGTTCTATCCAGTTAGAGGTCACGCGCTGCTGCTTGTCGTCCTCCAACGTGACCGACAGCCGGTAGCGGTTGTCGGCACCCAGCGTGTCGTCCCACGGCGGCACGATCGCCGTCCAGCCCCGGGGATCGTTGGCATCGTGCGGCGGCGTCAGGCTCAACGCCTGCGTATCCCCCTGCCAACTGACGTGAGAAATGCCGTGCAGTGCCTTGATCTCCACCACCAGCGGCACGGTTTCACCCGCCTGCAGGCTCCACGGCGGCGTAGCCAGGAACACCTGCAGCGTCTTGCGCTGACGGAACTCCAGCACCGGCACGTTTTTACGTTCGACAGGATCGTAGCGGCTGCCGCGCAGCGACTTGGCCTGCGCCACATACTCCGGCGAAATCTGTTTCACCAGCGGCACCCCGAGCCGATAACTCAACGCCAATTCGACCTGATCCTGACTCTGCCCGCCCGCGCCAATCTTATGCAACGCCTTCATCGTCACCAGCGGTACCGGGGTGTAATTAACCCCCAACTGCAAGGCGCGCGGATCGCTTTGCTTTTTGCCGCTGCCGAACAAGTCGACATGATCGCCCAGGTACTGCTCATAGCTGAACAAGCCGCCGATCTGGCGGTAAAACGGCAGATAGCCTTGCGTCGTGATGTCGTAACCGCGCGCCGGACGACTGAAAAACACCCCATCACCGGGCTGTTGCGACAGCGCCGACAGCGGGTAGTAATAGTTGGTGGAAAAACGCAGGTAGTCCCCCCAGGCTTCCGCGCCAATGCTGCCGCGATTGCGTTGGCGGGCAAAATCGCTGTCGAGCGCGGTGTTGTAACCCAGCAACCAGTCGCCGACGATCCAGCGCTGCCCCAGCGCAACGTTGCCCAACGCCCCGGCGCTTTGCTGCAACCAGCCGATCTGGCTGTAGGTCAGCAATCCGTCAACGTCGTAGAGCGGGCTGAATAACTGCCCGTTGCTGCCGGTAAAATCGCCTTCGCCGGTCATCTTCAGCGACAACCGCGCCGTGCCCAGCGGCGACAAAAGTTCCTGCGCCTGCTGCTCCAGCGCCCCCGTCGCCTGGCCCAGCAAATAATCCTCGGCGCGGCTGCGCATCTGCCGACGTGAAACGTTGTTCAGATCTTTCTCGCCCAGTTGCTTAGCCATCTCGGCCCACTGCTTTTCGCGTGCGGCGTCATCGGGCGCACCACCCAGCTCCGGCAAGGCATTGGCCGGATCCGCCTCATTCTGCTCGGCGGCGATAACGGTATCCGGCGCCGGAGGAGATTCGGCGCGCACAGTCGCCACGCCGGCCAGCCACAACAGCGGCCACGCCAGCAACGCAGGCTGGCGATGGCGCCAGAACCTGTTCTTGATCTTGATAAATACAGTCTGAATAACGTCTTTCATGACACCGTTGGCTTCCTTCCATCCTGGATCACACCAACCCACTGCTTTGCCGCCGCCTTTCCCGCGACAGATCTGAAAAACCTCACGCCCCCGGCCTGGCGGGGCGCCTCTCCCCTAAAGCCTAACGGCTAAATGAACAGAAACAATAGGATAAACCCCAATCATTTCGAGTGACGCCGTCACATTAATCCGCGTTCTCGTCTATCCCAGCCACCACACAAATTCACACCATTTTATCGCCGATTTTGCCGAGAAAAAGCACAGTAAAAGCTGCGCACCGCCGCGCATGGCGCTGTTTCGCCATGCAATACGCAAAGTAACGCTGCGTGCAGCAGCGCATTCCCCGCAGGCAATCGCGTTTCACCCTGATGAAATGAGAATTTTGCCGTTATTTTAAACGCCTGTTTCACGACTGGCGGGTTCCGGATGCCCCTTTCTCTACTGTGGCACGCACTGTTTTTCTGCGCTCTGTTGTCGGCAGGCACGATCGCCTTCTCGATCGTTACCAGGCTGGAGCGAACGGCGGCCATACGCCCCCGCCTGCCGATATTGCGCCACCGCAACCTGTTGCTGACAGCCTGTAGTTTGGCTCTGGCGACGCTGCCCTTCGATATACCGGCCCTGCACCGATTGTGGTTGCCGCCGGCCGCGGCGCTGCTGATCGCCCTGGCCTGGCTCGACTGGCGCCACCAGTGGCTGCCGGATCGGCTGACTCAGCCGCTGCTGTGGGGCGGGCTGCTGTGCAACCTTGACGCTCTCTGGGCGCCGTTGGACGAAGCCGTCATCGGTGCCGCGGCCGGTTACGGCGCTTTATGGCTGCTCAACGCGCTCTACCGGCAGGTGCGACGGCGCAACGGCATCGGCCAGGGCGATTTCAAACTGTTGGCAGCGCTGGGCGCCTGGCTCGGCTGGACGACGTTGCCGCTGCTAGTCTGTCTGGCGGCGGCGTTCGGATTAGGCGTGGCGGTGGCGCACGGCCTGCGCCACCGGCGCACCTGGCAAACCCCACAACCTTTCGGCATCGGGTTGGCGGCGGCCGGTTGGCTGTGCCTGCTGATGAGCGCCGGTTCGCCCTGAGCCGCAGTAAGATTTCACTTATTTTACAGGAATGCTCCGACATGAAATCCAGGCGCAGCGCGGCTTTCAGCACATCGAACAGGTATTGCGCCACCTCGCCGACAGCCGGTTTTGCGCGGCCGGCAGGGTTTGCTAATCCGGTGAAATTTTGCCTATTTCACCAAAACTCACTCTGTCCGTTCCGGCCCCGGTGTTATTTTCCCCAGCTGGATCACGCCATGGAGCATCCCATGCAAAACCCGGTCAGGCCACTCGTCGCCCTTCCCGACAGCGAACAGGCGCACACTTCCGCGCAATGGCTGCTGCTGGCCGCCGTCGCCATTACCGGCGTTTGGTACGCCCCTTATTTGTCGCTGGTGATTTGCAGCGGCTTGATCGCCGCCTTTATGCTGCTGCGCCAACAACCCAATCGTCTGCTGAATCTCACCGCGTTCCTGCTGCTGACCGTGATCTCGGTAATGCCGCTGGCGACGAAGAACCTCGATCCGGTGATGAATGACAAGGTGAACTACTACCTTGAGATGCAGCAGTACAACGGTTACGGCCTGATGGACTGGCTGGCGCATTTCTCCGGCACCGACTTTATCTCGCACCTGTTGTTCAAACTGACCGCCACCGGGTTTGGCGTCGGCAACGGCGCGTTCGCAGCCTTCTTCCTCATCAGCTTCTCGCTGCTGGCGCTGGGCGTTTATCGCCTGTCGCGCACCTATTTCGCCGTGATCCTGTTTCTGTTCTGCTGCCAGTACAATTTCCAGGGGCTGTACGGCAACCTGCTGCGGCAAGGGCTGGCGCTCTCTTTCCTGGTGCTGGCCGTGTCGGAACAGCACCGTGGCCGCATGCTGCTCTGGATCGTGCTGGCGTCCTTCAGCCACTTTTCCGCCTTCCTGTTTTTGCCCTATCTGTTGCTGCCCGCGCGCTGGCGCACCGTCGGCACCTTGCCGGCGTTGGCGCTGTTCGCCTTTTGCTATCTCGGCGGCGCGGTGCTGATGCCTAAATTGATCGCCGTGGTCGGCAACGACTTTCTGGCTTCACGCGCCGAAGCCTATGTCAGCGGCGATTTTGGCAACAATCCGGTGCGTAAAATCCAGATCACGCTGCTGTACGTCGGCGTGGTGGAGGCGCTCTATCAATTCGCCCGCTACAAGTTCCGCACGCCATCGCCTCAGTTCGTTCAAGCCGCCTATGCCGTGCGTCTGATGTTCCTCTATAACTGCGCGGTGTTCTTCGCCACCATCAGCTTCGAAGAGGTCGCCAACCGCTACTCATTCAACATGATGATCTTCGTGCTGATCTTTATGGTGATGGTGTGCGGCAACCTGAAAGATGCGCTGAGTCGGGTGCTGTTGACGCTGCTGTGCTTCTCGCTGGGCATCGCGTCCTATCTGTATATCAACCAGGTCGGCGTGCAGCAGTTCTGGTACGGCGATCTGCAGGCACTGGTGACCGACAGCCTGCCGACGATACTCAACAAGCTGAATATCGCCGGTGCGTCGTGGTGAGCGCCCTGTTTCACTGCGCTGTTATATGCCCTTCCCCTCTACGGTGAGGGCATATGCCTCGCTCACGGCAGCGCTTTGTTCACCCGATCCAGATACAGCATGCTGTTGGCGATATCCACTTGGGCATCTTTGACATTATCCCGCAACGCCACCAGCGTTTGCCCCTGCAACGCCACCACATAGGGCGAACTGGCCTGCAGTTTCCGTTGCAGCATGACATAACGCGTGCTGCGCACCGTGCTGTCGCCCTCTGCCGCCGCCGCACGCGTTTCCGCGCTGATGGCGGGAATACGCCACTGGGTGCGCCAGGCCAGGGTTTTCGGCCCGTCAGGCACGTTGTAGGCAAAGGCGCTGGCGTTGGTGTTCGGATCCAGATAGTCGGCGCCCCAATAGGTGAAGATCGCCTGAAAATCGCGGCCGCGCATCCTGCCCCACAAATCGCTTTCCACCACCGGTTGGATATCCAGCCGTAACCCGGCCTGCGCAAAGCTGGCCTGCAACGCCTGTGCGATGTCGGTATACGGCGGTTGGTTGATGACGATCAGACTGATATGCGTGCCTTCGGCGATTCCGGCCTCGCGCAGGATCTGTTTGGCTTTGTCCACGTCGAGCTTAAACGGCCGATCGTCGAGCGCACCGTCCAATCCCTGCGGCAAGAAGGCCTGATGCACGCGATATTGCCCTTTCAACAGCCGCTCGGCGATACTCTGATAGTCCACCAGCCAGCGCGCCGCCTGCCACAGTGCCGGATTGCCCAGCGCCGGGTTGTCTTTGCTGCCGGTGTTGAAACCGAGATAATAGACCCGGGGCGCATCGGCCTGCTCGATGCGCACACCCTGCGCATTGCGCAGCGAGTCGAACTGATCGGCACCCAGATCGTAGGCCACGTCGGCATCCCCTTTCAGCAGCAGCAAGCGGCGGGTCCCGGCATCGCTGACGTTCTTGAACAACACCGTTTTCAGCCTGGGCGGCAACGGCGCATAGTCGTTGCGGCCAAACAGCAGCGCCTCATGCGGCACATAGTTGCTCACCCGATACGGGCCGCCGCCGGCCGAATGGCTGCGCAACCAGGCATTGCCGTAGTCCCCCTGCTGCGCATGCTCGTTCAGCAGCTTCTCATCCACGATCGAGGCCACGTTCGCCGTCAACAGCCGCAGCGCCAGCTCGCTGCCGATGTTGGCCGGCCAACGGAGTTGCACCTGGTTATCCCCCACTTTCTTCAGCTGTTGCTCAACGTTATCCGGCGTCCAGCCAAACTCGCCGAGAATAAACGACGGCGCCTTGTTCAGTTTCACCGCACGCACCAGCGAGAAAATGACGTCTTCGGGCCGCAGCGGATTGCCGGACGCGAAGCGTTGCTGCGGTTTCAGGGTAAAGGTCAGGCTGCGGCCATCGGCGCCCGCTTGCCAGCTGCCTGCGGCGTCCGGTGCCAGCTTTTGCGGCGCGGCGCGATCCGGCGCCACCAGGCGCTGATAAAGGTTGACCAGATTGGCCGAGCTGACGGTTTCAAAACTCTCCGCCGGATCGAGGCTAATGATGCCCTCCAGCGAACTCGCTATCACCAGCGTATCCTGCGGGGTGGCAGCCTGCGCACCGAAAGCGGCCGCTAGCGCGCCAGACAACAAGGTTGGGATTAACCGTTTCATCGATACACTCTCCACAATCACGCGGTTGCGCTGTTTTTCGAGTGTAGGGGGTAATAATTCACAGAAGAACGACGATAAATTGCTTTATTTATTACCAAGATGGATATGCCCGCCGCGTTGGCGGGCATGTATTCAAGCGATGATGCGGCCGTGCGCCATCGCCACCGCGCGATCGCACATGTGGTCAATCACGTCCGCATCGTGGCTGACCAGCACCAGGGTCAGATCGCCCGCCTGCTTCAGCTCGTTGAGCAGGTTGAGGATCTCCGCCTGCACCGACATGTCCAACGCCGAGGTCGGCTCATCCAGCAGCAACAGCTTCGGCCGCAACAGCAATGCGCGCACGATCGCCACGCGCTGCCGCTGACCGCCCGACAGCTGATGCGGGTAGCGATCCAGCAGGCGCGGATCCAACCCTACCTGGCGAAAACCCGCGCTGATTTTGCGTTCGATATCGCTTTCCTGCAGCAGTTTGAGCGGCTCCGCCAGCGTGCGCAAAAGCCGGTGTTTAGGGTGTAGCGAAGCATAAGGATCCTGAAACACCATCTGCACTTCGCGCCGCAGTTCGCCGGTAAACACCTGCTCCGGCTGCAGCCGCCGCCCCAGCAGTTCAAAACCGCCCTGCCAGCTGCCATTCAGCCCGGCCAACACCCACAGCAACGAGGACTTGCCGCAGCCGGAAGGCCCCACCAGCCCGAAACACTCGCCCGGTTCGATACGCAGGTTAACCTCATGCACCACGGTGCGCAGTTCGTAGCCCTGGCGGTGGCTGACGCTCAGGTTCTCCAGTGCAATCACGCTCATTTCAACGTCTCCAACAGCGCGCGATCCAGCACCGGCAGCGGTTTGCCGCGCGTCTCGCGGCTCGGCCGACACGCCCACAGCGTGCGAGTATAAGGGTGCGTGGCCTGCGCCAGCTCTGCCGCCGGCAGCTGATCCCACAGCTCGCCTTTGTACATCACCAGTACCCGCTCGCAGTGGTGCGCCACCTGCTGCAAATCGTGGCTGATCAGGATCAGCCCCATATTGCGTTGCGCCACCAGATTGTCTATCAGCTGCAGCACCTGATCGCGCATCTGATGATCCAGCGCCGAAGTCGGTTCGTCGGCAATCAACAGCTGCGGATCGTTAATCAACGCAATGGCCAGCATCACCCGCTGCCCCATGCCGCCGGAGAGCTGATGCGGATAGCGGCGGCACAGCGCCGCGGGATCGGGCAAGCCCACCGCCGCCAGCATCTCCAGCACTTTTTCATGCCGCTCGGCGCGGCTCAGCTTCGCATGCAGCACCAGCGGCTCCTCCACCTGGCGGCCAATCGGTTGATTGGGATTCAGCGCATGCTTGGGATCTTGCATCACCATCGCTACCCGGTCGCCGCGCAGCCGGCTCCACTGGCGCTCGCTCAGGCGCGTTAAGTCTTCATCGCCCAACGTCAGGCGCTGCGCCTGCAGCTGTAACGGCGGCGGCAATAGCCCCATCAGCGCACGCGCGGTCAACGACTTGCCAGAGCCGGACTCACCGACCAGCGCCAGCCGCTCCCGCCCCATGCTGAACGAAATATTCTTCACCAGCGCTGCCGGCTGTGGCCCCGGCACGCCGATCGCCAGGCGTTCGACGGTCAATAAGGTGTTATCAGTGCCCATGACGAGGATCCATTTTGTCGCGCAGGCCATCGCCCAGCAGATTAAAGGCCAGGCTGGCGAACAGGATCGCCCCGCCCGGTGCGGCGGCGACCCACCATTGGTCGAAAATCACTTTGCTGCCTTCGGCCACCATAGAGCCCCATTCGGCAGTCGGCGGCGCGACGCCCATGCCGAGGAACCCCAGGCCGGCGGCGGACAGGATGATGCCGCCCAGGCTCAGCGCCGCACGCACCACCGCGCTCGGCAGGCACAACGGTAGAATATGGCCGACCATCAGCCGCAGCCCGTTGATACCCTGCATGCGCGCCGCCGCCAGATAGTCGCTGCGACGCAGCGCCAGGGTTTCGGCCCGCGCCTGGCGAGCAAAGGCCGGCCAGCTGGTCAAAGCCAGCGCCAGCGCGCCGTTCATCAGCCCCGGCCCCATGACCGCGACGAACGCCAGCGCGATCACCAGGCTCGGCAGCGACAGGAAAATGTCGGTCAGACGCATCAAAATGCGCTCTACCCAACCGCCGAGGTAACCGGCGCAAATGCCGACCAGCAGACCGATGGGAATGGTCAGCAGCAGAATCAGCGACACCAGAATCAGCGTCGGCCGCGCGCCGTAAATCACGCGGGAGAGCAAATCGCGGCCGAAGCCGTCGGTGCCCAGTAAATGCGCGGCGGAAGGCGGCAGCAACCGCAGCTCGATATGCTGCAAATTGGGATCGAAAGGCGCCAGCCACGGGGCCAGCAGCGCGGTGACGATCAAAATCGCCACCAGCGCCGCGCCCAGCGTCAGCGTGGTCAGCCGCCGACCGATGCGATAGCCGACGGCCGGCTCGCTTTGCGGTTCGTGTTCAGAGAGATATTGGCTCATCGGGTTCTCGGATCCACTAAATAGGTCAAGGCGTCCGCCAGCGCATTCAGCAGCACAAAACAGGTGCCGATCAGCAGCGTGGCGCCGAGGATCGCCGGCGTGTCGGCGGCAAACAGCGCCGAAGTCAGATAGCGCCCGACGCCGGGCCACGCGAACACCGTTTCGGTCAATACCGCCCCTTCCAGCAAGCTGGCATAGGAGAGAGACAGTACGGTGATCAGCGTGCCCAGCACGTTGGGAAACACGTGGCGCAGCAGAATGCGCAGGCGGCCGGCGCCCTTGGAGCGTGCCAGCGTCACGTATTCCTTGTTGCACTCTTCCAGCATCGCGGCGCGCAGCAGCCGGGTGATACCCGCCATCGACAGCAGCGCCAACGCCACCACCGGCAGCCACAGGTGGCTGATGGCGTTGTAGAACATCTCGCGATCGCCGGACAGCCAGCTGTCGATCAACACGAAACCGCTGCGCGGCTCCATGCTGTACAGATAGATGTCGTCCAGCCGCCCCGGCCCCGCCGACCAGTGCAGCGTGGCATAGAACAGCAGTAGCCCGAGCAGGCTCAGCCAGAAAATCGGCACCGAATAACCGATCAGCGACAGCAGACGCGCCGCGTTATCCAACCAGCTGCCCGGTTTGAGCACCGCCAGAAACGCCAGCGTAATGCCGCCGAGGGCGCCGAGGATAATGGCGCAGGTGGCCAGCTCCACCGTCGCCGGGAAGGTACGCAGCAGATCGCTCAACACCGGCTGGGCGGTGATGCGCGAAATGCCCAAATCGCCGTGCGCCAGGTGCACCAGATAACGCCAAAACTGCACCGGCAACGGCTGATCCAATCCCAGCTCGTGCCGCACCTGCGCATAGGTGGCTTCACTGGCGTGATCGCCCGCCACCTGCAGCGCCGGATCGATCGGCGCCAGGTGCGACAGCATAAAGGTGAACAGCAGCAGGCCAAGCAACGTCAGCGCCAGCGACAGCGCGCCGCCGAGCAGCCGCCCGCCCCAGCGCCAATACCGCCGGGCCGCCCCGGCGCTGGCGGACAGTTCAGCGGCCATTACTTGCTGACCTTGCTGTAGAACACCATGTCAGGGTTGATGCCCTGCACATAGCCCTTGAGGTTGTCGCGCACCGCAATCAGGCTGCGCGCCTGCAGACCGATAACGAACGGCGAGCTTTGCTGCACCTGTTTTTGCAGTTGCTGGTAGTCGGCCACCCGCTTGGCGGTGTCGTTTTCCGCAGTGGCGGCCAGCGTCAGCTTGCTCAGCGCCGGGATCTGCCAGTTAGCGCGCCAGGCCAGCGTCTTGCTGCCGTCTTCCGGGTTGTAGGCGAAGGCTGCGGCATTGGTGTTAGGGTCGAAATAATCCGGCCCCCAGGAAGTCAGCGTCGCCTCGTAGTTGAGCGCTTTCACCTTGGTGGAGACCTGCGAACTGATGCCCGGCACCAGTTCCACCTTCACGCCGCCCTGGGCAAAGCTGGCCTGCAGCGCCTGAGCGATATCCAGGTACGGCGGCTGGTTGTTGACGTCCAGACGGAAACTGACGTTGCTGAGCCCCGCTTTGGCCAGAATGTCTTTGGCTTTCTGCGGGTTGAAGCTGTACGGCTGCGCCTTGAGCGCACCGAGATAACCGTCCGGCAAGAACGCCTGATGGCTTTGGAACTGCCCTTTCAGCAGATCGTCGGCGATGCCTTTGTAATCGAACAGCCAGCGCGCCGCCTCCCAGAACGCCGGGTTGCCGAGCGCCGGCGACGCCTTGGCGTTGAACTGCAGGAAATAAAGCGAAGCGTAAGGAATGGCCAACGGTTTGACGCCCGGCTTGCCTTTTAACGCCGCCATCTGGTCCGCGCCCAGGTTGCGCGCGATATCGGCATCGCCCTGTTCGATCAGCAAGCGGCGCGCGGCCGGATCGGGCACGTTCTTGATCAGGATGGTTTTCAGCGTCGGCGCCCCCTCCGGCGAGCCGGGATTCGCCTCCAGCACCACCGCTTCATGCGGCACATAGGTGCGAATTTTGTAAGGCCCGCTGCCGGCAGAATGGCTGTTCAACCATTGGTGCCCCAGATCGTCGCCCTGCTGGTGCGCCAGCGCCTCTTTGGCGTCGACGATCGACGATACCGGCGCCGACAGCAGGCTGAGCACGAAGGCCGGGCTGACGTTTTCGCTCCAGCTGATTTTCACCGTCTGGTCGTCCACCTTGGTCAGGTGCTGGTCGACGTTTTTCGCGTTCCAGCCCAGCTGCGTCAGGATAAACGACGGCTCCAGATTCAGTTTTACCACCCGTGAGAGCGAGAAGATCACGTCCTCCGGCCGCAGCGGATTGCCGCTGGCGAACCTGGCGTCCGGGCGCAGACTGAAGGTCAGGCTGCGGTTGTCGGCGCCGGCCTGCCAGTGGCTGGCCAGGGTCGGTTTGAGATCGATGGGGTTATGGGGATCGGACTGGATCAGACGTTGGTACAAGCTGTTGAATGACTGCACCGTGGTTAACTCAAATCCCTGGGCCGGGTCAAAACTGACCACGTCATCGATAGACTGTGCGATCACCAGCGTGTTGGCCGGCGTCGCCGCCTGCACGTTTACGCTGGCCGCCACGGCTAAAAACAGCAAAGAAGGAACGAACGCTTTCATCGGAAACTCTCCAAGCGGATGGAATTTATAATAATTTCGCGAGTGTATGCGAGCACGATCGGCAGCTGAAGGTACTTAAATCACTATAGATATTCTTTTTATGTATATAGATGGGATTTTGATTATTAGAGAGAGTATTGCACGCCAGATCGCATTCTCACGGCACCTGGCCGCAATGGATAACTGTCTTTGCGGCGCAGTTCGCAGCGATGAAAGGCGGGGTTTGATTCTTTTTCATTGGGTGATTAACGTGAGCGCGGTCACCCAAGGGACAGGAAAATGGAAAACCAGCTTCAACGCACTGAAACAGCACATACAATCGCTGGAAAAGTACGGGGCCAAATGTGATAAAGCGCGTATAAATAACGAGCAGAAAGGAAGCCAAAATAGAAAATAAGGATCTGACCGACCCTACGCTCTCCATTCAAGAGCAAAAACGCATCGCCATCGAGATTTTGCGTCAACACCATCGCTGGGAGATGGCCAACCCGCGTCCGCCCGAAGAACTACCGGAATGGGAAGCCATCGGCCCGTTCAGAAAAAGCAAGCGTCACCTGATCGAACGTACCGACGACTAATCCCCCCTTCCCCCGTGGCAATCCGGCGGGGCCCAGTTGCCCGATTAAATCTGGTAGTCGATGACCGCATCCAGCTGCGACGAGAAAACCTTGTCTTTGATTTCGGTCAGCGACAGCGTCGGGTTGCACAGCTGGATAAAACGCCAGGCGTAGTTACGCTGTAACTGGCTGCGTTTCAGGCCCAGCCATACCGTATTGGGTTCAAACAGGTGCTCGGCGCTGAGGCTGACCAGCCCGCGATCGCGTTCCTTCTCATACGACATGTCGGCCAGCACCCCCACGCCCAATCCCAGCTCGACGTAAGTTTTGATCACGTCGGAGTCCTGCGCGCTGAGCGCGATGTCCGGCGTCAGCCCCGCCGCCTTGAAGGCCGCATCCAGCTTCGCACGCCCGGTGATGCCCTGCCGGTAGGTGATCAACGGCAAGGTGCTGAGCATCTCCAGCGTCACCTGCGGCTGACGCGTCAATGCGTGCCCTTCCGGCACCAGGATAGTGTGATGCCAGCGGTAGTAAGGAAACGCCGCCAGCGACTCATCACTCATCAACCGTTCGCTGGCAATACCGATATCGGCCTCGCCGGCGGCCAGCATTGAGACGATTTCCTCCGGGCTGCCCTGATTGAGCACCACCCGCACCCGTGGGTAAAGCGCACGAAACTCTTTGATCACCCCCGGCAGGCTGTAGCGCGCCTGGGTATGCGTCGTTGCGATATGCAGTTGCCCCGAATCGTTGCTGCTGAAGACGTCCGCCAGGCGACGAATGTTATTGGCGTCATTGAGAATGCGTTCCGCCACTACCAGCAACTCTTTGCCGGGTTCGGTCATCCCCAGCAGCCGTTTGCCGCGGCGAATGAATATTTCAATGCCCAACTCTTCTTCCAGCTCGCGAATATGACGACTGACACCGGACTGTGAGGTAAATAAGGTATTGGCGACCTCCGTCAGGTTGTAGTTGCAGCGCGCCGACTCCCGAATAATTTTTAATTGTTGAAAGTTCATCCCCGTCTCCCTGTTTCTTGCGGTAGCGTCTGCAATATTGATACGGAGTCCTGCGAGCTTGAACAAATAAGAAATAACCTTTACTTATGCAATTTAATGCTAAGTGAATTATTTATCGCCATACCCGGGGCATCAGATCGAGGTGAAATCGTTAATGGCTTTAAAAATAAAGAGATAGATAACCATACAAAGAAAGAGCCTTAAATAGTCATGCAGAATAAAGTTATTAACTATAGGCATTAGATATATAAAAAGGGCTCAGCATGCTGAGCCCTTGGCGTTCCACGTCCGACTCGCGTCTCAGGCGGTGGCTTCACCACCGATAGCGCCGGGGCGGTTCTGCTGCAACCATTGCTGCACGTAGCGCACCAGATCGCCGATGCAATCATCCTGCATGCCGTGGTGCTTCAGCTCGTTATCCAACGCAAACAGATATTGCGCATTGGTGCCCAGCGGGCCGCTGGCGCGGGCGATCAACGGCGCGATCACCTGGTGGCTGGTGTCCTCTTCAAACAGCGGATGTTTCGGGTTCATCACGAACACCAGCGCGGTAACCGCCGCGCCGCTATCCAGCCGCAGTTCACACCAGATGGGCACGTAGCAATCGGTGATCATCTCGCGCTTCCACAGCAGTTCCAGCTCTTCACGCAGTTTGTGTTCCGGCAGGCGGAACGCCAGCCCGGTAGTCTGGCCGCCCTCTTTCAACGCCAGCATGCGCCCCGGTTGGTGCAGCGTGCCGCGCCCGGCGGTCAGGCGCATGCAGAACGCACGGTGCCAACCCTGCAGCGTGGCAGGCCGCACTTCTTCCGATTCGAATACCGGATTCCACATCAGCGAACCGTAACCGAATATCCATACCGGGCTGTGATCCGGCCGGCGCGATAAGGTGCAATCCAACGAGGCTGCCCGCTGTTCAGGCGTCAGCAACAGCGACTCCTCAATAGCGCCGAATGCGGTTTTGCAATCCGCTTTTTGCAGAAAATCTCGCGTTAACACTTAATTACCTCCCGGGAATACGATCTCTCGTCCTCCCTCGCCACTGCTGAACCTTTGAAATTTTATTCTTTAGTGCGGAATTTTATTAATTCAATAACCACGCCTATTAATAATGACCATATTCTTTTCCCGGCGCGCAATCAAGTTGCAAAGTGTCGCTAAAGTGAAAAAGTATTTGTACTGAGCAGCAATAATATTAATTGCCGAGGTCATCATAGCGTCGGCACAATTTTACCTGCGCCGCAAAGGCGCGCCGTCCTATACCGGCGCTTGTCGCCGCACCTATCCGGTCACACCGTTATCGCCAGGCGCATCGCTCGTTTCTTTATAGATATCCCGTGGTCGCCCCCTGTTCAGCCGGCCCTTAAATAGCAAACGATTCTCATTATCAAATGACGTGTTATACTCACGCCAAACGACATGAGGAGATCCCCTGTGACTACCGAAGCCCCTCGCTCACGCGCGCCTTACCTGGTCGCCGTCAGCGCTGTGCAAGACATTACGCCGCACCTGCGCCGCATCACCTTTACCGCGCCCGACCTGCGCTATTACCCGGCCAACGCCGCCGCCGCACATATCAAAGTGCTTTTGCCGATCGAGGGCCAAACGCAACCGGATCTGCCGACGTTGACCGAAAATGGCCCGCTTTGGGCCCCCGGCGCGGTGCGCCCGATCATACGCACCTATTCTATTCGCGCCGTGCGACCAGAGCTGGCGGAAGTAGATATCGAATTCGCCATCCACGATCACCGCGGCCCGGCGGTAGACTTTGCGCGCCAGGCGAAAACCGGCGATCAAATCGGTATCGGCTACCCGGGCGGCCCTAACCCGATGCTGCCGGCAGCCGATTTCTACTGCCTGGCAGGCGACCTCTCCTCACTGCCCGCACTGGCCGCACTGTTGGAAAACCTGCCGCCGCACAGCGCCGGGCGCGCATTTGTCCGCGTCGACAGCGCCGCCGACATGATTGATCTGAAAAAGCCCGCCGAGGTTGAATTGCATTGGGTCATTGGCGGCACGGAGAAAACCGGCGAATTGATCGCCCGATTCCGCGCACAGTCTTTACCGCAGGGCGAGACGCAATTCTGGCTCGCCGGTGAGGATCGTCTGGTGGTTGAACTGCGCCGTTACCTGCGACGCGAACGGCAATGTGATCGTAATCGTCTTTATGCCGTACCTTACTGGCGTGAGGGGTTAAATGAAGAAGGTTATCACGACAAACGCCATGAAATTTTAGATAACATTGACGAATGATGGTTCTGTCTTCCTTGATTAACCATGCCATAAAGAAGTAAACACAACCTTTCTCAAATCTAACGCGAAAAGCTGGCGTTATTGCGTAAAAGTAAGTAAATAAAACCGCACCCCGTGCGGTTTTTTTGCTACCCTGATCACATAAAGCAAGCAATTGCTTTCCCAGATAAAAACAACATCACACCGGCGCCGCAGGTGTATTCTAATATAAAATACCTACTGGAAACGCAGAGTTGCCGTGCTACGGCGACCGGCGCTGACGGGCTACGCTGTTTGAGAAGGAGTGCCACCCTCATGAAGTCGCAACACGATCCTGGCCGATCCACCAAATCTCGCCACACCGAATACTCGCTCATCTTCCCCATCGCCGCCCTGGTGGTGTTAAATCTATGGGGTAGCACCGATAACTTTCCGCTGATCGTCGGCATCAATATTCTCGCGCTGGTGGGGATCCTCAGCAGCGCATTCAGCGTGGTGCGCCACGCCGACGTGCTGGCTCACCGGTTGGGCGAACCCTACGGCTCGCTGATCCTCAGCCTGTCGGTGGTGATCCTCGAGGTCAGTCTGATCTCGGCGCTGATGGCCACCGGCGACGCCGCACCGGCGCTGATGCGCGACACGCTGTACTCCATTATCATGATCGTCTCCGCCGGTCTGGTCGGCTTCGCGCTGTTGCTTGGCGGGCGCAAATTCGCCACCCAATATGTCAACCTCGGCGGCATCAAACAGTATCTGATGGCGATTTTCCCGCTGGCGGTGATCGTGCTGGTGTTCCCGAGCGCGCTGCCGGGCGGCAACTTCAGCACCGGGCAAGCGCTGTTGGTGGCGCTGATCTCCGCCGCCATGTATGGCGTGTTCCTGGTGATCCAGACCAAAACCCACCAGAGCCTGTTCGTGTACGAGCATGAAGACGACGATGGCGATCCGCACCACGGCAAACCTTCTTCGCACAGCAGCGCCTGGCACGCCGCCTGGCTCATCGTGCACCTGATCGCGGTTATCGCCGTGACCAAGTTCAACGCCAATCCGCTGGAAGGCTTGCTGACCAAGATGAATGCGCCGGCGCAGTTCACCGGCTTCCTGGTGGCACTGCTGATCCTGTCGCCTGAAGGGTTGGGGGCGCTGCGCGCCGTGTTGAACAACCAGGTGCAACGCGCCATGAACCTGTTCTTCGGTTCGGTGCTGGCGACCATCTCCCTGACGGTACCGGCGGTCACCATCATCGCCACCCTGACCGGGCAAACGCTGATCTTCGGTCTGCAAACGCCGCACATCGTGGTGATGCTGACGGTGCTGTTGTTGTGCCAGCTGTCGTTCTCGACCGGCCGCACCAACGTGCTGAACGGCACCGCCCACCTGGCGCTGTTCGCCGCTTACATGATGACGATCTTCGCCTGATCAAAAAGGGGCGCACCCGTGCGCCCCTGTCTTCGTTTATACCGAGAAGAATATCGCCGCGGCGATCCCCCCGAATAAAAACCACTTGATGATGTAATAGCCGGTGCGGTTCCAGGCCTTCAGGCGTTTCCCCACCCGGCGTATTGCATAGATGTATTTGAACATCTTGTTGACGCCGCCGGTGCGATCGCCCTCTTCGTTCGGTGCAGTAGCCGCGCTCATCAGATTGCGCCCCAGCCAATGGTTCACCGCTTGCGTCCAACGGTAGCGCATCGGCCGTTCGATGTCGCAGAACAGGATCAGACGGTTCTGCCCGCTCTGGTTTTCCGCATAGTGCAGATAGGTTTCGTCGAACATCACCCCTTCACCGTCGCGCCAGCTGTAACGTTCGCCGTCCACCTCGATGAAGCAGCGGTCGTCGTTGGGGGTAATCAGCCCCAGGTGATAACGCAGAGAACCGGCGTAAGGGTCGCGGTGACGTGGCAAACGGCTGCCGTCCGGCAGTTCGGCGAACATCGCCGCCTTGACCGAAGGCAGAGCGCGCAGCAGCTCGGTCGTTTGCGGGCACAGGGTCATGGCGGAAGGATGGCTGTCTTCATACCACTTCAGATAGAAACGCTTCCAACCGGTCTTGAAGAACGAGTTGAAGCCGGCGTCGTTGAATTGATCGGAGGCTTTGATCTGCTGGATCTCCATCAACTTCTGCCCTTCGTCGCGGATGGTTTCCCAGTTATCACGCAGCACCGCCAGTTCCGGGAACTGCTCCGGCTTCAGGTACGGCGTGGTCGGCACACGGGAAAACAGGTACATAAAGACATTCAGCGGTGCGGTAAAGGTGGAATGGTCAGACAGCTGACGCCATACGTTGTAGCGTACCCGTCCGCGGTAATGCACATAGACGACGCATAAAATAAGCAAAATCAGAATGATATATTTCATGTTTGAATCGCTTCAAGGAACTCACGCTCAATGCGCCGCGCGGCGCACACCCCAGATAGTGTCCTTTTGGCGGCGCACGCACGTTACGCGCCAATCTGGAACCCATTAATCATTAACGTTAACTCAACGAAAATCTATACAAAAAACCACAATAATTTACATAAAGGTTAAACGAGGCGGGAAATGGCGGCGGTAAAAAAAGGCCGCCGAAGCGGCCTTTTCATTAGCGAGTAGGTTAACTGTAAGCGTTGAGCGTGCGCTGGCACAAAGCGGAGCGTACGCAGTCCTGTTTTTCAAAGCGGATGACGCCGATCATCTCGTCCTCTTCGAAGCGTTCCAACGCATCGCTGAGGCCGGATTTCACGCCGCGCGGCAAGTCGCACTGGGTCACGTCGCCGTTAACGATAACCGTCACGTTTTCCCCCAGGCGGGTCAGGAACATTTTCATCTGGCTGGCGGTCACGTTCTGGGCTTCATCCAGGATAACGACCGCATTTTCGAAGGTGCGCCCGCGCATGTAGGCGAACGGCGCAATCTCTACCTTGCCGATTTCCGGGCGCAGGCAGTACTGCATAAAGGAAGAGCCCAAACGGCGCACCAGAATGTCATACACCGGGCGGAAATAAGGCGCGAATTTCTCGGAGATATCCCCGGGCAAGAAACCGAGGTCTTCATCCGCCTGCAAAACAGGACGGGTAACGATAATCCGATCCACCTCTTTATGGATCAGCGCCTCCGCCGCCTTGGCAGCGCTGATGAATGTTTTGCCGCAGCCGGCTTCGCCGGTGGCGAAGATCAGCTGCTTATTCTCTATGGCTGATAAGTAATGACCCTGAGCTTCGGTTCTAGCCTCGATGGGTGAGCTATCGCGCTTGTCTCGCGCCATGCCGATAGACTCGACTCCCCCCATTTGCACCAGCGAGGTCACAGACTCTTCTTCCAGCTGGCGATGACTACGAGCGTCACGACGAATAACGCGTTTCGCTTCACGACGTGCTTTGATCACTGCTTTTTGTCTACCCATAGTGGCACCTTACAGTTTGTTTCACCTACCGCAACGGCCAGGCCGCGCGATTATGTTTCACACACGTATTAGGTTTTGGCCTCCTCCGAGCCAATAAGAGCCAAGGGACAAAGTGAATCGACGGCAACGCTTCGGTGCCGTCGATTCACGGGACAACGCGGACTGCATAATTAAACGTGGAGTAAAAAGTGATGAGAATCGGTAGCGATAAGCGGGCGGGGTTGCCGGTAAAAGAGAGTCGGAGAGAGAACCCTCGTTACAACGAGAAATCAGGGGAGGTAGGTTATTTTTTCTTTCCAGCCCAACCAAGGACTTTACCATTAGCGATCCCCGCAGTGTTATTTACAGCTTAGCGCTGTGCACCGTGTGAAAACTACCGCCAGATGATTACAGTATAATGACATTCAAACCCGCAGCGTTACTAAAATGTAAAAAAAGTTAATACCTTTTGTTTTAAGCCAACGCCAGAGCACTATATCACGCCCGCCACGTCATTCCACAGAAAGATAATATATCTTTACTATCAATTAGTTAATATTATCGTTCAGGGATGACACTTTAGTTTCCAGATTAAATTTTGCACAGACAAAAACCGACGAACCGCGCTGATTTTTTAATCCGGGGGATGAAAAATGAATTGAATCCTGCTGCTCATCACCCCGTGCGATATGCGGGCTAAAGTAAAACGAGGCGGAAGATCCGCCTCGTCATTCAGTTTTCAGGCCTTGAGCAGGCCGCTGGCCAGATGATCGCTATTATCTTTTACCCCTGGCAGCACGAAGAAATACCCACCGCCAATCGGTTTGATGTATTCCTCCAGCGCTTCGCCATTCAGCCTTTTCTGCACCGTCAGGAAGCCTTTCTCCAAATCGGCTTGATAGCAGACGAACAGCAGCCCCATTTCCAGCTGACCGGAATTGGATACGCCCAGGGAATAGCTGTAGCCGCGCCGCAGCATCAGACTGCTCTGGCTTTCCGGCGTGCGCGGGTTAGCCAACCGGATGTGCGCATCCATCGGGATCACCTTACCGTCAGGGTCGTTGGCGTAATTCGGCTCGTCGTGCTCGTGCTTCATGCCCAACGGTGCGCCGCTGTGCTTCTCACGGCCGAAAATGGTTTCCTGCTCCTGCAACGGCGTGCGATCCCAGAACTCAACGCGGAAACGAATAATGCGCGCCGCCTGGTAACTGCCGCCCGCCGTCCACGCCGGCTCGCCGACGCTATCGCCGACCCACACCACTTTATCCATCAGCGGTTTGTCGTCGGCCTTCGGGTTGGCGGTGCCGTCTTTGAAGCCCAGCAGGTTGATCGGCGTCTCTTTGCCTTTACTGCGCGCCGCATGAGCGGAGATGAACCCTTCCCGCTTCCAGCGCACGCTGAGCAGATCCGGCGAATGCTTGATGATGTCGCGCAACGCATGGATCACCGTTTCGTTGGTGTTGGCGCAGATCTGCAGCAGCAGGTCGCCGTGACAGAGCGCGGCATCCAACGCATCGTTGGGGAAGCGGGTCATTTTCTGCAAGCGCAGCGGTTTTTGCGCCTGCAGGCCAAAGCGTTCGTCGAACATCGACGCGCCGACCGACACGGTGATGGTCAGGTTGTCCGGGTAAATCTCCGGCCCCATGATGCCGGAATCGAGCGGCGGTAGCTTGGCGTCCACTTCCGGCGCCTTGCCGCCGTGGGTCAAGAAGGCGATGCGATCGGTCAGCAGCCGGAACAGGCGCTCCAGATCCGCCTTGTTGGTCGCCAGCACGTCGAACGCCACCAGCATCATCGCCGCCTGCTGCGGGGTCAGCACCCCGGCCTGATGGCGGCCATAAAACGGCTGTTTCTGCCAGCGCTCATCCTGCGGCGCGGCTGACGGCGCCGCCGCTTTATCCGCCGCCTGCGCCAGGCGGCTGCCGCCCAGCGCCAGCGCACCCAGCCCCAATCCCTGCAGCAAACGGCGGCGAGAAGGTGACGCCGCCCCCTGCGATTGCGGATGCGGCCCGTTATGCGGGCCGATCTTGTTGCTCATAACCGTATGCCTCAGTCCAGACCCAACACGCCGCGCAACTGGGACAGATCTTCCGCCAGGGCGGTGATCGGCCCTTTCAACGCGTTGCGATCGGTATCGGTCAGCTTCTCGTAGGACTCATAGCCCTCTTTGGTTTGGTACTTCGCCAAAATGGTATCCACGGTTTTGAAGTTGGCGTCGATCTTGTCCAGCAGCGGCTTGTTGGCCTTGACCAACAGCGGGCGCAGCAGGTTGACGATCTTCTGCGCGCCGTCGACGTTGGCCTGGAAATCCCACAGATCGGTGCGGCTGTAACGGTCTTCTTCACCGCTGATCTTGCTGGCCGCCACTTCTTCGATCAGCCCGGCCGCGCCGCCCACCACTTTGCTCGGCGGGAAGGTCAGTTCACCCACGCGTTTTTGCAGTTCAACGGTGTCTTGATACAGACGATCGGCATATTTGCCCATGTCTTTGGTCGAGTTGTCGGCAAACAGCGCCTTCTCCAGGCGGTGGAAGCCGGTGAAGTTCGGATCCGCCGATTTCTTCTCGTAGTCGTCTTCACGGGCGTCGATGCTGCCGTCCAGATCGGAGAACAGCTCGGCGATCGGCTCGATGCGCTCATAGTGCTGGCGGGTCGGCGCATACAGCTTGCGCGCTTGCTCCAGATTGCCGGCCTTCACCGCGTCGGTGAACAGCTTGGTCTGTTTCACCAGCCCGTCCACTTCTTTGGTGACGTAGACCTTGTATTCGGCGATCGGGCCGACCAGATCCAGCGCGTTCGGCTTGCCGTCGGTCGCGCCGTTGGTGGCCGCAGTGACGATCAATTTACCTTTCGGATTGCTCAGCAGCCCGCAGGTCATGTCATATTCGCCTGCTTCCAGCGTGGCGGTCATTTTCTGAGTGAAACCCGGCGCGATGTTCTCACGCTCTTCCACCACCATTACCCCTTTCAGGATTTCCCATTCGACGTTTTTCTGGCTGGTGTTATGCACCACAAACTGCGTCTTGCCGGCCGGCACCGTCAGCTGCATCGGCTCGCACTGCTTGTCATTGACCGTGACCTTGACCTGCGGCACGTCCGCCGCCAACGCGTCGATGCTCAGCGCAAACGCCGGGATAGCCAGTAATGCTGCGTGCAACGCCTTGCGGCGAAATAGTGGAGTAGACATACGAGATTCCCTATTAAACATTAATGATTGATTTTACGTTGCGCCGGAGCCGCTGCCGGCTCCGCACGCTGCGGCAGGAAAAAGAAAATCAGCGCCGGGATCAAATACAGGAAGTAGACCGCCACTTCGCTGACCGTCGGCGCTTCCTGATAACCGAGAATGCCTTCCAGCAGGGTACCGAACAGCGAGTGGGTCGACAGGGTGCTGCTGAAATCGAAAGCGATGTCCTGGAAGTGGTTCCACAGACCGGCTTCGTGGAAGGCGCGGATCGCACCGGCGGCCAGCCCGGCGGCGACAAACAGAATGAACAGGCTGGTCCATTTGAAGAACTTGGCCAGGTGCAGCTTCACCCCGCCCCAGTAAATCATCATACCGAGCACGATGGCGGCCACCAGGCCGAGCACCGCGCCGATCGGCGCCGCAGCACCCACGTCTTGCTGGAATGCCGCCAGCAGGAAGAACACCGATTCCAGCCCTTCGCGCGCCACGGCGAAGAACACCATCGCCACCAGCGCCCAACCCTGCCCTTTACCGGCGCTGAGCGCCTGATCGATCGCCCCTTCCAGGTGCACCTTGACCGACTTGGATACCTTACGCATCCAGAATACCATATAAGTGAGGATCACCACCGCCACCGCCGCCACGATGCCTTCGAACAGCTCCTGCTGTTTCTGCGGGAACTCGCCGGTGGTTTCATTAATGAAGATGCCGAGCGCCAGACACAGCGCCGCCGCGACAATCACGCCGATCCACACCGCGCCCAGCCATTGGCTGCGCTGCGTGCGCTTCAGGTAGCTGGCGATCAGGCTGACGATCAGCGCGGCCTCCAGGCCCTCACGGAACATGATAAGAAAGGGAACAAACATAAATAATCACCCCTGAAAAGACCGCGGCGACAGAGACGGTTGTCTCGAGATGGGCAGCGGCGGCAATGTAAAGAAACGTAAAATACAACGAGAGTGATTATCATTCTGCCAAAAAGAAATACAAGAGGCGCAACAGTGATTTTTTCTAATCAAATGTCGCCAGGTGTTACAGCCGGCAACGGCGACGGGAAGGCAAAAAGAAGGGGCGCTCTGTGCGCCCCTTGCTGACTGACATCGAACGGCGTTACACCGTTTTGTACTCGGCTTCCGCCTGATCGAAACGTTCGGTCATGGAGGAAGACGGCTGGCGCCCCATCAGGCTCACTACCACGATGGCGAGGCAGCCCAGGATGAAGCCCGGAATGATTTCGTACAGGCCCAGCCACGCGTACTGTTTCCAGACGATCACCGTCACCGCGCCGACCAACATGCCGGCCAAAGCGCCGTTGCGGGTCATGCGCGACCACATCACCGAGATCAGCACGACCGGGCCGAAGGCGGCGCCGAAACCGGCCCAGGCGTAGCTTACCAGACCCAGCACGCGGTTCTCCGGGTTGGCCGCCAGCGCGATGGCCACCAGCGCCACCACCAGCACCATCACGCGGCCGACCCACACCAGCTCACGCTGGCTGGCACCTTTGCGCAGGAATGCCTTGTACAGATCTTCGGTGATCGCACTGGAGCACACCAGCAGCTGGCAGCTCAGGGTGCTCATGACCGCCGCCAAAATCGCCGACAGCAGCACGCCCGCCACCCATGGGTTGAACAGCAACATCGCCAGTTCGATGAACACGCGTTCGCCGTTCTGCGACACGTTGCCGGCTTGATCCGGGTTGTTGGCAAAGTAAGCGATACCGAAGAAACCGACGGCGATAGTGCCGGCCAGGCACAGGATCATCCAGGTCATGCTGATGCGGCGCGCGCTGCGGATGGTGCGGTGAGAATCCGCCGCCATGAAACGCGCCAGGATATGCGGCTGGCCGAAGTAACCCAGGCCCCAACCCAACAGCGACAGAATGGCGACGAAGTTCAGGCCCTTCAGCATGTCGAGGTTGGCCGGGTTCTGCGCCTGGATCACCAGCATCGAGGTATCGATACCGCCGACGGCGAAGATCACGATCACCGGCGTCAGGATCAGCGCGAAGATCATCAGGCTGGCCTGCACGGTGTCAGTCCAGCTCACCGCCAGGAAACCGCCGATAAAGGTGTACAGGATGGTCGCCGCGGCACCGGCCCACAGGGCGGTTTCGTAGCTCATGCCAAAGGTGCTTTCGAACAGGCGCGCGCCGGCCACGATGCCGGAGGCGCAGTAAATGGTGAAGAACACCAGAATGACGATGGCCGAGATCACCCGCAGCAGCTTGCTGTTGTCTTCAAAACGGCTGGTGAAATAGTCCGGCAGCGTCAGGGCGTTGTTGTTGGCTTCGGTATGCACGCGCAGCCTTCCTGCCACCAGCTTCCAGTTCAGATAGGCGCCAACGGTCAGACCGATGGCGATCCAGCTTTCGGAGATGCCGGAGAGGAAAATGGCGCCCGGCAGGCCCATCAACAGCCAACCGCTCATGTCGGAAGCGCCGGCGGACAGCGCGGTCACCACGCTGCCCAAACTGCGGCCACCGAGAATATAGTCATCAAAGTTGTTGGTTGCCCGGTAGGCAAGCAGGCCGATCAGCACCATCCCGAAAATGTACACCAGGAAGGTCACCAGCATAGGTGTGCTCATTGTCATTTAATTCTCCACTTTCATTATTATTCGCGTTCCGTTTCTGCCGCAAAGACGGCCGGAAACTGACGCGCAATGCATTGCACTGGCCGCTGCGCCGGAACGTGGCGCATCCCTCGAGCGAGTGCAGGTAAAATAGTTTCTGCCCGTAATTGTTGACCGTCGGTTATCCTAGATGAGGCTTTCATCAACCAACAAGACATTTAACAACAAAGTTACACAAAGTTTACCCTGCGTCACATTTACCGGGCTCAATGGTTGCACTCACGACAAACAAAATGAGTTGCACCTGGTTATTACCCTTATATAACGCAAGGTAAAGCGCATACGGCCTGATAAACGCCGCCGCCGTTGCTCAATAACGCAACATTCATGCCAATTGCTCATGTTAAAAAATCGATGAAACTCACACTTCGCTCATCAGCCTGATTTAACAAGGTTGCACAAAGTTGCAACATGCAGGATATTGTCTGCATTCTTAACACCACACATCTCACGAACCTATCCCAACAGGCTTTCCGGCCTGCTGTCTGTCTAGCCTGATGGGATAGGTTCTAAACACAGGAGTTGGATTGGCATGGGCACTACCACAATGGGCGTGAAACTCGACGAGGCAACACGCGACCGGATCAAGAGCGCGGCGCAACGCATCGATCGCACGCCGCACTGGCTCATCAAGCAGGCCATCTTTAATTACCTCGAGCGTCTCGAGAGCGGTACCGATATTCCTGAAATTCCAGCGCTGGCCGCTGCGGCCCAGCCTGAAGCGGACGACATTATGCCGCAAGCGCAGGAAGAGTCACACCAGCCATTCCTCGATTTCGCCGAACAAATTCTGCCGCAGTCGGTCACCCGCGCCGCCATCACTGCCGCCTATCGCCGCCCGGAGACCGAAGCGGTACCGATGTTGCTCGAACAGGCGCGATTACCTGCCGATCTTGCACAGGCTACTCACAAAATGGCCTACGGCATCGCCGAGAAGTTGCGTAACCAAAAAAGTGCAAACGGCCGCGCCGGCATGGTGCAAGGCCTGCTGCAAGAGTTCTCCCTCTCCTCACAGGAAGGCGTGGCGCTGATGTGCCTGGCGGAAGCGCTGCTGCGCATTCCGGACAAGCCGACCCGCGATGCCCTGATCCGCGACAAGATCAGCAACGGCAACTGGCACTCGCACCTGGGGCGCAGCCCGTCGCTGTTCGTCAACGCCGCCACCTGGGGCCTGCTGTTCACCGGCAAACTGGTGTCGACCCATAACGAAGCCAATCTGTCCCGCTCGCTGAACCGCATCATCAGCAAAAGCGGCGAACCGCTGATCCGCAAAGGCGTGGACATGGCAATGCGCCTGATGGGCGAACAGTTCGTGACCGGCGAAACCATCGCCGAAGCACTGGCCAACGCGCGCAAGCTGGAAGAGAAAGGCTTCCGTTACTCCTACGACATGCTGGGCGAAGCCGCCCTGACCGAAGCCGACGCCCAGGCCTACCTGGTTTCTTACCAGCAGGCGATCCACGCCATCGGCAAAGCGTCCAACGGCCGCGGCATCTATGAAGGTCCCGGCATCTCCATCAAGCTGTCCGCCCTGCACCCGCGCTACAGCCGCGCGCAGTACGAACGCGTCATGGAAGAACTCTACCCGCGTTTGCTGTCGCTGACCCTGCAAGCCCGCCAGTACGATATCGGCATCAACATCGACGCCGAAGAGGCCGATCGTCTGGAGATCTCGCTCGATCTGCTGGAGAAGCTGTGCTTCGAACCACAGTTGGCCGGCTGGAACGGCATCGGCTTCGTCATTCAGGCCTACCAAAAACGTTGCCCGTTCGCCATCGACGCGGTGATCGACATGGCGCAACGCAGCCGCCGTCGTTTGATGATCCGTCTGGTGAAAGGCGCCTACTGGGACAGCGAAATCAAACGCGCCCAAATGGACGGCCTGGAAGGCTATCCGGTTTACACCCGCAAGGTGTATACCGACGTCTCCTACCTGGCCTGCGCGCGCAAGCTGCTGTCGGTGCCGAACCTGATCTATCCGCAGTTCGCCACCCACAACGCCCACACCCTGAGCGCCATCTATCACCTGGCCGGCAACAACTACTATCCTGGCCAGTATGAGTTCCAGTGCCTGCACGGCATGGGTGAGCCGCTGTACGAACAGGTGGTGGGTAAAGTGGCCGACGGCAAGCTGAACCGCCCTTGCCGCATCTACGCGCCGGTCGGCACTCATGAAACGCTGCTGGCCTACCTGGTACGTCGCCTGCTGGAAAACGGCGCCAACACCTCGTTCGTCAACCGCATCGCCGACGCCACCCTGCCGCTCGACGAGCTGGTGGCCGATCCGGTCAGCGCCGTGGAAGCGCTGGCGGCCAGCGAAGGGCAGATCGGCCTGCCGCATCCGCGCATTCCGCTGCCGCGCGAGCTGTATGGCGAGAAACGCATTAACTCCAGCGGCCTGGATCTGTCCAACGAACAGCGACTGGCCTCGCTGTCCAGCGCCCTGCTCACCAGCGCCAACCATCCGTGGCGTGCGGAACCGATCATCGACGCCGAGTTGGATCAGGGCGTGGAACAACCGGTGATCAACCCGGCCGAGCCGGGCGACGTGGTCGGCTACGTGCGTGAAGCCACCGAAGGCGAAGTCAGCCGCGCGCTCGACGCCGCCGCGGCCGCCGGCCCAATCTGGTTCGCCACGCCGCCGACCGAGCGCGCCGCGATCCTCGAACGCGCCGCCGAGCTGATGGAAAGCCAGCTGCAAAACCTGCTGGGTATTCTGGTGCGCGAAGCGGGTAAAACCTTCAACAACGCCATCGCCGAAGTGCGTGAAGCGGTCGATTTCCTGCACTACTACGCCGGCCAGGTGCGCGACGATTTCGCCAATGACAGCCACCGTCCGCTGGGCCCGGTCGTCTGCATCAGCCCGTGGAACTTCCCGCTGGCGATCTTCACCGGCCAAATCGCCGCCGCGCTGGCTGCGGGCAACAGCGTGCTGGCCAAACCGGCCGAGCAAACGCCGCTGGTGGCCGCGCAGGCAGTGCGCATCCTGCTGGAAGCCGGCATTCCGCAAGGCGTGCTGCAGCTGCTGCCGGGCCAGGGTGAAACCGTCGGCTCGACGCTGGTCAATGACGCCCGCGTCCGCGGCGTGATGTTCACCGGCTCCACCGACGTCGCCGGCATTCTGCAGCGCAGCATCGCCGGCCGACTGGATCCGCAAGGCCGCCCAACGCCGCTGATCGCCGAAACCGGTGGCCTGAACGCCATGATCGTCGACTCCTCCGCATTGACCGAACAAGTGGTGACCGACGTGGTGGCCTCCGCCTTCGACAGCGCCGGCCAGCGCTGCTCTGCGCTGCGCATCCTGTGCATTCAGGAAGACGTGGCCGAGCACACGCTGCAAATGCTGCGCGGCGCGATGGCCGAGTGCCGCATGGGCAACCCGGAGCGCCTGTCCACCGACGTGGGCCCGGTGATCGACGCCGAAGCCAAAACCGGCATCGAACGCCACATCCAGGCGATGCGCGCCAAAGGCCGCAAGGTGTACCAGGCCGCCAAAGGCAGCACGCAGGATGAGAAAGAGTGGGCGCGCGGCACCTTCATCAAGCCGACGCTGATCGAACTCGACAGCTTCGACGAGCTGCAGAAAGAAATCTTCGGCCCGGTGCTGCACGTAGTGCGCTTCCAGCGCAACAATCTGGACGCGCTGGTCGATCAGATCAACGCCGCCGGTTATGGCCTGACGCTGGGCATTCACACCCGTATCGATGAAACCATCGCTCGAGTGACCGAACGCGCCAAAGTCGGCAACCTGTACGTCAACCGCAACATGGTCGGCGCGGTGGTCGGCGTGCAGCCGTTCGGCGGCGAAGGCCTGTCGGGCACCGGCCCGAAAGCCGGCGGCCCGCTGTACCTGTACCGCCTGCTGGCCAACCGCCCGGACGACGCGCTGCAACGCACGCTGCACCGTCAGGACGACGAGCGCCCGATGGAAGCCACCGCGCGGCCGCAGCTGCTGGGCGCGCTGCAATCGCTGGAGAAATGGGCGGCTACCAGCCAACACGGCGAGCTGGCGACGTTGGCGCAGCGCTATGCGGAACTGGGTCAGGGCGGTACCGTACGCCCGCTGCCGGGCCCGACCGGCGAACGCAATACCTATGCCCTGCTGCCGCGTGAACGCGTGCTGTGCCTGGCGGACAACGAAGCCGACGCGCTGATCCAACTGGCCGCCGTGCTGGCGGTTGGCAGCTGCGCGCTGTGGCCGGAAGCGGAACTGCAGCGCAATCTGTTCCGCCGCTTGCCGAACGATGTGCAGGCGCGCATCGCCTTCAGCAAAGACTGGCAGCAGGACAAGGTCGAGTTCGACGCCGCCATCTACCACGGCGATGCCGATCAGCTGCGCACCCTGTGCGAACAGATCGCCCAGCGCGGCGGCGCCATCGTCTCGGTGCAGGGCTTCGCTCACGGTGAAACCAACATCCTGTTGGAACGCCTGCTGATCGAACGTTCGCTGAGCGTCAACACCGCCGCCGCCGGCGGTAATGCCAGCCTGATGACCATCGGTTAACGCATCATCAAGGCGGCACTCCGTTGCCGCCTGATTTGCATACCGCTACGCAAACCCTGCACTTGTGCAGGGTTTTTTATTGCCCGCAGCCCGGTCAACCGTTAGCGTCTTGTTATCCTTGCATGAGGATGTGGTGCCTCATGGGCGATAACAACAGGGTGAGCTCAGAACGGATGAGTCTGCTTGCAAGCCGCGGCAGAACGCTACGAGTCGCATTGACTCTCGGGTTCGGCAACATCCGGGATACGGCAGCCGCAGCGAGTTTCTCGCCGCCGCTGCGCGAAATGAATGGTCGAACGCGGTCGGGGGAAATGCCCCCCGCCGCCTTATTGATTCAGGAACTTGTCGAGGAATTGCTGGGTGCGCTGGTGCTGCGGATTGGCGAACAGCGCTTTGGCCGGGCCCTGTTCGACGATACGACCGTGGTCCATAAAGATAACGCGGTCGGCCACGTCGCGGGCGAAGCTCATCTCATGGGTGACAATCACCATGGTGCGTTTCTCTTCCGCCAGTGAGCGCATGGTATTGAGCACTTCCCCCACCAGCTCGGGATCGAGCGCCGACGTCGGCTCATCGAACAAGATCACCTCCGGCTGCATCGCCAGCGCGCGTGCGATCGCCACCCGCTGCTGTTGCCCGCCGGACAGCCGCCGCGGATAAGCCTGCTCTTTGCCGCTCAGCCCCACTTTCGCCAGCAACGCGCGAGCGCGCTGCTCGGCGCTGGCTTTCGCCTCGCCCTTGACGATCACCGGCCCTTCGATGATGTTTTCCAACACCGAACGGTGCGGGAACAGGTTGAAGTTCTGGAACACGAAACCGACCTGCTGACGCAGCGCCCGCACCTGATTTTTTTGTTTGCTCAGCGGTTTGCCGCCGTCGATCAGGATATCGCCGACGCGAATGGTGCCGGAATCCGGCTCCTCCAGCAGGTTGATGCAGCGCAACAAGGTGGTTTTCCCCGAACCGCTCGGCCCGATGATCGCCACCACTTCGCCGGCGTCCACCGCCAGATCGATCCCATGCAGCACCGTCTGACCCTTGAACTGCTTGGTCAATTGTTTAACTTCGATGGCACTCATGCGCTACTCCTGATCCTGGCGATTAACGTGGGCTTCCAGACGGTTTTGCAGCGCGGAAAGCAGAGTCGCCATCACCCAATAAATCAGCGATGCCGCCAAGTACATGGTGAACACTTCCAGCGTGCGCGAGGTGATCAGCTGCGCCTGACGGAACAGTTCCGGCACCTGAATGGTGGCTGCCAGCGAGGTGTCTTTCACCAGGCCGATAAAGCTGTTGCCCAGCGGCGGCAAGGCAGTGCGCGCCGCCTGCGGCAGGATCACCCGGCGCAGGGTTTGCCAACGGGTCATGCCGATGCTGGCGGCGGCCTCCCACTGCCCTTTGTCGATCGACGAAATCGCCGCGCGCAGCGTTTCCGAGGTATAGGCGGCGGTATTGAGCGACAGGCCGATCAGCGCCGCCGGAAAGGGATCGAACTCGACGCCGAACTGCGGCAGGCCGTAATAGATCATAAACAACTGGGCGATCAACGGCGTGCCGCGGAACAGCGACACATAGATGCGCGACAGCCACGACAGTGGCCAAAGCGGCGAAAGGCGCATCAGCGCCAGCAGAAAACCGAGCAGCAGGCCGAACGCCATGCCGCCCAGACTGAGCTGGAGCGTCAGTATCGCGCCCTTCAATAAAAATGGCGCTGAATCCAGCGCCAGTTGAATACTTTCGTGCATTATTTAGTTACGTCCGCGCCAAACCATTTCTCGGAGATCTTCGCCATCGTGCCGTCTTTTTGCATGTCGGCGATCGCCTGGTCAATTGCGGCCAGCAGCTCCGGGTTGCTCTTGCGCAGCGCCACGCCGGACTCCTGGCGAGAGAACGCCGGGCCGGCCACCGCCAGCGTATCGCCGGTTTTCTTCACCAGATCCAGCGCCGCCAGGCGATCCACCAGAATGGCGTTGATGCGACCGACGCGCAGATCCTGATACTTGGTCGGATCGTCGTCGTAAGTGCGCACATCTACGCCCTGCACGTTCGCACGCAGCCATTGCTCATAGTTGGTACCGAGGCCAACGCCGACCTTCTTGCCCTTCAGATCGTCCGGCTTGGTGATGGTGCCTTCGTTCCCCTTCTTCACCAGCGCCTGAATGCCGGAAACGGTGTAAGGGGTGGAGAAGTCATATTTCTTCTGACGCTCGGGAGAGATGGTCACCTGGTTGATCACCACGTCGATGCGTTTCGACTCCAGCGAGGCCAACATACCGTCCCACTTGGTCGGGTTCAGCTTGGCTTTCACGCCCAGATGTTCCGCCAACGCGTTGGCGAAATCCACTTCGAAACCGGTCAGCTTGCCGTCTTCACCCTGGAAGCTGAACGGCGGATAAGTGCCTTCCAGACCGACGATCAGCGTGCCACGCTGTTTCACCTGCTGCAGCAGATTGTCGGCGGCATAGGTTTGGGTCGTCAAACCGGCGGCCAACGCGACACCCACCACGCCCAACAGCCATTGACGACGAACTTTTGCAAATATCATAAACACCCCTGTGTGTTGTTTATCTTTTTTGATATCAGCACTTTAACAGTGCGACCGCCCGCATAAAGGAATATAACTTTATAAATATAGTTCAAAATGGAATAACAAGCGGTGTTTACACCTGCGGATGGTAGGCGAACAGCGCCGGCGCGCCGCCGGTGTGAACGAACAGAATGGGGCCATCATCGCGGAAACGCCGCTGGGCGATGCCGTCGATCAAACCGGCCATCGCCTTGCCGGTGTACACCGGATCCAGCAACACGCCCTCTTGCTGCGCCAGCAGCTGCACCGCCGCCATGCCTTCTTCGTTCGGCATGCCGTACTGCGGCGCGAAGTAATCGTCCCACAACGCGATCGGCGCCAGCTCATCGATATTCAGCGAACAAGCCAATGCTTTCTGGATCTGCTCCACCTTCGGCAGCTGATCGATCACGGTGCGCGAGACCGTCACGCCGATCAGTTCGCTTTCCGGCAACAGCTGTTGCAGGCCCACCGCCAGCCCGGCGTGGGTACCGGCGCTGCCGGAAGCCACCACCACGGAGCTGAATGCCACGTTGCTGCGTTGGCTCTGCTCGGCGATTTCCAATGCGCACTGCACATACCCCAGCGCGCCCAGCGCATTGGAGCCGCCTACCGGCACCACGTAAGGCCGAAAGCCCTGCGCCTCAAGGCGCGTCGCCAGTTCCGCCAGCTGCTGCTGCGGATCGTGCAGCGCTTCGCACATCACCACTTCGGCGTTGAACAGGCCGAGCAGCAGGCGATTGCCGTTGGTCAGGTAGTTTTCTGCGCGGGTGTCGATCGGGTTTTCCAACAGCGCGACGCAGTGCAGGCCCAATTTCGCCGCCACCGCCGCCGTCTGGCGCACGTGGTTGGATTGAATGGCGCCGGCGGTCACCAGCGTATCTGCGCCCTGCCGCAGCGCATCTGCGGCCAGAAACTCCAGCTTTCTCAGTTTGTTGCCGCCCATCGCGACAGGTGTGACATCGTCACGTTTAAGGTAAATTTCGCGGCCGAGGTAATCGGAAAGACGGGACAGTTTTTCGAGCGGTGTGGCAGAGCCAACCAAATCCAGGCGCGGGAATTGCGCCAGTTGCTGTTGCAGGTTCACTACTTCCCCCAGGGAATCGAGTATCAACGTCTGATAAGCGATAGATTTATCAGATGTGAACCGAATAATCATCCTTTATCGCGGGGGAATCACAGACCCCGACCGGCTGGCCGGGGAAGACCTCAGTAGCTGCGTTGCCAGGCGAGGTATTGGTCGTATTTACGCAGCGCAATGCGATAGTTGTTGTGCCCCGCGGTAGGCAGATCGTCGATGATGCGCTGATGGCTGGCGCTGTTGGCGAACTTGTCCGCCGGGTAGTTGCGCGCCACCAGCATTTCGTCCAACCGGCGCAGCCGCACCACGTACTCGCGGATGGTGCTGTGGCTCATCTCGGTCTGTTCGAACAGGTACTGTTTGAACGCCATAATGTCGAAATAGCTCGGGTGGCTGTTGCAGGAGATTTCGCTGCAAAAACGGCACAGCGCGGTCAGCTCGTGCTGCACGTTTTGCCAGACCGCGTCGTCGATCGGCTGATCCATCCGCGCGATGGCTTCTTTATTGATGATCTTGCCGCGAAACACCAGCGCCATGCGGTCCAACAGTTTGCCGCACTGGGAGCAATGGGTCTGGCTGTGCTTGTAGTCTTTCAGGTAACGGCTAAGCGGCCGTTTTTTCAACAGTAATCCTGGCATAAAGGGCAGTCCGATTGTCGCATGAGTCATCGAGTTGAGAGGCGGCGGGCCGCCGTCAGGTGTCGTTCGCCAGCCGCGCACGCAGCCGTTTGATCGCCTGACTGTGCAGCTGGCTGACGCGGGATTCCCCAACGTCCAGCACGGCGCCGATCTCCTTCAGATTCAACTCTTCCTGGTAATACAACGTCAGCACCATTTTCTCGCGCTCCGGCAACGCCTCGATGGCGTCGATCACTCGCTGGCGCAGGCTGCCTTCCAACAGGTGATGCAGCGGATTGGCCTCTTCATGCCCTTCCAGCATCGGTTCCGCGTTCTCGCCATGCTCCTCGCGCCATTCGTCGTAGGAGAAAAGCTGGCTGTTATTGGTGTCCAACAGAATTTGACGGTACTCATCCAGAGAGATATTCAGCGTCTGCGCCACTTCCGTCTCGCTCGCCGGACGGCCATAACGCTGTTCCAGTTGCCGCATTACCTGCGCGACCTCGCGCGCATGGCGCCGCACGCTGCGCGGCACCCAGTCACGGCTGCGCAGCTCGTCGAGCATTGCGCCGCGAATGCGTTGCACCGCATAGGTGGTAAAGGCGGTTCCCTGTAAGGCGTCATAACGCTCAACGGCGTTCAATAGCCCGATTCCCCCGGCCTGCAGCAAGTCGTCGAGCTCCACGCTGGCGGGCAGCCTGACCTGCAGGCGCAACGCCTCGTGGCGCACTAACGGGACGTAGCGCAGCCAGAGAGAATTTTTGTCCATCACGCCTTCGGCGGTATACAGATCGCTCACTATGTCTTAAACCTGCGGATAAGAGAGTCAGCGCTATTATGCGTAGGGGGCGGAATGCCAATCGGCTGAACAGTCGCACAAAACGGGCTTTATTTGCGCCATGTAATAACCGCGCGATGCGCGAGCATAAAAAAACCCCGCCGAAGCGGGGTTTCATGCGACAGTTAATCGGGAGAGACGATTAACGCAGCAGGGACAGTACGTTCTGAGTAGACTGGTTAGCCTGTGCCAGAACAGAGGTGCCAGCCTGTTGCAGGATGTTGGCACGGCTCATGTTGGACACTTCGGTCGCGTAGTCAGCATCCTGGATACGAGACTGAGAAGCAGCCAGGTTGTTAACGGTGCTGTTCAGGTTGTTGATAACAGAATCGAAACGGTTCTGTACCGCACCCAGGGAAGAACGCAGGCCGTCAACCTGTGCCAGCGCTTTGTCCAGGGTATCCAGTGGGCTCTTAACGCCAGCGTCTGTACCGGAGTCAGTCACTTTACCGTCATCTGCAACAGCTGCTTTGGTGTAAGAAGTTGCACCAGTCGCTGCATCTTTAGTCGCGATGAAGTAAGCAGCTTTGCCGTTTGCATCAGTACCGGAAACCAAAGTTTTGCCTGCAGCCAGACCAGTTACATCAGCGTCTGCCTGTTTAGTCGGATCGCTATCAACGTTAATCTTGGTGCCAGCAGTAATTTCAGCGCCAGCTTTTGCAGATTTAGTTGTAACGTCGAAGGTATCCAGACCCAGTTGCTTAGCGTCGATTTTTTTCAGATCGATATCGATGGTTTCACCGTCGTTAGCGCCAACCTGGATGGTCAGTTTCTGATCGCTGCTCAGCACTTTCACGCCGTTGAAGTCAGTCTGCTCGGAGATGCGGTTGATTTCAGCCAGACGCTGAGTAACTTCGTCCTGGATGGATTTCAGGTCGCTGGTAGAGTTGGAGCCGTTCAGAGCCTGTGCGGTCAGACGACGGATGTTCTGCAGGTTGTCGTTAACTTCGTTCAGTGCGCCTTCAGTGGTCTGCGCCAGAGAGATACCGTCGTTGGCGTTGCGAGAAGCCTGAGTCAGACCTTTGATGTTAGCGGTGAAACGGTTGGAGATCGCCTGACCCGCAGCGTCGTCTTTAGCGCTGTTGATACGCAGACCGGAAGACAGACGCTCAATCGCAGTGCCCAAAGAAGACTGAGATTTGTTCAGGTTGTTCTGCGCCATCAGAGACAGGCTGTTAGTGTTGATTACTTGTGCCATTGTTTGCTTTCCTTACGAGTCAGTTGCGTTCTTCGCAACACAGTTAAAAGGTTCGGGCTTGTTTGCCCACGGCGTCAACCACCGTCCCCTCAGGTATCGGCCCTCCCCTAACAACCTTTAGAAATTTTTTAATTTTTTTGCGTCTGCGGCAATGGCGGAAATAACGCGTTTTTTCCCTCTTCTATTGCGCCATCGGTTTTTTGTTTTTTTCGGTAAACTTTTTCTTCACTGAGCCGATAACGCGTAAAGCGAATAAAGTCATTATCAAGGAGAATTACCAATGGCAACGATCAGTTCATTAGGTCTCGGCTCAGGACTCGACCTCAACGGCTTGCTGGACAAGCTGACTAAAGCGGAACAACAGCGCCTGACCCCTTACACCACCAAGCAATCCAGCTATAACGCCCAGTTGACCGGTTACGGCACGCTGAAAGGCGCACTGGAAAAATTCGACAATATCAGTAAAGAGATGGCGAAAGAGGACGTCTTCAAGGCCACCATCGCCACCGAACACAACGCCTTCAAGATCACCACCAACGCCAAGGCGGTGCCGGGCAACTACGTGGTAGAAGTGAAGGAGCTGGCGCAGGCGCAAACCCTGACCACCCAGGCGCCCATCAGCGAGCAGACCGCTAAATTAGGCACCGACGGCGCCACCGACCGTACCCTGACCATCACCGCCGGCAATCCGCCGAAAGAGACCAAGATCCCGCTCAGCGACGATCAAACCTCATTGGTGGAACTGCGCGACGCCATCAACGGCGCCAAGGCCGGCGTGAACGCCAGCATCATGCGCGTCGGCGACAACGATTATCAGCTGGCGATCAGCTCCTCTTCCACCGGCGAGAACAACAAGATTACCCTCCAGGTCGACAATGACGACAAACTGGGCGATATCCTGAACTACAGCGCCACACGCGGCACCACTACCGCCATGAAACAAACGGTAGAGCCGAAAGATGCGGAACTGGTGGTGAACGGCACGGACATTAAACGCAGCACCAACTCGATCAGCGATGCCTTGCAGGGCGTCACCATCGATCTGAAAACCAAAACCAAACCTGATGAAAAGCAAAACCTGGTAATCAGCACCAACACCGCCGGCACCACCGACAAGATCAAAGAGTGGGTCGACAGCTATAACTCGCTGCTGGACACCTTCAATTCGCTGACCAAGTACACCCCGGTCAAGAGCGGCGAAAAACCAAACGCCAGCAACGGCCCGCTGCTGGGCGACAATACCCTGCGCGGCATCCAGTCCTCGATCAAAAGCGCCCTGAGCGCCGTACAGGACAACCCAGAGTTGAAAGGCCTGGGCAACCTGGGCATCTCCACCAACACCAAAACCGGCAAACTGGAAATCGACAGCGCCAAGTTGAAAAAAGCGATGGATGAGAAACCGGATCAGGTCAGCAACTTCTTCGTCGGCAACGGCAAAGATACCGGCATGGCCACCGAGATCCACAACGAGATCCAGAGCTACATCAAATCCGGCGGCATCATCGAGAACTCGACCAAGAGCATCAACACCAACCTCGATCGCCTGAACAGCCAGATCACCACGGTCACGGCCAGCATTCAGAGCACCATCGATCGCTACAAGCAGCAGTTCGTTCAACTGGACACCATGATGTCGAAAATGAACGGCACCAGTAACTATTTGACCCAACAGTTCAAATAACCCCTTAACCAGGTAAAGAAACAACATGTATAACAGAAGCGGCACTCAGGCCTATGCACAGGTCAGTCTGGAAAGCGGCGCCATGAGCGCCAGCCCGCACCAGTTAATCGTGATGTTGTTCGACGGGGCGCTCAGCGCCCTGCTTCGCGCACGCATCCTGATGAACCAGGGCGATATCGCCGGCAAAGGCCTGGCGCTGTCCAAAGCCATCAACATCATCGATAACGGCCTGAAAGGCGGTCTCGATCCTCAGCAGGGCGGCGAGATCGCCGAAAACCTGGCGGCGTTGTACGACTATATGAAGCGTCGGTTGATGCAGGCCAACCTGCACAACGACGAAGCGGCCATCGCCGAAGTGGTCAAACTGCTGGAAAACATCGCCGACGCCTGGCGCCAGATCGGCCCCAACTACCAACCTTCGCAGGACGCCGTGTAATGGAACGTCAACAGCAGCTATTAGCCGCCTATCAAAAAATTTACGCCCTGAGCAGCCAGATGATCGCGCTGGCGCAGACCGGGCGCTGGGAAGAGCTGGTCGAGCTCGAATTCGCCTACGTAACGGCGGTGGAAAAAACCGCCGCTTTTACCGGCCAGGCCGGCCCGTCGATGGCGCTACAGGAAATGTTGCGCAATAAGCTACAGCAGATCCTCGACAACGAAACCGAACTCAAGCGCCTGCTGCAACAGCGCATGGATGAGCTGAGAGAACTGATCGAACAGTCAACGCGCCAAAACGTCGTCAACACGACCTACGGCCAGTTTCACGATCGCGCGCTGCTGTTGGGGGAACCACAGGTCCGATAAGTTCGACAATAACGGCAAAAATGGATTAAATAGCACTATGCGCTATTACCCCCGGGTTACGTTAGGATATTAATCTATGCCATTTGAATTATTCAGCTTATGGGTAATTGGTAAAATGCGCGTTTCGAGCCTCGCTCTCACTTTAATGGATAAACATCATCCCGACACGGACGTTTTCTGTTCAGCAGGAAATTGATTTTTGATAGATAAAACACGCAGCTGTGTTTCACGGCTCATGGAAAAATGTTGCTCCGACGCCCATCAAAGCGTAAAGATATTCTCAGATAATGGCTGCGAAATGAATATCGATGGAACGTACAATTAATCTCTGTCCTGGAATTGGCGCCTCAGCGCACATCATTCAGCATACTGAATTATTATTCCCTTCAGTCTATTTTGAGCAACCACATCTGTATCTGGTACAACAAGGCCATAAGCGCGTGCGCTGGCAACAACGCGAAGTGGTGGCTCATCCCGGCGAGCTGTTGATTATCGACGGCGGTCAAACGGTGGATATTATTAACGGCCCATCCGCAGAAGGTGTTTTCAGCTGCCAGTTGCTGACTTGCGATCCGCTGTTGCTCACTATCCAGCCCCCGGCGGAAGCATCGCCGGCGCCGATGCCGTTCGACGCCGTACTGGCACTGCGCAATCCTCCCTGCGCCCTGAAACACAGTTTTGAGACCACCAGCCTGGCGCTGGCGCTCCGGCAGCGTTTTCCCACCATCATCGTGCGGCACAAGATGCTGGAAATTCTGCTGTGGCTGGCGCAATTCGGCATTCGCTTCATTCACAATGAAGCGAAAGATCTGACGCAGCGCGTGCGCCGCTGTCTGGCGACCGATCCGCACAGCATCTGGACGGCAGCCAAGGTGGCGGAAAGCCTGTCGATGAGCGAAGTGATGTTGCGCCGTAAACTGTCGATGGAGAATACCGCGTTGCGCAACCTGATGATCGACGTGCGCATGAGCAGCGCGCTGGCCCTGCTGCAGTCGACCGACTGGCCGATCTCCGTTATCGCGCAGCATGTCGGCTATGAAAGCGCATCGCGTTTCGCCGAGCGTTTTCGCAAGCGCTTCGGTTTTGCCCCTACCGCCATTCGCGGTCACCAGAGGATCATGGAACCTGGCGGAGCACATCCCCAAGGGGTCGATGCGATGGCCGCCGGAGAGACATAAATAGACGCGCAACAAAATGGCTTTATTTAGCACAAGTCACTAACGGTTGTAACAAGTCTGCGATACGCTACGCAACATTCGTCCACCAAAGTTCGAATTAAACGATGCGTAATGAAAAGCGATTATTTTCTCTGGCAATAATGTTGTTGGGCCTGTGGCTGTTGGCATTGGTGTATGAAGAAGACATGATGCGCTTACTTACCGCGCAATAAAAACGGCCAGGCTTTTTGGTGCCTGGTCCGATCTCAATCCAGTCTTACCAGAACGCTAATTAATGCGGCTAACACCGCCACCATTAAAATACTGATCAGACGCCATCGGGATTCACTTTTGCTGCTCATTGACCTACCTCTAATAATAACCTTACTAATAAGGCCATAATAAACGGTCGCCCGGTGGGTCAATATGTCTGACAGCACAGTTTTTCTCCCCTTATTCGGCAAATTGCGCGATGATTTCCTACTAATCACCAAGTACCGGCCTTGCTCCTATGGCATCACCGGCGTAACGAGCGCCAGCTTTCCCGGCAGCTCCGCCACCAGTTTATCCACCGCCAACCTCACCTTCAGCGGCTGGTACGGCATATAAGGCCAAACGGCGTTCACCGGGAAGCGGAGGCTGGAGTAACCTTGCATGACCTCCACCAACGTCCCCGCCGCCAGTCGTTCGCGCACCAGCCATTCCGGCAGCCAGGCGATGCCGGCGCCGCCAGACACGGCGTCGACGATCCCCTGCATGTCATCCATCATCATTTTGGCCGGCGGCCTGAACGGCTGTAGCTCACCGCCGGCATCACGAATCTGCCAGGGCAGCACGACGCCGGCGCGCAGATACCCCACCGCCTGATGTCGGCGCAACGCTTCCGGCGTTTTCGGTTCGCCGCAGCGCTGCACATAGTCAGGCGAGGCGCACAGGATCATGCCATGCTCGCCCAAACGCCGGGCAACCAGACTGCTGCTGTCCGCCAGTTCGCCGATACGCACCGCCAGATCGAATCCCTCATCGATCAGGTCGGTCATGCGGTCGCTGAACGACATTTCCAGCGTCAGTAAAGGATGTTCATTCGCCAGCGCCGTCAGCAAGGGCGCAATGCACAGATGGCCGAACAACACCGGTACAGAGACCCTGAGCCGCCCGCTGACCCGCATTTTGCCGCTGTCCAACTGGTTTTCCGCCGCCTGAATGCTCGCCAGCGCCTGCCGGCAATGTTCATAGTACAGCGCCCCTTCATCCGTCAGGCTAAGGCTGCGCGTGGTGCGCATAAACAGCATCACGCCCAGCCGTTCCTCCAGGCGCGACACGATTTTGCTGATCGCTGAGCGCGTCAGATGCAACTTTTCTGCGGCGGCGGCGAAGCTGCCCCCTTCCGCCACGGCGACGAAGGCCGGCAGCGCGCTGAGATCGCTTTTCATCGTAACGGTTCCATTTTGGAATCAATAAAGTGAAAACCTATCACCACTGATGAATATCAGGCAATGATAACCTGCAGTCATCCCGGAGTCCCGGCGAAAACCACAGCTTGCATCAGAGGAAAACATCATGAAAAACATATTGGTGCTCAAATCGAGCATTATGGGAAATGACTCGCAGACCAATAACCTGATCGATCGCTTTCTGGCGGCGCGTCGGGCCAAAGGGGAGGAAGACCGGATCGTCGAACACGATCTGACGGCGTTGGATCTGCCGGTTCTGGACGGCGAGTTGTTCAGCGCGCTGCGCGGCGCGGAAAACACCAGCCAACGCGGCAAAGCGACGGTAGCGCTCTCCGATCGACTGATTGCCGAGCTCAAAGGGAGCGATCTGCTGTTGATTGGCGCGCCGATGTACAACCTCAACGTGCCGACCCAGCTGAAAAACTGGTTCGATCTGGTGGCCCGCGCCCGAATGACGTTCAACTATACCGCCACCTATCCGGTCGGTCTGGTGGAGGGTGTCAACGCGGTGGTGTTCAGTTCACGCGGCGGCGTGCATGCCGGTCATCCGACCGATGCGGTAACGCCCTACCTGCGCTCGGTGCTGGGGCTGATGGGGATCAACGACGTGCAATTTATCTATGCTGAAGGGCTGGATATGAAACCGCACGGCCGCGACCGGGGATTGGCGAACGCCCATGAGCGGATCGCTGAACTGGCGAGCTGAGGCCCGCGCCGTTGCTGCTGTTACTGCTTGCCATCAGCCCTTGCGCCCTCCTGTTAGCCGTCGAAATCCGTCGCTTTTGGCGACGGACCCGTCTCTGAGCGGAGGCGCAGGCTGAACATTACACCGGCATATTCATGATGTCCTGGTATGCCGCCACCAGCTTGTTGCGCACCTGTACGCCCAGTTGCAACGACACCGACGATTTCTGCAGATCGACCATCACATCGTTCAGGCTGATGCCCAGCGCACCCAACTCGAAATCCTGCGCCTGTTTGCGCGCCGCCTGCTGGGTATCGCTGATCTTGCCGAGCGCCGCACTCAGTTCGCTGGCGAAGCTGGCGCCCTGCGGTGCCGCGTTTTGCCCCATCGCCCCGGCCTGAACCGCCATGGTCTGCATCTGCTGCAGTACCCCTTCAATGCCCTGAATCGCCATCTGATCCTCAATCATCTCGTCTCGCCGGGTGAAGACTCACCCTGCACTTCTCCAATGATGCACACCCTAGCACAGCGTTTTCAGACCTAAAGCGGTTAATTAACTGCAAAAAACCCGGCTTATCGGGCAATCAGAATCGTCTGATAAGGCGAATAATGGCCTGCCCAGAAATGGGAGCGCCGCTATTTAGAAGATATGTGTATCAGGGAGTCTGTTTTGTCACACAACGCTAACCATACCGTTCATCAGCCTGGCAGGGAGCTGCTCAGCGGCCCATACGGGATCGTGAGCGCCATTGAAGGACGCGACCTAAAATGAGTGCTTCGATAACCGCCGGCGAAAGCCGCGACAACGGCCTGCAGGCCGTCTGGAACCGTCTGCGCGCCAACCCGAAAATTCCGTTGCTGGTCGCCGCTTCCGCCGCGATCGCTATCGTCGTCGCGCTGCTGTTATGGGTGAAAAGTCCCGACTACCGCGTGCTGTACAGCAATCTGAACGACCGCGACGGTGGCGCCATCGTCACCCAGCTGACGCAGATGAATATCCCTTATCGCTTTGCCGAGAACGGCGCAGCGCTGCTGATCCCGGCGGAAAAGGTGCATGAAACGCGCCTGCGCCTGGCACAGCAAGGGTTGCCAAAAGGCGGCGCCGTCGGCTTCGAACTGCTGGATCAGGAAAAATTCGGCATCAGTCAGTTCAGCGAGCAAATCAACTATCAGCGCGCCCTCGAAGGCGAGCTGTCGCGTACTATCGAGTCGCTGGGGCCGGTGCAAAACGCCCGCGTTCACCTGGCACTGCCTAAGCCTTCGCTGTTCGTGCGCGAACAGAAATCCCCTTCCGCCTCGGTGACGCTGACCCTGCAACCCGGCCGCGCGCTGGACGACGGTCAGATCAACGCCATTGTCTATATGGTGTCGAGCAGCGTCGCCGGCCTGCCGCCGGGCAACGTGACCGTAGTCGATCAGGCCGGCCGCCTGCTGACCCAATCCGACGGCACCGGTCGCGATCTCAACGCCTCACAGTTGAAATACGCCAATGAAGTGGAGAACGGTTTCCAGCGCCGCATCGAGGCGATCCTCGCCCCGGTGGTCGGCAGCGCCAACGTGCGCGCGCAGGTGACGGCGCAGATCGACTTCGCAACCCGCGAACAGACTGACGAGCAATATCAGCCGAACCAACAGCCGGACAAGGCCGCCATCCGTTCCCAGCAAACCAGCCTGAGCGAGCAGATCGGCGGACAGCAGGTCGGCGGCGTGCCGGGCGCGCTGTCCAATCAGCCGAGCGCTCCGGCCACGGCGCCGATTGAAACCGCCAAGCCGGCCGCGGCGGCAGGCAGCAATGCCAATGCCAACGCGACTGCGCAAAACACCGCAACCACCCGCAGCGCGGCGGCCAGCGGCGTACCGCAGAACACCCGTCGCGACGCGACCACCAACTACGAGCTCGACCGCACCATTCGTCATACCCAGCAGAAAGCCGGGACCGTGCAGCGCCTGTCGGTCGCCGTGGTCGTCAACTACCTCGGCGTGGACAAAGACGGCAAGCCGCAGCCGATGAGCAAAGAGCAGCTGGCGCAGATCGAAGCACTGGTACGTGAAGCGATGGGCTACTCCAGCAGCCGTGGCGATACCCTGAACGTGGTCAACACGCCGTTTACCGACAGTCAGGTGACCGGTGGCGAACTGCCGTTCTGGCAAAGCCAGTCGTTTATCGATCGCCTGATCGACGCGGGCCGCTATCTGCTGGTGCTGCTGGTTGCCTGGCTGCTGTGGCGCAAACTGGTGCGGCCGCAGCTGCAACAGCGCCAGGCAGCGCAACAGGCCGCCATCGCCGCCGCCAACGCCCCTGCTGCCAAAGCGGTCGACAACAGCAAACCGAGTAACGAGGAGCTGGCGCAGCGCCGTAAATCGCAGCAGCGCGTCAGTGCAGAAGTCCAGAGCCAGCGGATCCGCGATCTGGCTGACAAAGACCCGCGCGTGGTCGCTCTGGTAATCCGCCAATGGATGAGTAACGAGATATGAGCCTGACCGGAACCGACAAAAGCGCCATCCTGCTGATGACGCTGGGTGAAGATCGCGCGGCGGAGGTGTTCAAACACCTCTCCTCGCGCGAAGTACAGCTGCTGAGCGGCACCATGGCCGGCATGAGCCAGGTTTCGCACAAACAGCTCGGCGACATACTGACCGAGTTTGAAGACGACGCCGAGCAATACGCGGCGCTGAGCGTCAACGCCAGCGATTATCTGCGTTCGGTGCTGGTCAAGGCGCTGGGTGAAGAGCGCGCCGCCAGCCTGCTGGAAGACATTCTCGAATCGCGCGAGACCACCACCGGCATGGAAACGCTCAACTTTATGGAACCGCAGAGCGCCGCCGATCTGATCCGCGACGAACACCCGCAGATCATCGCCACCATTTTGGTGCACCTCAAGCGCGGCCAGGCAGCGGATATCCTGGCCCTGTTCGACGAACGCCTGCGCAACGACGTGATGCTGCGTATCGCCACCTTCGGTGGTGTACAGCCGGCGGCGCTGGCGGAACTGACCGAAGTGCTGAACAACCTGCTCGACGGCCAGAACCTCAAGCGCAGCAAAATGGGCGGGGTGCGCACCGCTGCCGAGATCATCAACCTGATGAAAACCCAGCAGGAAGAAGCGGTCATCGACGCCATGCGCGAATACGACGGCGAGCTGGCGCAGAAGATCATCGACGAGATGTTCCTGTTCGAAAACCTGGTGGAGGTCGACGATCGCAGTATCCAACGCCTGCTGCAGGAAGTGGAAGGCGAGTCGCTGCTGATCGCGTTGAAAGGCGCCGAACAGCCGCTGCGCGAGAAGTTCCTCAAGAACATGTCGCAACGCGCCGCCGACATCCTGCGCGACGACCTGGCCAACCGTGGGCCGGTGCGTATGTCGCAGGTGGAAAACGAGCAGAAAGCCATTCTGCTGGTGGTAAGACGCCTGGCGGAAACCGGCGAAATGATCATCGGCGGCGGCGAGGACACCTATGTCTGATCGCATTAACACCCTGCCCTGGCAGCCTTGGTCGCTCAACGATTTGGGCGAACAGAAACCGGTGCTCGAACTGCCGCCGCTGCCGGATCTCGAGTTCGACGATCCGTCGCCGGACGCGCAGGCCGAATTGCAGCAGCAGCTGGCAACGCTGCGGCTGCAGGCGGAGCAACAGGGCCAGCAGTTGGGGTATGCCGACGGCCAGCAAAAAGGTTATGAGGCCGGTTTTCAGTCCGGTCTGGAGGAAGGCCGTCAGCAGGGGCTGCTGGAAGCGCAACAGCAACAGCAACCGCTGACCGCACATTGGCAACAGCTGGTGGCCGAGTTCCAGCACACGCTGGACGCACTCGACAGCGTGATCGCTTCCCGGCTGATGCAGCTGGCGCTGACCGCAGCCAAACAGGTGTTGGGCCAGCCGCCGGTGTGCGACGGCACTGCCCTGCTCGCGCAGATCCAACAGCTGATCCAGCAGGAACCGATGTTCAACGGCAAGCCGCAGCTGCGGGTACACCCGGACGACTACCCGCGCGTCGAGCAGCAGCTGGGGGTCACCCTCAGCCTGCACGGTTGGCGCCTGTTGGCGGACGGCGAACTGCATCCGGGCGGCTGCAAGGTCAGTGCCGAAGAAGGCGATCTCGACGCCAGTCTGGCGACGCGCTGGCATGAACTGTGCCGCCTGGCGGCACCGGGAGAAGTCTGATGACCGCGCGTCTCGGCCGCTGGCTGAGTTCTCTGGATACGCTGGAAAAGCGCATCGCCCGCGCGCCGTCGGTGCGCCGCTACGGTCGCCTGACCCGCGCCACCGGGCTGGTGCTGGAGGCCACCGGCCTGCAGCTGCCGCTCGGTGCCACCTGCCTGATCGAACGGCACGACGCCGGTGAGGTGCAGGAAGTGGAAAGCGAAGTGGTCGGCTTCAACGGCCAGCGGCTGTTTCTGATGCCGCTGGAAGAAGTGGAAGGCATCGTGCCGGGCGCGCGGGTGTATGCCCGCACCACGCCGGAAGGCCAAAGCGCCGGTAAACAGCTGCCGCTCGGCCCGGCGCTGCTGGGGCGCGTGCTGGACGGCAGCGCCAAACCGCTCGACGGCCTGCCTTCGCCGGAAACCGGCTACCGCGCGCCGCTGATCACCGCGCCATTCAACCCTTTGCAGCGCACGCCGATTGAACAGGTGCTGGACGTCGGTGTGCGCACCATCAACGGCCTGCTGACCGTCGGCCGTGGCCAACGCATGGGCCTGTTCGCCGGTTCCGGCGTCGGCAAAAGCGTCCTGCTCGGCATGATGGCACGCTATACCCAGGCGGATGTGATCGTCGTCGGTCTGATCGGCGAGCGTGGCCGCGAGGTCAAAGACTTCATCGAAAATATTCTCGGCGCCGAAGGCCGGGCACGTTCGGTGGTGATCGCCGCGCCGGCGGACGTGTCGCCGCTGCTGCGTATGCAGGGTGCAGCCTACGCCACCCGCATCGCCGAAGATTTCCGCGACCGCGGGCAGCACGTGTTGCTGATCATGGACTCCCTCACCCGCTACGCCATGGCGCAGCGTGAGATCGCGCTGGCCATCGGCGAACCGCCGGCTACCAAAGGTTATCCGCCTTCGGTCTTCGCCAAGCTGCCCGCGCTGGTGGAACGCGCAGGCAACGGCATCAGCGGCGGCGGTTCCATCACCGCCTTCTATACCGTGTTGACCGAAGGGGACGATCAGCAAGACCCGATCGCCGATTCTGCGCGCGCCATTCTCGACGGCCACGTGGTGCTGTCCCGACGCCTGGCGGAGGCCGGCCACTACCCGGCAATCGATATCGAGGCCTCGATCAGCCGCGCCATGACGTCACTGATCGACGAAGAACATTATCGCCGGGTGCGCACCTTCAAACAGATGCTGGCCAGCTATCAGCGCAACCGCGATCTGATCAGCGTCGGCGCCTATGCGGCAGGCAGCGACCCGCTGCTGGACAAGGCAATGACGCTGTATCCGCAAATGGAAGCTTACCTGCAGCAGGGTATCTTTGAACGCAGCGGCTACGATGAAGCCTGCCAACAGCTGCAGCAGTTGATTGTTTAACGTCACCAGAGGCTGAGAGCGATGAAATCACAGTCCCCCCTGATTACCCTGCGCGATCTGGCGCAGGATGCGGTGGAACAGGCCGCACAACAGCTGGGCCAGGTGCGACAGGCCCAGCAGGCGGCAGAGCAACAGCTTTCAATGTTGCTCAACTACCAGGACGAGTATCGCCAGAAGCTGAATCACACGCTCTGCGACGGCATGGACAGTTCACGCTGGCAAAACTACCAGCAGTTTATCGGCACATTGGAGCAGGCCATCGACCAGCACCGCCAACAGCTGCTGCAGTGGGGGCAGAAAGTGGATCATGCGGTGAAGCAATGGCAAGACAAACAACAGCGGCTGAACGCTTTCGAGACCCTGCATACCCGCGCGCTGAACGCGGAGCAATTGCAGGAGAACAAACGGGACCAAAAACTGATGGATGAGTTCGCTCAACGCAGTGCACAAAGGAATATCAACCCATGAATCTGAACGCCCTGCCGGGGCTGCCCCTGCCTGGCGACGCCGGTGGTTTGACCGAACTGTCGACGGCGCTGGATGAAAGCCAGCTGTCGTCCGCTTTCGCTCAACTGCTCGGCGCGCGTTTCGCACCCGCCGCCGATGGCAAACAGCCGCCGGCCATGCTGAGCGCGGACGATGAGGGCGCTCCAGCCCTGAGCCGCAACCAACTCAATCAACTGTTGGCCACCTTCGGCGAACGCGGCGGCCTGCTGCTGAGCCAAACGGCGCCGGCCGATGAACACCCGCTTGAGGGCGATACGCCCACCGCCGGGGACAAACCGGCGCAACCGCCGCTCGCCGCCGCCAAAGAGCTGGATGCCGCAACGCTGCAGGCGCTGTACGCCATGCTGCCGGCGGCGATCGTCGCTCAGGTGCAGCCGGTTGAGGGCCAACAGCCGCCGCTGGCGGCAACCGCCGACGATGCGGCAGCGCTGCAACCCGGCAACGGCCCGCTGAACATCGCGGCGGCCGGCGATAACACCGCCGCGCGCCCGTCGGCGTCCCCCTCCCCGACGGTAGCAAGCGCTAAAACACCGGCACCCGCCGACGGCGACAATGCCACAGCGACGCTCCCGCAGCCGACCGCTGGCGAACGCACCGCCACAGCACAGCCGCTGCCGGCGAGCGAAGTGCAGCAGCCGACGTTCAACCATGCCGTCGGACTGGCCGCCGCCAGCCCGACGCAGAGCGCCGCCCCCGCCAGCGCGCTGGTGACCGCGCCGCCTGCGCCGCAGTTAAACGCGCAGCTGGGCAGCCCGGAATGGCAGCAGGCGTTGAACCAACAAGTGCTGATGTTCCACCGCAACGGCCAGCAAAGCGCCGAGTTGCGCCTGCACCCGCAGGAGCTGGGCGCCTTGCAGATCACCCTGAAACTGGACGATCAGCAGGCGCAGCTGCACATCGCTTCCGCGCACGGCCAGGTGCGCGCGGCGGTGGAAGCGGCGATGCCGCAGCTGCGCCACGCGCTGGCGGAGAGCGGCATCAACCTGGGGCAGAGCAGTGTGGGCGGCGAGTCCACTCCGCAGTGGCAACAGGCGCAACAACAGGCCTCTAACGGCCAGGGCCGTTCCAGCTATGCGGAACATCACGGCGGCGACAACGCACCTGCCGACAGCGTCAGCGCGCCTGTGGCGCTGCAGCGCATGGCAAGCGCAGTCAACGGCGTCGATATTTTCGCCTGAGCCGCTGCAAACGCCCAAGCTGGCACGCATTATCGCGTTTATTCAGGCTATTGCGTGCCGCAATAGACGCGATAATACCTTTACATGTCATGCGTGCGGCTTCGCCGCGCGCCATGCTCGCCGCCTCGCAAGCGGCGGGTGGAACAACAGGAATTAGATTTGGCTATGTCTCAGAACACCCTTCCGGCAGCACCGAAACGCCCCCTTCTGGTCATCCTGCTGGTGTTGATCAGCGTCGTCGCCTGTGGCGCCGCGGGCTACAGCTGGTGGCTGCTGCAACAGCATAAAAACGGCGCCGAACCGGCCGCCGCCAAGGCGCAACCGCCGGCCGCACCGGTGTTCATGCCGCTCGACACCTTTACCGTCAACCTGGTGACGCCGGACAACAACCCGGATCGCGTGCTGTACGTCGGCCTCACGCTGCGTCTGCCGGACGAAAGTACCCGCCGTCAGCTGAACGATTTTCTGCCGGAGGTACGCAGCCGTCTGCTGATGCTGCTTTCCCGTCAGGAAGCGGGTCAGCTGGCCAATGAACAAGGGAAGCAACAGTTGGTGGCGCAGATTAAGGACGTGCTCAGCCCGCCGCTGGTTAAGGGACAACCGAAGCAGGTGGTCAGCGATGTGCTGTTCACCGCCTTCATACTGCGGTAATCACTATGGGCGACAGCATTCTTTCACAGGCAGAGATCGACGCCTTGCTCAACGGCGACAGCGCGGGTGATGAACCCGAAGCGGTGGTCGGCAAAGAGAGCGAGGTCAAGCCTTACGATCCTAACACCCAGCGCCGCGTGGTGCGCGAGCGTCTGCACGCGCTGGAAATCATCAACGAACGTTTTGCCCGGCAGTTCCGCATGGGGTTGTTCAACCTGCTGCGTCGCAGCCCGGATATTACCGTCGGCCCGATCAAGATCCAGCCGTATCACGAGTTCGCCCGCAACCTGCCGGTGCCGACCAACCTGAACCTGGTGCATCTGAACCCGCTGCGCGGCACCGCCCTGTTCGTGTTCGCACCGAGCCTGGTGTTTATCGCCGTCGACAACCTGTTCGGCGGCGACGGCCGCTTCCCGACCAAGGTCGAAGGCCGCGAGTTCACCCCGACCGAACAACGGGTGATCAAACGCATGCTGCGCCTGGCGCTGGACGCCTACGGCGACGCCTGGAGCGCCATCTATAAAATCGACGTGGAATACGTGCGCGCCGAGATGCAGGTGAAGTTTACCAACATCACCACCTCGCCGAACGATATCGTGGTCACCACGCCGTTCCAGGTGGAGATCGGCGCGTTGACCGGCGAGTTCAACATCTGCATTCCGTTCGCGATGATCGAACCGCTGCGCGAGCTGTTGACCAACCCACCGCTGGAAAACTCGCGGCAGGAAGACAGCCACTGGCGTGAAACGCTGGTGAAGCAGGTGCAGCACTCCGAACTGGAGCTGATCGCCAACTTCGTCGATATCCCGATGCGGCTGTCAAAAGTCCTGAAGCTGCAGCCGGGCGATGTATTACCGATAGACAAGCCGGAACGCCTGATCGCCCATGTGGACGGCGTACCGGTTCTGACCAGCCAATACGGCACATTGAACGGGCAATATGCCCTGCGTGTTGAACATTTGATTAACCCTATTTTGAATGCTCTGAGTGAGGAACAGCCCAATGAGTGATCCTAAGCAACCGTCTGGCGAAGGAAAGGAATCCGTAGACGATCTGTGGGCTGATGCGTTTAACGAGCAGCAGTCGACAGAGAAATCCGGCGCGAGCACCGAAGGGGTGTTCAAGTCGCTGGAAGCTCAGGATGCGCTCGGCAGCCTGCAGGATATCGACCTGATCCTGGACATCCCGGTCAAACTGACCGTGGAACTGGGGCGCACCAAGATGACCATCAAAGAGCTGCTGCGCCTGTCGCAAGGCTCGGTGGTGGCACTGGACGGCCTGGCCGGCGAACCGCTGGATATCCTGATCAACGGTTACCTGATCGCACAAGGTGAAGTGGTGGTGGTGGCCGACAAGTTCGGCGTGCGCATCACCGACATCATCACCCCGTCCGAACGTATGCGTCGACTGAGCCGCTGATGACCGCCGCGGCGCCCGTTACCGTCCAAAGCATCCAACACCCTGCCGCGCCGGCCTTGCCGGCCGGTTCGGTGTTGATGCAGGTCAGCAGTGCGCTCGGCGGCATTCTGCTGCTGATCCTGCTGGCCGGTTGGCTGTTCCGTCGGCTGGGGTTCGCCCCGCAGGCGCGCAACAACAAGCTGCTCAACCTGCGCGCCAGCTGCCAGGTCGGGCAGCGCGAGCGCGTGGTGGTGGTGGAAGTCGACAATACCCTGCTGGTATTGGGCGTCACCGCCCAGCAGATCACGCCGCTGCATACGCTGCCCGCACCGCCGCAAGACACCGGCGCGGCCGAAACCGCAACGCCGGCGGACTTCCGCCAACTGATGCAAAAAGTTCTGAAACGCCCGGAAAAATCGGCATGACCTCGACTCTTCGTTCCCTTATCCGCCGTCCGGCGGTTTGGCTTCCTGCCGCCCTGCTGTTGATCAGCCCGGCGGCCGGCGCGCAACTGCCGGGGCTAATCAGCCAGCCGCTGGCCAACGGCGGCCAAAGCTGGTCGCTGCCGGTGCAGACGCTGGTGCTGTTGACCTCGCTGACCTTCCTGCCCGCCATGCTGTTGATGATGACCAGCTTCACCCGCATCATCATCGTGCTCGGGCTGCTGCGCAACGCTCTGGGCACGCCGTCGGCGCCGCCGAACCAGGTGATGCTGGGGTTGGCGCTGTTCCTGACTTTCTTCATCATGTCGCCGGTGTTCGACAAGGTCTACCAGGACGCCTATCTGCCGTTTAGTCAAGACAAGGTCAGCCTGGACGTCGCGTTGGATAAAGGCGCGCAGCCGCTGCGCGAGTTCATGCTGCGGCAAACGCGCGAAACCGATCTGGCGCTGTACGCCAGACTGGCCAATCAGCCACCGCTGGCCGGCCCGGAAGCGGTGCCGATGCGCATCCTGCTGCCCGCCTACGTCACCAGCGAACTGAAGACCGCCTTCCAGATCGGCTTCACGGTGTTCATTCCGTTCCTGATTATCGACCTGGTGGTCGCCAGCGTGCTGATGGCGTTGGGGATGATGATGGTACCGCCGGCCACCATCTCGCTGCCGTTCAAACTGATGCTGTTCGTGCTGGTCGATGGTTGGCAGCTGCTGCTCGGCTCGCTGGCCCAGAGCTTCTATTCCTAACCCGCAGCCGGAGAGAACGAGATGACACCTGAATCGGTTATGGCGCTCGGCACCGAGGCGATGAAAGTGGCGCTGGCGCTGGCCGCCCCGCTGCTGCTGGCGGCGCTGATCAGCGGCCTGGTGGTCAGCCTGCTGCAGGCCGCCACCCAGATCAACGAAATGACGCTGTCGTTCATCCCCAAAATTCTGGCGGTGGTGGCCACCATCATCATCGCCGGCCCCTGGATGTTGAACCTGCTGCTGGACTACATGCGCACCCTGTTCAGCAACCTGCCTACCCTGATCGGCTGACCGTGCTCACCTTCGACAGCGCCCAGCTCACCGTCTGGCTCAGCCACTATTTCTGGCCGCTGCTGCGCATTCTGGCGCTGATAAGCACCGCGCCGATATTCAACGAGAAGCAGATCAGCAAAAAGGTCAAAATCGGCCTTGGCGGGCTGATCGTCATCCTGATCGCGCCGACGCTGCCCGCCAGCAATATCCCGATCTTCTCCGCCGCCGGCCTGTGGTTGGCGATTCAACAGATTCTGATCGGCGCAGCGCTGGGATTAACCATGCAGTTCGCTTTCGCGGCGGTGCGCCTGGCGGGCGAAGTGATCGGCATGCAGATGGGCCTGTCGTTCGCCACCTTCTTCGATCCCAGCGGCGGCCCGAACATGCCGGTGCTGGCGCGCCTGCTCAACCTGCTGGCGATGCTGCTGTTCCTCAGCTTCAACGGCCATCTGTGGCTGATTTCGCTGCTGGCGGACAGTTTCCACACCCTGCCTATCCAAACGCAGCCGCTGAACGGCAACGGCTTCCTGGTGCTGACCCAGGTCGGCTCGCTGATCTTCATCAACGGCATGATGCTGGCGCTGCCGCTGATCTGCCTGCTGTTGACGCTGAACATGGCGCTCGGCTTGCTCAACCGCATGACGCCGCAGCTGTCGGTGTTCGTGATCGGTTTCCCGGTCACCATGACCTTCGGCATCATGACGCTGGGTATGATGATGCCGATGCTGGCCCCGTTCTGCGAGCATCTGTTCGGTGAAATCTTCGATCGGCTGGCGGCGGTTGTCGGCGGCATGACCTTCTGATCTTCTGCTCCCTCAATCCACCTTCCCTTCTTCCGTATGAGACAAAATGGCAATAAACGCGCTTTCTTGGGACAAAAGCCTGAGAAATGCCTTTTATCCAGATTAAGGTTCAAATATCCCCCACGGCTTGAATAAAAAAAACTCCGACCTAGAATAGATCCGGTAACGAAATATCGCACTCCGCTATTTCATGAATAAACAGCATTAGAAGCCGTCTATTCGTTAGCGATAAAATTAACAACATTCAACCAGGCATTATTTTAATGCACGGCTGATAATTCACATCTTGAATAAATGCGTCCGGCGCCTGCCGGCTGCAGGGCGCAGCATCGACCTTTGCTAACCACAGGAGCGACATCATGATTAAAGCGAAAAGCAACCGCAAGGCACGCCGGTTATTCGGCTTGACCCACTGGAAAAGCAACAAGTTTAAAGTGTCCTTCTCCGATACGGTCGCCGGCGGCGAATGGAAAGTGGTGAAGAAAAAGAAATAACCCCTTGCGGATTTCAGCAAAAACTCCGGGTTGCGCCCGTATCCGGTCTCTGCAACGCCATTCGACGTTGCGCCGGATCGGCAGCCCGGTAACGACACTCATCATTCACCGGCAAATCATTGTGTATTTTATTCTTGGGGATGGAATAACGCGCCACATCACCCTGGCTGCTGCGCCAAATTTAAAAATAGTGCATTAATTATTTAACTTACTCATACCAGTTATTTATTCACTGACAAGAAAAATCGATTTCCCACCTTGCCTCCCCAGCGTTACATTGAAAACAACCTTGCAGCCAGCATGCTGCAGGCCTCACTAAAACATAATCGGTGTAAATATGAAAATAAAATTTCAGCTGAGTGATTTATTCATCAGCGGGATCGCCATTTTGATCATGAGCACTATTTTAAATACGCTGGGTTTCTCCTGGGGGTTATTTGTTCTGCCGCCTGACGTCGATAGTTTCGTCATCATCCCGTTTACTTTATTTGGCTCATTGAAGTTGGCCGAGTGCCTCTATAAGCCAATACGGTGGCTGCTAAATGAAAGCCGCAATTCTCAAATCGAAAATAACAACCATAAAATAACGCTTGATAGCGTTAACAGGAGATCGACCTATGTTGAGAGAACTTACCAGAGAAGAAATGCAACGGGTCGGCGGCGGCAATGCTGGCGGCCAATGCAATAGACATTCGGGCCGCGGCGTGCCTTTCCGCTGACGCATAAGGTGACTGGCGGAAAACGCAGACAAAAAAAGGCGCGTCACTCAGCCTGTAGTGGGAGAACGAGTGACGCGCCAAACGAGTGCGCCCGGTTTCAAGAAGCCTCCATCCCCGCGGAGCGGAGATGGCATTTTCTAAGCGCACTAAAGGGAAACCCGTCGCGGTCGGCAACGGGGTATTGCTCTTAACGATTCATCTGGAACAACGACATGCCCTGCATATCGCTGAAGGTTTTATACGACGCCTGCAGCGCCGCCTGCTGCATAAAGTAAGACGAGATAGACTCGGCCAGATCGGCGTCCGTCAACGCGCTCATCTGGACCTGGTTGGTCATATCGCGCTCTTTACCGATGCCGTCCAGCTGGTCCATCTCCTGCAGCTGGCTGCCCAGTTCGGCGCGCACGCTCAGCACGTTGTTGTAGGAGTTGTCCAGGCCGCGGTTGGCTTTCGCCAGCGCATCGTTCACCTGCTGCTTGGTGGCGTCGTCGGCGCCCTGCAGCGGCGTTTTCAGCGCGTTCAGCGCGATATCGATGCTCTCGAACACGTTGCTGACCGGCGCGCTGCCGTCCGGCTCGGGCTTAGGATTGCTGGTCAACGACATGAACACCGCGTTGCCGGTATGGCCGATGGTCATGGTGCGGTTGGCGTCCACTTTCTGCTGAACCGTCTTGTCGCCGCCCTGATAGCTGACGGTACCGCCGTTGTCGACGAACGGCGCCTGGTCGTTCACATACCCGCCGAACATATAGCGGCCGTTGCCGTCGGTGCTGTTGGCCTGGTTCAGCAGCTGATCTTTCAGCCCCTGCAGCTGGGTGGCCAACGATTGGCGGTCGTTATCGCTTTCGGTGCCGCCGGCGCTGACGATTAGCGACTTCATGTCCGCGATGGTGGAGGTCGCGCCGGACAATACCGTCTCTTCCATCGACACGCTCTGACGGGCGAAGGTGCGCGCCAGCGTGTACTGGTTGTTTTCCGCCTGCGACTGCGACAACATCACCGCGCGCGACGCCGCCAGCGGATCGTCGGACGGGTTGATCACCCGCTTGCCGGTAGCAAGCTGCTCGGCGGCCTTCATGAACAGCGACTGGTTGCCCGTGATGCCGTTCATGTTCTGTTGGTACATCATGCTGGTGCTCATGCGCATGCTGTGGGTTCCTTACTCTGAGCGACCGGCGCCGTTATCGGCGCCGGTTAACAATGAAATCAACGAATGTTCAGCAGCGCATCGAACAGCGAGCTGGCGGTCTGAATCACCTGCGCGTTGGCCATGTAGTACTGTTGGAAACGCAGCAGCTCACCGTACTCTTCGTCAAGGTTGACGCCGGACATCGACTGCTGTTGCTCACCCAGCTGCTTCACGATCTTGGCCTGCGAAGTGGCGACAGCCTTGGCGGCAGCGGTTTGGTTACCGACGCCGCTGACGATGCCGGCGTAAGCGCCGCTCAGGGTCGCCTTGCCGTCCACCAGGTTTTTGGTCTGCAGATCCAGCAGCTTCTTGGCGTTTTCGTTATCGCCGCGGCCGCTGTCGTCTTTACCGGCGGCGGCGATCTTGGACGAGTCGGTGATGGCCACTTTCAGGTTGCCCGCCACGTCGCTGACCGGCTTCACGGTAAAGCTGTCTTTGGCCTTCGCATTGCCGTCGATGCTCACTTCCAACCCGTCGAAGTTCAGCGTCGGTTTGCCATCGGCGCTGGTGCCCGGCGTGGCGTTGACTTTCACATTGTCCGGCAGGCGGCTGACCTGCCAGTTGCTGCCGTCGAACTCGACGCGATAATCGTTGGCCTTCACCTTGCCGGTGTCGGTGTAAGAGACCGACAGCGACGCGTCGCCGGTGTTGCGGGTGTTATCCACCACCCGGCCGCCGCTGAAGCTGAAGAAGTCGCCGCCTGCATCGCCGTGCAGATCGAAACCGGCGCGGTGTTGCTGATTGAAACTGTCCGCCATCGCCAGCGCCAACTGGCCCAGCTGATTGCGCACGCCGTCCAGCGTTTCGCTGCGGAATTTCAGCACGCCGCTCAGGCTGCCGCTGGTGATCTGGCCTTCCGGCACTTCGCTGGCGCCATTGCCGCGGTTATAACCGATGGTCAAACGGGAAGGATCGCTGCTGGAAGGCACGGCTTCCACCTGATAGGTGTTGCTGCCCTGCACCAGGGTCAAACCGTTGGCGAAGGAGACGGTATAAGCGTCGCCGTCCTGTTGCGTGACCTGTACGCCCACCAGTTGGTTCAGCTCAGTGACCATCTGGTCGCGCTGATCCAGCAACGCATTCGGCTCGCCGCCGGCGCTGCCGCGCAAACGGGTGATCTCGTCGTTCAGCTTGGCGATCTGTTGGCTATAACTGTTGATCTGCTGCGCCGTATCACTGATCTGCTGATTGACGCCGTTGTCCATGTCACGCAGGAATTTGTCGGTGTTGTTGAACTGGTTCACCAGACCGTTGGCCTTGCCCAGCACCGTCTGGCGCGCGGCGTCGTCACCGGCGTTGCTCACCAGGTTCTGCAGGTTGGTGAAGAAATCCTGCATGTTGGTCGACAGCGGGTTGGTCTTGCTCGCCAACAGGTTGTCGATCTGCGAAATCTTCTCGTAATAGGCGTTTTGCGCCCCGAACGCGCTTTGCGCGCCGCGCAGCTGGTTGGTGATGAACTGGTTGTATTCGCGGTTGACGCTGGTCACGGTCACGCCGTTGCCGATGAAGCCGCTCATGGTGGCCATGCCGCCATTCTGCGCCAGGATCGCGGTCTGGCGGTTGTAGCCCGCCACGTTGTAGTTGGAAATGTTGTTGCTGACGGTACTGAGCGCCACCTGAGCCGCATTCAGCCCGCTCATTGCGGTATTGATTAAGCTATTGGACATCGGAATTCCTTATGCTGCGGCGCCGGTGGCCCACAGAGTTCTTAATTGAGCTGCTGAGCCTGTTCGCTCAGCCTGTCTCGGTTATCGGCAAAAATGGGAAGAACTTGAGGAAAAAAAGCGGCAATGCAGTCAACATCCAGCTAGCCTCCATTACCGCCTATCCCCTAAATAATTGGCGTCGCAGCAAGGCGGCAAGCAAGGGCGGCCCCGGGAGCTTGGTTAAGCCAAGTGACCGGGGCCGAGCTTGTGCAGTCAAGGCCGCTGCGGCGTCAAGAATGACGGGGATTTAGAACAAGTCTTTCAGATCGTGGGTATACGCCTTGACCGCCTGCTCCCCCGCGTTCTTCATCTGCTGAATCACGCTGACCAGTTTGCTGGCGTACTGCGGGTCGGTGGCGTACCCGGCGCGTTGCAGCGCATGCGCCGCCTGTTCCGGGCTGCGCGCGGCGGCCACATCGGCGTAGCGCGGGTTGTTGGTCAACAGCTTGACGTAATCGGCGATCGCCTCGACGTAAGAACCGTAAACGCGGAACTTCGCCTTCACCTTCTTCGCCGCGCCCTGTTCGAACTCGGTGGTGGTGATCTCCGTCACCGGTCCGTTCCAGCTGCCGCCGGCCTTGATGCCGAACAGGTTGTAGCTCGGCGTACCGTCTGAGGTCGGGATCTCGCGCTGGCCCCAGCCGGACTCCAACGCCGCCTGCGCGACGATCAGCTGATGCGGAATGCCGCTCTGCTGGCTGGCAACCTTCGCCGGAATCGACAAGCGGGCGACGAAATTGCCATTGTTGAGCGACATCGGCGCGGCGGCCGGCGGCGCCTTCGGCATCGCCCGGCGCACCATCTGCTCCAACGCCTGATTCGGCAGCGTCTGCAGCACCTCGTTGTCCAGCGCCATCGGCGACATGCCCGCCGTTTCGCTCGGCACCACATTGGCGTTGCTCATCTGCTTGACCATCATGTCAGCCAGCCCCAGCCCTTTTTGCGACATCTGCTGGGCGATTTGCTGGTCGTACATTGAGGTATAAAGCCGCGTTTGGTCGCTGCTCAACACCCCGTCCTGCGGCAAGGCGGCGCGCATGCTTTTCAGCATCATCTGCACGAACATGCCTTCCACCTGCTGCGCCACCTGCTTCAGGTTGCCCTGCGGGTCGGTCGCCGCGTCGCGCTTCAGGCTATTCAACGCCTGGGCGTCATAGGCCGCGCCCGACATCGCCATCAGATCGCCGGCCATCAGATGATTTCCAACTTGGCGCGCAGGCAACCGGCGCTCTGCATCGCCTGCAGAATCGACATCAAATCGATCGGCGTGGCGCCCAATGCGTTCAGCGCGCGGATCACATTGTTCAGGTTGGCGCTGGCGTTCACCTTCTGCAGCGATCCGCCCTGTTGTTGCATCGAGATCTGGGTGTTCGGGGTCACCACCGTCTGGCCGCCGCCGAACGGCGTCGTCGGTTGGCTGACGGTGTTCTGCCGATCGACCACCACCGACAGGTTGCCCTGTGCGACGGCGCAAGAATCGAGGATCACGTCGCGGTTCATCACCACCGAGCCGGTGCGCGAGTTGATGATCACCTTGGCGTCCATCGCCCCGACGTTGACGGTGATGTTTTGAATCTCCGCCAGGAAACGCACCTGAGAGCTGTTGCCCTGCGGCACCAGCACCTGAATGGTGCGGGCGTCGAGCGGTGTGGCGGTGCCGCCGCCGCGCTGGCGGTTGATGGCGTCGCTGATCTGCTGCGCCAACGTGAAGTCTTCGTCGTTCAGCTGCAGATTGAGCACCCCGCCGCTGCCGAAGGTGGTCGGCAGTTCGCGCTCGATGGTGGCGCCGTTGCTGATGCGCCCGCCCGCCAGCTGGTTGACCTGCACGCTGCTGCCACCGGCCGCCGCGCCTGCACCGCCCACCAGCACGTTGCCCTGCGCCAGCGCATAGACCTGGTTATCCACGCCTTTCAGCGGCGTCATCAGCAGGGTACCGCCACGCAGACTCTTGGCGTTGCCCATCGAAGAAACCACCACGTCGATGTTCTGCCCGGCGCGCGAGAACGGCGGCAGTTTGGCGGTCACCATCACCGCCGCCACGTTCTTCAGCTGCATGTTGGTGCCCGGCGGCACGGTAATGCCCAGCTGCGACAGCATGTTGCTCAGGCTTTGGGTGGTGAACGGCGTCTGCATGGTCTGGTCACCGGAGCCGTCCAGCCCCACCACCAGGCCGTAGCCGATCAGGGCGTTATCTCGCACGCCTTGTACCGTCACCAGATCGCGAATGCGCTCCGCCGCCGCCGGCAGGCACATCGTTCCGATCAGCAAAGCCATCAGGATTTTTTTTGTCATTGGAACCTCATTCGCCTTAGCCAAAAGGCGTTATTGTCGCAGGCAGTTTGAGGGCGAACAGCGCGCAGGAAACGGAGCGTACACGCAGTACGTGACGTTTCCGAGCACGGCCCAACCTCAAAATGGCAAGTAAACTAGCCTGTACTCAAAACGGTGAAACATTTAAGAAGAAGCGCTGCAGCCAACCCATGGTCTGCGCTTCGTTGATATAGCCATTGCCGACGTATTCGATACGCGCGTCCGCCACCTGCGTCGAGGTGACCGAGTTGTTGCCGCTGATGGTGCGCGGGTTGACGACGCCGGAGAAGCGAATGAATTCGGTGCCCTGGTTGATGGCGATCTGTTTTTCCCCCACCACGTGCAGGTTGCCGTTGACCAGCACCTGATTGACCGTCACCGTAATGGTGCCGTTGAAGGTGTTGTTGGCGTTGGCGCCGCCCTTGCCGCCGAAGGTGCTGTCGCCGGAAATGTCCATATCGGCACGCGCATTGCCCAACAGGCCGTCGAGATAACGCGGCGAGGTGGCAACGCCGAACTTGCTGGCGCCGTTGCGGCTGGCGTTGGCGGAGGAACTCTTGCTGGCACTGACGTTTTCCTGTAACACGATGGTCAGGGTGTCACCGACGTTGCGCGGACGGCGGTCTTCAAACAGCGGCTGGTAGCCGTAGTTCATCGGCTGCACCGTCTGGAAGATCGAACCGTTCGGCATCGGCGCGCTGGCCGGCGCGGGTTGCGCCGTGGTCACGCCGTCCACCAGCGGTTTGTGCGGGATATAAGCGCAGCCGCTCAGCGTCAGCATCACCATTCCCGCCAGCCAGCGTTGTCCCTGCCGCGGCAGGAGTGCCATCGAATATGTGGTTACCACGGGTATCGCCTTTGTTTCACGAAAGAGAATGACGGGCGCGGCATGCCGGGCCCGTCAATGACAGATTACAGTTGCGTCAGCTTTTGCAGCATCTGATCGGAGGTCGATACCGCTTTGCTGTTGATCTCGTAAGCGCGCTGAGTCTGGATCATGTTGACCAGCTCTTCCGCCACGTTGACGTTGGAGGTTTCCACGTAACCCTGATACAGCAAACCGGCGCCGTTCAGCCCCGGCGTGCTCTCGTTCGGCGCGCCCGAGCTTTCGGTTTCCTGATACAGGTTCTCGCCCACGCTCTCCAGACCGCTGTCGTTGACGAAAGTGGTCAGCGTCAGTTGGCCCACCTGCTGGGCGGCGGTTTGCCCCTGCTGGGTGACGCTGACGATGCCGTCGCGGCCGACGGTGATAGACCGCGCGTTAGCCGGAATGGTGATCGCCGGCTGCACCTGGAAACCGTTGGAGGTCACCAGCTGGCCGTTCTGGTCGATCTGGAACGACCCGTCGCGGGTATAGGCCTGGGTGCCGTCCGGCAGCATCACCTGGAAGAACCCCTGCCCCTTGATGGCGACGTCTTTGCTGTTGTTGGTCTGCGACAGGTTGCCCTGGCTGTGCAGACGCTCGGTCGCCACCGGACGCACGCCGGTACCGATCTGCAAGCCGGAAGGCAACGTGGTCTGCTCGGAGGACTGTGCCCCCGGCTGACGCATGGTCTGGTACAGCAGATCTTCAAACACCGCACGTTGACGTTTGAAGCCGTTGGTGCTGACGTTCGCCAGGTTGTTGGCGATCACGTCCATGTTGGTCTGCTGCGCGTCCAGACCGGTTTTGGCAATCCATAAGGATGGAATCATCGGTTATTTCCTTGCTGCTTAGCTCACCGAGAGCAGTGAGTTGGCACGCTGTTCGTTTTCATCCACGCTGTGGATGACCTTCATTTGCATTTCAAAACGACGGGCGTTGGCGATCATGTCGACCATGGTCTCCATCGGCTTGACGTTGCTGCCCTCCAGCACGCCCGGCATCACCCGCACCTGCGGATCGTTTTGCAACTGATTGCCGCGCTGCTGTTGGGTTTCCGGCGTCAGGCGGAACAGACCGTCGTCACCGCGCATCACTTCGCGTGCATCGGCTTTCACCAGCTTCAGGCGGCCGATCTGCGCAATGGTGTTCGGCGGATCGCCGGCATTCAGCGCCGAAATGGTGCCGTCGGCCGCGATAGTGATCTCCGCCGACGGCGGCACTTCGATCGGGCCGCCGTCGCCCATCAGCGGCAGGCCCTGCACCGTCAACTGCCCGGTGGAGGAAACCTGAATATTACCGTTGCGGGTATAAGCTTCACCGCCGCCCGGCAGGCTCACCGCCAGGAAGCCGTCCTGCTGCAGCGCCACGTCCAGCGGGCGCGCCGTGTAGTTCAACGCCCCCTGGCTCATGTCGGCGCCCGGCGTCGAGGCCGTCACCAGAGTACGCGTCGCCAGGCTTGGCCCGTCAACCGGTACCGCGCGCAACGCGGCGAGCTGGGCGCGAAAACCCGGCGTCGAGGCGTTGGCCAGGTTGTTGGCGGTGATGGACTGCTGTTCCAGCGTTTGGCGCGCCGCGCCCATCGCGGTATAAATCGCGTGATCCATAACTCGGCCTTATTAGCGCAGGCTAACCAGCGTCTGCAGGATGGAGTCCTGCGTCTTGATGGTCTGGGCGTTGGACTGGTAGTTACGCTGTGCGACGATCATGTTCACCAGCTCCTGGCTCAGATCGACGTTGGAAGATTCCAGCGCGCCGCTGGTCAGCTTACCGAAGCCGCCGCCGCCCGACAGACCGACGCGCGGCTGACCGGAAGCGCCGGTTTCCTGCCAAACGTTATCGCCCTGCGACGCCAGCCCTTCCGGGTTGGAGAAGTTGGCCATCACGATCTGGCCCAGCACCTGGGTCTGCTGGTTGGAGTAGATGCCCACGACGGTGCCGTCGTCCCGGATCTGGAAGTTGGTGTATTCACCGGCGGCATAGCCGTCCTGCGCCACTTTGCTCACCGAGTCGCTGCCGACGTTCTGCTGCATGCTGCCGGCGAAGCTCAGGGTGAAGTTTTGCGCCGGCGCACCGTCTTTGGCAGTCATCGGGATCACCATGCTGAACTCGCCCGGCGTGCCGTTGGTGCTGGTGGTTTTGACCAGGTTGCCGCTGGTGCTGAACTCCATGGTGCCGGCATCGACCGGGGCCGCGCTGCCGTCCTGGGTGTAGACCTGCCACTTGTTGTCATCGGTCTTCACGAAGTAAGCGTTGATGTTGTGCGCGTTACCCAGCGAGTCGTAGGCGGTGATGGTGTTGACGTAGTTGTAGCTGTCCTGTTTGGTCGGATCGAAGGTCTTGTTCTCCGGCACTTTATGCGTGGACTTCAGGTTGGCGACCATCTCGCCGGAAGTCGACGCCTTGGCGTTCATCATGCCTTCAGGAATGCTCAACGGCACCGGGTTGGCGCCCTGCTGGATGGTCGGCGGGGAACCGGCCGCCGGGTAACCGGTCAGCTGCAGACCCTGCATGTTGGTCAGGTTGCGGTTCTCGTCCAGTTTGAACTGGCCGTTGCGGGTATAGAAGATGCCGCCATCTTTATCCTGCATGCGGAAGAAACCGTTGCCGTTGATGGCGACATCCAGCGCGCGGCTGGTGCCAGTGGTGGTGCCACCCTTGAAGTTCTGGGTGATGCCGGACACCTTGACGCCCAGCCCCACCTGCGAACCGGCGAACATGTCGGCGAAGGATACGCTGCCGGATTTGAAGCCCGCAGTCGCGGAGTTGGCGATGTTGTTACCGATCACGTCCAGGTTGGTTGCTGCCGCGTTCAAGCCGCTGACTGCCTGAGAAAAGGCCATGTTATTCTCCGAATAGTGGTCAGGCTATCGTCCGATTGAGCCTGATGCTTAGGGTTATAAGATCTGTCGCACGTCTTCCAACGTGGCGTTGCCCGCCAGGCCGAGATCCAGCTTGGCGCCTTTGCCGTCGCGGATCACGCCGTTGACCAGGCCGAAGTGCAGGCTGCGCGCCACCAACTGCTCGCCGTTGCCTTTGGCGTTGACGGCCACTTTGTAGGCACCGTCTGGCGCGGTGGTGCCGTCATCCAGCGAACCATCCCAGGTGAAGGCGTGCACGCCGGCGGTCAGACCGCCGATGTCGATAGTGCGCACCACCTGCCCGCTGGCGTTGGTGATGGTGGCGGTCACCTGATCGGCGGCGCGCTCCAGTTCCACGCCGAACGGCGTGGTGCTGACCTTGCCATCCTTGCTGCCCACCAGAATGTTGTTGCCCGGCACCATCACGCCGTGGCCGATCAACGCGCTGGCCTGCAGCGACTGATTGCTGTTGATCTGGCCGGAGATCGAACCCAGGGTGGTGTTGAGTTTTTCGATGCCCTGAACGGTGTTGATCTGCGCCAGCTGCGAGGTCAGTTCGTTGTTCTGCATCGGATTGGTCGGATCCTGGTTTTTCAACTGCGCCACCAGCAGCGTCAGGAAGCTGTTTTGCAGATCCTGGCTGTTGGTGCTTTTGCTGTTGTTGCCGATGACGGTGTCGTCCAACGACTCGTTAGTGGTTGCGGCGATAGCCATGGGATCCTCCGGTTACTGACCCAGCGTCAGGGTTTTCATCATCATCGACTTGGTGGTGTTGAGCACCTCGACGTTGGCCTGGTAGCTGCGGGACGCGGAAATGGTGTTGACCATTTCTCCCACCACGTCGACGTTCGGCATGCGCACGTACCCCTTGGCGTCCGCCAGCGGGTTGCCCGGTTGATACACCAGACGCTCGGGCGCCGGATCGTCCACCACCTGCGCAACGCGCACGCCGCCGGTCGGTTGCCCCGGCGCCGCGGCAACCTGGAACACCACCTGCTTGGCGCGGTAAGGTTCACCATCCGGGCCAGTCACGCTGTCGGCGTTGGCCATGTTGCTGGCGCTAACGTTCATGCGCTGGGATTGCGCCGATAACGCCGAGCCGGAGATATCAAAAATATTCAGTAAAGACATGCGCCTTATCCTTGTTGCAGCACGGACATCATCCCTTTGATCTGACCGTTGATCAGCGTCAGGTCGGTCTGATATTTCAGGCTGTTATCGGCAAAGTTGGTGCGTTCGCGATCCATGTCCACCGTGTTACCGTCCACCGACGGCTGATCCGGCACCCGGAACAGCAGATCGAGCTGCGGCGGCTGCATGTTTTGCGCCGGAATATGGCGCGCCGCCGTTAGGTTGAGCGCCATGCCGTTGCCGCTGACGCGCCCCTGTTCCAGCACCTTGTTCAATTGGCTGGCGAAATCAATATCCCGCGCCTGATAACCCGGTGTATCTGCGTTGGCGATGTTGGCGGCCAGAATTTCCTGCCGCTGGGCGCGCAAGTTCAGCGCCTCTTGGCCAAAGCGCAGAGCCGCGTCCAGTTTGTCGAGCATGCTCCCTCCGCGAGGTTAGAATTTGGAGCCGACAGCATAAACGCCCCCTGCGCCACCCTATCGCGGGAATAAACGCAAAATGGGGCGCTATTTATCTGCTTAGCCTGCGCGCGCTGCGGGTACACTTACGCGTATTCCGATGACGCTTGAGAAGATGACGATGAAAGGTAAAATGCTGCTGCTTATCGGCCTGTTGTGCAGCCTGAACGCGCGCGCCGACGATCTGGCGATGCAAATCGAAAGCTTCATCAAAGGTAAATTCAGCGGCGATCCGGTGCAGGTGAAAGTGCTGGTGCGCACGCCGCCGAACCAATGGCCGGCCTGCGAGTTGCCGCAGCTGTCGCTGCCGCCCAACGCGCGGATCGGCGGCAATATCAGCATTTCGGCGCGCTGCGGCCAGGAGCGGCGTTTTATTCAAACGCAGGTGCAGGTATTTGGCCACTATCTCACTGCGGCGCGCGGCATCAGCGCCGGCAGCCACTTGACGACGGCGGATCTGATGCTGAAGGAAGGCCGGCTCGATACCCTGCCGCCGCGCGCACTGACCGAACCTGGCAAAGCGTTGGGCGCCGTCAGCCTGCGCAATATCAGCCCCGGCCAGCCGCTGACGCTCGCCATGCTGCGCCGCGCCTGGGTGATCAAGGCTGGGCAGCCGGTGCAGGTGACCGCACAGGGCGAGGGGTTCAACATCAGCGGTGCGGGCAAGGCGATGAACAATGCCGCCGCCGAGGACAGCGTGCGCGTGCGCATGGCCTCCGGGCAAATCGTTAGCGGCGTGGTCGGGGACGACGGCATGATTCGCATTACGTTATAAAAAAGTAAAGGTTTCGCCAACCCTGCCGATAAGACAAATTAAGCAGCATTTTATTGGCCATCAGGGCCGAAAAACTTTCATTGCAGCGTCGTCGCCCGCGCGGTAACGGCGTAAACGGAGATGGACCATGAGTATCGATCGCACCCAGCGGTTACAGCCGGTTTCCACTGTGCAGCCGCGTGAAACCCCGGCCGACAACCCGCTCCAGCCGCGTAAAGCCGCCGTGGCCGAAACCGCCGTCAGCGGCACGCAGGTCAAACTGAGCGAGGCACAGGCGCGCCTGATGCAGCCGGGCACCCAGGATATCGATATGGGTCGGGTCGAGGCCATCAAACAGGCGATCCGTAACGGCGAGCTGAAGATGGACGCCGGCAAAATCGCCGACGCGCTGCTGCAAGACGCACAGAGCGATATTCAATGGATCGCCGGGCGCGACTGACGACGCGGCGACGAATAGCGGTAAAGGATAAGTCATCACTATGGAAAACCTGGCACACCTGCTGGATAAACTGTTGGAAGCGCTGGCGGCGCTGGACAGCGTACTGGTGGAAGAACACCATTTACTGTGCTCCGGTCAGTTGCCGGGCGTGGCGCTGCAACGCGTGACCGACGCCAAAAGCCAACTGTTGGCGACGGTCGCCTACCTAGAGCAACAGCGCCTGGGGCTGGAAAAAACCTGCGGGCAACGCGCCCCCTACGCCAGCCATCCGCCTTTGGCCGATCGCTGGCAGCGCGTGCAGCTGCTGAGCCAAACGCTGCGTGAGAAGAACCAGCACAACGGCCTGCTGCTCAATCAGCAGATCGATCACAACGCTCAGGCGCTGGCGATCCTCAGCAAGAACAATAAATCGCTGTATGGCCCGGACGGCCAGTCGCACGCCGGCAGCCTGCTCGGCAGAAAAATCGGCGTCTAACGCCCCTGCTTTCGCCCGGTGTGCACACCGCCGGGCGCGGGTTTACCCGGTTCTGGCCCCCTCTCGCATTTTCTCTTTATCGCTTTCTGAATTCCCTTAACGTTATGCGCCAAGCTGCGCAGAACGGATATTTGCCTGTTCCCCATCACTCCCTATTTCGTCATCTTAGCTCGGTCGTTAAACATCTTGATCTGTACCCATTAAGGGTATATTTTCACACGGAGAGTGAATGACCGACATTTATCTCACAAAAGCCTTCCAGACATTTGCCGGCGACGAACGCATCAGTGACGCCACGATAGTGAAAGCGGCGCGAGAGATGCAAAATCAGTTGTACGACGCCAATCTCGGTGGTTGCGTTTACAAAAAACGCATCGCCCGGATGGGGAGTGGAAAACGGCGCGGGTATCGGGTATTAATCGCAACGGCAGATGAAGGCAGGATCTTTTTCATGTATGGCTTTGCCAAAAACGAAAGAGACAACATCAATCAGGATGAGTTAATTTCCTGGCGGCATTTGGCGGCGCTGTATCTGGATTATTCACCATTCAGACTGTATCAGCTGGTCAACTGCGGGGAATTAATAAGGTTACAACTATGAGCAAGATGCTGAAATCGATCCACCAGGAAGTTCAGGGCCTGCACCGCGGCGGTTTCGTCGACGACGTGACCATGCGCACCTTCGACATGCTGTGCCTGCGGCCAGTGAAACAGTTCGGGCCGGCCGAGATCCGCGCGCTGCGCGAACGGGAAAACGTCAGTCAGCCGGTGTTTGCCCTGTATCTCAACGTCAGCAAAAAGGCGGTGCAGAAATGGGAGCGCGGCGAAGCGCAACCGAACTCCGCCGCAATGAAACTGCTGTCACTGGTGGAACGCAACGGCCTGCAAATTCTGGCCTGATCCTACTGGTAATTGACGATCACCTGATTGCCAATCACCCGCAGCGGCGGGTTCAACCCGCCTTGCGACTGTACGTAATAGACGAAGCGCAATTCCGCATTGGCCGGTTCGCCCTGCAAACCGTTGCTGCTGCCGCTGCCGCCGCCCAGCGGAATGCAGCGGTTCACCGTGCACAGCTGGGCCTGCAGCCCGGCCGGCTCCGGCCCCAGCAAACGGTAGCGCCAGCTGACGCTGGTGATGCGCGCATTGGCATCCGGCAGCGCGTTCGGTGGCCGCAATCCGGCGGACTCATCGCGCATGCCGCCCTGTTCCAGCGTCACGCCCGCCCCATCAGCCACCCAGGAACCGGACACCGCGCCGGCAGTCAACGGCGCCAGCAAACACAACACGAACAGACAGCGCTTCATCAGGCGGCTCCGATAGTCGAGGTCATGCGGATCTGGCGATCGTCGTTAATCTCGAGGTTGGACAGCACCACGATCTGCGGCAGACTGCGGCGCAGGAAGCGCGCCAGCAAGGCCCGCAGCGCATGGTTGACCAGCAGCACCGGCGGCGCGCTGAGCATCTCTTGCCGCTGCAGCGCCTGGCGCGCCTGATCCAGCAGGCGATCGGCCAGCCCCGGCTCCAGACCGCCACCGCCCTGCAACGCCTGCAGCAACAGGCGCTCCAGCTGGGTATCCAAGCCGATGACCTGAATCTCGCCGTTGCCCGGGAACCACTGCTGCGTGATCGCCCGGCCCAGCGCCACCCGCACCACGGTCGTCAGCTCATACGGATCGCTTTGCGCCGGGGCATGCTCCGCCAGCGTTTCGACGATGGTGCGCATATCGCGGATAGAAACACGCTCGGTCAGCAGGTTTTGCAGCACCTTGTGCAGCGTGGTCAGCGACACCACGCCCGGCACGAAGTCTTCGGTCAGTTTCGGCATCTCTTGCGACACGCGGTCCAGCAACTGCTGGGTTTCCTGGCGGCCAAACAGCTCGCTGGCGAACTGACCGATCAGATGATTGAGGTGCGTCGCCACCACGGTGCTGGCCTCCACCACGGTAAAGCCCTGGATCTGCGCCTGCTCGCGCAATGCGCTGTCGATCCACACCGCTGCCAAGCCGAAGGCCGGATCGACGGTTTTATCGCCCGCCAGATCGCCCACGGCATTGCCGGGGTTGATCGCCAACCAGCGGCCCGGCTGCGCTTCACCGCTGCCGATCTCCACGCCTTTCATCAGGATGCGGTAGCTGGCGGGCGGCAATTCCAGATTGTCACGAATGTGCACGACCGGCGGCAGATACCCCATGTCCTGCGCAAATTTCTTGCGGATGCCGCGGATACGACCGAGCAACTCGCCGTTCTGTTGAAAATCGACCATCGGAATCAACCGGTAGCCCACTTCCATCCCCAGCGGATCTTCCAACTGCACGTCGGCCCAGCTGGCCTCGGCGGCCTGCGGGTTGTCCGGCATCGCCGGCGCCTCCACCGCTTTCGGCGCCTGTTGCTCACGGCCGCGCAGCCACCAGGCCAGGCCCAGCAAAGCGGCGGTAAACAGCAGGAACACCAGGTTCGGCATGCCCGGCACCAGGCCCAACAGCCCCAGCACCCCGGCGCTCAGCAGCATGACGCGCGGGTTGTTGAACAGCTGGCCGACCATCTGCTCGCCCACGTCCTGATCGGTCGCCACGCGGGTGACGATAACGCCGGCGGCGGTGGAGATCACCAACGCCGGGATCTGCGCCACCAGGCCGTCACCGATGGTCAGCAACGTATAGCTTTCCGCCGCCGCTCCCAGTTCCATGCCGTGTTGCACCACGCCGACCAACAGGCCGCCGACCACGTTCAGCACCATGATCATCAGACCGGCGATGGCGTCGCCGCGCACGAACTTACTGGCGCCGTCCATCGAACCGTAGAAATCGGCTTCCTGGGTCACTTCGGCGCGGCGTTTCTTCGCTTCATCTTCACCGATCAAACCGGCGTTGAGGTCGGCGTCGATCGCCATCTGTTTACCCGGCATGCCGTCCAGTACGAAACGCGCGCCCACTTCGGCGATACGCCCCGCACCCTTGGTGATCACCATGAAGTTGATCAGCACCAGAATGATGAACACCACGATGCCGATGGCGAAGTTGCCGCCCACCAGGAAGTGGCCGAAGGCTTCCACCACGCGGCCGGCGGCGGCGGAGCCGGTGTGCCCTTCCAGCAAAATGATGCGCGTCGACGCGACGTTGAGCGACAGACGCAGCAACGTGGAGAACAGCAGAATGGTCGGGAAAGCGGCGAACTCGAGCGTGCGCTGGGTAAACATCGCCACCAGCAGCACCATGATCGACAGCGCGATGTTGAAGGTAAACAGCAGATCGAGGATGAACGCCGGCAACGGCAACACCATCATCGACAGGATCAGCAGGATCAGCACCGGGCCGGCCAACACCTGCCACTGCGTATCTTTAAAATTACCCGGCAAACGAAGCAGGGAGGCCAAATTAGCCATCAGAGTCACTCTCTCTCGCAAAATCCAGTGCTTCCGGCACCGGTAAACGTTCAGGTTTTTTCGGGATCAGGCCGCCCTCGCGCCGCCAGCGACGCAGCTGGTACACCCAGGCCAGCACTTCGGCGACCGCGGCATACAGGGTGGCCGGAATATGTTGTCCAATCTCGCTGTGCCGGTACAGCGCGCGCGCCAGCGGCGGTGCCTCCAGCATCGGAATGCGGTGCTCCGCACCCAGTTCGCGGATGCGCAAGGCGATTTCGCCGGCCCCTTTGGCCAGCACTTTCGGCGCGCTCATTTTCTTGTCGTTGTACTGCAACGCGACGGCATAGTGCGTCGGGTTGGTGACGATCACGTCCGCCTTGGGCACGTCAGCCATCATGCGGCGCCGGGCGATCGCCCGCTGCTGCTGGCGGATGCGCCCCTTGACGTGCGGATCCCCTTCCTGGTCTTTGAATTCGTCGCGGATATCCTGCTTGGTCATCTTCAGTTTCTTGAAGTGGCTCCACAGCTGATAGAACACGTCGAACGCCACCATCGGCGTCAATCCCAGCACCACCAGAAAACCGCAGAACAGGATCATCTGCAGCGCATTGCCCAGCGCGTCGAGCGGTTGCTGGGTCATCAGATGCAGCATCGCCGCCCAGTTGTGCCACAGATAAAGGCCGGTCACCCAGCCGACCAGCGTCGCTTTCAGGATCCCTTTCAGCAGCTCGGCCAGCACCTGGCTGGAAAAGATGCGCTTCAAGCCGGACAATGGATTCAGCCGCTTAAAATCGAACTTGATCGACTTGCCGCTGAACAGAATCCCCCCCAACAGCATTGGCGCGGCGAGCGCTACCAGAACCAGCCCCGCCATGATAGGCAACAGCGCCAGCACCGCCTGACGCAACAACATGCCCAGCTGGCGCACCATCTGTTTATCGTTGCTGACCATGCCGTGGTCGAAATTCAACCCTTGCGTGAGCATCGCCGCCAGCTGTTGCGCCATGTTGCTGCCGGACATCAGGATGATCGCCAGGCCGGAGAGCAGCATCAGTACCGAGGTCAGCTCACGGGAACGCGGGATCTGGCCGTCTTCACGCGCCTTCTCCAGCCTGTGGGGCGTGGGGGCCTCGCTTTTTTCCAGATCGCTGTCTTCAGCCACGAAACGCCGTTCCTGTGTCGGGAGGGTAAAGAATGGCGGTCAGCATGCCAAAAAAATGGCGATGTCATTGGCGGAACAACGGGGAAAAAGGCGGGTTATTTAGGGGATGAGACGAAAACTGCGCGGAATGTTGTCGGGGCGCGCCGTCGCGCGCCCCGATAAGCGTCAGAAACCGAGGCTGTCGAGCAGATCGTCGACCTGCGCCTGGTTGGCGATCACGCCGACGCCGTTCTGGTCGAGCTGCGGGCCGTTCAGCAGGCTGTCGTTCGGCCGTTTTTCCTTCACCGGCTGCTCCGGCATGTTTTCCATCAGCACCATCAGCAGCTGCTTTTCGATCTCCTGCACCACGTCCATCATGCGCTTGATCACCTGGCCGGTCAGATCCTGGAAGTCCTGCGCCATCATGATCTCCAACAGCTGGGCGTTGGTGAACGCCGTATGATCCGGCACCTGCTCCAGATACTGGCGCGTGTCGTTAACCAACGAACGCGCGTCGTCCAGCTCGATGGGGTTGGCGAACCACTCGTCCCAGCGCCCTTTCAACGCGTTGGCGCCGGATTCCAGCTCCGCCTGGCGCGGTTGCGCCGCCTCCACGCAGTTCAACGCCCGTTCCGCCGCCTGCGCCGTCATGGTTACGACATAGTCAAGACGGTCGCGCGCATCCGGGATCGCCTCTGCCGCCTGGGCGATCGCCTGATCGAGCCCCAGTTCGCGCATGCTGTCGCGCAGCATTCGGGTCAGTTGGCCGATGCGGGAGATGATCTCTCCCGCGGTCGCTGCATCGCTGGCAGGCATTGGAATGTCTCTCATCGCCCTCTCCTTACATGCCCAATTTTTCAAAAATCTTGTTGAGCTTTTCTTCCAGCGTCGCCGCCGTAAATGGTTTCACTACATAACCGCTGGCGCCGGCTTGCGCCGCCGCGATGATATTTTCTTTCTTGGCTTCCGCCGTCACCATCAGTACCGGCATCGCGGCCAGCGCGCTATCGGCGCGGATGGTTTGCAACAGCTCCAGCCCGTCCATGTTCGGCATGTTCCAGTCGGACACCACGAAGTCGAAACCGCCGGCGCGCAGCTTGTTCAGCGCATCTGCGCCGTCTTCAGCTTCTTCAACGTTGTTGAAGCCCAGCTCTTTGAGCAAATTTCTGACGATGCGGCGCATGGTAGAAAAATCGTCCACAACCAGAAATCTGAGGTTCTTGTCTGCCATTGTTACTCCTGAAATAGTTAACCGTTTAATGATGCAAAACCGCAGGCCACCGCGCGGCGGCCGTGGTCATATCGCCGCCGGGTAGACCCTGCGGACTAAAATCAAATGCGCAATGCCTGGCCGCCGGCGATCTGCGCCAGCATACGCTGGCTCATTCTGTCCAGATCGACTACTTCGCTCACGCCGCCGCTGGCGATCGCCTCACGCGGCATGCCGAACACCACGCAGCTCGCCTCGTTCTGCGCCAGGGTGTAAGCCCCGGCACGGTGCATTTCCAGCATCCCCGCCGCGCCGTCGTTGCCCATACCGGTGAGGATCACCCCCACCGCATTGCGGCCGGCATACTGCGCCACCGAGCGGAACAACACGTCGACCGACGGACGATGGCGGTTGACCGCCGGGCCGTCATGCAGCTTCACCTGATAGTTGGCACCGCTGCGCGCCAGCTCCAGGTGACGGTCCCCCGGTGCAATGTAGGCGTGGCCCGGCAGCACTCGTTCGCCGTCCTCCGCCTCTTTCACCGTGATCTGGCACAGCTTGTTCAGCCGCTCGGCGAACGAACGGGTGAAGCCCGGCGGCATATGCTGGGTAATCAGCAGCGCTGGGCTGGTGGCCGGCAGCGGCTGCAACACCTGACGGATCGCTTCGGTGCCGCCGGTGGAGGCGCCGATGGCGATCAGTTTTTCACTGCTCAGCAGCGGTGCATGGCTGAGGATCGCCGGCGCCGGGCTGTTGTTGCGCTGCGGCAGGCGCGCTCTGGCGGCGGTGCGGATCTTTTCGGCGATCAGCTCGCTGTAGGCCAACATCCCCTCGCGAATGCCGAGCTGCGGCTTGGTGACGAAGTCCACCGCGCCGAGTTCCAGCGCGCGCAGCGTGATCTCCGAGCCTTTGCCGGTCAGCGAAGAGACCATCACCACCGGCATCGGCCGCAGGCGCATCAGCTTCTCGAGGAAATCCAGCCCGTCCATGCGCGGCATCTCGACGTCCAGCGTCAGCACCTGAGGATTAAATTTTTTGATCAGATCGCGCGCCACCAACGGATCCGGCGCGGTCGCCACCATCTCCATATCGGCATGGCCGTTCACGATTTCCGTCATCAGCTGACGCATCAGCGCCGAATCGTCTACGCATAACACTCTGATTTTACTCATTACTTCTCCTTGGTCAGCCCATATACGGTCTGCCCACGCAAGTAGAAATCCCGGCTGATCTGGCTGAAATTCTCGGAGTGGCCGGCGAACATCAGCCCCCCCGGCTTAAGCAAGGGAACGAAGCGGCGCAGGATGCGCTCCTGCGTCGCCTTATCGAAATAGATCATGACGTTGCGGCAAAAAATGGCGTCAAATTGCCCCGGCAACGCCCACTCCGGCGCCAGCAGGTTCAGCGGCTGAAAGTTCACCCGCGCCGCCAGCTCCGGTCGCACGCGCACCAGCCCCTGATGCGGCCCGGTGCCACGCAGAAAATAGCGCTGCATTTGGGTCGGCGTCAGGGTGCGCAGATCTTCCTGGCGGTAAACGCCCGCATCCGCCTTTTCCAGCACCTGCGTATCGATGTCGCTGGCCCACACCTGGCAGTTGGCGGCGCGTTGCCCCAGCGCATCGCTCAGCGTGATGGCGATCGAGTACGGCTCTTCACCGGTCGAGGCCGCGGTGCTCCAGACGCTGTAGCCGTTCGGCCGCGAACGCGCATGCTCCGCCAGAATCGGGAAGTGATGCGCCTCGCGGAAGAATGCCGTCAGGTTGGTGGTCAGCGCGTTGATAAACGCCTGCCACTCCGCGCTGTTCGGATCGCTTTCCAGCAGCGCCAGGTAGTCGCCGAAATCGTGCAATCCCAGCAGCCGCAAACGGCGCACCAGGCGGTTGTAAACCATCTCGCGCTTGTGTTCCGCCAGCACGATGCCGGCACGTTGATAAATCAACTGGCTGATGCGGCGAAAATGCACGTCCGACAGCGGCAGGCGCTGCACCATTTGCGTCAACATCGACGCAGTATCCCGGTTAGAAGTTGACGGTGCCTGTTTCATGCCGCCTCACCGGGGAAAAACGTGCTGCTTATGCGGTTTGACAATCTGGGGCTTCCTTTACCACGGATAAAACTGCGTTGTTGCTGTTACCTGGCGCGACGAAGTTATCGTCCGCCAGACGGAATACCGCTACCGCATCAGCCAGAGTGATGGCCTGCTCTTCCAGCGCGGTGGCGGCCGAAGCGGACTCCTCCACCAGCGCGGCGTTTTGCTGGGTGACCTGATCCATCTGGGTCACCGCTTGCGTGACCTGCTCGATACCGCGGCTTTGTTCATCCGACGCCGACGCGATCTCGCCCATGATGTCGGTGACGCGAGTCACCGAACGCACGATGTCCTGCATGGTGGCGCCGGAATTTTCCACCAGCACCGATCCGTGTTTGACGCGGCTGACCGATTCGTCGATCAAGACTTTGATCTCTTTCGCCGCCTGCGCACTGCGGCTCGCCAGGTTGCGCACTTCGCCGGCCACCACCGCGAAACCGCGGCCCTGTTCACCGGCGCGCGCCGCTTCCACCGCCGCATTGAGCGCCAGAATGTTGGTCTGGAAGGCGATGCCGTCGATCACGCTGGTAATGGCGCCGATTTTCTGCGAACTGTTGGCAATATCGTGCATGGTGGTTACTACGTCGCCGGCCAGCTCGCCGCCCTTGGCCGCGGTGGCCGAGGCGTCACGCGCCAGCTGAGAGGCCTGCCGCGCGTTGTCGGCGTTTTGTTTCACCGTCGCGGTCAGCTGTTCCATGCTGGCGGCGGTCTCTTCCAGCGAAGCGGCCTGTTGCTCGGTACGGGAAGAGAGATCGTTGTTGCCTTCGGAGATCTCTTGCAGACCGATCAGGATGGACTCCGCCCCGTCGCGCACCGCGCCGACGGTGCCGATCAGCGACTGCTGCGTGCGTTGCAGGCTGGCGAACAGCATGCTGATCTCATTGCGGCCGGACACCTTAATCGGCGTCGCCAAATCACCGGCGGCGATGCGTTCAAAGTGGCTGCGGATCAGGTTCAGCGGTTGCACCAGCATGGTGCGCAACCACCACATCGCGCTGCCGGTCACCACGATCAGCATCAATACCGCCCCCGCCAACATCAGGCCCGCCAGCATGAAGGAGAACTGGTTGGCCTCCTTGGCCTGGTTGATGTCGCCGTTCACCAACTGCAGGTACTGCACGAAATCGGCTTCGAACAGGTCCTGGGTTTTCTGCGTCGGCTGGTCCATAAACGCCTGCAGCTCCCCTTTCTCCAGGAAGTCGATCAGTTCGCGCAGCGCGCCGCGCAGCCGATCGTAGCTGGCCTTGGTGGCTGCCGTCTGCTGGCTCTGCTGTTCACTGCTGCGCTCAACCGCCATAAACTGATTGAAATAGAGATCGGCCTTCTGCAGTGAACTGCGGGCGCTGCTCATCAATTCGTTCACCTGCTCCTGCGGCAATTTCAGCGCCGCGCGAATACCGGCGCGGTTCAACGAGTTGCGCGCCTGCAACAGCGACACCCAGCTCAGGCTGAGCGAATCGCGCTGCTGGCTGCCGAGCGTGATGATGTCAAGATTGTGGTTATCGGAGCGAAACGCGGAATACGACAGGCCGCTGCTGGCCAACTGCAGAACGCAGAAAGTCATCAACAACAGGAACAAGCTGGTAGAGATACGGATTCGGTTAAACACTGTGAACCTCCTTGCAGCCGGCCGGCGACCGGCCTACGTAGGGAAAAGGGCCTCTGCGAGAGAGGCCCGATACCGGTCAGAACGTTTCCCAGTTATCCTGCAGATCGCTGGCGTTCATTTTTTTATGATTGATTACCGGTGTTACCGTCGCCTTACTGGTGACAGGCGCTTTAAACTCTTCCTGGCCTTCCGACCTCAGGCGGAATACCGCTACCGATTGGGTCAGCATGCTGGCCTGCTCTTCCAGCGCCGCCGCCGCCGAGGCGGACTCTTCCACCAACGAGGCGTTCTGCTGGGTGACGCGGTCCATCTCCGCCACCGCCTGGCCAACCTGATCGATGCCGCGGCTCTGCTCGTCCGACGCGGAGGCGATCTCGCCCATGATATCGGTCACGCGGGTGACGGCGTTGACGATGTCGCCCATGGTTTCGCCGGCGCTTTCCACCAGTACCGAGCCCATGTCAACACGGCTGACCGAGTCTTCAATCAGGCCTTTGATCTCTTTCGCCGCCTGCGCGCTGCGCTGCGCCAGGTTACGTACTTCACCGGCCACCACCGCGAAGCCGCGGCCCTGTTCACCGGCGCGCGCGGCTTCCACCGCGGCGTTCAACGCCAGGATGTTGGTCTGGAAGGCGATACCGTCGATCACGCCGGTAATATCGGCGATTTTCTGCGAGCTGCCGGCGATGTCGTGCATGGTCTGCACCACGTTCGCCACGACCTTGCCACCTTTCTGCGCGGTTTCGGACGCGCTCAGCGCCAGCTGTGAAGCCTGGCGGGCGTTTTCGGCGTTCTGTTTCACCGTTGCGGTCAGCTGTTCCATGCTGGCGGCGGTCTCTTCCAGCGAAGCGGCCTGCTGCTCGGTACGGGAGGAGAGATCGTTGTTGCCCGCGGCGATTTCCGACGCGCCGCTGTAGATGGCATCCGCCCCCTGACGCACGCCGCTGACGGTTTCGATCAGTTCGCTTTGCATGTGCTTCAGGCTCGCCGCCAGCACGCCCATTTCATTGCGGCTGGAAACGACGATCTGCTGGGTCAGGTCGCCGGCGGCGATCTGCTTGATGTGGTCAATCATGCGGTTCAGCGGACGCACCAGGATGTGATGGATACCGGTCCAGACCAGTACGATCACCGTCAGCACCACGATCAGGATAACGATCAGCGTCCAAATGGCCGAGTTGTAGGAACTGTTGCTGCCGTCGACCGCGAGCTGATAAAGCTGGCCGTTTTGCTCCAGGTAGGCCTTGTAGGTCTGCTCAAAATTGTCCTGGTAGCTCTGCGTAGGCTGATCGAAGAACGCATTGATCTTGCCTTCACCCAGCAGTTGGATCAGTTCGGAGAGCGCGCCGTACAGAATGTCGTATTGCTGTTTGAGGCGTTCAGCCGACTGGGTGTCCTGGCGCGGATCCTGAGGGATTTTTTCGTAAGCGGCGTAGTGTCTTTCCGCCTCGCCCAGCTCTTCTTTCGCCTTGGCCAGCAGTTCATCAATGGTGGCGCCGCTGCCGATTTTATTGGTATCCATCATGTAGCGAATACCGGCACGGTTCAGGGAGTTGCGCGCCTGCAGCAGGTCAACGCGGCTTTCACTCAGCTGCAGCTGCTGCTGGCGGATAGTTTGCAGGACGGTAAAGTTTTCCTTATCGCTTTTCAGCGAGGAGAAAAAGAGTCCGCCTGAAATCACTTGCAAGGCGCCAAACAGCACCAACACCAGCAACAGGCTGGTGACCACCTTCATACGATTTAACATGATTTCCCTTGTTGAAAGCCCGCGCAGACAGGCTCTGATGACGTTGAATGAGAGAGTTATCGGCGCAGCGCGGTAAAACTTTATGCGGGAAAGTAACTATTTTTAGTGGGGGATCGGCGAACGGCAGGCGGCGCCGCGATAGGTTAGGGATTTTGATGTGCAAAGGGGGCAGCGTCCTGCCCCCTTGGGTCTTTAATCAGACGCTTTTCGCCACGCTGTCGACCAAGGACATCTCTTCGCTGCTCAGCAGCTTTTCGATATCCACCAGGATCAACATGCGTTCGCCCAGCGAACCAAGGCCGGTAAGGTATTCGGTCGCCAGGGTGACCGCAAACTCCGGCGCCGGGCGGATCTGATCGGTGGTCAGCGACAGCACGTCGGAGACGCCGTCAACCACGATGCCCACCACCCGCTGACCGAAGTTCAGCACGATCACCACGGTGTTCTCATCATAGGAAACGCCCTGCTGCGAGAATTTTACCCGCAGGTCGATGATCGGCACGATCACGCCGCGCAGGTTGGTCACGCCCTTGATGAACGCCGGGGTGTTGGCGATGCGAGTCACCTGATCGTAGCCGCGAATTTCCTGCACCTTGAGGATGTCGATGCCGTACTCCTCGTTGCCCAGAGTAAAAATCAGAAACTCTTGCCCTACCGTTTCGCCAGCCAATTTGCTGACGGCTGCCAATCCTGCCATATCATTCACCTTTTAAATCAATAAACTCATTATTATGCGGCGGCGTCCGTCAGACGCTTTTCACGGTTCAAGGTTTGCAACGCCGAGACATCGACGATCAGCGCCACGCTGCCGTCGCCCAAAATGGTCGCGGCGGAGATGCCCGGCACTTTGCGGTAGTTGCTTTCCAGATTCTTCACCACCACCTGATGCTGGCCGATCAGCTGATCCACCAACAACGCATAGCGGCGGCCGGCGCTTTGCAGGATCACCACGATGCCCTGCGTGGCGTCGGTTTTGGCGCCCTCCACTTCGAACACCCGATACAGTTCGACCAGCGGCAGGTATTCGCCGCGCACCTGCAGCACGCGTTCCCCCCCGGCCAGCGGGTGCAGATCTTCCGCCTGCGGCTGCAGCGACTCCATCACCGCGTTCAGCGGCAGGATAAAGACTTCGTCGTTCACCTTGACCGACATGCCGTCGAGGATCGCCAGCGTCAGCGGCAGCAGGATGCGAATGGTGGTGCCTTTACCGGCCTGCGAACGGATCTCGACGTGGCCGCCCATCTCCTGAATATTCCGTTTCACCACGTCCATACCGACGCCGCGGCCGGAAACGTCGGTCACCTGCTCGGCGGTGGAGAAGCCCGGCGCAAAGATCAGCATGCCGACCTCTTCGTCGCTCATGCTGTCGCTGACCGCCAGCCCTTGCGATGCGGCCTTGGCGAGAATTTTTTCACGGTTCAGACCGGCGCCGTCGTCGATAACTTCGATGCAGATGTTGCCGCCCTGGTGTTCGGCTGACAGCACCAGATTGCCCACCGCCGACTTGCCGGCGGCGATGCGGGTGGCGGGCTCTTCGATGCCATGATCGAGGCTGTTGCGCACCAGGTGCGTCAATGGATCGATAATGCGTTCGATCAGGCTCTTATCCAGTTCGGTGGAACTGCCTTGCAGCGTCAGCTCCACCTGCTTGTTCAGCTTGCTGGCCAGATCGCGCACCAGACGCGGATAGCGGCTGAAGACATATTCCATTGGCATCATGCGGATCGACATCACCGATTCTTGCAGATCGCGCGCGTTACGTTCCAGTTGGCTCATGCTGTTCAGCAGGTCGCCGTGGTTCACCGGATCCAGCGTGCCGGAGCGTTGCGCCAACATCGACTGGGTGATCACCAACTCGCCCACCAGGTTGATCAGCTGATCCACTTTTTCCACCGCCACGCGAATGCTGGTGGATTCGCTCGCCTTGGCGCGCGCTTTCGGCGCTTCCGGCGGCGCGGCGGCCGGTTTGGCGGCGCTCGCGGCCGGCGCAGGCGCGGCTTCCGCCACGGCAACCGCTTCCGGCTGGCTCGGCTCCACCGCCGCCGGCGCACTCGGCATCGGCGTCGGCGTCGGCGTCGAGAAGCTGATTTGCTCCGGCTCCAGCACAAAGCACAGTACGGCGCTGATGTCGTCTTCGCTGGCAGAGGTGAGCAGCGTCACATCCAGACTATGTTCCGTCTGATGAGGATCTTTGACTTCACCGAGGTTGCCCAGCTCTTCCAACATCAATGGGATTTCACTGGTTTTCAGCCCGTTCAGGCTGATGCGCATGCCGCCTTCGATCGCCGCCGGTGCCGCCGTAGGCTGAGCAACGGGTTGCTGAACGGCCGGCTGAGCGGCGGGAGCCTCCTGCTGCTGCGCTTCCAACGCCAGTTGGCGCAGCGCCTGGCAAATGTATTCAAAGCTTTCGGCGTCAGGCTGCTGCGAGGTTTTATAGGCGTCCAGTTGCTCCTGCATAATGTCTTTGGTTTCCAGAAACAGGTTGATAATCTCGGTGCTCAGGTTCATTTCTTGACGTCGGGCACCGTCCAGCAGGTTCTCCAGCAGGTGGGTCGTTTCCTGCAGCACCGAAAAGCCAAAGGTCGCCGCGCCGCCCTTGATCGAGTGCGCCGCGCGGAAGATGGCGTTCAACGGCTCGATATCGGGGGCCAGCGGATCCAGCTCCAGCAGGTGTTGCTCCATGTCGGCCAGCAACTCGTCCGCCTCATCAAAGAAGGTCTGATAAAAATCGCTAATGTCCATGCTCACGGGGTCACCTCTGGCTGTGAGTCGCGGTTAGTCGGTGCGGGTGCGGCCGCCGGTTGTTCCGGCGTTTGGCCGGCCGGGGTTATCGCCGGGGATGCCTGCGATTGACCGACAGGGTCCATCGGCGGCGTTTGATCGGTCGGCGTTACCGCCTGGGGCTCCGGCGCTTGACTGGCCGGCGCGGTCGCCGACGGCGCCAGCTGCTTCAGGCTGTCCGGCTGGGCGATATCCATCGCGTTGCTTTCGGCGTTCTCGTGTTCGATGCCCTCTTGCGTTTGCTTATTCAGCACCAGCACGGTGATGCGGCGGTTAATTGCGTCATCGGCGCCGTGCTGTTTCAGGCTCATGGTGGCCGCCATGCCCACCACCCGCAGCACTTTGCCTTCCGCCAGGCCGCCGGCGATCAATTCGCGTCGGGAGGCGTTGGCGCGATCGGCCGACAGTTCCCAGTTGCTGTAACCGCGCTCGCCGGTGGCGTAAGGAATGTCATCGGTGTGGCCGGACAGGCTGATCTTGTTCGGCAAATCGTTGAGGATCGGCGCTATCGCCCGCAGAATGTCGCGCATGTAGCTCTCGACCTGCGCACTGCCGGTTTTGAACATCGGCCGGTTCTGGCTATCGATAATCTGGATGCGCAGCCCCTCGTCCATCATGTTGATCAACAGATGCGGACGCAGCGCCTTCAGGCGCGGATCGGACTCAATCAACTCATCCAGCTTTTCGCGCAGCTTGTTCAGGCGCAGCTCTTCGGCGCGTTTGTCCGGCGAGTCGACCTGTTTTTTCACCAGGCCGTGCTGTTGCGTAGGATCGTCGCCGCCGCCCGGGATCGGGCTGCTTTCGGAACTGCTCTTGTCGCCGCTGGTGAGCGCGACCTTAAGCGGTGTGCGGAAATATTCGGCGATTTGCGTCAGCTCCTGCGGGCTGGCGATCGCCAGCAGCCACATCACCAGGAAGAACGCCATCATCGCCGTCATAAAATCGGCATAAGCGATCTTCCAGGAGCCGCCGTGATGGGCGGCATGATGCGACTTGCGCTTTCTGACCAGAACGACCGGGTGATTTTGTTTCATGCTTCTTCTTCTTCCGTCGCCTGCTGCGCCGGCGCTTTCACGCGGCGCACGTGTTCTTCCAGCTCAACGAAAGAAGGACGTTCAGTGGTATACAGCGTTTTACGGCCGAACTCGACGGCGATCTGCGGCGCATAACCGTTCAGGCTCGACAGCAGCGTAACCTTGATGCACTGCATCATCTTGACGTTTTCGGCGCTCTTCTGGCGCAGCAAGGTCGCCAGCGGGGAGATGAAGCCGTAGGCCAGCAGAATACCGAGGAAGGTGCCGACCATCGCGTTAGCGATCAGCGCCCCCAGTTCGGCGGCCGGCCGGTCGGCTGAAGCCAGGGCGTGCACCACCCCCATCACCGCCGCGACGATACCGAACGCAGGCAAAGAGTCGCCCACCATCGCCAGACTGCCGGCGGGCACTTCACTTTCCTGCTCGTAGGTTTCGATCTCTTCGTCCATCAGCGCTTCGATCTCAAACGCATTCATATTGCCGCTCACCATCAGCCGTAAATAGTCGGTAATGAACTCCACCAGGGTGTTATCGGCAAGGATGCGCGGATAATTAGAGAAAATTTCACTTTCTTGCGGATTATCGATGTCGAACTCGAGCGACAACATGCCCTGCTGACGCGATTTGGCCAGCAGGCGGAACAGCAGCGCCATCAGATCCATGTACAGATCTTTGTTGTATTTGGAGCGGCGCATCAGCCGTGGCAGCGCGCGCAGCGTGGCTTTGATCGCCTTGCCGTTGTTGCCGACGATGAAGGCGCCGACCCCCGCCCCGCCGATAATCAGAAACTCCGCCGGCTGATACAACGCACCGAGATGACCGCCCACGATCAGGTAGCCGCCAAACACCGCACCCAATACCACGAGATAACCCAAAATAACTAGCACACGCATTCCTTAAATTAACAATGTGGATGGAAGGTGGGGCAAACGCGCCCTGGCGCGACAGACCAGGCTGCTTGTCTGGGGGCGGCATGCCGCCCCTGCGTATCACACGTCGGTGTTCATTGCCGTGAGCCGGCAATGATGCGGCTCACATGGCGCGTTTGACCTGCTCGTCCAGCAGTTGAGGAATAATATCGGCCAGTTGCGGCGAAAGTTTACGTCTTTTTACGGCGCGGGATGGGGGTTGGCATAAACTGCAGATGAAACCGTTCAGCGGCTGGTGCGCGTGGGTGATAAATGCGCCGCCGCAGCAGCTGCAGGCGGAGAGCTGCAGCATGCCGCTGTCGACGAAGCGCACCAGCGTCCAGGCGCGGGTCAATGCCAGCAACGGCGCGTCGCCGGCCTGCTGAGGGCATTGCTCAAGATACAGCCGGTAGGCTTTGATCACCGCCTCGACCCCGCTGCACTGCCCGCTTTTCATCAGGAACAGGTAGGCGTTGTAAAACATCGAGGAATGAATATTCTGTTCCCAGGTCATAAACCAGTCGGTTGAGAACGGTAACATCCCTTTCGGCGGCGGGCTGCCGCGCAACTCCTTGTAAAGCTTAATCAAGCGCCCGCGGCTGAGCTGGGTCTCACTCTCCAGCATCTGCAAACGGGCCCCCAGTGAAATCAGCTCCATAGCGAGCTGAATATCCTTGGCCTCTTGAACAATACTTTTCTCAACCATCATCAGGCTCTTTTCTTCGTCGGGCTAGCGTCTTTACTCGATAGCTCTTGCAGTAAATGGCTTGATAGCAAAATGCCGGTATGGATTTGTTGCAGATCGTCGACGCGCGACTCCTTGGTCAGACGCTCGATGGTCTGGTGATCGTTAAAGCGGAAATGGCAAACCAGCTGATTGGTTTCAGCCAGTTTGACCATTTGCGGCAAAGTCAGCTGCGCCAGCGCATCGGCCATGGTTTCATCGATACCAAGGCGGAACATCGCGGACGCTTTTTCATCGTTGATCAAACGCTGTGCTAAAAGTAAATATGACAAGTTAATGTCATAAATATGCTTAAGTAATTCAGACGTACCCATATTCCCCATCCCGACAGACTATGTTTAAAAACATACGCTGGGTGATAAATTTTATCGCCCGTGACCTGGGTTGTTTCCCAAAGTTGGCAAATTAATCTCTCAAAAACGACCGCTATAAATTTCGCCAATCGCTAAATTCGACCACTGTTCAGTATTTGCTACGAGCGTAAACCAACGTGTATGGATGTACAGCATTTTGCTTCGATAGTGTTTAGTCACCATGAAACTATTTTTACAAATTTAATAAGATTATTCCTAAAGCAGCGCAACTCTACCCCCGAACCATTAGCACACACAATGTAAGTGAGAGGCAATTTTAAATACAATGTGACATAGATCACAAAAATAAAAAATATTTAAGCCAAATATGCCTAAATGCGTACATTTATTGACCGCATTTTTGTTCACAAAATCGCCATAGGTAAAAAAACGTCTTAAAAACAATGTTTATCAGCCAAAAAATTATCTTTTTTAGATCAATTCGAACAAAAGCATCACCAAACCAAAATAACAGAACAAAAATCTGTATATCGGCGACAAACTCAGTACAAATAACCATTTGCGGTGTTAAAAAATATTCAAGATGAAAAATAACCAATGTAAACTATAAGGTTATTAGCTTTCGGATTTGACTTAATCACCCCGCTTCGGGCTGTTCTAATTTTCAACATCAGGTGATAATGGCTTATCAATGATTCAGCGGCGTTGCGAACAAGCCAACAGACGTAACGATATGTTTCCGTATTAGCACGGCGCAATAATGCGTTTTTTGAGTTAAATCACGCCAAAACGACATATCGGCAGATTACTGCAAAACTTTAATGCTTTTTTATTTCTCACCCGTCGTCGCTTTAATTATCACCTATACCTCTCGGCTATTAAAATCACACGCCCGCCGCCGCCACGTAACAATAAATAAAACGCAGTTTTGTTTTTATGCCCCATTATCTCTCAGGCACCGGCCGCCGGCGATTCAACACAAAGCGGCGACGATAAAAACCGCCTGACGACATGCCGGGGCTCCCAGGCGGGCAGAACAGCGTCATAGAGGGGGTGCGGTGCTCGCCGAGGGCAAAGGAACAGCGACGCTTCCGCCGCCCATGAGCGAAGCGTCACCCTGAGACTTTCCCTATTTCTCCATTTATCAGCAGGATGAGATTGCTGGCGGCGCACTTGCATATTATTATTCATCAAAGCGCCGCCGATGGCGGTGTCTCATTCTTACCCAGTGCAATTTATCTACTTGAAATGATTTTTGTCAGGTCGTACATCGCTGCGCCGCCGTGAGCCGCCGATGTGTTATCAACCCGCTTTCAACTATTAACAGGCTATATTTTAATCATGACCGATACGCTCGAATATCTGATGACATTCCGTAAATGCTCCTCTTTGGACAGCCTGGAAAAGGTGTACGACAAACTCAATTATTCCATTGATAATGATACAGAAATGAGCAACATGTACCGCGCTGCCGACCATCGCCGCGCCGAGCTGGTTGCGGGTAAATTGTTCGATTTGGGCAAGGTGCCGAAAACGCTGTGGGCGCAGGTGCTTTAATTCAGCGAAATTACGTGCGGCAACGGTTTTATCTTTAATTGCTATATAACCGGGGCAAATTCAGTTTTTATTGCCGCGCGTGATACAAAACACATTTATTCCGCCAGCCAGGTTCTACCCTTTATCCGTAGCATTTCACGTTAGGCCACCGACGCGGCAGCCTGAATGACGACGGATACAACAAGGAGTGGAATATGGGGTATCAAAACGTTCTGGTCACCGTCGCCGTCGCCCCCGACAGCCACCGCCTGGTCGAGAAGGCCGTCTCCATCGTCCGCCCCTACGGCGGCAACATCACCCTGCTGAGCACCATCGCCAACCCGGAAATGTACAATAACTTCGCCGGGCCGATGCTGGGTGATTTACGTGCACTGATGGAAGAGGAAACCCGGTTATTTATGGAGGAACTGCGTCAGCGCGCCGGTTACCCGATCGCCGATATGCTGATCGTGCACGGCGAGCTGGGCGATAGCCTGGAATACGCCAGCCGCCGACAACCGTTCGACCTGCTGCTCTGCGGCAACCACAGAGACAGCATGATGAACAAGGTTTCCTGTTCCGCCGCCCGCTTTATCAACATCAGCCATATCGACGTGCTGATCGTCCCGCTCTAAAGCTAAGCACATTCGGTAACGTTGCCTTGCCGCCCGTGGACTAGGCTTAACGGACCTTGTTTGTCGCAACGCAAAGGAGCTTTCGATGTCCCCTTCTCAACAGAACCGTCGCATCCTGCTAGCCTCGCGCCCGCACGGCGAACCGACGGCGGCGAATTTCCGTCTCGAGACCACCCATGTACCGCAGCCCGGTGCCGGCCAGGTGTTGCTGCGCACCGTGTATTTGTCGTTGGATCCTTATATGCGCGGCCGCATGAGCGATGCACCTTCCTATGCAGCGCCGGTGGAAATCGGTGACGTGATGGTCGGCGGTACGGTATCGCGCGTGGCGGCCTCGCAACATCCCGATTTCAACGTCGGCGATTGGGTGCTGGGTTATGACGGCTGGCAAGACTACGGTCTGTCCGACGGCGACGGCCTGCGCAACCTCGGCCCGCACCTGCCACACCCTTCCCGGCTGCTGGGCGTGCTGGGCATGCCGGGCTTTACCGCCTACATGGGATTGCTGGACATCGGCCGGCCGCAAGCGGGCGAAACGCTGGTCGTTGCCGCCGCCAGCGGCGCGGTCGGTTCAGTAGTTGGCCAGATCGGTAAGTTGAAAGGTTGCCGCGTCGTCGGCGTCGCCGGCGGTGCGGAAAAATGCCGCTATGTGGTGGACGAGTTAGGTTTCGACGCCTGTATCGACCACCACGCCGCCGATTTTGCCGCGCAATTGGCCGCCGCCTGCCCGCAGGGCATCGACATCTATTATGAGAACGTCGGCGGTGCGGTGTTCGACGCGGTATTGCCGCTGTTGAACGTCAAGGCGCGCATTCCGGTTTGCGGCATTATCGCCCATTACAACGCCACTGGATTGCCCGCCGGGCCAGACCGTTTGCCGCTGCTGGAAGGGCTGATCCTGCGCAAACGCATCCGCATGCAAGGTTTCATCATCTTTGATGACTACGGCTCACGCTTCGACGAATTTCTGCAGCAAATGAGCAAATGGGTCGAAGAGGGCAAAATAAAATTCCGCGAGGACATCGTCGACGGGTTGGAACAGGCGCCACAGGCGTTTATCGGTCTGCTGCAGGGGAAAAACTTCGGCAAACTGGTGATCCGCGTCGCGGACGAGTAGCCCACGTCAGGGCGTGCTGCACCACGCCCTGTCTTTCAATGTACGGCGCCATCGCCGAAACGCACATCGTCCTCTACCGTCAGCGTTACCTGCGCGATAACGCGCACCGCTTCAATCATCGTCGCCAGCGCCATACTCGGCCTGCCGGGGTGCGCCGCCGCCAACGCATGGCTGTACGGAATATGCACGAATCCGCCTCTGACTTCGGGTAGATGTGTCTCCAGGTAGTGACGCAGACCGTAAAAAATATGGTTGCAGTTATAGGTGCCCGCCGTGTAAGACACCGCTGCCGGGATCCCTTGGCGGCGCAGCTGCTGCACCGCGGCCTTGACGGGCAGCGTGCTGAAATACCCCACCGGTCCGCCGGCAACCACCGGCACATCGATCGGCTGTTTGCCGGCATTGTCGGGAATGCGGGCATCGATCAGATTGATCGCCACCCGCTCCAGCGATATCTCGGCCCGGCCGCCGGCCAGCCCCAGACAGATCACCGCCCGCGGCTGCAGCGCCTCTATCGCCGCAATAAGCTGCCGATTGGCCACGCCCAATATGCAGGGCAGTTCGAGCACCGCGATCTCCGCGCCGGCGATATGCTCACCGGCCAACGCCTGCGCGACCTGCCAGGAAGGATTCACCGCATCCCCATCAAACGGCTCAATGCCGGTGATCAACACTGTGTTCATTATTATCCCCTGATTAATGGCTAAATTCGTGTGATACCAGCCTAGAGAACGCAGTATGATTCTGGAAATGGATTATCTGTATATAGAGTATTCATAATATGAATTTAGGCAGCGTCGATCTCAATTTGTTGGTGGTGTTCGAAGCGTTGTACCTGACGCGGAACGTCACCGCCGCAGGCCGGCACCTCAATCGTGCCCAACCCTCCGTCAGCAACGCGTTGGCGCGGTTGCGCATCCTGTTGGACGATCCGCTGTTTGTGCGCAGCGGCAGCGGCATGGCGCCCACTCCGCGTGCCCACCAATTGATGCCGCAGATACAGCAGGTGCTCGAACAGATCCGCCTGGCGCTGGCGCCCCCCGCCCGTTTCGACCCGGCCACCGCCGGCCGGCGGCGTTTTACATTGGCGACCGGCGACTATGCCGATATCTTGCTGCTGCCCACCATCATCAGCCGGCTGCGTCAGGCAGCGCCCGGCATTGATATCCGCGTTTCGCGTTTGGACCGCCACCATATTCACCAACAGCTGGATCGCGGCGAGATAGATATCGCGCTGGGTGGACACCTTTCCGCAGCGGAAAGCCACTACGTGCGCCCGCTGTTTGAAGAACATCTGGTGTGTATCGCCAGCCGTTCACATCCGCAACTGGCGGATGGCCGTTGGGATTTGGCGCGCTACCTCAGCCTGCCGCATGGGCTGTACGCGCCGGCTGACGACGGCTCCGCCAGAGGACTGGTCGACCGACGCCTGGCTGAAATCGGCGGCCAGCGGCGCGTCGCTGCGACCTTTTCGCATATTGTCGCCCTGCCGGCCGTGGTCGCCGACAGCGATCTGATCGCCACCTTGGCCGCCAGCGTGGCCCACCGTTTCGCCGATAGGCAGCGAGTGCAATTTCTCCCATTGCCTGACGAGTTGGCCATCGCGCCTTTTCCTATCGAACTGGTTGCCGGCCGACATGCGCAACGCGACCCGGCGTTGATCTGGCTATGCGACCTCATCGGCCAGCTCTCCCTCGCGCCCTGCCCGCGTTAACCTCGCCATTCGCGACATTTTGACCCGCTCACCCCACAGCCAAAGGCCCGCACGCGGGCCCTTTCGCGCCCATTCAATAAGAACCACCCGAAATTACATTCGATAAATTTATATATTCGGTCATCTTTCGCTGGCGAGAGGTAAGGATAAAAAACAATTTGTGACTTTTTTTGGCAAAAAAAAGAGTTGTCTTATAAACAACTTAACTTAAGTGTTATATTTTTGTTTCTTGGCAATACCAATCTTCCCAAACCTTGAGGCAAAAAACAAAATACACACATCATGATGATTTAAATGAAAAAAAACAAAACTCACCAGAAAGAAAATGAATTAACCTCTGTTGAAAAGGCTATTTTGCAAATGCTCGGCGCTGTTGTAGACTGCGCAAATCGCGATTTTGTGTAAAATTTGTTAAGTTTTACGCCCCCCCCTGTCTCAACTCGTGACAGAAACGCCATTGGGTTCGCGCGTCAATTCTCGTGCGGTAGCGATGCCTAATATGGGGGGTGTCATCGTCAGCCTTAACATTTCGCATGCGCCGTTGCCCATCGGTCAGCCACCGTGCAGGCGCCTTACGGGTGAAAAACTGGCCGGCCGGCTCGAGTCATCAACCGCGCAGCCGGGACAGCCAATCAACGCCCGAGGCAGGAAACACCCTGCGGCCATAGCGGAATACCCAGGCCTGAAAACGACAGACTGTCCATCAGGCCGCTAATCACCTTGCATAAGGAAATGTCACAATGGGCGAATTTATTGCCTTTTCGACACAAGATAGTCTTTGGGGACAACTCCTGTTTACCCTCTTTGGCGTCCTGATTGGCGGTGTGTTGGTTGCCGCGATTTGCAAGACGATTTTACCGGCGGACAAGCCCGCGACATTGCTCGTGCGATTGTTGGCCTTTGTCGTGCTGATGCTGGCGCTCCTGAAATACAACCAGCAAGTGATATCCGCGGTGAACGCCCCCGCAGAACTGATCGGCTTCTTGACGCTGCCCGGCTTTTTGATGGTTTACCTGGGCGCGGCGGTGCCCGACAAACTGACGTTGGTAGTGGAGCTCTGTTGTTTCGCGCTGCTCGCTGCGTTGCTGATTCTGGGCGCCTCCATCATCGGTTTCTTTGCGCCCTACCACCTGGAAAGCACCGACCAATTTATCGCCAAAGCGATCGCCGCAGCGCTGTCCGTCACCTGCGTACTGTTAGTTCGGGGTATAAGCGGCAAGGACAACGCGCTGCCCTCCTGAGAATCCATTTTCCCACCTTGATGGCGGTGGCCCGCCCGGGACGCCGCATCGTTTTCAGCATCCGTTATGACATCGCCGGATGTCGATGAAACCGAAAACGGCTGGTTGTTGAGTGAGCAGCCTGGCTGCTCGCCGATATCCAGAGGAATCGCTGCACAATGGCAGGCAGGGGGATGAGAAGACCGCCTGACGGCGCACGGAAAACCGTTATGCTATTCCCGCCGCACCGCTGACGGCCTCACCACTTCTTCACCGTCTGGTAAATATCGAGGTCGAAATAACCGTCGGCTTCGCAGTCGTTGAGGTAATGCTCATAGCTCACGCCCTCAACCGGTTGGTAGCCGCTGGCCGGCAACAGCTTCTGATAGAAATCGCTCCACACCCGTGCGAAGTCGCCATCGCTGATGCGCACATGATAGACCGCATACTGCCCGGCGGGCAGCGTCTGAACGGTTAGCCCCTCGCTACCCGGCGGCAAGGTGAAATCGTCCGCTACGGTAAGCACCACGTCGGCACGCAGCTTTTCCGGCGCCACCTCAGCCGGATCGTCCCAATACAGCACCAGCCATTTGCCGAACGGCACGCCGTGGCGCTGCCGCCACTCCAGCAACCGCTGTGAACCCTGCGGAATGGTCTGCGGATACGGCCCCACCACCCGCACCCCCACCACGTTCTCCGCCGCTTTATCGATAATCTTCACGCTCATCGCCCTTTCCCTCGCTCGTTATCTCAGGCACCGATTTGGGTACGTACGTCCAGCAGTTCGGGGAAAAAGGTCAGGTCCAATGCCTTTTTCAGGAAGCTGACGCCGCTGGAACCGCCGGTACCCGACTTAAAGCCGATAATCCGCTCCACCGTTTTCATATGGCGGAAGCGCCACAGTTGGAAACTCTCTTCGATATCCACCAACTTCTCCGCCATTTCATAGGCTTCCCAGTAGGTCTGCGGGTTGTCGTAGATCACCTTGAACGCCGGCAGCAGATCCGGGTTGCGCTGGTAAGGCTGCGTCCAATCGCGCTCAAGGCACTCCTGCGGGATCGGCAGACCGTGGCGCGCCAGGTACAGCAAATATTCGTCGTATAAGCTCGGCGCTTCGAGGATCGCCTTCAGCGCGGCGTGCTTTTCCGCATCGTTGCTGAATACCGCCAGCATGGCCGCATTCTTGTTGCCGAGCAGGAACTCGATCGACCGATACTGGTGGGACTGGAAGCCCGAAGAGCTGCCCAGCACATCGCGAAACTCGACGTATTCCGACGGCGTCAGCGTTTCCAGCACCGCCCACTGTTCGAACAACAGCCGCTGGATCTGTTTGACGCGCGCGAGGATTTTGAAGCAGTGGCTGAGTTTGTCCTGCTGCACCAGCCGCAGCGCCGCCTGCAGCTCGTGCAGCATCAGCTTCATCCACAGCTCGGAGGTTTGGTGCTGAATCACGAACAGCATTTCGTCATGATGCGGCGGGTTGGAGAGCGGGTGCTGGCAGTCCAGCAGTTGATCCAGGCACAGGTAGTCGCCATAGCTCATGCGTTTGGAAAAATCGGTGACAATCGCGCTTTCTAATTCCCGTTTGTTCATCTGTGATCCCCGTTGCGCCCAGCGCCAAGTCGGCCTGGAACGTGCCGCAAAGAGAAAACAATAGTACAGAACCCGCCTCTGCGAAGGACGATAAACGAGAGGTGCTTCGCAGATCTCACTCATCTGCGAAGCACCTCTCGCTCTGCTTTACCCTATCAACCCAAACAGATCGTTAAGCGACTCGCTCATGGTCGGGTGGGTGAACAGCTGGTCGCGCAGCCGGGTATAAGGCAGCCCGGCGTCCATCGCCGTTTTGACGATGTTAATCATCTCGTGGGCGTCACGGCACAGCAGCGCCACACCGAGGATCTGACCGGTCTGTGCATCGACCACCGCCTTCAGCAGGCCGCGCGTGTCGCCCAGCACGCGGGCGCGCGGGATCGCCGCCGCCGGCAACGTAGCGACCTTGATGTCGCGCCCCTGCTGCCGGGCCTGCTCTTCGCTGAGGCCAATGCGCGAGAAGCTCGGGGTGATAAACACCGAGTAAGGCACCGCACCGCGATCGGCCGTGCTGCGTTTGCCCGCGCCGAACAGGCCGTCACGCACAATGCGGAAATCATCCAGCGAGATATAGGTAAACTGCGGCCCGCCATTGACGTCCCCCAGCGCCCAGATATGCGGCACGCTGCTGCGCAGCTGCGCGTCCACCCGCACTGCGCCGCGTTCATCCGTCTCAACGCCGGCGCGCGCCAGCTGCAAACCGGCGGTGTTCGGCGCGCGCCCCGCCGCCACCAGCAGCGCATCGAACCGCTGTACGCCGCCCTGATGTACCACCTCGACGCCGCCTTCCACATCACGCACCTGCTTCACGCCGGCGTTGAACATGAAACTTACCCCGGCGTCGCTCAGAATTTGTTGTATCGTCTGCGCCATATCGCGATCTTCACGCCCCAGCAACGCGCCCGCCTCTTCGAATACCGTCACGGCGCTGCCGAACTGCGCGAACATCGAGGCGAATTCCAGCCCGATATAGCCGCCGCCGATAATGCCCAGCCGCGCGGGCCGCTGCGTCAACTGCAGCAGACCGGTGCTGTCATAGCTCCGCTGCGAGCGCTCCAACCCGTCGATAGCCGGTCGGCGGCTGGTCGCACCGGTGTTGATGAAAATGCGTTCACCGCTCAGCACCTGCATTCCCGCCGCGCCCTGCACGCTGATGCGGTGCGGATCGACGAACGCCGCCCGCCCGTCAATCACCGTGACTCGTTCAAGCCCCGCCAGGTTTTGGTAGTTTTTCTCCCGCAGCAGGTCGGTCACCTGCCGCTTGCGCGCCATCGCCTGGCTGAACGCCTGTTCGCCCGGGCCGTAAAGCTCGGCGTCGTGCACCAGCGTTTTGGTCGGGATGCAGCCGATGTTGATGCAGGTGCCGCCATACATCTGCGCCGACGCCTCTACCATCGCCACGCGCCATCCCTGACCGGCCAGAAAGGCCGCCAGCGTTTTGCCAGCCTTGCCAAAACCGATAATAATCGCCTGATAATCGTACATTGTGTCGCCTCGTCTCGTGATGTTCATCGCCGGTCAAGCGGCGTATTGCGGCTTGTCGCCCTGACTCAGAAAGAATAGTATTTTCATTACCGGCTCCATATCCTTGATAACTCATGTATCGCAGCGGCGCCCGCCATACCGCCGTCTATCGCACCGATCTTACTATTTCGCATTACGCCGGCCCATTGCCGAAACAATCAGCTTCTTAGCCAGGAGTCTCAAAATGGATCCGCTCAGCCAACTGTTGATGCTTCACGACATGCACGGCTATGTGGCACGCGATTGCCATTTCAGCGGCGAGTGGCGCTCTGCGCACGCCGCCGGGGAGTGGAGCCAGATCCGCTGGCATATGGTGCTGGCGGGCCGTTGCCGGCTGGAGATCCCCGGCGGGCGGCCGATGCGGCTGGAGCAAGGCAGCCTGCTGTTTTTGCCGCACAACTCCGCCCATCGCCTGCTGCCGGAAGCAACTGACAGCGCCACACACCTGCTGTGCGGCGTGCAGACCCTGCCCCACAGCGCGTCGCCGCTGCTGGCGAGCCTGCCGGAATGTTTGCTGTTCAACAGCCGCCAACAGGGTCGCCTGGCGCTGGTGCAGGCGACCGGCCAACTGTTGAGCGATGAGTTCAGTCGGCAAGGCCAGGGGCAAAACGCCATCGTCAGCCAAACCATGGCGCTGTTGTTTGCGCTGACGATCCGCGCCTGGCTGGCGCAGCCTAACCAAAGCGGCAATCTGGTCGCCGCGTTGCTGCACCCTCAGCTGGGCAACGTGGTCGAACAGATGCTGCGCCGCCCGCAGCATCCCTGGACGCTGATCGAGCTGAGCGAACAGGCCCATATGTCGCGCGCCAACTTCGCCCGCGTCTTTCGTCAGGTCACGCAGCAAGCGCCGCTACAGGCCCTCACCACCATCCGCATGCAGCTGGCGGCCCGGCTGCTGGCGCGCCAGGCGTTGCCGCTGGCCCGTATCGCCGAACAGGCCGGCTATTCGTCGGAGGTGGCGCTGCACAAAGCCTTCACCCGTCATTTCGGCATCACGCCGGGGAAATTCCGCCGGCAAGCCGCCAAAGCGCCTCCGGACGTTTGCCCGATCTCGGCATAACCCCTGCTCCCCACCTTACTGTTTAGTAAACAACACCGCCGCCGCCTGACGATTCTCACAAATGCGCGATCCCATACGCGCGGAGCCCCGGTTGCAGCTTGCCTGCGGCCGGCTTCCCTTATAGATTGCAGGCTAACGGCAGGCAGCAAGGTATCGGCAAATGGCAAATATTCGTGATGTCGCGCGGTTGGCCGGCGTCTCCATCAGCAGCGTGTCGAACCTGTTGAATAATCGCAGCCACCAGATGAGCGCGCAGACCCGTGAGCGCATCGAGCGGGCAATGGCGACCCTGAACTATCGGCCGGCCCGAGCGGCGCCCGCGCCGCAGGCGAAGATCATCGGCCTGCTGCTGCCGTCGATCGTCAACCCGAGCTTTTCAGCGCTGGCGCATGCGGTCGACGGCGCGGCGCGGGCCTATCGCTACCGCGTCTTGCTCGGCAACGCCTACCGCCAGGAACAGGAAGAAGCCGCGTTTATCGACGATATGTTCCTGCACGGCGTGCGCGGCATCATCGTGGCGGCGAGCGACATTCGCCAGACCCATTTTGTCCGGGCCGCCGAGCGGGGCATGAAGATCGTCAGCTACGACAATCCGTTTCCCGAACAGGCGGCCACCGATACCCGGCTGTTCGACAGCGTGTCGATGGACAATATCGCTGCCGGGCGCCTGGCCGCGCAGCACCTGCTCGAACGCGGCTGCCGGCATATCGTGTTCGCCACCGAAGCGACGCTCACCGTCGGGCGCAGCCACAAGATAGACGGTTTTCTGAGCGCGCTGGGGCATAGCCTGAGCGAACGCCAGCGGGTGATCGAAGGCAAAGCCAACAGCGCCTACGGCGACACGGAAATGTTCGAACTGGGGCTGACGCTGGCACCGCGCATTCTCGCGTTGACGCCGCGCCCGGACGGCATCGTGGCGATTAACGACGCGCTGGGCATCGGGCTGATGGTGGGCTTGCGCGCCGCCGGCGTCCAGGTACCCGCAGACATCTCGGTGATCGGCATCGACAATATCGCACTTGCCGGCCTGGCCGAGCCGGGGCTGACGTCAGTCAGGCCGCCGCTGGCCGAGATGGCTCAGCTGATGGTCGAGCGCCTGATCGGCCGCATCAACAATGATTCGCAACCGCCCGGCGAGTTTCTCTTCTCGCCGACGGTCATCAGCCGGCGATCGGTCAAACCCGCCGACTAACGAAATAAAAACGTCTTCCCCAGACGATGCGCAGGCGGCATCGTCCGGATCGGTGTCAGCCAAAATCAGAGGAATAGGCCGTCGCGCTTAAGGGATGCCCGCGACCTAATTAATGAGTGTCATTTCGCTATTTAACGTTCAGCTCAGGGTAATGAGCCGGGCCTCTATTATTCCGATTAACCACATTGGAAATATCAAGATGAAAAGAAGCAAGCCACAGGATATTGAACGCAGCGCTATCAGGAAGTTGACGCTGCATATTGTCCCACTCATGATCTTATTGTATTTCCTGGCCTTTCTCGATCGCAATAACATGGCCTACGCCGCCAAGGCGCTGGAGGATAACCTGGGCCTGACCGCCTCGGCCTTCGGCTTCGCCTCCGGGATTTTCTTTATCGGGTATTTTCTGTTTGAAATACCCAGCAACGCCGGCACCATTAAATTCGGCCCGCGTATCTGGTTCGCCCGAATATTAATTTCCTGGGGCATCTTCGCCACCCTGCTCGGTTTTGTACGTACGCCGCTGGAGCTGTATATCTGCCGTTTTATGCTGGGCGTGTGCGAAGCCGGTTTCTTTCCCTCGGTGGTGTATTACTTCACGGTCTTCTTCCCGGAAAAATACCGCACCAAAATTCTCGGTATGTTTATCATCGTCCAGCCGCTGTCCAACGCCGTCGGCTCGCCGATTTCCGGCTTTATTCTCAATATTCAGCATGACTGGTTCGGGTTCGCCCCCTGGCAGCTGCTGTTTATTCTCGAAGGGCTGCCGCCGATCGTCATCGGCCTGCTGATCCCGTTCCTGATCAAGAACTCGCCCAAGGACGTCGGCTATCTGAACGTGGAAGAAAAAGCCTGGTTGATGAGCAACGCCGGCCGTTCCAAATCCGGCTCTAAAATCACGCTGGCCGACTTCCTGAAAGGGATTAAAAACAAGAAATACCTGCTCTACGCGCTGCTCAACTTCGGCATGGTATGCGGCATTTATGGCTTCGGCACCTGGCTGCCGTCGATCATTACCGCCCTTTCCGGCAGCGATATCTTCCGTGTCAGCCTGCTGGCGCTCATTCCCTATGGCCTGGCCGCGCTGCTGGTGTATCCGTGGAGCCTGTGGGCCAGCAAAACCAAAAAACTCGGCGTGTTCGCCGGCATCAGCATGGTGGTCGCCGCTATCGGCCTAATGGGGGCAGTAACGTTTTTTAAATACGACCCGCTTGTCGCGCTGTCGTTCCTGTGTATCGCCGCCATCGGCATCTACACCGCCGTGCCGCCGTTTTTATCCATGCCCGCCAACATTTCCACCGGCGCGGCCGCGGCCGCCGGGCTGGCGGTGGTCAGCTGCATCGGCAATATCGGCGGCTTCGTCGCCCCCTATGCGGTGGGCGTGCTGAACGATCTGACCGGCAGCAGCGCGCCGGGGCTGTTTTTCCTGGCCTCGTGCCTGCTGGCAACCGGGTTGATCTGCATTTTCTACTGCGCGAAACAGCGTGAAGGCGTCATCAATTCTTAACGAACCAAGAAGGAGTCAATCATGGGCGATCTTGCGGGTAAAAAGGTCTTTATCACCGGGGCGGAACAGGGCATCGGCCGCGCCACCGCTGAGCGGCTGATCAAGGCCGGTTGCGACATCTATTTTCACTATCACAGCGACGAAAGCGGCCCCAAGGCGCTGGTGGCGCTGGCCCATTCTCTGGGGCAAAAGGCCGCTTACGGCTACGCCGATCTCATCGATAGCGACGAAACGCTGCGCTGCGTCTCGGCCGGCGCCGAGTTTCTCGGCGGTATCGATATTCTGGTCAATAACGTCGGCGGCATCGTCGGGCGCAAATGGTTGGGCGAGATCGACCGCGCCTTTTGGCAAACCGTGATCGACGTGAACATGACCACCATGCTGAACGTTACCCAGAGCGCGCTGCCGTTTCTGAAGGCGGCGGCAAACGGCGCCAGCATCGTCAACCTGGCCTCACAGGCCGGCCGCGCTGGTGGGCACTCCGGCTCGCTGGTCTATTCCGCCACCAAGGGCGCGGTACTCACCTGGACACGCTCGCTGGCGGCAGAGCTGGGCGAACACGGTATTCGGGTGAATGCGGTGGCGCCCGGCCTGATCCTCGGCACCCGCTTCCATAATCGCCACACCACCCAAGAATCGGCGGAGGAAACCGTTCGCGCCATCCCGCTGGGCCGCGCGGGCACGCCGGACGACGTGGCGCGCGCCATCGCCTTCCTGGCGGCGGAATACGACGGCTTCATTTCCGGCGCCACCCTCGACATCAACGGCGGCATCTACCGCATGTAATTCAGCTGCGGGCGACACGGCTGCCGCCCGCCCATTCAGGAACCGCTTTATGATCAAATCTGCCATCACCCACCCACCGCTGCTCGCCGCACTGGCGCAATGCGGGCATAAAACCCAGGTGCTGATCGCCGACGGCAACTACGCCTGCATGACGCACGCGCCGAAAGACGCCACCGTAATCTATCTGAACCTGGCGCCCGGCACGCTCGCCGCCCCGCCGATCCTGGAAAAACTGCTGGCCTGCATCAACGTGGAAAGCGCCACGCTGATGGCCTGCCCGCCGGACTTCACCAACACCATTGAAGCCGAATACCGGCAGCTGCTGCCGGAACATTGCCCGGTCGAGCACCTGCCGCGAGAGGCGTTTTACGCGGCGGCCAAGTCGGATCGGACGCTGTTGGTGATCGCCTCCGGTGAACAGCGCCGCTTCGCCAATTTGCTGCTGACGGTAGCGCCGGTAGTGTGAAGAAGCTGGAAGGCACCTTCAAAGCCGCCGGCTGGCCGGTGTTGTGGGGCAGCGGCTGGGACAAGCTGCTGCAAAAAGACCACACCGGGTTGCTGATTTACCCGCGGCGTTTTTCTTCCTTCGGTTCTACTCGCTCCCCCAGCCGCACCCGCGGGATATCCGCCAGCCGGGTGGTGTAGGCCGGCGACAGCATTTCGCGCTTCATTTGCCACGGCTTGACGATCCCCTGCCCGGCGAACCACACGCGCCCGCGCCCCTCCTGGTTCAGGCGATCGAGGGTCGCCATCAGCCGTTCGCTGTTGCGGCGCGGTGGGCAGTCGTCGAACAGGTCGATCTGCGCCATGGCGGCGGCGCTGAAATCCCCCAGCACCACGCCCCCCTTCAGGTAACGCCGCCCTTCCTGCCAAATGCTCTCCAGCGCGCGCACCGCCATGGCGATGATGTCGCGGCTGTCGTTGCTCGGCGTTTGCAGCCGGGCGGTGCCCATATTGCTGTAATACCCCTCGCCCGCCGAATGCGGGCTGGTTTTGATAAACACCGACACGTTGCGGCAGTAGCGTTTTTCCTGCCGCAACTTTTCGGCGGCGCGCTCGGCGTAGCTGCAGATTGCCTCGCGCATGTGCGGATAGTGCGTCAACCGTTGGCCAAACGAGCGGGAACAGATGATCTGCTCTTTGGCCGCCGCCTCATCTTCCCACTGCAGGCACGATTCACCGCGCAGCTCACGTATCGTGCGCTCCAGCACCACGCTGAAGGTTTTACGCGCCAGTCGGGTATCGCAGTCCGCCAGCTGCAGCGCGGTGTGAATACCCATCGCCTGCAGCTGGCGGGTCATGCGGCGGCCCACGCCCCACACCTCTTCCACCGGGATCAACGCCAGCAGCTTGCGCTGCCGCGCCGGATCGGATAAATCCACCACGCCGCCGGTGCCGCGCCATTTCTTGGCCGCGAAGTTGGCCAGTTTGGCCAGCGTTTTACTCGGTGCAATGCCGACCCCGACCGTTAAATGCAGCTCGCGCCGAATGCGATCGCGCACCCTGCAGCCGAACGGTTCCAGCGCTTCGCAGTGCGCCACACCGCCCAACCGCAAAAAGGCTTCGTCGATGTAAAGGAAAGAAGATCTGCCATGGATATGCAGTTAGGCCAGGTATTCCGAGATGCAAGCTTTGAGTTCCCATGTCCATAGTAAGAAGCCCTTTTTCAGGAAATAGGGCTAATGAGGTCCATACCTGGAGTTCTACGTCAGCACCATCGAAATGTTCAACCTGTGATGACAAGATGATCTTTCAGAACTTCCGTGCTTCCATCTGCGCGCCTTCGCCACCAAATGAGACTGTCATTAACAAAACACCAACAACAACCGGCAGTTATCCACCAGGCGACAGGCCGGCTAAAACAGCGAATTACCAATGAAAAAATCAAAAAATCAGTCATTGCGACTTAATTTGCGCATGTAAAAGCAGATTATTCAATATAAAAACACAATTTTCAAAACACAAACATTCACTATAAAGAATATTCTTAATATATTCCCATTCCGGGCCAACAGGCATTGTTTGATGATATCGACAATATTGGATAGCTCTATACCAAAGCTCACATTTAAGGCAAATACGAATGGTCATATCCACTAAACATGAACCTCGAAGATACCATCGTCCTCCGTCAAAAAATAATAATGACAAAGGGTGTGAACACCCTCCGGTAACAACCTGGGAAAAACACCTTTCTCACCGTAATACGTGGTTGGCAATCATACTCTTTTTTACCCTTTTTTGGACTGCAATAATGACCGCCTCCATCTACATGGCTTAAATAACAGCCAACGCACTTACTTGGGGTGCCAAAAAAATCGCCATTAATAGAGAAAAAGTCAACGCATGAGCGGGTTGAAAAAACCAGAGAATGCCTTTCTGAAGTTAGTTGAAAAACTGGCACCGCTGTCAGAGAAAGTCGCACCGTTCGAACAAGGGAAATCAACAGCAGGGCTCACCGCCGTTAATGACACAGAGTTTGCAAAAATATTCTTGCTTGACTGCGGTTATGCCAATCTCAGAAGAGTGGACGATGGCTTAATCATGGCTACGGTGTTCGCCCCATATATATTGGGTTTATCATTTTATCCTGGCTCAGAGATATTTTATACTATTGAGCTGGGGCCACACAGCTCGTTGCGCCAGCTGCCCAGAGTACATGCTCTCAATGCGGTGAAAAAATACGACTTACAACGCGAGTGGACAAACATTGCCGCCTATAAGATGGCCTTTCTTTACGCCAGAGACCGTGACATACTGCATCATCGCCCACATGAGGTTGTTTGCAGGATGCTAACGCGGTTGATGAGCCTGCCTCAATACTTCAGAGAACATATCTCTGCGATAAAATATATAGAGCAAAGGACGGTGCTTTCCCGCAGCAGCATTCAGCGCGTACTTTTTCAGCTTAAAAAGCGCGGGCTCATAGAGATAACTGATGGGAGATTAGAAAGAATAAATCAGTTACTGGATTAATAAATACGCCACCGCCTCCTGGTGGCTAAAATCGTGAAGCACCCATTAAATTACCTTTCCCGGCCTAAAAACCTCGCTAGCAATAGGATGTTAACGTAACGTTTAATTCTTGATTCATTAAACTAATGTAAATAACAAAATTCTTCTTACAAATAATAACACACTCTCCCATTTGTTATTTGGCAACCCACACCAGAATGACATAAAGTTATACAACACAATCATCATACAAATAAATTTGGAACAGTCATGAAAAAGTCATTTATCGTATCAACGCTCACATTATTGATTATGGGTCAAGCACAAGCCTGCACGACTATTCTGGTCGGAAATCAGGCGACAAATGACGGTTCATTTATTATCGCTCGCAACGAAGATTATTCGGCGAACAATGCTAAACATATGCTAATCCATCCTGCCGTACATAATCAGACCGGTGAATTCAAAGCGCACAGTAATGACTTCACCTGGCCTTTACCACAGGATGCCTTACGCTATACCGCCATTCATGACTTTGATACTCACGACAAGTCCACCGGTGAAGCCGGCTTTAATTCGGTGGGTGTGGGCATCAGCGCAACAGAGACCATCTACAATGGCCAACAGGCGTTAAAGGTCGACCCGTACGTTGAAAAAACCGGGATCACCGAAGATGCTATTCAAACCGTGTTATTGCCGCAGATCCACAGCGCCCGTGAAGGGGCGGAATTATTGGGCAAGATTATCGAACAAAAGGGGGCCGGTGAAGGGTTTGGCGTAGCCTTCGTCGATCAGCATGAAGTGTGGTACCTGGAAACCGGCAGCGGTCACCAGTGGATAGCCGTTCGCCTGCCGGCAAATATGATGCTCATCAGCGCTAATCAGGGGCGTCTGCGCCATTATGACCCCAAAGACAGCGCCAATTATATGGCTTCACCGACGCTGATTGCCTTTGCCTTACAACATCACTTATATCATCCTCAGGACGGAGCATTTGACTTCCATAAGGCCTATTCGCAGGATCTGGCCAACGACGTGGTTTATAACTATCCCCGCGTGTGGACGTTACAACATATGTTTAGCCCACATCTCACGACCACTATCGATGACGGCAAGGCTTTCCCGGAATTCCTGCCACCGGCCAGTAAGGTGACAATCGCTGGCGTTGAACAGGCGTTGCGCAACCACTATCAGGGCACCGGGCACGATCCGTATGCCAACAATAATCCAAAAGAACCTTATCGTCCGGTCTCCGTCTTCCGTACGCAGGAATCGCATATCCTGCAGGTGCGGCCTGGTTTACCTCAGGCCATTGGCGAAGTGGAATATGTGGCTTACGGCATGTCTGATCTCAGCGTTTATCTGCCTTATTATCAAGGGATCGCGCATTACTTGCCGGGTTATGAAAAAGGAACCGATCGTGCGAGCGGCGACTCGGTTAACTGGAAATATCGCAAGTTACAGACCCTGGTCATGCAAAACTACAATGCCTATGCACCGGATGTTCAGCGCGCCTACCACGCGTTTGAACAGCAAACCGCGCAGCGCCAACACACTATGGAACAAACCTATTTAAAACTGTATCAATCACAGCCGAAACAGGCGCAAGCTTTGTTACAACAGTTTGAAGATCAAACGATGCAAGACGCCCTGACATTGACCGATACATTGACGAATCAGGTCTTCACTAAACTTACCCACGATACCGATATGAAATATCACTTTGAAGGGGCCTGATACGGTGCCCCATTTCAGCCAGGTTGCGGTATCCGCAACCTGGATTTACCTTACTCGCTGATCGAATATTTCCTGGTGCTCGGCAACACCGTATCAACCAGAAACCCCTCTTGTAAGGTAATGACGCTTTCCTGCCGCAGCCGCGACAACACACGTTGAATACTGCTTCTGGACAGGGTGGTTCGCTGTTCAATAAACCGTGAAACGGTGATCGTATCCCTGAACTCTCTCGGTATCAGTGCAAAACGCTTCAACATGCTCAACACAATGTCATTGGCATTACTCTGCTGGATAGCCCGATCCCGCTCATAGAGAAACGCCATCTTGAAAGAAATGACCTGCATCATTTCCCGGTGGAGATCATGCCTGTTCACCTGGGCAACGGCTTTCGTTCTGGCAACAGAGAGCAACGTACAATGCGGCCCCAGTTCAAAATAGAAATGTGCCTCCACCCCGGGATAATGCGCCAACCCTATCACATCGGGTGCAAAAGCCGTGGCAACGACCAGTCCGTCTGGCTCACGCCGGATATTCACGTAGCCGGCCTGCAGCAAATAGATATTGGCGTATTCCTTGTCATTACGCAGGATAAACCCATCCGTCACGCCTGCGGCGATAATTTCATCAATTTCCTGAGCGTAGGGCGCCAACGCGTCGATTAGGGTATAAAGGGCCTGCTTAGGCCGCATCATTAAAGACATGGATGACTCGTCATACAATATGGAGTGAAGACGGCGACATTATCCCGCCTAACCGTACACTCCACTATCAAAAAATTATTGTTCAGTGACGATCAGCGTCGCCGCTGCCGTGAAATCCCCGGTCGGGATAGCCTTGTTGGCAACGGCCGGATTTTTTAGCACATAGAAGGTCAGCGGTTTGGATGCCGACCCCGTGACGGGGAGAGAAAAGGTATCGTTATTACTCAGCGGGCTCCCATCTTCCCGAATATTCACGCCCAAGGCCTGATTCGAGGTCGCGACCTGATCATTCGCCCAAGAGGTGGGCGTCATGCTGAGGCGTATCATAAAATCATGAGGGGTCATATCCTGACATTGAATGGTCAACGGCCACACCGGGCTTGCCTTGCCGGGCTCCGTGCCTATGCTGTTTCTGTCAATCTCGCCCAACTTCACCACCATGGGCGCTCCTCCAGCGACGGTGCAGGGGGCTGGAGGGGGCGGGATAGGTATGAACGTATCGCAAGTAGTCGGATTTGGAAAAACTCCACTCTGTGTGTTCCAGGGAATAATGGAACCCGTCGTACCGTAGGTACGCAGAATCGCCACCAATGTTCCACATGCTTGCCTACCATGTTTCGTATAATCTGCCCAAGTGGGCGCTTCTCCACTCGATGTAAAGGGGGAAGCACCGCCAATTCTCGTCACCAGATTGTCAAAAGTAAAATTATTATGCTGAATTTCGTCGGAAGTGAACTGATATGTATTGCTTGCCGGTCCGATCGTGCAATTTTCGATTCCCCCAACCGGACTGCCATTCTTAAACGGACAGACATAGTAGGCAATCGATGCGCCATATGGTTTTTCTGTACGCAGGTCAATCTTCGTTGTGGCACCGCTTTCGATCGTCCCCAGTGTATACATTTTACTTCCCGAGCAGACATTGCCCGGGCAGCTCACCTTGACCCATTCTTTGGCCTCAACACCCTGAAACGACAGTAAGCCGAATACTGCCAAAAATAACAAAACGCTTCTTTGAATACGCTGTTGTTGCTTGTTTCTCACCACGTTAACCATATAAAAACCTTAAATATAATCACATTTTCTTACGCACCCGCTGTGACACACGCCCCATCCTTTCCGGTCTCTCTTTGCCCCTCAACGGTGACGCTGTTTCATTCGTAGTTGAGGGTGAAAGTGGCAACGGCTGTAAATGGGCCTCGGGTGATCGTATGGGTGCTTAATGCCGTCGGCTCGCCCTGTATATAGCTCTTAAACGCCAACGTCGTGACTCCCTGAACCAGCGGTAAGACGGGGGTGGCTTTATTGATCGGCAAAGACGTGCCATCCGGCAATGCCATGCCAATGGCAATACCGCGCGCCGAACCGGCACTCAATGCCAACATGCCCGGTAAAGCTGGATCTTCCGGTCCACTAAACATCACCGACACCGTATTACCCAAGCGTAAATCACACCCCCGCAACCGAATCTCAAATAACTGCCCACGAGTGCGGGTATTGCGGTACAGATACTTGTCGACCACATTGCCAAAATCTAACGTGATATGCGCAGAGTCGGGATCCAGCGAGCAGGGATCCGTCACCAACACGCCATTGAATGCCAGGTTGTTATCCCCTGCCTGGGCAGCCCAGACCGCTGGGGACAACATGACGCTGATAAACAACCACATCAGCAAAAGATCCCCATAATGCCAACCTTTACGCAGACATATCGCCAGGTTACCCGCCATTATTCATACTCCGCCAACAGCGTTGCCGTAGCTTGAAAGCGCCCGCCAGTCAGTGCGATGCCTGGCGCTTTAACGGGTACCGCTTCCAGCGGCGGCGGATGATCAACGTTGATGAGCAGCGGCGTGTTGAGCCGCATCCGTTGCCCGTTTTGCCGGATAAGAATACCCAGACCGTCAGCATTGGTGGCCAGCACGACGTCATCAAAGCCGGCGGCTGTGCCTTTCACGCTAAGCATGAGTCGGCCACCGGGTTCCGGCGCGTCGCAAACAATGCTGTACGGCACACTCTGTTGGTAACGCTCTCCATCCACCTTGAGAACGCCCACATTGCCAAATGCCACGTCGATACGCCGGTCGTTATTGATATGGCAAGGTTTTTTCTTCAACACCCCGGAGAATCTCACGGTCAGCTGATCGCCGGTTTGTTGCGCCAAGACCGGAGCGCTTACAGCAACCAACAACATCATCGTCACCGTTGACATCACGCAGATCTTTGCCAAGACAGTCATAAATACGCCCTCAGTTGTACGCCACCTTCAACGTAGCACCGGCGGTAAACGCCTGCCCATTTTGAAACGTTGCGCCAGCTTGTTTGACCAACTCCACCTCCAACTGCGGCGGGCTGTTGGGATCGATGTCGAACCACTGGTTAAGCGATTGGGCATCGCCATTGTTGAGCAAACGGATCCCCAGCCCAGCCGCATTGGTCTGCAGCAATTGACTGTCGAAGCTTGCACCATCGCCGCTTAATTGCATCTGTATCGTTTTACCGTCCGGATCGCCCTGGCAGGTCAGTGAAAACGGCAGCGGTTGTTTATCCCCCCCCTTTCCAATCTGGCTGATAAACACATCGCCAAAACCCACATCGATAGTGCGCTGCCCATTGAAGGTGCAGGAAGCATTCACCACGACCGTGCCGGAGATGTGAATATCGACATTGCCGGGAGAGCCTGTACTTGACAGGGCGGTGCCTGTCAGCGCCCCCCATCCCAGGCAAGCCCACGCAACGAAACGGCCACAGCCTCCGAGGTTCTTCACATCCCGCTTCATCCCGCCTGACTGTCCGTGACACGGCAATGCCCGCTTTGACAACGGAACATCAGTGCCGGCCGGCCGCCATAGTCATTGATGTAACGCAATACCGGGGTGTCGCCCAGCTGCACACTGCGGCTGCCAAGCTCGGCGCTGTTTTTCGGTGCGACCATCACCGGTTTGAAGTCAGCGATCTCCTTGCCGCCCCTACTCGCCGACGCACTCGCAAACGTGATGAAATATGGAGTCGGATTGTTCACCCAATAGACATCTCCCCGACGGGTCAGCGTCAGCTTTTCTCGCCATAATTTTTCCATTGCCTCTCCAGACTGGATTAACGCTTTTGGCCGGTAAAACAGTTTGATGCGCGTTTGTAGCGCAATTTGCAGGGTATTCGGTTGGTTGCTCCGCGGCGGGATCTCCCTCAAGTTAAAGTAAAACAGGGACTCCCGATCTTGCGGCAACTTTGCGGCTGCAGGGGTTGCCTGGATTTTAACCTGACTGCCGGCGCCCGCCTCCACACGCTGTAACGGGGGTAAAACCATCAACGGCGATTCGATTTTTTTTCCGGCGCTATCTTCAATCCAGCCCTGCGCCAGATAGGGCAGCGTCGTGTTTTCGTTGCGGATACTCAGACTCATTGATTTACCGGCGCCGTCAAAAATAACGCGAGTGCGATCCAAGGCGATGGCGGCATGACTCTGTTGCGCGATCAACATACCGCTCGCGATAACCGCCACGGCCAGCAGACTTTCCTTTCGTTTCATTCTGTTGTTTTCACCTTATGTTCTCGATTATTCAGAAAATGGGATTGGCTTTTCACTGCCGCTTCCTGAGCACGACACGGCAGCAACAAGTTTGACGTTAGCGTTGCCGGCAACGATGCAGGTATATGGATTTGGCATTGCACGCGGCCATGCCAGCGAACCGCCATCGACTCTCCGGCCCGAATGCCGGTCAGCCAAACGCTGCCGTCATCGTTGACGATCCCGGTTTGAATATGATTGCGGTTGAACACCGTGGCGCCAAAAGGTGGTGCAGAGCCATCCGGTAAACGCAGCGTTGCCATCGCCTTTTCTCCGGCCATGACGCTAAATTTCCGGTAGCCGATGGCCCCTTGCGTCAGCGTTCCCTGCACGACCGAACGCAGCGCATCCACGTTATCCGCCAAATGGTTGACATCTATCTTGACGGTATTGCGGTAATAACTGTTGATATCGCTAATCACCGCCTTACCAAACGCATTGGTACGCGTGATACCGCCGTACCCGCGAATTGGCACACCACTGACGCCATCGGTATCGACCATCATGCGGGTACCGCCCAGCGTATTGACCCGATGCAACGCGGCCCCCTTCGCTGTGGCAGTCATTCCTCCCTGGGCGGACAGGCCAATTGAGCTGTACTGCCCCTCTTGCATACTGCCGTTTGCGATGATCTGCGCACTGTCGCCATCATGCGTAAAATAGCCGCTGCCCGTGGTGGTACCCTGAGTGCCTACGCCGGCACTGAGGCTGTAGGCGTTGTTGTCATCAATACGACGGTAGTAGCCGACGCTATGGCTGCTGCCACCCCGGGCATATTGGGTGTTGTAACTGAGCGAGCCGGCCGTCCCCCAGGGCACGGTGATGTTCATATACATGCCGTCGTCACGCCGGTTGTTGAATACGGTGCGATACGCCGATAGATTCAGGCTGACATTGTTGAATACGCCCATATCGAAGTAGCGCGACAACGACAGGCTGTAGTTATCGGCAGGCGGCCGTGTCCAATAGGTCTGATGGCTGTAGTTTACATAGGCGCTCACGCCCAAAGAGGTGAATTGTTTGCTCAGCGACAGGGTGTACTGTGCCTTGTTATTGTTAACGTTTTGCCCGCGATAACGAGTATCCAGATATTGTGGCAGGCTCATAAAACTGCGCTGTGAAAAGCGGTATCCGGCAAACGTCACCTGGCTGTCGTATTGATCAAAACGTTTGGAGTAGCTCAAGCGCCAGGAGCTCCCCTGACGCGTCCCCTGCATCGGCAAATCGGCGCGCGACTGCGTGGCATCCAGCGATAGCGCGCCTAATGCCAGCAGATCTCGGCCCACCCCCATCGACAATGCGTTGTATTCCCCGGCCAGCAGCGAACCGCCATACAATGACCAGCCGTTGTTGACGCCCCAGGAGAATTCGCCTGCGGCAAAATTCGGCCCTTTCCCCTCATGCCGATAAGTGGACGGTTTACCTGCCGAAAGCGTGTAACGCACCAAACCGGGGCGGGTCAAATAAGGCACATTGCCCGTATTCACCTGAAAGGTACGTACGCTGCCATCCTGCTCGGTCACCTTGACATCGAGCGTTCCCGTCGTCGCCGCATTCAAATCCTGGATCAGAAACGGCCCGGCGGGAACCTGAGTTTCATACAGCACCCGCCCCTGCTGACTTATCGTCACCTTGGCATTGGTCTTGGCGACGCCCGTCACCTCCGGCGCATAGCCGCGTAAATTTGGGGGCAGCATATTGTCATCGGAGACCAGGCTTGCGCCCGTAAAGCGAAAACTGTCAAACAGGCTGGAGTCGAGGTAGTTTTCCCCCAACATCAGCCGGGCGCGTAGCGCGGCGACCGCCCGATACATATAAAAACGATTCCAGTCCCATTGTTGCTGCGTGCTGTTGGCCTTACCGGTCGTATGATCGTACTGCCCCTGCCAGTCGGCACGCAGGCGCCAGGCCCCCAGGTTCATGCCCGCAGTCCCATTGCCGCTTAACGATTGGCTATCCCGTCCCTGCGCCTGGCGAGTGTTCAACGCGTTAAGGTTATAGTCGAACAAAACGCCGGGAATACCGTTGTCCCAACGCGAGGGAGGATCCCAGTCATCCGCGACGTATTCCAGATAAGCTTGCGGTACGCTCAGCGACAACGTGCCGCTACCCAGATCGCCGCGTGCCTGGCTGCCTTTCAGCGAGGTCAGATTGAGACATTGCCCCTGGTGCCACCAAGTCAGTTGGCGTTTTATCGATGCTTTCAGGCCCAGCAAATTGACCATCTTCGGCGTCAGACATGCCTCGCTGCCCTTTGGATCGCTCGGCGGTGGCAAAAACGTCACCGTTTGCTCGGCCAGATCCTGGTTGTTTAAACGCAACGCCATCGGATAGCGGCCCGGCATAATATAACCGGCACGGGCAAACTCACTTAAATCGACCGTGGCACGATCTCTGGCATCCAGCACGTCAGTGTTGAACTCCACATTGGCTGCTGCCCAGCCTGGCACCGGTATACACAGCGGAAACCCCATCAACAGGCCGCAAGCAGCCAAATATCGTGCTGAAAACACCCTTCCCATCCTCTTGCCGCTCAATTCAGAAAACAGGCGTTTTCACGCCTGTAAAATGGCCTTGTCGTCAGGGATAGGCTAAAACGAAGTTGGCCACCGAGCTGAAATCGCCGGGCGTCACCGTTCCCCCGGTATCCCCCTGCAAATAAGCGGCGAAGGATAAAACGTTGCTGCCGTCATGCAGGCCCACTGCGGTGCTTGGGGTGCCGAGCTTCAGCGGGTCTCCCGCATCGGTGGCCAGCACGATGGAGGCGCCTTTGGCGGTTCCTGTCATTGCCAGATTGTCCGGGTTGCTTTTGGCCGGATTACCGTTAAACGTTGCCGTCACGCTTTTTGACGTGGTGGTATCACAGTCTTCCAGCTTGATGTAAAACGGACGCGGCGTTGAGCTTTTGCCATTGGCCAGCGTCTTGCTGCCGATTTGCCCCAGATTGACCGTTTGATTAGCCGTCTCCGGGCTGATGGAGCAAGGGGCATCGATAATCGCCCCAACAAATGTCACGGTGCCATGTCCCTCGTCTTTAATATTGGTTGGCGTATCTCCGGCAGCCGTTGCCGCTCCGCTCACGAGAATAATTCCTACACTTATTGCTCGTGCCAATTTACTTAATAACATGCTGCTGATTTCCTTTTTCCGTCCACATAAATGTTAATAGAGGATCAGGCGTTGACCTACCGCACTAAGTGCACTCGTAAAAATGATTATCGAGTCAGCACTTGTGTTAACAGGTTCGCACCCTAAAAAAACTTTACAGGAGAAATAACGGAATTCGTCATCATACGAAAACCATCAAGCAAGCAGGAATTTATAACTAGAAAATGAAAAAAAAACTGAAACCACAGAATTAAACACCGTGAATAAATCAATAAAGGAGTATTACATCGTAAGCCAGGGAATAATAACCACACAAACCATCCCATCACAGCCCTATTAATGTTACTACGGCGGTCACATGACCCAGCCGTGCTCCGTGCACTTCAAGCAAAACGAATAAATTCATACTGGCCATATATCCATAAATGGGTCACTTTTTTACCGGTTCCTCATCACCATGGTCAATTTAGGGTGTGTTTTTGTCGGAGGAATTGCATGAACAGATGTTTTATTTTTCAAAACACCTTTTTTAAGTACTAACGCCTTATTGCCTGGAGCAGGAAGTTATATAAACACAGGGGAATCGTTAATCGGTGACCTCTTATCTATCGCGAAAATATCAGGGTCATATTCATACTCCACCTTTATCGAATTTCCTTTATGCCCTGGGTCAAACTGCATGCCATCCTCACCATGTTCTTCGTCCCAGAGCCCCCCCAGAGTAGCTATTGGAGCCGAGGGGATTTTTTTCAAATAATCAGCATATCTTGCTAACGCATTATATTGTGCTTTCATCCATTGATATGTTTGTTCGCCGAAAATAACGACATACCGCAATAGGTAACTTTTCGCCATTTGGCCCCTTTACCCAACTAAAGCCATTGGGCATAACCGGAGCGCGTCCATCGGCATCTTGCAGGGCCCCCGGATTATCCCGCACCATCCTGAACAGGTTCAGCCCGTCCACCGTCCCCGCCGGGTCTACGCTCAGCCAACGGCCCGCCCACGGCTGGTAATACCGGTACCCGTAATAATACAGCCCCGTCGCGTCTCGCTCCTTGCCCGATGACCGCAGCGTGTTGTACACCGCTCCGGTCTGCCAGCTGTAACAGTAGCGCGTCTGGTCATTGCCCAGCCCGGCCGGCTATTCCACCATCAGTGCAACACCCGTCCCGCGCCAGCGCTGGCGAACTGCAAAGTGCGGTTGCCGGTGGCCGTCATCGGAGCGTGACCGCGGGGATAAAAGATAACCACCGCCTTTTAGGTCGCCCGGTCGACGAAAATGGCATTTTCCTTCGTACCACAATCTTCCTTAGGGTAAACGCACCGATAAAGTCAAAGAGATGAATACTATGGTCACTTCACAATCGCCCTCGCTTTCCTCACATGGCGGCGGGCTCCTGCTTGGCGGCACGACCCTGATAGGTCTGTTTCCCAGCGTATCTACCGGTATTTTGCTGAGTGCGTTCGCCGGTGCGGTGATTTTCGTGATTTCCGCCCACGATCTGACGCTGTTGCAAAAAACGCTGCTGTTCGCCGTATCGTTAACAGCCGGCATTGTGACGGCACCGTTCACCGCGACGGTCATTTCAGCGCTCACCCCCACCTTGATCGTCGCCCCTCCAGAGGTTGGGGCCCTGGTGGCCTCCACACTCGCTGTACGTTTGCTGCTGGCGCTGAGCACACACAGCAATGGGTTACTGCGTAAATGGATGGGGGGAGGTAAATCAGAATGACACTGTTTAACGATTATCTGGTAATGCTGGACACCATCAGCTGTTTTTTGATCGTACTTCGGCTGCTGACCTTCAGCAAAAGCGGCAAACGCCACCGCCCGGTGGCGGCCTGGTTCGCCTGGCTGTTGATCGTCGCCTGCGGCTCGGTAGTCATTCGTTCCCTGACCGGGCTGCACGCCCGTGGCAACTGGGGCGAAACGCTGATTAACGTGGCGCTGTGCCTGGCGGTACTGTCCGCCCGCGGCAATGTGATGCGTCTGACGCTAACTCGGGGGAACTACCATGCAGATGAGTGATAAAGGGCTGGCACTGCTCAAACAGTTCGAGACCTGCCGCACGCTGGCTTATCAGGACTGTGTCGGCGTCTGGACCATCGGCTACGGTTGGACTCAGCCGGTAGATGGCGTGTCGATACATGCCAGGATGACCATCAGCAAGGCACGCGCTGACCAACTGCTGAGCCAAGGGCTGGACGACTATGAACATGCGGTTCGATCGCTGGTACACGTTGCGCTCAGCCAGGCACAGTTCGATGCGCTGGTTGATTTTACCTATAACGCCGGCATTCAGGCGCTGGCTGGCTCCACGCTGCTCAAACGCCTCAACACCGGAGATTATCACGGCGCCGCCGATGAGCTGCTGCGCTGGGACAAGGCAGCAGGACATCCCTTGCCGGGCCTGGCGCGCCGCCGGCGTGCAGAACGGGAGATGTTCTTATCATGAGCCTGTTACCGTCATTGCGCATCCTATGGTGGGGCGGACTGGGCGTGGTGTTTATCGCCAGCCTCTCCGCCGCCAACCACTACCATCGCCGCTTTGCCCTGGCCAGCCAGGCCAATGCGCATCTGCAACAGCAACTGACGCAGGCTGGCCAGCAGCTGGCCCAGCAACGGGCGCAACAGGCGAAAGTGGCCAGCCTGGATAAACAACTCACCGAGAAATTGACCGATGAAAAAAACCATATTGCTCTTCTGGAGCAGCGCGTTCGTCTTGGCCAGCGCCGCCTGCAGCTCCATGCACGCTGCCCCGTTGCCGTCGCCACCGCTGCCGGCGCCGCCGGCATGGCTGATGCAACCGGTGCCCGACTTACTGACGCCGCTCAACGGCATTATTTCACCCTCCGGCGGCGAATAGCGCGCATTCAAGCGCAAATCAATGGGTTGCAGGCATACATTCGTTTACAATCCACCGCCCTCCCGACGCCGAAGAGATAAGCAATCGCTAGATTCAGGGCATGACAAAACGCGATCCCCCGCTATGATAAGGGGTATTACTTTCAGGCACGCAGGCCACCGGCAGAAGTGGCCGCCCGCCTTTTTTCTCCAGGGTAACAAACAGAGTTGTTCTGTTTCATGTTGGGTTCGGAGAAGGATATCGCCATGTTGTTCGCATCGAAACAACTGCATTACTTTATTACTACTACACAAATGTTATGCCTGACCAAAGCCGCCGAACGGCTGTGCATAACGCCCTCCCCGCTGGGGCGGAGCATTATGCAGCTGGAAGAGCGCCTGGGGTATAAGCTGTTCGTTCGTTTGCCGGAGGGGCTGCGCCTGACGCCCCAGGGCGAAGCGCTATACCAGGACGTTTATCCGTTCTATCAACGGCTGCTGGAACTGGAACAGCAGCATCGCACCGGAGTCGCCGCGCCGTTGCATACGCTGAAAATGGCGACGGACGGTTTGTACAGCGGCTTTTGCACCACCCTGGCCGATAAATTGTCAGCCCTAATACCCGCCCAATACCTGCAGATGCAAATCCTGCCGGTGGAAGCGATGCTGACCGCGTTGAGAAATCACCAGATAGACTGCTGCCTCGTTTCCGATCCGCTGCTGGAGGAACGCGGGCTGCACAAACGACCGTTGCCGCAGGAATCGCTCAAACTCGCCGTGTCGGCGGAGCTGGCGAGCGCTTGCGCCGTCACGCTGATGCAAGAACTGCCGCTGGCGCAGTACAACGTAGTGCCGGACAACGGCCATGCCCGGCGTGTGCTGGACTGGTTGCACAAGGTGGGGATCACGCCGAAGGTGTTGCGTTTCCCGGAAATGGCCCAGCGCCTGCGCATGGTGCGCCAGGGGTTGGCTGTCAGCCTGGTACCACACTCGGTGAGCCGCATCTTGCAGGATACCGAGATACGGCTGCTGGATTTGCCGGACGGCGGCCCGGCGCTGCGGCGCTATGTTTATTGCCTGCAGAGCAATTACTCACAGCTACAAGACCCGCTGTCGTTGTTGGACGCCAGCCTAGAACACTGGCTGAACCCGGCGCTGCACGTCCCTGTCTGAGAGCGGCAGGCCGCGTTATTTACCGGGCGTTTCGTCGGGCAACATGCACAGCGAGTGGTACAGCTGCTGTCCTTCAAGCGTCAACAACAGCCAGTCCTGCTGGATGCAAAACAGTGGCGCGGGCAGCGCCGCCTGCCAGTGCAGCAAGCGGCGGCTGACTTCATCGGTGCACAGCCGCCATTGCTGCGCCACACCGCTAATGCTGCCGGCGCGCACAATGGCGGCGAACAGTTGCGCCTCCGGGGTAATCAGCCAGCTCATCGGCATCGTCACAGGCTCCTTGGGTTCGCCATCGGGTCAGTGGCAAAACGTACTCAGCATCATCACGGCAGTCAACGGGGGCAAGTTCGCCCGTACTGCCACTTCGATCTTATAGGCAGTTGTCACCGTTCCCACTGTACTGTATTCGCTTGAAACGATCAGCAAAAACGATTAATTACAACCAATTGATAGTTAATAACTACTTAACAAGGGGGATTTGATCGGAATTGCCGATTATTTTGTCGCATCCTTACCTCCAGATGCGCAATCTTTGTTCGCTACCACGGTGAAAACAGCAGCATGATGCACACTTATCCATATGCCTACTCATACACAGACTGAACCTCAAGAATGCCGCTCTAACGCTGGCATTTCCCTCCTCTGCATACACCTCCGAAGTACTTGCATTGTAGATATTGCATGCAAATCGACTATGCCGAGCAAACCTTCAAAAATTATCTGCATTCCTCCTGACCGTTGACGCGGAAACCCTCACCTTGAATGGGCGAATGGCCTCCTTTTATGGAGCAAGTCAGTGTAGGTTTGATCTAAACCGTCCGAACTGGTGAAGTGGTATTTCAAAATGGATTTTCCCGCTGAGCAATTTGCGCGGGCCATAAGACGTCTGAATATAACCAAGAAGTGAGCAGCTAGGTCCATGAGACTGGAAAGAGTGATTAGCCAGTTGTACCAGCAGCCTGTCGATTTCCCGCTCGCGCTCTTCAAGTTTTGCCTGCAGGTTACGGTTTAACGCATCTTACTCAGCAAGAAGGCGTTTTAACTGTTCGATAAGATGATTAAACTCAAATACCTGGTTTGCCTCAGCTATTTTTTCTACCGCTTGGGCAACTATGCTCTCTTTCAGAGACTTCTCTGCGTTGGAAAAAAGTCTGTCAACCTTATCCCGAATGATATTTTCAATATTCCCTTCATACTGTGCCGCGCGGGCAATGGCTTTATTAAATTCGTCGATTGCTTGTTGTAATAGCTGTGGTTCTTTTGGCATTGCCTGCCCTCATTTATATCGAAAGTAAAAATGTAAAGTCAATTAAATTCAAAAAAACAGCATGTCAATTTTCATGAAAATAGATCAAGTCATTAGAGTATGCCCCGAATAAAAGAAGCACGGAATTTATCATTAGCGTCTACAAAGCATGATATGCACGGTAAATCTATGCGTTGACCTCTTAACCAAAACATAAAGACCAAATTCTCACTCTCAGTGTTGTAGGTAAAATAATCTCTTGCAATGACATTTATTATTCAACAGTTTTCCAGTGTGGAAATTTTCACTATTTAAGAAGAGCCATCCAGCCCACACCTCACCTCACCTCACCTCACCACGCCTCCAGTCTAGACTGAACCACCATCACTGTTTCAATTCTGATTATGTCATTTATTCTTTTTCCTCTGCTTCCTCTGCAATAGTCGAATTACGGTGAGATATAGTCTGCTCTCTATATTTATTGAAAAACTTCCAAGTATCACGATGAGCCATTCCATTACTGAATTTGGTATAACTTGCTAGCATCTCCAGGTATAGCGGGGAATGTTTGAAACCCGCTGCCGTGGTAGCCGGTTCCATAATTTTATTGCTGGCTACTGACATACCCACCGGATAAACTTCAGAGAAGGTATGATAGCCACCAAAGTTCATAAATGCCCCTACAGCTAAGGTTATTGCTTCTATCGCCTCACGGTTCTCCATATCATATGCTTTTCCGCCACATAGCATCTGTAAAGCCAACATAACATCTGTGGTTCCTCCTGATTGTGCTCCAGCAGATGGGAAGCCAGACAGATTTGCCTGAGTGCCATAACTCCCGTAAGGTTGCCAACGGTTAATGCCAACTCCATGGTTAAATCTATGTTCGATAATTTTATCTTTAATATTAAATTGGCTATATGCCTTTGGAATATTTTCGTATTCGTCCTCACTCAGCATATATGGCCGGTCAAGGTCGCCAATAGGAGCATTCTGCCGAAGTATGGCGTTAATCTGGCTGTTTTTAGCACCGCTTCCGGCCAGCAATTTGCGTAGCTGTTCGGTTTCAGCCAGATCCTCCGATTCCTGAACCACTTGGCCAAATCCCAGACCATGAGACGCTGCATCAGAATAGATTCCTTTCACGGGAATACCGTTGAGCAGTGGCATTCTTTCACTTCGGGCGCGCGTGACCGGATCATCAAACAGAGACGACCGTGTTTTTTGCGAAACGCCTCAAACCAACCACGCGAGTTAACAGACTCACTTAATCCTGATGCTTCAAGTAAGCACTGTATAGCACTAATATTCATCGGATTACCACTGGAAAGAAGTTGCCACATTGTGGTACCAAATGAACTGATAGCTTTAATTTTTGTCAGTACACGTTTAAAATTATTCGAACCTGTAAACGCTTTCAACTCACCGCTCAGCCAGCGCTCTACATTGTCTTGACTATCCAAGGGCATCCGACCAATCTGAACTGGCAGAAAGCGGGTTAAACGTTGTAGTGATAAAAACGTCTTTTAGTGTTCTTTCTACTCCATTGAAGAAGACCGGTAGACTCGCGATACTCTCTTGATTAAGAGTTTGAAAAACAAGATCTAATTTATTCGAAAACTGGTCTAAATAAGAGCCAATTTCACCCGGTTCATTCAAAATACTAATCGATAGATATGCCTCTAATATTTTATTGTGGAACATAAAGTCTTTTGTTTTTTGACTAAATAAAACACCAGCCGGACTGCTCACTGCCTCCCCATTTTGATTTGTAATGCGTTCTAATATCGAACCAATAACATGCACAGTTAAATCCTGCTCAGCATTCAACTCACCATCACTAGTACGCTTTTCATCGCGATTCCTTTTATTTTTTTCATACATATCTACAGCACGCATAATTCACCTCAGATAAAGCTATATAAGGGGTCTGACGCTCAGTGGAACTAAAACTCACGTTAAGCGATTTTGGCTGAGAAAAGCTAAAGGAGCCTGCTGGGAGCCTTTGATGGTTGGCTTCGAGATCCTGAGCCAGATGAGAGTCAAGCTCCGTAGACAGGGAAGCTTTGACTCGCTTTTTAATTAAATTAACGACGTTAAGATCCCATCTTTCCCGTTAATGTCTGACCGGACTGGAGTGCCTTAAGCACTTTGTCAAAATAAAAGGGCTGGGATATATATTATTCCTTTTTGATTGTATATTACTGGAGAAACACAAAAATTGTGACTATCCCAGTAAATGCTTCAGTCGCCGAGCAGAATATTTTCCCAACAATCCTTATCGAGTCATGTAAGTAGGTCGCGGCACAGTTCTGGCATAGCGCACCCGTCCATTCTCTGTATCGTGGTAATTTCGGACCCCTTCCGTCGACCACATCTCTTTTATTTTAGCTCCAATTGAGCCATAAAAGGCTTCCAGCTGGTGAATATTTCTGATAATAAACCAGTTGCCACGGTCGCAAACCGCAAGTGGAAATTCACCTGGCCTGGCCACCGTACCAATAAATCCTCCTTCTCGGTCAACGACACTTTTTTCATGTGAAAGCATATAAGAGGAGAAGTTAACTTGGGCTCCGTGGCGAACCACATTGTGCTCAATATCATTAAAAGGACGTGCAGGGTCAACTTTTGCGACCTGGAGATTGATGCAATCAATGATTTCTTTTTCTTCTTTTGAGTTAACCATGACGGTTCTCGGACGTCCTGCCCCCCGGAAAGTGATCATGTCATGCGCATCGTAATCACCGGTATAAGGTATTGATCTCCATCCATTCTGAGACTGTAGTAGATTTATATTTTCTGGGTTTGTGATATCAAGAATACCATTCGATACGACATGAGCAATGGCTGTTTTTCTGACATCACCTACATAGATACCCCTCAAACCAGTACTATCCCAGTTACCGACATAACCAATAAGATTAAGCTCCTTAGCCCATTTTAGCTTTTCGTCATACTCTTCTTGGGTTTTATATTTCGATGCCAGCGAGCTGGGTTTAATAGTTTTTTCAAGTATGTCGTGCCCTTTTGCTTTAGCCCCTTGACGGAGAGCATTGATGGTGAAAGAGCCAGCTTCACGAAAGCTGATGCAGAATTTTCCTTTTTTGGCTGCAGCCGAGATCGCAGCCATATGCTCCTTCAGAATAAAATTCTGAGCAATTTCTATTAACTCATTATTTTTCATAATACTGTCCTCATTTTAGTTTTCGTGCACTTTTCGAGAAAAAAGTGATATTTTATAGGGGTATATATTATCAGTCCGTTATGCTATAAATTTAAGCTATTATACGGGGTTCGTGTACTTTTCGAGGAAAAGTACACGAACCGCTCATAATGCAAAATGGCATCTGAATCGATCACGGTTTGGCATTCGAATCGATCATGATTTGGTATGCATCTCCGATCGCGGTTTGGCATCACAATCGATCACGATTTGGCACGCATCCGATCACTGATTGGCATCCTGTCGCTCACTCCGGGAATTAACTCTTTCCATCACAGTCTTCATTGCTGATTTTTAAGCCAATGGAGACATCGATGTCCAAAAAGAGAAAAGCCAGGAGTTCCATGGAAACCTGTTTTAAGATCCTTCAGCTCAAGTTCGACCAGAAGCTGACTAACCGCTGTATCGGGCTGACAATGAAAATCAGCTCCTCGACGGTTTTTGAAGTCCTCGCCCGCTTTAAAGCCACCTCTCTGTCATGGCCCCTCCCCGCAGGGATGTCCCACGACGCCCTTGAAGAACTCATCTTCCCGGCCAAAGGCACATCCGCATCAGAACTGGTGATGCCTGACCTGCTTCACTTCGACACCGAGATGAGAAAGCCTGGTGTGACACGGCAACTGCTGTGGATGGAATACAAGGCTCAGGCGGGTGAACTGGCGATGGGGTACTCCCACTTCTGCCGCTGCTACCGGGAGTGGAAAAAAACGCGCCGCCTCTCCATGCGCCAGGAGCACCGCGCCGGCGAAAAGCTCTTTATCGACTTCTGTGGCCCGACGATCCCCGTCGTCAACCCGGATACCGGAGAAATACGCCGGGTAGCCATCTTCGTGGCTGTGATGGGGGCATCCAACTACACCTACGTCGAGGCGTGCGAAGGCCAGGACATGATGTCCTGGCTGAACGCCAACAGCCGCTGCCTGACCTTCCTCGGCGGCGTGCCGAAGCTGCTCATCCCCGATAACCTCAAAAATGCGGTGAAAAAGGCCGATCGCTACGAGCCGGTCATCAACGACAGCTATCAGGCGCTGGCAGAGCACTACGGCACCGTGATCATCCCTGCTCGCCCCTATAAGCCGAAAGATAAACCGAAAGCGGAGAACGGCGTCCTCATCGTTGAAAGATGGTTGCTTGCCCGCATCCGCAATGAAACCTTCTATACGCTCAGGGCGCTGAATACCCGACTTCGGGAGCTACTGACGGACATGAATAATCGGCCAATGAAAGGGTACGGCAATCAGACCCGCGCAGAGCGCTTCCGCATGCTCGATGCGCCGGCACTCTCACCGCTACCTCTGGCAACGTATGAGTACACCGAATACAAAACGGTGAAGGTCGGTCCTGACTACCATGTTGAATATGCCCGTCACTGGTACTCGGTCCCACACGAATTGGTTGGCCAGCGCCTGTCGCTGAAGGCAGGTCAGTCGGTGGTTCAGGTCTGGCACAAGGGGCAGTGCGTGGCGCAACATCCGCGCAGCTCGCATGAGTATAAGCACACCTCTAATCCGCTTCACATGCCGGCTCAGCACCGGGGGCACGGTACCTGGACACCGGAACGTCTGCTCGAGATAGGGTGCAGCATCGGCCCGTTCACCGGCAAGGTGGTTGACGCAATGCTGAAGGCAAAGGCCCATCCGGAGCTGGCCTACCGCGCAATCCTTGGCCTGACCGCGCTGCAGAAAAAATATGGCAAAGAGCGGCTGGAAAAAGCCAGTTGCGTCGCCTGGCACTATAACGCGCCAGACAGACGGTTCATCGACAACCTGCTGCGTCACCACCGGGAGAACCAGGAGCTGCCGTTATCCCGTCATAGCGAGCAACACTCAGCAACGTCACTCGAGCATGAAAACCTGCGCGGCCCGGGCTACTACCACTAACACAGACAAAAGGAACAGACTGTATGAGCGATAACCTGTTGAATAAACTGACCAAACTGAAGCTTCCGGCGATGACCGGTAGCCTGATACGCCAGCGAGAAACGCCCCAGACCTACGAAGAGCTGTCGTTCGAGGAACGGCTGACCCTGCTGGCCGATGATGAGTTGCTTAACAGAGAAAACGGTCGTGTTGCAAGGCTGAGAAAAAACGCCAACCTAAAGTACCAGGCAGCCCCGGA
>NZ_MJAO01000007.1 GCF_001902635.1 Serratia marcescens | reverse complement strand
GCCGCCACTGACGGTAGCGGCGCGGCGGGCGCGTCCAGCATCCCGTCGTCGATGGCCAGCGCGGGCAGCGACGGCGCCAACGCGGCAAGGCCCGGCTGCGTCACCTGCACCCGCACCTCGCCCGCCGTCAGCAGTAACTGACGACGCTGTGGCGGCAGTGCCGGGTCCACCGGCAGATAGACGGCACCCAGTCGCAAGATGCCGTGCACGGCGGCGATCTGCTGCCAGCCTTTTTCCATCACCACCGCCACGCGATCGCCGTGCCGTACGCCCAGCGCGAACAGGGCGCCGGCCACATTATCCGCCGCCGTCGACAGTTGGCAGTAGGTCAGTTCGCGGGCAGGGCTGATGAGCGCGGTCGCCTGTGGCGTCAGTGCCGCCTGACGCAAGAGCCCGTGATGTAACAGCGCCGTCGGCGCGGGGGCCTGCGTGACCGGTGCGCAAACGGCGGGCAGCGCCAGCGAACTGTTCGGCACCCGCCAACCTTGCGGCGCAGTAACCAGCGCCTGTAGCGCATGGCAATAGGCGCCAAACATCTGATCCAGCAACGAGGCATCAAACAGTTGTGCGACCGCATCCCAGTTGAAATGCAACTCCCCGGCCTGCTCCATCACCTGATGATCGAGCCACACCTGCGGCGTTTGGGTAATATTGGCATCCGGACACAGGGTAAAGCGGGTTGTGTCCTGCGCGGCCTGCGCAGGCGTCTCCTCGTGGGTATCCACCATACTGGTGAACACTACCGGCATCGGCGCGGGAAAACGGCCGCTGCGGATCAGCGCCTCGCTGGTGCGGATCCCACTGAAACGACGGTGTTCGAGATCTTCCCACAGTTGCGCCTGAATACGCTGGGCGTTATGGGCATAAGCCTGCTGACTGTCGTAACAGACATTCAGCAGGCTGACAGCGGTAAAATCACCAATGACCGCCTCAGCGTTGGGGTAGCCCAGTGGGCGATTGAACAACGTCAGATTGAGCGTAAATGTCGGGCTAAGGCTCCAACGCGCCAATACCTGGCTAAAGACCGTCAGCAACAGCGCCGTCTTGGTGATGCGCGCGCGCTGAGCCAGCGCGCTCAACGCGCTCCAATCGTGGGCCGACAACCGATGATGACGGCGCACGAACCTGATCGCCGGCAACTGTGCCAGATCGCCCTGTACGGGCAGTGCTGGAGGGCCATACAGCTGCGGCAGCACCTGTTGCCAATAGGCCCGATCGCGCACATAGGCCTCACCCGCCTGCTCTGCCAACAGCGCCTGCACGTAATCACGGAAAGAGAACGGCAGCAGCGGCAGCGACGCATGGGGGGCGCGGTACAGCGTCATCAACTCCTGCTGTAGCGTACGCATACTCAGGGCATCGGCGATCAGCAGATCGAGACTGAAATGCAAGCGACCCTGCCGCGCCGTGCAAGCCGAGTAGCTGAAATCAAACAGCGGCCAATGCTCCGCAGGATGCACGTGGTGCGATAGTCGATCGCGGATCGCCATCAAGGCATCATGCCGCGCGCCAAGGGGCAAGGCACGCAGATCGCGCTGTTCGAGCTGATACGTCGGCACCTGTGCCAGAATCTGCTGAGTACCGTCGGGGAGTACCCGCGCACGCAGCATTTCATGGCGGGCGATCAGCGCATTCACCGCATGGGTAAAGCGCGCAACGTCAAAGTGCTCGACGTCAAACTCATGGTAGACATGGGTCGCGACCGAGGTGGCGCCCGCCTGTCGTCCAAGCCAGTAAGCGCGCTGAACATCCGTCAACGGGAAGGGTTGATGACGATGCTCGGGATCGTGCGCCATCACCCAGCCATCCTGAGGCGCGGCTGCGTCTGTCGTAGATTGCTGTACGATACGCGCACTCAACGCCCGCAGCGTGGAGTAATGGAAAATGTCCTTAAGGGTCAAGGCACAGTGAAAGGTACGGTTGACCTCGGCCACCAGCGCCACCGCCAGCAAGGAGTGCCCCCCTAAACGGAAGAAATCGCACTCAGGACCTGCGTTTGTTATCGGTAAATAGCGCATCCACAGCGCCAACAACGCCTGTTCCGCGTCGCTCAGCGCTGGCGGCGGCGCGAGGGGCTCATCGGCCACGAAATCTGCCGCCAACCGCTTACGATCGATTTTGCCATTGGCGGTGTTCGGGAAGGCGGTCACCCTCTGCCACAGCGTCGGCACCATGTAATCTGGCAGTTGCTGCCGGAGCTCGTTTTTCAGTTGTTCGAACAGCGAGAGGGGCGCGCTGGTGACGATAAACGCCGCCAGTGCTTTGTGTAACGGTGCGCTTTCAATGCAGGCCACCACCGCACCGTCCACGTGCGGGTGCCGCGCCAGCGTCCGTTCGATCTCGCCTAACTCAATACGATAACCGCGCAGTTTGATCTGGCTATCTTTGCGCCCCACAAAACACAGCTGCCCCTGCACATCGCACCTGACCAGATCGCCGGTGCGGAACATCCTGCCGCCGGGATACCCCGGTTCTGACAAGAAGCGCTGTGCGCTCAGCTCAGGCTGCCCATCATAGCCGTGTGCCACCCCATCCCCGGCGATATAAAGCTCGCCGTCAACGCCTCGCGGCACCGGATGGCCCTCATCGTCCAGAATGTACACACGGGTATTGGCGATGGGCGCGCCGAGGGTGATGTGTTCGGCTTGGGTGATCTGCGCTTTCAGCGACCAAATGGTGGTTTCGGTGGGGCCGTAGAGGTTCCACAGCGAGCCACAACCGCGCAGCAGTTCTTCCGCCACCTTCGTCGGCAGCGCTTCACCGCCCGCCAGCACACACAGTTGCGGGTCGCCACGCCACCCCGCCGTCAGCAGCCCTTGCCAGAATGAGGGCGTCGCCTGCATCAACGTTGGTTGATAGTCGGCAATCAACGAAATCATACGGAAGCTGTCCGCCGCGCGTTCAGCCTCCGTCAGATAGAGGCTCGCGCCGGAGATCAGCGGCAACAGATACTCCAGGAACGAAATATCAAACGTGGGCGTCGTCACTGAGAGCAGCCGATCGTTCGGGCCTACAGCAAAGGTACGTTGCATATCCAACAGCAGGTTCAGCAATCCGCGGTGAACAACACGCACGCCTTTAGGTTCGCCGGTGCTACCGGAGGTAAACAACAGATAGGCCTGCGTATCCGGCAACAGAGCGCAAGGTGCGGGAAGCAGGGCCACGTTCGGCGTGTCCTGCATCGACTCCGGCAACGACAGCTGTGCCGTTTCCCCCCATTCTCCCGGTTGACGTACCACCAGACAGGCCAGACGAGCGCATTGCATGAGGCGTTGCAAACGCGCCGGGGGCTGACGGAGATCGAACGGCACGTAGCACGCCCCCACGTACCACGTCGCCAACAGGGTTGCAATGACATCACTGTGGCGCGGCAACAGTACGCCGACACGATCGCCCGGTTGTATGCCCTGCGCCTGAAAACGCGCCGCGATGGCCTGCACGCGCGCCCAGAGTGCGGCGTACGTCAGTGTTCCATTGTGCTGCTGTATAGCCAGTTGCGTTGGGTGTTGCACGCAGCGCTGTTCGATGATGCGCAGCACATCCTGTGGCGCGGGCCACAGGACGTCAGTGGCATTGAGCGGGTCGCTTTGGGGCGTTGCGGCCTCCGGTGCCTGCAGAGGGATCGCCGCGATCGGCACCTCCAGTGAGGAGGTCAGCGCCAAACAATGCTGGCGCAGCGCCTCGGCAATCTGCTGAACCACGTCGGCATCGTAGAGCCCCAGATCGAACTCAAAGGCGACGTCGAACGTGGCATCGTTTTGGAACACCTCGACCGTCATGTCGTACTTGACGGCCTGATTGTGATACGTCACCTGCTCCCAGTGCGCGCCGGCCAAGGGAAAAGCGCGTGGGGTCACGTGGTTATGGTAGATATACAGGATCTGGAACAACGGCGAATGGGAAAGACTGCGCGGGAGATCCAACGCATTCACCAAGCTTTCAAACGGCAGTTGCTGGCGTCCCAACGTTTCTTTCACGCTGGCCTTCACGCGCTGGAGCGCGTCGCGCCCCACTTCAACCCCGCTAAAATCGGTGCAGATGACCGCGGTGCTGGCATAGTAGCCGATGCTGTTCTGCAACTCCGGGCGAATGCGCCCCGATACCGGCGTGCCCATCACCAGCCGTTGTTGCTGGGCGTAACGCATCAGCACCAGTTGGAAGGCGGTCAGCATCAGCACGAACGGCGTCGTTTCTTGCGCGCTGGCGACCCGTTTCAACGCGCGGCTTAATGCTGCATCCAGGGTGATGCTGAACCGGGCGCCATGCGCAGAGGGTTGCGCCGGGCGCGGATGCAGCGACGGAAAGGTCGACAGGAGAGGCGCATCCTGCAAACGCGCGCGCCAGTGGGCAAGTTCGGTCGCCAGCAGGGTGTCCTGGAACCATTCGCGCTGCCAGCAGGCATAATCGGCATATTGCAGCGGCAACGGCGGCAACGACGTCTCATCACCGGCGTGCAATCGTGCATACTGCTGCTGTAACTCATCAAACAATAGCCGCAGCGAGATACCGTCGATGACGATATGGTGCACGCAAAACACCAGATGATCATCCTGTCCGGGCTGAACGATCTGTGTCACCCCCCACAGCGGGCCATGCGCCAGATCGAACCGAGTGTTTGTCACCCGCTGGATCGCCGCGTCTCGCGCTGAATCCGGAGCCTGCGCTGCTAGCGTGACCGTATCGAAGATCAGCGCAGGTGCATCATCGATCACCTGGCAAGGCCGATCGTTGCGCACCACTATACGGGTGCGCAGGATGGCGTGGCGCGCCTGCACACGGCGCAATGCCTGCGTGAGCCTCGGTATATCCACCACGCCGTGCAAACGATACACCACATACAGGTTGTAGTTGATGGCGGCGTTGTCGTATTGCTGCAAAAACCATAACCGTTCCTGATTAAACGACAGCGGGATCGCCTGCGCCGGATCCGCCTTGATGATGGGAATACGGTTGGGCGACACGCCGGATTGCGCCAACTGTCGTAGTAACTTCTCCTTTTTTTCCGCCGGGAGCGTTCGCGCTAACGCGGCATGCTGTATCGTCATGACCGTCCTTTCCTTATCGCTGCGTTGAACATCATTGCCGACGTCACTCGTTAACCATGTCGTTAACCAGCGCGGCAAGCGTGGACTCCCCATCGTCCTGCTGCTCTCGCTCGACCAACTGCGCTAAAGCGCGCACGCTGGCATCCTCCATCAGGTCGATAAAGGAAAGCGTGACGGCGAACCGTTCCTGCACCTGCGCCAGCAACATGCCCAGCATCAGCGAGTGCCCGCCGGCTTCGAAAAAGTTGTCGTCAATGCCCAAGCCGTCAATCCCCAGCAATGCTTCACAGATCGCCACCAAGCCGCGCTGCGTCTCGCTCTCTGGCGCCGCGTAAGGCACCGCAAACGCTGGACGCGGCTGACGGTGCACCGGCTGTTCAGCAGAGGCGATATCCCCCGCGTCCGCCACCGGCGTTACGGTGAGCCCCTGCTCTTCCGGGCTGTCGACCCAGTAACGGGTTTTGTCGAAGGCGTAGGTCGGTAACGAGACACGGCGCGGTTGGTCGCCTGCAAACGCAGACCAGTCTATGTTGTGGCCTCGCACCCAGAGCGAAGCCACGGTATCTAAGATATGTTTGTGCTCCTCGCTGTTGTGGGCGCCTGCCGGCAGCGCGCTGAACGCGAGGCAATCGCCCAATTCATGACCGTTGGCCAGCCGGGTCAGGGTGGCCCCCGGCCCAATCTCCAGAAAGTCGACATCAAACGTCGCCTGCGCCAGCCTCAGTGCCGCAGAGAACTGCACCGGCATCAACATCTGTTCCGTCCAGTAGTCCGGCGTAGTGAGGGTGTCAGCGCTGACAAGTTCGCCGGTTGCAGTAGAGATGATGGCGAGCGTCGGCGGGTTCAGACGCACATTCTTAAATGCCTGACGTAGCGCCTGCGCCGCGTCTTGCATCATGCTGGAATGGAAGGCGTGGGAGGTGTGCAACCGTTTGTTGATGATGTTCTGCTGCGTCAGACGCTGGCTAACGGCGAGGATCGCCGCCTCAGGCCCGGCAATAACCGAATAGTTAGGGGCGTTAACCGCGGCGAGCGCCAGCGGGGCGGAAATCAGGGCGCTAATCTGCGCTTCCGGGAGCGCCACCATCAACATGGCGCCGGTTGGCGCTTGATGCATCAGTTCAGCCCGACGCGCCACCAAGCGCAACGCATCCTCCAAAGAGAACACGCCAGCCAACGTCGCCGCCACCCATTCGCCCAGCGAATGGCCGATCATCACCGTCGGCGTGATGCCCCAACTGAGCCACAATTGGGCCAAAGCATACTCGACGCTGAACAGCAGCGGTTGCGTGAGGCGGGTTTGCGCCAGGCGTTCGCCCTGGGCTAACGAGATTTCTGCGCTGAACAGTTCATGGCGGATATCCAGTCGGTATTCACGCTCCAGTAACGCCGCGCAACGGTCGAAGGCCTCTGCGTAGACAGGCCAAGCCTGATAGAGCTGATGGCCCATGCGCTGATATTGACTGCCCTGCCCGGAAAACAGCATCCCCAGCCCAGACTGCGTCTGTGCCACGCCACGGGCGAGCGGTGCTGTCGCGGTCTGCTGCAACAGTGTCCCGGCAGCGTGCAGATCGTCCGTTACGAGCGCGGCGCGGTGTGTGAAGGCTTTGCGTCCTTGGGTGAGCGTCCAGGCCATATCCCGCCGATCCGGCAGCGATTCACGTTGCAGAAAATCGGCAAAACGCGCCAGTCCCGAGGATAAGGCACTGTCGGTTTTGGCGGAGAACGGCAATATACTGTAGGCAGGTACAGGCGCTCGCGCTTGCAGGTCAACGGCGGGCGCTTGCTCCAGCACAACGTGGGCATTGGTGCCCCCCATGCCGAGCGAGGTGACGCCCGCGCGACGCATGCCGTTTTCCGGCTGCCACGGTTGACAGGTGGTATTGATGTAAAACGGGCTATTGGTCAGATCGATCTGTGCATTGGGGCGCTCAAAGTGCAACGTGGCGGGAATTTTGCCCTGCTGCACCGCCAGCGCGGTTTTTATCAAACCCGTGACGCCCGCCGCCGTATCCAGATGGCCGATGTTGGTTTTTACCGACCCCAACGCACAGTACTGCTTTTGTGGCGCGCCCGCAAAGGCACGGCTCAGCGCGGAAAACTCAACCGGATCGCCCAGACGTGTCCCGGTACCGTGGGCTTCCACGTAAGTGATATCCTGCGGCACCAACCCCGCCAACCGCTGTGCCTGAGCAATGGCGCGCGCCTGAGCGTCCACGCTCGGCGCGGTATAGCTGATCTTCTCCGAGCCGTCGTTGTTAACGGCAAACCCTTTGATGACCGCATAGATGTTATCGCCATCACGCAACGCTTCGTCGACGCGCTTCAACACCACCAGCCCTGCGCCGGTGCCGGGCACGAACCCGCTGCTGTTATCGGAAAACGCCCGACAGTGGCCATCGGCGGCGGTGATCCCACCCTCCTGCGACAAGTAGCCGGTTTTTGCCGGCGGCCCCAGCGTCACACCGCCGGCAATCGCCATGTCGCACTGCCAAGTCAACAGGCTTTGACAGGCCACACACACCGCCACCAGGGATGTCGACGAGGAGGTCTGTACTGTGATCGCCGGGCCACGCAGGTTGAGGTGATAGGCGATGGTGGTGGTGATACTGTCTTTGTCGTTGCCAATGGCCGCCTGCAAACTGCCGGAAGAGAAAACGCGTTTGAAGTGCGGCATCAAGTTCAGCATCAAGTAGGAATCCATACTTTTGCCGGCGAAAATGCCCACATCCCCCGGATAATCGGCGGCCACATAGCCCGCATCCTCGAAGGCTGCCCACGCGGTTTCCAACAGGACGCGGTGCTGAGGATCCATCAGCTCCGCCTCTCGGGGCGCGATACCGAAGAAGGCGGCATCAAATTTGTCGATGTCCGCCACCTCCCCCTTAGCCTTGACATAGTCAGGGTGCTGAACAAATTCGGGGCTGATCCCCATCTTCAGCAGCTCCTCATCGCTGTAGAAGGAGATACACTCTCGGCTCGCCAGCAGATTTTCCCAAAACGCCTGTACGGTATCGGCTTGAGGGAAACGCCCCGCCATCCCAATGATGGCCACACCAAAATCATTCTCTGCCATGTTGCTTTCCCCTGTATTCAGGTTTATCACGCGTTCCATTCAGCGGGATCAGTGATGACTGTCGGTTGTGGCAGCCCAGCGCGCCCGACCAAAGGCCGAACGCTGTTGTGCCGCACGTTGCTGCGTCTGATCTCCCGTGGTCCCTTGCGCTGCATCCGGGGCCAGCAGAAATTCCGCCAAGCGTTTGATGGTGGTGAAGCGCAACAGATCGACCAACGCCACGCGCTGGCCGCACTGCTGCCCAATGTGCTGCTGCATCTGTACCAGCAGAAGCGAGTGTCCGCCGAGATCGAAGAAATTGGTGGTGGTGCCGACACGCTCGATGCCAAGCAATTGCTGCCAGATCGCCGCCAGACGCTGTTCCAGTTCGGTCGCCGGAGGGACATACTCGCCCGGCCCTGCCACCTGTCGCAGGTCTACCTGCGGCAAACGGTGGGGATCGATTTTGCCGTTCACGCCAAGCGGCATGGCGCTCAGCGGCACGTAGAGCAACGGCAGCATATGCAACGGTAGCCGCAGGCTAAGCCACACGCGCAGTTGCTGCGCATCCAGCGCCACGCCGTTGATGCTGCAATAGAAGGCCACCAACAGCTGCGTCGCTACCGCATTGCTGCGCACATCGACCCACGCATCGGCAATATCCGGATGCTGTTTCAGCAGGCTTTCGATGTCGCCCAGCTCCACCCGGTGCCCACGGATCTGCACTTGGCGATCCTGTCTGCCGAGATAGAACAACATCCCGTCTGTTGCCCAACGGGCACGATCGCCGGTTTTCAACACCCGCACGCCGGCATGTTCCGGCAACTCAACAAAGCGCGCGGGATCCTGTTGTGAATTAAGGTAGCCGGGGGAGATACCCAGACCGGAGAAACAGAGTTCGCCGCAGGCGCCCGGCGGTACCAGGCGGTTATCCGCATCCACCACATACGCTTGGGTATTCTGGATCGGGCGGCCAATAGGCAGTGGCCCCGTTTCTTGCGCCGTACGCTGTGCGACGGGATAGTAGGTCGAGCAGATACCGCTTTCGGTCAGGCCATAACCGTTAACCACCGTCATGCTCGGCAGCAACGGCGCAATCTGCCCATACTCCAGCGCCTCACCGCCGCACAGAAACAGGCGCAGCGATCCCATCGCCTGAGCCAGAACGGAGAGGCTGGCGGAGAGCGATGGGGTCGTACTCAGGATCGTCACCCGCTGCGAGGCCAGCAGCGCAATGAGCGCATCGCTGTCCAGACTCTGCGCTTTTTGCGCCAATATCAGAGTACCGCCGGCGGCGAGCAGCGGCAGCACCTCCCCGACAAAGCTGGCGGACGCGACGGAAGTAATGGGTAGCAGAACATCCTGGTGCGTCACCTGATAGCTGGAGATAAAGGAAGCCACCAGGTTGACCAGATTACGTTGGCTGAGCCGGACGCCTTTGGGTTGCCCAGTGGTACCGGAGGTGAAGATCACCACCGCGTCACTCTCCAACGCCGCTGGCGCAACGGTAAACGGCAAGCTCTGCATTTCTGCCAACAGGCTGCGCCAACCGGGCATCGCCGCCCAGGGTATCGTCAGCCCATGAGGGGCCTCCTGCGGTTGCGCCACCAACAGCATGCGCGATGTTGCCTGAGCCAAAATCAGGGCGTTGCGGGCCTCTGGCGCATCGCCATCCAGCGGCACATAACTCGCCCCAAGAGAGAGGATCGCCAATTGCGCGATTATCAACTCGAAGCAAAACGGCAGCAGCAGCGCGACAGATTCTCCGCGTTGTATGCCCTGCGCGCTCAGCCAGGCACGCATCTGCATCGTGGCCTGTTGCAGTTCGCCATAGGTCATGGCGTTGTCACCGTGGCGCAACGCCACGTGAGTGGGGCGCTGCTGGCAGTGCGGCAGCACCAGCGCCAGCAGGTTATCCACGGGCGGCAGCGCAACTTCAGTGGCGTTGTGCCGCGCCAGCCAAGCGTGTTCCCGGGGGGTGACGCGGATCAGATCGCGGATTGACAGCGTGGGCTGACGGTTTGCTTCATCCAACAGTTCCCCCCACTGCGCCACCAAATGCCGAATACGCTCCGCGCTGTACAACCCGGCGTCATATTCGAAGGTACCGGTGATGCGCCCATCGATATGCTGCATACTCAGCGAAATATCCACCTGAGATGCACCGGTATCCAACAGTAGCGGAGTGACGTTGACGCCGTTGAGCGTCGGGATCGCCAGCGGCATATTGTCGAGTTGGAACATGCATTGATACACCGGGAAATGTCCGGCGCTACGCTCCACATTCAATGCGCGCGCGATGTCGGTGAATTCGAGACGCTGGTGCCTGAAAGCGGCGAACAGAATACCTCTGACCGTCTGCACCCACGCGGAAAACGATGCCGCCTCGTCAAGAGGCAAACGCAGCGGCAGCACGTTAACCAGCGGCGCGATCATCTGCTCCTGTTCTTGCGCCAGCCGCGCGGCAATCGGCATACCGACGATATATTCCTGCTGACGCGCATTACGATGCAACAGGAGCACAAAGGCGGCCAGCAGATAGTTATACAACGACACGCGCTGCGCACGCGCTGCTGCCACCACCTGCTCGCAGGCGCTGTCAGGCAATGCAAAGGTGACAAATGCCCCTCGGTAGCGCGCCACCGTCTGACGCGGTTGATCGGTGGGGATATCGAGAATCGGCAGCGTACCCGTCAGGGTGTCTTGCCAGTAGCGCATCGCGTCCTGATACGCGTCACTCTGGCGCCATTCCTCTTGTTGCGCCAGGTAATCGATATACTCCAGCGGCGGTTCTTGCGCCGGCGACTCGCCGTTATACGCTGCCTGCAACTCGCGTAGTAGAACGCCTTTCGACCAGCCATCGCTGATGATGTGGTGCAAATGAATCAACAGCACGCTACGCGCGTTATCAAACGTCAACAGTTCAAACCGGCACAGCGGTGTACCCGGCGTCAAGAGCATGGGTTGTGCCGCACGCTGGTTAATCAACGCCTGTAGCGCGTTATTATCGTCCACCGAAGGTAGCGGCACTATCGTCAGCAGCGCCGGCGACGAAGCGGCCTGAGGCACCGCCAATACCGGTTGCCCATTGTGGGTTTCCGCCATGGCGCGCAACAGCGTATGCCGGCTCATCAGCTGACGGATCGCGCCGTCCATCCGCGTGCGATCCAGTTCCCCTTCAAGCAGCAAGGCGGCGGGGTTATTATACAGTGCGGTGTGCGGCGCCAACTGTTGCATAAACCACATAGACGCTTGCGCCGATGACAGCGGCAGGTAGCGCACTGCGGGTGTCTCACGCAGATCGACGCAACTGGCTGAGTGCGCGCGCGCCAAGCCGAGCAACGTTTTACGACAGCACTTGCCATTGGCGGAGAGCGGTAACGCTGACAACGCCAACAGACGGTTCGGCAGCATGTAGGCCGGCAGGTTTTTGGCCAATGCATCCAGCAAGGCCTCCAAATTGAGCCGCGCGCTACTGACGACAAAGGCGTAAATTAGCTGATTGTCGGGATCGTCCTGGTCCGCCACCACTGCCGCCTGCCGCACCTCTGGCAAACGCATCGCATGGGCCTCGATTTCGCCCAACTCAACACGTAACCCTCTTATTTTAATCTGAAAATCATTGCGCCCGATGTAATAAACCTGTTGGCTTTGAACGTCGCGCCACACCAGGTCGCCGGTTTTATACAGCCGCTCCGGCTGCCCTAAATGGCACAGGGTCGGATGCACGGTAAAATAGCGATCGGTCAGCGCTGCATTGTTGAGATAACCCCGCGCCAGCCCGATACCGGCGAGATAAAGCTCTCCCTCTTCGCCGTCCGCTACCGGATTGCCTTGCTCATCCAGCACGTAGAGTCGGCAACCGTCAATCGCCTGGCCGATAGGGATGTCGTCGTAGTCGTACTCGCGCTGGCAGCGGTGATGGCTGACATCGATAGCCGCTTCTGTCGGGCCATAGAGATTAATCAGGTCGCCCTGTGCCACCGATTGATAAAAGCGTGCCACGCTGTGGACTGTGAGTTTCTCACCACTGGCGAACACCGATCGCAACGAGGCGATCAAGCGCGGATCCCGTTTTATCTCCAGATACTCGACAAACAGGTTCAACATCGAAGGGACAAAGTGTACAACCGATACGCGGTGACGCTGAATCAGCCGCACCAAAGTACGCGGATCGCTCTCCAATCCGGACGGTAACAGCACCACAGACGCGCCATACATCGCCCACCAGAACATTTCCCAGACGGAGACGTCAAAGGTGTACACCGTTTTCTGGAACAGCACGTCCCGCGACGTGATGGGATAGGCGTTCTGCATCCAGGCAATGCGGTTAAGCAGCGCGGCATGTTCCGTCGCCACCCCTTTGGGGACGCCGGTGGAACCGGAGGTGTAGATGATATACGCCAGTTGCCGCGCGTGCGGCCGGTAACGCAGATCCCTCGTCGGCATAGCACTGACCGCCGCGCTGTCGACCTCGACGCGAGGAATCGGCCAGCGATCGCCATCGTCCGTACCGATCAGACAAGCGGCTGCGCTGTTGCTCAGGATGTTTTCAATGCGGCTACGCGGCGCATTATGCGCCAACGGTAAATAGGCGCCGCCAGCCTTTACAATGGCGAAAATGGCAATCAGCATTGCCATGCCGCGCGGCAGGTGGATCGCCACCACGCTGTCCTCGCCGATCCCCTGCCCGCGCAAATAATGCGCCAGTTGGTTAGAGCGTGCGTTGAGTTCGCGATAGGTCAGCGCCGCGTCGTCCATCAACACGGCTGACTTTTCCCCATATTCACCGGCGATACGATACAGATAGTCGACTATCGTTTGGTCGTCGGTGGTCGACTGCCCCGTTGTCCCTTGCTGTTCCATAACTCTGGCCTTCAAAGCGAGATAAGTGCGTAGGATGGCGTGACGGGTTATGCCAGTCCGCCGTTGTCGGCAGCCAACCGCGCTTGGCAGGCGTCAATTTCCGCCTGACTGCTGCCTTTGAGTTGAAATCCCTGTTCAAGAAGTTCATACAGAAAAGCGATGTCCTCCTCGCTGGAGGTGCCGCGCTGTTCAATCTGCTGGATGCGCTCAAAAAACCGGCTGAGCAACGCCTTCAATTGCGCACTGGCGGCCGCATCGGCGGCGCGGTGGTGGCGTGTGGCCGTCAAGGCGTTGGTGAGCAGCGTGATGCGCTGGCGGCGCACGGCTTGCGGATCGGTCTGCGCTACCGTGCCGCCCCCCAGTTTCTGTGCCAGCCGCGCGCGATCCTGACGATCGTCAAAAGCGTAAACCTGCGCTGGATAGCGATTCTCCAACAGCAGATTTTTCAGCACGCTTTGCGGACCGATCTCTATCGCGATCGGTGCCGATTGCCCTGTCAGGTAGGTGAGAGAACGCTGCCACTGCACAGGTTGGGACAGTTGTTGTTCCAGCCATTGCGTTGGCGTGGCCGTATCGGGATAGGGTTGAGCGCTGACATTGGCGATCACTGGGCAGCACGGACGCCGCCAGTCGCAGCGTTCCAGCGCCTGGCGCAGTTGCTGCCCGTAAGGTTGCAATAGCGGGCTGTGGTAAGGAACACCGCCAATCAGCGGCACCACCTCGACCTGGCGATCATGATCCAGCAGGTATTGCTCGGCGGCGATAATGGCCGCGTTTTGCCCAGACAACATAAACTGTTGCGCCGAATTGAAACAGGCGATGCCTACCTGCTGTCGGGTTTCGCGCTCCGCCGCCTCGCACGCTGCCTTCACCAACGCCTGATTCCCCTGCTTGATTATGGTGGTACCCGCGCCCATCTCGCGGGCGATCTCACCGGCTAAACGGCTGCGCATCGCCACCAGGGCCAGCGCCTGGGAAAAGCTCAACGCGCCGCTACAGGTCAGCGCAGCATATTCGCCCAAACTGTGACCCAGCATATAACGGAGGTTGACATCGGTACCGGTTTGCGCCAAAAACTGCTGCCACGCGACGAAGTGGGCCACGCTGGTGGTATAGATAGCGAGCGCCATCGCCGTCGGCTCGGCAAGTTGCACCAAGGTACCCGACAGGCACAGCGCCGCCATGTCCCGTTCCGCAATCTGGCTGGCTTCGTCAAACAACGTGCGCACCTGCGGATAGCGCTCATACAACCGCCGTGCCATGCCCACATATTGCGAACCGGAACCGGGGAACAGCAGCGCGACATCCTGCGTCATGCTTTACTCCCCATCATGTAATTCGTCGCAATTTGGATTTCATGGATTTGCGATGTCCCTTCGATAATCTCCATGATTTTGGCGTCGCGGTAGTAACGTTCGACGGCATAGTCAGCATGGCAGCCGTTCGCGCCCAGCAGTTGCACCGCATTCCCGGTCACGTCCACCGCCGCTTTAGAGGCAACATACTTAGCCATCAGCGTTTGGTTCATCATGGCCGTGTGCAGCGTTTCGCGGTATTCCGCCGCACTGAAACACATCAGTTGCGCGCTGCGTGTTTGGGTCAACATGGTGGTAAACAGCTGCTGGACAATGCCGTGGGAAAACAACCGCCGCTTGAACTGTTTACGTTGGCGGATGTAGCGCGCCGCCACGTCCACTGCGGCCTGACATAATCCCAGGCTGCCGCAAGCGGTGGTGAATCGCCCTTCATTGAGCGCAAAATTCACCGCCAGCGGTACCCCTGAGGTGAACGAGCCGAGCAACGCGTCGGCTTTCAGACGACAATCATTAAAATGCAGCTCCGCCAGCATATTGCCGCGTAACCCCAACATATCGCTGAGCGGTGTGATGGTGAAACCGTCGGTGTCGCGATCGACAAGCACCGTCGCTAACTGATTGCCGCAACGGGTCAAAACGATAAAGAAATCCGCAATCTGCCCTAGCGTGATCCATTTCTTTTTGCCGCTCAGCCGCCAACCATCGCCGTCCTGCTGCAATTCCGTCTCCACGTTCATCAGGTCACTGCCGATATTCGGTTCAGTGAGGGCAATGGCGCCGATCAGTTCCCCCGTTGCAAGCTTTGGCAAGTAATAGGCCTTTTGTGCTGCGCTGCCCGCGCGTTGCAGCGGCGTGCTGACCATGCCAGTCACGGTAATGAGATTTTCTAACGAACCGTGTACCCCAGCCATCACTTCATGCAAGGCACACAGTTGGTAAGAATCGTAATCTCGGCCGCCATATTTTTGGGAGATTGAGGCGCCTAAATACCCGGCCTGCGCCACGCGCGAAATAATGTCGGGCACAATAAACTGCTGACGTTCAATATCCTGTGCAACCGTGGCGAGATGTTTTTCTGCGAACAGTGCGGCCTCGTGCCGGACAATCTCATAATTTTCAGTGGTCATAGATTACTCCAGGCAGGTTTGCCGCTGGATGAGCTCCACCATTTTATTAATGGTAGCAATCTGCTCTATTCTCAACTCACTCACTTCCAGCTCAACCTGAAAAGTCTTTTCGATAAAAAGAATAATTTGCACGGTAAATAACGAGTGCACGAGCCCAAGGGAAAAAATATCGTCATCGTCATTCAACGTATACCCACGTAATGAGCGGGAGAGAAATTGCCGAATGGCGGCCTTCATGTCTTGCGTTTCCATATTCATATCCTTATCAGATTAATTTGGAATAACTGCTAGTCGTGCGCCTGTTGGTAACGATAAAAACCCTGCCCCGATTTCGCGCCCAAATACCCGGCATCAACCATTTTATTTAACAAGAAACAGGGGCGATATTTGTCATCATTAAAACTTTTATACAGCACCTGCAACGATTGGAGAATCGTGTCCAGGCCAATCAAATCGGCGGTTTGCAGCGGTCCCATCTTGTGCCCGAAGCAGGTTTTAAACAGCGTGTCGATATCCTCGGCGCGAGCGACCTGCTCCTGTACCATAAATATGGCTTCGTTAACAAAAATCATCATGGCGCGATTAGTGACAAAACCCGGCGAATCATTGACCACAATGCCGGTTTTCCCCATCTGAGAAAATAAATGATGAAATATTTCCAGCGTGCGCTCAGAAGTATGCACGCCGCGGATTAATTCGACGGTATGCATCAGCGGAACAGGATTCATAAAGTGGACGCCGACCACACTCTCCGGATGCTGAATTAATTTTGACAACGCCGTGATAGAGATGGCGGAAGTATTAACACCGAACACTGTCGATTCGCCGCAGATGGTGTTCATCCTGGCGTACAGCGCGTTTTTTCTCTCGATATCCTCGGTGATATTCTCAATCACCAAGTCACATTCTGCAATGTCGTCCAACTCGGTGGTAAAACGGATATTCCCCATTATCTCCGCCGTACTGCGGGTGCTTTTTTTATGCTGCGGATGAAAATGATATAAGCGTAAATTTGCTTCAATCATCTGTCTGCATTTATCCAGTTGAGCCTGGGAAATATCCACAACGGTGGTTGATATGCCGTATTGCGCCATATTATGGGCGACGCCAGTTCCCATTACGCCTGCACCTATTACCGCCACATTCATCATTTCGCTCCTTTACTGACAGGCTGTTTCCAGGTTGTCTTCGCCCCCCAGTTGTGCCGCGATATGCGCGTAGATGCTGCGCGGATTGGGGGTTTCCATCAGGGCCAAAAGATCGATATGTACATTGAAATCGCGTTCTAAGCGGGAGGTCAGCTGCGTCACCAGCAGCGAGTGCCCGCCCAGTTCGAAAAAGTCGTCGTCCAACCCGACCGGCGCAATTTCCAGCAACTGCTCCATCAGCCCGATGATATGTTGCATGGCCGGCGACTGCGCAGCCACGAAAGGCACGCTTAACGCGGGACGTGCCTGATAAGGGCGGCGCGTTTCGGGTACCGCCACGGGCTGTGTCTCCTCGCTGGCCGTTGCCCGCGCAGGCAATGGGTAGTGGTTGCGTGCGAAGGGATACGCTGATGCGCTGCCGCGTTGCGGCAGCGGCGCGCCGTACCACGCGGCCCAATCAACATTGATGCCCGCACACCACAGCTGCGCCACGTAGCGCAGTACACCCGCGCGTTCGCCCGTTTCCGGCGGCAGCCTGACCCAGTTGGTACCGCGACAGCCCACGCCCTGCTCTCGGGTATCCGCCAACAGCGCTTCGCTCCAAAACCCTCTGTCGTCGCGCTGTGTATCGTTGATGGGATATCCCTGCCAGGCCAGCTTGTAGCCGGGGGTGGGTGCATGGCGTTCAGGAAGCGTGAGATGAAGCGCCTTTTGCTCCATTTCCCACAGCAGACGCAACACCTCTTGCGTCGCCATCACGCCGCTGGCTGCGGCGGCAGGCAAGAGGCCTGCTCCGGCACCCGACAACAGCGTCAAGGTCGGCAGCAGAGCCATCCAGGTTTTCAGCGCGGCTATAGCCTGGCAACCTCTGATCAGCAGGCTATCCGCCTGCGCCGCCCACGCTTCAGCGTGGCGATAAGCGGGCGGAATGCTCATGTCGTTGAGTAACGCCGTCAGGGCCGCCACTTCGCGTTGATAATGCGCCGAGTGCGCTAGCAAATGTGCATAGGCACCATCGCAGGTTGTACGCAGATCCGGGCAGTGCAGACCCCAGGGCGCGTCGGGCATCAGGGTATCCAGCGATTCCAGCACCGTCTGCGCGCCATCGCTTTCCACTTGTATCACTCGGCGGCAGTCAAACGCAGGTCTCGCCACTTGTTGCATGTAGGCCAACGTTGCTGCATCGAGGGTAGCCAGCAACGGGGCAAGCTGTTGCATCAGCGCATCCAACTGATCGTGAGAAGGCGCGGAGAGCGGAACAAACACCCGCGCGCGCACTTGGTCATCGCGCACCGTGGGATTCAGCCCTTCCAAAATCACATGCACATTGGTGCCGCCAATGCCAAAAGAGCTGACGCCAGCGCGGGGCGGCGTCTCCGATACGGGCCAGTCCTGCGGCTGCGTCGGGATATAAAACGGTGAATGTGCCAGGTCCAGCTTCGGGTTAGGCGTTCGGTAGTTGGCGAGCGGCGGGATAGTCCGGTGATAAAGCGCCAGCGCCGTCTTTATTAGCCCAGCCACGCCCGCCGCCGCGTGGGTGTGGCCGATGTTCGCTTTCACCGCCCCCAGCGCGCAGTAGTGGCGGCGCGAGGTGTCGAACGCCTCCGTCAACGCGGCGAACTCGATAGGATCGCCAATACGGGTGCCGGTACCATGGGTTTCAACGTAGCCAATACTTTCCGGGCTCACTTCTGCCAGATGACAGGCCGTGCGAATGACCGCCTTCTGCCCCTCATGGCCGGGCGCGGCAAAGCCGATTTTTTGCTTACCGTCGTTGTTGACCGCGCTGCCTCGGATCACGGCGTAGATGCGATCGCCCGCCGCCAGTGCATCCTCCAGGCGCCGAAGCACAACCACGCCCGCGCCGTCGCCAAACAAGGTGCCGGAAGCCTGACTGTCAAAAGGACGGCAGTGGCCGTCGGTGGCATGGATCATGCCCTGTTGACAGAAATAACCTGATTTTTGCGGTAAATCGATGGTAATTCCTCCCGCCAGCGCCAGATCGCATTCACCGAACAGCAAGCTGCGGCAGGCGATGTGCGTTGCACTCAGAGAAGTGGAACAGCTGGTGTAGAGGCTATACACCGGGCCGTTGAGATTAAGACTGTAGGCAATGAAATGGGCGATAAGATCTTTGTGGCCATAGATGCCGGACTCAAAGCGGTTCAGCGCATCGCCGTCAATCTGCGACAGCGAACGCCGAAGCCAATCCACATCCTCCGACGCCCCAAGGAAAACCCCGGTCAGCTGTTCGCCGGTGCGTTGGGCGTAGCCCGCATCTTCGAGCGCATGGTAGGCAACTTCATGCAGCACGCGAGATTTCGGATCCAGCGCCTGCGCCTCTTTGTGACTGTATCCGAAAAATGCGGCATCGAAGTCGCATACGCCCTCAATATAGGGTTTGGCTCGCACATAGGCAGGGTTGTCCAGCGTCGCCTGATCGATGCCCTCGGCCAGCAGCTCCTCCTGACTAAAAAGGGTGACGCACTCTTTACCCTGCACGATGTTTTGCCAGAATTCGTGCAACGTCCGGGACTGCGGAAAACGAACCGCCATGCCAATGATGGCGATCTCCATGCCGTTCATGTCGCTTGCGTATTCCATAAGCTTCATTACCTTTTTGCAGGGCGATGGCGCGCCCGGATTAATGCGAAGGCGTGCGGTTGCTCGCAGTATTTTTCGCAATTTGCAAAGCGCGTTTAGCCGCCTGATTCGCGCGCGCTGTCGTCTGTGCCGCAGGCGGCGACGGGGGCGCACCCGGCTCGTCCTCCGTCGGCTGGCAAAACGCCGCCAGTTGGCGCACGGTGGCGTGGTTGTACAGCGACATCACGCTCACTTGCGGATAGCGACGCGCCATCTGCCCACTCAGTTGCACCATATCAAGTGACGTTGCCCCTAATTCGGCGTAGTTGTCGTCGAGGCCCACGCTGGCCAGTCCCAGATACTCTTCCAGGATTTGGCAGAGCACGCGCTCCACCTCGCGCGTCGCGGGGCTGTATGCCACACCCATTTCTGGACGGGGCCGCTTTTTCACCGTCTGCAGAGCGATCGCATCGTCAGTGGCGGAAGATACGCCGCGGTCCACCCGGTTACCTCGCGCCAAGCGGTCGATCGCCCGTGGCGAGAGCAGCACTTGCGCCCACGGGCTACGGGTGTGCAGCAACGGCCACAACTGGCGCATCGCCTCGGCGTTACTCATGCTGAGCACATAGCCGCCGAGACGCCGTTCCGCCATCATGGCGTTCAGCCGGTCCATACCCGCCGCAGTGCGGTGCATTACCACCACCTTGCCGATATGTTGCGGCGTAGTCAGGGTGGCGAAAGCGCGTGCGACCTCGGGCAGCGGTACGGATTTGCACGGCAGGAGCGGCAACGTGTTGTCGTCGATCCAAGCGACAATCTGTTGCAGGTAGCGGCTAAAAGCGCCCTGCGCCGCGTGGAAATTAATCGGTATGAAGGTGCCACCTTGGGCGAAGAAACGCATCGGCAAAGCTCTGTCTTCCACGATGTCTTTGCTGCCCAGTTCAAGAAAACGGCCCAGCGGCGCCAGTAGAGCGAGGCTGGCGTCGAGCAGATGGCCAGTGAGGGAATTGAGGATCACATCCATCCCCTGCCCGTCCGATGCGGCCAGCAGACTGGCGGCGAACTGTTCGCTGTGCGAATCCGCCACGGCATGCACGCCCAATGAAAGCAGGTAATCGCGTTTCTGCGAGCTACCTGCTGTGGCATAGATCTGTGCGCCACGCTGTTTGGCAATATGGATCGCGGCCAAGCCAACGCCCCCCGCCGCGCTGTGGATCAACACCCGTTCTCCGGGTTGAAGGTTAGCGCGCACCACCAGCGCGTAATAGGCCGTGAGGTATGCGATGGGCAGCGCAGCCGCCTGTTCGATGCGGCAATGGGCCGGTTTTCTCACCACACAATCGCTTTCTACCCGCGCGTATTGCACAAAACCGCCGTTCAGCACCGCCATGACATCCTCACCCGGGGCGAATTCGGTGACATCTTTACCCACTCGGGTAATGCGTCCGGCGCATTCCAGTCCCAATTGCAGCGGCGCGTCCCCCGGCTGTTGCCGGAGCAGCCCCGTGGTGAACAGCACATCCTTAAAGTTCAGCCCGGTAGCCAGTACCTCAATCTCTACCTGTGAATCCCCCGGCGCCAGGCGCGGCGTCGGATACAGAGCCAGCGTACCTGCTCCCGATTCCTCAGAGGCCAGCCGCAATTGATAATTGTCGGCACTGGGCACGCGCAGTCGCGTGCCATCGTCGGCATCTTGCATGTGGATCTGTATCTTGCGCTTCACCAACGCCGCACACCGGGCAATCAGCTTGCCAGCTGTGTCGTAGAGCGTGAAGGCGTAGCTGTCACCCTCCTCATCGTGCCGATTGACGGTCAGCGCCACGTGTAAAGTGGTCGGCAACGGGCGGTACAGGCGTAAATCTTGATAGAGGAAGGGCACCGAATCGGTGTGAAAATCGGGCAGTTGTTCGACAACGCTGCTGGCGATGTCCAACAATGCCGGGTGCAGCGCGAGCGTATCATCGGCAGCAACCGTGGGCAGGGACAACGTGGCGAAAACGTGAGTCTGTGCAGTGTTGCAGTACAGCTGTTGCACGCTGTGCCAGCGCGGCCCGTAGTGGAAGTGCGTGCTCGATAATCCCTGTGCCGGAGGCGTGATGGCGTGCATCTCGCGCATCAGACTCGTGAGATCGTACGCGCCGTTCTCATCCGCAGTCAGGCGCGTCGCCCTGCCTTTGGCATGGGTGGTCAGCGTACCGCTATAGCGCTCTGCCATTGATTTCACCTCGACGCTCACCCCCGGCCCGTCAGGTAAAATGTCAACGAACACGTCAGCGCAGCCGTCGTCCATCACACTCAACGGGGCCAAAAAGACCAGTTCATCAATGCAGATTTGGTCTTGCGCAAGGTAGTGGCGCAGGGCTTCATGCGCCAGTGCCAGATAGCCGGTCCCCGGCAGTGTGGCAACACCGGATATCCGGTGTTCTTCCAGCAGCCAATCGGATGCGGGGGACAAGCGCGCATAGTAACTGGCGCCAGCACCTTGCCGTTTATAAGCCTGTAGCAGCGTTCCCGTCGTCAGTGGGCGCAAGCCTCGCAGGACATCGTATTCACTGCCGTTTATGGCATCCAGCAACATGCCCTGTTCACGCAATGCATCCCACCCGATGCTGAGCGCATTCACTCCGTAGCGGGTACGCAGTTGCTGTGCCAGCGCATCCAGATAGGCGCTGGCGGCGGCATAGCCTGTCTGGCCAATCTCCGCATTCACGGCAGCCAGCGAGTTACAAAACAACAACAACAGGCGCTCATCCAGCAAATTCCGTTGCGCTAACGCATGCAGCACGTTATCGGTGCCTTGTCCTTTCACCGCCAGCGTGTCGCGTAGCGCAGATTCGCTCAGTTGATGCAGTGTCAATGCGGTGGTGGCGTCGGCGGCAAAAATCACGCCATCCAAACGGCCATAACGTTCGAGTAGTGTCGCCAGACAAGCGTTAACCTCTTCCGCCTGCGTTACGTCACAGTGGATGACGTCTAATTCGGCCTGCTGCACCAGTTCGTGGCAATACCCGGCGCGACTGCTCAGCACCACGCGACACCCCTCACGCCGTGCAAGCGCTTCACCGATCACGCGACCAATGCCCTTTTCACCGCCGATGATCCACAACACACTGCCCGGCAGACATCCTGCCTGAGGAGGTAAATGCGCCAACAGCCGCGTCGGAGTAAAGCTCCGCAGGTAGGGCATGCCCTGCCTGAGCGCCATTACCGTTTCTTGCGGGGCCAAACGCCGACTGAGCAAGCTTAGGTTCTCGTCACTGCCCTGCGCATCAATGTCGATCAACCGCACTTCGGTTGGACGCAACTCTTGAGCCAGCACGTTTACGGCACCGGACAATGCCGCCAGCGCCGGGTCGGCGTTATCCTGTTCCAGTACGCGGAACGCACCCTGGGTCAGTACCGTCAGGGACGCCAGCAGCGGGGAGCCGTGCGCGCACCAGCGAGCAACGCGGTAGAGCCCCGCGAGCGACTGCGCCAGTGACGATCCCACCGCCGCACCGGGTGCATAGAGGCAATGCAATTGATGGTAGGTCTTGTTCGCCAAAAGCGCGCTGACGCCCTGGAAATGCGCAAGAATACGGTCGTTATCCCACACCTCATCCTCTGGCGACGTCGGCAGCGGCACGGTAATGCTGTCGATTCCATTGCTCGTCAGTTGCCTCTGTAGCTTGCCACCATCGGCGCTAATGATGAGCGTCAACGCGCCCGGCGCATAGAACGCATCGTGCGAGGGGGCGTCGTGTATCCGCCATAGCACACGTTGGAGCCACTCATCTTTTGGACGGCGCAGAGGATGGGGGTGCTGACGATAACCGGAGAGCGCAGCGCCATAACGATAGTAATACGCCTGTTCGAAGGGATAATCCGGCAACGGAATGTGCTTGCCGAGCGCCGACTGATTGAAGCGCCGCCAGTCGATATTCACGCCCTTGACCCATAGCGCGGCCAGCGCACGGTGCAGAACGTGTTCGTCATCGATCGCCGCATTGGCTTTACGTAACGTTGGCAGGGTCGGCTGGTCGCTATATTGGCCGTGTCCTTGAATAAAGGTAGAAAGCGATTTCCCCGGCCCACATTCGACAAACAGCGTGGGTTCCACCAGTAGCTGTGCCGCGCCTTCATTGAACAACACGGCGTTGCGCACCTGCTGCACCCAGTAGTCAGGCGAGGTGGCCTGCTCTACGGTGATCCAGGTGCCGCTTACGTTAGAGATAAAGCGTTTGTGCGGCGCGTGCAGCGGGATTTGACGCAGCAGTTGAGCGAAATCGTGCAACATCGGCGTCATCATGGCCGAGTGGAATGCGTGAGATGTTTTCAGGCGCGTGTGCTGTATCTCACCCTCGGCTAAGCGCGCGCTCAAGCTGGAAATGGCCGCCTGCTCGCCCGCGACCACGCAAAAGTGCGCGCTGTTATTCGCCGCCAGCTCAATACCCGGTTCCGTCTCCAGCCACGGGGTCAGTTGCTCGCGACTGAGGTAGACCGCCAACATGCGGCCGGGACGCATGGACTGCATCAAGCTTCCGCGCACCTCAATGACGCGCAGCGCATCCTCAAGGGTAAATACACCGGCGATGCAGGCGGCGACATATTCGCCCAGACTGTGGCCGATCATGCTATCCGGCGTAATCCCCAGGTCAATCAACGTGTTCGCCAAGCTGTATTCAACACAGAACAGCGCCGGTTGCGTGAACTGCGTCTGATCAATATCCCGTGTGTCCGCATCGTCAAACAGCAGCGCCTTGAAATCGACCATTGAATAGCGCTGTAAAGCAGCAAAACAGCGATCCATGTGCCGGCGAAACAAAGGCTGATGGGTATAGAGACCTTTAGCCATGCCACGATATTGGCTGCCTTGGCCGGGAAACATGAAGCAGATCTCCGCCGCCGCGCACCGGCCGCTGAAAGTGTCCGCCTGCAATACCGTGGTGCAAGAGAGATCGATTTTTGATCCTCGACTCACCAAATAGGCCCGCCGATAGTCAAAGGCCGTGCGTCCAGTTTGCAATGTATAAGCGACATCCGGCAGACGCACGCCCACCCCGTGCTTGACATATTCCAGCGTTGAGACCACGCGCGCGTCCAGCGCGGCGGGCGTTTTAGCGGAAAACAGCAACAGGTAGTCGTCGCGCACCCGCGCCGCTGAAGGGTCGCCCTCATGCTGATGCGCTTCCAGCGCGATGTTGGCATTAGTGCCGCCGATACCGAAGGCGCTCACCAATGCACGGCGCGGTCGCGTCGGTGGCCACGGTTGCGCTTGCGGGTTAACGTACAGTGCGGAACGCGACAGATCGATAGCGGGATTGAGTTGACGAAAGTGCGCCGTTGGCGGCAGCACCTGATGATGCAGGGCGAGCGTCGTTTTGATGACGCCCGCCACCCCCGCAGCCGAGTTGAGGTGACCGATGTTGCTTTTTAGCGCCGATACCGCACAAACTGGGGCCGATGCGGGGCCAAACACCTCATTGAGCGCCCGCAACTCGATAGGATCGCCCAGCATCGTGCCAGTGCCGTGCGCTTCCACCAATCCGATGCTGTCGCTATCAAAATCGGCACGGCGCAAGCTGGCGCGGATCACCGCCGTCTGCCCGGTCACGCTCGGCGCGGTATAGCCGATCTTGTTATTGCCATCATTGTTGACCGCAGAACCTTTTATCACCCCATAGATGCAGTCCCGATCCGCCAGCGCGTCATCCAGACGTTTCAGCAGCAGCATCCCCACGCCATCGCCGGTGACGGTGCCAGATGCTTGGCTATCGAAGGGACGACAGACGCCATCTCGCGCATTGATCATGCCTTCATGGTATTCATAGCCCCGGTAAGCCGGCATTTCGATGGAGACACCGCCCGCCAACGCCGCATCGCAATCCCGGTTACGCAGCGCGTTGCAGGCCTGATGGATTGCCACCGCCGAAGTGGAGCAGGCCGTGTCCAGCGTCACGGCGGGCCCCGTGAGGTTGAGCGCATGGGCAATCAACGCCGTGACGGCGTGGATATTCAGGATACTGGCCTTATACAGGGCGGTGGAGTCGGAGGTGTCTTGCATCACCGCATTGAGCCAGTGGGGCGATGTCAGCAACCCGGCATAAAGGCCAATCGCGCCGGTAAAAGTCACAGGATCGCACCCGGCGTGTTCCAGCGTTTGCCAGCAGCACTGATGCAATAGCCGAATTTGCGGATCCATACGCTCTGCGTCGTTGGGGGTATATCCAAAGAAATCCGGGTCAAACCATTCGTGGTCGTCAATAACCCCTTTGGCCTTTATGTAATTCGCTTGCTTGAGCTTCTCTGCCGCCAGGCCATGCGCACGCAATTCCTCATCGCTGAACAGGGTTAACCCTGATTCTCCGCCAGCGACCAGCGACCACAACGCCGCAATATTCGCCGCGCCGGGGAAGCGACCCGCCATCCCGACAATCGCCACCGGCATATCGCTGTAGGCAACAACGTGCGTTGGCGCCGCGTCCTCCGGCGGCACCGCAGTACTGAGAAAACGCGTGAGCGCCGCCAGAGTGGGATATTTAAAGAGATCGGTAATATCAATCTCTAGACCAAGTTGCCGCTTAACCTCCCCTTTCACCCTAATGGTATCCAGTGAGGTGCCGCCGAGCGCGAAAAAGGAGGCGTTGCCATCAATGTCTTGTCTATCGAGCACGCGTTGCCAGATGGCATGCAGCGCACGCCCCACTTCGCCATGCGCCACTGAAGTCGTGGCTGGCGCTGCATGGCACTGTGCGACTGGCAAGAGATGCCGCAACTGCGCCAGATTGGCCTTGCCGCTGTGACTTTTGGCAATCTCCGTCACCACCACCAATGATTCCGGGATGGCAAATGGCGGCAGTGTGTCAGCCAATTGTCCGCGTACTTCCGCCTCGTCATAGCCATCATTGACGCAGACCACCGCCGCAATATGCAGCGTATCGCGCACTCGGTGAGGAACCACCACCGCCTCGACAATGTCGGCGCACTCCAGCAAGCGTTGCTCGATCTCTCCGGTTTCGATTCGTTGTCCGTTGATCTTGATTTGACCATCTTTGCGGCCAAAACAGTCAACACAGCCATCATCCAGCAACCGGGCATAATCGCCGGTTTTGTACATCATGCCGCCGGGAATGAAAGGATCGGGGATAAAGACCGCTGCGCTCAGTGCCGGATTGTTCTGATAGCCGAGAGCGACCCCCTCTCCCCCCGCCACCAGTTCGCCGAGGGCACCGATGGGCAACAAATGCCCGTGGAGATCGGTAATGTAGAGCGAGGTGCCCGGCACAGCATGGCCAATCGGCACTCGGGCGGGTTGCGGTCCGTTGAAGCGGTATGCAGTGGTAAAGATGGTGTTTTCCGTCGGCCCGTAGCCGTTCGTCACCGCCAGATGCGGGTATTTCTGCATCACGTCGTTGATGTGCCGCGCGGATACTGCCTCGCCGCCCACCGTTATACGTTGTAGCAGACCGAAGAAATCGCCGCCTTCCGCCACATAGGTGTTAAACAAAGATGAGGTAAACCAGGCGCGCGTCACCTGTTCATGGGCGATCGTGCGGCGAATGCGATCAACATCGAGTAACGCCAATTTGCTGAGCAATACCAGCTTGCCGTGGTTGAGCAAGGTAGACCACATCTCAAACACCGAAACATCAAACTCGAACGGGCAGGTCAGCAGCGTTGTCTCGCTGGTCATCACCTTCAGCGGGCTGTCGCCTTGCATCAGGCGCAGCAAACTGCGGTGCGCCACCGCGATGCCCTTGGGCTTGCCCGTCGAACCCGATGAGTAAATCACATAAGCGCGAGAATCCGGCGTGATAGCCGGGAATTCCACTGGCGGCGCGGCGGGGAATGCACACAGATCACCCTGTGCAACCCGCAATGCGTCCAGTGATTTGCCATGCACCAGCAGCAGTGTCAAACCGCTGTCGTCAATAATTTCCTGCATCCGGCCCACAGGGTAGTCGGGACTCATGGGCACATAAGCGGCGCCGATCGTCATGATGGCGATGATGGCAACCACGGTGTTTACCTGGCGTTCGCTAATAACACCTACCGCATCGCCAACCGTAATGCCCTGCTGTACCAAATAGGCCGCAAGCCGTTCGGCCCTTGCTGCCAACTCACGATAGGTCAACGCGCACTGCTCATCCACCACGGCGATCTGCTCTGGCGAATCCGCAACAACCCGATGAAATTGTTCGATGACATGAGATTGGCTATCCCAATCCCTGCACGCCATGCGGTCCACATAGGGTTGAAGTGCCTGCGTCTGCTGGTGTGGGGTTAGGTTTACCAACGCGGCGATGGGCCGCAGCGGATCCTCCACCAGTTGTTCAAGCAGGTAACTCAGGTGCGTAAGCAACGCACGCGCCATGCCGTCGGTCAGGTAGCGGGTGGCGTAGGCGAGACTGAAACGGAATCCCTCCTGCTGGGTAACAGTCAAGGTCAGCGGGTAGTGAGTTTGTTCCTGTACGCCGAGATGGCGAATCGCCACGGACGACGTACCTGACAGCAAGGCCGCATCGACTGGATAATTCTCCAGTACCACCAAAGTATTAAAGAGGTCGCCGACCTGGCTCTCTTCCTGCGCCAGTCGCTGTATGTTGGCTAAGGCATCATGCTCACAGTCGTAGTGCGTCATTAATGTCTGATGCATACGCTGTACATGTTGCAACAGCGTTGCGCCATCATCGCGCAGGCGTAGCGGCAACGTGTTAATAAATAGCCCCAGCGTTTCTTCTATGCCGTCAATCGGCACGTTTCGCCCCGATACCGTCGCGCCGAACACCACATCGTCAGCATAACACCAGCGTTGTAGCATAATGCCCCACGCCACATAGAAGAACGGTGCGGGGGTGATACGGTGCTCGCTGCACAGGGCCTGTATTTTCTGACACACATCCGCCGATAGGGTGATCTCTGCTCGATGTTTTTGGTTCAAATAAGGATTATTCTCGGCCTCAGTGTCGGTATGAGGTTGTGCCAGTCGCGCGATGTTGGTTGGAGTTCCCCCTTGAAGATATTTAGCCCAATAGTCCCGTTGAAAGGTGTGTCGTCGGGCTGACAAAGCGTCTACAAGGAGTTTCAGGGATGAGGGGGAAATGGCACTGTCATCCCTCACACCACTAGCCACGGCAACGCCATAGAGTTGGAGCAACTGTGTCATAAAAAGGGATAAGCTCCAGCCGTCCATCACTATGTGGTGGTAAGAGAGGATAAAGGCACTCTCTTTCGCTGACTGAATAAGATAGGCGCGGAGCGGTATCGAATTTAAGGCGAAAGGATAACGTAGATCAGTCTGTAACAGTTGGGGGATTATGGCATCAATACCTTCATCCGGAGGGATCGAGATGATGCCTTCATTGAGTGGGCAACGTAATTCCCCCCCCTCACCGTTTAACACATATATTTCCGGCAACACATCCGTGTTCACCACCTGACAGGGATGCTCGTCAATATCCCAATGATATTCCGTGCGGAAACACTCATGCTTGCGAAATAGCGCTTCCAACGCCCACTGAAAGTGGACGCTTTCTACACACTGGGAAAAAATGCACGTAAATTGCTCATGATAGTTATGCTTCACCTCTTCGTTTAACGAATGGAATAAGAACCCTTGTTGACTAGGTGTTAACGGAAAGTGATTACGTATGACCTTGTCAGTGCACAGAGAATATCCAGAGGTGTTATCCATAACTCACTACCTTATTTATAATTCAAATATTTCAAGTGAATAATAACTACTGGGATTTATTACAACTAAACTTAACATAGCCTTACCAATCGCAAACCTACCCACAAGGATAGTTTTTTATCGTACAATCATATAATTCACCTACATTTAATCACCAATTAGAATAAGCATTAACACGGCAGTCCATCTCACTAATATTAAAGACATTTCCCATTTCAAGCGGTGTGATTCATTGTCAACGTTCCACACGAGTTCACGTGGGCAACCACATTTTCCATTTCATGTTGCAGACAATATGAAACGCTAATAATAAGTGAGTAATTAACTCATAGACTGAACTATTCAGTCTGTATATAAGCCGCTAAACCAGACATCTTGCAGAGCACAACCACATGATTGGTGTGAAGGAATACAGGCACTCCCTTACGGCCTGGAAATATGACGCATATAACATTAATTATGTATGACACTTCCTTACATTAAGAAATGTTGTATCCTGCATTCTTCTTTTTTCGGAAGCCGCAAAACCTAACCATATTCATGACATGTTTTCAAACAACGGAATGTAATATGAAAAAAGACCTGGAAAACAACACATTGTCTCTGCGTGAAAGGCAAGTGTTGCGCATGCTAGCACAAGGCGATGAGTACACTGAAATATCACGCAATCTTAACATATCTGTAAACACGATAAAATTTCATGTGAAGAACATCAAGCATAAAATACAAGCCAAGAATATCAACCATGCAATACACATTGCTGATAAGGGTGAGATTATCTAAATTAGCGTAGACCTACTCGTTGGCCATACAGTTTTTTCCTTCGAAAGAATATGGGTGGCCTTCTTGACTAGTTCAATGAAGAAAGATAAGACGCTATCAGCAGCGTTGCCTTGTTAAAGAGACAGAAATTTATATTTTAAATCGTGAGGCGTTCAAAAAAACAACCAGAAGGATGGTAGCCTGATGCGCTATTGCAATCATGGAGACTGAGTACGAACGGGTACAGTTTTATTTCAATGGAAACACGCGGTTCAAACTTCGCTTTCGCCTCTCGGATTACCTGTTTTAAATCAGCGCAATCCATTCCATTCTCAGCCTTAAACTCGCTACACGACTATATTTTATACATATCCACGTATTTCCTCGCTCTTTCTTCAGCCCCAAGGACGCGATGAAGATGGGTTTTGGGCGGGTAAAGGATCCTGACGACATCAAAATATCACCAATAATTCAGTACTCAATAGACTATAAACCACTATCGGGGCTGTCATTTAGGGTGTGTTTATTGCACTTTGCATAGTGAATACGACCACATCGTTCATTTTGATACCGTCAATACCAGGTCAAATAGCATACATTTGCTAGCTCAAGCCCAATGCGCGGAGCAAACTGGCGTTATCGGGCTTGGTTCAATGAGTAAGCTCGATAATCTCTTGAAAAAGTCATTGCTGACACACTGCGCTCCGAACGGTTTTTGGGCTTTTATGCCCCCCTCAAAAGCTGCGTTTCGCCACCAGATAGGCGCCCGCCACCAGCAACAAGGCACCGACCAGCGCCGGCAGGTTCTCGCGCAGCGCCGCCGGGCCGGCGCGGTAGACGTCCACCAGCAACCCCATGCACAGCTGGCTGGCGACCAGGATCGAGATGGTGGTCGCCGCACCCAGTTTTTGGTAACCCAGAATGCCGGCGAACACGAACAGCGATCCCAGCAGCCCCGGCAACAGCATCCACCACCTGGCGGCGCCGGTCACTTCCGCCACCGCGCCGAGGCCGTTTTTGGCCAGCAGCAGCCCTACCAGCAGCAGCAAACCGACGCTGGAGTTGATCACCAGCGTGATAAGGATGGTCGAGACGCTTTCGGTAATGCGCACCATCAGCAGGTTCTGTACCACCAGCCCCATTCCCGCCGCGATCAGCAGCAATAGCATATTCATCGCCCTGTCTCCCGAGATCAGCGCGCAGGCGGCGCCGCCCGCTCGTCCAGCTTCAGCTGCAGGAAAGTGAGATCCAGCCATTGGCCGAATTTGGCGCCCACCTGCTCCATGCGCCCCACCTCGCGGAACCCCAGCGCCAGATGCAGCTTGATGGAAGCCTGATTACCGGATTCGATACCGGCCACCATCACGTGCTTGCCGATCTCCCGCGCGCGTGCGATCAGCGCGACCAACAGCGCCTTGCCAATCCCTTCGCCGCGATGCGTCTGATGGACATACACCGAGTGTTCTACGGTGTGGCGATAGCCGTCCCAGGCGCGCCAGTCGCCGAACGACGCGTAGCCGAGCGCCTCGTCCGCGGCGTTCACCGCCACCAGCACCGGGTAGCCCGCTGCCTGTCGTTCGACGATCCACGCCGCGCGGTTGGCCGCATCCACGGTTTGTTCATTCCAGATGGCGGTGCTGTTCAACACCGCGTCGTTATAGATAGCGGCAATCGCCGCGCTATCGTTGAGCGTCGCATTTCGTATAATCATGGTTTACCCCGGCCAATTGTCCACTATAATACTACGATATGAACATTAAATTAGACAATCTAAATCAGCTGATCGGCGCACGCATTCGCATTGAACGCGAGGCACGCCACTGGTCGCTGTCCGATCTGGCCGAGCGGGCGGGCGTCTCACGGGCGATGGTGCACAAAATCGAGCGTGGCGAGAGCAGCCCGACGGCGATGCTGTTAGGTAGGTTGGCGGGGGCGTTCGGCCTCAGCATGTCCAAGCTGATCGCCCGGGCGGAAACGCAGGAAGGCCGGCTGCTGCGCCGGGCAGATCAACCGGAGTGGGTCGATCCCGAGAGCGGCTACGTGCGGCGCCACGTCTCGCCCCGCACCGATCTGCCGCTCGATCTGGTGCGTATCGAACTGCCGGCCGGCGCGACGATCCCGATGCCGGCTTCGGTGTATGCGTTCAAACGCCAGCTGATCTGGGTCTTATCCGGTGAACTGGTCTTTGTTGAGGGTGACGCGCGCCACGAGATGACCGAGGGCGACTGCCTGGAGCTTGGCCCGCCGGCTGACTGCCGCTTTGAAAACCAGAGCGACCAACCGTGCGTGTATATGGTGGCGGTGCTGAGCGCCGCCTGACGCCCCGCCCGCGCTAGCCCTGCGTCGGCCGGTTATAACCGGCGCGGAAAAACTTCTCCGCCAACCGGCTGTCGCCGCCGGAAAAGAACTCGCTCATCGGCTCACTGCCGAGGCCATAGGCGCGGCTCAGCTGCCCGGCTTCGAACGCCGCGCGGTTCTCATCACCGCAGCGCTGCGCCAAATGGTGCGCATAGCCGAGCACGAAGCCACGCTTATAGTCGGAGCAAAACCGCGCCAGCTCCGCCTCCGGCTTCAGGTTCTCCGCCTTTAACCCCGCCAACAGCCCTTTGCCAAAGTGATCCCCCACGGTATCCTCCTCATTACGCTATCGCTATATAACAAAATATACAGCGAATGAGCGAACGAGAACATACTCCTTAAGTTTTACTCGCCGCATAAAAAAGGCCCGCTAAGCGGGCCTGAGGGAAAGCGGGCAATCACAGCGTGAAATTCAGCCCTTCGCTGACGGTCTTGCCCAGCGGCAGACGGCCCGAAGGCGCCTCTTTCTCCTGCAGGAAATCCGGCAGGCTGGCTTTGTCGCCCGGCTTGCCGATCGCCACCATGGCGTGCACCGCATAGTCGTCCGGCAGCTGCAGCGCCGCTTTGATCTTGTCGTGATGGATGCCGCTCATGCAGTGGGTCAACCAGCCTTTCAGGTGCGCCTGATGCGCCAGGCTGGCCCAGGCGGCGCCGGTGTCGAACGCGTGCGTCGGGTTGTCCACCAGCCGCTCGCCGTTCAGGCTGGTGGTTTTGGAGACGATCACCACCAGCGCCGAGGCGTGCTGCGCCCAGCCGCGGTTGAAGTCGATCAGGAACTCCAGGTAGTTCTCCCAGCTGTCGGAACCGTGCTTGCTGTAGGCAAAGCGCCACGGCTGAATGTTGTAGGCCGAAGGCGACCAGCGCGCCGCTTCGAAGAAGCTCAGCAGCGTGTGATCGTCGATGGCGTCATTAGCCATCGCGCGCGGTGACCAGCGCTCGATAAATTGCGCGTCAATCGGGTAATCGGAAGTTCTTGGCTGGCTCATGATAGGTTCTCGCAGTGAAGTAAAAACAAAAGTTTGCTGATATTCCCATAACTTAGGCCGGTAAAACTTTTATTTTGTGCCATTTTATGGCGGCAATTCCCGCTGCAACCAGGCGAAAAACGCTTTGACCGGCGGATGCCGCTCGCGCGCTGGGACGCGAAATCTTCACTCGCCCCTACTCGGATTATCAGATTTGGGAGGAGTAAGCGCGGCGCCCGGCGGCAATTGCAAACATAACGTTAGCATCTGTCGCAATCTGTTGCGGGCCATTGGCCCGCCGTTGCCGCGCTTGTATGATACGACGTGGCGCCAGACGGTGGCCGCCGATCTCAAGCGGAAACGAACTGCAATGTCTAAACAGTGGAAAATAGCGGCGGCCAACGCCGGTTTGCGTCTCTACACCCGCCTGGCGGGCAATCTCCGGCCCGCAGCGAGCTTCGATCCGCAGCAATCCTTTGAGCGTATCGTGATTTTCTCCACCAGCGCCCTCGGCGATTTGATGTTCAACACGCCCGCCATCCGCGCGCTGTGCGAACGCTACCCCAACGCAAAAATCACGTTAGTCTCCAGCTACAAGAACCGGCAATTGGTCGAGGGCAGCCCCTGCTTTCATGACGTGATTTATTGGGACCACAAGGCCAAGGACATGTTGAGCGTTATTCAGCGGTTGCGAGAAAACCGGCCACAGCTGGCGGTCATCCTGCACTCGAAGGCGCCTTACGACGTGCTGGTCGCCATCGCCGCCGGTTGCCGCTATCTGTTTAAAGACCTTTACGGCAACAAACCAAGCGGGATGGAACGCTGGCTGACCGGCGTCAGCCGCAGCACCGGCGGCCACCTGATCCAACGCAAGCTGGACATGGTAGGGCAACTGGGCTGCCGTACCGATAATCCGGAGATGTTCATTCCCGTCGCTTTTCCGCCGCGCGCAAAACCGGCGGGCAAAATTCTCATCGGCTTTCAGATGGGCGCTTCCGAAACGCTGCGCCGCTGGCCGGTCGAACGCTTCGTGCAACTGGCACAGCGGCTGCTGGCGCATTCCGCCGACTATCAGATCGAGCTGATTGGCAGCGCTGCGGAGCGCGACATCGAGCGAGAGTTTATGGCGGGCTTAAGCGCGGAACAGCAACGGCGGGTGGTGAGCCATATCGGCACGACCACCCTGCCGCAGCTGCTGGCGGTGATCGCCAACCTGCAGGTGCTGGTGACCGGCGATACCGGCCCGCTGCACCTCGCCGTAGCGTTGAAAATCGCCACCGTCAGCCTGTTCGTCACCGCCAATCCGCAGCATACCGGCCCCTATCAGAACGGCGAGCTGCACCAGGTGATGCATGTGCCGCTTGACGGCGCCGCGCTGGATGCCACCCGGCGCCGTCAGCCGCTCGGCATCATCGCGGCGGAACAGGTGCTGGAGAAGACCCTGGCGGCGCTGCCGCCCGCGTGCCGCTGAACGGCGGCCGTTTGGGTTGCGACCACAGCATCGCCAGCGGCAGCCAAAACAGGTACCAGAACTCCGCCGGATTGGCGATCACAAACATCCCCTGCGAACAGTAGAACACCAGCATAAAGATAAACATGGCCGCCTCCCAACGCCGCCCTTCGCGCCCATGTTGGCAGGCAAGCCGTGCGCCGTATCCCAGCAACGCCAGCAACAACAGGAAACCCACGCCGCCGCCCTTCAGCAACGCGCCGAGATACAGGCTGTGCGTGGTGTGGTTCAGCTCGCCGGTGTAATTGAGAAAGTTGAGCTGCTTATCAAAGCCGTAACCGAAGAACGGCGCCTGTTCGATCAGCGCCAGGCTGTGCCGCCAAATGCTGATGCGGACAAAACTCTGCTGATACAGTTCGCCAAAACGGGCGATCAACATTTCGCCGACCGTGCTGTAAACGATGACAAAGGCCACAACCAACGCGCCGGCCAGCAAAGCCCATAGCCACCTTCCCGGCCTCTGCCGATAGGGCGTCACCGCTGCCACTGCGAGCGCCAGCGCGATCAACGGGCCACGGCTTTGGGTCAGCACCATAAACGCCAGCAGCGGCGGGATGAAGCACAGCGCCGCTTTTTGCCCGGTATCGCGGAAAATCATCAGGCTCAACAGAATGGCGAGGGCGGCGTAACCGGCCAGATCGATCACGTTGCTCGGCCCCGGATTGCGGGCGGTGGTTTCCCGCAGATGATAAATCGACGGGGCGTCGACCAGCGTCAGATACAGGCACAGCGCCGTAATGCCGGCCAGCATCGCCCATTGCAGTTGGTGACGCCGCTCACCGTCGAGCAGCGTCACCAGCCAGGCGAGATACAGCAGGATATAGGCGCTGTGAGTCAGGGCCGACGACATATCCCCCGGCGTCTCGCCCCACAGCGCGCTGAGGGAATAATAAAGCAGGAACATCAGCGCCAGCCCGCCGCCTCGCAACGCCTGGCGATTGGTCAGCAACTGCCGCCGCAACGGCGGCCAGGTGAACACGGCGCCCAGCCACAGCAGCGCCGCCAGGTGAAACAGGTTGTTGACGCGGGTTTGCCCGCAGAATATCGCGCTGAAAAACGCGAAGGCCAAAAACAGTGCGCTGCCAAGGCGATAAAGCCGCTCAGGCTTGCTGAAAGTAAACATCGGCGTCCACCTTCTCAAAGATCTCGCTGTCGATAGCGCTGTGCAGGGAGAGGTTTTTTATCGCGATCCGCCGGCGCTTCATGATCGCGCCGGCGTGCCGGAAGGCGGGGATCACCAGCGATTCCACTTTGTCCGGCAAGAACGTCGGCAGCCGATCCTGCTCCGTTTCGTAAAAGCGCGGCTGGTGGAAATTGTTCATGTCCAGCCCGGCGATAAACAGCTGCCTGAAGCCGAGATAGGCGATGATTTGCAGCGCCCAGTAGGCCACGGTGCCGGCGTCGAAAATGCCGCAGCGAATATCCTGGCTGAAGCCGAGCGTGCGGCACTCTGTGGCGAAGACCACGCCGCTTTCCCGGCAATAGTGCTCCCACAGCGCGCCGCTGTCGATCCGGGGGCGGTAAATTTTGCAGGCTGCATCCTCGACGATCGCCAGGCGGCAGCCGATCGCCGCCTGGCCAAATCGCTCAAGGATGCGGGCTACGCCGTGCACGGTGGTGAACAGCGTCAGCTCAGGCCGCTGAATGACGTCATGCACGACCTCCGGGCGGCTATCGATAAAGCCCATATCCACGATGACATAAAAGCGAAAATCCACCTGCCGATGCAAAAAATAGGCGCCGTTGACCCCAATGGCTGGCATGCCGGGAATATTTTCGAAGCGCAGCGTCTTCACCGACGGGCCGGTGGCCGTCAACAACGCCTCCCCCCGGCAGCTGTTGCGCAGTTCGCTCAGCGGCACGATCGGCACCGGCAGATGTTTGTACCACAAGGCGGTGATTTCACCGCCTTCGCCGCGCGCGATCTTCACGTAAGGCCAGAGATTTTCGTTATGTCGATAAGGGCGCGCGTGGGAATAGCGATAGATTTGCTTAAAAAAGGAGCCCATGGTGGCGATATCCTGTCCAGAGTGCGTGACGATACCTACAGAGGCATCTTTCCGTATGCTCAAAATTTAACAACGTGTCAGCACTGGCCAGGCCGCACAGCGAGTATCTAAATATTCGTTTAGGTAGGCAATTTTTGTAATTTGAAGTATTCGCCAACAAATCGACAAGAGATGTGTCTGAATATTAACCGGATGAGAAATTGTTACGCCGCGTAAAAATAACGTTAACGGCGCCGCCGCTTGGCACTGATGACGTTTTGTTATAACGTATCAAAATCTCAGCCAAAGGAAGACGATGATGAAAATCCAGCTGTCGCTGCTGTTTCTCAGCCTGCTGGCCGGCAAGGCCGCGGCGTTTCAATCAACGGTGCCCGCACCGCGCCCCGAGCAGGCGCGTGCGGCGGAACAAAACATCGAAACTCTGTTTTACGGCTTTCACGCCATGGACGCCCAGCCGGTGAACATCGGCAGCTGCGCGGCGGTGCCGGTAGCGGGATGCCAATGCGCGTTCTGCACCCAGCTGCGGCAGGCCGGGCGCTGAGCTTCCCCCCTCTTGTTCACCCCAGCTCATACTGCACGATCAGCTGACCTTTCTTCATTTTGACACCGGTGACGATCACCGCCCCCACCTCACCCAGCGTGGCGACATGGGTGCCGCCGCAGCCGTAGGCGGGCAGCTCGCCGAAACCGATCTGGCGCATACCGTCCACCGCCTGCTGGCGGCGCGGTAAATCGGCGGCGATCACGCACGCCAGCTCCACCTGCAAAAAGTCCATGTCTACCGTCTGCGCCTCCGGCCCCGGCATGAAAGTGATGCGCCCTTCCCCCGGCCAATGATGGGCCTTGACCGGCCGCCAACCCCGGGTTTCTCCCAGCCAGCCGATCAAATGCCCGCCAGAGTGCCAGCGGGCGTGCAGCCGACGTTGCGCTTCATCGATTTGCATCGTGACCGGCCCGATCGGCACCGGCGCGGTGGTAAAGTGCATCACCCTATCCCCCTGCTGATGCACCCGCACTACGGTGACGCCGCCTAACGTCCCCACGTCGGACGGCTGGCCGCCGCCCTGCGGGTGAAACAGCGTGGCGTCCAGTTCCACGGCGTAAACGCCCCCCTCGGCCGGCACGCAACTCAACACCTGCGCCTGGCCCTGTAAATCGTCGCTGTAGTAATAACGTCGTTCGGTCATCATTTTTCTCCTCGGTTCGGAGGGTTATTATATTCGTGCCATAATCACGGGATAATCCGTCATCATCACAATGGACTTTTGCGCCATGAGCACAAATCTTTCTTACGCGCTGTTGGCCGAAATGGCCGTTTTCGTTCAGGTGGTGGAAAGCGGCAGCTTTTCCGCCGCCGCCCGCAGGCTGGGCGCTTCGCCTTCCGCCGTCAGCCGCAGCGTGGCGAAGCTCGAACAGGCGCTGGCGCTGCAGCTGCTGCACCGTACCACCCGCAAACTGCGCCTGAGCGAAAGCGGCGAAGAGGTGTTTCAGCACTGCCGCAACATGCTGGCGGCGGCCGAAGCCGTCATGGCGGTCAGCGGTCGCGGCGCGGCAGAGCCCGAAGGATTGGTCAGCGTCAGCGTGCCCAAGGCGGTGGGCAGCTTCGTGCTGCACCCGCACATGCCGGAGTTCCTGCGGCGCTATCCGAAGGTGGACGTGAGGCTGCGGCTGGAAGATCGCTATATGGATCTGATTGACGATCGGGTCGATCTGGCGCTGCGCATTACCGATCGCCCGTCACCCGGCTTGATCGGCCGTCAGTTGATGAGAGTAGACCATCTGCTGTGCGCCACGCCGCACTATCTGGCGCAGCACGGCACACCGCGGCGCCCGCACGATCTGGCGGCGCACTGCTGCATCTATTTGGGAGAAACGCCCGATGACTCGCAATGGAAATTCCGCCGAGACGGCAAAACGGTGAGGGTGAACGTGCGCGGCCGCTACGCCGCCAACCACACCGGCGTGCGGCTGGACGCGGTGAAACGGCATATCGGCATCGGCATCGGCAGCCTGCCGTACTTTACCGCCCGCCAGGCGCTCGACGACGGTGAGATCGTGCAGGTGCTGCCGGAATGGGATTTCCTCAGCAGCTATCATGGCGGTCTGTGGCTGCTCTACGTCCCCAACCAGCACCTGCCGCCCAAGCTGCGGGTGTTCATCGACTATCTCGTCGCCTGCCTGGCGCAGGAGCCGCAGCTAAAGCGCCTTGCGTAACGTGATGTTGATGCGGTGCGGCCCCACCAGCGAGTGATAGCCTTCTTTGACCGGCAGGATGCCGTGGAAACAGAGCCGCGACGGGCCGCCCCACACCACCACGTCGCCGTGCGCCAGCGGAATGCGCCGCGCCCGGTCGCTGCGCTGCAAACCGCCGAACTGAAACACCGCCGGCAACCCAAGCGAGACGGAGACGATCGGCGCACCGAAATCGTGCTCGTCTTTATCCTGATGCAGCGACAGCTTGCTGCCCGGATCGTAACGGTTCATCAGGCAGGAATCCGGCACGAAGGGGCCGAAGCCCGCCTGTTGCGCGGCTTCGTCCGCCAACGCCATCAGGATCGGGGGGATCGGCGGCCAGCGTTTGCCGCTGCGCGCGTCGCGTTCCGAATAGCGGTAACCGCGGCTGTCGCTGGTCCAGCCGTTGCCGCACCAGCTCATCGCCACCGACATCACGTGCCCGCCGGGGGTGGTCAGATGCTGCCACGGCACCTGGGCCACCACGCCCCGCACCGCCGCCAGCAGTTCCGGCCCGTGATCGCGCACGAAGCCGTGCATCACCACCGCGCCGGGGGCGATCTCTTCGCGCCACGGCGGCGGCAGCGCGTCTTCAAAAAGATCGATTGTCATCGCCAAAACCTGTATGAATACACAGTATCCATTGTAACCCGCCGCCGCCGATTGTCCAGCGCCCGGCAACGCCATTGTCGTTGGCGGCAAATTTCTCTACAGTAGCCGCCATAAAATCAATCACTCACCAGGAATGCGTGTGATTAAGGGCATCACTCTTTCGGTCGTCGCCTCCATCTTGTTCGGCGCGATGTATTATTTCACCTCCACCCTCACCCCGCTGAACGGCGAACAGGTCTACGGCTGGCGCACACTGCTGACGCTACCGTTCCTGACGCTGTTTATGGCGTTGTCCGGTGATTGGCGCAAGGTGGGCGACACGCTGGCCTGGATCGGCCAACGGCCGCGGCGGCTGCTGGGCCTGCTGCTCACCTCGGCGCTGCTGGGGGTGCAGCTGTGGCTGTTCCTGTGGGCGCCGCTGCACGGCAAGGCGCTCGACGTGTCGCTCGGCTATTTTCTGCTGCCGCTGACCATGGTGCTGGCGGGCCGTTTGATCTACCGCGATCGGCTGTCGCTGCTGCAAAAGCTGGCGGTAGCGTGCGCGGTGATTGGCGTGGGTAACGAGCTGTATCAGGCGGGCGGCGTCTCATGGCCGACGCTGGTGGTGGCGCTGGGGTATCCGCTCTACTTTATTCTGCGGCGGCGTTTCGGCACCGACAATCTCGGCGGGCTGTGGTGCGAACTGACGCTGATGCTGCCGGCGGCGGCCTGGTTCGCCTTCGGCGACGGCGGCGCGGCGGCGCTGCAGATCAATGCCGAGCTGTATTGGCGCATTCCGCTGCTCGGCGTCATCAGCGCCGTGGCGTTGGTGTGTTATATCCTCGCCAGCCGCCTGCTGCCGTTCAGCCTGTTTGGCTTACTGAGCTATGTGGAACCGGTGCTGCTGGTGATCGTCGCGCTGCTGCTCGGCGAGAGCATCAGCCAAAGCGAATGGCCAACCTATCTGGCGATCTGGCTGGCGGTGCTGTTGCTGGCGGCGGAAGGCGCACAGCACCTGCTGCGCCGCCAGCGGGTTTGACTCAGGCGGCCAGCGTGGCGCCGCCGTCGATCACGATGTCCTGCATGGTGATGTGGCTGGCCAAATCGGAGGCCAGGAACAGCACCGCGTTGGCGATTTCGTCCGGACGGGCGATTTTACCCAGTGGGATCCCCAGCTTGAACATCTCGGGGAAGCCGGCGATGGTACGCTGTTCCGCATCGCGGGTCTGCCACATGCCGCGCTGCATCGGCGTATCGGTCGAGCCCGGCGACACCAGATTGCAGCGCACGCCGAACGGCGCCATCTCCAGCCCCACACAGTGGTTCAGGCTGGTCAGCGCCGCCTTGGAGGCGCAGTAAGCCGCCATCTGCGCGCGCGGCACGTGTGCGGCGTTGGAGCCGATGCTGACGATCGCCCCGCTGCGCTGCGCCTTGAAGTGTGGCAGCACGGCGCGGAACAGGTAAAACGCCCCCGAGGCGTTGACGTTGATGCACTGGTGCCAGTCATCCACGCTCAGATCTTCGGTATTGCCCATGCGCAGCGTGCCGGCGGCGTTGACCAGCACGTCCAGTTGCGGGTTCTCCGCCAGCTGTTGGCGGCACACCGCCTCCACCTGCTCCGGCCGGCTGATGTCCAGCGTCACGCAAGGGTAAGGCAGATCCGGGTTGGCGAACTCGCGGTCAAAACCCACCACCTCGGCGCCCTGCGTCAAAAAATGCCGGGCGATCTGCTCGCCGATGCCGCGCGCCGCACCGGTCACCCACACCCGTTTGCCGGTGAAATCCATCTGAATGCTCATGCGCGCACCGCCATCCGGGCACGCTGCCGGTTCGTGTTGTTGTTCATCGTTATCTCCTGCGAAAGCGTGTGACGCGGCGCGCAAACGCGCCGCAAAGAGCCCTTACAGCGCGCCGCTGTTCAGGCCGAAAGCGTTGAGCATGGTGCCCAGTTTGGCGGCGGTTTCCGCCCATTCAGACTGCGGCGTCGAGGCGGCGACAATGCCTGCGCCGGCAAACAGCCGCACCCGGTTGCCGCGCAACAGGCCGCTGCGGATAACGATCGCCCACTCGCCGTCGCCGTTGGCGTCGCACCAACCGACGATGCCGCTGAACAAACCGCGATCGTGCGGCTCCAGATCGGCGATCAGCTGACGGGCGCTTTCGGTTGGGAAGCCACATAACGCCGGCGTCGGATGCAGCAGGCAGGCCAGCTGCATCACGTTGAGATTCGGGTTCAGCAGCTCGCCGCGGATGCGGGTGGACAGATGCCACATGGTGCCGGTGCTGAGCAGCGATGGGCCGCTGGGCACGCGCAGGCTGGCGCACAGCGGTGCCAGGTGCCGGCGAATGTCGTCAATCACCAGCTTGTGTTCATATTTGTCTTTGGTCGAGCGCATCAGGCGCTCGCTGCCGAGCCGATCCTGCTGCGGGTCGTCCTGACGGCGCGCAGAGCCGGCCAACGGGTTGGAATGGATCTCTCCGCCCTGCTTGCGGATCAGCAATTCCGGGCTGGCGCCGATCAGCACGCCGCCATCGGCCAGCGGCAGAGAAAAGTGGTAACCGGTCGGGTTCTGCACCATCAGGTTATTGAGGATCTGGTGGCCCGCCACCGGCTGCTCCAATTCTATCTCCAGGATGCGCGACAGCACCGCCTTATCCAATTTGCCCTGTTTAAAGCGGCTGACCGCTTCCGCCACCGCGTGCTTGAAGCGCGGCTCGTCCGGAATGCTGGTGCAGGCGGCCAGGCGATGCGGCTGTTGCAGCATCGGGCGCGCGGCGCGGATAAAACTGTCATTGGCGACAAACTGGCAACTTTCAGGTACATACAGGCTGGAAGGCCGACGCGTATCGAACGGAATGGCGCCCACCACCACCGGCGTCTCCTGGCCGGCGGCTTTGGCGCGCGCCAGCGCCTGGCGGATATGCCGCGCCAATGCGCTACCTTCCTGCTCGCCGCCGAACGCCGGCGTTTCAATCCGTTCGAACATGCCGCTGGCGGAAAGTGAGCGGAACTCGGACCGGAACAAAAAGGTCGATTGCTCGGCGTAAACAAACCCGGGGAAGGTTTGATTTTCTGTCGTCAGTGTCGCCACAAGACCACTCCTTTGTTTCGCCTCACTAATGATAATGGTTATGCGAATAATTATCATTAGCCATAAAAGGATGGTAAATTACACCGGATCCCCACCGTGGGTCAATCACCGATGAAGGAATCTTTCCGCGCGCGGCGGTCACCCCGCACGGCGGCGTGGAAAATATAACGCTTTGTTATTGTTATGCTTTAACAAAAAATAAAGGTCGTTACGTCGTCACCTCTTCGCCAATAACGCCCCGCAAACCGCCGGCCGGCGGGGCAATGCGGCGTCAATGTCGTAAGCAGCTCTAATACAAACATCTGCCGCTGCGCATCCACCGCCACCATTCGCGCATCAAGAAAATCGAAGTAACGGCGCACCTGTGGATAGAGCGCCTTGAACAGGCTCTCTTTGGCCGAAAACGTCAGCGTCAGCAGTTCGTTGAACGGCAACGCCTCTTGCAGCAACGCCTCGCGCTCCGCCGCCGAGACGATCGCGCCCCACAACTCCTCCGCCCGCACGTCGGGTAGCAGCGTTTCCACATCCAACCCAACGCCGCCCAGCCCGCTCTCGCGGTGCACGGCGCACAGCGCGGTATCCGAATTATGACTCAGCGCGCCGGCGATGCCCGCCGGCCACTGCGGCGCGCGATCTTCGCCACGCGTCAAGGTAAAGTTGGCAAAGCCGAGCGGCGCCAACAGCTGCCGCGCCAGAAAACGCCCGGCCAGATACTCCGCACGGCGTTTCGGTACCGCGCGCGCCAGATGATCCGGCAGCGCAAAACCCGCCTCGGGATAACTGTCGTCGCGATACTCCGCCAGCGCAAAATGGCAGCGCACCACCTGGCCCGGATAGCCTTCCGGCGCGAAAAATTCGATATTGCGGATAAAAGTGGGCAACGGCGGTATCCATGATAAGCAGGCAGGCTGATGATGTTAGCCCCCGAAACGGCCTGCAACAATGACCCTGGGCAAAATAAATGGCGTTAACGCCCGCACGACGGCGCGTTAGCCGGGATGGGGAGAGGCCTCTCCCCCGCGGTCGGGAGAGAGGCGTGGGCATTATAGAATGCCTTTCATGGTCTTTTCGAAATCGCTCCAGGCGCAGAAACCGTCCTTGTCGATCGGGCAACCTTTCAGCGCCAGCGTCACGCGCTGCGGCGGGGTTTGCAGCGTCAGCGGCGTCGCTTTGCGCAGCTGTTCGGTAGACTGATAGACATACTCGATCTTCAGCAATTCACGGTCGTTCTGTGCGTCGCGCCAGCGCTGGAACACCAGCTTGCCGCCGATCGGCGTTTTCTCATACTGCTGCGGCAGCTGATACGGCTGGAACTGCATGGCCGACAGCAGCGAGGCAATATTGGAGTCGTGGCCGACCAGCACCGTCAGCTTTGGCGCGTCCGGCTTGCGCTCGCCGAGCAGCGCGTGGTTGATGTAGGTCAGCAGCGGTTTGGCGACGTTTTGCGCCACCATCGGCGAGGTGAACAGCGAATCCTGATAGCCGTCTTTCAACTGCGCCAACTGCTTCCACTGGTGCGGGGTGGCGATTTTGCCCCAGGCCACCTCTTTCATCGGGAAACCTTCGTAATACTGCAGCATAAAGGCGTCCACCAGCGAGTTGCCCACCCGCAACGGGCCGGAGACGCCCGGCTCTTTGCCCGGCACCGCGCTCATCACGCTGGCTTCTTTGGTCAGGTCGCAGTGTTTGTCGGTCTTGCAGGCGGCGGAATCCTTGTAGTCGATGATCTTCGCCAGCTGTTGGTAAGAGGCGTCCAGCTTCAGCGATCCCAGCGCGGCGTTCATCGCCGCCAGCGCCTGCTGGTTGAAGGCTTCGCTGGTGTCGGTGATGATCGGGTTGAAGGTCGGATCCATCTCGCCCATCTTGTCCTGATGGTGCACGCTGACGTCGCAGCCGGGGAACGCACCGTTGCTGAAGAACTGCGCGGTGGCCACCGTGCGCTGCAGGCTGTTGGCGTAGACGTACACGCTGCCGGCGGTCGGGCAGCCCTCTTGCGGCAACAGGCCGGTCTGCTTCAGCCAGGCGTTGAAGTAGTGCCCCATATACACTTCCAGCACCCCACCCTTGGTGGTCAGCTGGCCGCCCGGCGTTTCCCAGGCCGGCCAGGCCCTCGGCGTAGACTGCGCCAGCACGCTGCCGTTGTTGGCCAGCGGCGCGCGCAGGTTATGGCGGCTCATCACCAGCACCTGTTCCAGTTGATAACCGCCGGCTTCCGCCAGCGCGTTCCCGGTGAATAACAAGGGCAGGCATAACAATAACGTTTTTTTTCTCATCCGCAGAGGCTCCCGGAAAATGATTATTTTTAAGGTGTTAGCGTTTGCCTGAGTATGATGGCGGGGTTGATGTGACAAGTATGTGACAGGGCTCACGGGAAAAGATCGTACCCGCGGCCACCGGGCGGTGGCCGCTCTGCTTCAACTCAGTACCACAGGCTCATGATCGGCCAGCCGATCAGCAGCAGCGCGGCGATGTACACCACGCCGAGAATGCCGCCCAGGCGCCAGTAGTCTTTCGATTTCACGTAGCCGCAGCCGTAGATGATCACCCCCGGCCCGGTGGCGTACGGCGTCAGCACACCCATGATACCGATCGACAGCACCAACAGCATCGACAACTGTTCCATCGGCACGCCCGGCAACCCTTTGCCGACCGCCAGGATCACCGGCAGCATAGTGGCAGTGTGCGCCGACAGGCTGGCGAACAGGTAGTGGGCAAAGTAGAACACCAGCACCAGCGCCACCACCGTCATGTTCGGCGAGAAGCCGTCCAGGTGGGTGCTCATGGTCTGGGCGAACCAGTCGATAAAACCGGAACGCGTCAGACCGTTGGCCATCACCACCAGCGTCGCCAGGTTAACCAGCGTGTTCCAGGCGCTGGAGTATTTGGTGATCTCCTTCCACGACACCACGTGCAGCGCCAGCATCAGCGACACCGCCAACAGGCACACCGCGGTGGCGTCCAGCATTTTGCCGCCGAACACCCACAGACACAGGCTGAGCAACACCAGGCCGATCAGGGTGTATTCCTTGCGCGTCAGCTTGCCCATTTCACCGAGCGCGGTATCCGCCCAAGCGGCCACTTCGCTGCTGTGGGTCACGCCCGGTTTGTACAGGTAGTAGGAGATCAGCGGCGCGATGATCAGCAGCAGCAGGCCGACCGGCAGAAACGCCAGGAACCACTGCATCCAGCTGATGTGCACCCCGGCAATCTTGCCGACGAACTCGATGCCCAGCACGTTCGGCGCGGCGCCGGTGACGAACATCGAGGAACTGATGCTGGTGCCGACCACCATCATCCACATCAGGTAACCGCCAATGCGGCGTGAAGAGGGATCGTTAGGGAAAGAGTCGAACAGCGGCGGCAGGTTTTTCACCACCGGGAACACCGTGCCACCGGTGCGCGCGGTGTTGGACGGCGTAAACGGCGCCAGCAGGATATCGATGATCACCACCGCATAGCCCAGCGTCAGCGTGCGCTTGCCCATGAATTTCACCAGGAACAGCGCGATGCGCCGCCCCAGCCCGGTGGCCTCGTAGCCCAGCGCGAAGATAAAGGCGCCGAACACCAGCCAGACGGTGGTGCTGGAGAAGCCTGCCAGCCCCCATTTCAGCGCCTCTTTACCAGCCTTGAAGCCCGGCTCGGCCAGCTCCTGCGCGCCGAACAGCACCCAGTTGGCGCTGAGCACGCTGACGGTCACCGCGATAAAGCTGATGGCGGTGGCCGGGATCGGCTCCAGAATCATGCCGACGATCATCGCCACGAAGATGGCGAAGTAGTGCCACGCCTGCGGTGGCATGCCGTCGGGCACCGGTATCAATAACAGGATCGCGAGCACCGCCAGCGGCGCTATCGCTTTCCAGATCTTTTCCTGGGTTTGGGACATAGGGACTCTCCTGAAGGCTTGGTTATTATTCTTGGGCACCCAGCTGCGCCAGCAGCCAGGTCACTATCAACAGGTCGGCGCTGCCGCCGGGGCTGAGGTTGCGGGCGATGCAGTCGGCGTCGAAGCGCCGCAGTCGCGCCAGCCCCGCCTCCCCGGCCGAGCCGCCCTGCGCCAGCAGCAATACCGCCCGGTGCCGCAGCCAGCGCAGCCCGAGCATGCCGCCGCGCGAGGCGACGTTGGTGTCGTCGTTGTGGGCCATCAGCCACAGCAGGCTGTCCAGCAGCGCCCGCTGTTCGTCGTACCCGGCGGCCAGCCGTTGCCGATACAGCGGCAGCGCGCCGTCAATCACCAACCGAAAACCGGACTCCGCCTCGCCGCGCGCGCCGCTCAGCCCGTGAGCGGCGAATAGCCGCTGGCCGGCGGTCTGCCCGGCGTTATTACGCCGCAATTCGCGATCCACCAGCCCCCGGCACATCGCCGCCGCCTCGGCGCACAGCGTTTCGGCGCCGATGGCGCGCCCCTGCTGCTGCAGGCGACCGAAGGCGGTGCACAGCAAACCGAGCGAGAACACGCTGCCCTTGTGGGTGTTAATGCCGCCGGTAGCGCGGAACATCTGGTTTTCGCAGGCCAGGCCAAGCGGCCGCAACCGCGCCAGCTGCTGCTCTACCGGCAAAGCCGCGTCTTCGCGCCCACGTTGGATAAAGCGCGGCAGCCACACGCCGATGGCGCGGGCGCTGCGGTAAAAGTGCCCGAGATCCATATCGCGGTGGGCGCCGGTGTTATGGCGATCCACCAGCCCCGGCTTGGGCGTGAGGTTGACTTCCACCAGCAGCGCGCGAAAGGCGGCGCGGGCGAAGTCGCAGGCCGGTTCAGCACGGCGGGCGGGCAGGTTAATCGGCAGAGATCGCATCGTTGAACATCCTTTCCATTTCATGCAGCAACTGCTCGCTGCTATGCCGCCGCTGGCGGGCGCAGATCTTGGCCGGTTGGCCGCACAGCAGGCAGCGCCGTTCCGGCAGGCCGATGTCGCGGCGCGACAAAATGCGCCCCTGCGTATCCAGCACGTCGATATCCCACAGCCGGCCGATTGGGCGGCTCACCTCCAGCTGCATGGCGCAATCCTTCACCCGCTGGGCGTCGGCGCGCAGCGCCAGAAAGCCTTCGCAGCCGGTAGAGAGTGCCAGCGCCTCGGCCTGCGGGCTGGACCACCCCTGTTCGACGCTCAGCCGCAGCAACGCCGCCCAGCCCAGGTTGAAGATGCCGCGCGTCAGCGCGTTGTCTTTCACCGGGCCGGGCACCACCAGCGTCAGCACCAGCAGCGTGCATTCGTGCTGCGCCAGCCACGCCTGCTGGCGTGCCTGGCGGCATTCGCGGCTGGTGAGCAGCTCCGGCAGGCTGACCGCGCGTTCGGCGGCCAACCGGGGATCGACGGCGGCCATCGGTTACTCCGCCACCTGATGCACCACGTCGATCACCGAGCCGTCGCGATAGCGCACCACCGCCACCACCTTGTCGGTAAACGCGATCGGCTGCGGTTCGCCGGTCAGCTGCAGCGCGCGGGCGCGCAGCCAGTCGATGCTCACCACCTCGAGCCCCGCCTGCTGCAGGCGCTGCGCCAGCTCCGGCCGCGCCGGGTTGACGGCGATGCCGTGGTCAGTCACCAGAATGTCGATGCTGGATCCCGGCGTGACGCAGGTGGTCACCTGCTCCACCAGCGTCGGGATGCGCCCGCGCACCAACGGTGCAACGATGATCGCCAGCCGCGCGGCGGCGGCGGTGTCGCAGTGGCCGCCGGACGCGCCGCGCAGCACGCCGTCGGAGCCGGTCAGCACGTTAACGTTGAAGCCGGTGTCGATTTCCAGCGCGCTCAGCACCACCACGTCGAGCCGATCGACCGAGGCGCCCTTGGAGCTGAAATTGGCGTATTGGTTGGCGCTGATTTCGATATGGCGCGGGTTGCGTGCCAGCGAGGTCGCCGCCGCGCGATCGAAGCTCTGCACGTCCAGCAGCTTGCCGATCAGCCCTTTTTCATGCAGATCCACCATGGTCGAGGTGATGCCGCCGAGGGCGAACGCGGCGCGGATGCCGCGGGCGCGCATCTTGTCCTCCAGGAAGCGGGTCACCGCCAGCGAGGCGCCGCCGGTGCCGGTTTGCAGCGAGAAGCCTTCGGTGAAGTAGCCGGAACCGGCGATCACCTCGGCGGCGCGGCGGGCGATCAGCAGCTCGCGCGGGTTCGAGGTCATGCGCGTGGCGTCGGCGCCGATCTTGTCAGCGTCGCCCACCCGCTCCAACTGCACGATCAGATCCACCCGATCCTGCGCCAGGCTGGCGGGATGATGCGGATACGGCACCAGCTGCTCGGTCAGCAGCACCACGGTGCCCGCCGCCTCGGCGTCCACCCGCGCATAGCCGAGCGAGCCGCAGCAGGCTTCGCCGCTGTAACCGTTGGCGTTGCCGAACTCATCGCAGGCCGGCACGCCGAGGAAGGCCACGTCTATCTTCAGCTCGCCGGATTCGATCAGGTTGACCCGGCCGCCGTGCGAGTGAATTTGCACCGGCTCCGCCAGCAGGCCGCGCGAAACGGCGTCCGCCAGCGGGCCGCGCAGCCCGGAGGTATAAATGCGGTTCACCACGCCGTGGCGGATATGCTCAACCAGCGGCGCATGGCAATCGGTCAACGAACTGGAGGCCAGCGTCAGATTGCGGAACCCCATCGCCGCCAGCGTCTCCATCACCTGGTTGAGCGCCAGATCGCCGCCGCGAAACGCATGGTGGAAGGAGATGGTCATGCCGTCCTGCAGCCCGCTGCGGCGCACCGCTTCCTGCAAGGAGTCGCACAGCTTGAGATCGCGCGGTTTACGCGCCTGCAGATTGGCCTTGGAAACCTCCTGATAGCCCGGCAGATCCGCCGGGTTGCTGAAGGTCATCAATCGTTGTTGGCGGTTCATCATGCTTCCTCCCCGTGCTGCGCCGGTTCTTCCCGTAAGCCGGACAGCGCGGCGCGCTCCAGCACCAGCCGGGCGCGTTCAATCACCGGGCTGTCGACCATTTTTCCGTTGAGCGACACCACGCCGCGCCCTTCCCGCTCCGCCGCTTCGGCGGCGTCCACCACCCGCTGCGCGTGCGCCACCTCTTTGGCGGTCGGCGCGTACAGGTTGTGCAACAGCTCAATCTGGCGCGGGTTAATCAGCGATTTGCCGTCGAAGCCGAGCTGTTTGATCAGCGCCGCTTCCTGCAGGAAGCCGGCCTCGTTGTTGGCGTCGGAGTAAACGGTGTCGAACGCCTGAATGCCGGCGGCACGTGCCGCCTGCAGCAGCGAGCAACGGGCGAACAGCAGCTCGATGCCCTCCGGCGAGCGTTCGGTGCGCAGGTTGCGCACATAGTCTTCCGCCCCCAGCGCGATGCCGATCAGCCGCGGCGAAGCGTGCGCGATCGCCACCGCGTGGGTGATGCCCTGCGCCGATTCGATCGCCGCCAGCAGCCCGGTGCTGCCGACCGGCCGGCCGCAGGCCGCTTCGATGGCGGCGATCTCGCGCTCCATGTCGACCACGTCCTGCGCACTGTCGGTTTTGGGCAGGCGCACGATGTCCGCGCCGCCGCGCACCACCGCCTGCAAGTCCGCCAGACCATAGGCGGAGTCGAGCGCATTGACGCGCACGATGGTTTCCACCTCCTGGTACAGCGGGTGCTGCAGCGCGTGATACACCAGCCGGCGCGCCGCGTCTTTTTCACGCAGAATCACCGAGTCTTCCAGATCGAACATCAGCGCATCGGCCTGGTAGATAAAGGCGTTGCTGACCATCGCCGCGTTGGCGCCGGGGACGAACAACATGCTGCGGCGCAGCCGGGTTTTATTCAGCGTTTTCATCTTTCGCCTCCCACGGCAGTTGGCCGCCCTCGCAGGCGCGCATCAGCGCGGTTTCCAGCCGGGCGCGCAGCACGCAGTCCAGCGCGCCCTTGTCGTCGACGATCACCTGCACCGGCTCCACGTCATAGCGCTGCAGCACCTCCAGCAGGGTGTGGCGAATCGCCGTGCCGAACTGTTTTTCCACGCTGCTGGCGATCAACAGATCGTGCTGCGGCCCCTCGGCGGGCGCGATGCGCACCATGACATCGCTGGATTCCAGCGTGCCGGCCATTGCTTCTCGGATAATTTTCATCATTCACCTGATTGTGCGGACTCAAAAGGATGCGGGGCCGTCTTGACCCGGCGCTGCGTTTGCAGATCCTGCAGGTAGTACAGGGTGTCCGGCGGCACCAGCGGCGCGGCGGCGTGGAAGTCCCCCGCCGCCAGCAGCTTGCGCACCCAGGAGGCGGAGATCGCCGTGCCCTGATATTGCAAACGCTCGATTTCCACCAGCGCGATCGGCGGGCTGGGCAGCGCCGGCGTTTCCAGCCAGTAGCGCATGTCGCGGTTGTATTTCGCGGTCACCGCGCAGAACGGCTCGTTGCCGACGAAGCGGTGCGTAATGCCCAGCGCGGGCGCCAGATACTGGCGGAAGATCTTCAGATCGATTTCGGTGTAACAGTCGTCGGCCACACCCTGATCCTTGATGAAGTAACAGGGAAAGGTGGCGCGCGAGATCACGTACTGCGAGCCTTCGTGGACCGTGAGATTGGGGATATCGGCGGTGCCGGCCAGCACCAGCCGGCGCCGATCGTCATAGCTGAAGCGCGAGGTGTTTTCCTTCACCAGAAACAGGTGCAGCCAGTCACAGCGCTTGGCCGCCTGGCGCACCAGATACTGGTGCCCGCGGGTAAAGGGGTTAGCGTTCATCACAATGCTGCCGATGGTGTCGCCCGGCCGGCGCTGGCTCGCCAGCTGGGCGGCGTAGCGCTTCAGGCGGCACGGGCTGTTTTCCATCAGCACCACGATGCCCGGCACGGTGGCGATCGGGTAGAAACCGCACTGGCGGAACAGCGGCTCGTTCTGCACCTTGGTGTAGATAAACAGCTGGGTGTGGTGGCGCTCGTAGGCCAGGTTCACCAGCTCGGTCGCCAGCGCCAGCGCCAACCCTTCGCCGCGCATCAGCGGGCTGATGGCGACGCATTTGATAATATTGTCGGCGATGCCGCCGCAGGCGACCAATTTGTCGTGCTGGGTAACGGTAATAAATATTTCAACCGTGGTGTCGATATTCAGATCGTTACTGCGCAAGAAGGCGCTTATTTCCGAAATCGCTTTATGATCCGATCGCTTTACCCGATTAAATACGGCATCACCTAACATAACACGCTCTCTGGGTTAACTGACAAACAACAAATTAAATACAAAAGTGCATTTTAATTAACATCAGAATGGGTAATTAAAACCTTAAAAACCATGAAGATAAACACCACCTCGCGTTCGATAAATTAATGGTAAACAGAAAAAAAACGCCGATTATTGACCTATTTCACAAACCGATTCCGGTTAATAAGTTATTTAATGTTCTTTATTTGCTTAATTAATCTTATGGTGTTTATTATTGAGATAATCTTTATTTGACGCCGCAATTCACTTACATTCACTTAGCATTTTTATTGCAATTACGGGTCGCACTATGGAATGGCTGAACATCCTGATCGTTGAAGACGAAACGCCGCTGGCGGAGATGCACGCGGAGTTTATCCGCCAGAACGGCGGCTGCCGCCAGATTTGGCTGGCCGGCACCCTGGCGCAGGCACGCGCCATGACCGAACGCTTCAAGCCGGACCTGATCTTGCTGGACAACTTTCTACCCGACGGCCAGGGCATCACCCTGCTGCGCGAACTGACGCTGAGCGGCTACCGTGGCGGCATCGTGTTCATCACCGCCGCCAGCGACATGGCCACCGTGGCCGAGGCTTTGCGTTACGGCGTGTTCGACTACCTGATCAAACCGCTGGCCTATGACCGGCTGAGCCAGACCCTGCAGCGCTTCAGCCAGCGCCGTGAAGCGCTGAAGGACAAAGCGCGCCTCAACCAGCGCCGCATCGACGAGATGTTCAACACCTACGCCCGCGGCGAACAGCAGGCGGCGCTACCCGCCGGCATCGACGAGCTGACGCTGGGCAAGGTCCGCGCGCTGTTTGCCGAACCCGCCGCGCGCCACACCGCTGAAAGCGTTGCGCAAAAAATGGGGCTCAGCCGCACCACCGCGCGCCGTTACCTGGAGTTTTGCACCGCTGCGCAGCAGCTGCGCGCCGAGATCATTTACGGCAAGGTGGGCCGCCCGCAGCGGATCTACCGCGCCGGCGAACCGCATTAACGGTTATTTGATCGCCCTTGCAAGGTTGCGTGTAACCGCTTTACTTTTTATGCGCCGGTCAGCATCTTGGTGAGCATCACCTAGCCAACTGGACGATCGCCGATGCCTGCTGCGCCCCTTGCTTCCCTGACCGAGATCCTCGCCCGCCGTGACTGGCAAAACCCGGCCTGCACCCACTACCGCCGGCTGGACGCCCACCCGCCGTTCGCCAGCTGGCGCACGGTGGAAGACGCGCGCGACGATGCCCCCAGCGCCAGCCGCCGGTCGCTGAACGGCGAGTGGCGCTTCAGCTATTTCCCCCGCCCGCAGGCGGCGCCGGAAGGCTGGTTACAGCAAGATCTGCCCGACGCCGCCCCGCTGGCGGTGCCGGGCAACTGGCAACTCGCCGGCTACGACGCGCCGATCTACACCAACGTGCGCTACCCGTTCCCGGTCGATCCGCCGCATGTGCCGGAAGACAACCCCACCGGCTGCTACTCGCGCACCTTCAGCGTCGATCCGGCCTGGCTGGCCGCCGGCCAGACGCGCATCATCTTCGACGGCGTCAACTCGGCGTTCTATTTGTGGTGCAACGGCCACTGGATCGGCTATTCGCAGGACAGCCGCCTGCCGGCGGAGTTCGATCTCAGCCCGTGGCTGCAGCCGGGCGAAAACCGGCTGGCGGTGATGGTGCTGCGCTGGTGCGACGGCAGCTATCTCGAAGATCAGGACATGTGGCGTATGAGCGGCATCTTCCGCGACGTCAGCCTGCTGCATAAACCCGCCGCGCACCTGAGCGATGTGCGCATCACCACACCGCTGCATGATAGCTTTACCCGCGGCGAACTGGTGGTGACGGCGCGCACCTGCCGGCCCGGCCCGCTGCAGGTGCAGGTTCAGCTGTGGCGCGATGGCGCGCGGGTGGCCGAACGCACCCAGCCGCTCGGCAGCGAGATCGTGGACGAGCGCGGCGCCTATGACGATCGCGTCACGCTGCGCCTGCCGGTAGAACGCCCGGCGCTGTGGAGCGCCGAAACGCCCGCGCTGTATCGCGCCACCGTCGCCCTGCTCTCGTCCGAGGGGGAGATTATCGAGGTAGAGGCCTATGACGTCGGCTTCCGCCAGGTGGAAATCAGCGGCGGGTTGCTGAAACTCAACGGGCAACCGCTGCTGATCCGCGGCGTTAACCGCCACGAGCATCATCCGCGCCACGGCCAGGTGATGGACGAGGCGACGATGCGCCACGACATCCTGCTAATGAAACAGCACAATTTCAACGCGGTACGCTGCTCGCATTACCCCAACCACCCGCTGTGGTACCGGCTGTGCGATCGCTACGGGCTGTACGTGGTGGACGAAGCCAATATCGAGACCCACGGCATGCAGCCGATGAACCGCCTGGCTGACGATCCGCAGTGGCTGCCGGCGATGAGCGAGCGCGTTACCCGCATGGTGCAGCGCGATCGCAACCACCCTTGCATCATTATCTGGTCGCTGGGCAACGAGTCCGGCCACGGCGTGAACCACGACGCGCTGTACCGCTGGGTGAAAAGCCAGGATCCGACCCGCCCGGTGCAATATGAGGGCGGCGGCGCCGACACCGCCGCCACCGACATCATCTGCCCGATGTATGCGCGGGTGGATCAGGATCAGCCGTTCCCGGCGGTGCCCAAATGGGCGATCGGCAAGTGGATCGGCCTGCCGGAGGAACAGCGGCCGCTGATCCTGTGCGAATACGCCCATGCGATGGGCAACAGCCTCGGCGGCTTTGAGCGCTACTGGCGCGCGTTCCACCATTATCCGCGCCTGCAGGGCGGATTTGTCTGGGACTGGGTCGATCAGGCGCTGATCCGCCGCGACGCCCAGGGAAAAGAGTACTGGGCCTACGGCGGCGACTTTGGCGATACCCCCAACGATCGCCAGTTCTGCCTGAACGGGCTGGTGTTCGCGGATCGTACCCCGCACCCGGCGCTGTTCGAAGCGCAGCGGGCGCAGCAGCTGTTCCGCTTCGCCTTCGACGCCGCCTCGCTGACGCTGACCGTCACCAGCGACTATCTGTTCCGCCACACCGACAACGAACAACTCAACTGGCGGCTGGAACTGGACGGCGTGGAGCGCGCCAGCGGCAGCCTCGATCTGACATTGCCGCCGCAGGGCAGCCATCGCTTCACCCTGCTCGATCGTCTGCCGATGCTGCATCAGCCCGGCGAGCTGTGGCTAAACGTGGAGGTGGTGCAGCCGCAGGCCACCGACTGGTCCGAAGCGCATCACCGCTGCGCCTGGGATCAGTGGCGGGTGCCGCGCGCGCTGCATCCCGCGCCGCCGCCGGCGCAGGGCGTGCCGCCAACGCTCATTGACGATGATCGGGGGCTGGCCCTCACCCACGGCGACCAGCGCTGGCGCTTCGAGCGCAGCAGCGGCCACCTGACGCAGTGGTGGCAGAACGAGCAGCCGCAGCTGCTGACGCCGCTGCGCGACGGCTTTACGCGTGCGCCGATCGATAACGACATCGGCGTCAGCGAGGCGGACCATATCGATCCCAACGCCTGGGTCGAACGCTGGAAGCTGGCGGGCCTGTACCGGCTGGAAGAGCGCTGCACGCAACTGCAGGCCGATACGATCCGGGGCGGCGTGCGGGTGGTGAGCGAACACCAGTTCGGCGTGGACGGGCAGATTCTGCTGATCAGCCGCAAACAGTGGCTGTTCGACGCACTGGGCGCGGTGAGCGTAAACGTGGAGGTCGAGGTGGCCGACGCCCTGCCGCCGCCGGCGCGCATCGGCCTCAACTGCCAACTGGCGACGGTGCAGGCGCAGGCCGAGTGGCTGGGCCTTGGCCCGCACGAGAACTACCCGGATCGCCGCCTGGCCGCGCAGCACGGGCGCTGGCGCCTGCCGCTGGCCGAGCTGCACACGCCGTATATTTTCCCCGGCGAAAACGGCCTGCGCTGCGACACCCGCAGCCTGCGCTACGGCGGCTGGCGCATCGACGGCCGCTTCCACTTCTCGCTCAGCCGCTACGGCCTGCAACAGCTGATGGCTTGCAGCCACCAGCATCTGCTGCAGCCGGAAGCAGGCACCTGGCTGCACCTGGACGGTTTCCATATGGGGGTGGGCGGCGACGATTCCTGGAGCCCAAGCGTGCACCGGGATTACCTGCTCACCGCCGGCGTTTACCGCTATCAGCTGCGCCTGCAGCGGGCGCTTGAGGGCTAGATCTGCCAAAAAACTCAACGGGTTGCGCATTCTGTAAGCAAACAGTCACAGAATGTGTAATCCGCCTTTGACATGCCGACGGCGCCTCGCTATTATTCGCCCCGTTCAAACGATTCCTCTGTAGTTCAGTCGGTAGAACGGCGGACTGTTAATCCGTATGTCACTGGTTCGAGTCCAGTCAGAGGAGCCATATTTAGAGAAGCCCGCTCAGGGAAACCTGAGCGGGCTTTTTGCTTTTTGGGGTTCTGTCGGTTATGAGCAAAAAGCGGAAGTTAACGACCTCAAACTTTAGCTCCAAAAAAGATGCAATTGCTTGCAGACAAGTAAGGGCTACCATCTCATTATTAGCGCTGTGGGTCCGGATAATTTTGCCAGTGCGGCTCCCGCTTTCGGCGGTTTTCTGATTGCGCCGCACATTCAGTATAAGGTCGCTGAGATTGGAAGTATTGTTGGCGACTCTCGTTCAATTGCAATCATTGAAAGTCTGCCCTATGCGTCACTCGACGCGAAGAAAATTGTAGAGTTTGTGATAGATGCCTGAACTGGCAGCCTGACACCAAAGGCCGCATTTCATATACAGCCCCTCTCATGTATGGAGTTTGTACGCCGCACCGTAAAACCTGCATCCACAAATAAACACTGCGATGCGCGTAGCCCCAACTTCTGGCCCAGTGGGAGCACAAGGGTCGTAGTGAGCCAGAAGTGGACGTTGGCAGCTAACGTCCGTAGAGTTCATCCTGCCATTTATCAGAGAGTTCGTTTAAACCCACGGCGATTCAAATCAGGTTCATCATCATACATACTCAATAAATGAACATGGGAAAATCTTTCTTGCCTTGTTGTCTGGTCGCCCAGGTCACTCCAGAGTCAATGATTGACGCGAGTAAACTCCGCTTCAATCAGCTCACCACTTTCGCGCCATCGTTGGAAATTCATGCGAAGCTGTGTTTGGGTATTGATCGCCTCCTGAACGTCATCAGCATTAGTTTTTAGAGCAGCATAGTCAGGGAAGAAACTCTCCTGGAACGAGTCACTGTTAATCATCGCCAGAAGCTCTTCACGTTGCGAATTGAAGTTAGCAACAATGTCTTTGACAGCTTCGCGAAAAGTTTCATCTCGCTCATGGCGTTTGTACGAATCATAAGCCTCCAAAGCCAAGCCTACGATCGCCAGTGCGCCATTGATATTTTTCGCCATATTAACTGCCCCCCAAGGCTTGAATTTAAGCGTCTTGCTCAAATCCAACCCCAGTGTTTTCGCTGCAGTGGCAATCCCGTCACGTGCGGCCAAAACACTGCCGTTATTGATGTAATTACCCTTTATCACGTGGCTTATACCTTGTTTGCCGAAATTAACCACGGTGCTATTGAAATGTTCGATTTCCGCATCGAAGCTTAAACGCATTCGGCCCAATTCATGGCTGACACCGCTAAGCTGGCGGTCAAACTCATTCTGAAGGCGAGTGGTCACCATCACCCCCTCCTTGCCGATTTCGCGTTCATAGAAGTTGGCGAATGTTTCCAGAGTAAGACCTTGGGTTCGCAGGATCAGTCCGGAAAAATACCGTGCAATAAACTCGCGAAGGCCTCTACGCGCTTCATTAATCTGCTGGTCAGCCCCAGCGAGTTGGCGGGTCAGGTGCTGACTCACCCCCGTCAAACGCTCTAGTTCAGTCCCAAGGCGTTGATCGTTTTCTACTGCTACCGGCAGTTCCTTATGCAGCACGTCAAGAATGACACTTTTACGTGCCTGTTCGGCAATCGCCTCAGGACCACCGCTAGACTGGATTTTCTGTGCTGTAGCTTGTTGCAATGTAGCAATGTGTGAAAGCGCCTTAAACTGCTCAAGCCGTTCCAGCCAATACTCCGTACCCATATCAAACGGGTTAGCGGCAACGGCCACGATGCTGAGAGCTGCCACCTCGGCATCGCTTGCTACTATGGCTTCACGCAAGCGGCTTTCAACATTGCTGCGTTTGATCTGAAGGTTTTGCACATAATTAGCCTCGTCTTCTACATCAGCCACTTCATCGAAGCGGCTGAGCACGAAGACAGTACGCGGTAGAAGATCCAGGGTACGGAACAACCAGTTGAGATCTTCCTTGTGGCTGTCCTTGATCGGATTGGTTGAGTTCATTACGTACAGCACCAGATGAGCTTCGCTGACGTATTTACGGGTGATGTCCTTATACTTTTCCATCGCCTGCAAGTCAGCGTTGAATTGCTCCTTGAAACCGAACAACCCTGGCGTGTCGATCAGTACGAAGTTATCACCCACTTCGTAAACCTTCACTTCATTAGAAGACTCCTGCTGACTAATGCGCATGCTTGTCTTGTCCAGGCGCTCCATCCAAGCTGCGGCGATCGATGTTTTACCTTCAGAGAAACCACCTATCAGAGCAATCTTTAGTTTTTCGCCAGCAAAACTCTCGCACATGTGCTCGAGCTTGCCCAACAAGGAAGGGTCGATGTTCACACCAAGCGCGAAGCCCTGTTCGAGAAAAGTGCGTAGCTTGCCCAGCAATGCCATAGCCTTAGTATTCTGGTTCAGAAAGAGCTCTAGGGTAGATTTCATTATTCATCTCCATTGGCAGTCAAGTCGCGTGCCATCTTTTTCAGGCCGAGATAAGCGACATCGAGTTTTTGGTTAATATGGCGAGCTTGCACTGCAGGTTGTTCAAGCACGTGCTCAATCTGAACGATAGTCCCCTGAAGCTGAGGGAGTGCTTGAGACAAAGTTTTAGAGAATTCCTCACGTATTGCATTACAGGCGTTTTCGAGGTTTTCGTCAGCGGCTTTGCATTGCTGACCTTTCTTGAAGTCACTGTCAAAGAAGCTCCAGATCGCTTTGGCGAGACTAATAATTATCCCCGCCCCACCCAGCACCATCAGTGGCCAAGCCACTGGATTCCATACCATCGCCGCAGCACCTGCCAGACTACCCAGCACTCCCCAGACACTGATGCCATTGTCGATATCGATTTTCAGATCAAACTCACCGGTTACCCGGGTCTTGCTCATCTGTGAGTAACCTTCCAACAACTCGATGGCATGGGCTTCAAATCGCTCGATGATGTCACTGACGTCAGCCTGAAAGCGTGCTACCTGTTTATCAAGCGCCGCTGGAAGCTGGTGTTGCAACGTTGCACTTTCTTCTTGCAACGACTGTTCAAGCGCAGCCTTGAACTGGTCGTTGCTAATGTCGCTTTCGATACAGCCATAGATCCGCTCACGTACGGCTGCTTCGAAAGTATCAATGGACTGTTCACCGGTGGTGCGCAGGCGAGCATTGAGGCCCCTGAATGCCATGGCGAGCTGATGCTTAGCACTCTGGGCTTCTTCATCCAGCTTAGCTGCAAGCGGTGCAAAGTTTTCGGCTTGTAACACCTTGACCCCAGAACAAACGTTGTTAAATGCCTGCTGAACCTTGTTCAAGTTTGCGCGCCGAATCTTAGCCTTCACGTCAGTGACCAGGTCCTGGGTAAGGTGCTGATAAAATTTCTTCACCCCAGTTTTTTCCAGCAGAGCATCAGGGGCTATGGCATCAAGGAATTTCTTACGACCAGCGGCCGCGGTCGAACGTGGTACCAGGCAGGTAGCTATGGCATAAAAGGCAGGTAAAGCACTGAGGGTGACGCTCCCCTGGTAATGTCCGCCCAATTGTTCAGCCATGATGCGATCCAAGTCTCCCAAGCCGGCCTGCTCATCGGAACTAACTAATGCTGGTTTTTGAAACGCTAGGGGATTGGTGACGCGCTTATTATAAACAGCCCAGACTTCGGTCTGATCACAGAGTTGCGCCTTGATTTTTTCCAGTGTCCCCAGTCGGCCGCTGTCTCCGGTTTGCGGTGGTGCAGCTTTAGCCGTTATATAGAATACGGCATGAGCACGTTTTACTGCATTATTGATCTGCTCGCTGACTTTGCTCTCATCGCCCTCAATACCCGGTACGTCAAGCAGCTTGAAGGCCTGTCCATTGAACTCAAATTCATACGCCTGTGTTTGCCGAGTGAAATCTGCGCGCCCATCACCAATAATACCGCCGTCTTCATAAGCCTCCAGCAAGTGATGGTTATCAAGCACGGTGGCATGACGCAGGCATTTTTCTGCCAATTTTTCCTTAATATTCTCGCTCAATTGGTGCAGTTGCCCAAGCTCCGCTTCACGTTGAGTGGACAAAACCGCTGTACTGGCTTGCAGTTGCAGCAAAGCTCTCTCTTCGGGCAGCTTTCGCAGCAAGTTGAACAGGCGCTGGAAAAAGTTCGCCCCCGTTTTAATTTGCTCAATCAGCTCAACCAGTGAAGCTTCTTGCAATAAATGGCGTTGCTGGCGGTCGTCGTGGCGCGCGGTTGATTGAGAGATATCTCTCAACACCAACTCATACTGCTCACGACATGTCGAAATCTCAGCTTCCAGTGCCTGTAACGTCTCCTCGTTTAGCCCCGACTGCTGCTGCAAGGCGATAAACTGCGCGCGCTGCGTCTGCTTGCTGCCTTCCTTGAGCAGGATACGCAAGGTTTCAATTAGTGTGGATTTACCTGCATTGGTTTCGCCGTAAAACGCAATAGTAAATGTCTTATGTTCTGCATTACGACGTAACTCATCCACGGCGTGAGTGATAGCCACTTTGATAGCATTCAGCTTCGCGCGCGCCAGAGCCTGAGCACTAGTCAACATTGGGTCTTCGCTGTCGCCCTCTATGCTATCGAGCAAGGTTCCAACGTGTTGTAGCAGCTTGAGATACAAGCTTTCAGGCAGGGCTTCAACAGCAATCATGACAAGATTCCTTTCTGAGGATGTAAAGCGGTACATCCTAACTTGCCCATCTAGTGACAAGACGAGTACGCCAGAGCAATACGGGATTAACTTTAAGTTATCGTCCCCCCCACATAAAACTTTAGAGATGGTGACCGGCCCCAGGATTAGATACAACCGTCAGTTAGTAATGTCGGTTTGTTTGCTATTTAATCACCTGTCGCGCCACCGCGCTGCAAACTCTGATGGCGTTGGATAGTTCAGTGCTGAGTGCTTTTTTCCGGCTGTATTAAACGTAGCTCCACGCCATGCTCAAAGGCCCATTGATCCAGCACACGACAGGTAAATTCCGGCCCTGTTCGGTTCTTATCGTCGCCGGATAGCCATGCAACAGTACTGTCCAGAATGCGTGATACGTATATGTATGAAATCCCGAAAGCGGTGGTGATCGCCAAGCACTCTTTCGTGAAATCATCCACACAGGTCAGGCACTTAATCCAGCAGCCACTGGCGAGTGCATCCATGACAAAATCCATCGATCACGTCACGTTCGGAGCATCTGGGTGCAGAGGCGGAAGTCGCTCAGTTGCCAGTGTAAGCACACCCACTTCTGGCACAAAACCGACCGTCAGATTGCCTACTCCAACGATCCCCCAAACACAAAGGCCCGCTCAGTCCCCCGAGCGGGCCTTTTACCCTCAGCAATTTCCCAGCCTTTTCACTCCCCATCCCGCTCCGCAATCCGCGCCATCAGCGCCCCCAGCAGCGCCAGATCGACCAGCAACGCCAGCGCGAAACAGCTTCCTCTCGCGCCTGGCGCGGCGTAGGTTTGAATCAGCAACGCGGCAACCACCACGGCCACGATGCTCACCACCGTCGCCAGCCTGCACGCCACGGCGAACGCCGTTTTCTCCCCCACCGCCGTGCGGTAGGCCACGCCCTGCCCCAAGCCGCCGAGGGCGATACCCGGCAGCAGGCTCACCCCGCCGTGGCCGCCGAACAGCATCAGCAGCGTGAATAGCCACCCCGCCGCCGCCAGCAAAAAACCGTAGCGGAGAATGACCAGCGCAGGTCGGTACCGCAGCACCTGCCAATGGGCCAATGTGGCGCCGCCGAGAAACGCCAGCGCCAATGCCGCCAGCAGCATCAGGGTGGCGCCGATGCCCAGCAGGCTCTCCGCCTCCAGCAGCAAAGCGCCTGCCGCTACCGGCACGCTGAGCGCGATGGCGCTCGCCGCCGCGCCCGAATGTTCTATGGCGCCCAGGGCGCCGTTGTTGACATAAATGCTCATTGTTAACTCCCGACATGGTGGAAATGATGAAATAAATTCATTCCCCTGTTCACATGTCAGTAGCCTATCTCTTGTATAATCGGTCAGACAAACTCATAGTTTTCAGCCTTAGATGAGAATAACTCAGCCATGAGAAAACCCCGTTTGCCGCCGCTGGGCGCGCTGCGCGCCTTCCATGCCGTGGCCGGTTGCCGCAGCTTCAAACTGGCCGCCGAGGAGCTGGGCGTCAGCGCGACGGCGGTCAGCCATCAGATCAAGCTGCTGGAGTCGGTGCTGGAGTGTCGGGTGTGCGAGCGCAGCGCGCAGGGCGTCAGCCTGACCGAGATCGGCGAGATCCTGTTTGCCGGTACTCAACGCGCCTTCGCCGCGCTGGAGCAGTCCGTCGCCCAAATCACCCGCGCCCAGCAGCCGCCGGCGTTGACCGTCACCACCACCTCCAATTTTATCACCCACTGGCTGGTGCCACGCCTGGCGGATTTCAAGGCGGAGTTCCCGGCAATCGATCTGCGCCTGCACACCAGCGTCGAGCGGATGGATCTCCGCCAGCGCACCGTAGACGTCGCCATCCGCTATCGCGAAACGCCGGAAACCGATCTGCACTGTACCCTGCTGCATGAGGATCGCTTTATCGTGGTGGCCAGCCCGGCGCTGGCGCTGAAGCGCATCGAAGATTTGCAACGGGTGACGCTGTTTCACGTGGAGCATCGGCAGGTGCCCGCCGACTCGCCAACCTGGGAAAACTGGCGGCGGCGCTACGGGCCGGAAGGGTTGAATGTGGACGCGGGGCTGACCTTCAGCGACGAGACGCATGCGCTGCAGGCGGCGGTGGCGGGCCAGGGGGTAGTGATCGCCAGCCGGCTGTTGGCGCGCGATTTGTTGCAGCGCGGCGTGCTGGCCGCACCGTTCGAGATGTCGTTACCCGGCGCCAACTACTATCTGGTGGCCACCGAAGAAACCGCGCAGCGCCCCGATATCATCGCGCTGCGCGCGTGGTTGCTGCAGAAAATGGCGGCTGGCTGACGGGCCTGGCCCGCCAGCGCCGTCTGGAAAGCGCGCTGCGCGATCTCGTCGCTCATCGCACGGCGACGTCGGCCAGCAGCGTCTCGGCCGCCAGCTTGCCGAGGCGGTTGGAAGCCAGCGGGCTGTCGCCGGTCAGCAGGCGCCGATCTTTATGCACCTTGCCGGTGATATCGGCATTGATGATTTTAACGCCCCGCTCACGCAGGCGTTCGCCCACCAGCCAGGGCATCGGGCCGGGGATGTAGCCGATGTCAATGTTGGCGCCGGTATCGAGCGAGTCCGGGAACACGCACATCTCATAGCCGCGATAGAGGAAATCGTCTTTGCTCTCGCCGAGCCCCGCCGCCAGCAGGCCCGCCGGCCCGTGGCACAGCGAGATCACATAGCGATCGTTGTCATGCGCCCAGTGCAGGGTCTTTTTCACCTCTTCGCTGAACGGGATATCGTTGAGCACGCCGTGGCCGCCGGGGATGAAAACGCCGAGGTAGTTGCCGCCATCCAGATCCTTCACCACCTCCGTCAGCTTTTTCGGCTGCTTGAGCTGGCTGCGGTACTTCTCATAGGTGGCCTTGACCGCGTCGTCTTCATGCGGAAACGCCCACATCTCCAGCTTCACCGGATCGCCGGACGGCGTGGCGATGTCGATCTCAAAGCCGGCCAGATCCAGGTGGTACATCGGCAGCAGCATCTCGACCGGGTGATTGCCGGTGGAGAAGAACTTGCCGTTTTGCATCAGCAGATAGCGCTCCTGCGAGGCGATCATCAGCACTTTCCATTTGCCGCCGCGATAGGCGTTCGGGTAACTGGCACCCGTGAAGTCGGTTTTGGACGAGGTGTACTGGCTGAGGGAGTAAGGCGATGGGAAGAACGCGTTGTCTTCCGCCACATCCGGGGTGGGATTACGATCGTTGGATATTGAATCAGTCATGATTATCTCCATATTCACCGTTGCATTGCCCTTTCAGCTTAAATAACCGCCAGCGGGGCTGCAATGAGAGGCGGCGGAGATTCCGCCCGAGTGCGGTTCTTAGCTGTTCACCAACGCCAGCAGATCGGCGTCGCCGTGGATCACCAGCACCGGAATGGCAAGCGCCCTCATACCGGTTGGCCGACGATCTTGCGTTGATCGCTTAACGAGTATAGGTTTAAAGCTAACTTGAAGGTCAATAGAGGCTCGACAGGCAACATGAAGATTGGTGATTTGGCGAAAGCGACAGGGCTCTCGCCCTCCCGTATTCGTTTCTACGAGGCGGAAGGCCTGATCAATCCCCCACCGCGCCAGGCCAACGGCTATCGCAACTATTCGCCCGACACCGCCGGCGTACTGAAAATCATCGACAACGCCCAACGCGCCGGCTTTTCTCTGGAACAGATCCGCCACTTCCTGCCACGCGGCCGGGAAAACTGGGATCACACAGGATTAATGCAATCACTCAAGACGCGCGTAGCGGAAATAGAACGTTTGCAACACCAGCTCGCGCAGAACAAGAGAGATCTGCTGGCTCTGATCGCCAATATCGAAAACCGTCCCGACGACCTCTCTTGTGAAGACAACATGCAGCGTCTGGTTGGCCAGCTGCCGGATACCGCCGCCTCCGGCGATTGAGTGACCCGCTTTCCCGATCTTAACGCCTCATGCCGGAGCCACAATGGATCCTCTTATCAATACCGATCGCTTTCAGGAACACAACGCCGCCCTAACGATGGAGCAACGGCTTGCCGCCCAGCGCCACGCCTTCCTGCGTGACGGCGCGCCGACGAGAGTTCAGCGCAAGGCCGCCCTGCGCCGCCTGCGGAGCGCCATTTTGGCCCAGCGCAGCGCGCTGACGGCGGCCGTCAGCGCGGATTTCGGCCACCGTTCACCTTACGAAACCGAAATCATGGAGATTTTGGTCACCGTTCAGGCGATCGATTATCTGCTGCGCAACCTGAAGCGTTTCATGAAGCCGGAACGCCGCCATGTCGCCCTGCCGTACCAGGCCGGGCGCGCCTACGTGCAATACCAGCCCAAGGGCGTGATTGGCGTCATGGCACCGTGGAACTACCCGTTCTCGTTGACCTTCATCCCGCTGGCCACCGCCCTGGCCGCCGGTAACCGCGTGATGCTGAAACCGTCGGAGCTCACGCCGCGCACCAGCCGGCTCATCGAAGCGATGCTGGCGGCGCTGTTTCCCGCCGATGAGGTTGCCGTGGTGACCGGCGGGCCGGAGGTTGGAGCCAGGTTCAGCGAACTGGCGTTCGATCACCTGGTGTTCACCGGCAGCACGGCGATCGGCCGCCAGATCATGCAGGCGGCCGGTAAAAATCTGGTGCCGCTGACGCTCGAACTGGGCGGTAAAAGCCCCGCCGTCGCGGCGCGCGGCGCGCTCACCGCCCGAGACGTCAACAGCCTGGCGTTCGGCAAGCTGTCGAACGCGGGCCAAACCTGCATCGCGCCCGATTACCTGCTGCTCCATCAGGACGATGTGGAAAACTTCATTACGCTCTACGACGCGGCGGTCAAAGCGTTTTACCCCGACGGGCCGACGGACAGCGGCTACGGCGCCATCATCAACGACAAGCACTGCCGCCGTTTGCACGATCTGCTCACCGACGCGCAAGCGCGGGGCGCGCGCATCATCCCGGTGGGCCACCGCCCGGGCTCGGCGGCTGAACGGCCGAACACCCTAGCCCCCACGCTGATCGTCGGCGCCCCCGACGACAGCCGGATCATGCAAGAGGAGATCTTCGGGCCGCTGCTGCCGGTGCGCACCTACGCCACCTTTGATGAAACGATCGATTTCATCAACGCCGGGCCGCGCCCGCTGGCGCTGTATTACTTTGGCCCGGCTGGCGCAGAGCAGGATCGTTTGCTGGCGCGCACCACCTCCGGCAACGTTAGCGTCAACGCCACCCTGCTGCACTTCGCCCAGGACGATCTGCCGTTCGGCGGCATCGGCCCCAGCGGCATGGGCGCCTATCACGGCATCGAAGGATTCCGGGCGCTGAGCCATGCCAAGGGCGTCTTTATCCAAAGCCGCTGGCGCTTCACCGATCTGCTGCGCGCGCCGTTCGGCAAGCTGGCGGACGCGGTGCTCAAGGTCATGCTGCGGCGCCGCTAAGGCGCCGCGTCGCCTATCAACGGCAACGCCTTGAATCGTCGCAAACTATCACAGTATTCAATCATTCCTATTTTATCTCTCCGCCGCCGCTGACTAAGCTTAGCCATGAGTCGCCTTTTGCCCGTTAGCGGCCGGGGCGATGTGATTCCATTGAGTTCAGTTATTTAGCGCAACACCCGACGCACGCCTTACCCGCATGCCTTGTTAACCGCTCCACGCCCGGCGGCTGGAGCACCTTTACGGAAGCAGAGAGCGCATTATGACAACTGAAAGCAAATGCCCGTTTTCGGGCGGCAAACAGCCCGCACCGCAGAGCGGCCCCACCAATCAGGATTGGTGGCCTAATCAGCTCAGCCTGAAACCGCTGCATCAGCACTCCCCCCTGTCCGATCCGATGGATAAAGACTTCAACTACGCCGACGCCTTCAACAGCCTCGATCTGGCAGCGGTCAAACAGGATCTGCACGCCCTGATGACCGACTCGCAGGAATGGTGGCCGGCGGACTTCGGCCACTACGGCGGCCTGTTCATCCGCATGGCCTGGCACAGCGCCGGCACCTACCGCATCGGCGACGGCCGCGGCGGTGCGGGCGAAGGCCAGCAGCGCTTCGCCCCGCTCAACAGCTGGCCGGACAACGTCAGCCTCGACAAGGCGCGCCGCCTGCTGTGGCCAATCAAGCAGAAATACGGCCGCAACCTCTCCTGGGCCGACCTGATTATCCTGACCGGCAACGTGGCGCTGGAATCGATGGGCTTCAAAACCTTCGGCTACGCCGGCGGCCGCGCCGATACCTGGGAGCCGGACGACGTCTACTGGGGTTCGGAGAAGATCTGGCTGGAACTGAGCGGCGGGTCGAACAGCCGCTACTCGGGCGACCGCGACCTGGAAAACCCGCTGGCGGCGGTGCAGATGGGCCTGATCTACGTCAACCCGGAAGGCCCGGACGGCAACCCCGATCCGGTGGCCGCCGCGCGCGACATCCGTGAAACCTTCGCCCGTATGGCGATGAACGACGAAGAAACCGTGGCGCTGATCGCCGGCGGCCACACCTTCGGCAAGACCCACGGCGCCGGCCCGGCGTCTAACGTCGGCGCCGATCCGGAAGCGGCCGGGCTGGAACAGCAAGGTCTCGGCTGGCACAGCACCTTCGGCACCGGCGTCGGCAAAGACGCCATCACCAGCGGCCTGGAAGTCACCTGGACCACCACCCCAACCCAGTGGAACCACGACTTCTTCCGCCACCTGTTCGAATACGAATGGGAGCTGAGCCAAAGCCCGGCCGGCGCGCACCAGTGGGTGGCGAAAGACATCGGCGAAACCATTCCCGACGCCTTCGATCCAAACAAGAAGCGCCGTCCGACCATGCTGACCACCGACCTGTCGCTGCGCTTCGATCCGGCCTACGAGAAGATTTCGCGCCGCTTCTATGAGCACCCGGAAGAGTTGGCCGACGCCTTCGCCCGCGCCTGGTTCAAGCTGACCCACCGCGATATGGGGCCGCGCGCCCGCTACCTCGGCCCGGAAGTGCCGCAGGAAGAGCTGATCTGGCAGGATCCGATCCCGGCGGTCGATCATCCGCTGATCGACGAGCAGGACATCGCCGCGCTGAAAAACGCCGTGCTGGCTTCCGGCCTGCCGGTGTCGGCGCTGGTCTCCACCGCCTGGGCTTCCGCGGCGAGCTTCCGCGGTTCCGACAAACGCGGCGGCGCCAACGGTGCGCGCATTCGCCTGGCGCCGCAAAAAGACTGGGCGGCCAACCAACCTGCGCAACTCGCCGCGACGCTGGCCAAGCTGGAGAGCATCCAGCGCGCCTTCAACGATGCGCAGACCGGCGGCAAGCGCGTCTCGCTGGCGGATCTGATCGTGCTGGCCGGCGCGGCGGGCGTGGAGCAGGCGGCGAAGAACGCCGGTTTGCCCCTGACGGTGCCGTTCGCGCCGGGCCGCATGGACGCTTCGCAGGAACAGACCGACGTGGACTCCTTCGAGGCGATGGAGCCGCTCGCCGACGGTTTCCGCAACTTCCTGAAGGGCAAATACCGCGTGCCGGCCGAAACGCTGCTGGTCGACAAGGCGCAGCTGCTGACCCTGACCGCGCCGGAAATGACGGTGCTGGTCGGCGGGCTGCGGGTGCTTGGCGCCAACGTCGGCGGCACACAGCACGGCGTGTTCACCCAGCGGCCGCAGGCGCTGACCAACGACTTCTTCGTCAACCTGCTCGATATGGGTACCACCTGGCACCCGGTGGGTGAGGATGGCCTGTTCGAAGGGCGCGATCGCCGCAGCGGCGCGGTCAAATGGACCGGCACCCGCGTCGATCTGGTGTTCGGCTCGCACGCGCAGCTGCGCGCGCTGGCCGAAGTCTATGGCAGCGCCGACGCGCAGGAGAAGTTCGCCCACGACTTCGTCGCCGCCTGGAACAAAGTGATGAACCTCGATCGCTTCGATTTGGCGTAAATTAGCGGTAACAACAAAAAGCCCGCCGAGGGAAATCCCGGCGGGCTTTTTCAATCATTGATACAGACCTTCCCACGACGCGACAGAAACGGTTAATCCACGCCGCAAATCGCTTCCAACTCCGCCGCCAGGGTGGCGACCAGCTCCGCCGCCGGCATCGGCCGCGCCAGGCCCACGCCCTGCCCGGCCCACAGCGACATAAACTCCCCGCGCCCAGCCTTGGCCGCCGCCTGGCGGATATCGCCGGTGAGCGCGTTCTGCACCGGATAAGGCAGGATCTGCGCCTCTTCCGCGCGCATCTGCCGCATGAAATCATTGACGATGCCGCGCGCCGGGCGGCCGCTGAAGGCGCGCGTCAGGCGCGTACTGTCATCGCCGGCGCTGCGCAACGCCGCCCGCCAGGCTTCGGCGATACCCGACTCCGGGCTGCACAGAAACGCGGTGCCCAGCTGCGCCGCCTGCGCCCCCAACAAGCGCGCTGCCGCGATGCCGCGCCCGTTCATAATGCCGCCCGCCGCGATCACCGGGATCTTCACCGCCGCCACCACCTGCGGCAGCAGGGCCATCAGGCCGACGCAGGATTGCTCAATATCGCCGAGGAAGGTCGGGCGGTGGCCGCCCGCCTCCGCGCCCGAGACGCAAACAAAGTCGGCGCCCGCCTCTTCCCAGGCGCGGGCTTCCGCCACCGTGGTGGCGGTGCCGATCACCCGCGAGCCGGCCTTCTTGAACTGCGTGACCGTAGCGCGCGGCAGCACGCCGAAGGTGAAGCTGGCTACCGGCGGCGCGGCCTCCAGCAAGGCCGCGATCTGGTCACGGTTATTTTCGGCGAATTTGGCGGGAATCGGTGGCTCGCTCAGCCCCAGCGCTTCGCGGAACGGGCGCAGCAGGTGCTGGGCGCGCTTCAATTCGGCGAGATCCGGGTGTTGTTCATCGAGCAGAAACAGGTTGACGTTGAACGGCGCGGCGGTCTGCGCGCGGATCTGCTGCACCCGTTCGAGGATCACCGCCGGTGAAAACAGCGCCGCCGCGCACGATCCCAGCGCGCCGGCATTGCTCACCGCCACCGCCAACGCCGGCGGCGACGCGCCGTTCATCGGCCCTTGAACGATCGGATAGCGCAGCCCAAGCTCGCGGGCAAAAGCAGAAGGTGCCGTCATCAATGTGTCTCCCTGTGCTGACTACATTCGTCTTACGGCGGCCGCGCCGCCGAACCGACCAAAAGCATAGCACCTTCTCAGCACCTGACCGTGCAGTTAATGCTTCACCTGCCGCCTGTCCAGCGACAGGAAGTGATGCACCACCGGTTTCTCCGGGCCGATATGGAAGCGCAGCGCCTCCTGCTGCAGATCGGCGTCGGCGTGCGACACCCGCTGGTGCTGTCGCAGATGCTCTGCCCAGGACTCCACCAGGAACCACTCCATGATGCATTCCGGATCGCCGGTGTGCTCAGTGATACCCCAGGCATAGGCGCCATCGCGGCGGCGCGCCCGCTCCAGCATCAGCAGCGTGCGCAAGAACTGCGGCCGATCCTGTTCGCGGATGCGGTACTCCACCTGAATCATCACCGGGCCGCGATCGTTCTCGACCGGCGTATTGACCAATGGCTCCGGCCAATGGTTCGACGGCTGCAGATCGGCCTCGCCGGTCGGCAGGCGCAGGCGGTGGAACAGCAGCCCCGCCACCAATAGGCCGACACCGCCGACCAGCAGCGTGGCGGCCACGCCCAGCTCCTGCGCCACCAGCCCCCACAGCAGGCTGCCCGCCGCCATCGCGCCGTTGAACACCATCAGGTAAATGGCCAGGCCGCGGCCGCGCACCCAGTTGGGCAGCACGCCCTGCGCTGCGCCGTTAAGCGTGGTCAGCGCGACGATCCAGCCGGCGCCCAGCACCAACAGCAGCACCACCGCCAGCCACTGCGGCGGCGCCAGCGACAGGGCCGCCATCACCGCGGCGGTGAGCACCGCCGCCAGCAACACCAGCCCATCGGCGTTGAGCCGCTGGCGCAGGCGCGGCAGCGCTATCGCCCCAAGGATCGCCCCGGCGCCCACTGCCCCCAGCAGGACGCCGTAGAAACCGGCGCTGCCGCCCAGCATGCGGCGCGCCACCAGCGGCAGCAACGCCCAGACCGAGCTGGAGAAGGCGAAGAACACCGCCGCCCGCAGCAGCACCACGTGCAGCTCACGGCTGGAACGGGCATAGCGCAGGCCGGCGCGGAAGGCGCCGAAGAAGTGCTCCGACAGGCCGCTGTCCTCCACCTTCGGCCGCTTCCACCACAGCAGTGCCGCGATCACCAGCACATAGCTCATCACGTCCGCGCCGTAGGCCGCGCCGGCGCCGAAGCTGGCCAGCAGCAGGCCGCCGGCCGCCGGGCCGATGGAGCGGGCAATGTTGATACCCAGCGAGTTCAGCGCCACGGCGTTTTTCAGCTCAGTGCGCGGCACCAGCTCCGGCACAATCGCCTGCCAGGTCGGCCCCATCAACGCCGCGCCGATGCCGCCGACAAAGGTCAGCGCCAGCAGGTATTCCACCGTCAACGCGCCGGTCTGCGACAGCAGCAATAAGGTGCCGCTGACGCAGGCCAGCAGAATTTGCACGAAGATCAGAAAGCGCCGCCGATCGAGAATGTCCGACAGCACCCCGGCCGGGATCGCCAGCAGGAACACCGGCAGCGTGGCGGCGGTTTGCATCAGCGCCACCGCCGAGGGGTTGCTCGACAGGTCAGTGATCAACCACGAGCTGGCGACGTCGCGCATGAAGCTGCCGACGTTGCCGAGCACCGTCGCGCCCCACAGCACCGCAAATAATGGGATTCTCAGCGGCGCGAAGCCGCCCGCCGCCTTGTTTTCCGTCTGTTCAGCCATCCGTTCGCTCCTTCAAATCGTTGAATGCCACCAGCAACAGCGCGCCGGCCAGCCCGAGGTGTTCAAAAAATCCGTTCATCATCTGGCCGCGCTCCGCCCCGTCAAACTGCCAAAACGGATTGGCCAGCAGCGTCGCCATCAGGGTGAAACCGGCCAGCGCCAACGCGCCGAGCCAGCGATAAAAGCCGCTCAGGATCAGCGCCGACGCCGCCAGTTCGAACAGCGTCACCAGCACGGCAAACAACGCAGCCGGCTGCAGGCCGAAGTGGATCATCTCGGCGATCGCGCCCTCGACGTTCAGCGCCTTGACCAGCCCGCCCTGAATGTAGGCGGCGCAAATGGCGAGCAACAACAACCCGCGCACCGCGGGCGCATGCAACCGTCGCGCGCAGCGGGTGGCGATAGTAGTCAGGTTCATCGCGCCCCCTTAAAACGGCGAATTCTGAATGAAAGCCAGCAGATCGGCGTTGAAGCGATCGGGATCGGCCTGCGCCAAACCGTGAGCGCCGCCGGCGTAAACATTCAGCTCCGCCTGTTGCATAAGCTTAGCGGCTTTCAGCGCCGAGGCGCCGATCGGCACGATCTGATCGGCGTCGCCGTGCACCAGCAACGTCGGTTTATCGATCGCCAGCAGATCGGCGGTAAAGTCCACTTCGGAGAACTCGCGCACACAGTCGTACTGCCCCTTGACCCCGCCCTGCATGCCCATCAGCCAGAAGCTGTCGATCAGCCCCGCGTTGCTCTCGACTTCATCGCAGTTGAAGCCGTAGAACGGCACCGCCAGATCTTTGAAGAACTGCGAGCGGTTGCCCGCCACGCCGCTGCGAATGCCGTCAAAGGCCGCCATCGGCGAGCCCTCCGGGTTAGCGGGCGTTTGCAACATCAGCGGTGGCACCGCCGCCACCAGCACCACCTTTGCCACCCGCTCGCTGCCGTGGCGGCCGATATAGCGCGCCACTTCACCGCCGCCGGTGGCATGGCCGACCAGGATCAGATCGCGCAGATCCAGCGTTTCGATCAGCAGAGCCAGATCGTCGGCGTATTGGTTGATGTCGTTGCCGTGCCAGGTCTGATCCGACCGGCCGTGGCCGCGGCGATCGTGGGCGATCACGCGGAATCCGCTCTGGCCGAAAAACAGCATCTGGTTGTCCCAGGCGTCGGCGGACAGCGGCCAACCGTGAGAGAACAGGATCGGCCTGCCGCGGCCCCAATCCTTATAGAAAATGCGCGCGCCGTCGGGCGCGGTGAGGATGCTCATGACATGTTCCCCGCTCGGTATCGAATTGGATTTTGTACGGGATAACAGTACGGCAGGCGTAAAAGCAGTGATAACGGAATAATTTTCGCATGATCGCGAGTTTTTTTGCTGGAGAGGCCGGCGTGGCCGCCGGCTCAGTCAGGGATGCCGGTTAACGGCTATGGTGTTGCTGCAGCCGTTCGCTGCGGTAAAAGCTCAACAGGCACCAGCCGAGGGCGATCAGCGCCAGCGGCGCGGCGACGAAACCGATGTTGCCCATGCCCAGATGCAGGCTCACCTGGTTGCCCAGCAGCGCGCCGCTGCCGATGCCGAAGTTGTACAGGCCGGAGAAGATCGCCATCGCCACATCGGTGGCGTCCGGCGCCAGGTTCAGTACCTTGGCCTGCATCGACAGGCCGATGGCCATGATCGCCATGCCCCAGAAGATGCACAGCACCGTCAGGTGGTTTTCGCTGCCGGCGGCCGGCAACAGCAGCAGCAGGCTCAAAGCCAGCAGCGCGATGGCGCCGATAAAGAAGCCGGAAGGAAAACGCTCGCTGTAGCGGCTGAACAGCAGGCTGCCGACGATGCCGGCGGCGCCGAACAGCAGCAGCATCAGCGTAGTGAAGTTCTCCGACAGCCCGGCCACGGTCTGGATAAACGGCTCGATGTAGCTGTAGGCGGTGAAGTGCGCCGTCACCACGATGATGGTCAGCATGTACAGCGCCACCAGCGCCGGGCGTTTGAACAGCAGCGGCACGCTGGCCAACGAACCGGAATGCTCGCTTTTCAACACCGGCAGCAAGCGCCACAGCAGCACCAGCGCCAGAGTGGCGCACACCGCGATGCCGATAAAGGTCATGCGCCAGCCGAGCAGTTGCCCGACCACCCGCCCGAGCGGCAACCCGAGCACCATCGCCAACGCGGTGCCACCCGCCAGCAGGCTCAGCGCCTGCGCTTTTTTGCCCGGCGGTGCCACGCGGATCGCCAGCGAGGCGGTGATCGACCAGAACACCGAGTGCGCCAGCGCCACACCGGCGCGCGAGATGACCAGCGTGGTGAAGTTCCAGGCCACGGCGGTCAGCACGTGGCTGGCGATGAACAGTATGAACACGCCGATCAGCAGCTTGCGGCGCTCAATTTTGCTGGTCAGCAGCATACACACCAGCGAGGCGGCGGCGACGATCCAGGCGTAAATGGTGATGATCAGGCCGACCTGTTCAGTTTGCATCGAAAAGCTGGCGGCGATATCGCTCAGCAGACCGACCGGAATAAATTCGGTGGTGTTGAAGATAAAGGCCGAGACGGCGAGGATGACCACGCGCAACCAGGCGGTTGAGCGCGAAACGGCAGCATGTTCCATGGTAAACAAAATCCGGGCAGGTGCGGGCAAGTAGCGATATTTTAACCAAGCCGCGCGCCAAATGCGATATCCATCACACTTTAAACATGTGGTTTTTTTCGCCGCATTTCGACACATTCGCAGACACACGTTTGCACAAATGCTGTGCTAATCTATTGAAGCGTACCAATTTTTCCTGCCGCTGTTCCGCCTGGCCACCGCAGACGACGCGCCACGCCGAAGCACCGCGCAGTGTCCATTTGGCGTTTCCTGAGGCGAGGTCATTATGTCCGCAATTTATGATTGGTCCGTGCTCGCATTGCGCAATGTTTACGATCGTCGCATCCAGGGCCAACCGGTGCTCGACAGCGCCGCACTGTTCCCCGACGCCGAACGTTTCACCACCCAGTGGCGGCAGATCCGCGAAGAAGCGCTGACCGTCGCCCACGATCTGCACAATATCCCGCGCTTTCACGAGATCATGAGCCAGCAGGCGTCGATCTCCGCCAACGATGCGCGCGACTGGCGCATGTTCATCATGAAGGCCTACGGCCAGCCGATCGCCCGCAACCTGGCGCGCTGCCCGACGCTGGCGGCGCTGATCGCCTCGTCGCCGGACGTGCTGTCCGCTTCGCTCTCCTTCCTGGCGCCCGGCAAACAGGTTCCGCCCCATCGCGGGCCGTTCCGCGGCATCCTGCGCGGCTATCTGGTGCTGGACATGCCCAAACGCCCCGACGGTGAACCCGCGGCGGTGCTGAAAGTGGACGGCCGCGAATACCGGCTGCACGAGGGGGAGTTCATGCTGTGGGACGATACCTTCGAACACGAGGTGTGGAACGACAGCGCGCAGGTGCGCACCGTGCTGCTGCTGGACATTCGCCGCCGCGACATGCCCGGCGGGCTGCGGCTGCTCTCCAGTGCCATCATCGCGCTGGTGCGGCTGAACGTGCGCTGGATGCAGCGCCAGTTTTGAACGCGGGCGTCCCTGCCCTTGGGCGGCGCTCAGCCGCCGCCCAGATAGGCCTTTCTCACCTCCGGATCGTTCAACAGCTCTTGGCCGCTGCCGGTGAGGCGGATCTGGCCGTTGACCATCACATAGCCGCGATCGGACAACTTCAGCGCGTGGTTGGCATTCTGCTCCACCAGAAACAGCGTCATGCCGCTGCGGGTCAGCTCGCGCAGCACGCCGAAGATCTGCCGCACCACGATCGGCGCCAGCCCCAGGCTCGGCTCGTCCAACAGCAGCAGCTTCGGCCGGCTCATCAGCGCGCGGGCGATCGCCAACATCTGCTGTTCGCCGCCGGACAGGGTCATCGCCCGCTGGTTGCGCCGCTCCTTGAGGCGTGGAAACAGCTCGAACATGCGCTGCAGATCTTCCGCCAGATAGCGATTGCCGACGGTGATGGTACCCATCAGCAGGTTCTCCTCCACGCTCATGTCCGGGAAGATGCGCCGCCCCTCCGGTGACTGCGCGATGCCGCCGGCGGCCACGTAGTGCGTGGAGCGGCGGCTGATGTCCTCGCCGCCAAACAGGATCTGCCCGCCGGCGATGCGCGGCTGGCCGAAGATCGACATCAACAGCGTGGATTTGCCTGCGCCGTTGGCGCCGATCAACGCCACCGTCTCTCCTGCGTTGACCTGCAGCGACACCTTGCGCAGCGCCTGGATCGGCCCGTAAAACACGTCCACCTCGCGAAATTCCAGCATCGCTTCGCTCATCCCGCCAGTTCCTCTTCGTCCGCGCCCAGGTAGGCGGCGATCACCGCCTCATTGTGCTGGATCTCCTGCGGCGTGCCGCGGGCGATCACGTCGCCGTGATCGAGCACGATCACCCGATCGGAGATCTCCATCACCATCCCCATGTCATGCTCGATCAACAGCACCGTGATGCCGTGATGCTGCCGCAGGAAGCGGATGATGCGGCTCAGCGTGGCCGTTTCCACCGGGTTCAGCCCGGCGGCCGGCTCGTCGAGGCAGATCATCTCCGGCGCGGTGCACATGGCGCGCGCGATCTCCAGCCGCCGCTGCTGGCCGTAGGACATCTCCCCCGCCAGCCGGTTGGCACAGTCCACCAGATCCACCACCTCCAGCCAGTAGAAGGCGTGATCCAGCGCGGCGCTCTCCGCCCGGCGGTAGCCCGGCGTATTCAGCACCCCGGCGATCAGGTTGCGGTTGCTCTGCATGTGCTGCGCCACCAGCAGGTTCTCCACCACCGACATTTCGCGGAACAGGCGGATATTCTGGAAGGTACGCGCCAGCCCGGCGCGGTTGACCAGGTGGGTGCCGCCGAACATCTTGTAATAGAGGCGCGAGCCAAGCCGCTTCGGGCGTATCCAGTCGCCGGCGCGGAACTTCTGCCCCAGCACCCGGATCACGTCGGTGGGCCGCTTATGGGTATTGAGCAAGATCGCGCCGCCGGTGGCGCGGTAAAAGCCGGTCAGGCAGTTGAACACCGTGGTCTTACCGGCGCCGTTGGGGCCGATCAGCGCAGTAATGGAGCCACGCTCCACCTCCAGATTGACGTCGTTCAGCGCCTTGATGCCGCCAAAATGCATCATCAGGTGCTCCACCCGCAAAATGGCGTCGCTCATGGCACCACTCCCTTGCGTGCGGCAAAGCTGGCGCGGCTGATGCGTACCAGCCCGCGCGGCCGCCAGATCATCATCGCCACCATCAGCACGCCGAACAGCAGCACCCGGTATTCGGCGAAGCTGCGCAGCAGCTCCGGCGCCACCGTCAGCACGAAGGCCGCCAGCACCACGCCGAGGGTGGAACCCATGCCGCCCAGCACCACGATCGCCAGGATCAGCGCCGACTCAAAGAAGGTAAACGAAGTCGGGTTGACGAAGCCTTGATAGGTGGCGAAAAACACCCCCGCCAGCCCGGCGGTGGAAGCGCCCAGCATAAAGGCCGACAGCTTCACCAGCACGTGGTTCAGCCCCAGGGAGCGGCAGGCGATCTCATCCTCGCGCAGCGCCTCCCAGGCGCGGCCGATCGGCATGCGCGTCAGCCGGTGCTTGATGTACAGCACCAGCAGCACCACCAAAAACAGCACTGCGTAGATGAAAATGAACTTGAGGTTGGGGTTGTAATCGATGCCGAGAAACTCGTGGATCGGCACCCCGCCGTCTTTGGCGCGCCGGCCGAACTCCAGGCCGAACACCGTCGGTGCCGGCACCGAGATGCCGTTCGGCCCGCCGGTGAGCGACATCCAGTTGTTCAGCACCAGCCGGATGATCTCGCCGAACCCCAGCGTGACGATCGCCAGGTAGTCGCCGTGCATGCGCAGCACCGGAAAGCCCAGCAGCGCGCCGGCCAACGCCGCCATCAGCGCCCCCAGCGGCAGCATCGCCCAGAACCCCAGCCCGAGATACTGATAACCCAATGCCAGGCCGTAGGCGCCGATGGCGTAAAACGCCACGTACCCCAGATCGAGCAGCCCCGCCAGCCCGACCACGATATTCAGCCCCAGGCCGAGCAGCACGTAGATCAGGCCGAGGATCGCCACCGTCAGCAGGTATTTGGTGGCGACGAACGGGAACAGCAGCGCGATCGCCGCCATGAGCGGCAGGATCCAGCGCAGGTTGGATTTATAGCCCAGCGGCCGCACATAAACGCCGTCGTTGCCGCCGTCGAAGCGCGCCAGCACCTTGCGCCCCGGCGCGGTTTGCAGGAACAGGCTCAGCAGCAGCCGCCCGGCCATCACCGCGACGATAATCCACACCAGCCGGTGCGGCTCGAAGTTGAAGCTGTAGCCGTTCAGCACGATGCCGACGATCGGCCCGAACACGATCAGGGCGATCAGCCCGGCCAAGACGGCGTCCAGCAGGCTGCGTTTAACGTCCAGCCCGCCGTTGATCACGGATTGCGACATGGCGTTCTCCTTAAACCTTGGCGATCAGCGGCCGGCCGAGCAGGCCCTGCGGACGGAAGATCAGGATCGCCACCAGCAACCCGAAGGAGAACACGTCCTTGTAATCCGAGTTCACCATGCCGGCGAACTGCGCCTCCGCCACCCCGAGCAGCAGCCCGCCCAGCATCGCGCCCGGCAGCGAGCCGATACCGCCCAGCACCGCGGCGGTGAAAGCTTTGATGCCGATGATAAAGCCGACGTAAAAGTCGAAGGTGCCGTAGTTCATGGTGATCAACACCCCGGCCAGCCCGGCCATGGCGGCGCCGATCACGAACACCAGCGAGATCACCCGATCGGTATTGATACCGAGAATCGAGGCCATTTTGCGATCCTGCTGGGTGGCGCGGCAGATGCGCCCCAGCCGGGTGTGCTGGATGATGTAGGTGAGGATCGCCATGCCGAGCAGCGACGCCACCAGGATAAACACCTTGGTGTAGGTGATCTGCACCACGCCGCCGTCGAACTCCAGGCGGAACACGCCGCTGAGCAGCGTCGGGATACCCTGCTGGCGCGGGCCTTGGCTGATCTGCGCGTAGTTTTGCAGGATTAACGACATGCCGATGGCGGAGATCAGCGGCGCCAGGCGGGTAGAGTTACGCAGCGGCTTATAGGCGATGCGCTCGATCACCCAGCCGTACACACCGGTGATGACGATGGTGAACACCAGCGTGCCGAGGATCAGCAGCGGGAACGAGTGCAGCCCGAAGAACGACAGCAGCGCCAGGCCAATGGCGCACAGGTAGGCGGAGATCATGTACACCTCGCCGTGGGCGAAGTTGATCATGCCGATGATGCCGTAAACCATGGTGTAGCCGATGGCGATCAGGCCATACACCGCACCGAGAGTCAGGCCGTTGATCAGCTGTTGCAGAAAGAATACATCCATAATGAGCAGTCTCGCCTGGTAAGGCCGCCAACGCAGTCCGACGCGGCCCAAAGGTCATCGCGGAACGGGCTCGCCAGGGCGGCGAACCCGTCGGTCATAGGGTCACAACTTCAATGTTCGCCGTTTTACAGTTGGTGATATTTGCCCTTGTCATCCCACTGATAGACCACGTAGTCCGATACCTTCAGGTCGCCCTTCTGGTCCCAGGCTTTCTTGCCCATCACGGTGTCCACGTCGTGCGACTTCAGCCATTCGGCGGCCTTGGCGCTGTCTTTGCCGCCGGTGGCGTTGAAGGCGGCGGCGATCGCCTGGATCGAGGCATAGGAGTAGAGGGTGTACCCTTCCGGTTCAAAGCCGCTGGCGCGGAACTTGGCGATCACCGCCTTGCCTTCCGGGATCAGGCGCGGATCGTTGCCGAAGGTCATCAGCACGCCGTTGGTGTACTGCGGCCCGCCGGCGGCGGTCACCAGCTCTTCGGTCACCACGCAGTCGCCGGAGAAGAACTTGGCGGTCACGCCCTGCTCGCGCATCTGGCGCACCAGCGGCCCGGCTTCCGGATGGCAGCCGCCGAAGTAGACCACGTCCGGCTTGACCGAGGCGATCTTGGTCACCAGCGCGTTGAAGTCTTTCTCGCCGCGCGACAGCCCCTCATACAGCACCTCTTTGACTCCGCGCTTGTTCATCGCCGCCTTGGCGGCGTCCGCCAACCCCTGCCCGTAGGTGTCTTTATCGTGGATCACCGCGATGCGCTTGGCCTTCAGGGTGTCCAGCATGTAGTTGGTGGCGATCGCGCCCTGCTGATCGTCTCGCCCGCACATGCGGAACATGGTCTTCATGCCGCGCTCGGTGATTTGCGGGTTGGTGGAGCCGGGGGTGATGGCGATGATGCCGGCTTCGTCATACACCTCGGAGGCGGGCATGGTGGAAGAGGAGCAGAAGTGGCCGACCACCGCCGAAACCTTGTCCTGATCCGCCAGCCGGTTGGCGACCGCGACCGCCTGTTTCGGTTCGCAGGCGTCATCGCCCTGCACCAGCTTGATTTTTTCCCCTTTGATACCGCCGGCGGCGTTGATGTCCGCCGCCGCCTGCGAAGCGCCACGCCAATACTGATCGCCGTAGGTGGCGTTCGGCCCGGAGAACGGCCCGGCGACGCCGATGACGATATCGGCCTGCGCGGAAAACGCCGTACCTAAACAACCGATGAGCAAAGCAGCGAGCGGACTTTTTATCAATTTCGATGACATTGTTATCTTCCTCAGCACTGTTTTCATACCCTGGATAAGCGGCGCTGCCTCAAGGCGGCAAGGGCATGAACGCCGGGAGCTGGCTCAAGGCCAGTGACCGGGGTGAATGCTCGCAGCCAACACCGAGGCGGCGTCAAATATGACGGGTATAGCGGAACGCCCGGGGGCGCGGAACTTTCACTTTATGTGTAGACGGGGAAAATAATTTTCTTGAGAGCGCAGTCGCATTCCCCAAAAATGGGTAAGCAAAAATCCAGCCATTGTGACGACGAATACATATTCTTTGCTTATTCATCCTACATATCAGTTGCGGCGCGGCGTTTGGCGGGGATAACGGAGCCAGGGCCGAGCGGCTAACGTGAAAGGAGATATGAGAGGAAGAGTGGCCCTGCACCATCGCCGTGCAAGGGCTTGTGCAAGCGACGCGACAACGAGACAGGCGGGAAAAATCACCGCCTGGCGGTGAAAAATGCCGAAAAACAGCGCAAAGTGCTCACTCCCTCAGCAAACGCACTTTTTTTGCAGTTTAGCGCTTTGACAAACCCCAAGCACCCCGCTATTATTCGCCCCGTTCACACGATTCCTCTGTAGTTCAGTCGGTAGAACGGCGGACTGTTAATCCGTATGTCACTGGTTCGAGTCCAGTCAGAGGAGCCATATTTAGAGAAGCCCGCTCAGGGAAACCCGAGCGGGCTTTTTGCTTTTTTGCCGTTAGCGTTTACAGCACAACTTCGTAGTGAGAGCCGTCCGGCAACTCGACATCCAGGCGCAGTTTGCCGCCTGCCGCCTCAACGTAGCGTTTGAGCGAAGACAGTTTTAGATCGCGGCCCGGTTTTTCCATCACGGCCACGGTCGGCTGCCGGATCCCCAGCGCCTGCGCCATTTCAACCTGCGTTTTCTGTACTTTTTCGCGCAGCTCGGCAAGGTGAATGTTCAGCATGATGTCCGCCGCCAGCGCCTGCGCGTTGGCCACAACCTCGGGCTTTTCATCCGCAATAAGCTGTTCCAGCGTTCTGCCCATCGCGTCACTCCTTCTCGTTTAATGTGTTCAGCCAGTTCGTAAATTCCCGATCGGCAATCTGAAGCATTCGATCGTAAAAGCGTTTTTCATTGCCGGCTTTATTGCCCGCGCAAAGCACAATGCCAATACGGTACGGATCGAAAGCGAAGAATGCCCGCAACGGTTCGCCACGGCTCTGAATGCGCAACTCTTTCATATTGCTGTAACGTGAGCCTTTAACCGTATCGGCATAGGGTCTGGGCAGACCGGGCCCCTTTTCCCGTAGGACCATCAATGCAGCAAGCACACCGGCCCGATCGGCATCGTTGAGTGAGCTAAACCAGTAATCAAACGCATCCGTTGTTTTAATTTCCCACACGGGACCTCCCTGCAATATAGATCAACAACTATATAGATGTAAAGCTATAGCAGAGAGGCGCAGGGATGACATGCAAAGGCATGCGTTGTGACTGCAAGGCTGAACGTACATCCGGGCATTTTGCAACTGCCGTGCGCGGTATTCATCTTTTTACGAGCAGTGCCGAACAATCGAGCAGAGGCACGGGGCGTTTCCCCGGCCCCGTTATAAACCCTGTCACAAAATGCGCATGCCGTTTTTAGCCCCTGATGTAACAGGCACCAAGCGGGCTATGGGTGAGCGACACGTGACATCCGCGTTACGGCTAAGCGAGCCTTGCCCCTATCGCCCCAGCAGCACCGTTGCCCAAACAACGACGGTCATCACCACCGCCACCAGCTGCGCTGCGCCGCCCAAATCTTTGGCGCGTTTGGATAACGGATGCAACGCCAGCGAAATGCGGTCGACCACGGTTTCAATCGCCGTATTAAGCAGCTCCACCACCAATAGCAGGAAGCTGCAGGCGATTAATAACAGCCGCTCCATTTTTGGAATATCTAAAGTAAATGTAACAACCAGTAAAATGGCGTTAATAACCAATAATTGGCGAAACGCATCTTCGGTAAGCACGGCGTCAGTCAAACCGGCCCATGAGTTCCTTATGCTGTAGGTTAATCGGCTTATTCCCTTTTTCTTTTTCACAGGCATACATTCTGCTCTCATCAATATCACGACGGCCCCCGTAAATAAGTCACGTGCCGTGAATTTATCTCGGATTTATTAATTAAAGATGCTAACCGTTCCCCTCGGGAGAAACGTAATTCACTCGCGCAGCACCACCAAACAACCGCCCGACCATACCCTGGCGCGGTTATTCTTCTGATGACGTTAAAAGGCGATGCGTTATCAGCCGGTTAAAGCGTTTTCTCGTACAAACGGTAGCGCTTATAAGGAACCGCGCCGATGCGTTCTAAAATCGTCCGCATGCCGGTATTGGTTTCCAGGATCCACGACATTTCCAGCGCGTCGATATTGCGCTGCGCGAAAGGCTCGCGCAGCGCCTCAATCAGCAGCAGCGCAATAATCGGCCCGATGCGGCTGAATTGATATTCCTGGCGCACGCCCATCAACGGCACGCGCGCGGTGCGCACGCCGCTGACCTTCAGCCGCCACAATAACTTCGCCCAGCCGAACGGCAATAACCGCCCCTGCAGATCGGCAATCGCTTCGTTAATGTTCGGCAAGCCGACGATAAAGGCGCAGGGCGCGCCATCCACCTCGGCGATATGGATCATATCGTCGGGCACCAGGAATTTCAGCTGATCCCCCATGGTGGCGAACTCGTGCTCGGTGAACGGGACAAACCCCCAGTTATGCTGCCACCCGGAGTTGAACACCTCCCGCAGCACCTGCATCTCCTCCCGAAAGCGCTTGCGGTTGAGGCGCCGGACGGTCACCTTTTTGCGCACCTGATCCATCATCCGGGTTAACGACGGCGAAAAATGCAGGTCGGTTCTTTTCATCCAATAGGCAAACAAATCAATCCCTTCGCTGTAGCTCTGCTGCGCTATCCGGGCCGCGTAATAGGGTTTGGCATGCGTCATCAGGGCCGACGGCGGGGTGTCAAACCCCTCGACCAGCAGGCCGCTTTCCTGATTGATATTGAGGCTGAACGGCCCGGTGATTTTCCGCGCGCCTTTCGACCTCAACCACGCTTCCGCCGCGTTGAATAGCGCGGTAAAAACGGCGGGATCGTCAACGGCGTCGATCATGCCGAAGTGGCCGGTATCCTCACCATGCAGCTCACGGTGCAGGGAATCAATTTGTGCGGTGATGCGCCCAACGACCTTCCCCTGCTTTTTGGCCACCCACGCCTGCCATTCGATATGGTCAGTACCGGGATTCTTCTTTGACAGGTGCTCCTCGCGCTCTAAATACAGCGGATCAATCCAGTTCGGATCATCGCGAAACAGTAACGAAGGGAAAGCAATAAATTCTTTAAGTTCGCGTTTATCCAGAACTTTCTCAATACTGATCATAAATAGCCTTACGTTTTCATGAAGCAATTAAATAAGCGCGCGACAACGCCTTTAGCATTTTTTATGCTGTTCTCTTTTATTGGATTGTGTACTGCCTTCGGTTTAACGATAAGAAAAACCGAATATTACCCCCGGTAAATCAGCGTATTATTTGCCCGACACTCGCCCTATGGTTTCCACGATTGTTCGAAAAAAGGGAAGCCGAAAGCGGCGCTCACACGCTACGCTAATAGCCTATTTTTATTATTTAGTGCTGTTTCGGCAAAATAAATCCGCCGCTTTCAGTGTACCGACTTTAATCAGGAGGGGCACCGCCATTTTTACCACTTAATGCTCTTTTTAAGATTCAGGTTAAATGAGCCGTTCACTTTTGAATTTCTTGCGGCATACTGTTTAGGAAGTGTTTAAGTTAGAAAATAGCCATGCGCGAGGTCATAACCTATGAGCCGACAGTTATTTCCTGCCCGGCAGATGCAGACTAAAGAGCGGCGAAACCCGGCTATTACCCTGGCCGCCCGTATATCTCGAAGGCGCCGTTCAAGGCTGATAACGCGGGTCACTCACGCTCTACCTGGGTAATAACCTGCGTGCCGAATAAGCACGGCAATATACGCTGTTCGCGGAATGAAGATGGTTGAATAACAAACTTATTCAAAACCTATTCATAGTAAAATATCAATTACCTCGCCAAGAGTGATTTATCTCTTTTGGTGATTTTTAATCTATGGCTAGTTTGTCTATGTCTGAAACAAGTTCCGTTCATTCTCTTCCCATGCGCTATGCGGACTTCCCCACTTTAGTGGCCGCGTTGGATTACGCGGCGCTGGGCAATACGGGAATGAATTTTTACGACCGTCGCAATCAACTCGTGACCGTTCTCGAATACCGCACGCTGCAACAAAAAGCGATCGCGGGCGCGCGGCGTTTATTGTCCCTGAAGCTCAAGAAAGGCGATCGCGTGGCGCTGATCGCCGAAACCAGCGCGGGATTCGTCGAAGCCTTCTTCGCCTGCCAATATGCCGGCCTGGTGGCGGTGCCGTTGGCGATCCCGATGGGCGTGGGCCAGCGCGATTCCTACACCACCAAACTGAAAGGGCTGATCGCCAGCTGTAACCCCGCGGCAATCATCAGCAGCGAAGAGTGGACGCCGCTGATCGCATCGGCCACGGGAAGCGCGCCAGCGCTGCACATCCTCAGCGATGCGGACTTTAACGCCTTGCCTGAGCCGGAGATCGCGTTGCCGGCGCCCTCGCCCGACGATGTCGCCTATCTCCAATACACCTCGGGCAGCACCCGCTTTCCGCGCGGCGTGATCATTACCCAGCGGGCGGCCATGGCGAACCTGAACGCGATCAGCCGCGACGGCATCAAGCTGCGCGCGGGCGACCGCTGCGTCTCCTGGCTGCCCTTCTATCACGATATGGGCCTGGTCGGTTTCCTGCTGACCCCGGTGGCGACCCAGCTGTCCGTCGACTACCTGCGCACGCAAGATTTCGCCATGCGCCCGATGCAGTGGCTAAAACTGATCGCCAAGAATCGCGGCACGGTCTCCGTCGCCCCGCCGTTCGGCTACGACCTGTGCCTGCGCCGCAGCAACGCCAAAGAGCTGGCCGATCTGGATCTCTCCAGCTGGCGGGTCGCAGGCGTCGGCGCCGAGCCGATCCCGGCCGAACTGCTCGGCCAGTTTGGCGAACACTTCAGCCACATCAACTTCGACAGCAAAGCCTTCATGCCCTGCTACGGCCTGGCCGAGAACACCCTGGCGGTGAGCTTTTCCGACCCTTGCTCCGGCCCGCAAACCAACGCGGTCGACCGCGATATTCTGGAGTACGAGGGTAAAGCCGTTGCGCCGGGCAAGAAGACCCGCGCCGTCTCGACCTTCGTCAACTGCGGCCGAGCGCTGCCCGGCCACCGCATCGAGATCCGCAGCGAAACCGGGCAACCGCTGCCGGAACGCCAGGTCGGCCATATCACGATTTCCGGCCCCAGCCTGATGAACGGCTATTTCTGCGACGACGAATCCCAACAGCAGATCCAGGTGACCGGCTGGATGGACACCGGCGATCTCGGTTATCTGCTGGACGGCTATCTGTACGTCACCGGCCGCAAGAAGGATTTGATCATTATTCGCGGCCGCAATATCTGGCCGCAGGATATCGAGTACGTCGCGGAATCCGAACCGGAAATCCGTTCCGGCGATGCGATTGCCTTCGTGACCGAAGAACACGACGAAGCGGCCAGGATTATTTTGCAAATCCAGTGCCGAGTCAGCTCGGAAGAACGCCGGGAGCAAATCGTGCATTCGCTGAGCGCGCGCATTCAAAGCGAGTTCGGCATCGCGGTGGACATCGAGCTGCTGCCGCCGCACAGCATTCCCCGTACGTCGTCGGGCAAACCCGCCCGCGCCGAGGCCAAAAAACGCTGGCTGAGCGCTTCGCTCTACCCGCACATGCCGCAGCTGGCCGGTTTCGCGCAATGAGCGGCACCGTGGCGGTGACGGGCGCAACCGGCTTTATCGGCCGGCACATCGTCCAGGAACTGCTGGCGCAAGGGTTTAGCGTGCGCGCCCTGACGCGGCGCGCCGGAAAAGCCACCGCCGACAACCTGCAGTGGATCCCCGGCGCGCTGGAAGATCGGCCCTCGCTCACCGAGCTGGTGCGCGGCGCAGAGTGCGTGGTGCATTGTGCGGGCCAGGTGCGCGGGCATGCGGAAGCGGTGTTCACCCGCTGCAACGTGACCGGCAGCCTGAATTTGATGCAGGCCGCCAGGCAGAACGGCCGCTGCCATCGCTTCCTGTTCATGTCGTCGCTGGCGGCCCGCCATCCGGCGCTGTCCTGGTACGCCCATTCAAAACAGGCCGCCGAACAGCAACTCATCGCCGCCACGGGCGATATCGCGCTGGGGATTTTCCGCCCGACGGCGGTTTACGGGCCCGGTGATAAAGAGCTGAAACCGCTGTTCAACGGCCTGCTGCGCGGCGTGCTGCCCCGGCTGGGCGCGCCTGACGCCAGGCTCTCTTTTCTGCACGTGAGTGACTTGGCCAAGGCGGTGAGCCAATGGGTGCAGGCCGAACCCGCGCAGCCGAATATTTACGAACTGTGCGACGGCGTGGCCGAGGGCTATAACTGGCTGCGCCTGCGGGACATCGGCGCCGCCGTGCGGCACGGGCCGGTGCGTCTGGTAGGCATTCCGCTGCCGCTGCTGAAAGCCCTGGCGGATATCAGCGTGTTGTGGAACCGCTTGGTCAAACAAGAGCCGATGCTGACGCGCAGCAAAATACGCGAGTTAACCCATCACGACTGGTCCGCCAGTAATCACGCGCTGTCGCAACAGATTAATTGGTTTCCACAGGTGAGTTTGGAGCGCGCGCTGCGTGAAGGGCTGTTTTAATTATTCCAAGTAGAGGTGTGTCAACGTTCTTATGCTAAATCGCGATGCTGTAATGGATTATATCCTGACGTGTTTGCAAGGTATCGTCGAAGGCGGAGTGGAAATAAAACCTGATAGCGATCTCGTCAATGATCTTGGCCTGGAGTCCATCAGAGTCTTGGATCTGCTGATGATGCTGGAAGATGAATTAGATATCTCCATTCCTATCAATATATTGCTTGATGTCAGAACGCCTGAGCAACTGCTTGACGCGCTGCGCCCTTATCTGGAGAAAAGCCATGGGACTGTATGATAAGTTTGCGCGGCTCGCCAATGACCGTGAACAATTTCAAACGTCCGGTCTGAATCCGTTCGGCACCTGTATCGACGAAGTGTATTCCGCCACCCAGGGCCGCATCGGCGATCAAAAGATTGTCCTCGCCGGCACCAATAACTACCTTGGCCTGACGTTCGATGCGCAGGCGATCGCCGCCGGCCAATCGGCCCTGGCCGCGCTCGGCACCGGCACCACCGGCTCGCGCATGGCAAACGGCAGCTACGGATCGCACCTGACGCTGGAACGGGAGCTGGCGGCATTCTTCGATCGCCCCAACGCCATCGTGTTCTCCACCGGCTATACCGCCAACCTGGGCGTCATCAGCACCCTTGCGGGGCCGGGCTCCGTGGTGTTGATCGACGCGGACAGCCACGCGAGCATTTACGACGCCTGCGCCCTCGGCGGCGCGGAGATTATTCGCTTCCGCCACAACGACGCCGCCGATCTGGAGCGCCGCATGGTGCGCCTGGGCGAACGCGCCCGCGAGGCGATCATTATCGTGGAAGGCATCTACAGCATGCTGGGCGACGTCGCCCCGCTGGTGGAAATCGTCGACATCAAGCGGCGGCTGGGCGGGTATCTGCTGGTTGACGAAGCGCACTCGTTCGGCGTGATGGGCGAGCACGGCCGCGGCCTGGCCGAAGCGCTGGGCGTCGAGCAAGACGTGGATATTATCCTGGGTACCTTCAGCAAAAGCCTGGCCTCGATCGGCGGTTTCGCCGTCGGCGGCAAGGGGATGGACGTGCTGCGCTACAGCAGCCGGCCGTATATCTTTACCGCTTCGCCGTCGCCTTCCAGCATCGCGTCGGTGCGCACGGCGCTGCAAAAAATCGCGCGCCATCCCGAACTGCGGGAAAAACTGTGGAGCAACGCGCACCGCCTGTACCACGGCCTCGCCGAACTGGGGTATACCCTGGGGCCGCGCATCAGCCCGGTGGTGCCGGTGATGATCGGTTCGAAGGAAGAAGGGCTGCGTTTCTGGCGTGAGCTGATCGCCCACGGCGTGTATGTGAACCTGGTGCTGCCACCGGCAGCGCCGGCGGGCGTCACCCTGCTGCGCTGCAGCGTCAATGCCGCGCACAGCGATGAAGAGATCGACACCATCGTGCGCGCCTTTGCGGCGCTGAAAAAATAAAGTCTTTCCCTCTCGGCCGCGGCGGCGGTGCCGAAAACGGCATCGCCGCCCTGCCGAACCCATGCGCACCCTAGTGCGCAGCGGTTGATGCCTCATTCACCGAATAACGATATCCCTGCGCCACCATAAATTCTGCGATGGCTTTTTCCGCCGCCGAAAGCACCTCCTCGATCGGCCGATCGGCATCAAGATCCACGATGTCGGCACCTTCGAACGTCAATAACGGCGTGACGGCGATCTTCTTCTCCAGCGCCGCTTTGCGGTGATCGGGCTTGCGCGCACAGGCCACGTCTAGACTGACATTCAGCTTGAGAACCAGATCCGGTTTTTGCCCCGCCATCCATTGGAACGCCGCCCGCTCCTGCGCCGCCAGCCAACGAACGAAACGGCTCCCTTCGACGTCGGCGGGAAATACCGTGCCGTCATAAGCGCCGGGAATTTGCGCCTGCGGAAAACGGTCGGTCAACACGATGAACCCCTGCCGACGAAACGCCAGCATGCGCCGAAAACGCAGCAGCCGCCGCCCCACGAAGGCGATGATCACCGCCGACGGCAACAGGCCAATCCGGGATTTTTTCGTTTTGACTTTTTTGGTATTGCTCTCGATAGCCTTGCCCACCGAGCGCCCGAGCAACGGCAATTTCGCCGCCGCGCGCCCAACGTTGCCCGCCTGTTTGCCCAAATGCACCTGAACCGCCGGGCCATAATGTTTCACATATTCGATCAGATGTTCACAAACGGTGGACTTACCCGATCCGTCGCTGCCGATAACCGCAATCAACGGCGGAAATTTTGCACTCATAATAAGACTCTCTTTCAATACACCAGAAACGGCGTGCCATGTTTGAAGCGAAATCGCGCTTAACGTTGCCGTGGCCACCGCGCAAAATAAATTGCCGTAACGCAGCGCCAAACAGCACAAAAGATTAAGCGAGAATTGAAAACCTCTGCTCTTTTTTTGCCGTGAGCCATGCCGAAAATTAACATAAAAAGCGAAACCGCCCCACGCGCAGACAATTAGCACAAAATAACAAGAACGAACGTCATAAATATTAATTCAAATAACGAACAAAAATACACATTCAATTATTTTATCGCGGCAAAGCACAATAAATATCTTGAACCCAAGGCGTATTGGAATACAATAGTTTTTTTCGCATTGGATCAATTATTGTGAGTCAGCAGATAAGACCTTCGTCTGATCGCTCGCCCGTGCGCGTAATAGCGATAACCGGCTGTGACGGCTCGGGAAAATCCACCTTGGCCGCCAGCTTGGTCGACGCCTTATCGCCACAAGAACCTGCAGAACTGCTGTATCTCGGCCAGTCTTCAGGGCGTATCGGCGAATGGATCAGCGCGCTGCCGATTATTGGCGCCCCCTTCGGGAATTATTTATTGAAGAAATCGCAACGCGTGCACGAGCGCCCTTCCACGCCGCCGGATAATGCCACGGCACTGGTAATTTTTTTACTTTCCTATTGGCGAGTTTATAAATTCCGCCGCATGTTGGCGAAAAGTCGCCGGGGCGCATTACTGATTACCGATCGTTATCCGCAGGCCGAAGTGGCAGGGTTTCGTTTCGATGGCCCGCAGCTGGCGAAAACCGCCGGCGGCAATCGCTGGGTACGCTGGCTGAGAAAGCGCGAACAAAGTCTGTACCAATGGATGGCATCTTATCAGCCCCTATTATTAATTCGGCTGGATATTGACGAACAAACGGCCTATTCACGCAAACCCGATCACTCGCTGGCGGCGTTGCGTGAAAAGATCGCCGTCATCCCGCACCTGACGTTTAACGGCGCTAACATACTGGATTTAGACGGCCGCGAACCGGCCAGCCATATTTTTGACGAATCGCTGCGCGCCGTTCAAATATCGTTGAGGGCCGCCAATGTCTAACCGACAAATAACCTTTTCGTACCGAAACAAATGAAAAAAAATAAACTTTCTGCCGAACAGCACGCCTCTTCCGCCTGCATTAACGGGCTGGTTGCCGTGGTGGGCAGCGACGGCACGGGCAAGTCCACGCTGACCGCCGATCTGGTCAAGAACCTGCAGCAGCATTGCCCCACGGAGCGGCGCTATTTAGGGCTGATCTCCGGCGAAGACGGCGACAAAATCAAGAAGTTGCCGTTCATCGGCGTATGGCTGGAACGGCGCCTGGCGGCCAAATCCGATAAAACCCAGCGCATGAGCAACCAACCGCCGGCGCTGTGGGCGGCGCTGATCATGTACGGCTTTTCGCTGTGGCGCGCATCCAACCTGCGCAAGGTGCGGCGGCTGGCGCAGAGCGGCGTGCTGGTGATCAGCGATCGCTACCCGCAGGCGGAAATCTCAGGTTTTTACTACGACGGGCCCGGCATCGGCGTGGAACGCGCAAAAGGTTGGCTACTGAGCCGCCTGGCGGCGCGCGAACGCCGTTTATATCAACACATGGCCGTCTATCGGCCGGAACTGATCATTCGCCTCGATATCGACGTCGATACGGCGTTTTCCCGCAAGCCCGATCACAGCTATGAAGAGCTGAAAGACAAGATCTCCGCCATGGTGCGCCTGCAATACAACGGCGCGCGCATCATCGAACTGGACGCCAGAGCCCCCTACGACGAGGTGCTGAGCAACGCGCTCAATGCCATTTCCGCCGTGGTGAACCCCGCGAAGCGCCCACAGAGCGGCACCGGGCAACCCGGCGGCGAAGAAACTCAGGTTTATTAAACGGATACAGGGCAAGCGCATGACTGCGGAACACAAGATGCAGAAAAACAACGACAACGGCTGGTTTAGATTATGAAACGCTGGTTTTCCGATGGCGCGTTTCGCTCCATTTTACGTAATGCCGCCTACTTAGGCTCCGGCAGCGTGGCCAGTGCGTTGCTCGGCCTGCTGGCGCTCTCCTGCGCCGGTAAAGGCATGTCGCCTGAAATGTTCGGCGTGTTGGTGGTGATCCAGGCCTACACCAAGGCGGTCAGCGATTTCATCAAATTCCAGACCTGGCAGTTTGTGGTGCAATTCGGCACCCCGGCGCTGGAGCATCAAAATACCGGGCGCTTCCGCGACGTCGTCGCCTTCTCCTTCGGGCTGGATATCGCCAGCGGCGTCATCGCCGTGCTGGGCGGCATGGTCATGCTGCCGTTCTTATCCCATGCCCTGGGGCTGGACAGCGAAAGCTTCTGGCTCGCCATGCTGTACTGCACGCTGATCCCGTCGATGACCTCGTCCACGCCGACCGGCGTGCTGCGCGCCTTCAACCGCTTCGATCTCATCGCCATCCAGCAGGCGATCAAGCCGTTCCTGCAGGCGGTGGGCAGCGTCATCTCCTATTATTTCGATCTGGGATTCCCCGGCTTTATCGTCACCTGGTACGCCTCTAACCTGATCGGTGGCACGCTGTTTTGGTGGTTCACCGCGCGCGAGCTGCGCCGCCGCGCTATCCACGGCGCGCTGAGGCCACGGCTGTTCAACGCCGCGCGCCGCATCGAAGGCGCCTGGAACTTCGTCTGGACCACCAACATCGCCCATACCATCTGGGCCGCGCGCAACTCCTGCACCACCGTGCTGGTGGGCGTGGTGCTCGGGCCGGCCGCCGCCGGGCTGTTCAAGATCGCCATGACCTTCTTCGATGCGACGGGCACCCCGGCCAAGCTGCTGGAGAAAAGCTTCTACCCCGAGATCATGCGCCTGGATCCGCGCACCAAGACCCCGTGGCTGCTGGGCCTGCGCTCCTCGCTGCTGGCCGGCGGCATCGGCCTGGCCGTTGCGGTGCTGATGCTGCTGGTGGGCAAGCCGCTCATTTCCGCCGTCTTCGGGCAGCAATACCTGGAAGCCTATGACCTGATTCAAATCATGCTGGGCGCGATCATCGTTTCCATGATGGGCTTCCCGCAGGAATCCTTACTGTTTATGGCAGGCAAGCAGCGCGCCTTCCTGATCGCGCAGGCGACGGCCTCGGCGGCCTACATTGCGCTGCTGGTGTCGATGGCGTATGCCTTCGGCGTGCAGGGCGCCGCCTTCGCTTATTTACTGGGGCAATGTTTAGACGTTCTGTTATCCCTGATACCGACGATCGGCGCCTACCGCAATCGCTTTACGTTGGGGCTGAATGTGCCCAAAGAGAGTAATTAATGACCGCTAACAATAATTGGAAGAAGTTCTCCGCCGAGACCACCCAGGCGCTGTTTGTCGCAGTGGAAGAGGACGACCTGGTTGAGGCGAATATCAGCCTGCCGCAGCAGATTGATTTGCAGTGTTCCCCCGAGAGCATTCGGGACAACTACGCGCTGTGCCTGCAGTTTTGGGAAGACGGCTTTTCCCGCCGCGAGCTGCTGCAATTGGTGAACGGTTTCCTGCAAGACCCGCAGTTGGCGGCGGCCACCCGCATGCGCTACAAATATATCCGCGCCCGCTATAAGCACCTGCGCTTCGCCCAGCAGCTGTACGGCGCGCCCCACCGCGCCAACCGCCTGTTCCACACAACCACCGTGGTGCTCGGCCATTTTCAGGACGCGTTTCGCAACGGCAACCAGAAGAACCTGACGCTGTACGGCAACCTGCTGCGGCTGCTGCTCAGCAAGCCGGTGTGGGCTTACGTGCGCTATGCGCTGCGCCACGCCCGGCTGGAAAGCCCACGGGGCTTTATCACCTACCGCCAGGAGCAAATGCGCCAGCTGCAGGCGCTGATCGCCAACCCGGCGCTGACCGGGCATCAGTTCCACGACGTGCGCAAAATCGTCAGCCGCCAGGTGTCGTTTTACGACACGCTGAGATCGATCGATCCCGATAACCGCGAAGCCCGGCAGATCTCGCGCTTCCTGGCGGCGATTAACGGCCTGATGGGCGACCGGCATGACGTGATGGTGGCGGACAAGCTGGCCGGCGGCGATAGCTATGACCGGCCGGCGATCCTGGATATCGACATCCGCCAGCGCCTGGAGCTGCTGCTGGCGCGCTTTCCGCTGTCGTTTTCCCCGCCGGCCATCGCGGCGGGCAGATAAGCGCGTTGCGCGGAGCCATGATGACGTTACGCCGCTTGCTGACCCTCGCACTGCTGCTGCCGCCGCTGGCGGCGCCTGCGCATAACTTCGTGCATGGCCGGCCGGTGGCGCCGATCGCCATCGCCGATCGCGGCGAGCTGCTGCTGCGCAACGGCGATTTCCACTATCGGCCGTGGAACAGCGCAAAACTGGCGGGCAAGGTGCGGGTGATCCAGTACATCGCCGGGCGCACCTCCGCCAAAAAGAAGAACTCGCTGCTGATCAACGCCGTCAAGGACGCGAACCTGCCGGGCGATCGCTTCCAGCCCACCACCATCGTCAACACCGACGACGCGATACCGGGCTCCGGCTTTTTCGTGCGCGGCAAGATCGAGAAAAACAAGCGGCATTACCCCTGGGCGCAGTTCATCGTCGACAGCGACGGGCTGGGGCGCATGGCCTGGCGGCTGCCGGAGGAGGGCTCCACCATCGTGGTGCTGGACAAGGCCGGGCGCGTGCAGTGGGCGAAGGACGGCGCACTCACCCCGCAGGAAGTTGACCAGGTGATCGCCCTGCTGCGCACCCTGATCGACCGGGAGACGCCATGAAGCGCACGCCGCCGGGAGCCGATGACGCATGTCTTTGATTGAACGCTATATCACGGTTGAGATCCGCCGCCTGGTGATGATGATCGCCGGGTTTCTGATCTTTATGTTCGCCAGCTACTCCGCCCAGCGCTACCTGACCGACGCCGCCAACGGCACGCTGGCGCTGCGGGTGGTGGCCGAGGTGGTTTTCTATAAATCGCTGATCGCGCTGGAGATGATATTGCCCGTCGCGCTGTATGTTTCGGTGGCGGTGGCGCTGAGCCAGCTGTACAGCGATGCGGAGATCACCGCCATGCTGGCCGCCGGTGCCAGCCCGCTGAGGCTGTATAAGGCGGTGCTGATACTGGCCGTGCCGCTGGCGATAGCGGTCACGCTGCTTTCGCTGTATGGCAGGCCCTGGGCATACGCCAATATTTATCAGCTGCAGCAAGAGTCGCAGTCGGTGCTGGACGTGAGCCACCTGCAGGCCGACAAATTCAACGTGAGCGGCAACGGCCGCATGATCCTCGCCAATCACGTCGACAAAACGGCCAATCATCTGACGGATGCCCTGATTTATGTGCGCGGCGGCCATCACACCAACCTGTACCGCGCGCAGTCGGTGGAGGTGCTCGACGCCTCCCCCGCCAGCCCCGCCGTGCGGCTGAAAACCGGCACCGCCTATGTGCTGGATCGCCAGGGCACCGACGACAACGGGCAAAACTACGACAGCTTTGACATCGCGCTCAAACCATTCGTGCCCAGCGCCGAGAGCCGGCACAAGTCGGCCTCGCCGGCGGAGCTGGCGCGCTCCGCCGATCCGGGCGACGCCGCTGAACTGCAATGGCGCGAGAGCCGCGGGCTGACCACCGTGCTGATGGTGCTGCTGGCGATCCCCTTTAGCCGCATCAAGCCGCGACAGGGCCGCTACGCCGCGCTACTGCCCCTGACGGTGCTGTTTACCGTGATTTTCTATGGCGGCAACATTTGCCGCACGCTGGTGGCCAACAGCTCTCTGCCGACGATCCCCGGCGTTTGGCTGGTGCCGATAGCAATGGCTGCCGGCATCGCCCTGCTGCTGGCGCGCGACTTATCCCTGCTGCGGAAACCCTCCCGATGACTATTTTTAGCCGTTACCTGATCCGCAACGTGTTCATCGGCTTCGCCGCCGCGGCCGGGCTGCTCATCCCGCTGTTCACCACCTTTACGCTGATCAACGAGCTGGAGGACGTGGCCCCGGGCGGCTACCGCTGGCAGCAGGCGCTGCTGGTGACCGTGCTGACCCTGCCGCGCAGCCTGGTCGATCTGGGGCCGTTTATCGCGCTGCTCGGCGGCATCGTCGGGCTGGGGCAGCTTTCCAAGAGTCTGGAACTGACCGCGATCCGCGCCGCCGGGATGTCGATATTCCGTATCGCGCTGGTGATGCTCGCCGCCGGGCTGCTGATGAACCTCTCGCTCGGCGCACTCGATGAATGGGCGGCCTCGCCGCTGCAGCAACGCGCGCTGCAGATGAAGAACAACGCGCTGGCGCAGTCGAACGATAACGACGTCACCGTTAACCCACTGTGGGCGCGGCGCGGCAACGAGTTTGTGACGGTCAAAACCGTCGATGAGAACGACCAGCCCCACGGCATTGAGATCTTTCGTTATCAGGCCAACCGCGCGCTGGAATCTTACATTTACGCCGACAGCGCCAGCACCACCGCCGACGGCAGCTGGCTGTTGCACAACGTGATGCAGAAACGCTGGCAAGGCGGAAAGGAGACGATTGCGCGGCAAAGCAGCCTGCCGTGGCGCTCGCTGTTCGCCGTGCCGAGCCTGAAAGAGCTGACCCTGCCGGCCGGCAGTTTCTCGCTCCAACAGCTGGATCGCTATATCGATTACCTGCAAGGCTCGGGGCAGCCCAGCACCGAATACCGCCTGGCGCTGTGGAAAAAACTCGGCCAGCCGCTGCTGGTACTGGCGATGATTCTCTTGGCCATCCCGTTTACCTTTACCGCCCCGCGCGCCCCCGGCATGGGCAGCCGATTAGCGCTCGGCGTGATCGTCGGACTGCTGACCTACATCGCTTACCAGATCGTCCTCAACCTGGGGTTGCTGTTCGCCCTCAACGCGCCCTTCACCGCCCTCGCCCCGCCGCTTTTGATCCTGGCGCTGGCGTTAGTGCTGGTTTATCGGTTTGATCGGCGGGGTTAGGGTTTAGACTCGCCGACAGCGTGCACAATAGCTTGCCGTTACAGGAGCGGGCTCAGGGAAAACCGAACGTTTTTCGCCTGCGCCGCCAAAAGAGCGGCAAGCAACTGGCAACCTACGGCTTTTATAGGCTCGATACAGGTTATTACCCTTACCTACCGCAATATCCCCAGACATTATTTGCTTCTCTTGCGTGAAATAAAGCAGATTATATATGCTGACGAATGCGAATTTAGCTTATTCTTTACAATTAACCCTCATGCGCATAACCATTCAATATCAAACCTGACTCTATTTTCAATCAACATGCCTTTCATTTTTTCGATAAAGGTTGCCCCGCATCAACGAAAATCAGTGAAACAATCCCGCCATGACGCCATTGTTTGGCAAAAAATTCTCCAATATCTTTGTGATGCAAATCACAAGATTTACATCAAAATCAATACAAATTAATTAAAATCAATAATTTAAACAACAAACATCAAAACAAAATCAAAGAACAAAAGAGAAAAATTTTCTATTTACACATAAAATTAATGATAAAAAAGGTAAGCTTTTCTCCAATGCCAGTAATATCCTAAAAAAAATATTAAAACGAGTCTCTGCCATGACAGAAAACATAACTCTCCCTTGCGCTCTTCTCGCCTGGCTCAAGCGGGAAGTCAGGCCGGCATTAGGCTGTACGGAGCCTATCGCCATCGCGTTTGCCGCCGCAACCGCGGCCCGGCATGCCGAAGGAAATATTATTGAAGTATTCGGGAAAATATCCAAAAACCTCTATAAAAACGCCGATGGCGTCCGCCTGCCGAACATACCCGGCAACGGCGTACAGCTTGCGGCGGCCATTGGCGCCGTCGGTGGTGACGCGTCGCTGGCGTTGGAAGTATTACGCGACATCAGGCCTGAGCATATTACGCTTGCCAAAAGATTAATCGATGAAAATAAAGTATGCATTCAAACATTGGACAGCGATGCGCTTATTTACGTCGAGATTACCGTCGTCACTGATATAAAACGTTGCCGGGTCGTTATCGAAGATACCCATACCCAGATTACTCATTTATCTGTCGACGGCGTGACAGATAATCTGGCGCCGCAAGCGAGTGTTGACCATCGCCATTCGGCCACGCCGCCGCGATTTTCAATTCAGGAAGCGGTGGATTTTATTCAGCACGTCGCCTACGACGATATCGCCTTCATGCTTGAAGCCGTCCAGCTCAATAGCGCGTTGTCCGCAGAGGGGCAGAGCACGCCCTACGGGTTGAATGTCAATGGTGCCCTGCGCCTGGCCGGTTTCGAACTCTTTCATCAAACCACGCTTAAGGATCAGATCGTTATCGATACGGTCGCCGCTTCCGACGCCAGAATGGGCGGTGCCGCCATGCCGGCCATGACCAATTTCGGTTCCGGCAATCAAGGCATCGCCGCCACGATGCCGGTCGTGACCCTGGCCAAACACCTGCAGCGGAGCGAAGAAGAACTGGTGCGGGCCGTCACCCTGTCCCATCTGGTCGCGATCTCCATTCATTCGCGTTACGCGCGCCTGTCGGCCCTGTGCGCGGCATCCACGGCCGCAATGGGCGCCGCCGCCGGCATGGCCTGGCTACTGAGCAAGGATTACGCCACCATCGGCGACGCCATTAAAAACATGATCGGCGACATCAGCGGCATTCTCTGCGACGGGGCATCCGCCACCTGCGCCATGAAGGTTTCCAGCACGACCGAAAGCGCCGTTAGATCAGTCCTGATGGCCCGGCAGCATTGGGTGGCAAATCGGCATGACGGCATCGTACATGAGGATGTTGAAGCCACGATCGACGCCCTGTGCAGCCTGGCCGCATCAGCCATGCAACACACCGACAGACAAATTATTCAAATCATGTCGGATAAAACAGTCCAAAAAACGCACTCTCTATAATCAGACCAAAAAAGGCCCATTTATGAAATCCGTACCCTCTATTGCGACATTGGCCGTACACGCCGGCAACCAAACCGACCCAGGGCATAACGCCATATTTACTCCCATCGTCACCGCCAGCTCGTTTATTCAACCCAACCTCGGTGAAGGCGGCGATTTCTGTTACTCCAGAGTGGCGAACCCAACGCGAAACGCCTATGAAAGCGCGCTGGCCGAGCTTGAAGACGGTATCTATTGCACGGCGACCGCCTCCGGGATGGCGGCGACGTCGCTGATACTCGAATTGCTGCCCCGGGATTCACACGTGATCGCGATGTGCGGCGTTTATGGCGGCACCTGGCGGCTCTTTGAAAAACTGCGGAAAACAACGTCGGGAATGACATTCACCTATGTCGATCTCAACGATCCTCAGGCGGTCAGCGCCGCCATTCAGGCGAATACACGTTTGATCTGGATTGAAACGCCGACCAATCCACTGCTGGAGCTGGTCGATATTCAGGAAGTCTGCCAGCTCGCCAAAGCGCGGAATATCGCTACCTGCGTGGACAATACCTTCGCCAGCGCCTGGAATCAGCGCCCACTGACCTTGGGGGCCGATATGGTGATGCTTTCCACCAGCAAATATATTGGCGGGCACTCCGATCTGATCGGCGGCGCGGTAATTACTAACCGGCAACATCTGGCCGAAAAACTGGATTTCATCAAAACGACCGTCGGCGCCATCGCCTCGCCGTTCGATGCTTACCTGGCGCTGCGTGGCCTGAAAACCCTGGATGTGCGCATGCAGCGGCAATGCCAAAATGCGCAAGCCATCGCCGAATTTCTGGAAAACCATCCCGCCATTGTCGGCGTTTGCTACCCGGGGCTTAAATCACACCCTCAATACGCCCTGTGTCAAAAGCAAATGCGTTCGGGGGCCGCCGTGGTCACCGTCCGTTTGAAAGGCGACATTCAGAGTGTGAAAGCCTTCCTGCCACGCCTGAAATATTTCGTGTTGGCCGAATCCCTTGGCGGTGTCGAAAGCATGGTTAACCACTCCGCCTCGATGTCGCATGGCGCCATGAGCCGCGAAGAAAAGGAATCCATCGGTATCTATGACACGACGCTTCGCCTGTCGATCGGCATCGAAGATGCCGGCGATCTGATCGGCGATCTCGACCATGCTCTCTCCTGCATTTCTTGACGATCATAAGGAAGACGAAAAATGCACGATTACGGGATATGGACCGTCATCACGCCTTTGGTGACTATTTTTCTGGCGATCTTTACTCGGCAAGTGATCCTGTCGCTGTTGGCCGGTATTTTTGTCGGCTTCGTCGTTATCAATCACAGCCTGCTCGGCGGGGTTGGCGCCACGCTGAACGGCATCATCGATACCTTCGCCTCTGCGGGCAATGCCCGAACCGTCGTTTTTATGGTGATGATCGGCGGTATTATGCGGCTCATTGTGGTTACCGGCGGGGTCAGAAGGCTGGTGCAGTTTTTAACCGAGAAGAACGACTATGTCACCAATAAGCGCTCCGTGCAGTTATTGGCGATGATCGTCACCGCACTGATTTTTATTGAAAGCTCCATCAATCAGCTCATTGCCGGCGCCTCCACCAAAGACCTGGCCAAACGCTACCGGGTGTCTCCCGAGAAGATGTCTTACATTATCCAGACATCCTGCGTTTCGGTCTGCTCCTCGGTCATGATCAACGGCTGGGGCGCCGCAATGATGGGCGTTATTGGCGTGCAGATCGCCAAGGGATATATCGACGGGGAGCCTTTTGAAATTTTAGCGGGCGCCATGGTGTGGAATATCATGGCCTGGTTCTCTCTGGCCTCGGTGCTGTTTTATATCCTTTCCGGTTTTTCATGGGGCCCGATGAAAAAGGCGGAGCTCCGCTTTGAGGCCAATGCCGACGCTCTCGACGATGACGATAGCGAGCCGGAGGATGACGTCATCGATCACCCGGCATGCAATTCGTTGCTTAACTTTTTCATACCCATCCTATCCACCGTACTGATGGTGCCCGTCGCGCTCTATATTACCGGTGACGGCCAGTTCTCCCGGGGCAGCGGCTCCATGTCCGTTTACTCCGGCGTGATGTTCGGCACCGCGGTTTCCTTTATCTGGTTTACCCTGCGCGGCGTTCTGAACATCGAGAACTTTTTCAAAGAGTTATATATCGGCTACGCCAGCATGGTGAAAATTAGCTCTATCATGATCCTGGCTTTCCTGATGGGGCACATTTCCGCAGAGCTCAACACCGGGCAATACATTGCCGCCGTCACTTCCGGCGTGATCCCCTCCGGCTATTCGATCGGTTTCATTTTCCTGATCAGCGCCGTGATGTCGCTGGCCACCGGCACCTCGTGGGGCACCTTCGCGATCATGATCCCTATCGGCGTGCAGCTGGGCGTCTCCCTGGGGATCCCGGTGGAATATATGATCGGCGCAGCCATTGCCGGTTCTATCTTCGGCGACATGACATCCCCGATATCCAGCGATGCCATCGTGGCCTCCATGGCGACCAACTGTGAGCATATCGAGCATATCAGGACGCAGTTCCCCTACGCGTTAGTGACCGGCGGGCTGGCGCTGCTGGTTTACCTGGCGATCGGCTTCTCTCTTTAAGCCCGCAAACCAGGCGCAATCTGGGGTCGCCTCAAGTCTGGCCCCAGTGGCAAGCCAGTGTGACAGGAAGAGGCCAAATTCGGCGTTTAACGTTTTGCAAGCCAGGCCATTAACGGCATCGCATCGCGGAATAGCGAACCTATTCCATTACAAACGGAGAAGTTTATGGAAAAAGATCGGTTGTTTTTACTCAATATGGGATTTCACGATGACCAGTATCCGGGGGAGCCGTTTTTCTGCCCCGACTGCACGTTGCTCGAAGGGCTGCTGGCGAAAAACCCTGAATTGGCAAACGCCATAGAAGTGACCTACGTCCGCTTTGAGAAACCCAGACACGCCGTTATCGAACTGACCGACGAGCAAAACCAGTCACTGCCGTTATTGGTTTTGCCGCAGGATGAACGTTCGGGACTGCCCGCGGCGGAATACCACGGCAGAGAGTGCCTGTCGGATCTGAACAGCATTATTGCCGCCTTATCGACACGGCACGCCTTCCCTAAAAAGCACCCCTAGTACGCTCTGATCGCTATCCACGCAGAGGATAGCGGCGGAGGCGGGCCACAAGGACGTGGCCATATCGCTCACCCGAACAGCCCCCCTGCTGCGTTTGGAACTGTTGAGGCATAATGCCGGGAAAGACGGGGCGAATAACCTCAGCGTGGGTAACGCCATAGCGTGGCGCCTTAGGGCGATAGCGATGGATTTTTACGCCACCGAAGCGCTTTTCCCAGACGCCGTACCGCCGCTTTCACTGCTGGAACTTTCGCTCACGCCGCAGGTGATTATGCACCCGGACTCTGACGAACTCGTGGCGCGCCGCCTGCAAATTTCCGGGCACACCATATTTAAGATGCTGCGCGGCCTGCTTGAACAAGGATGCGGCTGGGGATCCCTGCCGACGCACCTGAACGCAACTCAGTGGAAAAACGTCAACACGCGGCGTACCGAAGTGGGCAGCCAGGGGATCAGCCAAACCATGGTGACCATCTGGAAGCCGGGTAATGACCGACGGGTGCTGATTGATGAGACGTTGGCGCTGTTGCCGGGGTTGTGGCGGGAGGTTGGGGGGTGATTGCTAGAAGGCTGGGCCAGGTAAGCGGTGTATTTGGATTGGGTGTGTAACGTCGCTGCCTGATTAGCGGTGCTGTTACCGGTAGTCGATCGTGGAACTCATCACCTGCATTGTTTATCCGATCGTTCTTAAGCAGAGATTGTTGTTTTCCCCACGGCCTCCTCAACGCCTTCGCCCCACCGCTGCTGGCGCTGGATTATTGCTTTGACTGATGGCATGAGAGGGGCGGCTTTGAACAAAAAGCGGACGGATAGCTTTTAGTAACTTGTTGAAACAGCCGACAATAAAGTTCGCTACTAACATGCAGTCGTATAAGATTGGTTATGAATGCCCGGTAAAAGTTCCAATTTTTTACTATATTCTCCATTAAGAATCATCATGTAGAAATATGTCTGTTCCAACAATTACGCTAAAGGGAGTCAATTAAATCTCAATCGTGATGAAAACAGCCATCTACATATCGAATTTACTAATCAGATAGGCGGGATGCTGAATAGACCATATCAATGATGTTAACAATGGATTAGATAACAAACCTACACCGAGTCGCTTCTTTATGTAGATAGAACAACAAATAAATCATTGTAGCATTTGATTTTTCAAGCATTCATCCGTAAAATAGTCGGAAGTGTTTTCGAAACAGTATCCTACCTCCGCAGAGAACGAGTAAATGATTGAAAAAGGTAATTACTTTATTGACAGCATTGAGGAAATCGGATCCGGGGGGTGTGGAATTGTAGACAAAGTTAAAGTTTATAATTCAACAAAAGATCACTATACATTGTACGCTAGGAAAACGTTTTCTCCCAGCGCTGATAATAACACAACCGAAGTAAAAGCAGTTGCAAACCTCAGAGAGCGATTTCTAGTTGAAATCGAAACCCAATGTGAGCTTAACTTATTAAATCATGATTCGATAGTACACATTTGCTTATATGAAACAGCGTTAGAAAATCCATTCTTTGTAATGGAGCTAGGTGAATCATCTTTGGAGAAAGATATTCTCGAAAATAATCTTGATGAGTATAAAAAATGCCAAGCTGTTTTTTCAATCTTAAGTGGATTGAAAACTGTTCACGAAAAAAATTACATTCATCGCGATCTAAAACCGGCAAACATAATACGATTTTCCGGTGGAATTTATAAGTTAACTGATTTCGGTCTCGTTAAAGATCAGGATTCCTTACGAGCCCAAGTAAAAACCAGATTTGCTCCCAATGAGCTTGGTACAGAAGGTTATAGAGCTCCAGAAAGTATAGAAAGTGGTGAGTTTTTTAAAGAGTCTGATATCTATGCTTTCGGAAAGATTTTGAAAGAGTTATACCCAAACCCAAGTGCTGCACTTAAAAAGGTCATTAGTAAATGCACTGCTTATTTTTATGATGAACGATATAGAGATATCGACTCGTTGTTTATTGACTATTCTAACTCAATTAGGTAATGCTATATGTTAAAGATTAAAGAATTAGCTTCTTTCTGCTTAGCAAAGCCAGGAAAATTAATCAACGAAGATGCTTTTTTTGTACCTTTCATGCACAAAAGTGGTAACTTAGTATTCGCTGTTGCCGATGGGGTCGGCTCGTATGACGGTGCTGATAATGCTTCAACAATCGCTATGGAGTGTTTATCAAACGAGTTAGAAAACAATGAAGTGTCAATGAATAGTGTTTTTGATGCAACCAAATTAAAGCTGAGCGAACTTTCACATAATCATAGTCAACTCTCTAAAGCAGCAACAACTTTATCGATTGTAATTATTAAAAATGATAAATTAGAAATTACTCATATCGGTGATAGTAGAATTTATTATAAAGATACAAACCACAAGCTTAAGCGATTGACCCAAGATCATACTAAATATCAGGAACTCCTTGACTCTAGAGAGTTTAGCCGTAAAAAACTCAAAGAACATCAAGCTAGATTATCTCGAGTTCTGACAAAAGCACTCAGTAAAGATCATGATTTGCAATATGATTTTTACTCAATTAATTTAAATGAGATACCTAAGCATGAAGGCTGTATTTTTTTATATGCTATGACTGATGGTGCATATAATTATTGGGATAAGCGGCCCACCTTATCAGAGAAAACCATGTCAAGTCCTGTATCTTTTGCTTCTAGTCTTAAAAAAAGAATAGAGAAAGTCGATGCAGAAGATGATTACACACTTATAGCACTAAGTATATCACTTTGACTAGATAGGGCGTAAGCCCTATCATAACTCAATCATTTTTTATCGAGTGACTCAGGGAGTCCGGGGACTACTTGATTTGGCGCTAGTAGCTCAAGAACATTTTTAGCACCTTCCGAAATAATCAAAGTACGTTTTTCAGGACCTGCAAAGTATCCCATGACAGCCACTATAACACCTAACGTGAAAGCCGAAGCAAAAATGCCGGGCAATCCACTAAATGCCCATTTTACCGGTCTAATCAGATAGCGATCTTTCCATGTTTTCTGACTTAAATTATACTCATCAACTTTTTCCATGTAATGCTTCACGGCATTATTTCTTAAATCGCTAATTTGTGATTTTAATCTTTTAATAGCGTCATTATGCTCTTTCTTTAGCTTTTCTATCTCAGCCTGATAAAAAGGTGTTACATGTTCCGCAGCACCTTGAGTAACTTCAAGAAAAAGAGCTTGAGCTTTGGTTCGGTAATCATCAAGACCAACTTGCAAAGTTATTTCATGGAATCTATCAAGTTCATCTTGAATCGATTCTTCAGTCCAACCTTGACTTCGGCGAGTTTCCGCAAGTTGATTCTTCTTGACTTTGTAAATTGCATAAGCCATTAACTCTTGTGCATCATCACCGGAGGTAACTAACTCTTTGAAAACCCATCTCTCTTTTAGCTGCGTCATATTTTTTGCCAAAAAAGCCTCATATGAGGCTTTAAATTTTATTTTGTTGAGACTACTTTCTTAAAAGCATTATCAAATATTTTAGTAGCCTGTTTACTAGTAATAACGGTCGAGCCTGTTTTACTATTTTTTGCTGTAATTGTTAACTCATTAGAACTGTCAACATTTTTACGCAATACTTCTCCGCTAGGAGAGGTCACTATAGATTTAGCTTTTACGCTCTCTAAGACTGATGCGGAAATCTGTCGTAACTGTTTGTCTGAAAGCTTAAGTGATGTAGGCATGATTACCTCCTGTTCTGACTTTTAGTTTACCACCAAAAAATTTTTATATCACGGTTTCGACGAAGGAAGTGGCCGGTAGGTAGCAAATGAGACTGGCATTTAACCTCGATGATGTTCAGGCTTAACCTTCAACATAATGTTGATTACCGTGTAATTTAGCAACGTCCGCTCCAGGCATAAAGCGGTCCTCTATGCCTGACTTCCCTTCCCCCCTAGCACCGCCCCCGCCCTTTCCCTACAATAAGGGATCTGTTGAGGCATAACGCAAGGAAAGACGGTGTCGAAAGCCAATCCCAATGCCACTATCGTGGATATCGCCCGCCGCGCCAGGGTGACCAATATCACCGTTTCCCGCGCCTTCAATAAGCCCGAGCTGGTCAAGCCGGAAACCCGCGAGCGCATTCACGCCATCGCCAAAGAGCTGAACTATGTGCCCAATGCGTTCGCGCAGGGGCTGAAAAGCAGCAGCAGCCAGATTATCGGCATCGTCACCAGCAGCATGTACAACCCGTTCTATTCCGGCCTGATCAAGACCGTGTCGCGCATTGCGCGTCAGCAGGGCTACCAGATCATGCTGTTCGACACCGACGGCAGCGAAGAGGCGGAAATGCGCGCCATTCAGGCGCTGTTCGGCTACAAGGCGCGCGGCATCCTGTTGTCGGCGGTGCGCGACGACAAGCGCTACCGCCCCGCCTATCTCGAACTGGCCGAGGTGTATGGCGTGCCGCTGATCCTGATCGACCGTGACCTTTACGATCAGCAGCTGAGCGGCGTGTTCCTCGATAACCGCGAGATCGGCGTGCTGGCCGGGCGCTATCTGGCGGAGCAGCCGGAGCAGAAGCTGCTGATCATCGGCGGCCCGGCGGATTCGGAGATCACCTTAACGCGCACCGCCGGCATTGTCGCGGCGCTGCAGGGCAGCGGGCGTGAGATTCATATTATCAACGGCGACTATGATTTCACCTCGCAGGAAAGCGAGGTGCGCGCCTATCTGGCGCAGCCGGAGAACCGCCCGGATTACATCATCGGCCTGAACGGCATCATCACGCTGGGCGCCATCGACATCTGCCACGAGATGGGGCTTTATGAGCAGGTGAAGTTCTTTTCGATAGACGAGCCGCCGCGCGCCGGCGCTTACGGCCTGCACATTCCGGGGGTGTATCACGATACGCAGAAACTGGGGGAGATCGCCGCGGAGCTGCTGTTCAGCGCCATTCACAGCCCGCGCGGCGAGCTGCCGGTGCGCAGAGAGTTCTTCACCGGCTCGCTGTTGAATCGCTGACGGGCGCTATTGCCCGTAGTAGGCGTGTTTGCCGTGCTTGCGCAGGAAATGTTTGTCCAATAGCTCCGGCTGCATCGGGGCGATGGCCGGCGCCAGCTGGCGTGTCGCCATCGCCATGATCGCCACCTCTTCCAGCACCACCGCGTTGTGCACCGCATCCGCCGCGCTCTTGCCCCAGGCGAACGGGCCGTGGGAATAGACCAGCACTCCCGGCACCTGCTGCGGATCGCGCCCCGCCAGCTTGAAGGTCTCGATAATCACCTTGCCGGTTTCCCCCTCGTAATCGCCGGCGATCTCCGCCTCGCTCATCGGCCGGGTGCAGGGAATGTCGCCGTAAAAGTAGTCGGCGTGGGTGGTGCCCAGCGCCGGGATCGGCTGCCCGGCCTGCGCCCAGATGGTGGCGTTGCGGCTGTGGGTGTGCACCACGCCGCCGATGTCGGCGAAGGCGCGGTACAGCGCCAGGTGGGTGGCGGTGTCGGATGAGGGCTTGCGGTGCCCTTCGCGCACCTTGCCCTCCAGATCCACCACCACCAGATCCTCCAGCGTCATCGCCTCGTAGGCGATGCCCGAAGGCTTGATTACCACTAGCCCGCTCTGGCGGTCGATCGCCGAGACGTTGCCCCAGGTAAAGGTCACCAGCCCGTATGCCGGCAGGCTGAGGTTGGCGGCCAACACCTGCCGCTTGAGTTCGTTCAGCATGCGATACCTCCCTCATTCATTTGTTGTTCGATCCAGGCCTTGGCCTGGGCGATGCGTTGCTTATCCTGCCCGTCTTCGCGCGCCCACATCTCCAGCAGGTAGGGGCCGCGATAGCCGAGCGCGTTGAGCGCGGAAAAGGCGTGGGCGAAATCCACGCAGCCTTCGCCGAACGGCACGTCGCGGAACTGCCCGGCGCTGCCCGGCCCCACCGCCACGGTGTCTTTGAGGTGCACGGCGGTGATGCTGCCGATGCCCAGCGCCAGCTCGGCGGCGACGTCGTTGCCCCAGGCGCTGAGGTTGCCGAGATCGGGATACACCGTGAACCACGGGCTGTTGACGTGGCGGGCGATGTCGCGCCATTTGCTGATGCTGTTGATGAACGGCGTGTCCATCACCTCCACCGACAGCATCACCTGCGCCCTGGCGGCCTGCGCCGCCGCCCACTGCATGCCCTCGATAAAGCGTTCGCGGCTGTGGCGATCGGCGGGTTCGTAATAGACGTCGTAGCCCGCCAGCTGGATGTTGCGGATGCCGAGATCCGTCGCCAGTTCCAGCGCCTTGCTCATCAGCCCCCGCGCCCGCTCGCGGGTGGCAGCGTCATGGCTGCCGAACGGCTCGCGCCGGTGCGCCGACAGGCACAGGCTCGGCACCGTCACCCCGCTGTCGAGCCGCGCCTGGATAAACGCCAGCCGCTGGCGGCGATCCCAGTCCAGCCGCTGCTGGCGCGCCGGCTGCTCGTCGATCGACATCTCCACAAATTCAAAGCCCAGCTCGGCGGCGGTGGCCAGCCGCAGCGGCCAGCTCAGATCGGCGGGCAGCGCCTTTTCATACAGCCCCAGACAGGCGGCGTTAGTCGTTTGCATCAGTCACCTCACTCAAAGCCTGGGCGACCGCCAGATAGCGCGCCTGCTGGGCGCGCAGGCGCCGATGGGCGGCGGTCGCGGGATAATAACAGCGCAGTTTGGGCGGCGCAGCGGCGATCGCTTCGGCGAACCCGGCGTACTCCCCGGCGCCGACGGCGGCGCACAGGGCGGCGGCGCGGCAGCCGCTTTGGCGGGTTTCCACCACTTCGAGCGGCAGGTTGCCGGCGTCGGCGTACATCTGCATCCACACCTCGGACTGCGTCGGCCCGCCGGTCATGCGCACCCGCTCGATGCGCGGGTTCAGCTGCACCATGCGCTCCTGATGGATCAGGTGCGAGAACACGATGCCCTGGTAGATCGCCTGCACCACGTCCGCCATCTCGTGGTGGGCGCTCAGGCCGATCAGCCCGCCCGGCGTGTTGCCGCCGAGGTTGGAGCCGTACAGATAAGGCAGGAACAGCAGCCCGCTGGGCTGCTCGCGGCGCTCGGCCACCCAGGCGTTGAACTGGGCGTAGCGCTGCCGGTCGTCGGCGCAGAACTGGCGCAGGAACCAGGCCAGGTTGCCAGCCGAGGTCGGGCTGCCTTCGTGCACGAAATAGCGGCCGTCGATGCAGTAGCGCCCCCAGGCGTAGGGGTAATCGGCGGGCATGATGCGCTCGGTTACGCAGGTGGCGATCGACCAGGTGCCCGCCACCGCGCTGAGCGTGCGATCGTCGGCCACGCCGGAGCTGAGCGCCGCGCCCACCACGTCGAACAGGCCGCCGTACACCGCGGTGCCCGTTCGAAGGCCGCACTGCGCCGCCGCCGCGGCCGTCACCCGCCCGGCCAGCTGCGCCGAGCCGATCACCGGCGCGGTCTTCTCCTGCACCTCTTCGATGCCGAAGGCCGCCATCAGCGCCGGATCGTAAGTGCCGCTGTGCTGGTTAAACAGGTTGCTGCCGGAGATGTTGGTCACCTCGGCCGCCGCCTCGCCGGTGAGGCGAAAGCGCAGGTAGTCGTGCGCCATCAGGATGCGATCGACGGCGGCGTACTGCGCCGGTTGCTGCTGCTTCAGCCAGCGCAGCAGCAGCGCCGGGTGGCTGGGCCACAGCGGCTGCAGGCTGCGCGGGTAGGTCTGCGCGTCCACGCCGGCGCGGCACAGCTCAGCCGCCATTTCCGCCGCCCGGTTGTCCGAAGAGAGAATGCCGTTGCCGACCGGTTTGCCGTGGCGGTCGATGGCGTACAGCCCTTTGCCGTGCGCCGAAAAGCTGACGCCGCGCACCTGGCCGGCCTCCAGCCCCGCCGCGTGCAGCGTCTGGCGGATTGCCGCGCAAACGTCATCCCACAGCGCGTCCATATTGCGTTCGCTGAAGCCCGGCTGGGCGGCAATCGCCGCGCCGTCGCGCTCGGCGATTGCCAGCTCTTCGCCGCTTGCCCGGTACAGCCCGGCCTTGATCACCGTGCCGCCGACGTCTATGCCAAGAAAGACTGCCATCGCGCCCCCTATTTGCGCCGCACGGAGCTGAGGTAGATGGCAGCCAGGATGATGCCACCCTTCACCACGTTCTGGATATATGGCGACACGTTCATCAGATTGAGGCCGTTGTTGAGCACCCCGAGCATCATCGCCCCCACCAGCGTGCCGACGATGGCGCCGCGCCCGCCGGAGATCGCCGCCCCGCCCAGCACCACCGCGGCGATGGCGTCCAGCTCGAAGCCTTCGCCGGCGTTGGGCTGCCCGCTCATCAGGCGCGAGGTCAGCACCAGCCCGGCCAGCGCGGCGGTCAGGCCGCTGATCACGTACACCAGCATCTTGTAGCGCGGCACGCGGATGCCGCTCAGGCGCGCCGCCTCTTCGTTGCCGCCCATCGCATAGACGTAGCGGCCGAACGGCAGCTGATTGAGCATCAGCCAGGCCAGCACATACACGCCGAGCATGATCAGGATCGGCACCTGAATGCCCAGCACCGTGCCGCGGCCGAAGAACGCGAACACGTCGGGCAGGCCGGAGATCGGGTAGCCGCCGGTATAGAGCAGCGCCAGGCCGCGGGCGATGCCCATCGACGCCAGGGTGACGATGATCGGCGGCATGCGCAGGTAGGCGATGCAGGCGCCGTTAGCCAGGCCGAACAGCGCGCCGACCGCCAGCGCCGCCACCATAGCCAGCGGGATAGGCACCGCCGCCAGCATCAGCCCGGCGGCGACCGAGCCGGCCAGCGCCATCACCGGCCCCACCGAGAGATCGATGCCGCCGGTCAGGATGGCGCAGGTCATGCCCACCGCGATGATGGCGTTGATCGACACCTGGCGCGCCACGTTGGTCAGGTTGTTGACGCTGAGGAAGCTGTCGTTCAGCAGGCTCATCAATACGAACAGGACAGCGAAGCCGATAAACGGCAAGACCGCCGGGTGATGCAGCAGTTTTTCCCAGCGCTTGCCGAGGCTGGGGCCGGCGGCGCGGCGCGCCACGGCGGGTTGTTCAATTCCGATCATAAGGCACTCCCGGTCGCGTGAAGCATAATGTGGTTGGATTCGATGTCGTCGCCGGTCAGCTCGGCGACGATGTGGCCGCCGCGAAACACCAGCACGCGGTCGCACACGCCGATGATCTCCGGCAGTTCGGAAGAAATCATGATGATGGAGATACCCTGCTGGGTCAGTTGCTGCATCAGCTGGTAGATCTCGGCCTTGGCGCCCACGTCGATGCCGCGCGTCGGTTCGTCGAAGATCAGGATGTTGCAGTCGTTGTTGAGCCAGCGGGCGATCACCACCTTCTGCTGGTTGCCGCCGCTCAGGGTGCTGACGGCGGTCTCGGCGTCCGGGGTTTTCACCCCCACGGCGCGGATCAGCCGCTGCACCACGTCGCGATCCTTGCGGGCGCTGACGAAGATTTTGCCGCGCCGGTGGTGCCGGTTGAGGGTGATGTTCTGCGCCACCGAGAACGGCAGCACCAGGCCCTCGGTTTTACGGCTCTCCGGCAGCAGGCCGATGCCCTGCGCCAGCGCCTGCGCCGGGGAACGCAGCGCCGCCGGTTGGCCGCCGAGGCTGACGCGTTTGCGGTGGCAGCGGCCGGCGCCGATCAGCGCCGAGACGGTCTCGGTGCGCCCGGAGCCCACCAGCCCGGCGAAGCCGAGGATCTCACCCTTGTGCAGGTGGAAGCGGTCGGTCGCGCCGTGCTTCTCGCGCTGGATCTCCGCCTCCAGCAGCACCGTCGCGGTATCGACCGGGTGTTGTTTCACCGGGAAGGCGTTCTCGATTTTGCGCCCGACCATCAGCCGCACCAGCTCTTCCACGTTGGTGTCGCCGGTAGCCAGCGTTTCGATGTAGGCACCGTCGCGCAGCACGGTGATGCGATCGCAGATTGTGAAGATCTCGTCCAGGTGGTGCGAGATAAACACCATGCCGACGCCCAACAGCCGCAGATCGTTCATCACGCTGAACAGGTGCTCGGCCTCGCCCGGCGTCAGCGTGGCGGTCGGCTCATCCAGCACCAGCACCCTCGCCTCCAGCGACAGCGCCTTGGCGATCTCAACGAACTGCTGCTGCGCCACGCTCAGCTGCTCCACCGGGCAATCGAGATCGATAGCCACCGTCAGCCGCTTGAAAATAGCCTCGGCCTTGCGCCGCATCGCCCGCCGATCCAGCAGGCCCCAGCGGTTCCTAATCTCCCGGTTGAGGAAGATGTTGTCGATGGCGCTCATGTAGGGAATCAACGAGAATTCCTGAAAAATAATGCCGACCCCGGCCTCGATCGCCTGGCGATAGTTGTTAAAGCGGCGCTGCTCGCCGTCGATAAAAATATCGCCCTCGTCCGGCTGATAGATGCCGCACATGATTTTCACCAGCGTCGATTTGCCGGCGCCGTTTTCGCCCAGCAGGGCGTGCACCTCGCCGCGTTGAATGGCCAGATCGATGCCGTCCAGCGCCTTCACGCCGGGAAAGCGCTTCTTTATTCGCTTCAGTTCCAGTAAAGGTGTCACCGCATTGCCCTCCGCGCCGAACGCCCCGCCGCAGCGGGGCGAACCCGGCCGCTGTTACCAGCTAAAGCCGGCCGCATTGCTGCGGTCGATCAGCTTCACTTTGACCGGCACGGTTTTCGGCACCGTGGCGCCCCAGTAGCGGGCCAGCGCAATGCCGAGCGCGATGCGCAGCTGGTCGCGCGGGAACTGCGCCGAGGTGGCGATGAACGGCGAGTTCGGCTTGAGGATCTCTTTGATGGCTTCCGGCTGGCCGTCGACGCTCACCAGCTTGACCTTGGCGCCGTTGCTTTCGATCGCCGCCAGGGCGCCGAGCGCGCCGACGTCGTTGACGCTGAAGATGCCCGCCAGATCCGGCGCCGACTGCAGCATGTTTTCGGTCACGGTCAGCGCGGTGTCGCGTTCCTGCTTGCCGTTTTGCTTGGTGACGATCTGGATGTCGGGGTATTTCTTCATCGCCGCTTCAAAGCCGCGCACGCGCTCCAGGATCGGCACCACCGGGATGCCGTCGAGGATCGCCACCTTGCCTTTGCCGCCCAGCGCTTTCGCCAGGTACTCGCCCGCCTGGAAGCCGGCGTCGTAGTTTTCCGAGCCGACGAACGAGTCCAGCGGCCCTTCCGCCTGGGCGTCGATCGCCACCACCACCGCGCCGGCCTTATGGGCGGAGATCACCGCCGACTGCACCCCCACCGAATCGGTCGGGTTGATCAGCAGGATGTCTACCTTCTTCTGCAGCATGTCCTCCACGTCGCCGATCTGTTTGGCGACGTCATGGCGCGCATCGGCCACGTACACCTTGGCGCCGATATCCGCCGCCGCCTGATCCAGCGCCTGCTTCATGGTGACGAAGTAGTCGTTGTTCATTTCCTGGAACGACATACCGATAGTGATTTGCTTGGCCAGCGCCCCATGGCTGGCCGCCAACATTCCACCGGCGACGATAAAAGGCAGGGTCTTTTTGAATAATGAAAACATAGCCAATTCTCCTGTAGGGAAGCTTCTTGTTGTGGTTATCAGAGCAACAGCATGTCTTTACGTTTGGTCGACCAACCGGCCCCCCATTGCGAGCGGGCCGGCGATCGTGACGGCAACAGCGGTACGGCGGGAGGGTCAGGGAACCAGGATCACCTTGATGGAGTCGGTCGAGTCCGCCAGGGCGAAGGCTTGGTCCCAGTCGTTCAATGAATAGCTGTGGGTAACCACGCCATTGGAGGTCACCAGCCCGCGCTCGAACAGATCGATGGCGATTTCATAGCTGTAGGGCGCCAGGTGCGCGCCGCGAATATCCAGCTCTTTGCGATCGCCGATGATGGACCAGTCGACGGTGGTTTCCTTGCCGAACACGCTGAACTCCACGAAGCGGCCCAGCTTGCGGATCATCTGCAGCCCCTGGGTGACGCCGATCGGCGCACCGGTGGCCTCGATGTAGACATCGCAGCCGTAGCCGCCGGTCAGCGATTTGACGATCTGGTCGGCGTCTTCCTTCAGCGGGTTGATCACCACGTCGGCGCCAAATTCCTTCGCCAGCGCCAGCCGCTCGTCGATGGCGTCGATCACGATCAGTTTTTTCGGCGTCTTCAGGCGCGCCACCTGCACCATGCACAGCCCCAGCGGCCCGGCGCCGGCCAGCACCACCACGTCATCCAGCTGGATGTCGCCACGCGCCACGGTGTGGATGGCGCAGGCCATCGGCTCGATCAGCACCGCGTCTTCATGGCTCAGGCTTTCCGGGATCTTGTGCACGATGGCGTTCTCGGAAAAGCGCATGTACTCCGCCATGCCGCCTTCCGCCACGTCTTTTTGGAAACCGTAAATGTTATGCGTCTCACACATCCAGTAACTGCCGGATTTGCAGTAGCGGCACTCCCAGCACGGCACGATCTGCTCGGCGATCACCCGCTCGCCGAGCCGGTATTTGCTTTCCGCGCCCTCGCCCAGCGCGGCGATGCGGCCGTAGAACTCATGCCCCGGTACCACCGGCGGTTTGACCCACGGGTTCTCCCCCCAAAACATCTGCGCGCCGTTCTTGCACTTGCAGTCGCCGGCGCAGATGCCGCAGCCTTCCACCTTGATCACCAGCTCGCGCGCCTTCGGCAGCGGCGTGGGCACCTGTTCGAAACGATAGTCCTGCGGGCCGTGGCAAACGACCGCACGCATTTTTTCCGGCAACTGGCTCATCTCTTCCTCCAATACACTCGTTAAACGCTTGAATTTTCTTAATGTTGACGTTGTCATTTTTATCTAACAAAAAACAAGCAACGTTATAAAATGATAAATTTCAATAGATTAATCATCACACATCCCAATAATTAGAAATGACAACGTGAACATAGAACGATATATAACCAAAGCTGCAAAAATAATTATTTGAGCAAAGTCACATATCGTTAACATTGCGGCTAAAAATGCTACAAATGCGGATCGCGATCCCATTTACGGGATCGTCGTTCCGAGGGATCCGCTAAATCAACAGGCGCACGCGATCGTAGATCTGGCGATCTTCCGGCCGCGACGATCGCGTCTGCTGGCGCAGGGTGCGCACCAGCGTGTCGATAAACGCATGGGCGGCGGCGCTCAGAATGCTGTTGCGCCGGGTGACGATATTCAGCTGCGCCGGTTGGCAATTTTCCCGCAGCGCCAGCGGCTGCAGGCGGGGGGCGAACTGCGGCAGCGCGGCGATCGGCCGCGGGCACCAGGTACACATCTCGGCGGATTCCACCAGCGCCTGCAGCATGCCGAACGAATGCGCCTGGATAATGCGCTGGCGCGGCAGGCGCACGCCGTGGCAGTGGAACACCGCGTCGAGCAGCGCATCGAAACTTTCCTGGGTATAGCTCATCACCCAATCTTGCTCCAGCAGCTGATGCAGCGAGGTGCTGTGCGCCAGCGGGTGGCCGCGCCGCACCATATACGCCGTTTCATACTCCAGCAGCGGCTCGCAGTGGAACTCCTGCGGCGCCGACGATGCCGGCAGCGGCGTGATGGCGAAATCCATCGTGCCCTCGCGCAGCTGCGACTGGGCGTTGGCCATCAGGCTTTCCGACAGTTCCAGCCGCACCGCCGGCACCTTGCTGCGAAACGCCATCACCGCCGGCGGCAGCACCGTCAGCATCAGCCAGGGGGTGATCGCCGCCTTGACCAGATCCGCCGTCCGCCCGCGCAGCGCCGCCATTTCCCCCTGCGCCTGCTCCAGCTGATTCAACACCAGCCGGGCGTGCGCCAGCAGGGTTTTGCCGTAGGGGGTAAAGCCCAGCCCGGTCGGGGTGCGGATCAGCAGCGGCAGCGCCTGCTCCTGCTCCAGTTCGCGCAGCGCACGGGTCACCGCCGCCTGCGACAGCCCCAGATGCCGCGCCGCCGCGCGAATGCTGCCGCTGTCGGCGCTGGCCACCAGCGCCTGCAGTTGGTGCAGTTTCATGTTCACCTCCTGACAATCATTGGTTGTCAGCATAACCGAACGGCGGCTACCCGGCAAAAACGGAGTTTGCTAGTCTCGATGCCTACCCCTCTGCCCCGTTCCCCGCCCGTTGGCCGGGACCCTTTTGCCGGAGACCGTGATGAGCCCTTCACTCGTACTGCCTGAGATCGCCGCCGTTCATGATGAGATGGTCGCGCTTCGCCGCCACATTCACGCCCACCCGGAACTGGGCTTCCAGGAGTTCGCGACGTCGGATCTGGTGGCGCAGCGGCTGGAGGAGTGGGGTTACCGCGTCACGCGTGGCGTAGGACAAACCGGCGTTGTCGCTACACTGCAGCGCGGGCCGGGAAAATCGCTCGGTATCCGCGCCGACATGGACGCCCTGCCGATTGCCGAAACCACCGGTTTGCCGCACGCCAGCACCCATTCCGGGGTGATGCACGCCTGCGGCCACGACGGGCACACCGCCATGCTGCTGGCGGCGGCGCGCTGTCTGGCGCGGCAGCCGAACTTCAGCGGCACGCTGCACCTGATCTTTCAGCCGGCGGAAGAAGGCGGCGGCGGCGCCAGAGTGATGCTCGAAGACGGCCTGTTTGAGCGCTTCCCCTGCGACGCGGTGTTCGCCATGCACAACGTGCCCGGCTTTCCCACCGGCCACCTGGGCTTCGCCAGCGGCCCCTTCATGTGCTCGGCCGATACGGTACACATCACCCTGCACGGCCACGGCGGCCACGGCGCAGTGCCACAGAGCACCGTCGATCCGGTGGTGGCCTGCGCGGCCATCGTCATGAGCCTGCAAACCATCGTGGCGCGCAATATCGATCCGCAGGAAACGGCGATCGTCACCGTGGGGGCGATGCAGGCCGGCCAGGCCGCCAACGTGATCCCGGCGACCGCCACCCTGACGCTCAGCGTGCGTGCGCTGACGGCGGCGGTGCGTGAGCGGCTGGAGCAGCGCATCACCGAGCTGGTCACCGCGCAGGCCGCCAGCTTCGGCGCCCGCGCGGAGATCGACTACCAGCACGGTTACCCGGTGCTGGTGAACCACCCGGCAGAAACCGAGCTGGCGCGCGCGGTGGCGCTGGAATGGGCTGGAGAGAGCCGGGTTATCCCCACGCTGCGGCCGTTCACCGCCAGTGAAGATTTCGCCTTCATGCTGGAGAAATGCCCGGGCAGCTACATCTCGATCGGCAACGGCCCCGCCACGCCGGGTAATTCTCTGCACAACCCCGGTTATGACTTCAACGACGACAGTCTGTCGCTGGGTGCCACCTACTGGGTCAAATTGGTCGAGCGCTTTTTGGCTCGCCCCGCGGTTTCATCACCAACGCTGAGGAAATGACATGAAAACTATCAAAGGGCTGTTTTTGCTACTGCCGCTGGCCGCGAGTTTTCCCGCGCTGAGCGGTGAATTCAGCGGCAAAGTGATCAAGTTGGGCATCGATCCCACCTTTCCGCCGCTGGAGTATAAAAATCCGCAGGGCAAGCTGACCGGCTTCGGCGTCGATATCGCCCAGGCGCTGTGCGACCAGATGCAGGCCAAGTGCGTATGGGTGGAAAGCAGCTGGGACGGCATGATCCCCGGCCTGCAGGCGAAGAAGTTCGACGCCATCGCCTCGTCGATGACCATCACGCCGCAGCGCCGGCAGCAGATCGCCTTCTCCAGCAAAGTCTCCAACGCCCCGGCCCGGCTGGTGGCGCATAAGGGCAGCAACCTGCAGCCTACCGTTGCCTCGCTGAAGGGCAAATCGGTCGGCGTGCAGCAAGGCTCCAGCCAGGAGGCCTACGCCAACGCGCTGTGGCGCCCGGCCGGCGTTAACGTGGTGGCTTACCAAAGCCAACAGGAAGTGAACGAAGATTTGGCCAACGGCCGGCTGGATGCGTCGCTGCTGGCCAGCGTCAGCGCCAGCGAGTTCTTCAAAACGCCCGGCGGCAAAGATTTCGCCTTTATCGGCGCCGAGCTGACCGACAGCAAATACTTCGGCGTCGGCGACGGCATCGGGGTGCGCAAAGACGATACCGCGCTGCTGAACGCCTTCAACGCCGCGCTGCAGGCGATCCGCGCCAACGGCACTTACAAGAAAATCAACGACAGGTATTTCGACTTCGACATGTACGGCGCGGAGCAGTAACCAGCGTTCCCCGGCGGTCACCTGCAGATCCTGCAGGATGGGGAGGCGCCTTCGGCCGCCGGGGAACGCCCCAACGGAAACGGCAGTGTCGGCAAGAACGGAAAATCAGGCGGGATAAGGATGCGGGCCAGGCAGGACGCCCGGCCCGCTAAAGCGGATTACTTCACTTCGCCCATCGCTTTCAGCTTTTTGGACAGCTCGCGGCGTTCTTTGGACAGATCGGCATTTTTGATGATGTAGTCATCAACGCGATCTTCGTAGTCGCTACGCATGTTGGCGATGATGCCCTGAATGTCTTCAATGCTCATGCCGGGCTTGATGTACTCACTCAGGTTGTCGAGCAGTAGCACGCGCTTCTGGTTATCACGAATTTTCTTTTCGTTGTCGACGATCTCGCGTTGCAGTTTGTTTTTGCGGCGGAACATACGCACAAACTCCAGCACGTCCTGGAAACTCGGCTTATTTGCATTATCCATCTTTATACCCTTGCTTTAGTAATACACAGATTCATTTGCTTACGGCCACATGGCACCAAGATACAGGTTTGTGGCGGTCCGGCACAACAGTGATTGCCTTATCTTACTCACTTTGCCCCGGCGGCCAAAACCCAAAGCGCCGCCTTCATGATCTGACCCCTTATTCGCGCCCGGCGGCGGTGCAGACCTGAAGCAGATCCCCCAGCTCTTCCAGCTGCTGCGCCAGCTCCATGCTGAGCCAGACATAGCCGTAAATCGGCGCTTCGCCGTGCTGGCCGAGGCTCACCTCCTGCATCAGCGTTTTCAGCTCGCCGGCGATCTCCGCCAGCTGCCCCGCCGCCGCCTGCCGCTGCGCCTGCGGCCCTTCGCGCATCAGCACCGCCAGCGATTCCAGCGAGCTCAGCGTCAGCAGCTGGGTGCTGCGCAGCGTGCGGGCGTTCAACATGATGAAGTGCGTTTCGCGCGAGGCCCAGTAGGCGTCGGCCATCAGCTCCAGCGTGCACACCAGATTGCGGCTGAGGGTTTGCACCGCCTCGAACACCGCTTTGGGGATGCGGGTTTCCTTGCTGGCGGGCACGATCAGGCTGCGCAGCTTCACCACCTGATTCAACAGATCCTTGAGCTGCGGCTCCAGCCGCGGTCGCTCAATGACGTTCGGCGAAAAATACGCGCCGTAGATGCGGCCGGCGGTTTGCAGGCAGTCCGCCATCTGCATGCGCCACAGAATATAGGCGCGCTGTGGGTAGAGGCTGGTGAACAGCAGCGCCAGCAGCGAGCCGAAGATCACGTCGCCGCTGCGCCACAACGCGGTGTGCATATCGCCGGCGCCGGCACCGCACACCACCGCCAGCGTGATCCCCACCAGCAGCGCCATATACGGCCGTTTGCCGAGCGTCAGGTAACCGCAGACGAACATCACCACGCCGCACCACGTCAGCATCAGCGGCAGCGAATAGAGTTCCAGATACAGGGCGATCAGGCCGGAGGCGGCGCCGAACACCGTGCCGGCAATGCGTTGCAGCGCCCGCTGCAGCACGTTGCCCCAAAACGAGATCGGCCCCATCACCACCACCAGGGTGATCAGCGGCCAGGTCCCTTCGGGTACCGCCAGCAAGCGGATCAGCAGAAAGGTCAGGATAAACGCCAGCCCGATACGCACGCCGTGAACGATGCGATAGTGGCGATAGGTCAGCAGTTCAAGGGGCGAGATTTTTCGGTCGAGACGCACGAGGTATCCGGTCAATGCAAGCCAGACCCTTATTTTAGCGGAGGACAAGAGACGAGGAAAAGGCGAATGAGGCGTCCCCCATTCGCCGTCAGGCTCAGGCTGCGTACTTGTCGACCAGCGCGTGCAGGACAGCGGCGGTTTCAACATCCATCACGCCGTCATACTTCTGCTGGCGGAAGTGCAGCTGGAACGCACGCACCAGCTGGCGATAGCCTTCCGCGGTGTTCGCCGCCGAGGTGTCGTAGCCGTATTGGGCGAACAGTTTCAGCAGCTCGGCCTGCGCCGGCAGCCCCTGGCGGCAGTATTCCTGCTGGCGCTGCTGCTTGGTCGCTTCGTCATACCAGGCGCCGACGCCGGCCTGATACAGCTGCCGCCACGGGAACAGCGGGCCCGGATCGCTCTTGCGGCCCGGCGCGATGTCGGAGTGCGCCACCACGTTCACCGGCGAGATGTCCGGATAGCGCTGCAGGATGTTCTGCGCCAGTTGGATGACCGCCTCGATCTGCTGCGGGTTGAACGGCGGGAAGGTGATGTCTTCGCCGTCGCCGCTCGCCAGATTAACGGTCTCGATACCAATTGACGTGTCGTTGATATTGCTGCGAGTGCCCCATTGGCTGGTGCCGGCATGCCAGGCACGCTCGTTTTCGTCCACCAGGTTGAAAATACGCACGCCGCTGAAGCCGGCGGCCTGATAGGTGGCGTCGGTCGGATCCGGCACCAGATAGTGCGCGCTGACCGATTTTCCGGTCAACGACTGCACGGAGTCGGCGAAGTTTTGCGCCGTGTAGTGCAGCACCAGAAAGCGCACGCGGTGGCCGAAGCTGGCGACCGATCGGTAGCTATTGTAATCAATCTTGTACATCGTAAAGTCCCTCTCTCGTTTGATTTCACTGAGCGGCCCCTCATCATGACAGGCCGCCCCGCACAGGTGAACCTTCGGCCCACTCTTTTTGTTTTAGCTAATTGCTAAATTATGCGCAAGCGATTTTTAGCAAAACCGTTATTTACCTTTTTGCTAAAGAGTGCGATCATTGAACGATGGAAACTAAAGAAATCAGGCGCAACAATCTGCGCGAATTGATGGCCCGCTACGCCCGGCAAGGCGTCAACCAGAATGAATTCGCCACGCTGGTTGAGTCTTCCGCGCCCACGCTGAGCCAAATCATCGGGGAAAAATCCTCACGCAATCTTGGCGACAATCTGGCCAGGCGGATCGAGGCCAGGCTGAATTTGCCCAAGGGCTGGTTCGACGTGTTTCATGAAAAGCAGCTGGTGCGCCCGTTTGACAACGTGGCGGCGGAGTCGGACTTCCAGCCCGCCCGTTTGAAACCGGTGGTATGGGAAGATACCGAACAAGACAAGGAAGAGTTTGTGGAGATCCCGCTGCTGGATATTGATTTTTCCGCCGGCGACGGCTGCTACGAAATCGTCGATCGCGAGGAGTTTTCGCTGATCTTCCGCCGTTACTATCTGCACAAGATGGGGGTGGCGGTCAACGCCGCGCGCATCATCCGCATCTCCGGCTCCAGCATGGAACCGCGCCTGCAGGACGGCGACGTGGTCGGCATCAACACCGACGACACGCGCATCCGCGAGGGCAAGACCTACGCCATCCGCCACGGCAATTTGCTGCGGGTGAAGGTGCTGATCGAGCAGCCGGACGGCGGCGTCATCATCCGTTCCCTCAACCGGGAAGAGTATCAGGACGAGCATCTCAGCTATCAGCAGCGCAAAGAGCAACTGGTGGTACTCGGCCGCGTGTTCTGGTCGTCTTCGTCCTGGTAACGGGCAACAACGTCGGGCGCCCGCTGCGCCCGGCGGTTATTTGAAGTCCACCACCATCTGCTGCTGGATCGACAGCCCGCGGGTAGACTGCACGCAACCGGCGATGTAATCGGTGAAGCGCGGCGGTTTAGGCATGCCCAGCTTGAGGATCTTCTCGTTGCTGAAACGCACGTTGAGCATGGCGAACGATCCATACAGGCGCATCGCCTTCAGCATCAGCCGCTCGTTGCACGGGCCGAAAATGTCTTTCAGCTGCCGGCGCATTTTCACCAGCGCGTCATAGGTCACCTGCGCATACTCATCACCCACCGGCGCCTTCTCCAGGGCCGCCGCCATGGCGTTGTCAATTTCGGCAAAGCTGACGCTGCTCTCCAGGCCGGCGGAGATGTGATAAACGTCGTTCTCCAGCGTTTCGCTGTTCATCAACATCACCAACGCATCCGCACAGTAGTCCGCCGGGATCACGTCGATATTGTCCTGCAGCGAGCACATGAACTTGCGCAGCATCAGCGCCATACCGAACACCCAGAAAATGCTGCTGGAAGGCTGGCAACCCAGGCGAGTGTGCCCCACCACGATCGACGGACGGGCGATGGTCAGCGGCAGCTGCGGGCAACGCTGGCGCATCAGCTGTTCGATGGTGGATTTGGAACGCGTATATTCCACCAGGTGATCGGCGTCTTCCTCGAACTCGCCGCTCTCCGCCACCAGCGAACCCGGCTCCGGCGAGCAGGACATGGCGGTACCGACGTGCAGGAAGCGTTTTAATCCCGGCACCTGCGCCATTCTTTCGGCAAAGGCCAGGGTGCCTTCTACATTGACCTTCCAAATGAGCGGGTTATTACCAAATGAAGCAACGGCTGCACAGTTAATAACGTGCGTGACATTGTTAATACGTGCGTCAGTTAAAAAGTCGGCCGGCTCGGAAAGGTCACCCAACAATATATTTTCTATCGTGATTTTAGACAGCAGGTTCGCATCGATATTAAACTTTTCCATATTCGCGCGAATACGGGCCAACCCTTGCTGCGCATCATCGCCACGCACCAGTAAAAGATAATTAATAGACTGATTTTCAATCAATAACTTCTCAAGAACTGCACCACCGAGAAAGCCGGTAGCGCCGGTCAACAGTAGCGTTTTCATAATTGTCACCCACATTGGTATTGAATGTGGAAGATTGTATCTGCGGATAATTAAACAAATATTAAATAGAATTACGGCGCCCTTCCCCGTTTTTCTTAATATTATCTTAAGGAATGTTTTGAAACATCCCGCGTGTATTTGGTAACAAAAGAGTCGCGCCCGCATTGTGCTTAAGCCCCACGGTTTAAATACCATTGATGTAGCGGCTGATTTAATTTAACCGTCAATGTTATTTCTCTTAGCGTCCGTGGAGGACTTATGACCTATAACCAAAAAGCCTGGTTGGGGGTTGTGCTACTGTGCGGCCTGTTTTGGGCGGCGGTGATCGGCGGCGCCAGTTCACTGTATAAGGCGGAACGCCCCAATGCGCCCCACCAAAAAAGCGAGTTCGCCGCCCGCCACGGCCAGGCACCTAACGCGCAACAAAGCGCTCAGGCGCTGACCGCCCCCCGGAATGGGTAGGGACAATATCCGTTAACGATCCTATTATGCCCTAAGGTCAACAGGGAGATAACGATGGTTCGAAAGCTGGATAGCTTACCGCAAGCGCAACGCGAGAAAATAGAAACCGATTTGCTGGCCATCAGCGTGATCTACAACGAGCGCTATGGTATCGCCTCAACCCAGGCGGAAACAGAACAACAGATCCCCGACCACCTGCTTCCCTACTTTCATCAACGACTGGATTATTATCGCCGTGCGTAATTGCGCGCATTTCGCTAACCGCCGCTTGGCATCGCTCATTGCGCCGTTACAATAGGGGCATATTGTATCCGCCACTGAAGAGACGCGATTTTGAGCAGCAAGGCAACGGCCACATTTTATATTCACGATTACGAAACCTTCGGCAAGAGCCCGTCGCTGGATCGCCCGGCGCAGTTCGCCGGCGTGCGCACCGATATGGATTTCAACATTATCGAAGAGCCGCTGGTCATCTACTGCGCCCCGGCCGACGACTACCTGCCGGAGCCTGAAGCGGTGATGATCACCGGCATCACACCGCAACTGGCGCGCGCCAAAGGGGTCAATGAAGCCGAGTTCACCCGCCAAATCCACCAGGCCTTCAGCGTGGCCGGCACCTGTATTCTCGGTTACAACAACATTCGCTTCGACGACGAAGTGAGCCGCAATATTCTCTACCGCAACTTCTACGATCCCTATGCCTACAGTTGGCAGAACGGCAACTCGCGTTGGGATCTGCTGGATGTGATGCGTGCCTGCTACGCTCTGCGCCCGGACGGCATCGTCTGGCCGGAAAACGAGGACGGCTTCCCCAGCTTCCGCCTCGAACACCTGACCCGCGCCAACGGCGTCGAGCACACTCAGGCCCACGACGCGATGTCGGACGTTTACGCCACCATCGCCATGGCCAAGCTGGTCAAACAGGCGCAGCCGCGGCTGTTTGATTTCCTGTTGCAGCACCGCAACAAGCATAAGCTGAACGCCTTGATCGACGTCGCCGAGATGACGCCGCTGGTGCACGTCTCCGGCATGTTCGGCGCGGCGCGCGGCAACACCAACTGGGTGTCGCCGCTGGCCTGGCACCCGGACAACAAGAACGCGGTGATCATGTGCGATCTGGCCGGCGACATGACGCCACTGCTGACGCTGAGCGCCGACCAACTGCGGGAACGGCTGTACACCCGCCGCGACGATCTGGCGCCGGATCAGGCGCCGGTGCCGATCAAGCTGGTGCACATCAACAAATGCCCGGTGCTGGCGCCGGCCAAAACTCTGCTGCCGGAGAACGCCGAACGGCTGGGCATCGATCGTCAGGCCTGTCTGCAAAACCTGCAGCTGCTGAAACAACATCCGGAAGTACGCGAGAAAGTGGTGGCGCTGTTCGCCGAAGCCGAACCGTTCAAAGGTTCCGACGACGTCGACGCCCGGCTGTACGACGGCTTCTTCAGCGAGGCCGACAAGGCGGCGATGAAAATCATCCAGCAGACCAAGCCGCAAAATCTGCCGGCGCTGGATCTGGCCTTCAACGACGGCCGTATGAAAGAGCTGCTGTTCCGCTTCCGCGCACGCAACTACCCGAATACGCTGGACGACGCCGAGCAGCGCCGCTGGCTGCAACACCGCCAGGAAGCCTTGAGCGCGGAGCGCGTGCAAAATTATCTGCTGCAGTTGGAAGCGCTGTATAACCTGCACGAAGGTGACAAAGAGAAGACCGCCCTGCTAAAAGCGCTGTTCGATTACGGCAAGGAGTTGGTGGGGTAAAACCCGCAGCAAAGAAAAAGGCCGCGAATGCGGCCTTTTTTATGGCTGAGGAGACGGCTCGCGCTTAGGCGGCGTCTTCGCTCGCTTGCGGCACCGGCAGACGGAAGCTGCGGGTCACGACGGCCAGGTAGATCAGGCCGATGGTCGCCCAAACCAGGCCCAGCGTCATCGAGCTGGCTTCCAGGTTGATCCACAGTGCGCCGACGGTCAATGCGCCCATCACCGGCAGGATCAGGTAGTTGAACGTGTCCTTCACGGTGCGGTTCATCTTGTCGCGAATATAGAACTGCGAAATCACCGACAGGTTGACGAAGGTGAAGGCCACCAGCGCACCGAAGTTGATCAGCGCGGTCGCGGTCACCAGGTCAAACGACACCGCGGACAGCGCGATGGCGCCAACCAGCAGCACGTTCAGCGCCGGGGTACGCCACTTCGGATGCACATAGCCGAAGAAACGGGTCGGGAACACGCCGTCGCGGCCCATCACGTACATCAGACGCGAAACGCCCGCGTGCGCCGCCATACCTGACGCCAATACCGTCACGCAGGAGAACACCAGGATCACCGACTGGAAGAACTTGCCCGCCACGTACAGCATGATTTCAGGCTGCGACGCGTCAGGATCCTTGAAGCGCGAGATGTCCGGGAAGTACAGCTGCACGAAGTAAGACACCACGATAAAGATGATGCCGCCGATCAGCGCCGTCAGGAAGATGGCTTTCGGGATCACTTTTTCCGCGTCTTTGGTCTCTTCGGACAGCGAGCTGATGCCGTCGAAGCCCAGGAACGAAAAGCACAGGATGGTCGCACCGGTAATCATCGGCACCACGTGAGCATTATCGGACCAGAACGGGCGGCTGCTGACCAGCGTACCGGCACCTTCGCCGTGGTAAATACCGTTGATCACCAGGCCGAGGAACACGATCATGATCGCCACCTGCACCACCACGATGATGGAGTTCAGGTTAGCCACCAGTTTGATGCCGCGCAGGTTGAAAATCGTCATCAACCCGACCAGCACCGCCACGAAGATCCAGGACGGCACGCCCGGGAAGATCGCTTCCAGGTAAATCTTGGCCAGCAAAATGTTGATCATCGGCATGAACAGGTAGTCCAGCAGCGATGACCAGCCCACCATAAAGCCGACGTGCGGGCTGATGGCTTTCTGGGCGTAAGTGTAGGCGGAACCGGCGGAAGGGAACTTCTTCACCAGCTTGCCGTAGCTCAGGGCGGTAAACAGGATCGCCAGCAGAGCGAAGGCGTACGCGGTCGCGACGTGACCATCGGTCAGGCCGGATACGATGCCGAAGGTATCGAAGATGGTCATTGGCTGCAGATAAGCCAGGCCCATCATCACTACCGGAACTAACGTCAGGGTTTTACGCAGCTGAGTGCGTTGAGCCGGAGCGGCGTTGATGGCGTTATCGGACATTGTTCAGCCCCCCCTTACCTTGAGCCTTGCGGATGGCGGACACGCCAAGACTTAAGGTTGCGGGGAAACTTCGCAACGAGCGACTTAATTCTAAAAGAAGGGGATTGTAAGCTGGATAGCGGGTCGAGGAAGCCTCGGCTGCTCCATAGTCGCTGCGGCCACAGCGGAAACCGGCGGGCACCGGTGCTAAAGTGAAAAATTGCCCCATCTTTCTTATCCTCATGAGTCACGACCATAAAGTTTTGTTTGATCGCGCACGAAACTATTTATCTATCCGGATCGGTGTCCGGCCTCGCTTGGTGTATGAAACGCTACGTTGGTAAAACTTAATGCAAAAAAAATAACCGACGCTTTCAAAACGTCGGCTATCTGCATTTGAGATATTTTGCACCAGAATGCCTCCGGATGACAAGATCCGGAAGCCCTCAAATACAAATTCTTTTTGTCGATCGAACGGAAAACCAGCCCGGCGGGCGAATTAATCCGCTACCGGCAGGCCAGTCTCCCGCACATACCTCTTACTTTATACGCCCATTCAGGCATTTTTCAACATCCAGTCGATCTCGGTTTCCGTCACCCGCCGCTCGAATTGCAGCAGTTCATCGGTCTTGCAGGCGTGATAGACGTGGGTGAAACGTTCGCCGAGGTAGTGCGTCAGCGCATGCTGATGCTCGAATTCGTACAGCGCGTCACTCTGGCGGATCGGCAGCGGCAGCCCCTCCTGTTCCAGCCCGTTGCCGGTCACCGGTTCGGGCAGCGGCAGCGCGTTGTCCAGCCCGTACAGCATGCCGGCCAGGATCGTCGCCATCACCAGGTAGGGATTGGCGTCGGCACCGGCCACGCGGTACTCCACCCGGTGGTTCTCCGGTTCGCCGCAGGGAATGCGCAGCGCCACGGTGCGGTTGTTGTGGCCCCAGGAGGCCTGGACCGGCACATACATCCCCGGCTGGAAACGGCGATAGGCGTTGACATTCGGCGCCAGCAGCGCCATCGACGCCGGCATCAGGGTGATCATCCCCGCCAACGCCTGCTTCATCAGCGGCGAATCTTCGCCTGCGGCGTCGGCGAACAGGTTATTGCCCGCGCCGTCCTGCATGCTGACATGTACATGCATGCCGCTGCCGGCGTAATCTTCATAGGGTTTGGCCATAAAGGTGGCGTGCATGTCGTGGCTCTCGGCCACCAGCCGCACCAACCGTTTCAGCGCCAGCGCGTGGTCGCAGGCCAGCAAGACGTCGTCGGTATGGCGCAGGTTGACCTCGAACTGCCCCGGCGACGCCTCCGCCACCGCGCCGTCCGCCGGTAACCCCTGCAGCTGCGCCAACGCGTCGATGTCGTTCAGCACCTCGGCGAAGTGATTCAGGTTATCGACGGAGTACACCTGGCTCTGGGTGTTGCGCTCCTGGGTGCCGGGCGCACACGGCGGCTGCAGGTCGCCTTCCGCGTCCCGCTGCCGATCGATGAGATAAAACTCCAGCTCTACCGCTGCCACCGGGAACAAGCCGCGCTTGCGCAGCGCCTGCCACACGCGGTTCAGCACATTGCGGGGTTCAACGTCAAAGGGAGTGCCATCTTCATCCAGCATGGTCAGCAGCACCTGGCCGATATGCTGCGGATCGGCAGCCGAGGGCGTCAGCGAGCCGGGCACCGGCAGGCAGATACGGTCCGGCTCCCCGAGCTCCTGCCCAAGGCCGGTCTCCTCCACCACATTGCCGAGGATGTCCATGGCGAACACTGACGCTGGGAAATAGCTGCCTTTTTCCAGTTTTTTCAACCCTGAGACGGGTATACGCTTGCCGCGGAAGGAACCATTGAGATCGGTGAGAAGGATATCGACATACTGCGTGGCGGGATGGCGTTCCAAATAATGAGCAACCTCATTTTGGAACGCGCTACTTCGCCTCTCTTCATGATGCTGTGCAAAATGTTCAACTGCTGCGCTATTGGTTTGCATACGTCACCCGCCATTATGCTCTGAAGGCGCGTTGGCGCCCGTTCGCCGTTCGATTCAACACAGGATTGGATTTCTTGCCAGGCCGCGCCGCCGTTGGGCGCTCAAAATAACATCCACAATATGAAACATAGCCTTAACACAAATGGTTTGCAAATGTTACAATCCTGTTTGATTATTCGCCAGCGGCTGCTAAATTGATAAAATATTGACCGAAAAGGCCTTGCCGCCATTTTCACGTCAAGTATTTCTTCCGCCGCACCGAGGGTGAACATGGGCAATATATTTTCCAAAGCCGCCCTAACTACCGATATCATGCAGCATCGTTATCGCCCGGGCAGGCGTCCGATACCGATATTCATTTCTGCCTGTCGCCCCTACCAGAAGGAAGTACCGCTATGAGCGAAGCCAGCTTGGCACCGGGCAAACGCCTGTCGCAGATCCGTCAGCAGTTGGGTTTGTCGCAGCGCCGGGTCGCCGAACTGTCCGGGTTAACCCACAGTGCGATCAGCACCATCGAACAGGACAAGGTCAGCCCGGCCATCAGCACGCTGCAAAAGCTGCTGAAGGTATATGGCCTGTCGCTGTCGGAATTCTTTGCCGAACCGGAAGCCGCCGACGAGCCGCGCGTGGTGATCGACGCCGAGGACCTGATTGAGATCGGCAGCCAGGGGGTGTCGATGAAACTGGTGCACAACGGCAGCCCGACGCGCAACCTGGCGATGATGCTGGAAACCTACCAGCCCGGCACCACCACCGGTGAAAAGATCAAGCATCAGGGCGAAGAGATCGGCACCCTGCTGGAAGGCGAGATCGTGCTGACCATCAACGGCCAAAGCTACTGCCTGAGCGCCGGCCAGAGCTACGCCATCAACACCGGCATTCCACACAGCTTCAGCAATACCTCGGCGCGCATCTGCCGCATCGTCAGCGCACACACGCCCACCACCTTCTGACCACTTATCGTTCCGGCGCAGCCTGACGCGGGTTGCGCCCTGCCCGCCAACGCTTTTTTCATCGCCGTTATGCCATTTTGTTGGTTGCCAACGGCGCAATCTGTGTTACAACAGAGCAAAACAGCCATCTAAACATCTAAACGGCCTCGATACGCTATGTCAACCGTAACGCCTTCATGCCTCGAGATGCGCAATATCTCGATCGCCTTCGCCGGCTTCAACGCGCTGCAAGACGTGAACTTCACGCTGCGCGGCGGCTCAACCCATGCGCTGGTCGGCGCCAACGGCGCAGGCAAGTCGACGCTGATGGCGATCCTTTCTGGCGCCCACGACCACTACCGCGGCGAGATCCTGATCGACGGCCGTGCGGTGAATATCCATTCCCCGCTGCAGGCACGCCGCCACGGCATTCACGTGGTGCAGCAAGAGGTCGACGTCGCGCTGATCCCCACGCTGTCGGTGGCGGAAAACATCATGCTGGACTGGCTGAACGAGCCGGGCCATTGGTTGAACTGGGCGGAACTGCATCGCCGCGCCGCGCAGCTGTTGCAGCAATTGGCACTGCCGCTCAACCCGCGCAGGCGCATGGCGGACTGCACGCTGGCGGAAAAACAGCAGGTGCTGCTGGCGCGCGCGCTGTCACACCGCTGCCGTTTTCTGGTGCTCGACGAGCCGACTGCGCCGCTCGATCGCGCCGAGAGCGAACGCCTGTTTAACGTGGTGCGTCGCCTGCAATACGAAGGCATCGGCATCGTCTTTATTTCCCACCGCATCCACGAACTGAGCGACATTTGCGATCGGCTGACGGTGCTGCGCGACGGCCGCCGCGTCAGCGAAGACGCCATGCGCGGGCTGAGCGGCGAGCAGATCGTCGAGAAGATGCTCGGCCATCGGCTGGACGACATTTTCCCGCCGCCGCGCCCGCCGCACGCCGAGCGAACGCTGTTGCAGGTGCAGGGTTTGCACGATCGCCACAAGCTGCGCGACGTTTCGCTGCGGCTGCATGAGGGTGAGATCCTCGGCATCGCCGGGCTGGCTGGAGCCGGCAAAACCGAGCTGTGCAAGGCGCTATTCGGCGCCAGCGCCGCGCAACTTGAGCGTGGCGAACTGCGCGGGCAGCCCTGGGCGCCACGCGCGCCGCACCTGTCAGTCGAACAGGGGCTGGCGCTGGTGCCGGAAGAACGCCGTAAAGAAGGCATTTTTATCGATGAGGCGATCCCGATGAACCTGAGCGTCAGCGCCGACGACAGCTTCTCGCGCTGGAGCCTGTTCAGCCGGCGGCAGGAGCTGCGCTGGGCGCGCGAAGTCATGCAGCGCCTGAACATTCGCGCCTCGGGCCCGCAACAGCGGTTAGCGCGCCTGTCCGGCGGCAACCAGCAAAAAGTGGCGATCGGCAAATGGCTGCGCGGCGACGCCGAAGTGCTGATCTTTGACGAACCGACCAAGAGCGTGGACATCAAGGCCAAACAGGAGCTGTTCAGCCTGATCGACGGCCTGGCGCGCGCCGGCAAAGGCGTGATTTACGCCTCCGGCGAGTTCGCCGAGCTGATCGGCCTGTGCGATCGCATCTGCGTGTTGTGGGACGGCCGCATCGTGGCGGAGCTGAACGCCGCCGATATCGACGAAGACACCTTATTGCTCTATTCCACCGGAGGAACCCCTGCGTGAGTAAAGAATTAGCCCTGCGGCCTGCGCTGCCCTGGCGTCAACAGCTGTTCGATTTCCTCTACAAATGGGGCATGCTGCTGACCGTCGCGGCGTTGATCGCCCTGTTTGGCCTGGCGTCGGACAACTTTCTCGATGCCAGCAACATCATCAATATCCTGCGCTCGATCGCCATCGTGACGGTGATCGCCATCGGTGTGTCGATTTCGCTGTCGGTCGGCGGTTTCGATCTGTCGGTCGGCTCGACCGCCTCGCTGGCCAACGCGCTGGTGATTTCGCTGTTCGTCTGGCACGGGTTCGGCACCACCGGCGCCATCGTGGTGACGCTGCTGCTGTGCACGCTGGTCGGCCTGTTCAACGCCCTGCTGATCGTGGTGTTCAAAATCCCCGATATGCTGGCGACGCTGGCCAGCCTGTTCGTGATCCAGGGCGTGGCGATGACCTACAGCTACGGCGGTTCCATCACCCAAAACATGGTGCTGCCGAATGGCGACATGGCTGAAGGCCTGATCCCGGAGGTGTTTTCCGCCCTCGGCCAGGTGCCGGTGATCGTGCTGATCATGCTGGCGGTCACCGTAGCGGTGCAGCTGTTCCTGTCGCTGACCAAGCATGGCCGCCGCATGTATGCCATCGGCGGCAACCCCGAGGCCGCGCGCCTGTCGGGTATCCGCACCGTGCGTTACAGGGTTGCCGCTTACGTCATTTCTGCTTGGCTGGCGGCGCTTGGCGGCATCTTGCTGGCGTCACGTATCGGCTCTTCGCAGGTCAACGCCGGCAGCGGCTATCTGATGGATGCGGTGGCGGCGGCCTATATCGGCTTCTCCCTGGCCGGCGCCGGCAAACCCAATGCGCTCGGCACCCTGATCGGCGCGGTGATCCTCGGCGTGCTGCAAAACGGCCTGGTGATGCTGTCGGTCCCCTACTACGCCATGGACATTATCAAAGGCCTGGTGTTGGCGCTGGCGCTGGCCATCACCTACATCCAAAAACGTTAATCCCTTCGGCGCACGCTCGTTGCGCCGCTTTTCCCTTTAATTCATCCGGTTACCTTTCCCGCCACTCAAACCAGCATACAAATGATATGAATTATCATTAGCGTTTACATTCAGTAAAAAATCCTTACAATAGCCTCACGCAACGCTGACGAAGCGATGAATTTCTCAGCGAACTATGAATAATTTCATTAGAAATTCAGTTGGTTAATTACTTTCACTTCAAACCAGGAAAGGTTTACCTCATGGAAACGCCACGTTACAGCAAACTCGCCGCCTTGGTGATCGCCTCCTTCAGCGCCACCGCCGCACTGGCCGCGCCGCAGGACAGCGCCCAGGACACCATGGTCGTCACCGCCTCCGGCTTCCAGCAAAAAATTCAGGATTCCGCCGCCTCCATCTCGGTGATCCCACGCCAGCAAATCGAAGATAAAGCTTACCGCGACGTCACCGACGCGCTGAAAGACGTGCCGGGCGTTGTCGTCACCGGCGGCGCCAGCAGCAGCGACATCAGCATCCGCGGCATGTCCTCCAAGTACACGCTGATCCTGGTGGACGGCAAACGCGTTGACACCCGCGGTACCCGTCCGAACAGCGACAACGCCGGCATCGAACAGGGCTGGCTGCCGCCGATGGAAGCCATCGAGCGCATCGAAGTGGTGCGCGGGCCGATGTCTTCGCTGTACGGTTCCGACGCCATGGGCGGCGTCATCAACGTCATCACCCGCAAGACCTCCCGCACCGAGTGGAAAGGCTCGCTGCACGGCGACGCCACCCTTCAGGAAAACCGCGACTCCGGCGATCTGTTCCAGACCAACGCCTACGCGGCCGGCCCGCTGATTGAAGGCCTGCTTGGCCTGCGGGTCAACGGCCTGCTGTCGCGCCGCGCCGAAGATAAAATCGCCAACGGTTACAACGAACAACGTATGCGCAGCGGCACCGCGGTGTTCACGCTGACGCCGGACGAGAAAAACGAATTCGACTTCGAAATCGGTCGCTCGCTGCAGGATCGTAACAGCACGCCGGGCAAATCGGTGGTGACGGAACGCTGCAGCAAAGGCAAGTGCAAGCCGACCTCTCGCGGCGAAGATCTCTACACGCGCACCAACTACTCACTGACCCACAACGGTTATTACGACTTCGGCAACTCCACCAGCTACGTTCAGCGGGAAGAGACCAATAACCCGGGGCGCAAGATGAAGATGTACAACACCATCTTCAACACCCAGAACCAGTTCGAGCTGGGCTCCCACATGCTGAACCTCGGCGGCCAGTACCGCTACGAAAAACTGGGCGACAGCGGCAACCAGCTCAGCTCGGCAAAAGACGTCAACCAGCTGACGCGCTGGAGCTGGGCGCTGTTCGCCGAAGACGAATGGGCGCTGACCAACGACTTCAGCCTGACCAGCGGCATCCGTATGGACCGCGATCAGAACTTCGGCAGCCACTGGTCGCCGCGCATGTACGGCGTGTGGCACCTGACCGAGCAGTGGACGATGAAAGGCGGCGTGTCCGCCGGCTACCGTTCGCCGGATCTGCGCCAATCCTCCGCCAGCTGGGGCCAGGTCACCGGCGGCGGCGTGCGTAACGGCATTATCGTCGGCAACCCGGATCTGCAGCCAGAGAAGAGCCTGAGCGAAGAGATCGGCCTGATGTGGGACAACCTGAAAGGCGTCAACGCCGGCGTGACGGTCTTCAACACCGATTTCAAAAACAAGATCACCGAAGTGCGCCGCTGCGAAGACACGCCGGACTGCAAGATCGGCAACGATGTCTATGACTTTATCAGCGATCGCGTCAACGTCGACAAAGCCAATATGCGCGGCGTAGAAGCCACCTTCGGCTGGCAGATCAATAAAGACTGGAAGTGGAACACCAACTATACCTACACCGCCTCCGAGCAGAAGAGCGGCGAGTTCCAGGGTAAAGCGCTCAACCAGATGCCGAAGCACATGCTGAACACCGTGCTGGACTGGCAGGCCACGCAAGACCTCAGCCTGTGGTCGCGCGTCAACTTCCGCAGCCGCACCTCAGACTATCTGAGCCGCACCTCGATGGAGACCAGCACGCCGTCCTACACCTTCGTCGATGCCGGCCTGAGCTATCAGGCGGCGAAGAACCTGCAGCTGACCGGCGGGGTCTACAACATCCTCGACAAAACCGTGGATTATGACCACTACCGCACCACGCTGGACGGCCGCCGTTACACCGTCGGCATGACCTACAACTTCTGATGCCCCTGGGCGCGCGCTGCGCGCCCTTTTGATTCCATCACACTGAGGAAGCCCCATGACATTACGCCGATCCCCCCTGATGATCGCCCTGCTGGCCGCTATGGCGCTGGCGGGTTGCCATAGCAAAACCGACACGCCGATAGCCCAGACGCCGGTGACGGTCAACGTCCAGCACCTGAACGGCAGCACCGAGGTGAAGAAACACCCGCAGCGCATCGTCGTGCTGGATTACGCTTCGCTGGAAACGCTGCAGCTGTTGGGCGTCGAGCCGCTGGCGCTGCCCGGCAACCGCAAGAATTTGCCGGATAGCCTGAAGCGCTATCAGGACGACAAATACCTCAATGCCGGTACCCTGTTCGAGCCGAATATGGCCGTGCTGCGCGCCGCCAAACCGGATCTGATCCTGATCGCCGGCCGCGCATCCAAAGCCTATGACGAGCTGAACGCGCTGGCACCAACGCTGAATATGTCCGTCGATCAGCAGGATCAGTTGGGCAGCCTGAAACAGCGTACTCTGCAGCTGGGCGAGCTGTTCGATAAACAGCAGCAGGCGCAGGCGGCGGTAGATAAGCTGGATGCGCAGATCGCAGCGGTCAAACCGCAGGCCGCCCAGGCCGGGCGCGGGCTGGTGGTACTGTTCTCCGGCGGCAAAATCAGCGCCTACGCCCCCAAAAGCCGTTTCAGCTTCGTCTATGACACCCTCGGCTTCTCGTCCGCACTGCAGTCCGACGAAAAAGACGTGCGCGGCAACAAGCTGACGCCTGAACAAGTGGCCAAGCTGAACCCGGACTGGCTGTTCATCATCGATCGCGATGCGGCGACTGGGCGGCCGAACGCGGTAGCGCCGCAGAAGGTTCTCACCACCACCGCGCTGAAGAAGACCGCGGCGGTGAAAAAAGGCCAGGTGGTTTACCTACCGGCGGCCGAAGTTTATCTGTCCGGCGGCATCGTCACCGCCCAGCACGTCGTCGAACGCGTGAGTGAGGCCTTGAACCACGCTGCGCGATAAAAAAAGCCCGGCGATGCCGCAATGCTGGTCAGCTAAGCCTGACTGGCATTTTTTTATCCGGTCTCTGTACGTTCAGTGCAGAAGAAATTGCCGTAAATATCCCGAATTTCTCTGCAACTCCGATGAACGGCAATTGGAGGGGCCCCGAAGGGGCGAGGTCCAGGGATGGGCTGAGTAACGTTGGCAAAGGCACAGGTTGCAAGGGATCGCACCTACGCTCCCTTGCTCGGTCGAGGCGCATGAGTCTCATGGAGCATCTCACTTTTATCGACCGAAAACATCACCGACATCTTCAGAAAAAAGCTAACTGACAAGCATTACGGCCATGCCGGGCTTTTTCTTGGGTTAAATGGTCGGCTGATTCACCAGGCCGTCTATCAACACCTGCGGCGAACCCTGCGAACAGCGCTCGATGCGCCCGCGCACGCCATAGACCCGCGCCAGGCTCTGCGGCGTAATCACCTGCTCCGGCGCGCCGTCGGCGATCAGATCGCCATCCTGCAGCATCAGCACGTGGTCGCCGTGGCGCAGCGCGATGTTGATGTCGTGTACCACCACCACCGTCACGATATTGCGCTTGCGGGTTTCGCGGCGCACCAAATCCATCACGTGGAACTGATAGTTGAGATCGAGCGCGCTCAGCGGCTCATCCAACAGCAGCAGCGACGGTTGACGGATCAGCGACTGCGCCAACCCCACCAGCTGTTTCTGGCCGCCGGACAGCTGATCGAGATAGCTCAGCGCCAGATGGGCGATGCCCAACTGTTCCAGCAGGGCCATCACTTCCGCTTCGCTGCCGGCGTTGCTGCGGCCGCCCGAGGCGCGCTGCGCCACGATGATCGATTCCAGCACGTGCAGATGCACCCCGGCTGGCAGCGACTGCGGCAGATACACCACTTTCTCCGCCCGGCGGGCGAACGGCATCTGCATCAGATCGCCGTCGTCCAGCCACAGCTTGCCCTGCGCCGGGTTCAGCCCGGCCAGCGAGCGCAGCAGCGTCGATTTTCCGCTGCCGTTCGGCCCCAGCAACACGGTGATTTGCCCGCGCGGCAGCATCGGCACCGAGAGATCGGCGATCACCTGGCGTTTCGGGTAACCCGCCGAGAAATTTTCTATCCGCAAGCCCTGGCTCATACGTTCCCCCGGTGACGCAAAATAATACTCAGGAAGAACGGCACCCCGACCAGCGACGTGACGATACCCACCGGGATGATCACACCGGGCACCAAATTCTTCGACGCCACCGAGGCCATCGACAGCACCAACGCGCCGATCAGCGCGCTGGCCGGCAGATAGAAGCGGTGATCTTCGCCGAAGATCATGCGGGCGATGTGCGGCGCCACCAGGCCGATAAAGCCGATCGGCCCGACGAACGCCACCGCCAGCGCGGAAAGAATGCTGATGCGCAGCAGCGTGGCCAGCCGCAGACGGCGCACGTCGATGCCGAAGCTCACCGCCCGGTCTTCACCCAGACGCAGCGCGGTCAGTTTCCACGAGCTCATCATCGACAGCGGCAGCAGTACGGCGAATACCCCGAACAGGATACCCAGTTTGTCCCACGAGGCGCGCGCCAGGCTGCCCATCGTCCAGAACACCAGCCCTTGCAGCGTGTCCTCGCTGGCGATGAACTGCATCATCGACACCAGTGCGTTGAAGGTAAACACCAGCGCGATGCCGAACAGCACCACACCGGAGGTGGCGACCCGCGTCCAGCGCGTGATACCGTCCAGCATCAGCGCGGCGAACAGCGCGAAGATAAAGGCGTTGGCGGAGATAAACCACTGATCGGGAATGCCCGGAATGCCGATGCCCAGAACGATTGCCAACGCGGCGCCGAACGCCGCGGCGGAAGACACGCCGAGAGTAAAGGGGCTGGCCAACGGGTTATTCAGGATGGTTTGCATTTCCGCACCGGCCAGGCCGAGCGCAAAGCCCACCACCACCGCCATCAGCGCATAGGGCAGGCGGATGTCCCAGACGATCACCCGCGTACCGGCATCGGCCGCGGCGGGATCGAGCAACGTTTGCCACAAAGAGGACAGCGACAGGCCAGACGGCCCCATGGTGAAGTCCAGCAGCAGCGACCCCATGATCGCCAATGCCAACACGCCCATCATCAACAGGCGATGGCGAAGAATATGCTGATAACGCCCCATCACGCCGGCGTCGGATTGCCCCTTGGCTTCAGTCATGGGATCGGTGGATACGCTCATTAGTTAGGATACCTGTTACAACCATCATGACAGCGGCGCGAAAACGCCCGCCGTAAACCGGAAAGTGCGCGGCGACAGCCTGCGCGCAGCCGTTAACAATAAAGCAAACGATAATACTTATCAATCATATCTATAGGTAAAAACGGCGTTGTCAAAATGTAATAATTTGTTTTTACTCGCCATTTTTCAGCCCGTCGCTTTTCTCTCGTTAACGGCCATTAGGTTCATTATTCTGAAAATTATTCCTGATCCGACCAGACTCTGACAAATGATGAAAAAACCACATAGAATCCAAAACCAAAGCACCGCGCGTGCAAAAAACTTTCAGGCCGCCGCAAGGGCGGCCTTATTGACGAGGCTGTAATGAGAAGTCCATCTCCGGCGATAACGCCCAAACGCCCGGCTCTGCTGAACTGGCTGTTGCACAGCCCGCTGCATGCCGATGACGAGCCGTTTCAACGCCAGCTGCGGCTCACGCTGACCCCCTCTCCGCTCACGCCCTGGCTGAACGCCGCGGCGCCGGCGGCGCTGTTGGTCGGTTACGCCTGGCTGAACCAGCGGCTGCTCGGCATCGGCCTATTGCTGTTGTTGCTGCTGCTGACCGCCGGGCGCGGCTGGCTGGCGCGCCGGCGTCAACCCACCTGGCCGAACGCCATGCTGGTGATGGTGTTGCTGTGGGCGGTGCTGGTCGGCGCCAGCGCCGCTCTGGCGATGCTGTCGGGCCGTTTCGTGCTGATTCTGTTCGCCGGGCTGACGGTGACCGCCCTGGCCTGCTGGCTGATGCAGCGCCACGCCGCCGCCCCACGCTTTGCGCTGTTGGAGGTCATCGCGCTGACCTTGCCCTACCTGCTGGCAGCGCCGCTGTCGCGCGTGCAAAACCTGTTTCTCCTCGCCGACCTCGCGCCGCTGTGGCTGGTGCTGGCGCACGGCATCATCGTTCGCTACCACCGCCAACTGGTGCAACGCGTCACGCTGGCCTGGGAAAAACAGCAGGCGTCCCACCGCGATCGCCTGACCGGCTTCCTCAACCGCGCGGGCGGCGAGGCGGTGATGCGCGACATCTGTCGCCCCGGCACGGCGCAACCGATCTCCCACCTGTTCATTCTTGAGTTCGGCCCGCTGGCGGCGCTCTACCAAAGCCACGGCGTCCAGATCGGCGACGACGTGCTGCGTACCGTCGGCGTGCGTCTCAAGACGCTGATCCGCCCCAGCGACTACGTCTGCCGTTATACCGGCGGCCTGTTTTTGATTCTGGTGCACGATCTGCCTTACGGCGCGGAAAGCGAATTCCTGGCGCGCATTGTGCCGCCGTTGGAGGCGCCCTACGATTTTGGCGCGTTCGGCGAGGTGAACATGCAGCTTAACGCCGGCATTCTGGCGCTGACGCAGGATTACGCGACGGTGGACGGCTTGATGAGCTCGGCGCAGCAGGCGCTGGCGGAAGCGAAAGGCGGGAGAAAGTAAAACCAAACGCGGCGGGGATCCCCGCCGCGCGTCATGCACCGAAAATTACTTCACGTTCATCTTCGGGAATTCCATTTCGCTGTACTTCACGACACGAGTGCCGCGCGACAGCTTGTAACCGAACCAGATCAGCAGGAACAGCGGAATGCCGATATAGGTCGCGGTCACGCCGTACCAATCGATCTTGTCTTGCAGGAAGGCCTGGTAGTTCTGGCCCAGGGTAATGATCAGGCACAGCACGAAGGCGAAGATCGGCCCCAGCGGGAAGAACCCGGAACGGTACGGCAAGTCATTCAGATCGCGCCCCTGCAGCATGTAACCGCGACGGAAGCGATAATGGCTGATGGCGATGCCCAACCAGGCGATGAAGCCGGTCATGCCGGAGGTATTCAGCAGCCACAGGTAAACCGACTGGTTGCCGAACATCGAGGTCAGGAAGCACAGCCCGGCCACCACGCAGGTCGCGTACAGCGCATTGCGCGGCACGCCGCCTTTCGACAGCTTGGCGAAGATGCGCGGTGCCTTGCCTTCCGCAGCCAGGGTATACAGCATGCGGGTGGAGGCGTACATGCCCGAGTTACCGGCAGACAGCACCGCCGTCAGAATCACCGCGTTCATCACCGCCGCCGCCGACAGCAGCCCGGCATGTTGGAACACCAGGGTGAACGGGCTGACGCTGATGTCTTTCACGTCGTTGCGCAGCAGGCTCGGATCGGTATAAGGGATGATCAGGCTGATGATCAGAATGGCGAAGATATAGAACAGCAGGATACGCCAGAACACCTGACGCACCGCACGCGGGATGTTTTTACCCGGGTTTTCCGATTCGCCGGCCGCGATGCCGATCAGTTCAGTGCCCTGGAACGAGAAGCCGACGATCATCGCCACGCCGATCATCGCCGAGAAGCCGCCGGCGAACGGCGCGTCGCCCACCGTCCAGTTTTGCCAACCGGCGTGCTCACCGCCCTTCAGTATGCCGACAATCATCAACACGCCGACGGCGATGAAGATAATCACGGTGCTGACTTTGATCAGCGCGAACCAGTATTCTGCCTCGCCGAACCCTTTCACCGAAATGTAGTTCAGCAGGAACATCAGGCCGAGGAACAGCGCGCTCCAGATCCAGCCGGGGGTGTCCGGGAACCAGTAGTTCATCACCAACTGTGAGGCCACCAGGTCAACGGCGATGGTCACCGCCCAGTTGTACCAGTAGTTCCAGCCCAGCGCGAAGCCGAAGCCTTCTTCCACGTATTTGGCGCCGTAGGTGGAGAATGAACCGGAAACCGGCATAAAGGCCGCCAGTTCGCCCAGGCTGGTCATCAGGAAGTACACCATCAAACCGATCAAGGCGTAAGACAGCAGCGCCCCGCCGGGGCCAGCCTGAGAAACCGTGGCCCCCGAGGCGACGAACAGGCCGGTGCCGATGGAGCCGCCGATGGCGATCATGGTCAAATGCCGGGCTTTCAGCTCGCGGCGCAATCCGGGTGCTTGCTGCCCCGATGTTTTTATATCCTGCTGAGCCATTCGTACCCTATCTGCTCTTTGAAAAATGAGGGCGGATTGTAACAAATACCCGCCGGTGAACTAGCAACATTGCACTGATATAAGATAGCTTCATAATTCAGAGGCAATTATTAGCCGCGGCCCTTATGGCCTTACTTACTCTCATTAATGTGAGCGCGCGCAGGTTTTTATGCTTTTGCCGGCCTGCGCGGCGACAGAGGAATTTGCGCGACGGCGGTTACAGGGCGCAATAGCTGAGAAAACGCTGTAACGCGTTGGAGACGTGCTTTTGGCGATGGCGAATCAGGTACAGAGTGCGCCGCAGCGGCGCCAGCGGTACCGGCAGTTCCACCAACGCGCCGCTGGCCAATTGTTCAGCCACCACTCGCCGCGACAAGCAGCTGATGCCGATGCCGTGCCGCACCGCGTGTTTGATCGCCTCCGAGTTGCCCAGCTCCATCACCAGCTGGAAATGCGGCAGGTGCGCCAACAGCAGGTGATCCAACACCTCGCGGGTGCCCGAGCCGCGTTCGCGCAGGATCCACGGCGCATCGGCCAATGCCGCCAACGTCGGCGGCTGCCGGGTCAGCGGGTTGTCGGGCGCGGCGAACACCACCAGCTCATCCTCCAGCCACGGCTGGGTCACCAGCTCCGGCATATGGCAAGGCCCTTCGATCAGCCCCAGATCGACGCGGAAATCCGCCACCGCCACGATCACGTCCTGGCTGTTGCCGACGTTCAGCTCCAGCGGCGCAGCCGGAAAGTCCCGGCGATAGCGGGCGATCATCTCCGGCAGCATATAGTTGCCGATGGTGCTGCTGGCGGCGATGCGCAACGCCCCACCGTCATGGCGAAACAGCTGCTCGATCTCCCCCGCCTGTTCCAACAGCGCCAGCGCCTTGGGATACAACAACCGGCCGTGCTCGTTGATCACCAGCCGTTTGCCGACGCGGTCAAACAGCTGCACGCCCAGCTGCCCCTCCAGATCCGCCAGCGCCGCGCTGACCGCCGACTGCGACAGCGCCAGCACCACCGAGGCCTGAGTGGTCGAACCGCTTTTCAGCACTTCGGTGAAGACTTCCAGTTGACGCAACGTGATATGCATAGCCGTCCCGGTATTGAAAGAGGGTCCTGCAAGAGAACCACAACATGATGTCAACAATGCGTGGGCAGCCCGGCAAAGGCTGCCCCGTTTGTGGCCTAGAGCGGCGCGCTACTTGCCCAAAGCGACCAGCTGCGACGCGGCGGCCAGCACCGCCTCGCGCGGCGTGCCGGTTTCGTCTCGCAGTATTAATCGCAGCATTGCCACGAGATTGTCGCGATCGAGCGTTTTGTTTTCTTCAATCAAACGTCGCACCGCGCGCCCCACTTCCTGATCGACCTGCTCTCTGCGTTGATCGTCGGTATCCATCGCCTGCTCCTGTTCAGTTGGAAAATTGACGGCAGCTCGCCGTTCCTCCTCACCCTAGCCACAATGCGGCCTGATGCCAATGCCTGACCCAATACCACTTATTCAGATAGGTTATAAATATATAATCAATTTCTCTTTTATTCAGCCCAAACGTACTCTTAGCGGCAAGAAACAGACTGAAGGACTGACTTTATGGCGACTGATACCACTCATACTTATCCCGAGCGACGCTTTCCGCTGTTCGGCCTGCCGCGGCTGGTGCCGGGGCTACTGCTGACCGGCGCGCTCACCGCGCTGGCCGTCTGGGCCGGCGACATTCCCTGGGTGGCGGAGCTGGGCCTGGGGGCGCTGACGCTGGCAATCCTGCTCGGCATTCTGGTGGGCAACACGCTGTATCCCCGGCTGCAGACCGCTTGTCATAGCGGCGTACAGCTGGCCAAACAGCGCCTGCTGCGCCTGGGTATTATCCTTTACGGTTTCCGGCTGACCTTTCAACAGATCGCCGACGTGGGCGCCAGCGGCATCATCATCGACGCGCTGACCCTGACCACCACCTTCCTGCTGGCCTGCTGGCTCGGCAAGAAAGTGTTCGGCATCGACAGCCAGACCGCGATGCTGATCGGCGCCGGCAGCAGCATCTGCGGCGCGGCGGCGGTGATGGCCACCGAGCCGGTGCTGAAGGCCGATTCCAGCAAAGTGGCGGTGGCGGTCTCGACCGTGGTGGTGTTCGGCACCCTGGCGATCTTCGCCTACCCGTGGCTGTATCAGCTGAATGAACACTTCCAGTGGCTGCCGTTCAGCCAGGAAACCTTCGGCATCTACGCCGGTTCCACCATCCACGAAGTGGCTCAGGTGGTCGCCGCCGGGCACGCCATCGGGCCTGACGCCGAAAATGCCGCGGTGATCGCCAAAATGATCCGCGTGATGATGCTGGCGCCGTTCCTGCTGCTGCTGTCGGGCTACATCAGCCGCGGCAACGCCGGCAAGGCGGAAAAATCCGCCATCACCATCCCGTGGTTCGCCGTGCTGTTTATCGCCGTCGCCGGGCTGAACTCCTTCAACCTGCTGCCGGCCACGCTGGTACGGCACCTGATCACCGCCGACACCTGGATGCTGGCGATGGCGATGGCGGCACTGGGATTGACCACCCACATCAGCGCCGTGCGCCAGGCCGGGGTGAAACCGATTCTGCTGGCCACGCTGCTGTTCGTCTGGTTGCTGGTCGGCGGTGGCGCGATAAACCAGCTGGTGCAACACCTGCTCTGATCCCCTCGGTGGCCCGCTTCAGCGGGCCGATTCTTTTCCGCCATTCAATCCGCCCGCCATCAATGCCATAATGTCACCGATAACACAGGAGAATGAAGATGAAGTTTGTCGGGGCACATGTCAGCGCGTCAGGCGGCGTGGATCAAGCGGTTATCCGCGCGCACGAATTGGAGGCGACCGCGTTCGCCCTGTTCACCAAAAATCAGCGTCAATGGAAGGCCGCACCGCTGGCCGCCGACGTGATCGATAAGTTCAAGAGCGCCTGCGCGCAGTACGGCTTCGGGCCGGGGCAAATCCTGCCGCACGACAGTTACCTGATCAACCTGGGCCACCCGGTGACCGACGCGTTGGAAAAATCGCGCGAAGCGTTCATCGACGAGCTGCAACGCTGCGAACAGCTGGGGCTGACGCTGCTGAACTTCCACCCGGGCAGCCACCTGTTGCAAATCGATGAAGACAAGTGCCTGGCGCGCATCGCAGAGTCGATCAACATCGCGCTGGATAAAACCGCCGGCGTAACGGCGGTGATCGAAAACACTGCCGGCCAGGGCAGCAATCTGGGCTTCAAGTTCGAGCATCTGGCGGCGATCATCGACGGCGTGGAAGACAAGAGCCGCGTCGGCGTCTGCATCGATACCTGCCACGCCTTCGCCGCCGGTTACGATCTGCGCACCGAAGAAACCTGCGAGCACACCTTTAAACAGCTCGGCGACATCGTTGGCTTCAACTACCTGCGCGGCATGCACCTGAACGACGCCAAAAGCGAATTCAACAGCCGCGTCGACCGCCACCACAGCCTGGGTGAAGGCAACATCGGCAAAACGGTGTTCAGCTACATCATGCGCGATCCGCGTTTCGACAACATCCCGCTGATTCTGGAGACGGTGAACCCGGATATCTGGGCGGAAGAGATCGCCTGGCTGAAGGCGCAACAGTAAAGCGTAAATGCCTCGCCGCTCGCCTAAGCGCGAGCGGTTTCCCCCACCGCGTGCTCCGCCGCCAGCATGGCGCAGAACTGGTGCAGCGTCTCTTCATCCAGGCCCGCAGCCCTGAACACGGCGGTGGTAAAGCTGACCGGTGCCGATCCCGGTGCCGTAATGACACGGTCATCCACGACGGCGGCGGCGCTCGCGACAAAATGACGTTCCCCAATGTAGTTCTCGGCATGGCGCGTTAAGAAAGCGGCGTCGTTGGAGGTATGCGCCCTGCCGTTCAGCAGGCCGGCCCGCGCCAGAGCCAACGTCCCACCGCAAATGCCCGCCAGAGTCGCGCCGCGTTGCAGCTGCTCGTTGAGCAACGCGCTGATATCCGGCGCCCGTTCGGTTTCCCACAGGGTGCCGCCGACCACCACGACCGCATCAGGGTGCCAATCCGCCAATTCGGCTACGCTTTTTTCAACCTCTACCGTCAGCCCGCCCTGGGAGCGAAACTTTCCGACCTGCGGCGCAAAAAATGCCACGTCCAGCCCATAAAACGGCCCGCCAACGCCGGCGATAAGCGCATATTCCCAGTCGGCAAAACCGGGCGTCAGGATAAGCGCAACTTTTTTAGCTGTAGCCACTGATTAATCTCCTTGATTCATGCTTGGTTCTCAGGCGCAACGCCGAGCTTCCATCTTAGAAATCATTGTGATTTTTAGCCAGGAGCAAATCGTGCTAACTGCTTATCGCACAAACAAAAACGCGCAGCTCAAGGCTGCGCGTTTTGGCGGTATCAGCGTCAGTTACGCCGCGGCGGCGGCCGACGTTTCAGCGCGTTTCAGCAGGGCGTAAGCCACGCCCGCCAGCAGCGTTCCGGCGGCGATCGCCACCAGGTACAGCAGCACCGGCGTGATCGCGCCCGGGATCAGCAGCACAAACAGCCCGCCGTGCGGTGCCATCAGCTTGGCGCCGAACGCCATCGACAGCGCACCGGTCAACGCCCCGCCGGCAATGCAGCACGGCAGCACGCGCATCGGGTCACGGGCCGCGAACGGAATGGCCCCTTCAGAGATAAAGCACAGGCCCAGCACCAGCGCCGCTTTGCCGCCTTCCCGTTCGGATTTCTCGAACTTGCTGCGCGCCAGCAGCGTCGCCAGGCCCATCGCCAGCGGCGGCACCATACCGGCGGCCATGATCGCCGCCATCGGCGCATACACCGAGGAGCTGAGCAGCGCCACGCCGAAGGCGTAGGCCGCCTTGTTCACCGGGCCGCCCATATCGGTGCACATCATCGCGCCGAGAATCGCGCCCAACAGCACCGCGTTGGCGGTGCCCAGCGATTGCAGCCAATGGGTCAGGCCTTCCATGATTTTCGCGACCGGCGTGCCGACCACGTAAATCATGATAAGACCGGTGATCAGGCTGGCCACCAGCGGAATGATCAGGATCGGCTTCAGCGCTTCCATGCTCTGCGGCAAGCGCAGCTTGCTGCTGATCGCCCTGGCAACGTAGCCCGCCAGGAAACCGGCGATGATGCCGCCGAGGAACCCGGCGCCGGTGCTCACCGCCAGCATGCCGCCGATCAGGCCCGGCGTCAGCCCCGGACGATCGGCGATGGAAAAGGCGATGAAACCGGCCAATACCGGCACCATCAGCGCAAAGGCGGAGCCGCCGCCGATCTGCATCAACGCCGCCGCCAGCGTGCCTTTGACCTCAAACGCCTTGATGCCGAACACGAACGACAGCGCAATGCACAGGCCGCCGGCCACCACCATCGGCAACATGTAGGAGACACCGGTCAGCAGGTGGCGGTACGGGCCGTTGCCCTCTTTCTTCTTGCCCGCCGGCGCCGCGCCGCCGCGCTGCTGCGGCTGGAACACCTCGGCTTCGGCCTGCGCCTTGTCCAGTTCCTGAGCGGTTTTCTTCAACGCCAGGCCGGTGGAGGTGCGATACATCGGCTTACCGGCAAACTTGTCCAGATCCACCTCGATATCCGCCGCGACGATCACCAGATCTGCCGCCGCCACTTCTTCCGGGGTGATGGCGTTGCCGGCGCCGACGGAGCCGCGCGTTTCCACCTTCACCCACCAGCCGCGCTTCTTCGCTTCGCTTTCAATGGCCTCAGCCGCCATAAAGGTGTGCGCCACGCCGGTCGGGCAGGCGGTGATCGCCACGATGCGTTTTTGCCCGGCGGCCTGCGCCTGCGGTGCCTGATAGGTTTCAGCCTCGGCGTTGGCCCGCGCCAGGAAAGCTTCCGGCTCGCGCACCGCCAGCTCGACATCGCCCACATACACCCATTTGCCGTTCAGCCCGGCGTCAGCAGGAGCAGCCTGCCCCGCCACCACCACCCGTTCAGCGTCCTGCAGCGACTCGACCAGCGTCAGGCCGGTTTTGGCCGCGGCGGCCTCCAGCATGCGTTTCGCCAGGTGGCCACGGGCCTGCCCCAGCGAACTGTCTACCATCAGCAGCGTTTTCATTCTGCCTCCTGCTATTGATTGAAAGGTTTCAGATCGACGCGCGCCATCATCGCGGCCAACTGGGGACGATCGGTCACACCGACGTTGCTCTGGCTGACCGCCAGCGCCGCCACCGCCGTGGCCAGACGCAGGGTGTGCTCGCTGGATTCGCGCATCAGCAGGCCGTAAATCAGGCCACCGACCATCGAATCGCCGGCGCCCACGGTGCTGACCACCTCACAGGACGGCGGCTTGGCGATCCAGGCGCCGGAGGCGTTGACCCACAGCGCGCCTTCCGCGCCGAGGGAGATCACCACGTGAGCGATACCCTGCTCGCGCAGCGCATGTGCGGCCTCGACCACGTCCGCCAGCGTCGGCAACGGGCGGCCGGCCCAAATTTCCAGCTCGCGGCGATTCGGTTTGACCAGCCACGGCGAGGCCTTCAGCCCGGCGACCAGCGCTTCGCGGCTGCTGTCGAAAATGATGCACGGGCATTTGGCGCGCAGCTGGGTCATCCAGTCGGTAAAGGCGTCAGGATCGACGCCGGCCGGCAGGCTGCCGCTCACCGCCACCATATCGAACTGACCCAGCCAGCTCAGCGAGTCGCTGACGAAGCGATCCCAATCCTGCGGCGTCACTTCAAAACCGGAGAAGTTGAAGTCGGTCACTTCACCGTCTTTTTCCGTCAGCTTGACGTTGATGCGGGTGCGGCCCGGCACCACCTGAAAACGGTTGGCGATCCCCAGATCGCTGAACAGCAACTGGAAACCGTCCTGATTGTCTTTGCCCAGGAAGCCGCCGACGGTGACGTCGATGCCTAAATCTTTCAACACCTTGGCGACGTTGATACCCTTGCCGGCGGCGTGCAGGCCGGCGGTTTTTACCCGGTTGACTTCCCCGCGCTCGATCTCCGGGCAAAAGCCCACCAGATCGTACGCCGGGTTCAAGGTGATCGTTGCTACTCTTCTGCTCATGCTGCGCCCTCGCCCAGTCCTTCATTAATCGCTTCGCCGATCGCCTTCAGCGCGGCTTCAGCATCTTCTCCATTGGCGGTAAAGCGCAGGTGATGCCCTTTCTTCACGCCCAGCGCCACCACCTTCATCAGGCTGCGCCCGTTGGCCGGCTTGCCGCTGCCGTCCAGGTTGGTGACGGTGATGTCACTGTTAAAACTTTTGATCACGTTGACCAGCGCCGTGCCCGGCCGCGCATGCAGGCCGTGCTCGTTGCGGATCACGAACTCGGCGCTCAGCACGCTGCTCTCCTCGGCTACTTCGCTGGTCAGCAGCGCCAGCACCCCGGCGGCATCCGCCTTCAGCAAACGTTCAGCTTTGTTGGCCAGCAGCAAATCGCTGAGGTAGTTGAGCACCGCCAGCGGCTGCGCGTCGGCGACCGACACCGTCAGCAGCAGCGCCACCGGCTCGCCGTCTTCCTCGAAAGCCTGCGCCGGGCGGCTGACGGTGGCCGCGCTGGCCAGGTTGCCTTCGACGCTGTCGCTCAGCCAGATGCCCTGCCCCAGATTCAGCGGCTTGCGGGTGATGACATCACTGACGAACTGCGCATTGACCGCACCGGCCTTTTGCAGCCGGCCGGCGTTCAGCGCCTGCAGCGTCATCAGGCTGTCGGCGGCGACGTCGAGCGCAATCAGCGAAACGTCGAACTGGAATTCGGCGCTCTGTTGCTCGCCCATCAGCAGGCTGCGCAGCTCTTCCGCAGAGGTGGTTTTCGCCAATCGCTCCGCCACGCCGTCATCGCTCAGTACATGGGTCAGCTGGCGCAGCAGCGCCAAATGCTCGTCGGAACGGGCGGCAATGCCGATCGCCACATAGGCGGTCTGGCCTTCGCCCCACGCGATGCCCTGCGGGAACTGGAACACCTGCACGCCGGTTTTCAACACCAGATCGCGGGTATCGGTGGTGCCGTGCGGGATGGCGATGCCGTTGCCCAGATAGGTGGAGGTCTGCAGTTCGCGCTGCAGCATGCCGTCCACGTAGCCGGTGCTGACGCAGCCGGATTCGGTCAGGGCGGCGGCCACCTGACGGATGGCCTCCTGCTTGCCGGCGGCAGCGGCGCCCAGATGAATGTCTTGCGGTGACAACTGGAACATGATTCTCCTCTCCTGCTGAATTGAATCGTTTCAGCTTTATTGAGAAAAAGGAGCGTTACCCGCTCGCCCAAAGCGGCCGGATAACGCTGAAACGTTTCAAGGAGTGTGTGAGCAGCGCGGGACGAAAGCAAGCTTTCTCCCTTTCTCCATTGCAGATTTTTGAGCTTACGCACACTTTCGCCAGCGCATTGGCCAGCGCCGGGGCAAAATGACATACTGTTGCTGAAACTTTGCTGACGGAGAAAAGCATGAACGTAGTGACGGGCGTCGGGGTGATCATCGTCAACCCGCAAGGCGAGATTTTGTTGGGAAAACGCTGCGGCCAGCACGCGCCCTTCTGGTCGATCCCCGGCGGGCATCTGGATCCCGGCGAAACCTTCGAGCAGTGCGCCCAGCGTGAAATCGCCGAAGAGACTGGGCTGCGCATCGATCCGCCGCGCTTCGTCGGTGTCAGCAACAACCTGCAAACCTGGCGCGCCGAAGGCAAACACACGGTGTCTATTTGCCTGCTGGTGGAGCACCCCGGCGGTGAAGCCGAGCTGAAGGAGCCCGAGAAATGCGCCGAGTGGCGCTGGTGCGCGCCCGACGCCCTGCCGGAGCCGCATTTCGAAGCCAGCCGCACCGCCATTCGCCTGTGGTTGAGCGGCCACCCCTACCAGCCGGCGGCCTGACCCCAGCGCGAGCGCTCTCCCCCCTCTCTGCGCTCGCTTCCTCTGCCGTACAGCCCAACCGCTATATAACTCAGAATATAACGCTATTTTTTGCGATATATGCCCTTTTTTTGACTACGGATAACCCTATGGGGTTAACCCTCTTCTATCATTACCCCTGCAATCGACGCGGCATTCTGACCTCCGGTCGGCGGCCTTTTGGCAAGATCTTACGTTAAATTCATAATTATAAACGGGTTTATCATGAGCAAAAAACTGACTGGCTTTGAAAAAAAGCGCCGGTGGGGATGGCTTTGGCTCTTGTTGCTGGGGATTATCCTTGGTGCGGCGCTGTTGGCCGGCACCGCCACCGTCTTCCATAAAACCAGCGATACCGCCTTCTGCGTTTCCTGCCACACCATGCAACAGCCGCTGGCCGAATATCAGGGTAGCGTCCACTTCCAAAACACCAAGGGCATTCGCGCCGAATGCGCCGACTGCCACGTGCCTCATCAGCCGATCGATTACCTGTGGACCAAAATCCGCGCGGTGAAAGACATTTACGGCGAGATGGTCGGCACCATCGATACGCCGGAAAAATACGAAGCGCACAAGCTGGCGATGGCGCAATCGGTCTGGAAAACCCTGAAAGAAAACGACTCTGCCACCTGCCGCTCCTGCCACAGCTTCGACGCCATGGACATCACCGCCCAGCGCCCTGAAGCCCGCCTGCAGCACCCGGTGGCGATCAAGCAAGGCGAAACCTGCATCGACTGCCATAAAGGCGTGGCCCACATCCTGCCGGACATGAGCGGCGAAACCCAGGCCGGCGCCGCCGAGCTGGCGAAGGCCGCGGCGCTGACCGCACCGGGCGCCACCACCCTCTACACCATCGCCACCGAGCCGTTCTTCCTCAACGCAGGCGACAGCCACAACGCCGGCAACCTGATGCCGTCCACCGAAGTGCAGGTGGTGAAACAGGATGGCGACAACGTGCTGGCCACCGTGAGCGGCTGGCAGCAAGACGGGGTCGGCGAAGTGTTCTACGCCGCGCAGGGCAAACGCATCCTCAGCGTGCTGCTGGGTGAAGACGCGCGCAAACAGCTGAAGACCACCTCCACCCAGACCGATGCCGAAACCGGCCTGGTCTGGCATCAGGTCTCCCTGCAGGTGTGGCTGCCGCGCAAACAGCTGATCGACGATCAGCAAAAAATCTGGCGCTACGCCGCGGACATGATGTCGGCCAACTGCACCGGCTGCCACGGGCTGACCGCGCTCGATCGCTTCAACGCCAACCAATGGATCGGCGTTATCAAAGGCATGGCGCCGCGCACCTCGCTGACGCAGGAACAGCTGCGCGTACTGACGCAATACGTACAAAAACACGCCAGCGACATGCCACCTGCCGCACCGGCCAAGCTTTAAGGGAGAAGCGCAATGAGCAACCAACAACCGTTAAAAATGAGCCGTCGCCGCTTCCTGACCGGCGCCGCCGCGCTGACCGCCGTCCCGCTGTTGGCGGGGTTATGGCCCAAAGCGGCGCTGGCGCAGGCCATCAGCGAAGCGCTGCCGCAGTTCATCGTCTTGCGCCAGGCGCAGAAAGGTATTCTGACCGGCGCCCACTGGGGCGCATTTGAAGCCATCGTGCAAGACGGCAAGATGGTCGGCGTGCAGCCGGTGCAGGACGATCCGTACCCCAATGAACTGATCACCATGGCGCCTTATCAAGTGCACGCCGAGAACCGCATCAAATACCCGATGGTGCGTAAAAGCTGGCTGGAGGGCGGCCCCGGCAGCCGCACCGAGCTGCGTGGCCGCGACGAGTGGGTGCGCGTCAGCTGGGACAAAGCGACTGAACTGGTGTGCAATGAGATCACTCGCCTGCAAAAAGACCACGGGCCGCAGTCGATCTACGCCGGTTCCTACGGCTGGAAAAGCGTCGGCATGCTGCACAACAGCCGCACGCTGCTGCAGCGCCTGATGAACCTGACCGGCGGCTTCCTCGGCTACGCCGGCGACTACTCCACCGGCGCGGCGCAGGTGATCATGTCGCACGTGGTCGGTTCGATGGAGGTCTACGAACAGCAGACCGCCTGGCCGAACGTGATCGAGAACAGCGAGCTGGTGATCCTGTGGGGCTGCAACCCGATGGTCACGCTGAAAAACAGCTGGAACGTGCCGGATCACGTCGGCCAGACCGGTTTCGAAGCGCTGAAGAAAAAAGGCACCCGGGTGATCAGCATCGATCCGGTGCACAGCGACAGCGCCAAGTTCATCAACGCGCAGTGGATCGCCCCGCGTCCTTACACCGACGGCGCCATGCTGATCGGCATCGCCCATACGCTGCTGACCGAGAAGCTGCATAATCCGGACTTCCTGAACACCTATACCGTCGGCTTCGACAAGTTCCAGGCCTACCTGCTGGGCGAGAGCGACGGCGTAGAGAAAACCGCCGAATGGGCGGCCGACATCAGCGGCGTCGATGCCGACACGCTGCGCGGACTGGCGCGCGAGATGGCGAAGCACCGCACCATGATCATGGGCGGCTGGGGCATTCAGCGCCAGCACCACGGCGAACAGCAACACTGGCTGCTGGTGACGGTGGCGGCGATGCTCGGCCAGATCGGCCTGCCGGGCGGCGGCTTCGGCTTCAGCTACCACTATTCGTCCGGCGGCAGCCCGACCGCCAAGGGCGGCATCATCGCCGGCATCTCCGCCGGCAACGCGCCGAAGAACTCGCCGGCGCCGATCCCGGTGGCGCGCATCGCCGAATGCCTGAGCAACCCGGGCAAAACCATCGACTTCAACGGCGCCAAAGTCACCTACCCCGAGGTGAAAATGGTGTATGTGGCGGGCGGCAACACCTTCCACCAGCATCAGGACACCAACAACCTGGTCAAAGCCTGGCAGCGGCCGGACACCATCGTGGTCAACGAGCCTTACTGGACCGCCACCGCCAAGCATGCCGACATCGTGCTGCCGGCCACCACCAGCTACGAGCGCAACGATCTGGAGATGGGCGGCGATTATTCGCAGCTCTATGTGTTCCCGATGCACCGATGCGTACCGCCGCAGCACGAGTCGCGCAGCGACTTCGACATCTTCGCGGCGATGGCGGCGAAACTGGGCGTGCAGGAGGCCTTTACCGAAGGCAAGGACGAAACCCAGTGGCTGAAAGGCATGTATGACGACATGAAGAACCAGGCGCGCGCCGCCCGGGTGGCGCTGCCGCCGTTCGACATGTTCTGGCAATCCAACAACTACGTGCGCTTCCCGGTGCCGGAGGCCAACAAGCAGTGGGTGCGCTTCGCCGACTATCGCGACAACCCGCTGCTGAACCCGCTGGGCACGCCGTCGGGCAAGATCGAGATCTACTCCGACGCCATCGCCAAAATGCATTATGAGGATTGCCCCGGCATCCCGACCTGGATGCCGCCGCACGAGTGGTATCGCGGGCCGGAAGCGGCCAAATATCCGCTGTCGCTCAATACCGCGCACCCGACCAACCGGTTGCACTCCCAGCTCGACAACACGCCGCTGCGCGAGAAATACGCGGTGGCGGATCGTGAAGCGATCCTGATCCACCCGCAGGACGCGCAGCCGCGCGGCATCACCGGCGGCGACCTGGTGCGGGCATTCAACGATCGCGGGCAGATCCTGGTGGGCGCGGTAGTCAGCGAAGACGTACGGCCCGGCGTGGTGCGCATCAGCGAAGGCGCCTGGTTCGATCCGGCCGATCCGGCGCAGCCCGGTTCGCTGTGCAAGAACGGCAACGTCAACTGCCTGACCTTCGACATCGGCTCTTCCAGCCTGGCGCAGGGCAACTGCGGGCAGATGGCACAGTTGCAGATCGAGAAGTATCAGGGGCCAGTGCTGAAAAATACCGCACACGCGGTGCCGGAAGGCGCCTGATTTACCGGCAAGCAAGGGGGGCGCAACGCGCCCCTTTTTTCTCGCCGCCGCACGCAATATCCGTTTACCCTTCGCTGAGGGATAGCGGTTTGCGTTTCATTTCAACGGGCGTATGATGCGCGCGACCTCCCACTTTTGACGATTTCTCGACCGCCATGCCAACTTCCTCAGCAGTAACGCGACGCGCGCCCGATTTCACCTCGCTGGCCTTTTTGGCGGTGGCGTTTCTCACCGGCATCGCCGGCGCCTTGCAAACCCCGACGCTGAGCCTGTTTCTGGAGACCGAGGTCAAGGTGCGGCCGGCGCTGGTCGGGCTGTTCTTTACCGGTAGCGCGGTGATCGGCATTCTGGTCAGCCAGTTTCTCGCCAGCCGTTCGGATAAAAAAGGCGATCGCAAATCGCTGATCTTCCTTTGCTGCATGCTGGGCGCGCTGGGTTTCACCCTGTTCGCCTGGAACCGCGACTATTACCTGCTGCTGATCGTCGGCGTGGTGCTGACCAGCTTCGGCTCCACCGCCAACCCGCAGATGTTTGCGCTGGCGCGCGAGCATGCCGACCGCACCGGCCGCGAGGCGGTGATGTTCACTTCCGTGATGCGCGCGCAGGTCTCCCTCGCCTGGGTGATCGGCCCGCCGATCGCCTTCGCGTTGGCGCTGGGTTTCGGCTTTAAGGCCATGTATCTGGCGGGTGCGGCAGCCTTCGTGCTGTGCGGTCTGCTGGTGTGGAAGCTGTTGCCTTCGATGCCGAAAAGCGCGGCGACGGGCGCCCCACTGGCCGCCCCGCGGCAGCATCGTCGCGATTCGCTGCTGCTGTTCGCCGCCTGCACCCTGATGTGGACCGCCAACAGCATGTATCTGATCAACATGCCGCTGTACGTGGTGCACGAACTGCGGCTGCCGGAGCGGCTGGCCGGGGTGTTGATGGGTGCCGCCGCCGGGCTGGAGATCCCGATTATGCTGCTCGCCGGCTTGGTGGCTAAGCGCTGCGGCAAGCGTTTCCTGATGCGGGTGGCAGTGATCGCCGGCGTGTTGTTCTACTGCGGCCTGCTGTTTATCACCGGCAGTTGGCAGCTCATCGCCCTGCAACTGCTGAATGCGGCGTTTATCGGCGTGCTGGCGGGGATCGGCATGCTCTATTTTCAGGATTTGATGCCCGGCCAGGCCGGGGCCGCCACCACGCTGTTCACCAACACCACCCGGGTGGGCTGGATCATCGCCGGCTCGATCGCCGGTGCGGTGGCGGAAATCTGGAACTACCATGCGGTGTTTTACGCCGCACTGGCGATGACGGTGGGTGCCACGCTGTGCCTGTGGCGGTTGAAAGACGCTTAGGGTGCGGTGTCCGCTTCCAGCCTGGCAAGGTAGATCAACGCCTGATCGCGGTGATCGTGGCACATGTCGCGACTCGGCTGCAGGCTGCCGCACACCTTCGGCCGTAACGGCGAATGAAACAGACCACAGCGCAACTGTTCATCCAAATGAATGCAGCGGGTATTGGCGGGCTTGCCGTTCGGCATGCCGGGGATCGGGCTGGATATTGACGGCGCGATACAGCAGGCGCCGCAGTCGCTGCGACAGTCCATCAGCGCTACTCCTGGTGGGCTGGGGAAAAGAAGCGCGACAATAGCAGCCGCGCGCAGCGGCCGCCAGCAGAATCCCTGCATCCCGGCGATCTTTACACGCATCACCCTGCGCCGGCCGGCTTCACACCATGGTGAAAAAACGCCCAACAAACCTTGATTTAAAGAAAAAAACGCGTGAAACGTGCAACTCCCCTGCTTTACATGCGTCATACACCCATGTACCATTGAGCTAGTACAAAAGAACCCATCCCAGGAGCACGCATGTCTACGGACACCATCCAGAAGCTGTCCCGCCCTTCAGTACTCGGCGGCGCGATGATCATTGCCGGTACCGCCGTTGGCGCCGGCATGTTTTCCATTCCGATCGTCACTTCCGGTGTCTGGTTCAGCGGCTCCGTCGCGCTGCTGGTGTATACCTGGGCCTGCATGTTGCTTTCCGGCCTGATGATCCTCGAAGCCACGCTGCATTACCCGAGCGGCGCCAGCTTCAATACCATGGTCAAGGACCTGCTGGGTAAAGGCTGGAACGCCGTGAACGGCCTGTCGGTGGCGTTCGTGCTGTATATCCTGACCTACGCCTATATCTCCGCCGGCGGCTCGATCATCGCCCACACGCTGGAAGGCGTCGTCGGCGTCGGCCAGACCACCGCCGGCCTGGTGTTCGCGCTGGTCGTGGCGTTTATCGTCTGGCTCTCCACCCGTGCGGTCGACCGCCTGAGCACCATTCTGATCGGCGGCATGGTGATCACCTTCGTGATGTCGGTGGGCGACATGTTTACCCACGTGCAGCCCGCAGTGCTGTTCAACACCGGCGATGACCAGGCCAGCTATCTGCCTTACGCCCTGGCGGCGCTGCCTTACCTGCTGACCTCGTTCGGCTACCACGGCAACATTCCCGGGTTGGTGAAGTACTACCACAAGGACAGCGGCTCCGTGGTGCGCAGCCTGGTATACGGCACCCTGCTGGCGCTGGCGATCTACATCCTGTGGCAGTATGTGATTCAGGGCAATATCGCGCGCGACGCCTTTAAGCAGGTGATCGCCGAAGGCGGAAACATCGGCAGCCTGCTCAAGCAAATGGGCAACGTCTCCAGCAGCCAGGCCGTCAGCCAACTGCTGAACGCCTTCTCCTATATGGCGCTGGCCAGCTCGTTCCTTGGGGTGTCGCTCGGCCTGTTCGACTACCTGGCTGACTTCTGCAAGTTCAAGGACGATGCCGTCGGGCGCAGCAAGACCGCGCTGGTGACCTTCGTGCCGCCGACCCTGGCCGCACTGCTGTTCCCGAACGGTTTCCTGTACGCCATCGGCTTCGCCGGGCTGGCGGCCACCGTCTGGGCGGTGATCGTGCCGGCGCTGATGGCGCGCGCCAGCCGCCGCCGCCATCCGCAGGCGGGCTACCGTGCTCCGGGCGGCAACGGCGTGATCCTGTTCGTCATCCTGTTCGGGCTGATCAACGCCGCTGCGCATATTCTGTCGCTGTTCGGCCTGCTGCCGGTATTCCAGTAATCCTTGACGGGAGGGCGCTCGCCCCCCTTTCCCGCACTGTTTTTACGCCGGGCTATTGCCTGAAATCGGCGGCGCGAGTACCTTGTCGCAACTTCTCTAATACTCTTCATTGCGGATGAATTGAAATGGCAAGAGCTAACGAAATTAAACGCGGCATGGCGATCAGCTACAACGGCAAGCTGCTGCTGGTGAAAGACATCGACGTGCAGAGCCCGAGCGCCCGCGGCGCCAGCACCCTGTACAAAATGCGCTTCTCCGACGTGCGTACCGGCCTGAAAGTGGAAGAGCGCTTCAAGGGCGACGATATCCTGGACACCATTTCCCTGTCGCGCCGCAAGGTGAACTTCTCCTATATCGACGGCGAAGAATACGTGTTTATGGATGACGAGGACTACACCCCGTACATCTTCAAGAAAGACCAGATCGAAGACGAGCTGCTGTTCATTCCGGAAGGTGGCCTGCCGGGCATGCAGGTGCTGACGCTGGACGGCCAGGTGCTGGCGCTGGAGTTGCCGCAGACCGTGGATATGGAAATCGTCGAGACCGCGCCGGGCATCAAAGGCGCTTCCGCCAGCGCCCGCAACAAACCGGCCACCATGGCGACCGGCCTGGTGATCCACGTGCCGGAATACCTCAGTGCCGGCGACAAAATCCGCATTCATATCGCCGAACGCCGCTATATGAGCCGCGCCGACTAGTCGACGCCAACGGGGCCGATATCGGCCCCGTTTCATTTTCCGCTACGGCAATGCGGTGAAAGCACGGCAGGCGGAGCCTACTGCGTTTGCATAAGTGGTGACGGTCGAAGGTGTGGGCGGTGCGGTGAGGGGCCTGCAGGTCTGAGGATAACCATGCCGGCGTAACGTTACGCCGGCATGGCGGAACGACTTAACGATAAACGACCGTCATAACAGCAAGTTTTTTCTGTTGGTCTACCCACTTCATTTCGGTTGTGCCTAGATTGAGCGGAAGTTCTTTGCGTGTAGTATCAAAACCTGACAACGCTTGCTGGGCCTGATAATGCCGGCCGTTGCGGTAACATTGCGTATTCGCCTTAGAATCTGCAATATTGACCGTGCAAGGACTTTCAACGATAGAACCGACGAAGCGAATTACCCCGCCGGCAACTCCTGCATGACTCACTGCCGTCCATGAAAACAACATTCCTACGATCAAAAATAACCGAAAGGTATTCATGGCAACCTCATTTTTAGTTAAGCCAATTTAACCATAGAGGATCTTGTTCGGAATAATCGCAAGGAAAGGGGAACGATTTGATCGTTAATCGGGTAATTAACAAAGTAAAAACAAGCTACTAACAAGCCTTAACCCTGTCTAATGCATGGTTTTATCTACGAATTTTCTTGCCACTAAAGATGGATTTTGTCGTTTGAAAAGCGCATGTTGACGTGCAGAATTTGCGAGATGGAGCACAAATTAAATAGCGGCCGCGTCGCTGCCCACGCAATATCGCTCATTTATCAAGCAGATTAATTATTGCATTCAGGAATTATTGATGACCAAAACCAATCTGATTACCGGCTTCCTCGGCAGCGGTAAAACCACCACCATCCGCCATTTGCTGGCCCATAAACCCGAGCACGAACGCTGGGCGGTATTGGTCAACGAATTCGGCGAGATCGGCATCGACGGCGCGCTGCTGGCGGACAGCGGCGCTGTGCTGAAAGAGATCCCCGGCGGCTGCATGTGCTGCGTCAACGGCCTGCCGATGCAGGTGGGCTTGAATATGCTGCTGCAACAGGCCAAACCGGACCGGCTGTTGATCGAGCCGACCGGGCTCGGGCACCCGAAGCAAATCCTGGCGCTACTGACCCAAGAGAGCTATGCCGGCTGGATCGATCTGCAGGCCACGTTATGTCTGCTGGATGCCCGTCAGCTCAGCCAGCCCCGCTACCGCGACAACGAAAACTTCCGCGATCAGTTGGCCGCGGCCGACATTATTTTAGCCAGCAAAAGCGATACCTATCAGCCGGAAGACCGGCTGGCGCTAGAGGCGTGGGCGGCGCAGGATCCGTTGCAGCGCCCCTGCTACGCCATCGCGCAAGGCGAGGCGGATGTCGCGCTGTTGGCGCGTCCACGCACAAATCGCACAGAATTGCCGGACGCGCAGCATCATCATGGGCAGGCGAAAACGCAAGGGCTGGCGGCGCTGCGGCTGCCGGAGAACGCCCGCTGGCGCCGTGCGCTGAACCAGGGGCAAGGCTTCACCAGCTGCGGCTGGATTTTTGACGGCGACACCCAGTTCGACACCGTTGGCTTTATGGAATGGGTGCGGCTGGCGCCGGTCGAACGCGCCAAAGGCGTGGTACGCATCGCCGAAGGCACGCTGCTCATCAACCGCCAGGGGCAGGATCTCAGCATCGAAACCCGCCCGGTAGCGCCGCTCGACAGCCGAATTGAGCTGATCCACAGCGAAAATGCCGATTGGAACGCCCTGCAATCCGCCTTGTTTAAGATTCGTTTAAGTTAAACCCCGTACCGTTGCCCCCCGGTCGCTGCAGGGCGGCCGGGTTTTGTTTTCATTTTTTCCAACAGGTTATTTCATGACACGCCGCAATTTACCCTTCATTCTCTTCTTCAACTTACTGGGCGTTGCGCTGTTTCTGTCCTGGTTCCTGCCGGCCAATCACGGCGGCTGGTTTACGCTGGATTCGGCAATCTTCTTCTTCTTTAACCGCCATCTGGCCACCGACCCGGCATTTTTACATCTGGTCGCCATCACCAATAACCGCGCGTTCGATGCGATCTCACTGCTCGCCATGGGCCTGCTGTATCTGTACTTCTACCTGAAACAGGACGCCGCCGGCCGCCGCCGTCTGGTGATCACCGGCGTGGTAATGCTGCTGACCGCCGTGGTGCTGAACCAGCTTGGCCACCTGTTGCCGGTGAAGCATCCCAGCCCAACGCTGACCTTCGACAATATCAATCGCGTCAGCGAGCTGACCGGCATCCCCACCAAGGACGCGTCCGGCGACAGCTTCCCCGGCGATCACGGCATGATGCTGATTATTTTTTCCTGCTTTATGCTGCGTTATTTCGGCCGCGGCGCCTTCGCCGTTGCCCTGCTGATCACCCTGGTCTTTTCATTGCCCCGCGTGATGATTGGCGCACACTGGTTTACCGATATCGCCGTAGGCTCGCTGTCCGTTGTCCTGGTCGGCGCCAGTTGGGTGCTGATGACGCCTTGCAGCGACCGGATTGTTAATCGATTGAACCGTCTGCTGCCCGGCACGCACTGCCCCGGCCAGCCATAACCTGCATCTATGACTTATCCCGGGAGGCGCTGCCTCCCGTCCGCAGCCCCGCCGCCGCAGGCAAATTTCCGCCACTGTCCGTTAACGCTTTTGCAACCTGATTTCACGCCAGATTCATACATCAGACAATTGGCGCTTTTTATATGAAGATTTACATTATGTTACATCACAAATTCATATAAAAAAGACGGGAAAAAGACTCGCAATCCCCTATTTGTTCCGGTAATCTCGGATGCGTTTGTGCCTGGTTTAAGTCGAATCAGTACGGAATCCGATAAAAATGTGCGTTCCTGCACGTTTTCAACGGTAACTGATTGTCGATGCGACAGGTGCAGATTAGGCTCGTTCCGTTTGGCATTTTTCAGGTAGCGACTTTCGTCGTTAAGGACTTCAAGGGAAAACAACAACAATGGTCAAATCTCAACCGTTTCTGAGATATTTTTTGCGGGTAGTCCCTGCAATCGCCGCTGCGATTATGCTCTCAGCGTGTAGCTCGACCCACACTTCGAACTTGAGTAACGCACAAACTGAGATGCGTGCAGTTAATGACAAAGACGGTCTTTTACTGCAAGCCTCTCAGGATGAATTCGAAGCAATGGTCCGCAACGTTGACGTCAAGTCAAAGATTATGGATCAGTACGCGGACTGGAAAGGCGTTCGCTACCGCTTAGGCGGTGACACCAAACGCGGCATCGATTGCTCGGCGTTTGTGCAGCGCACCTTCCGCGAACAATTTGGTATGGATTTACCGCGCTCAACCTATGAACAGGAAGATCTCGGCAAGAAAATTCAGCGCACCAAGCTGCGCGCCGGTGATTTGGTGCTGTTCCGTGCCGGTTCCACCGGGCGGCATGTCGGCATCTATTTAGGTAACGATCAATTCGTTCATGCCTCCACCAGCAGTGGTGTCATGATTTCCAAGCTGACCGATAACTACTGGGATAAGCGTTATCGAGAAGCGCGCCGGGTGCTGAGTAACGGCTGACGGCGCATCCCTGAAGATCCTGAATACCAAACGAGCGATAAGCGCCGCCTACGGGCGGCGTTTTTTTTGGCTGTCGTACAGGTCTGGAGTGCGCATCCTCCCTCTCCCCTCTCTGCTGAACGCCGCCGCCCGCCATTATTTTGATAAACTGTTGACAGGAAATCACCCCGGCGAGGAAAAACTCGCCTATTATCGTCAGATGACGGCAATGACGCCCCGGCGTTATTTAAATTGTTGCCGCTTAAAATATGCGCAATATATTTTTGTCGGCGACGCGTCACATTTAAACAGCGCCGCCGGCTGGGTATAGGATAAAAAGGCAAAAATGAAAAAAAAGCCGTTGGCACAATCCATTAAGCTGCTGCGCGATAATCATGAAGACCTGTTGCTGAGGGCTCGGTTATGGGCTTGAAAAGGGCATTCGCCCGCAGCGTGTCGCACCGACAGCGCAGCCTGGCTAAAAGCGGCATCGCCGCCCTGGTATTTTTTACGTTATTCACAACAGTCACACTTTCTTTGATTAACCATCAGCGCACGCAATATCAGCACAAAGTGGAAGCGCGTACGCAAAAATTCACGCAGGGTTATATCTCGCACCTGATGGACGTCATGCAGAAGATGATGCCGTTGTTGGACAAACCTTGTCTCTCCAGCCAGTCGGACATTACTTACCAGGCGGCCTTTACCAGCGGCGTGCGCACCTTCCTGTTGGTGAAAGACGGTTACGCTTATTGCTCCTCCGCCACCGGCGACATGATGCTGCCGATGAAAACCCTGTACCAAGACATCGACTGGACGCTGCGCCTGGACTTCAAGCTGCAGCAGGGTACACCGATCGTGCCTAACAAACCGGCGGTCGCCGTTTGGCTGCGGCATCCCGGCGATCAGGCCACCGGCATTCTCGCCACGCTGGATATCGATCTGATGCCCTACCTGCTGTTCACCTCGCATGACGAACAGGCGCCGGGCATCGCTATCGTTATGGGCGACCGCGCGCTAACCACGTTCAGCCCGAACCTGATGCCGGTCGCTCAACTGCCGAAAGGCAAGGCGGATTACCTGACGCTGCCCAATCTGCCGCTGACCATCATGTTTTATAACGAAAAGCTGCGGCCCAACGACATTCGCCTGACGCTACTGGGCAGCCTGGTGCTGTCGATGATGATCGGCGTACTCTGCTACTATATGCTGCTGTTGCGACAAAGCCCGGAACGCGCGCTGCTGCGCGGCATCAAACGCAACGAGTTCTTTATCGAATACCAGCCGGTGTTTCATACCGGCAGCAACAGCATCGGCGGGCTGGAAGCGTTGATCCGCTGGCAACACCCGATCGAGGGGCGCATCCCGCCCGATGTCTTTATCCCCTACGCCGAGAGCAACGGCCTGATCGTGCCGCTCACCCGCCATCTGTTCAAGCTGATCGCCGAAGATGCGCCACAGCTCGCCAACGCGTTGCCGCAGGGTGCCAAGCTCGGCCTCAATATTTCGCCTGCCCATCTCAGCGAGCCGTCGTTCCATCAGGACGTGTTTGAGCTGCTGGCACAGTTGCCGTGCCACTACTTTACGCTGGTGTTTGAAATCACCGAACGCGGCATGGTGGAAGAAGAAAGCGCGCTGGCGGAGTTCGACTGGCTGCATAAACAAGGCATCGAGATCGCGGTAGACGATTTCGGCACCGGCCATAGCGCGCTGATCTATCTTGAGCGCTTTACCATGGATTACCTGAAGATCGACCGCGGCTTCGTCAATACCATCGGCCAAGACACGGTCACCGCGCCGGTGCTGGATGCGGTGATCTCGCTGGCGAAGAAGCTGAAGATGCTGACGGTGGCCGAAGGCGTGGAGACCGCCGAGCAGATGCAGTTCCTGCAAGAACACGGCGTCAACTTCATGCAGGGTTACTACTTCAGTAAGCCGTTGAGCATCGACAATTTCGCCGCTTACTGCAATGCCCATCAGGTCTTTGATTATCAGGCGAAAAATAGTTAATCTTTGAGCATCTTTACCCTGCGCCCGCCCGAAGAATGTTATGCTGGGCGCAGGTTGTACTTCATTCCACAGCAGGAGCTTACCGTCTGATGTCCGTGCGCATTTTCGCTGCTTTGGTGCTCTCGGCACTGAGCTTCGGTCTGCAGGCCGAAGCCCTCAACGAAAGCTACGCTTTCGCCCTTCTTGGTGAGCCGAAATACGCCACCGACTTCAGCTATTTCGACTACGTTAATCCGGCGGCGCCCAAAGGCGGCGACGTGCGGCTGGCGGCCATCGGCACCTATGACAACTTCAACCGCTTCGCCACCCGCGGCGTGCCCGGCGAGCGGACCCTGGAGCTGTACGATACGCTGTTCACCAACTCCGATGACGAACCCGGCAGCTATTATCCGCTGATTGCCGAGTCGGCCCGCTTCCCGGCCGATATGCGCTGGATGGAGTTGGATATCAACGCGCGCGCCCGCTTCCAGGACGGTAGCCCAATCACCGCCGCCGACGTGGCCTTCACCTTCAACAAATTCATGGCGGAAGGCGTGCCGCAGTTTCGTTCCTATTACAAAGGTGTCACGGTCAAGGCCATTTCCCGATTAACGGTACGCATCGAGCTGCCAAAGGTGAACCGCGAGCAAATCCTCAGCCTGCTGAGCCTGCGCGTGTTGCCGGAAAGCTTTTGGAAAAATCATAAGCTCAACGAGCCGCTCAGCACTCCGCCGCTCGCCAGCGGCCCGTACAAAATCGGCGATTACCGCCTCGGCCAGTACATTACCTACCAACGGGTACGCGACTACTGGGCCGCCAACCTGCCGGTGAACCGCGGCCGCTACAATTTCGACAGCATTCGCTACGACTATTACCTGGACGATAAAGTGGCACTGGAAGCCTTCAAGGCCGGCGCTTACGATTTCCGCATCGAGCCCTCCCCCAAGAGCTGGGCCACCCAGTATCAGGGCGGCAACTTCGCGCGCAACTACATCATCAAGCAAGACGAGGTCAATCAGGCGGCGCAGAACACCCGCTGGATGGCGTTTAACCTGCAAAAGCCGCTGTTCGCCGATCGGCGGGTGCGGGAAGCGATCGGCCTGGCCTTCGACTTTAACTGGATGAACAAGGCGCTGTATTACAACGCCTATCAACGCACCGACAGCTATTTCCAAAACACCGCCTACGCCGCCCGCAGCTACCCGGACGCCGCCGAACTGGCCTTGCTGGCGCCCCTCAAGGCTCAGGTGCCGCCGGAGGTGTTCACCAGCATTTACCAGCCGCCCGCATCCGACGGCAGCGGCAACGACCGGCAAAACCTGCTGAAGGCGACCCAACTGCTGAAAGAGGCCGGCTGGGTGGTCAAAAATCAAAAGCTGGTCAGCGCCAAAACCGGTCAGCCGTTCACCTTCGAACTGATGTTGCTGAGCGGCAGCAATTTCCAGTACGTGCTACCGTTCCGCCACAACCTGCAACGGCTGGGCATCGATATGCAAATTCGCGAGATCGACGCATCGCAGTACACCCGCCGCATGCGCGAGCGCGATTTCGACATGATGTCGACGGTGTACATGGCGATGCCATTCCCTAGCGCCGATCTGCAGATTTTGTGGGATTCGCAGTATATCGATTCCAGCTACAACACGGCCGGCGTCAAAGATCCGGCGGTCGATAGCCTGGTCAGGCAAATCGCCGCCCACCAGGGCGACGAGAAAGCCCTGCTGCCGCTCGGCCGCGCGCTGGATCGGGTGTTGACCTGGAACCGATACATGCTGCCGATGTGGTATTCCAACCACGATCGCTACGCCTATTGGGACAAATTCTCCACGCCGCCGATCCGCCCGGCCTACGCGATCGGCTTCGACAACTGGTGGTACGACGTCAACAAGGCGGCGCGCTTACCGGCTCAGCGGCAATAAGGAGTCGGGATGGCGGCCTATCTGATACGCAGACTGTTACTGGTGATCCCCACGCTGTGGGCGATCATCACCATCAACTTTTTTATCGTGCAAATCGCCCCCGGCGGCCCGGTCGATCAAGCCATCGCCACCATCGAGCTGGGCCAGGGCAGTGGCTTCGGCAGTGGCGGGGTAAGTGAAGGTCTGGGCCACACCCGGGCGAACGTCGCGGCCGGCGACAGCCAATACCGCGGCTCACGCGGCCTGGATCCGGAGGTGATCGCCGAGATCACCCAACGCTACGGCTTCGACAAACCGCTGCACGAGCGCTACTTCACCATGCTGTGGAACTATATGCGCTTCGATTTCGGTGACAGCCTGTTTCGCGGCGCGTCGGTGATGCAGCTGATCGGCCAGAGCCTGCCGGTCTCCATCACGCTGGGCCTTTGGAGTACGCTGATCATCTACCTGGTGTCGATCCCGCTCGGCATCCGCAAGGCCGTCCACAACGGCAGCGCGTTCGATACCTGGAGCAGCACGCTGATCATCATCGGCTACGCCATTCCGGCTTTCCTGTTCGCCATCCTGATGATCGTGCTGTTCGCCGGTGGCAGTTATCTCGACTGGTTCCCGCTGCGCGGCCTGGTGTCCAGCAACTTCGCCACCCTCTCCTGGCCGGCGAAGATCGCCGATTATCTGTGGCACATCACCCTGCCGGTGCTGGCGACGGTGATCGGCGGCTTCGCCACCCTGACCATGCTGACCAAGAACTCGTTCCTCGACGAGATCCGCAAGCAGTACGTCACCACCGCTCGCGCCAAGGGGCTGGATGAGAAAAAGATCCTGTACCGCCACGTGTTCCGCAACGCCATGCTGTTGGTGATCGCCGGTTTTCCGGCCACCTTTATCAGCATGTTCTTCACCGGTTCGCTGCTGATCGAGGTGATGTTCTCGCTCAACGGCCTGGGGCTGCTGGGCTACGACGCCACGCTGCAGCGCGACTACCCGGTGATGTTCGGCACGTTGTATATCTTCACGCTGATCGGCCTGCTGTTGAACATCCTCAGCGATATCACCTACACCCTGGTCGATCCGCGCATTGACTTCGAGGCCCGCCAATGAGCCGCCTTAGCCCGATCAACCAGGCGCGCTGGGCACGCTTTCGCCGCAACCGCCGCGGCTACGGGTCGCTGTGGATCTTTTTGGTGCTGTTCACTCTGAGCCTGGCCGCCGACCTGATCGCCAACGACAAACCGCTGCTGGTACGCTACGAAAACCGGCTGTACCTGCCGTTTATGATCAACTACAGCGAAACCACGTTCGGCGGGGAACTGAACACCGAAGCCGACTATCAGGATCCGTTCGTCCAGCAGCAAATAGAACGGCACGGCTGGGCGGTCTGGGCGCCGATCCGTTTCAGCTACGACACCATCAACTTCGCCACCGAGGTGCCGTTCCCTTCGCCCCCCACGCGCCACAATCTGCTGGGCACCGACAGCAACGGCGGCGACGTGCTGGCCCGAGTACTGTACGGTTTTCGCATTTCAATGCTGTTCGGTCTGGCGCTGACGCTGTTTTCCAGCCTGATCGGCGTGTGCGTCGGCGCGACGCAGGGGTATTACGGCGGGCGTTTCGACCTGTGGGGGCAGCGCTTTATCGAGGTGTGGTCGGGCATGCCGACGCTGTTTCTGATCATTTTGCTGTCGAGCATCGTCCAGCCCAATTTCTGGTGGCTACTCGGCATCACCATTCTGTTCAGCTGGATGAGCCTGGTGGGCGTGGTGCGCGCCGAGTTCCTGCGCACCCGCAACTACGATTACATCCGCGCCGCGCGCGCTATGGGCGTGCCGGATCGCGTGATCATGTCGCGCCACATGCTGCCCAACGCCATGGTGGCGACGCTGACCTTCCTGCCGTTCATCCTCTGCGGTTCGATCACCACGCTGACATCGCTCGATTTCCTCGGCTTCGGTCTGCCGATCGGTTCGCCGTCGCTCGGCGAACTGCTGCTGCAAGGCAAAAACAATCTGCAGGCGCCGTGGCTCGGCATCACCGCCTTCCTGGTGCTGGCGGTGCTGCTGTCATTATTAATCTTTATCGGCGAAGCGGTGCGCGACGCCTTTGACCCCAGCAAGGCGCATTGATATGGCCACTCCTCTGCTCGCAATCCAGGATCTCAGCATCGCCTTCCGCCAGGGCGACACCGTCACGCCGGTGGTCAACGAACTCTCGCTGCAAATAGCGCCGGCGGAAACGCTGGCGCTGGTGGGTGAATCCGGCTCCGGCAAAAGCGTCACCGCACTGTCGATACTGCGCCTGCTGCCTGCACCGCCGGTGGTTTACCCTGCCGGCGATATCCTGTTTAACGGCGGCTCGTTGCTGCACGCGCCGGAAGCAGAACTGCGCAAGGTGCGCGGCAACCAGATCGCGATGATCTTTCAAGAACCGATGGTGTCGCTCAACCCGTTGCACACCATCGAGAAACAGCTGGCGGAAGTGCTGATGCTGCACCGTGGCCTGCGGCGCGAAGCCGCGCGCGCAGAGATCGTCGACTGCCTGGAGCGTGTCGGCATCCGCCAGGCCAAAAGCCGGCTGCAGGACTACCCACATCAGCTGTCCGGCGGTGAACGCCAACGGGTGATGATCGCCATGGCGGTGTTGACCCGCCCGAAACTGCTGATCGCCGACGAGCCCACCACCGCGCTCGACGTGACTATCCAGGCGCAGATCCTGACGCTGCTGCAAGAGCTGAAGCAAGAGATGGGCATGGGGCTGTTGTTCATCACCCACAACCTGAATATCGTGCGCCGCCTGGCGGACAACGTGGCGGTGATGCGCCAGGGGCGCTGCGTGGAGCAAAACGGCCGCGCGCAGCTGTTCAACCAACCGCAACATCCCTATACGCAGCAACTGCTGGCCGCCGAGGACGTCGGCGAACCGCTGCCGTTGCCTAACGGGCGCCCCGGCGACGAGCGGCCGCTGCTCAAGGTGGAAGATCTGCAGGTGCGCTTTCCCATTCGGCGCGGCCTGTTGCGCCGCACGGTGGATTATCACTATGCGCTGAAATCATTGAATTTCGAGCTGCGCGCCGGGGAAAGCGTGGGATTGGTGGGCGAGTCCGGCTCGGGTAAAAGCACCACCGGGCTGGCGCTGTTGCGCCTGCTGGCTTCGCAGGGGGCCATTTGGTTCGACGGCGAGCCGTTGCATCAGCTCAACATGAAGCAGATGCTGCCGTACCGCAGCCGGATGCAAATCGTCTTCCAGGATCCCTATTCCGCCCTGAATCCACGTCTGAACGTACAGCAAATCATCGCCGAAGGGCTGGAAGTGCATCAGCGGCTGAGCGCCGAACAACGGGAACAGCGGGTGATCGAGGCGCTGCAGGAGGTCGGCCTGGATCCGCAGTTGCGCCACCGCTACCCCACCGAGTTTTCCGGCGGCCAGCGCCAACGCATCGCCATCGCGCGCGCGCTGATCCTGCAGCCGCAGCTGCTGATCCTCGACGAGCCGACCTCTTCGCTGGATAAATCGGTGCAGGCGCAGATCCTGACGCTGCTGAAATCGCTGCAGCAACGCCATCGGCTGGCTTATCTGTTTATCAGCCATGACCTGCAGGTGGTGCGTTCGCTATGCCACCAGGTCATCGTGCTGCGACAGGGGGAAGTGGTTGAACAGGGTGACTGCCAGGCGATTTTCGCAGCGCCGGCGGCCGACTATACCCGTCAACTGCTGCAGTTGGCGGATTAGCGGCGATTCAGAAAGGGTATTGCGCGCTGAGCGGTTCGGCGATCGCCGCACCGACGTTTTTCAGGCGGCACATGGTGGCGCTCTCGTCGCTGTGCTGCACGAACAGGCAAGGTTCCCCTTCCCATTCCACGATCGCGCAGTCGACCTGAATCTCCTGCAGCGACAGATTGAGCTGTTGCATCACCTGCCAGGCCGCAGCCCCTTCATGGCTGAGTAACTTCAGCCCAATCAGGTTGTTATCCTCGTCTATTCCGGTAAACGGAATCGGTTCTACCTTCACGCCGGTGAAACCGGATAGCCAACGATAACTTTGCGGCAAGCGATGCACTACCGAAAGTTGGATACTCTCCACATGAAATCCCTAGTTTGAAAAGGTGAAACACGTTTACCTGACAGGGTTAAGTTATAGCCGTTGACCACCGACTCTGCCGCGCACAAATGTTATTTAAATGTAAATTTTGTCGCAAGCAATTAACCTGACCCCGTGCGCGCTGATGTCGTGCCGTTTTTGGCGCGCCGTGCGGTGTTATTTCACGGCATTTTGCGACTCAGCTCGCATTTTTGCGTTATATGTAACCCTTTCCCGCAGCGATCTCAACTCTTTTTTCTTGCAATGCGACTACTTTTTCGTCGCCATATTTTTACATTGACGAAACATTTGGCCTGCTACGTTAGCGTATCTGTCCGTGCTAATGCCTTGATTTGCATCAACCCTAATGCAAACCGTTCGCATCGGCCAGCCGACAGAACGCCGCACTTCCCGGTCTATATCGGGCGATGCGGCGGCGGAATTATTTAACAAAAAGCACACAGGCGAGGAAATGCCGCATTAATTAGCACGCATATATTTAGCAGCAAATTTTTTATTGCCGGTTGTACCGAAAAATGACCAGGCGCAACCCTTTGACGAAGCGGGGCTGCACATCGCGCCCCGCCCCCGGAGAACGTCAGACCGCGCGATCGCGCGGCCGGCTGGCATACAGATAAAACAGCACCGCCACGATGCTGCACAGCGCCATCGAGGTGACCATCGGCCAGGCGCTTTTGCCTGGCGCCATCGACAGCACTGCGCCCACCAGCGCGCCAATGCTGAAGCGCAGCGTGCCGGCCAGAGAAGACGCGGTGCCCGCCATATGCGGGAAATCATCCAGGATCACCGCCATGGCGTTGGAAGAGATCATCGCGATGCACCCCAGGTAGACTGCCACGCCGATCACCAGCGCCCAGAACCCCAGGCCGACGGCGCTCACCGCCAGCAGCCACAACCCCATCGCCAGCTGCACCAGCAACCCCAGCTTGAACATCTTGACCGCGCCAAGCCGCCGTACGTTGCGGCTGTTGATCAGCGTCGTCAGGAACAAAAAGACGATGTTCAGCGCGAAGTAGTAGCCGAAGTGCTGCGGCGAAACGTGGTTCAGTTCGATATAGACGAACGGCCCGGCGCTGAGGAACGAGAACATGCCGGCGAACGAGAAGGCGCTGGCCAACATGTAGCTCAGCACCCGCTTATGACGGAACAGCGAACCGAAGTTGCCCAGCGTGGTACGCAGATGGAACCGCTGCCGCCGCTCTTTCGGCAGCGTCTCCTTGATAAACAGCGCCACCAGCAGCGAACCGATCAACGCCGCAGCGCCCATGGTCCAGAAGATGGCGTGCCAGCTGAACCACAGCAACAACGCGCCGCCGATCATCGGCGCCAGCAGCGGCGCGATGGTCATCACCAGAATGACGAACGACATCATGCGCGAGAACTCGTCCTTGGTGAACATATCGCGCATCAGGGCGTTGATCACCACGCTGGCGGCGGCGGCGGCCAGACCGTGCAGGAAGCGCAGGCCGATCAGCTGATCGATCGATTGCGCCATGGCGCAGGCGCAGCCGGCGATGGCGAAGATCAGCGTTCCCCACAGGATCACCGGCTTGCGGCCGATGCTGTCCGACATCGGCCCATAGAACAGCTGCCCAAAGGCGAAGCCGAGCATATAGGCGCTGAGCGTCATCTGCACGCTGCCGGACTCGACGCCGAACTGGGCGGCGATCACCGGCATGCTGGGCAGGTACATGTCGATGGCCAACGGCATCAGCATGGACAGCAGGCCCAGAATGAAAATCAAACCGAGATGAGAGGTTCGGTTCTGTTGCACGTTCGACGACTCCTTAATCGGCCGCAATCAATGATCGGTTATCAGTCCCGCAGGTGCGGCGCGCCCACGCTGGCGATCTCTTCTTCGGTCAGCGGGCGGTATTCCCCCGGCGCCAGGTCGTCATCCAGCACGATGGCGCCGATACGCTCGCGGTGCAACTCGATCACCCGGTTGCCGACCGCAGCGAACATACGCTTCACCTGGTGGTAGCGCCCTTCGCTGATGGTCAGGCGCACCACGCGCTCTTCGATCTGCTCCAGCGTTGCCGGGCGCGTCAGGTCCTTTTCGTTGTGCAGTTGCACCCCTTCGGCGAAGCGCTGCGCGGTGTCTTCCGCCAGCGGGTGCTCCAACGTCACCAGATAGGTTTTCTCGCAATGGTGACGCGGCGAAGTGACGCGGTGCGACCACTGGCCGTCGTCGGTCATCAGCACCAAACCGGTGGTGTCGATATCCAAACGCCCGGCGGCGTGCAGTTTGTACGCGACCGGCTCGTCGAGGAAGTACAGCACCGTCGGGTGATCGGGATCGTCGGTGGAACAGACATAGCCCTGCGGCTTGTTGAGCATGAAGTAGCGCGGGCCGTTCTGCTGCTGCAGCGGGTTGCCGTCGAACGCCACCTCTTGTTCCGGGGCCAGTTTGAGCGCCCCGCTTTTCACCACTTCACCGTCCACGGTGACGCGTTTAGCCCGAAGTTCGCGCGCTACCAGCGCACGGCTGATGCCTAACTGCTGAGATAAAAACTTGTCCAGTCGCATTGGATCTGTTTTGCCTGTCGTTGTTATGATCGCATTGATCGTATTGCCAAAATATGACGCCCCACCGTTGCACCGGGTGCAAATGGCAGGTTCGAGGGGGAAATCGCGTGGGGGAACAGCGATTGCTGTCACACGAGTATAACGGCGGAAAGCGTCTCCCAACAGGGGTAATTTTCGCGCTTCTCGCACCGCGTGCGCTCAGAAGGCATAATAATAGAAATTTTTCGGCCGTCTGGGGAGTAAAATGTCACTGTTTCTGCGGGATCAAAGGTTACAAAACGTGCTCCCGGCGGCCCATCTCAACCCACGGCGTTAATTTATGGCCTTTACCCTACGCCCTTACCAACTGGAAGCGGTCGAAGCCACCATCAATCATTTCCGGCGGCACCCCGAACCGGCGTTGATCGTGCTGCCGACCGGCGCCGGCAAAAGCCTGGTGATCGCCGAGCTGGCGAAGCGCGCCCGCGGACGGGTGCTGGTGCTGGCACACGTCAAGGAACTGGTGGCGCAAAACCACGCCAAATACTGCGCCTACGGTCTGGAAGCGGACATCTTCGCCGCCGGCCTGCAGCAGAAAGAGAGCGCCGGCAAGGTGGTGTTCGGCAGCGTGCAATCGGTGGCGCGCAACCTGCCGCTGTTCGACGGCGCCTTTTCGCTGCTGATCGTCGATGAATGCCACCGCATCAGCGACGACGACGACAGCCAATACCAACAAATCATCCAGCATTTGCAGAAAACCAACCCGCAGCTGCGGCTGCTGGGGCTAACCGCCACGCCTTACCGGCTGGGCAAGGGCTGGATCTATCAGTACCACTACCACGGTTTTACCCGCGGTGACGGCACCAGCCTGTTTCGCGACTGCATCTACGAGCTGCCGCTGCGCTACATGATTAAAAACGGCTTTCTGGTGCCGCCGGAGCGGCTGGACATGCCGATCGTGCAGTACGATTTCAGCCGGCTGGAGGCCAGGAGCAACGGTCTGTTCAGCGAAGCGGATCTGAACCGCGAGCTGAAGCGGCAAAACCGCGTCACGCCGCACATCATCAGCCAAATCGTGGAGTACGCCGAAGACCGCAAAGGGGTGATGATTTTCGCCGCCACCGTCGAGCATGCCCGCGAGATCCACGGCCTGCTGCCGAACGGCGAGGCCGCGCTGGTCAGCGCCGAAACGCCGCCCGCCGAGCGCGATGCGCTGATCGAGGCGTTCAAACAGCAGCAACTGCGCTATCTGGTCAACGTGGCGGTGTTGACCACCGGCTTCGACGCGCCGCACGTCGATCTGATCGCCATCCTGCGCCCGACCGAATCCGTCAGCCTGTACCAGCAGATCGTCGGACGCGGGCTGCGGCTGGCGCCCGGCAAGCAGGATTGCCTGATCCTCGACTACGCCGGCAACCCGCACGACCTGTTCACGCCGGAGGTCGGTGTCAGCAAGCCGCACGGCGACAGCCAACCGGTGCAGGTGTTTTGCCCGGCCTGCGGCTTCGCCAACCTGTTCTGGGGCAAGTGTACCGAAAACGGCGACATCATCGAGCACTACGGCCGCCGCTGTCAGGGTTGGCTGGAAGACGACGACGGCCACCGCGAGCAGTGCGATTACCGCTTCCGTTTCAAGAGCTGTCCGCACTGCGGCGCAGAGAACGACATCGCCGCGCGCCGCTGCCATCAGTGCCAGGAGGTGCTGGTCGACCCGGACGACATGCTGAAGGCGGCGTTGAAACTGAAAGATGCCCTGGTGCTGCGCTGCGGCGGCATGGAACTGCACAGCGGCCGCGACGACAAGGGCGAATGGCTGAAGGCCACCTATTACGATGAAGACGGCACCAGCACCAGCGAGCGCTTCCGCCTGCAGACGCCGGCGCAGCGCAAAGCGTTTGAGATGCTGTTCCTGCGCCCGCACCAGCGCGCGCCGGGCGTGCCGTTCGCCTGGCACACCGCCGCCGACGTGCTGGCGCAACAGCAGGCGCTGCGCCATCCGGATTTCGTGGTGGCGCGCAAACGCGGGCAATTCTGGCAAGTGCGCGAGAAAGTGTTCGATTATCAAGGCCGTTTCCGCCGCGCCAACCAGCTGGCCTGAGCGGAACGCGGCGATCTCGGGCAGGTTTTCATTGCCCTACGGGCGGCTTTCCGTTAAAATGCCGCGCGCTTTACCTGGGCCTGCCCAGTGTTAAAGCGGGTTTCCGAACTTGCTACTTGGGTCGCCTGTAGCAGGGTAAATTTTCTTTTAAGAGAAAAAACAATGTTCACTATCAATGTAGAAGTACGTAAAGACCAGGGTAAAGGTGCGAGCCGCCGCCTGCGTGCAGCAAACAAATTCCCAGCTATCGTTTACGGTGGCAAAGAAGCTGCAGTTTCCATCGAATTGGACCATGATTCTGTTAAGAACATGGAAGCTAAACCAGAATTCTACAGCGAAGCAGTAACTCTGGTTATCGACGGTAAAGAAACCAAAGTTAAGGTTCAGGCTGTACAGCGTCACCCGTTCAAGCCAAAACTGGCTCACATCGACTTCGTTCGCGTTTAATCGCTACGTTTTCGAACCTTTCGGGACGCCGAAATAAAGAACGCCGCAATTGCGGCGTTTTTTATTGTCTGCGGTTCGGCAAACTTACTTGCCGCTACCGGTCCGGCGCTGCAGCTGATCGCGCAGGTTCGGCGGCGTGCCTCTGATGGTCAGCGTGTCGGTGGCCGCGTCCCAGAAAATGCGCTCGCCCAACAGCATCGCGTCGAAGTTCAGGCTGATGCCGCCGCCGCTGCCGGCGAACTTGGTCAGCTGGCGCAGCGTACCGCGATCCGCCGGGAAGCTCTCTTCCAGCTGATACCCCTGATCGCTGGAGAATTGCATGAAGTCTTTCTCGCCCACCGGCGACAGCTCCTGCGACAGCGCCTGCAGTTCGATCTCTTCGCCCGCCTGCAGCTGTTCGTTGCAGTAGCTGTACACCTGCTGGCGCACCGACTGGCGCTCATTCTTGTCCAGTTGCGCATCGGCGCAGTAGTCGTCCACCGCCTGCAGCAGGCCGCGGTTTTGCGCCTTGGTGTCCAGCCCTTCCGCCGCCGCCAGGAAATCCATGAAGAAGTCGGCGACCTTGCGGCCCACGCGCCCGCGCAGGAAGGTCAGGTAGCGGGTGGATTCCGGGTTGGTTTCCCACTCGGTCAGATCGATGCGCGCGACGATGTCGGCGTTGTTGATGTCCAGATAGTGCGTAGTGTTGATATCCAGCTCTTCGTTGACGCGCATGCTGTTGCGGCTGTTCAGCACCGCGATCAACAGGTACTCCACCGCCAGATAACGGTATTGCCCGAACAGCACCACGCCGCCTTCGGCGAAGGGATACTTCGACAGTTCGTCGCGCAGACGGCCGGTTGCCGCGCGGCTGAAGGCCAGAAAGTCTTTATCGTCCTTGCGGCAGGTGCGCAGCGCTTCCGCCAGTTCGCTGCCTTCGTTGAACAAGCCGAAGGCCTTGCTCTTGGCGCTATAGACGCGATGCAGTTCCGCCATCATTTCTTCCACCGCCGCGTTGGCGGGTAGCAAGGAATCGCGCAGCACCACGTCCAGCGTTTGCTCGTCGCGTTTCACCAACTGGTGCAGAGCGATCTGGTCGATATCCAGACTCATGGTAAATCCTCCTGTTCTTTAGGCGCGTATTCAAACACTGAAGGCCCCGCCCTGCAATACTAAAAAAACCGCGGCAAACCGGAACGGCGCAACGATGAGCCGCGCCGCTGCGGGCGAACCCTTACGCGAATAAAGGGAAGTGATAAAAGAGCGGAAAATCACTGTCCTATACGGTAAGATAGAGCACTTTGCAGATTACTAAGCGCAATTTTATGCCACAATCATCCCGTTACAGTGACGAACACGTTGAACAACTGCTCTCAGAGCTGGTCAATGTTCTGGAAAAACACCATACCCCCACCGATCTTTCCCTGATGGTGCTGGGCAACATGGTCACTAATTTGATCAACACCAGCGTTGCCCCCGCGCAGCGGAAAACCCTGGCGAGATCGTTCGCGGAAGCCCTGCAGGCTTCTGTCCGTGAAGATAAAGCGCATTAATATTGACTTATGGTGACAAACCGTCAGCGTTATCGTGAAAAAGTCTCCCAGATGATCAGCTGGGGGCACTGGTTCGCCTTATTCAACATCCTGCTCGCCCTTGGGCTGGGCAGCCGCTACCTGTTTGTCACCGACTGGCCCTCCTCCCTGCTGGGCCGGGTCTATGCTCTGGTCAGCCTGCTGGGGCATTTCAGCTTTATCGTGTTCGCCGGCTATTTGCTGGTGATCTTCCCGCTCACCTTCGTGGTGATGTCGCAGCGGCTGCTGCGATTTATTTCCGCCGCGTTGGCCACCGCCGGGCTTACGCTGTTGCTGGTCGACAGCGAGGTGTTTTCCCATTTCCACCTGCACCTCAATCCGGTGGTGTGGGATCTGGTGGTCAACCCGGACCAAAGCGAGCTGTCGCGCGACTGGCAGCTGATGTTCATTTGCGTGCCGGTGATCTTCCTGGTGGAGATGCTGTTCGGCACCTGGAGCTGGCAGAAGCTGCGCAGCCTGAACCGCCGCCGTTTCGGCAAGCCGCTGGCGGCGCTGTTTATCAGCGCCTTTTTCGCCTCGCACCTGATTTACATCTGGGCCGACGCCAACTTCTATCGCCCCATCACCATGCAGCGCGCCAACCTGCCGCTTTCGTACCCGATGACTGCGCGCAAGTTCCTCGAAAAACACGGCCTGCTCGATCAGCAAGAATATGAGCGCCGCCTGGTGCAACAGGGCAACCCGGAAGCGGTGGCGGTGGAATACCCGCTCAGCGATCTCAGCTACGGCGATAAAGGCAGCGGCTATAACCTGCTGATGATCGTGGTGGACGGTATTCGCGCCAAAGACGTGGCGCAGGACATGCCGGCGCTGACGCGTTTCGCGCAGGAAAACGTGCGTTTCAACGATCACTACAGCTCAGGCAACCATGCCGATACCGGGCTGTTTGGCCTGTTCTACGGCATTTCCCCGACCTATCTGGACAGCGTGCTCGCCGGCCGCAAGCCGTCGGCGCTGATCAATGCGCTCGGCGATCAAGGCTACCAACTGGGGCTGTTCTCCTCCGACGGCTTCAACGCCAGCCTGTATCGCCAGGCTTTATTGACCGATTTCTCGCTGCCGACGCCGGCGCCGCAAAGCGATGCGCAAACCACGCAGCAGTGGCAACGCTGGCTGACGGATCAGGGCGACAAAGAGCCGTGGTTCTCCTATATCAACTTCAGTGGCGCCGAGCCGGCCGAAGGCGAGAAAACCCCGGCACCGGCCGACTTTATCCAACGCTACCGCCGCGGTGCGCAAGACGTGGACGCTCAGATCGCCCAGGTGCTGAGCACCCTGAAACAACGCGGCCTGCTGGATAAAACCGTGGTGGTGATCACCGCCGAGCACGGCGTCGAATTCAACGACAGCGGCAAAGACCAATGGGGCGCCGGCACCGGCTTCAACCAGGCACAGCTGCAGGTGCCGCTGGTGATCCACTGGCCGGGCACGCCGGCGCAGACCATCAACAAGCTGACCGGCCATAACGACGTGATGCGCACGCTGATGCAACGGTTGCTGCACGTGAAGAGCGCCCCGAAAGATTATTCACAGGGCGAGGATCTGTTCACCGCCCAGCGCCGCAATAACTGGATCGCCACCGGTGACAACAACCAGCTGGTGATCACCACGCCAACGCAGACGCTGATGCTGGACAACAACGGCAACTATCGCGTCTACGATCAGAACGGCGAGGAAATAAAAGGCGAGAAACCGCAGCTTGCCCTGCTGCTACAGGTGCTGACCGATGTAAAACGTTTTATCGCCAACTAACTGCTTAAAACTAAAGCAATCAAGTGGCGAGGCGCTTGCATTAACATCGGGAATCGGTAGTATGATTTGCCATAGCGTCGGCATGTAGCGCAGCCTGGTAGCGCACCGTCATGGGGTGTCGGGGGTCGGAGGTTCGAATCCTCTCATGCCGACCAAACATTCCAAATAGGTCAAGGGGTTAATCGAAAGGTTAGCCCTTTTACTTTATGCAGAACACTGCACATGTGCAATAGCCAAATGCACATGCTCATATCAATCCATGACGGTTAACAGGGAGCGTCACAAGTTCCTTCCCCTGTCTCGCCTGTCGCCCTGCTCCAGTCTCCTCCTATTCGCTATGCTCATAGGCAGCTACCAGGCTGCGCTACATGCCATATGCACTAACGCAATGTGAACGAATCAACCTAACGCATTGAAGGTAAAGCAAGTAATACAGACTACATGAGACACGGGGTCATTAAATTTGTAGGGAAGGATTGTCTACGGGGGGATAAGGGGGACTAGGGGGGAAGCATCTACAGTGCATTCTGCCTTAAATGTATCTAGCAGAAATTAGCCTATCGGGGGAATACTACTAATGATGGGGTAAGGCATAGAGAACGCCGTAGCATTCTCCATAGCCTTTATGGGAGATGAGAAATTACTGAACAAATGGAGCGGTTAGGTGGAGTATCAGAGCATACAACGGCGAAAGGACATTGCACCCTCTTGCTTTCTAGTAAATTTTATCGTCAGTCACTCTGCTCACGCTATCCGAAGGATGGACTTCCTGACAATGGGGGCATTCAATATAAACTTCCCCATACTGCTCAGACTGCATTGATTTGTAGAGCAGGTAGATTGACCGGCAATGTGGGCATTGTATGTTCTGGTTCTTAGCACGCAGAGCGTAGTGCTTATCTTTGTCCACATCAGAGAGGGCTGAATCAAAAGCGAGGGCTAAAGAACGTGCATCGGTGAACACTCCTGATAAAAATCTTGATGCGTAACCTTGTAGCTTTGCTTCTTTAGCTGTGTAGCATCCCCCTTTCTTTACAACAACAATACCTTTATAACTGAAAGTATTTGTGCCGCTGAACGATGTAAAAACTTTATCATTACTATCGGGTTTCAGCGTCTTCTTCTTTCCAAAGCGAGTGTTAACCATATAGTTTCTATTCATCAAACAACCAAAGAAGTTAAGTGTTTTTTTGCTTTTGATTCCTAAACCACTCAGCAGCTTTTGCATTATTGCGCAGCAAAGATGCAGAGTTTTTTGCCTTCATATTTGCTTTAAAGGTTTCAACAGCACTCTTTGAAGGTGAGACACTTTCAGTAATACCGAAGTTTTGAAGATTTTGTTGGCGTAAGGCTGCCCAATAGGCTGCCATCTTTTTATCATTAACACCTTCTTTCAAAGGAGCATATTCTTTCGCCTTGTTCTGCTCTTCTACACGCTTCAATGTGTCCGCAATGATTGCTTCGGCGTCTTCCTCAGAATATCCTTGAAAGATTAAATCTCGCTTAACGCCATCAACAAAACTTTCTTGATTATTAGATTCAAAAATATCAGTCATTATTTAGTTACCAATGAATATTTTTTATTTATATTATAAACACCAACAATTGAAAGCTTTTGCATATACTCCTCTCGCCAGTAATTAGCAAAAGCATCAACAGGTGTGATAAACTTCTTAAAGCGATGAGACGCTATTGGCCACTCATTATAAATCATTGAGAACGCCTCCTAATGTTCTTAGCCCTAGTCGAGATAAAGTATGTCTCACACTATCAGGAGTCCAACGCTTCCCCTTTATGCTTAGAACACCTTTTTCATTTAGAGCGTTAGCAAGGGATTTATATCCATATCCATACTCAATCAACTCTTCAAGTATTACTCTCACTTTCGCATCATAAACTTGCATTTTCTTATTGCGTATTTCTTTATACATCCCCCCTCCTTAGTCCCTGATAACAGATAGTCCCATTCTCTTTAGCATAAGTCTTACTGACGCAGCAGTTTGCTTTCTCCCTTGTGGAGAAGGAATTTCTTTTTTATTAAGCGCATTTGCTAAAGCTGTTACACCAAAACCGTATTCAAGAAGCTCTTCTATAATGGGTTTTAGTTTCTCATCATACTTCTTAGTTCGTGCCCTACATTGTTCAGTAAACATTTTTCACCATTAATTATTTAAACAAATGACCAGACCTATCTATCCATTGCTTAGTCTGTTGACTCAACACCTCAATAAACATCTTTATTTTTGACGTCATCCCTATATAAGATAGGTGTCTAATATGTTCCCGCTCCCCTCGAGTAAAAGGGCGCAACCCGATAGTATATGTAGGAGAATATTGATATTTATTATAATTCTTAGCGTCCATATCAAAGGAGAATGTAGCATTACCAGACAGATCTAACTTCCCTTGCTCTATGTAATAATGCATTGACTTAATCAATGACTCACATGCAGCGAGGATACTCCTACAATAACGATCTCCTAGAACACCCTGATCTTTTATCACCCTGCGTTTACTTAACATCTCTTGTATAGATTGGGTAGATAATAGAGACAGATGCGCCATCACTGTAATCAGCTGATTAACAGGAATCCTTGTATTCACTGCATGGTTATTGCAGGCACCATAGATGATGTCATCCAATAGATATGGCATATCATACCTACCTATATCTTCATTCCAATGTAATCCAGAAAAGTAACCCATGAGAGGGTTATCAATCTGCTTAGGCTTTCTACCCCTAGTCTCTCTATTTATTTCGGATGTAGTATATACACCATTCAAAAACAGCTCATCTACAACACTTTTAGCTATTGTGCTAACATCTTCATTTGTACAAAGTGATAGATTATAATCTAAGATCTCTCCCGTTGTTGTATCTACAGCTATATCACCTAACCATTTTATCATTGTTATATCCTATTTTATTTCGGATGTAGTATTATAAGTGATTTACTTTCTGCGTTCACTGTTAACTGGCGTTAACAACAAGTCTCGCATGAACAGAGACGGGAACGTGAAACGTTAACGTGATGTGAATGCATAAAGGGATAGCGTGAAGATAACGCCTTGCTCATTACCTCCCGGTAACTCGCTAGCGGCAAAGATCAAAGAAATAAAAGAACGCATGAAAAACACTCAGCCTGCAAGGCTTCGCTAAATGAATCAATAATGAATAGCTAAGCGTATTAACGCTGTTATAAGCATGATAGTCAGTATGTACTTTAAAGGCATGAGTAGGAAAATTAATAGTTCCATATTATATATAAGTCTTTTTTTAAGAAAAATGTGTATGCGTAGAGAAATATTTTTGTTAGTGTCTAGCTGTTCTTACTGTAACTTGTTGTCTTAGATGTAAATCTTTAAGATATTTTTTTACTTGCGTATGCTTATGTTTGTCCCGCAGCATGGCTGCGCACACTGGGATTAGGCTCAACCCTGTAAACCTCATATAAAGGCCATAGCAAGGTTTTAAGCCTAACCCAGGGTTGTAGGATGGATTTGTATTTTAAATTCAATAGAGGGGCTTACAGAAGCCAGATGACAACAGAGGTAATGTTAGCTCATTCAGAAGCTTATTCCCTAAAAAACCCTCTCTTCTCCTACGATGCTAGTAATCATTGAATGAATGAGTTGTTCCGTTCAAGCCTACGGCTAACGGGAAACACTACCTCACATTGTCAAAGAGCATGTAGTTTGCTGCAATTATATGAGTGCCTTTAAGAGACGACCTCTTTCTGTGGGCTATGGTATTTTGAGGGTTCACCGCTCTAGAGCCTAGATACTCCCCTTCCTCCTCAGTCGCAACTAGCATTCTTAGGGGATGAGAGCCAACTAACTATCAGCGTGATTACTTCCTGCACCACTCCGCGTCACGAACTACGCATTCATGGATAACACTTTATAAAGATCAAATCAAGGCAATATTTAATTGCTACGCCATGCCCTATGCATTTTACAAGCGTCATTAAAATCACCAAGAATGATGTAATCCAGTCCTGAGCATCTCAATTCTCCCATCTGCGCCACTGTTAACATTTGCGCTATACCAATCAGGAGCAGGACAATCACAAAGACAACCCTCCACCTTTTCAAAAAAATGCCTAACAAAAAACCAATAAGGAATGAAGCACGCTTTAGCATTGTATTTCCCCCAACATTACTCATACCGCTTGATATTCATCGGTATAAGCCCCATAAGCCGAACACCAGTAGAACCAATGTAATTACGCCTACAGATCTATTCTTTGTTTCTATAAAAGAAATCAGCGAAGACACTCCTATTATTACTCCCAATGCCCCTATGAAATTTATAACCCCAATAGAGTTAAATGAAGGATTGATATAAAGGCCAAAGCACAGCAATGCTATTCCCATCATCACTGATTTAAATGCATTCCATCTAAGAAACGACCTAGCATCATCTTCTTCAACTCGTTTTGATTTAGCCAACACGCCAACATTCATAAACATAGCAGGGAATGCATACAACACAGACAAACCAGATAACAAGTACAACAAAATGTTAATCATAAGCAACATAACCCAATGAACTGACTTAAAGGATTAGGATCAAGTATAGGATTCATTCTGGTCAAATAGGATTAATAGATCGATAACGCAAAACCGATCGTTGAAATCGATCACATTGCTACAGGTAAAACAAAGGCAGGAATCACCCTGCCCTTTTATATCAATAAGTTACTCCATCAACGCAGCAACGCTACTCGCCTTGATGTGGCTATATCTGGCTAACATAGTGATGTCCTTATGTCCTGAGATACACTGTAGCTGCATTGTGTTAAGCCCTTTCTCTGCGTATCTAGTGATACATGTATGACGCAGGGAGTGGAAGCATACACCTTCAATTCTTGACTCCTTACATGCTCTCCTGAATGCTTGGCTCACAGAGTAAGGGCGTAAGCTAAACAACTTGATATATCGATACCTTTCCCCCTCCTTCCCTTCACACAGAGATTTCAGCAAATCCAGCGCAGCAGAAGAGAGAGGCACATCCCTTGCTTCTGCGTTCTTTGTTTGATGATCGGCCAGATGTATCACCCTCTGCCTAAAGTCAATCATGGCAGGCGTTAACGCTAAGATCTCTCCTCTACGCATAGCCGTCTCCCACGCAAGAATGATGATAGCTTTAGCCTCACTCATTCCCTGCAACCTACTCCTACAAGTATCCACCCGCTCAAGGATCATCTGGTATTGCATAGGCGTAAGTATCTTATCTCTTGGCTTACCCGCTTCCGGTAGTCGAACAGGCTTCACAACATCATTGCAGGCTACTCCCTTCTCTGAGGCAGCCCAACGCAAGAATCTTGAAAGAAGCTGTAACTCAAGCCGTACAGTGCCATTAGCTGCTTTCTTCAAACGTTCCACTTTGTATGTAGCTACATTCTCACTGGTAATCTTCTCAAGGGGAGTGGAGTCAAAGAACCTATCAAGATTCATCAACCGGTTTCGGATGGAGTCATAGCCCCCCCTTTGCTTTCCATTCTTGGTTAACACCTCTTCGAGATAGACAGGGGACAGCGCTTTGATAGTGCTTTCTGACTTCTTAAACTTCTTTTCACAATCAGATGACCACTGCTCAGCCTCTTCTATCGTGAAAAATGTTTTGGTTTGTGTAGGGTGTCCCTTGATTCTTACTTGAGCGTTCCACTTACCAGAAGGGAGTTTACGGATGGTAGCCATGTGCATTAATCCTGCTTTATACATGACCTATCTATATGAATGTACTAACCATTCCATGAGTTTTATGAGTCATGGGGTGTCGGGGGTCGGAGGTTCGAATCCTCTCATGCCGACCAAATTTAAGAAAACCTGCTGTTACAGCAGGTTTTTTTTCGTCTGTCGTTTACGCGGACAGTTTGACAATCGCCGCCGGAATGCCTTGGCGCACCGCGGCGCCAGTCACCCAATCCAGCCAAGTGTTCGGCACTTCGCGCGTCGGGTCGGCAAACCCCAGATCGTTGAGGTTGATGCCGTTGGCAATGCGCTCATCCATCGCCAACGGCTCGCCGTCCAGGTAGTGCTGGCTGGCCCCCATCTCCCGGTGGCCGTAGCCGTGTTCCACCGCGATCACGCCGGGCATGACCCCGGCCAGCAAACTGATGCGCGCTTCCCGGCTGCCGCCCGGTGTGCTGATGCGTACCCGGTCGCCGTGTTGAATGCCGAAACGCGCCCCATCCGCCGGGTTCAGCGCCACCAGATTCACCGGCTTCACGTCGTGCAAGTGCCGGATCACGGCGGTGGAGCTGCTCATCACATTGGATTTGAAGGACATCAGCCGCAGCGGCCACTGCCGTTCAGGATAGAGTTCCTCCACCGCACGGCCGTCCGACAAACGTGCCGGATAGCAGGTTGGGCAGCCGCTGAAACGTTCGCCGGTGATCGCATGCCGATGTTTCGCCACCTCCGCATTCCAGATCTGCAGCGGTTTCTCCCAGCGATTGCCCACGCTGCCGTCGCGACGACCGGTGTCATGACTGGCGAACCGGCCACCGCGGCTGTAGATAAACGCCACACGGTCGATTTCATCGGGGTGCAGCGTCTGCGCAAGCTGCGGCAACAAGCGATCGACGCCGCTCAGCGCCAGCTCTTCCGCCCTCGCGGCCGGTACCGGCGCCTTGCCGGCAAACGCGACGTTGGCGGCGGCGCGCAGATAGTAATCCTCAGCACCGTTGAGCGGCAACAGCCCGCCCTGAGCGTCGCCGATGGCACGATCGCCGAACCCTGGCAGCGCCAGGCGTTTGGCGACGGCGATGCAAAACGCCTCCATGGAAATCGGCCGTCCTTCCGCCGTTTTGGCGGTCGCCGGCGTCACTATCGGCCAGCGCGCGGTGGTGGCCTTGCTGGCGACGCCGCCCCAGGGGGCGCTGAATCCCCAGCTCTCAAAGTTATGGGTGTCCGGAATGATATAGTCGGCCAGCGCCGTCGTTTCGTTGATAAAGGCATCGATGGCGATAAACAGCGGCAAACGCGCCGGATCTTTCAGCCGTTCCTCCGCCACGCCGCGCAACCCGGCGATACCGTACAAAGGGTTGGTCATGTTCGAGATCCAGGCCTTCAGCCCATACGGATGACCCACCAGCGCCGACGTCAGCAGTTCGGTCAGCTGCCCGGCGACGAACGGATACCAAGGCGCCTTGGCCGGCCAAGGCGAAACGCCCGCCGCCACTTTCTCGCGGTATTCGTCGGAGGCTTCATAAGCGGCCTTGCTGCGCGCGATATTCAGCCCCTTCGGTTTTACCATGCCGGGAAAATCAACCAGGTTATAGCGCGGCCCCTCAGCGAAGCCGTTAAATTTGCCGCCGCCGACGAACACCCCGCCCTCCAGGCTCAGGTTACCGATCAGCACATTGAGCATCATCACCGACCAGGTATTGTAAAAGCCGTTCGCCGCCATCATCCCGCCATGCGCGATCACCGCTGCCTTGCGCCCGTGGGCGGTAAAAGCCTCGGCCAGCGCTGCGATACGCGCCACCGGCACGCCACATTCCCGGCTGTACGCCTCCGGCGACAGCTTGTCGGCGGCCTCTTTCAGACACTGGAAACCGCTCTTCACCACCACCTGCGTGCCGTCATGCAGCGCCACCGTGCGGGTCACCAGCAGTTCAGCGCTATCGCACTCGTCGGCCGCCACCAGTTCCCCCGCGCCGTTGGCCACCAGCGGCGACGCCGACTCGGCGCCGTTCAGATGAGCGCGCGTCAAATGCTGGCCCGCCAACGGGTGCTCGCTGTCGGCGATCACCAGATGCGTGGCGTTGGTCCAGCTCTTCTCACCGGCGCGCTGCATGGCGGCCTCCGACGGGATGGCGAGATAGTCAGCCTGGTAGCGCCGGTTATCGATGATCCAACGGATCATCGCCATCGCCAACGCCGAGTCGGTGCCCGGCAGCACCGGGATCCAATGGCCATGATCGTCCGCCAGCGTAGTAGTCAGCGGCAGTGCCGGCGCCACCACTGCATAGCGGAACTCGCCACGCAATCTGGCGCTGGCCAACTGTCGGGCCTGGCGCTTGAACGGGTTACCGGACTGCGCCGGCGAGGTACCCATAAATAGCGCGAACTCAACCTGCTCCCAGTCCGGTTTCACATGCGGGTTCTTGTCCAGATCGTTCATCAGCGCGCCGGAACCGGCGCGGTAGGCCAGCCCGCAGTACGCGCCGTGCGCGCCAAAGTTTTTGCTGCCGAAACTGTTCTGGGCAAAACGCCGCAGAAAGCTGTCGCGCCCGTCGTCACCGGCGTTGGTCACCAGCAGCTGGTTGGCTTTCGGCCCCAACCCTGGCTGTCGGGCGTCGATCGGCGTTTCCAGATCGCGGATCGCCCGCAGGCCGTCCACATGGCCCTCGCCGAACAGATCGCCGCCCTCCACCACTTCGGCGATCAGTTGTTCAAAGCTGATGCGCCGCCATTTGCCTTCGCCGCGTTTGCCGACGCGCTTCATCGGCTCCAGCACGCGCAACGGGCTGTAAAGCCCTTCCAGCAGCGTCGCGCCGCGCGCGCAGGCGGTGGAGCGGGCATCGAGGCCGCTTTCGCCACCCAGCTGCGCCAGCGCCGCTTGCAGCGGCAACGCATAGTCGACGTGCCGTTCCTGAGACAGCGGGTGATAAGGGTTGCCGGCGATGCGCAATACCCGGTCGGCCTGCCTATCTACTCGCACCCGCACGCCACATTGCGTCCAACAGCCGAAACACTGGGTCATCGAGATGGCCTGCTGCGGATTGCCTTGCCATTCAGACATCACTCGCCCTTCAGGCGGCAGGGAGTTGCCGTTGATGCGATCCAGCGTCACGCGCCCGGAGGTGCCGTGGATCAGGCCGTCTATCGCCCGTTTGGCGACGTCGCGATAGCTCAGGCCGAAGGCGGACAGCCCGCCGAAGGCCAGACCGACTTTCAACCATTGACGCCGGGTGAGTTTAGCCATGTTGTTTTCTCCGCAGTAAAAACGCCTGTGCTTCGTGCACCATAATCATTAACGCCAGCCACAGTCCGAAGGTGCCGACGATCGCCAGTAAGCCATCGGTGCCAAGCGGCAGGCTGTAGGGGTTGTAAGACGCGTTGTATTTCGGGATGGTCTGCACTTCGATCAACAGCGTCCAGCGCATCAGCCAGCTCAGCCCCAGCGCGAGAGCGGCCAGCAACGGCGCGCCGCCGCGCGGCAAGCGTCGATAGCCGGCCCAGGCCGTGCACGCCAGCGTCAGCGCCCACAGCGCAATCCACCCGGCAGCGTAATGACGCGCCATCGCCTGCGTATGCAGCCAGTGGCGTACTGCCTCACCGGATAACGTATCGCCGCCAATCCACAGCAGGACCGCACCGCCAAGCAACAACAACGTCAGCAGCGATCCGCGCGCCAGCGATGCTTGCAGACCAGGCCGATCGCGCATCGCCAACAGCAACAGGGCCAAGAGCGCCTGCAGCGCACTAAGGAACATCACGATCGGGAAGCCGTAGCTGAACCAGATCGGACGGGCACGCACGACGGAAACCTCACGCCCGGTGTACAACAGCAGGCCGATAGCCACCAACGCGCAGGCTGGCGCGATCCCACAGAGCAACGCCAGCGGTCTGCCCGTCAGCCGCGTAAATTCGATCGCGATAAACCACAGGCCGATCAACAGGGTAAACAGCGGCAAGAACAGCGCGCCCCACGGCATCCACGACCAGGGCGTCGGGTAGGCGTAGAAATGCCAGAAACGGGCGGTTTGATGCAGATCGGCGGTCAGCGCCAGCGGCGCGGTGATGGCGCACGTCAACCCGATAAACAGCGCCGTGCGCTCCAGGCGTGCGGCGTTGTCCCCACCGCGCCAGCGCCATACGCAGGCCAGCAACGCGGCGCAGGCGGCGATGCCGATAAAGAAGAAATATTGCACGGCCCACGGCAGCCAGCTAATCGCCTGCGGCTGGCTCAGCACCTCTGCAATCATCAGTTGGCGGCTCATATTCCTTCCCCCCACAAAGCGACCTGCGCCCTTCCCGGCAACGGCGTGACGAAGGCGTCATCCAGCCCCAGATAAAACACGTGGGGCGCGGTTTGATTCTCCGGTTTGAGGACTTTGATCTCGGCCTCGTGACGCCGCAGCATCTTGCTTAGCGTGCTGTGCGGATCGCGCATGTCGCCGATGATCCGCGCCCCCCCCACGCATGACTCCACGCATGCCGGCAGCAATCCCGCCTCCAACCGGTGCACGCAGAAGGTGCATTTGTCTGCCGTCTGAGTGGCGTGATTGATAAACCGGGCATCGTACGGGCAAGCCTGCACGCAATAGGCGCACCCCACGCAGCGTTTGTTGTCGACCACCACGATCCCATCCTCGCGCTGGAAGGTGGCCTGCACCGGGCACACCGGTACGCAGGGCGGGTTGTCGCAGTGGTTGCACAGCCTGGGCAGCAGCACGTTGGTCGCCACCTCTTCGCCTTCCAGGCTGACCTGGTATTGATTCACCGTGGTGCGAAACTCGCCGTGCGGCGTCTGGTTTTCAATGGCGCAGCTCACGGTACAGGCCTGGCACCCTATGCAGCGCCGCAGATCGATCAACATGGCGTAGCGGCGGCGGCTATCCCCCTCGCGCCGGGCCGGCGCCAGCGCCAGACCCGCCTCCGCCACGGGGATCAGCGAAGCCCCCGCGGTCAACACCCCCAACCGTTGCAAAAACTGCCGTTTACTGACGTCCATTCGCCTCTCCCACACCCTGGGCATCACCTCGGTCACGCTATTGATACCCGTTAGATGAATAAACAATGTCGATGATTTACAGTGTAAAAATGACGCCGGGCTCAGCTCTATTGTGGTTAACCACATACCGAACCCAACGTTGATCTAAAACAAGTGTCGGTAGGCAAATTGCCCATCAGGAGGGGCCGTGAGGGTCGTGTTATTACTGTTGTTGAGTCTCGGGCTGTGCGCGACGGCGCAGGGCGGGGAATGGTCAGTCGGCGTGCTGGCCATGCGCGGCGATGCGGCGACCGTCCGCGACTGGCAGCCGCTGATCGACAGGCTCAACGGCAGCGTCAGCGGCGAACGTTTCCGCCTGCAGCCGCTCGATCTGGCGCAGATGCGCGAGGCGGTCAATCAGGGCAGCGTGCAGTTTGTGGTCACCAATCCGGCACAGTTTGTGCAACTGAACAGCCACTATCATTTGCGCTGGCTGGCGTCGTTGCGCGCCGCCAACGGCGATCGGGAAACGGGCAATATCATCGGCAGCGTAATTTTGGTGCGCCGTGACAGCGACATCACGACGCCACAGGCGCTGATGGGCAAAACGGTGGGCGCTATCGATCCGCAGGCCTTCGGTGGCTATCTGACCGGCTATAAGGCGCTCAGCGACGCCGGCATGCGGCCCGAACGCGATTTCCACCTGCGCTTTACCGGCTTTCCTGCCGATGCCCTGCTCTATTTGTTGCGCGAGCGCGCCATTCAGGCCGCCATCGTGCCGGTCTGCCTGGTGGAGAAAATGGACCGGGAAGGCCTGATCAACCAGGCAGATTTTCGCCCGCTGTTGCAACAGGCCACGTCAGTTCCCTGCGTCACCAGCACGCCGCTTTACCCCAACTGGTCGTTCGCCGCCCTGCCCGGCCTGGATAACCCGTTGGTGGATGCCGTGGCGAGAGCGTTGCTGACCGCGCCACCGCAGTCCCCCTTCCTGTGGGGCGCGCCGGCCTCGACCAGCGAGGTAGAGGCACTGCTGCGCGCCGTCAATCAACACCCGGAACAGCGACGGCTGTGGCTGGATATCAAGAGTTGGCTGATCCAGCATCAGCTGGCCGTCGGCCTGACGCTGGCGACGCTGGCGCTGTTGATCGTCAATCATATCTGGATCGCACTGCTGGTGCGGCGGCGCGGGCAACAGCTGCTCCGCGCCGGTGAACAGTTGCGCCATCAGGAACAGGCATTGGAAAATGCCCGGCAGCTGAACGTGCTGGGGGAGATGGCCTCCGGTTTCGCACACGAGCTCAACCAGCCGCTGGCGGCCATTCGCCACTATGCGCAAGGGTGCCTGATCCAGCTGCGCCGGGCGGACGCCGGGCATCCATTGATAGTCCCGTTGGAAAATATCGACCGACAGGCGCAGCGCGGCGGTGAGACGATTCATAACCTGCGCCAGTGGATACAGCCCCCGACTGAGGCGGTAGACCAAGCGAGCTGGCGCCCCACCGCGCTGAACGAGACCGCCGAGCGGGTGTGGTCGCTGCTGCGCCTGACGCAACGCTACCCCAACCTGAGGCTGTTCGCCAACGTGCCGCCTTCGCTGACGCTCACACTGCCGCCGGCGCTGTTGGAACAGCTGTTGGCGAACCTGCTGCTGAATGCGGCGCAGGCCGGTGCCGATGCCGTCTGGCTTTCCGCCGCCGAGGGCGAACGGGCGCTTGAGCTGCATCTGCAGGACAATGCGGGCGGCATGACGCCGGCCGGGTTGGAACAGGCTTTTCGTCCCTTCAACACCACCAAAACCACCGGTATGGGCTTGGGGCTAGCCATTTGTCGGCGCCTGGTGCGCTATGCCGGCGGCGAGATCCGCCTGATGAATCACCCCGCCCCCGACAGCCGTAACGGGCTGCGCGTAACGCTGCATTTCATATTGAACAATAAGGAAAACCATGTCGCTAATTCATCTGGTGGATGATGACGTTGCCGTCACCGACGCCTGCCACTTTTTGCTGACCAGCCTCGGCTACGCCGCGCGCTGCTGGAATGACAGCGTCGACTTTTTGGCGCAGGCCGAGCTGTTTCAGCCCGGCGTTGTCTTGCTGGACATGCGGATGCCGAAGCTCGACGGCCACCAGACCTACGGCGAGCTGCGCCGCCGCGGCAGCACGCTGGCGGTGGTGTTCCTGTCCGGCCATGGCGACGTGCCGATGGCGGTGGAACAGATGAAGTACGGCGCGGTGGACTTCCTGCAAAAACCGATCGCCGCGGAGCCGCTGGTTGCCGCCCTCGAACGGGCGCAGAGCATCTCGACCGAGGCCTGGCACCGCCATGAAACCTTCGGCCGCTACCGGACGCTCACGCCTAAGGAGCGTGAGATCGCGCATCTGGTGGTGCGTGGCATGATGAATCGGGAAATGGCGGAGCGGCTGAATATTGCGCTGCGCACCGTTGAAGTCCATCGGGCGAAAGTGATGGAAAAAATGCAGGCCGCCAGCCTGGCGGAGCTGGTGATTCAGCTGCAGGCTTTGCCGCTCACGACTCAGGAATGAATGCAGAAGGCCCTCATCAAACGCACATCTTGTGTCCCACCTTCCTTGATTGACACAGCGCGACCCAGGTAATATATTCATTAAAAATATTAATGATTTGCGGTAGGATAGCCTCTTTCCGGCGAACAGGCCATCAGCATTCTACGCAAAACCCAGCATGGCGCTTTCGCCTGCCGGGAACACGAGTGGGAAAGAGGACATTTTATTTCGAATGAAGAGAAATGATGGCTATGTGGCATTGCCCGGACATCATTACGCCGCTATCTGGCCACCGAGTTTACGCTTTAAATAGGCATGGATAATTAATAACAGAAGAACACGGACTACATAAAGGAATAAGGATGCAAGGAAATCTCAAGCTCTATGGCTTTTTTGTTGGCCTGACCGTAACCATCATGATCACCTGCGACACTTTAGTTTATAAAGTTTTTGATATATATGGCTTCAAAATAACCGCAAGCGGCATTGTATTCTCCCTGTGTTTTTTGATATCAACACTGCTTACTGAGGTTTACGGCTATAAATTATCGGTAAGAGCAATATGGATCATGGTGTTTTGCCAAAGCTTATATGTCATAATACTTAACCTCTCTGCCCTGATTCAGCCGGAGAACAACGCGATAGCGACAAACTACCACGCTTTATATCATGAGTTTTGGCGTGTTATGATAGGCACCTGGGTGTCCGTTCCTATCTCGTATTTCGTCAATGGCTTTATCATTTCCAAGATGAAGATTATCTTCTCCGGCAAGTACTTCTTTATCCGATATATTGTGGGTTCCATGTCTACACAGGCCGCATTGTTGTTAACGGCCTACCCGATCAGCCTTTCAGGAAAATACACCTTCATGGAGTTGGTTAACATTATAAGTACAACCTGGTCTTATAAGGTTGTCGTCTCCATTGTATTACTGCCGCTCGCTATTACCTTAGTCGAGTTCGTTAAAAGAATAGAAAACACCGATCATTATGATTGGGGCACGTCGTACAACCCATTTAAATAACATCGACAGGTCATAGCATGAAAGTAATTCAGATTAGTGATATACATATTATGCCGAATGAAAGCGCACTGGCTTCGAAGCATCTTGCTAATTTCGATAGAGCCATTGATTTCATTAACGCCAATGCCAATAAAATAAATGCTGACTTAATCATTGTGACGGGTGACATCTCTCATGATGGCGACATCCCTTCTTATGAAAGCTTCTTTAAGATAATGAACCGCGCTTCATTACCTTTTTATCTGTTCCCAGGCAACCACGACAGCAAAAAGAACCTGGCCGATGTGGGCCGCAAACAGGGTGGCAACTATGATATAAACGCGTTTGAAGATGAAGAATGGCGCATTCTCAGCATCGACTCGGTGGTTGATAATGAAGATTTCGGCAGGGTCTCGCAGCAGTCGCTCGAAACGCTTGAAAAAGCCATAACCGCGAGTGGCAATAAAAAGGTCGCCGTCTTCTTGCACCATCACCCCATTCCTGTAGGCACACCCATCGTTGATAGCTGTATGTTAAGCAATGCCGAAGATCTGTTGAGCCTCTGCCAACGGTTAAACGTTAAGTTTATCGGTTCAGGCCATGCACATACGTTATTCCAAAGAAAACTGGGGGAAACCTTAGTCTCTGTTTCCCCTGCGATTTGTTCGCAATGGAAAAATGGCACAAGCGATGTCAGCAGCATAGACAATTCGGCGTTTAGCGTGATTACGTTCGATGAGCATATACACGTCGAACCCTGGTTTATTTAATCAAAGTCAGTATCGTTTTTTTAGCTTTATCAGTTTGCTTGGCATTTTTTAATGAGGCAGAGAGTGCTCTGCCTTCCTTTACTCCGGCATAGAATGCTATTTTTGTCGCATCTAATGACTCGGTTTTGTCGACAAGTTCGCGATCCCTTAGAAAGTCCGCACCTGATATTGATATCGAGTCAACATCGTTTTTCAACGTCCACATACAGTTCCGTTTCTCTTCATGAATCGACAGTTTGGCCGAGGCGATTTTTATTTTAGACTCGGTTTCGGCGATAAAGGCAATGTCTTTCGGATTAACGTGCCTTAGGAAGTCACCCTCAACGAGTTGCCGCCAGTTTTTTTTCACGAAAGTATGGGTGCCAAACTCTTTGAACAGCCAATATCCATCAGCGGTTCGCGTCACACTTCGGTCTAACGTATATAGATAACTGGGAGAGTATATCTTTCTTAACCTTCTCATTATGTTAAATAAATCCATTTATTTCAGCCTCTTTATCGTTTTCAATAAAACACCGACGATCGCATAATCGCTATAGGATTTTACACTGCTATCTGAATCTAATGAGATGTTTGTAAACAACAAGTCGTCGTCAGAAACAAAAACTCGTCTTAAACAGATTGGATAATTTTTCAGCTTAACCAAAACGATATCGCCATCACAAAATTGTTCATTGAGGGAAATAACACAATACGTTCCGCGATCTAATTCAGGCGACAGTGAATTATTCGTTATCTCTACCACAAACAGTGAATCGTCTGTACTGTCATCCACTTCTGTCGTATAGGTATCTGTCGTGCTGATCGCGTTGGCCAGAAAACGCTCTATATCACTGTAGCTAATGAGTGGTAGCGATCTCACATTGTGTTTGGTCTCCCCTGTGACGCTTAAATCCTTGTCAGTCAGCTCCCCTATTTTTACGCTGAAAAATTCACCAATTGACGCAAGCGTTGCGATCGTGGGATTCCCGACGCCTTTCCTCAGATTGTTGATAGTGGCAATACCGATCCCTGTTTCAATGCTAAGTCGGCTGGCGTCAACCCCATGCATACGCATGAGATAAGTTAGGTTTTCCCCTATCATTTTCAATGACATACCATTTTCTTCTGATATTTTAATGTTGTTTTGTTGCATTATAATATTTCAAACCTATACTTTAGCATCATTAAAGTTAACTAAAGAGCATTAAACCATTTTCATGGCATTCATGACAATAATACTGCACGCATTGCATACAGCAGGCTCGCATAAAAATACATAAAATCATGATTTAAAACCATTTAAAAGCAAAGCAGAACTTCATGGAGCGGGATTGGTTGCCAAATAAATGATTTGAGTTATTTATCAATTTGCCATGCACACTGCCCTGTTCGCGGCATGGTCAGCGAGGAAAGAAGCTCAAGATTTAAATAATTAGCCTACAGCTATTTAAAGCTGAGAAGTCAACCAGGGTATTAAAACCTATCCGGGATCTGTGCTTTTAAAGGTAAAGAAAAATGAATGCTTCATGGAGCGATCAGGAAGCTGCTATACCCAACACCAGGGATTTTTCTCTTCGCAAACGGCCCCTCTATCGACGCGCGATTAATGACCGCCCCCCGAACCTACCGCTTGCCATGCATCAACGGCGGGTTGGTTGACCTGCGCCAGGTTATGAAGGGCCGCCCCCACCGCATCAAGATCGGCATGCTGAACAATACGGGACAGTGAACACAAAAGCTTGCCGGTATCCAGGGGGAAGATTACCACCAAGACAGTGAGCAGACAGGTGGCGTCGGGCTTCCAACACCAGGGCCCCCCCAGCCTGGCGCCACCGCCTTGGGTATTGAACAAGGGGGAAAGTTGCGTCGCTCATGATAATGCCGGCGCCAGCCTGACGGAACGGGGGATCCATTTGCCACTCATTGCACAGGAATAATGCGCGATGCAAAATTCCGTTCCCCCCTCTTGCCAACCTGCTTGGCTCAGGCCAGAATACTGTATATTAAATCAGTGTTTACAGGTGAGTCATGTTTGTAGAATTGGTGTACGACAAACGCAACGTCGATGGGCTGCCCAACGCCGCCGAGATTATCCGCAACGAGCTGGAAAAACGCGTGCATGCGCTGTTTCCTGAAGCCGAAGTGCGCGTGAAGCCGATGCAGGCCAACGGCCTGAACTCCGACGCCAGCAAAAGCGACCGTGAAAAGTTGAACCGAATGTTGGAAGAGATGTTCGAAGAAGCGGATCAGTGGCTGGTCACTGATATTTGACGGGAAATCACGGTATGCTCAGGGGAAAACTCTCACTCAGCGAGAACCCTGCAGAGCGGAACGGGCGGTGCGTCCGCCCGAACCTGCCGGCGATAATGCCGGCACCGGTGCGATAGCCGCCGGATGGCCTATTGCCCCGGCGTTATTTGCCTGGCATCCGCTTTGTCTTATGAAACCGCGTCGGTTTCCGGCGGCAGCGCCTCCGTCTCGCCGCACACCGGCATGGCGAGGCGCAGATCGATCCAGCGCCCTTCAGGGATATCCATCGCTTCGCCGGCCACGATCGCTGCGGTATCGATGTCGAAACGGCGTTTGCTGACCTTCACCGTAATGACGCCATCGCTATCGGTGGCGGTTTCCACAAAGCACAGGCGGTTGCCGTTGACATCCTGCGGCACCTCGATGGTCCAGCCCTCCTCTGCCAACCCCAGCGAACCATTCAGCTGATAAACGCCGGTGGAGATTCGCTCCGCGCTCACCCCTGCCGCCTCGCCGTTAACGGCCACGCACCCTGCCTGAGCAAAGCCACCGCCCAGATAATCGGCCTGCATATGCTCAGGCGCAGCGGACAATCTGGCGATCGGCGAGGCCGCCTTCAGGAACCCATTGGCGTCTACGGTAACGTTATAATCTGAGTAAGTGTTTTTTATAGCGTAGGATTTATAGCCCTCAGGCCGTTCTGTCTGCCATTTGTAGTCTTCCATGGGGATAACGTCCAACATGGGGTTATCACGAAGGCTAGCGAGCAACATGATATTGGGGATATTAAATGCCGGGCCTGAAACCCATAGCTCCCAACGGGCGCTCGTTGCGTTATACATTGCTCCCAATTCGATATCCCCGCTGCTGGGGGTAAGTCCTAAAGAAAGCACTTCAAGACCGCGTACATGTAGCGCTGTCGTTGAAGCTCCCCGCGCAGTAAAAGACACATATTTGATGTCCATACCAGGTGCACCGTAATTTCGCCCACCGACGATGGCAAAGTGAACACCTGTAGATCCAGTGGCCGTTATAGGGCTCTCTGCAATTTTACAGTATCGCCGCCCGCCAGTAGGGCCATTTATGCGGGGCGGCATAATTTGAACAGAATCTCCCGCTCGAATTGCTTTTTTTCCAGCGATCGACAATGTGCTTGGAATATTTACCGATCCATCCCCTTTGCAAACCATTGAATACGCCATCCCGCCAAAGCGAATAGTCATATCCCCTGACTCCGTATTGCAGTATACCGCTCCCTTTTCAGCGTTATTTACATCGCGGAATCGTAATAAAACATTTGCCGTCGTGTTCCCTGCTCGCATCTGCTGATCGCCGGTAGATGTAATACCCTGCTTGAACTCCACGGCGCTCGCCACTGTTTGCGCTGATGACGTCGATTTTGTCAGAGCATCAGCCACTATTTTACTCGCGTTGTTTTCACTGACTTTTGCCAACGCTGCAGATGCGGCTGCGTTATCTGCTGACAACGCAGCCTCAGCACGCAAGCGATCGACGGTTTGCACAATTTCCGGTGTGATGTCGCTTTCGCCGGGACGACGCAGGAAATCATTGAGCGTACCGGGCAAAGAGTCGTTATAAACCTCGATGGTTCCCACCCGCTCCGGTTGCGCGCCATACACAGAGATGATGACCTCGTAAGCACCCGGCTCCATGGCCAGAGAGTATTTACCGCCATCATCAGTCACCGATTGGGATTTGGCCAGGCTCAATACCGTTGACGAAGTTTTTACTGCGCGCATAGTAATGGCCACGCCAGAACGAGGATCGCCGTAAGGCCCTTTTAATACGCCGCTGATTATTGTCATTGCACTTTCTCCATTAGTTCTTTGATTAACTCATCCTGGCGATCAATTCTGTCCAGAGCCTGATTCAGTGCAGCAAGGGCCACATACCCCAGCGTTGAATAATCGACAGACTTTACATTTTCGATATTTCTACCATCTTTCAAGGTGATAGAGCCGCCATCACTGATTAATAAAGGCATCGTTTTTTCAATTTCCTGAGCAATCCCTCCTATCAATGGCTTACCATCACGATTGAAAGAATAAAGTTTCAAATCTCGGATAAGTGAAATTGGATCGCTAATAACTTCAATATCAGTTTTGATACGGCGATCGGACCCTGTCACCCAACTCCCTGTCATGTTGTTAATGTGCCCACTAGCCAACCAGCGAGCCTCATGCCAATTCCCGGCATAGTCCTGATATGAAATATACCCATAGTCTTCAATGCCAATTTCTCGACGTAACGCCATGACCATTGCGGTTTTCAAACCGTTTTGCGTCAGCGTTGATAAAAAAGTACCTCCTGTTACTTGTCCTGCCATGGCAGTTGATGTGCGATTACAGATGACTGAGGGGGATTCATTATTTTTCCCATCCGCAATGAGTCCTTTAGGAGAAAAAATTGCATCATCAAATGTCGTTGACCTACGGAAGCGTGAATATCCACCCACATCAAGATTTGCCGTTTGCCCCGTCACAACAGATCCCTGTAAAGACAGTGAGCCTTTAATTTCCTGGGCAGTGCTAATCGTCTTGTCTAACTTATTATTGAGTGAAGCTTCAATATTATTCCAAGCCGGGCCGCTATAGGTGCTACCATCCGGCAACTTAACGGTAATATTCCCGGTATTGCTGAAGACCTGCTGCCAATTCTCTTTATCGAGGTTCAGCCCTCGCAAGGCTTTCGCCGTCTCGGCGGCCAGTTGGGCCGTAATCGAGTTCATCGCATCGCGCGGCACGGCATACCATGCTGCGCCAGCCTGCGTTGGGCCGTCATAGGCTTTAACCAGCGTTGCTTGTGCGGCGCTATCAATCGTTTTTACCGGCAGTGTGTAGGTAATGCCACCAACGGTGCTGACGATGAAGTCACCGCTTTTTAGCTCAGTGTTAAATGTTGTTCCTGTCCCACGAATGAGGGGGGAATTATTCATTAATGTAATGCTGCCTAATGGCATGATGCCTCCTGATTTCTAGGGAAAAGTTCGAATATACAATGGCAATCATTCCAATCCGAATGCTGTATACTGAGGTGTTGAGAATATATTTACCGCAAAACTTGTTGATTGGTAATTTCCCTGATCAACTTCACCAACCGCAAGCTGCCAAAATACAGACTCAGATTTACCCACCAACTCATCTATATAAACGAAAGAAACCGAGCTTTTATCATAAGATAAACCATCAGATGACTCGGGTAAGAAACGGCCAGACGTTTTATTCTTCCTAATCCCACCATAAATATGTGGCGAACCTCTACCACCTCGAGTTATCTTTATTTGCCCATAGATACGAACAGGGATGACATTGTTGCCAGCAAACCGCAACACTCTACTATCGTTAGTATAACCACTTCCCCAGCTTAGCATTGAGCCATCCATAATGGCACCTTCGATATTTGCAGCGGATAGTTTCCCCTCAATAGAACAGTTTTCGAGGATTCGACAGTTACCAATCACACCATTTTTAAACTCACCAGTGTCGGCATATATTGCCCCGCGGGCAGTAATGTTATGGAATTGTGCTCCACCATCTTTATTTATCGCCCAGCCGCGCTGCCCGTTAATCCAATTAGAAGACTGGATATGCTGTGCGATCTTGGCGCTATCGATAGTGCCATTGCGAATAAACGCGTCGCTAATAAACACCTGCCCATCCACCACGGCAAACGGCGAATACTGATTACTGTTGTTGCCGCTCATCAGCACGAACTGATTGGCGTTAAAGCCCACGCGGGTGGTGACCGGCCTGCCGTTTTCCGCCAATACCGCGATCGACATGCCGGCATTGTAGAAGGTGCCGTTTACCCGCACGCCCGCTTTCAGCGTGTGGATGGCCGTGGCGCCGTCGGCGTCTACCGTCGCCGTCAGTTTGTCTTCCAGCACCGCCGCTACGTCGTCAATCTGTGCCTGCACCTGGGTTTTCATCTCGGCCAGCCCGCGATCGACCTCCGCGATGGTGGTTTTCACCACCATGATATCGGCGCGCACCGTGCCGTACTGCGCCCACTGGTGATCCACCGTCGCGTTGTTGGCCAGCGCATTCTGCAAGATGGCGTCGATGTTGGTGTCGATATCGCCCACCAGCCGCTCGCCGTCTTTCGCGGTCAGGAGATCGTCGCCGATGTTCTCGAGGTAATCGCCGGCGTCTGCGTTCGCTTGTCCGGCGGCCCAGCCGGTCCAGTCCCCCTGATTGCCCGTGCGGTCTTGCAGCCGCGCGCGGAACCAGAAGCCCTGCCCCGCCTTCAACCCAGTCATGGCGTAGGTGTGCAACGGATACGGGATATCGGCCAGCAGCATCGCGTTATTCCCGGCGGCGTTGTCCGCATACTGAATTTCAGTTTTCAGCGTATCTTCTGCGCCGGTGGGGAACGCCCAGTCGAGCTGGATGCCCCACAACAGAGGCGATGCCTTGAAGCCGAGCGGCATCGGCGGCTTACCCTCTTTGCCCTTGAGGTCAGTTTCCACCGACGTTGCCCAGACAGACGACACATTGCTGGCGTTGATGGCCCGCACGCGCACCCGATAACGACCGGCGTAAATCCCCGGCACTTCAAAGCTGAGCGCCGAGGTGCGCGGCACCGACACCCAGTTGCCGTTATCTTTGCGCCACTCGGCCTCATAGGCGATGGCATTTTCAACCGCGCCCCAGGCGGCGCGCAGGGTGGTAATGGCGATACCCTGGCTCACGGAGGAGTAGCTGTCGATGGTGATGTTTTTCGGCGGCGCCTGCACGCCGGGCGGAATGATGGAGATCGGGCGATCGTCGATGCGTGCGCCGGTATCGATGCGGGCGTACTTGTTCGGATCGTGTTCCGCAGCGTTGACGGTATAGGTGTTGTCGCCGTTATCGGCAATGCCCACTACGCGGTAAAGCTGCACCGCCAGATCGTCCGCGTCGATGGACCAGGCGGCTTCCGGCGCCGGTGCCTCGCTGTAGGCCGTGGTGACGGTCACCACACGTTCATTCACCGCCTGCACGGTGCGCGCCTGCGCCCGGCCGGATGGCAGGTTGACGATCAGGCGATCGCCGGCTTTGGCACCCGGCTTCCTGTCCAGCGTCAGTTTGCGACCGTCCGCGCCGCTGAGGCGCCCGCCAATCACCCGCCCGGCCAGCATCTGGTCCGCCACGCCGACGATGTGCCCGGGCATGGGGATCATGCCGTCCAGCCCCACGGAGAAACTGACCGTGCGATCCTTGCTGTTGGTCAACAGCGCCCAGCGGCCACGGCGGTTCGCTTCGCTCGGTGTGGTGCAGCCGATGGCCGTCAGTTCGGTCTGATTCACATCGTAGCGGCGCACCAGATCGCTGTCGAATACAGCCTCTATCGCATCGGCGTAATGGTTGCCCGGATCGGACCAGCTGACCATCGCGGTGCTGTAGCGGGTGCGTTCGCTGGCGGACGAGTAGGTAAACTTGCCGTCGATGACGTTGGCGCGGGTGTAAGTGAAATCCATATCGCGCGGCATGTCCGCCAGGGCGACCATTTGGTTTTGCCCCCAATAGGTCATGCCGCGGAAGATGCCAGCCAAATCGCTCAGCACCGTCCAGGCCTCTTCCCGCGACTGCAGATAAACGTTGCAGGTAAAACGCGGCTCCATGCCTTCGCCGCCTCGCCCGTCCGGCACCAGCTGATCGCAATACTGCGCGATGCGATACAGTTCGGACTCGGAGACCTGGGAAGCATCGATGCGATCGCCCAGGCCAAAGCGCTCGGCTAAAATAATGTCGTAAAACACCCACGCCGGGTTATCGCTGTAGGCCCACTTAAAGCCGCCGCTCCAGATGCCGGTATAGCTGCGCGTTTGCGGATCGTAGTTGTCCGGCACGCGGATCAGGCGGCCGCGCGGTTTGCAGCTGATCTTCGGGATGTTGGGGAACTGCTTTGAGTCGAACTCAACGTACAGCAACGCGGTGTTCGGGTAGCGCAGCTTGGCGTCGATGACTTCGGTCAGCGCCTCGATGTTCATACGGTCGGCGATCCGGGCGCTGTTGGCGTTAGGCGTCAACCGGCGCACGCGCAGCTGCCATCCCGTGCTGGCCTTCGGCAAGTTGATACGGTGCGAGCGTTCATACAGCGAGGTGGTTTTATCGTCAATCGCCGCCGTTAACACCTCCCGGTAGCTGCCGCCGTCGGTCGCCACGTCGATGGCATACTCGATGCGATAGCCGTTGACGTCGCCGTTGTCCGCCTGCTTTTGCAGCATGGGCCACCCCAGGCGCAGGCGAACGGCGGAAAGTTGCAGGTTAGAGACGGAACGCACCCACGGCGCGCCGCTTTTCAGTTCGCTGCCGACCGAGATCTCATTCTCAACGGCGGGAATGCCCTGGATATATTCCTGCGCCTGCGAACCAGGGCGGAATTCCCAGCGGAAACCGGGAAAGTTTTCCGTTCCGTCGCTGCCCAATACCGGCGTGCCGTCAACAAAAATGTTTGTGCCATCCAGCCCGCCGGCAAACTCCCCTTCGCCCAATGCGAACAACATCTTCGCTCTGGCGATCGACTGAATGCTGTCCGGCGATTCTACCGGCGTGTGGCCGCCACCGCCGCCACCTTTTCGCCCACGGATAATTTTCTGTGCCATATTTCGCCCATAAAAAAAGCCGCTATTGCGGCTGTCTGTTCAAACGGATGTCGTTATTGCTGGTCTTCGGTATAAATACCTGCGGAGATAATCGCCCCACCAATTTCACGCGTGCCGTACAGCACGCCGACGGGGTTGCCCTGCGCCGTGGTGTTGACTGGCCCGCCAAAGGCATAGCTCGGTTTATTTTCCGGGCCTTGCCGCATGCGCAGCCCGCCCATTTGCGGGGAGAGCATTTGGACGACGCCGCCGAGAGCAAGGGAAGCGCCAACTAATGAAGCAGACCCCCATGCACCAGCACTAGAAAACCCCGCTCCCATTCCAATAGCAGCGCCTCCAGTAAAATATGCAGCAGTGGCAACCAGCGCCACCCCCAATATTGTTTGAAATAACCCGGCTCTCTTACTGCCAATAACCACCGGAACAATATGAATATCATCAGTACCTTGGGTTAACTCCAACTCATCCTGGCTTACATTTCGCTTCCCAACAAATATAGAAAATGTTAATCCACGATTATGAGCTTCAAGCATGTAGCGCTCAAACCCTGGAAGTAAATTCCTCATTGCATCAATCGCTTTCGGAACCGTCATGGCTCGATACTTAAACTCTCCCCCAAACAGTTTAACCATCGGCCCGTGGAATTTAACCGTTCTTACTGAGACGTTAACGAAGGCCATAATCACTCCATAAAAAACCCGCCTGTTCGCGGGTCAGTTTTACATTCATTAAATTACAAACACGAATTAATGTCTGAAATCACATCATTCTTCCTGTTTGTAAGCTTACCCCACGGGGTTTCTGCAGCTTCACCTCTATAAATAACCTGACGCTGCATTCCTTTATCAAGAATATCGATATACCCACCACCATTAATCAGAGCTAAAGAAACACCACCGTCCCTGGCTGGCTTTTCTGTTGTTTCAATGCGCATACCATTAAATGTTCTCATGTCTGATTTCTCAGCGATGCAAACGGATAAATTCTTCACATCCTTTTTAGATGTAAATTCAGCAGTAACCTTTTTTGTTAGTTCTGGATTTGCGCAACCTGTCAGCATCAGCAACGTGATGGGCAAGAGTATTTTTTTCATCAGTATTCCCTCTGTTATTTTTTTCATCTTAACAGAGAATTACATCATTTCTCTATGCCGCAACACCTTCACCGTTCTCTCCTTCCAGTAGCCGCCGTAAGGCACCCGCTGACTGAGCATGCCGTACATGTGGTGCAGCAACAGGCCATCAGCCAGCAGAATGCCGGCGTGGTTGGCCACCGGCGCCGAAACCTGCATGATCGCCATATCTCCTGGCTGCGGTGGGCCATCGAACTCGCGAAAGCCGCACGCATGCCAGTTATCCAGATAGCGGTTTTCACCCCGTTCCCACCACGGATAATCAACGCGGTAATCCTGAAGCGTTATGCCGTGCTCCTGCCGGAAGTAGCTCATGATCAGCCCCCAACAGTCGGTATGCCCCAGCACGAACTGGCGGCTCACCAGCGGCAGTTCGCCGCGCGGAAAAATGGTGCGCAGGTCCCCCTCCGGCCAGCTGGCGATCGCCCAGGGCAGCTCCATCGCGTCGCACTGCGCCTTGTCCAGTTCACTCGGCTGCGTAGTGGCGTCCGGGTGGCTGTGCACGATGAGGGTGATGGTGCCCCATTCGGCGGCGGCCACGTAGTCTTCCGGTGCCAGATGAAACTGCTCGGTGGGGTTGTCCGCCAGGTTGCGGCACGGGAAATAACGCTCCACGCGGGACTTTTGCGCCACCACGCCGCAGCATTCGCGCGGGTACTCGGCCCTGGCGTGCGCCATAATGGCCGCCGAGGTTTTTTCTTTCATGCTCGCCCCCTACTGCCGGATTAACGCCGCGCCGGGGAAGCCACCGAACGGCAGCGGCTCGTGCTCGCCAAAGCGTTTTTGGCAGTCGCTCAGCAGCCCGCCGCAGCGATCCAGGCTCGGGTCATCCACCGGGTTTCCCTTGTCGTCAAAGTAACGGCTACCGGCGTAATCGCAGCCCTTGCCGGTGCGATAGCCGCCGCGCGAGCACCAGGTGCACAGGCTGTGGATTTGCCGGGTCGGGATGCGCAATCCCCGCAGGTCCGCCGGGCTGGAGAGCTCGAACTCCACCGCTTCGTCGCTTTCCGTCGCCTTGCGATCGATGTAGAACACCTGCAGCTTTTCCTGCAGCGGATCGGCCGAAGGGTTCCCCTGCGGGAAGTTGCGGGCGTCAAGGTAGTGCACCAGCGTGTCGTGGATCCGCACCTTGGCCTGCGCCATGTCCTCAAACTGCAGGCAGAGCGCACTGATCAGGCCATTGATATTGGCGACTGACAGCTTCGGCGCATTGCCCTGGCTGTCGGCGGAGATCTCCAGCCCTTCGACGCTAAACGGCCACGGGCCGTACTCCTGCCCCTGCCACCAGACCGATTTCGCCGGCAGTTTGGTTTCATCACCGCCGGCGGCAGCCAACTCTTGCGGCGTAAAAGGCAGGGTATCGCAATGAAAGCGCAGAATATCGGCGCCAAACCGGGTGCCGTCTACCTCAATCAGGCGGATGCGGTTGCCCGGCTCCAGCTTTTGCAAATCTGAATTCAGCATCGTCTCCCCCGGTTAAACGTGGAAGGCCTCGGTAAACGTGGCCGTCAGTGAATAGTTGTCCCCGCCCATGGCGACCGGCTTATAGCCCTCGCAGCGGTACAGGCCGGGAACCTGAGTTGGTGGCGTCCATTGGAAGGACTTCACCCCGTGATGGTTTTCCAGAAAGACGATGATCGGCGTGATGTAGTCATACTTGCCGACAAAGGTCAGATCCCAGGAGCGCACGATCGGGTTAATGCCATCGCCGGAAACCTGCGCATAGCCGTCGCCGAACTGCGCCTTTCTGACGCGAAAACGCGTATCGCCGGCGGCATTGACGCGCGCCGGAAATTCAAATGTCTGAATGCCCATTACATCCCCTTGATTGCTTTCCAAATCGGTTGGCCCGGCATCAGGTTACGGTTGATCACCTTCTGGCTTTCCTGCGCGGCGATATTGCCCATTTGTTTACCGAACTCGCCCCATCCCGGATCGGCCTGCGAGCTGAAGTTGCCGCCGTTCTCGATGGTGATGTAGACATTCGGCGCCGCCGCAGACTGCTGGCCACCGCCGATCGCCCGCACGCCGAGCGAACCATCCGCGCCGCGCTTGAGCGGCATGATGGCCTCCGGCCCGGCTTCGCCCATTAAACCGGCGCCTCTGGCAAACGCGAACAACGTGGGATTGCTGACGATCTGGCCGCTGAATGCGCTCAGCGAAGGCGAGGCGTACACGCCGCCCTTGGCGTTAGGGACATAGCCTTGCCAACCGGTCGGCATACCCATCGCGCCTGAACCGGCCGTGCCCGCGCCAGCGCTTGCCGCCCCGCCCAGCAAACCGCCGCCGATGTTCATAAAGGTAGAGAGAAAAGTTCTGGTTAACAGCGCCTGCATCGCCAGATCGATCAGTTGCTGAATGATGGACTGCGTCATGGAGGTCATCAAACCGAGAATGCTTTGCTTAAAGTTTTGCGTCCCGGTCAGCAGATCGAACATCATGCCGGAGGTCCGTTCCCGCGTCATATCCACCAGCCCCAGCGCCATCTTGTGCACGCGGCTCTGCCCGCCGAACAGACTCAGCGCCTGCTGGTACTGAGCGTCCGACGATTCCTGCGTCGCCGCCTGCATCAGCTGTTCATAGCGCTGTTTATCCAGAATACCTTGCTGGTAGTAGGCCTGGTATTGCGCCTGCTGCTGCGCCAGTTGGTTGTTAAGGCGAACGGCAGGATCCACATCACCGGCAATGTTCATACGCGGCGCGGCGAGCGCGTCGGTTTCAGCCTTCAGCCGCTGGCGCATCGTATCTTGCTGCTGCATCCGGCTGGCAGTCTGGTATTCGCGTTCGGTCAACAGCCGCCCGTCATACAACGCCTTCAGCTCCTTGCCGACCTCTTGCTCTTTGCGTACCGCCGCCTGCCCTGGTGCGTACTGCTCAGCCAGCTGTTGCCGCTGCCGCTGATACTTCTCGGCGTTCAGCGCCATCGCCCGCTGCACATCGGCCTGCCCGGCACCGGCCGCCTTGGCCGCTGACACCAGCTTGGCCTGCGCGCTTTGTTCATCCTGAGTGATTTTGTCGAGGCTGCTCAGATGCGCCTGCTCGATTTCCTGACGCAGCTGTTGGTACTGCTCAAGAGACTGCTGCTTGCCGTTATCGCTAAAAATACGACCGACAGGAGTGACGCTTGCTTGATGGCTCTTAGGCTTATCAGGTTTGGTCTCAACATGGCTGTCGTTGCCATTCTGTGCATTGACGGCGTTGTTTCGCCGGAGCCGGATCGCTTTCTCGCCCTTAATGATATCTTCCAACTGCGCTTGCAAGGCGTTTCGTTCTTTTCTCACCTCTTTTGGATCAGAGTAGAGGAATCCCAACATCCCTTTGCTTCGGCGCTCTAAGAGAGCAAGTCGGATATCGCTCCTACGCGCCAGCTGGTTCTCGATCTTGGTTTTTTCCTCACTGAGCGTCTTTAACTGATCGTCGAAGGTATCAATTTTGACGGCGAGCTTTGCCTTGGAGAGTTTACTGAGATCTTCGCCCGTCTCGGCCGCCACATCTTTCAATGCCAAAGCCGACTCGCGGGCCAATTTGTTTTGCTCATGGAAGTACAGCATCGCCAACCCCGCCTGAATGGCGACACCGACCGGGCCACCAAGCGCACCCAGCGCGATGTTGGCGACGCGAGAGGCAGAACCGACGCCGGCCGTCGCCTGCGCCGCCCCGCGCGCCGCCGCCGCCTGATCGCGCCAGGCCGCCGCGCTGTCATTCAGGCCGCCGGCCAGCTTCAGCATCTCCTCCGCGCGGCTGCCGCCATCGCCGGAAGCACTGCTCGCCTGACGGGCCGCGTCGTCCAGCTGCTTCATCTGCGCCGTCGCGGCGACGGTGATGGAAGAGAGTTCGGTGAGCACCTGCCCATACTGGCGCGAGGTGGCGGCGAGCCCCTGCAGCGATAGCTCAACGCCGGCCAGCCCCGCCAGTTTCCCCGCCAGGCCACCAAGCGTGCCGCCGATGCGTTGATACGACTCGTCGGTCTTCTTCGCATCCTGCTGAGCCTGGCGGTTAAATTTGGCGGATTGTTCCCCGGCGGTACGGTAAGCCGCCGTCAGTTTGTTTTTAAAGTTGGTGTCATTCAGTTGCAACCCGACGACCAACTGTGCGGTATCAGCCATTTCCCAGCACTCGCATAACGTCAGCACACTGCATATCAATACTGCTTTGCGCGGGCTGACCGGATTGATGAACGGGGGCACTCTCCGCCGCATCGGCCGTCATGCCTTGCAGTTTGAAGTATGCCCGCCAGTGATTCAGGATATGCGCCGGCATCGCGGCGATCTTGCGAGGATCCGACTCACCCCAGCGATCGGCCAGTTGGAACACCAACATCAGCCAGGGCGAGTCAGTCAGTTTTTTTCCGCTTCCTCCAGGCTGCCGACCGCATGGCGCTTGACGGCGCCGATGGCTTCGACCAGCGTCGGGTTGTCGTGCGCCGCCAGCAGATCGTCTACGCTCGGTAAGGCGCCGGCCGGGATGCGTTTGCCGTCCGGCGTCATCAGGCAAGACAGCAGCAGCTGCACGTTGAGCTGTGCGGCTTTGTTCATGTCGCCGCTGTCGATGGCGGCCTTCATGCCGTCTTCATTTTCCTGCAGTTCCGCGGCTTTCAGGCGGCGGATAAAGGCTTTGGCGCCAAAGATCTGCGTTTCGATCACGTGGTCGTCGGATTTCAGCAACGCCGCTTTCAGCGCTTTCAGATCGTATTTCTCAGTCATCGGTTTTTCCTTGTTCAACTCGGTTTACTCTGTATATAAGCAGGTTGCCGCAGGCCACGTGGCCCGCGGCGGAAGCGATCGCGCCGCACGCCCTCAGGCGTTAACCCAGCGTGATCCGTCGGTGCGTCACACCTTTGGGGTGATCGAGCCCCAGGTGTTGCTGTTTTGCTTGCCCTGAACGGTAATCTGAATGACTTCGCTCGCCGGGGCGGTGATCTCATTCATTTTCCAGCCGGACAGCGACAGGATGGAGGTGGAGGTACGGCCATTCGGCAGCTCGACGTAGAACTGCACCGTTTCACGCTTGTCCGCCGCATTCAGCAGCGCCGCGAAATCAGCGTTGGACGGATCGTCGATGAAACCGATGGATTTCTCCGCGCCTTCCGGCAGGTCGGAAATAAACTGCTTGGCGGTATCCAGCAGCGTGGTGCAATCGACAAAACCGCCGGTCTGCCCCATTTCACCCACCGCTTTACAGTTGGTCAGCGCCTTCATGGCCGTGGGAGCCACCCCAACGGTGCCCCATTTGACGATAGTGCCGGCAGGCAGCATGGCGTATTCTGGCGAAGTTTTATCAGCCATAGTTTTTCTCTCTCTCTTTTTGATGAAGGATGGTAGCGGTCGCTACCGGTTTTCGATGCCATAGCGGACGTTAGCCGCCAGGATGCGTAACACTTGGTGCTTATGGTGATCCAGCGCAGGGCGAATAAACGGGGCGGCAGCTTGCGTTGCCGTGCCGTACTCCTGCGCCAGAGCTCTGTGGTAATGCTGTTTACTGGGGCCGACGCGCAACGTCACCGCGTTCCATCCGGTAACGATCGGCCGTATCGCGATACCGGCGCTCAGCGATGGCTCGCTTTTTGGCACCCCACGATCGGCGCACTGCCGCATAGTGCCAAGGACCGGGGCTAACGCGGCGTGGCCGGCCTCCGGCAGAATGTGGTTGGTGACCTCGCGCCGAATCGTTTCCAATCGGCGAGCCAATTCCGCCATGCCGGAAACGTTCATGGCGATCACACCGCCACCTCGGAATGGGTAATGAGGTAATCGCGCGCCATCCGATACTGAACGCGGTTATCCGCCAGGGGCGTGGCGCTCTGCAAAAGGGTGCTGCGCGTAACCGCCTGCACCGGCCATTGGCCGATATGGCCATGCCGAACCCCTTCCCAGGCGTTCAAAACCGCCTTATCCAGAGCGATCAGCCGGGAGTAATCGTCGATCACGTACAGCACGATCTGAAAACGGCTCTGCACCAGCGAGCTGTCAACCAGACCGGTGTTCACCTTCAGATCGCTGATTTTCTGATAGGTCACACCTTCTTGCTGCGGATCAGGCAAGATCAGCGGATGCACCGCCAGGTGGGTTAGCGCGGCCAGCGAGCGTTGGATTTCATCTTCAATCATTTGGGCAAGATCTCCGTCGTTTTGAGGGTTGAATCGTTCTGCCGACGCATTCGGGCATCAGGAAAGGAACAGCGCGCGTTCCGCCGCGCGCCGGGCAACCAGCCCATCGAGCCGCACGCCGCCCGCGTTCACCCATCGGCCGAACTCGTCGGCCGCCCCCTGCCGATCGCCGGCGTTCAGCCGGCGCAGCAACGTCGAGTTCTCCAGCGCGCGCAGGCCCAGGTTATAGGCAAAGCTCACCAGCGCATCGAACTGCCCCTGCGTGATCGTCACCGCCACCCGCCGTTCGACGCCTTGCTCGAATTGGGCGACGCCGCATACCAGCAAACGCTCGGCCGTTGCGGCATCGATCGCCATGCCGGCCCCTACTTTTCGTCCTGCTACCGGCTGGGTCCAACCGTAGCCGATGGTCCAAACGCCGACCGAGTCCTGATAAGCCTGCAACCGCAAGCCTTCGAAACGCTTAATCAGCGCCATGCCATCGTCACTTATCTTCATGATTTCCTCCTGACGCTTTATTGAGAAATCGGCGTTCCAATGCCTTAATCAGCGATGCTCCCGACCACCCCGCCATGCCGCATACGCCGCCCATCACCTCCGAAGGCCAGTCGTAATGCAGTGCAATCATCACCATGGTCAAACCGGCGAAAATAGAGACGAACAGCTGCAAGAACAGCGTCCTCCAGCTAAAGGTTTCGCCGTTCAAAACCTTGAAGGAATAACTGGCGATCGCCCCCAGCAGCGTCATGCCGAAAGCAAGCAGCATTGAAAGGATGTTTGGTTCATTTTTCCAAGGCATAATCATCACCCTCCCCTTACCGGGGCATAGCCCGATCTTCGGGAGTCATGGAAAAGAGCGGCTAAATACGGCGCCCCTATCAGTCATTCCTGTTCTATTTAAAAAACGGCCATTACCGCTGTCGAAAATGGCTTATCCGTCCTGCTCAACCTGGGCAGGTAAATAAGGTTGCACTGTTTTATAAAGAAGAGGGATTAGCCTCCCGTCGTGGTCATTCAATGGCAGTCATTATGCAGTGAGTGATTGACCGTTTTGACAAGGAGGTTAAAAATGAAAAACCCCGTCGGAGCGAGGTTTATTTATCGTACGGCGGTGCCGGCAACGATTCAGTTTTATCAGATTACAGACTTATTTGCGTACGCGTGAGTCTTTTATGAAAAAAATAAAACCCCGCCGGAGCGAGGTTTATCTATCGTGCAGCGGTGCCGGCAACAACTCAGTTTTATCAGATTACAGGCTTATTTGCGTACGCGTGAGTCTTTTATGATAAAAAATAAAACCCCGCCGGAGCGAGGTTTTATTTATCGTGCGGCGGCGCCGGTAACAACTCAGTTTTATCAGATTACAGACTTATTTGCGTACGCGTGAGTCTTTTTTTAAATTATTGCGGCACGCAAGAAATGTCATCCGCCATTGCTATTCCTGATGTCATAGTGAAATGAGAAATAAGCCATCAATTTCAACGGCAGCAGTTTCAGCGATCCATACTCAACTTTATATCCAACATTGCCAGGCATCCGCCGATAAATCCCTCCGCCGTTTGCATCTCTTTGCGTATCGTGCCGTCTGAACACTTTCTCTTCAGGGCAATCTTGCGCAGGGATATGCCATAAACATGGTGTGCGATGACGAGGTCGAACTCTTCCGGTTTGTATTTCTTCAATCTGCCAACGCAGCCGTCGATCACCAGGCCATCATCATCGCAGCAGGAGAGCTCACCATTCGATTTGTAGGACAACAGCCCTTTGAACCCGGCGGCAATGGGGGAATAATCAATGCCGCTGTTGTCCCTGGCCCATACGCCCCAGCGTTCTAAAACTTCGTTCACATCTCGCATGTTTCCGCCTCCTTCGGGCGTTTGCCACATCGCCAACGACTCCGTGTCGACTATCGACGTCGGTCGAGCCGCCCTGCTGTTCGCTGTGCGCTAACGCGCAACAGCCGGTCCACCCAGAACACTCGTCGAGGGATATCGCTCTGAATACTGTATAAATAAACAGTATTAAGTATACCCAGAGGTATTTTTTTTTCAATACCAAAAAGCCGTTTACCCACAGGTAAATTTAGGTACGATGGCCTCATGAACGACGAGCAGAAAATGCACATGCAGGAGATGCGGCGAAAACGCCTGGCTATCCTGATCGATAACCTTGGCGTAGGGGGCCAAAAGCGCCTTGCCGAGGCGCTTGGCATTGCCGCAGACTATGTTTCCCGTCTGCTCTATCCGCCTGGCAAGAAAGGAAAAAAAGGCATCAGTGGCGACATGGCGCGAAGGATTGAACAATACTTCGCCGTGCAAATCGGTTGGCTGGACGGTCTGGAAAAAACCGAGCAACGCGCCATCAGGCCGAAGGCCACAAAAGCCCATGTTAAAACGCTTCCGCTGCTGACGTGGACATTGCCGTTGTCTCACGAACAGCAGCGCAAAGGCGCTACCGTCCACTACCCTGCTATGGTGCAGTGCAGCGCTCAGGCCTACTGGCTGCCGGTGCAAGATGACACGATGAGCGGCTCTGCCTGTGCCAATTACCCAAAAGGCGCATTGATACTCGTAGAACCCGTCACCGCCGGCGTAACCGAATTTGTATCCGGCGATAAGGTGATAGCGAAACACAGCCACAGTGCAGAGCTGACCTTTAAAACGTATGTCGAAGACGCCGGGCATCGATGGCTTACAACGGCCATGCCCGGTTATCCGGCGTTGAATGCCGATGAGTACGAGATTATCGGGATAGTGCTCGGTGCCTGGTTACCTTCCGCAAGGTTGTGAGCAGGCCGCGCCGACAGCGAGTTGAACCGGATGTTGGAAGAGATGTTCGAAGAAGCGGATCAGTGGCAGGCCACTGATATTTGATAAGCGGCGTCAACCGTAACCCCCTGCAATGGCCAAATTTGAGCCTCACGCCAACAGCCCCTTTCTATACCAGCAAGGCAGCATGGCCATACTTTGTCTGCCGGCTTCACTGCTGTTCCCCCTCAAAGCATCGACAGCTAAAAACAATATGTTACTATTTCATAGACAATTATTAACTATGATGCACACCGATATTGCTAAAATAATTCAATAATTTCAATATATTGGCGCATTTTGAAAAAAAGCCCGCGTTATCCGCCGTTTACATTCAGAATCCGACGCTAAACTCGTCACATATCCCATGCTACAATAGCAAAAATTCACTAACCCATTGGAATAACTAATGAAAAACCATTTAGAGATTTATCCTTATGATGCAACCTGCTAAAAAGTGGTCACAGGAACTTGAAGGATTACGCGGCCTGGCATCACTCTGGGTTGTTTTGGGCCATATTTGTATTTTAACCAGCTTCCACCTCCCCATTCTTTCTGACCCGGCTATCGGCGTAGATCTCTTCATCCTGCTTTCCGGCTATCTGATGGCCAAGAATTATGTTGAGCGTAAGGAACATGAACCCTGGACCGACGCGTCGACGTTTAAAAAATTTTGGACTCGGCGGTTCTTTCGCATCGCGCCGCTTTACTATGTTTTGCTCGTACTGGCGATCGCTCTTGGTAGCTATTTTGGTGAGGCCAGAGACATCATCGGCCACTTCTACAGCGAAACGCAAACCAACGCTTCACGCTATAGCGACCATACATTTTTGAACGTGTTCACACACGTCACCTTTATGTTTGGCTTCCTGCCTGATTACTCTTTCAATACGGCACTACCCGACTGGAGTATCGGATTGGAAATGCAGTTCTATTTTCTTTTCCCATTCATCATGTTAGCCGTCTTGAAACTGGGATTTGCTCGTGCATGTCTCGCCATAGTTCTGCTGTGCGGGCTGGCCAAGTTCTTACTACCGGGCTATTTTGCTGCGTTCCCTATGCCCTCCATGATCCTCATCAAGCTGAACGTGTTTATCGCAGGCATGCTGATTGCTGAGTCCGTTCGCAGACAGAGCGTTAGATATGTCGCTTTTGCTTTGTTGGCGGTACTGGGCAGCGCCTATTTGCCAAAAGAATTTTATAAATTCTATTTGCTCGCTCAGATAGGTATGACCTTAATGATGGTCATGATTCTTTGGGCTCGGAGCGAAGACAGCAAATGGGGGCATGCATTGCGCTTGCCTCGGTGGTTCCTGACAAACCGCTTCAGCGTATTCCTGGGGGATGTTTCATACTCAGTTTACTTGCTTCACTTATTGATAGTGATACCGGTCGTCGCCTATTTGCTCTCAAACACATCGTTTGCCGAACTCTCTTCAGTAATGAGGTTCATTGTTGCATCTGGGATCATTCTCCCGGTCACCTATGGTATCGCAACGTTGCTGTATCACTTTGTTGAGAAACCAGGCATCAAGCTCGGCAAGATGCTGCTCAGAAGCAACCAAACAAAAGCCGTCGTTCTGCCGTAATTGCTTATCGGTTGATTTCAGCGCCACCAGTGGAATTCATTCCCGTGGCGCTTTCCCAAAAAAATCCATAACAAAAAGCCCCAGCATCTCTGCTGGGGCCTCTGTCATGGTGCCGGCTACCGGAATCGAACTGGTGACCTACTGATTACAAGTCAGTTGCTCTACCTACTGAGCTAAGCCGGCTGAATTTGGCGGAAGGACAGAGATTCGAACTCTGGGAGCTGTTACACTCGACGGTTTTCAAGACCGTTGCCTTAAACCACTCGGCCATCCTTCCAATGGGCGCTGATATTAGCGATACCGTTATGAAATGTCTATCGTTTTCATGCAAAAAAATGGCATCGATGGTCTATTTGCCTAAACTTCAGGCCTTAAACGCTTAAAAAATGAAAAGCCCCGCGCAAGCGAGGCTTTTTTGTTCGACCAAAACGCGATTATTTTGGCTGCGAATCGTAGTCTGAACAGGTTTGATAGCCCTTGTTCATCACATGGCCCGTATCGTTGTAGCTGACAAAGTACGTTTGCACCTTGCCGTCGCGCGGCGCCACCGCATAGGTATCGCAGGTGCCCTGCGCATGGATCAACGTGGCGGAAGTCGACGGCGGACCGGCAATCGCCCGCACCTGCTGCTTGGTCATCCCGACTTTGACATCGCTGACCACCGGTTCATTGACATAACTGGTTGCGCGGTCATAGGCGGTGCAGCCGGCAAGAATGGAAAATACCGCCGCAGTGCCGACGGCCAAAACCAACTTCTTCGTCATAGCTTGTCCTCTTGGAGTGCGTTTGCTGTCCCCTAAGTCTAGAAGTGGGAAGGCTTTTCTACAAATTCTCCTTTGTCGATCGGTGCGCTTTCCCTTCGGTGGGCACCCTTTGCGCGGCAACGGATTCAGAATCCGAAGTCACTCAGGGCCGGAACATCGTCCGGGCGCCGACCGAGCGGCCAATGAAAACGCCGGTCCTGTTCGTGGATCGGCATGTCGTTGATGCAGGCATGGCGGTTGATCATCAACCCGTCCTGATTGAACTCCCAGTTCTCGTTGCCGAAGCTGCGATACCAGTTGCCGGAGTCGTCGCGCCATTCATAGGCGAAACGCACCGCGATGCGCGCGCCGTCAAACGCCCACAGTTCCTTAATCAGCCGATATTCCAGCTCTTTCGCCCATTTGCGCTGCAGAAAGCCGACCACCGCCGCACGACCATCGACAAACTCTGCGCGGTTGCGCCAATGGGTATCGAGGGAATACACCTGCGACACGCGCTCGGGATCGCGGCTGTTCCAGGCATCCTCCGCCAGCCGCACTTTCTCGACTGCCGACTCACGGGTAAAAGGCGGCAATGGGGGTTTCATGCTCATATTCATCTCCTGAGTGAACGCATGTAGACAACTCTGTCTACATCATTACGCTAGCGCAGGTAGACAGAGTTGTCTACAATCGCATGCAAATATCCCGGGAGAAAAATGATGACCGCCGAGCTCAACGCCTTGCCCGCCCGCCAGCGCATTCTGCTGACGGCGCACGATCTGTTTTATCAGGAAGGGATCCGCGCCACCGGCATCGATCGCATCATCAAGGAATCGGGGGTGACCAAGGTAACGTTTTATCGCCATTTTCCCAGCAAGAACGACTTGATTACGGCATTTTTGGCCTATCGCCATCAGCAGTGGCTAACCTGGTTCAGCGCCTCGTTGGCGCGCCATGTGGCGCAGACCGGTGGGCTGTTGCCGGCGCTGGCGCCCTGCCTGGCGGAATGGTTCGCCGATCCGCGCTTCCGCGGCTGTGCGTTTATCAATACGGCGGTGGAAATCGCCGACCTGCTGCCGGAAAGTCTGTCAATCGCCAGTCAGCATAAGCGGCAGATGGCGGATGAACTGGCGCGTCACCTGCCCACCGGTCCGCAACGGGAACAGCGGGCGTCGATGCTGGCGATGCTGATCGACGGTGCCATCGTCAGGGTGCAGATAGAGCGGCAACCGCAGGCAACGCTACAGGTGCTGAATGCCACACTGGAAATGCTGGCGCAAAGCGGATTCGATCAATAATTGGCCCAGATGCCCGGCGTTACCAGTTCCAACAGATGGGCATCGGGATCGCGAAAATAAATGCTCTCTCCGCCGTGCTCCCAGCGCATCCGCCCTTCAATCTCCACACCGTTCGCCGCCAGATGCCGCTCCCAGTGCGGCAGTTGTTCTTTCGCCACCGCCAGCCCGATATGCGCCGGCCCCACACCATCGTGCGCGGGAATAAACCCGGTCGGATAGTGCGCCCCGCGCAGCGAATCACCTTCGATAAACAGCAGCAATACGCTTTGATCGCCGACGTTATAGGCACGAAACCGCTCATTGGCGACCATCACCGGCAAATTCAGCACCTCTCGATAGAAAGCGTGCGCGCGTTCAATATCGCTGACGTACAGCACCGTTTCTATCACCTTATCGATCTTGAGTTCCATATCACCTCCACTCTGTTTGCTGTACGGACAGCGTAGGCCGAGCGGAGGCGATCCGAATCGCTTCCCGTGCCGACAACGGATCAATCCGTGCTTTATAGGCAAAAAAAACGCGGCCAGAAGGCCGCGCTATGACATTCACACGCTGATGCTTAGAACTGGTAAACCAGGCCCACGGCAACCACGTTGTCGGTGTTGATACCGGCAGCTTGGGTGAAGTCGTTGTTGTCCAGCAGGTTGATTTTGTAGTCAACATAGGTGGACATGTTTTTGTTGAAGAAGTAGGTCGCGCCCAGATCGACGAATTTGACCAGATCTTGATCGCCATAGTCCTTACCGTTGCCGGCACGGCCCAGGTCTTTACCTTTGGTCTGGTTATAGCCCACGAACGGACGCAGACCGAAGTCGAACTGGTAATGCGCATAGGCTTCGAAGCTCTGCGCCTTGTTGGCGTAACCGAACACATCACTGGTAGAACTGCCGAAGCGCGCCGCGTTGTAGGACTGGGTGAACATCACGGCCAGGTAAGTATCGTTGGCGTCATATTTCAGACCGCCGGAGTAACCTTCCGCCTTGTCGCCACGGCCCATGATGTTTTGGTAGCCGCCACCGCCGTTTTGCTCGCTGGTACGACGAGAGTTGAAGAAGGCACCCGCGGCGCTGATGCCGTAACCCATGTCATAGCTCATCGACATGCCGTAGCCTTCGCCATTCTGGCCCAGCACGTCACGGCCATTGTTGGTCTCTTTACTGCTGCCGTTTTTACCCTGGTACTGCAGGGCAAAGTTCAGGCCGTCAACCAAGCCGAAGAAGCCGTTGTTGCGGTAGGTCGCCAGGCCGCTGGAGCGCTGGAACATGAACTGATCGGCGCCGTAGGTCGAGCCGTCGAACTCAGGCTGCAAGTCGGTGTAAGCCGCGACGTCGTACAGCACGCCGGTGTTACGGCCATAGTCGAAGGAGCCGTAGTCGCCAAATTTCAGACCGGCGAAGCCGTAACGGGTGAAGTTCTTGTTGTCCTGGCTTTCAGCGTGGTTCAGGTTCGCCTGATATTCCCACTGGCCGTAGCCGGTCAGCTGGTCGCTGATTTGCGTTTCGCCGCGCAGGCCAAAACGCATATAGGACATATCGCCATCGGAGCCGTTGTTGCTGGAGAAATAGTGAAGACCGTCGACTTTACCGTACAAATCCAGTTTATTACCGTCTTTGTTGTAGATTTCCGCCGCGCCTGCTGTGCCTGCAACCAGCAGTGCGGGTACCATCAGAGAGAGTACTCGAAGTTTCATCGTTATTATCCTCGTTAATTATGTCGAGCTACGGCCACTGCCCTTTTCGAGCATTATTAGCACGACTGTGCATTACCATTCTGGTAACAAGGGTTATATTAATCCAGAAAGAAAATGATACCAAGTATCCGATAGTGTTTCATTGTAATTAATAAAGGTTTCAAAATGTAAATACGCGCGAACTTTCACAAAACATTACCGACAAACAAAATAAAGCACTTAAAGACAAAGAATAGATTAATTGATAAAAAATCATCTAGTTATACATATCTTTAAGAAAAACAAGCCAGCCATACAATTGGGCCGAGCAATAAGCACATTGTGCCAAAACGCCGTCCATGCACAGCCGCTATAATCATCCCGCTATCATCATTATTTTCATTATTACCTTCATTATCCGAAGATAATTTCTGCATTCCTTTAACCGGCTTCTGGCCGGTTTTTTATTTCCCTCCATACTTCCCTCACAATTTCAACTCGCACAAATAGCAGGCAAACAAATAACATCATGATATAGTTTCATTAATTGACTTCCGCACTAATTGCTAATCTTTTTCCTTATTTTAGTCTACAAATTGAGCTTGCTTTTCATTTCGTGCTTTACTCCCCCGATATTTCCCATCACAGGCAAAATTCGCCGCAGAGATTCACTTCTGGTAACCTGAATAAAAGCACGCTCTCAACCAGAACAAATAAGTCATGATGCCATTTCAACCCGACGCGTTGTGGCGGCGGCTGCAAAGTTCCCCATTCCGCGCCAGATTTCGTTTGAATCCCAAAGACCAGGCCTATCTCGACGACAAAGGTTTACCGCTGATCCTCAGCCATGCCCGCGATTTTATCGACCGTCGCCTGGCCGCAGCCCACCCTAAAAATGATGGCAAGCAGACGCCCATGCGCGGCCATCCGGTATTCGTCGCCCAGCACGCCACCGCTACCTGCTGCCGCGGCTGTCTGGAAAAATGGCACGGCATGCCGCAGGGCGTCGCGCTGGACCAACGGCAGAAGGACTATATTGCCCGGGTGATCGCCCTGTGGTTGGTGCGCAGAGGCGGTGCCAGGGATGAACAAGGCGCGAATCTTTTCGACCCGGATCGCGGATTGTGATAAAAACTGTCAGTAACTTTCAGCCCCTTTTTGACCCTAGATCCTGACGCTTACATGACAGCCACCTTGTGCAATGAACAGCAAACGCCCGGCGTTCCTCAACAGATCGCCACCCGCCTGGCCTTCTTCGTCGCCGGCCTCGGCATGGCCGCCTGGGCGCCGCTGGTCCCCTTCGCCAAAACGCGTATCGGCATCGATGACGGCTCACTCGGCTTGCTGCTGTTGTGCATCGGCGCCGGCTCCATGCTGGCGATGCCGCTGACCGGTTTTCTGACCGGTAAACTGGGCTGCCGCGCGGTGATCCTGATGGCGGGGCTGGGATTGTGCATCGATTTGCCGCTGCTGGCGCTGATGGATTCCCTCAGCGGCATGGCCGTGGCGCTGCTGCTGTTCGGTGCGGCGATCGGCATGATCGATGTGGCGATGAACGTTCAGGCGGTGATCGTCGAACGCGCCAGCGGCAAGGCGATGATGTCCGGCTTTCACGGCTTCTTCAGCATCGGCGGCATTGCCGGCGCCGGGGGCGTCAGCGCGCTGCTGTGGCTGGGGTTGACCCCGCTGCACTCCACCCTGCTCACCGTACTGGCGGTGATCGCGCTGCTGGCGCTCGCCAGCCGCCATCTGCTGCGCGAGAGCGGCGCCGACGACGGCGGGCCGATGTTCGTGTTGCCGCGCGGTTGGGTGATGTTTATCGGCATTCTGTGCTTTATCATGTTTCTGGCGGAAGGATCGATGCTCGACTGGAGCGCGCTGTTCCTCACCACCCTGCGCGACGTCGAACACAGCCAGGCGGGCCTGGGCTATGCGCTGTTTTCCATTACCATGACGCTCGGCAGGCTCAATGGCGATCGGGTGGTGAACTCGCTGGGCCGCTACCGGGTGCTGCTGCTGGGCAGTCTGTGCGCGGCGCTCGGCCTGAGCCTGGCCATCGCTTTCAATCACGCTACCGTTTCATTGGTCGGTTTCATGCTGGTCGGCCTGGGCGCCTCGAACGTCGTGCCGATTCTGTTCAGCGCCGCAGGCAACCAGCGCGACATGCCGGCCAACCTGGCGATCGCCTCCGTCACGACCGTCGGCTATGCCGGAATTCTGGCCGGCCCGGCGCTGATCGGTTTTATCGCCCAGTTTTCCAGCCTGACGATGGCCTTCGCCTGCGTTGCCGCCCTGCTGTTGGCGGTGACGGCCAGCGCCAAGGCCGTCACTCGCTGATTCAGGAATGCGCAGCCCACTATGCAAAATAAACAACTGACCATTAGCTCCAGCAACATCACACGCTGCTTCCTGCTGTTTATCGTGCTGCTGACGATTGGCGTCGGCCTGTATGGTTACAACTACACCAACGCCTGGCTGGCGGAAAAGAAGTACACGCTGAACAGCATCGCCGGTTCGCTGCAAAGGCGCATCGACAGCTACCGCTACATTACCTATCAGGTCTATGAAAAATTCGGCAATGCCTCCGCGCCGAACGCCGATCCCAGCCTGCAGGAAACCCGCCTGCGGCCCGACGTCTATTATGTCGAGAAACCGCACAAGAAAACCGATGCGGTGATTTTCGGCAGCCATGACGATAACACGCTGGCGATGATCGCCAACATCTCGGACTACCTGGACACCCGCTGGGGCGCCAAGACCGAGAACTACGCCATGTATTACCTCAATGGCCAGGACAACAGCCTCAGTCTGATCACGACGCAGCCGCTTAAAGAGCTGGCTTCGCGCTTTCGGGAAAGCTACCTGACCACCTCGGCGGACGAACGCCGTGCCGAGATGCTGCAACAGGCCAATATGCTCGACGAGCGCGAGAGCTTTTCCGATCTGCGCAAACAACGCTTCCAGAACGCCTATTCGTTCTCGATCCGTACCACCTTCAACCAGCCGGGGCATCTGGCGACGGTGATCGCCTTCGACTTGCCGATCAACGACATCATTCCGGCCAATCTGGCCCGCGCCAATTTCCTGCTGCTGCCGGACGACATCGACATCGATGACAACGCCATCCCGGCGGAAACCGCTCTCGGTACCCATGCCGTGATGAGCGGCGGCTGGGTGGAGTTCAGCGCCGCCTTGCCCAATGCACCGCTGAAGGTGGTGTATCGCGTTTCGGTCATTAACCTGGCCATCGATCTGCTGCGCAACAACATCTGGCTGATCGCGATCAACCTGCTGCTGCTGGCGCTGTCGATGCTGAGCATCTACTTTATCCGCCGTCAGTACATCCGTCCGAGCGAAAACATGGCGGTCGAACTGGAGGCCGAACGCGCGCTGAACCAGGAGATCGTCTCCAGCCTGCCCTCCGGCCTGCTGGTCTACAGCTTCGCCAGCAATACGGTGATCGCCAGCAACAAAATCGCCGAACACCTGCTGCCGCACCTCAGCCTGCAAAAAATCGCTCATATGGCCGAACAGCACCACGGCGTGATCCAGGCGACGGTCAACAATGAGGTGTATGAAATCCGCATTTTCCGCAGCCAGCTGTCGCCGGACACTTACCTGTTCCTGATGCACGATCAGGATAAAGAGGTGATGGTGAACAAGCGCTTGCAACAGGCGCGGCGCGAATACGACAAAAACGTTCAGGCACGCAAGCTGATGCTGCACAACCTGGGCATCGAGTTGAATCAGCCGGTGCGCCAAATGCACGATCTGGTGGATCGCCTGCGCAGCCAACCGGATGATGAGGAGCAACAGCAAGCGCTGCTGAACCAGTTGACGGCGGAGTCGGCTTCGGTGCTGGGATTGATCGATAACATCACCCTGCTGACCCGGTTGGAAACCCAGGACTGGCAACCTACGCGTGAACCGTTCAACCCGGCAGCGATGCTCGACGACGTGCTGCTGGAGGCCCTGCCGGCCCTCAACCAAAAAGGGCTGGCGCTGTTCAAGCATTTCCAGCTGGGTGTCGATCAAAACTACATCGGCGACGCCAATGCGCTGCGCAAGGTAATTTCGCTGCTGGTGCACTATGCGATTATCACCACCGCGTGCGGCAAGATTTCCCTGGTGATCGATCATGAGCCCGAGCGCCCGGACCGTCTGATCTTCCAAATCAACGACACCGGCTCCGGCATCTCCAACGAGGAGATCAGCAACCTCAACTATCCGTTCCTCAGCCAGACGCTGGTGGATCGCTTCAACCACGGTTCCGGCCTCACCTTCTTCCTGTGCAATCAGCTGTGCAAGAAGCTTAACGGCCAGTTGGACATTCGCAGCAAAGTGGATATCGGCACCCGCTATACCATCCGCGTCGCCATGGAAATGGAGAAAAAAGAGCCGCAGGATCAGGAAAAGCTGCTCGACGGCGTGACTGCCCTGCTGGATGTCACCTCGGATGAAGTGCGTGGCATCGTGACCCGCCTGCTACAGGCCTACGGTGCCGACTGCCTCGTCGCCGAAGATCGCGCGGTCAATCGCGATTATGATGTGCTGCTGACGGATAACCCGCAGCGCGCCGATGATTACACGCTGTTGCTGGCGACCGATGAACCGGGTTGGCAAGCGCTGGACAAACGCTACATTCGAGTGAACTATAACCTGAACGGCGCATTAATCGACGCCGTGCTGATGCTGATCGAACAGCAAATGGCCGCGCTGGAACAGGAAGAAAGCCCGCTTTCATTGAGCGCAGAAGATATCCAACTCTATGAAAAACAATTGAAATCAAGCGATTACTATGGGCTGTTTGTCGATACAGTACCCGATGATGTCAAAAAACTGTATACTGAGGCGGGCAGCAGTGATTTCAATGCGCTGTCGCAAACCGCACACCGCCTGAAAGGCGTGTTTGCCATGTTAAATCTGCTTCCCGGCAAGCAGCTGTGCGAATCGTTAGAACAGCGTATCGCAGAAGGTGATGCGCCCGAGATCGAGAATAACATCAGTCAGATTGATTTTTTCGTCAGCAGACTGCTGAAGCAAGGTAGCCAACAACATGAATAACCTGAACGTAATTATTGCTGATGACCATCCTATCGTACTGTTTGGCATCCGGAAGTCACTTGAGCAAATTGAATGGGTGAATGTCGTTGGGGAGTTCGAAGACTCAACCGCACTGATCAACAATCTGTCCAAGCTGGACGCCAACGTACTGATCACCGATCTGTCGATGCCGGGTGACAAGTATGGCGACGGCATCACGCTGATTAAATACATCAAGCGCCACTATCCGCAGTTGTCGATCATCGTGCTGACCATGAACAACAACCCGGCGATCCTGAGCGCGGTATTGGATCTGGATATCGAAGGCATCGTGCTGAAACAGGGCGCGCCGACCGATCTGCCGAAGGCGCTGGCCGCCTTGCAGAAAGGCAAGAAGTTCACGCCGGAAAGCGTCTCCAAACTGCTGGAGAAAATCAGCGCCAGCGGGTATGGCGACAAACGTCTGTCGCCGAAAGAGAGCGAAGTACTGCGCCTGTTCGCCGAAGGTTTCCTGGTTACCGAAATCGCCAAGAAACTCAACCGCAGCATCAAAACCATCAGCAGCCAGAAGAAATCGGCGATGATGAAACTGGGCGTCGAAAACGACATCGCCCTGCTCAACTACCTCTCCTCCGTCAGCATGACGCCGCTGGACAAAGAGTAAATCCCGCCTCACGGCAGGTTAACGCCAAACAGGCACGGCATTCGCCGTGCCTGTTTGCTTTTCAGGCCCCGCTGCGGCTGCGGCGCACCTGTTGGCTGTAATAGGCCAACGTCTGCTCCAGCGTCTCCAGCGTGACCGGTTTCGACAGGCAGTTATCCATGCCTGCCTCGATACAGCGCTGTTTTTCCTCCGCCAACGCGTTCGCCGTCACGCCGATCACCGGCGCGCTGAACTGCATCTGCCGCAGTTCCTGCGTCAGGCGATAGCCGTCCATATTCGGCATATTGACGTCGGTCAGCACGATATCGACGTGGTGCTGCTTCAGCACGCCGAGCGCGTCGACGCCGTCGTTGGCGGTCACCACCTGATACCCCAACGATCCCAACTGATCGGACAACAGGCGGCGGTTGATAGGATGATCATCGACCACCAGCAGATGAATATCGCCGTTGTCCGCCGCGCTGGCCTTGGCGGGCACCGGCAGCTGCACCAGCGCCTCTGCCGCGCCGACGCCGAACAATCGGTTAAGCAAGGTCAGCGTCTCACGCGGCGTGGAAGTGCTGTGCATCCAATAGCCCGGCCGGGTTTCCAGCGACGGGCCGATGTGCTCGGTAGAGAATTGGATCTGGGCCAGCAGCGGCATGTCCAACATCAGCGGGTAATCGCTGAGCATCACTTCCCCGGCGGCGGTCTCCTGCCCGTCATAGCGCTGGATATCGGCGCCATAGCCGCCCAGAATCGCCATCAGATAGCTTTCCAGCCGCTGGTTGCGGATAGCCAGCCACAGCCGACGGCCCTGCCAGGTATCGCTGGCCTGCGGGATCGGGAACTGGGCGTTGAACAGCGGAATGCGGATGCTGAACAGGCTGCCCAACCCCGGCTCGGACTCGACGGAGATATCGCCGTCCATCAGGTTGATCAGCTTTTCACAGATTGCCAACCCCAGGCCGGTGCCCTGGAAGTGCCGCTGTACGCCGGTGCCGACCTGGAAGAACGGATCGAACAGGCGCGAGATCTCCTTCTCCGGGATGCCGACGCCGGTATCACGCACGCTGAACTCCAGGTAGCTGCCGCGGGTGCAAACCTGCAACACGATACAGCCGGTATCGGTGAATTTGATGGCGTTGTTCACCAGATTGGACAGCACCTGCTGCAAGCGCACCGGATCGCCGAAGATACGCTCCGGCACGTTCTGTTCGATAAAGCAGTACAATCCCAGACGCTTCTTCACCACCAGCGGCAAATAGTTGCCGGCGATATGGGTGATCACCTCCAGGCAAGAGAATTCACGCGGTTCGATCTTCAGCTGCTCGGATTCGATCTTGGAGAAGTCGAGAATATCGCTGATGATCTTCAGCAGCAGGCCGGAAGAGTTGTTCATCGCGTTGACCAGCCGATCCACCCCTTGCGGCAACGCCTTGGTCTGCAACAGGTCGAGGTTGCCGATAATGCCGTACAGCGGCGTGCGCAGCTCATGGCTGACGGTGGCCAGGAACATCGATTTAGACTGGCTGGCCTGCTCCGCCGCTGCCGCCATCTCCTGCAGAGACTCTTCCATCTTCACGCGCGCGCTGACGTCCACCAGCACGCAGATCGCCACCTCTTCGTTACGGTAGCGCGAGTGGACAAAGCTGATCTGCAGGTTGTTGTTGTTGCTGGTCATCACATCGACGAAATTCGCCTGCTGTTCGCAAATGATGCGCGTAATGCGATCGCGGTCTTCATGGGTCAACAGGTTGATGTAGTTGTGCGCCAATTCGTTACTCAGGATATTGGTGCCGTCGCTGATGCGCAGTATGCAGATACCCACCGGCGCCGAGGCGACTATCTTGCGGTTGAACTGCTCATGCTCTTCCAGCCGGAAGGCGTTGTCCTCTGCCGGCAGGAACATCTTGCGCTCAAACAGCCACGCCAGCGTGAACAGCACAATGGCCGACAGCAGGTTCAACAACAGCGCGTTGAGGATCAGCATCTTGAAACGTTCTACCACGCTTTTCACCGGCAGCGCATAAACGATGCTCAGTGAAGAAGGGGGCAACGCTTTTTTCAGGATCAGGTCGCGGTAATTGTCGACATAGCCGAAGTAGGCATGCTCGGCAGGGTAGCTGTTGAGCGAAGCGGCATAGCGATCGCCATCCGCCAGGCGCAGCACCGGTTCGTTGTTTTCATCCAGCAGCGTGACGCCGATCGGCAGGTTGCCGGCGGTGACGAAATCCTCCAGCCGGACGGTTTGCTCGATGCCCAGCAGCGCCTCCAGCTTGTTGCCGATATAAATCGGTGTCAGCACATACAGGTAACCCACGTCCGGCCGCTGCGCACTGGGGCTGATCCAATACAGGTTATTGTCTTTGTCCAGTGTCTTGGCGTTGCGGTATTTCAGAATGCGCTCGTGCAGCGACTTCAGCACGTTCTCCCGATTGGCGGTCGCGTTACCGCCACCGAACTCCGCCATGCACAGGCTGTCGCCATCGATGAAGAACACCCGATTGAGATCGTAGGCCGCCACGAAGTTCTCTTTCCAATACTGGATCAGGCCACTCAGCGAATCGAGCGAACTGCGGTAGGTGGTGCTCAGCGCGCAGTTGGATTCCGGGTACAGCGGAAAGAATTGCGATGGGCTGCTCTTGCCGGGAAACATCCCGCTGAACATGTCCATGCTGCTGACCGAGCCGTTGAGTCGATTCTCGGCCATATACTTGATATCACGAATGATGTCGGCAGAATGGCGAATGTAACCCTGCGCCTGATCGAAATTGAGATTGTACTCCTGCCGGATGTCCGACTCTTTTTGATGCAGGATATTCAGAATGTAGAAAGTGGTGAGCAGCGCCCCCAACGACCACAGCAAAATCGCCAGCACCCGGAACAGATAGCGGGATATCTTCAGCGTAGTTCGAAAAGAGGCTAAGTATTTCAATCGGATACCATACGAAAGTCAGGGGCGGCGCGCGTTGTCGCCGGCGCAGCGGCCGGCGGCTCGGTGCGCCAATTAAACCATATAACTGAAAAAGGGCCTAGCATCGCTGCCAGGCCCTTTTGTCTCAGTGCATTACGGTGTCGGCATGCCGACGCCCTCACCTTGTTTAGACGTTGTCGTCGTCCATCGGCTCAGCCGCGTCGTCGCCATCGTCCAGCGGCGTGGTGTCTTCTTCCACGGCTTCCGCACCCGGTTCCAGGCTGTCCAGCTCTTCGTCTTCCACCGGCTCGGCCACGCGCTGCAGACCGACGACGTTCTCGTCATCCGCGGTGCGGATCAGCGTTACACCTTGGGTGTTACGGCCCACCACGCTGACTTCCGACACGCGGGTACGCACCAGCGTGCCGGCATCGGTGATCATCATGATCTGGTCGCTGGTTTCCACCTGCACAGCGCCCACGACCTGGCCGTTGCGCTCGCTCACCTTGATGGAGATAACCCCTTGGGTGGCGCGCGACTTGGTCGGATACTCGGTCACGGCGGTACGCTTACCGAAGCCGTTTTGCGTGACGGTCAGGATGTCACCCTCGCCGCGCGGCACGATCAGTGAGATCACGCTGTCGCCTTCGCCGAGGTTGATGCCGCGCACACCGGTGGCGGTACGGCCCATCGAACGCACCTGCGTTTCCGGGAAGCGCACCACTTTACCGTTAGCGGAGAACAGCATCACTTCGTTGCTGCCGTCGGTCAGATCGACACCGATCAGTTCGTCGCCCTCGTTGAGGTTGACGGCGATGATGCCGGCGCTGCGCGGACGGCTGAACTCGGTCAGCGCGGTTTTCTTCACGGTACCGCTGGCGGTTGCCATGAACACGTGGCGCCCTTCTTCGTACTCGCGTACCGGCAGAATCGCGGTGATGCGCTCATCGGCTTCCAGCGGCAGCAGGTTGACGATTGGGCGACCGCGCGCGCCGCGGCTGGCTTCAGGCAGTTGGTACACCTTCATCCAGTACAGACGGCCACGGCTGGAGAAGCACAGGATCGTATCGTGGGTGTTGGCCACCAGCAGACGATCGATAAAGTCTTCTTCTTTAATACGCGCGGCGGACTTGCCTTTGCCGCCGCGGCGCTGCGCTTCATAGTCGGACAGCGGCTGATACTTCACGTAGCCCTGGTGCGACAGGGTTACCACCACGTCTTCCTGATTGATCAGGTCTTCGATGTTGATGTCGGAAGTATTGGCGGTGATCTCGGTGCGGCGGCCGTCGTTGTACTGCTCTTTGATGGCCACCAGCTCTTCGCGGATCACTTCCATCAGGCGCTCTGGGCTTTCCAGAATAAAGATCAGCTCGGCGATAAAGTTGAGCAGCTCTTTATATTCGTCCAGCAGCTTCTCGTGTTCCAGGCCGGTCAGTTTCTGCAGACGCAGATCCAGAATCGCCTGAGCCTGCTGCTCGGTCAGGTAGTATTTGCCGTCGCGAATGCCGAACTCCGGCTCCAGCCACTCAGGGCGGGCGGCGTTGTCACCAGCGCGCTCCAGCATGGCGCTCACGTTGCCCAGATCCCACGGCTGCGCCACCAACGCGGTTTTCGCTTCGGCCGGGGTCGGCGCGCGGCGAATCAGCTCGATGATCGGATCGATGTTGGCCAGCGCGATAGCCAGCGCTTCCAGGATATGGGCGCGGTCGCGGGCCTTACGCAGTTCGAAGATGGTGCGACGGGTGACCACTTCGCGGCGGTGACGCACGAAGGCTTCGAGAATGTCTTTCAGGTTCAGCAGCTTAGGCTGGCCCTGATGCAGCGCCACCATGTTGATGCCGAAGGTAACCTGCAGTTGCGTCAGCGCATACAGGTTGTTGAGCACCACTTCGCCGACCGCGTCGCGTTTCACTTCAATCACGATGCGCATGCCGTCTTTATCGGACTCGTCACGCAGCGCGCTGATGCCTTCCACGCGCTTTTCTTTCACCAGCTCGGCGATCTTCTCGATCAGACGCGCCTTGTTCACCTGATACGGGATCTCGTGAACGATGATGGTTTCGCGACCAGTTTTGGCGTCTGCTTCCACTTCCGCGCGCGCGCGCAGGTAGATTTTGCCGCGCCCGGTGCGATAGGCCTCTTCAATGCCGCGACGGCCGTTGATGATCGCCGCCGTCGGGAAGTCTGGCCCCGGGATGTGCTCCATCAACCCTTCGATGCTGATGTTTTCATCGTCGATATAGGCCAGGCAGCCGTTGACGACTTCAGACAGGTTGTGCGGCGGAATGTTGGTGGCCATGCCCACGGCGATGCCCGACGAGCCGTTGACCAGCAGGTTCGGGATCTTGGTCGGCATCACGGCCGGGATCTGCTCGGTGCCATCATAGTTAGGCACGAAGTCGACGGTCTCTTTTTCCAGATCCGCCAGCAGTTCGTGAGCAATCTTGGACATGCGCACTTCGGTGTAACGCATCGCCGCGGCGGAGTCGCCGTCGACGGAGCCGAAGTTACCCTGACCGTCCACCAGCATGTAGCGCAGTGAAAACGGCTGAGCCATACGCACGATAGTGTCGTAAACCGCGCTGTCACCGTGCGGGTGATATTTACCGATCACGTCCCCGACGACACGGGCCGATTTCTTGTATGGTTTATTCCAGTCGTTACCCAATACACTCATCGCGTACAGAACGCGGCGGTGAACCGGCTTCAGTCCATCACGAACATCTGGCAGCGCACGTCCGACAATAACGGACATCGCGTAGTCCAGATACGAGTTTTTCAGCTCGTCTTCGATGTTTACCGGTGTGATTTCTCTGGCAAGGTCGCTCATGGAGCTGCTATCCCTCTACTAATGATTCATCTGCCCGCTGCCATAGTGGCAAAGGTGTAAAACTATATCACAAAGCGCGCTTTACGGGGAAATAACCGCCGCTGTTTCACGGAAATTGTGCAGATAAGTGCGCTAAAAACGCATCGGCGCAGACGATGCCGCGCCGGAACATGTATAATCCGCGCAACGAGAACAAGGAGCCAGACCAGCCCATGAACGCAGAATCATCCAGCCAAGTGCAAAACGTTGACCACCAGGAAATCGCCAAGTTCGAGGCCGTCGCCTCCCGCTGGTGGGATCTGGAAGGCGAGTTCAAACCGCTGCACCGCATCAACCCGCTGCGCCTGAATTACATCATGCAGCGTGCCGGCGGCATTTTTGACAAGCAGGTGCTCGACGTGGGCTGCGGCGGCGGCATTCTGGCGGAAAGCATGGCGCGCGAGGGCGCACAGGTGACCGGCCTGGACATGGGTGCGGAACCGCTGCAGGTCGCCCGTTTGCACGCGCTGGAAAGCGGCATGAGCGTCACCTATGTACAGGAAACGGTGGAAAGCCACGCGCAGGCCAACCCACAGCGCTACGACGTGGTCACCTGCATGGAGATGCTGGAGCACGTGCCCGATCCTGCCTCGGTGGTACGCGCCTGCGCCCAGCTGGTGAAACCGGGCGGCCACGTGTTCTTCTCTACCATCAACCGCAACACCAAAGCCTGGCTGATGGCGGTAATCGGCGCGGAGTACGTGCTGAAGATGGTGCCACAGGGCACCCACGATCATAAGAAGTTTATTCGCCCTTCCGAACTGATCGGCTGGATTGACGGCACGCCGCTGCGCGAAAAGCACATGATCGGCCTGCATTACAACCCGATCACCGATCATTTCAAGCTTGGGCGCAACGTTGACGTGAACTACATGGTACATACCCAGCACGAAGGCTGAACGCTGTAAACCGCGCCGGCCCTGCCTTGCCGGGGTACGGCGCCAGCGGCGCATTAGGAAAAATGCCTAATTTCCGCAACTTCGATCAAAATAGCCGTTGTAAACAGTTTTTTAGAATATTAAATCAGATCAATATGCCGTTTTTTTCTAACGTTTAATAAAGCGCCAAACGATCGGCTTTTTCAGTTTTTCAGTAAAATCTGAATGCGGATATTGACAAGCTTGTCGCGCCAGTCACGGCGCGCGCTTCGCGCGGCAAGTTACATTTCACCCCCAAGTTATCCACAAATTAGGCCGGTTTTGTTCACTTGCAAACGCCCTTTTTTCTCACTATCTTGTTACCTCACCGACATACAACCCCTATATATAGTGTTTACATACTGAGCAGAGCGACTACACTTTCTGCTTAGGGGCACCATACGGACAGGTAAAACACCACATGAACCAAAGTCTGCTTGTAACTAAACGCGATGGCCGTAAAGAGCGCATCAACCTCGACAAAATCCACCGGGTCATCGATTGGGCCGCAGAAGGATTACACAACGTCTCGGTTTCTCAAGTAGAGTTGCGTTCACACATTCAGTTTTATGACGGCATCAAAACTGCCGACATTCACGAAACCATCATCAAAGCCGCTGCCGACCTGATTTCCCGCGATGCGCCGGACTATCAGTATCTGGCCGCTCGCCTGGCGATCTTCCACCTGCGTAAAAAGGCTTACGGCCAGTTCGAGCCGCCAAAGCTGCACGATCACGTGATCCGCATGGTAGAGATGGGCAAGTACGATAAACATCTGCTGGAAGACTACAGCGCTGAAGAGTTCGAGCAGATGGACTCCTTTATCGATCACTGGCGCGACATGAACTTCTCCTATGCTGCCGTCAAGCAGCTGGAAGGCAAGTATCTGGTGCAGAACCGCGTCAGCGGCGAGATCTACGAAAGCGCCCAGTTCCTGTACATGTTGGTGTCTGCTTGCCTGTTCTCCAACTACCCGCGTGAAACCCGTCTGGATTACGTCAAACGTTTCTACGACGCGATTTCCACCTTCAAGATTTCGCTGCCTACGCCGATCATGTCCGGCGTGCGCACCCCTACCCGCCAGTTCAGCTCCTGCGTGCTGATCGAGTGCGGCGACAGCCTGGATTCCATCAACGCCACCTCCAGTGCCATTGTGAAATACGTTTCGCAACGCGCCGGCATCGGCATCAACGCCGGCCGCATCCGCGCGCTGGGCAGCCCGATCCGTGGCGGTGAAGCCTTCCATACCGGCTGCATCCCGTTCTACAAACATTTCCAGACCGCCGTCAAATCCTGCTCGCAGGGCGGCGTGCGCGGTGGCGCTGCGACGCTGTTCTACCCGATGTGGCATCTGGAAGTGGAAAGCCTGCTGGTGTTGAAAAACAACCGCGGCGTTGAAGGCAACCGCGTGCGCCACATGGACTACGGCGTGCAGCTGAACCGCCTGATGTACCAGCGCCTGATCAAGGGCGAAGACATCACCCTGTTCAGCCCGTCCGACGTGCCGGGGCTGTACGATGCGTTCTTCGCCGATCAGGACGAATTCGAGCGCCTGTACACCCAGTACGAGAAAGACGACAGCATTCGCCAGAAACGCGTGAAAGCGGTTGAGCTGTTCTCGCTGATGATGCAAGAGCGCGCCTCTACCGGCCGCATCTACATCCAGAACGTCGACCACTGCAACACCCACAGCCCGTTCGATCCGCAGATCGCGCCGGTGCGTCAGTCCAACCTGTGCCTGGAAATCGCGCTGCCGACCAAGCCGCTGGATGACGTCAACGACGAAAACGGCGAGATCGCGCTGTGCACCCTGTCCGCCTTCAACCTGGGCGCAATCGACAGCCTGGACGATCTGGAAGAGCTGGCGACCCTGGCGGTGCGTTCTCTCGACGCCCTGCTGGATTACCAGGATTACCCGATCAAGGCCGCCCACCGCGGCGCGATGGGCCGTCGTACCCTGGGCATCGGCGTGATCAACTTCGCCTATTACCTGGCGAAGAACGGCGTGCGTTACTCCGACGGCAGCGCCAACAACCTGACCCACAGAACGTTTGAAGCCATTCAGTACTACCTGCTGAAAGCCTCCAACCGTTTGGCTCAGGAACAAGGCGCCTGCCCGTGGTTCAAAGAAACCACCTATTCGCAGGGCATCCTGCCGATCGACACCTACAAGAAAGATCTGGACGTCGTTTGCAGCGAACCGCTGCACTACGACTGGGAAACCCTGCGTAAAGAGATCCAGGAAACCGGCCTGCGCAACTCGACGCTGTCCGCTCTGATGCCTTCGGAAACCTCTTCGCAGATTTCCAACGCCACCAACGGCATCGAGCCGCCACGCGGCCACATCAGCATCAAAGCGTCGAAAGACGGCATCCTGCGCCAGGTGGTGCCGGAGTATGAGCGCCTGAAAGACAACTACGAGTTGCTGTGGGAAATGCCGAGCAACGACGGTTATCTGCAGCTGGTCGGCCTGATGCAGAAATTCATCGACCAGTCGATCTCCGCCAATACCAACTACGATCCAAGTCGCTTCCCGGGCGGCAAGGTGCCGATGAAGCAGCTGTTGAAAGACCTGCTCACCACCTACAAGTTCGGCGTAAAAACGCTGTACTACCAAAATACCCGCGACGGTGCGGAAGACGCCCAGGAAGATTTGCAGCCTGCCAAAGCCGGTGATGACGACTGCGAAAGCGGCGCCTGCAAGATCTAAAGTTTGACCTAGCGGGCCGGAATTTTCCGGCCCCTTCATTTAGCCACGTTACGATGGATTCAGGCTTATGGCTTACACCACTTTTTCTCAGACCAAAAACGACCAGCTGCAAGAGCCGATGTTCTTCGGCCAGTCGGTAAACGTTGCGCGTTTCGACCAGCAAAAGCATGAAATCTTCGAAAAACTGATCGAAAAACAGCTCTCCTTCTTCTGGCGCCCGGAAGAGGTTGACGTCTCCCGCGATCGCATCGATTACCAGGCACTGCCGGAGCACGAGAAGCACATCTTCATCAGCAACCTGAAATACCAGACGCTGCTGGACTCCATCCAGGGCCGCAGCCCGAACGTCGCCCTGCTGCCGCTGATCTCGATCCCTGAGCTGGAAACCTGGGTGGAAACTTGGTCGTTCTCCGAGACCATCCACTCCCGTTCCTACACCCATATCATCCGCAATATCGTCAACGATCCGGCGCTGGTGTTTGACGACATCGTCACCAACGAAGAGATCAAGAAGCGCGCGAAAGACATTTCCGGCTACTACGACGATCTGATCGAGATGACCAGCTACTATCACCTGCTGGGTGAAGGCACCCACCAGGTGAACGGTAACACCGTCACCGTCAATCTGCGTGCGCTGAAGAAGCAGCTGTATCTGTGCCTGATGAGCGTCAACGCGCTGGAAGCGATCCGCTTCTACGTCAGCTTCGCCTGCTCCTTCGCGTTCGCCGAGCGCGAACTGATGGAAGGCAACGCCAAGATCATCAAGCTGATCGCCCGCGACGAAGCGCTGCACCTGACCGGCACCCAGCACATGCTGAACCTGATGCGTTCCGGCGCCGACGATCCGGAAATGGCGGAGATCGCCGAGGAATGCCAGCAGCAGTGCTACGATCTGTTCGTGCTGGCCGCCCAGCAGGAAAAAGAGTGGGCGGAATACCTGTTCCGCGACGGCTCGATGATCGGCCTGAACAAAGACATCCTGTGCCAGTATGTGGAGTACATCACCAATATCCGCATGCAGGCGGTCGGCCTCGGTCTGCCGTTCGAGACCCGCTCCAACCCGATCCCGTGGATCAACGCCTGGTTGGTGTCTGACAACGTACAGGTGGCACCGCAGGAAGTGGAAGTGAGCTCCTACCTGGTTGGCCAGATCGACTCGGAGATCAACGCCGACGACCTGAGCGACTTCGAACTGTAAGCGATGGCGACGCCAATCGTAACGCTGCGCGCCGCCGGCACGCAGCTCTCCTGCCCCAACAGTGAAAACTGCCTGCTCGACGTGCTGGAACTGCACGACGTGCAGGTGGAGTACCAATGCCGCTCCGGCTATTGCGGTGCCTGCCGCCTGAAACTGGTGAAAGGCGAAGTGGCCTACCGCCAACAGCCGCTGGCGTTTATCAACGCCGGCGAGATCCTGCCCTGCTGCTGTATGCCACTGACGGATATCGAGCTGGAAATGTAAAGTCGGGTGCCGGAAACCGCGCCTGGAGACCAGAAGGCGGGGTTGCCCCCGCCCTATGATTACCGCTTCACCTCACACGCCAACCTGATCAGGATAGTGATATTTTCCTGGTAGATTTTCAGCTCGCACAGCGAGTCTCTTATCATCCAGATAAATAACAAAACCGTAATACATACAACGGTTAACGAATGAAACACATGCCTTAAGCGCATGCTTGCCTCCTTGCTGTGAAGGGGCTACCATACCGGTGTCTAGGCGGTATGTGCAGCCCCATTCTGATTGAGAGTCAGTCTGGGGCTTTCATCTATCCGCCTTGTCACACAATGCCCAAGACGAACAGTCTCAAGCACCCGCCAAAAGAGTAACAGCATTCCCTCGCCGCGAATATCCCCTATAAGATTATGATTAATCAGGGATATATAACCGTCACTACAGCATCCCCCCTCACCACCGGTCTGTTTAGCCCCCCTTTCCTGCCGATGCGGAAAAATAACGCGCCGGAGAATCGCCAAAGGCTTTGCGAAACATGGCGATAAAATTGCTCGGCGAGGCATATCCCAGCGTTTCTGAGATCTGCAGCACCGTTTCACCTTCGGCCAGCTTCGCCAATGCATATGACAACCGTGCCTGCTGACGCCACTGGGCAAAACTCAGCCCCGTTTCAACGATCATCAGCCGCCGCAGCGTGCGTGGCGACATCGCCCCCCATTTGGCCCAGGCTTCCAGCGAACGTTCGCTCCCCGGCTGCGCCAGCAAAGCCTGCAGAACGCCGGCCAGGCGCGGATGGGGCGACATCGGCAAATGCAGCGGTTCCGTCGGCGCCAGACGTATCTCATCCCGCATCACCTGCGCCATTCGCTCCTGTTCCGGAGTGAGCGCACTGCGCTTGTCCCAGGTTTCCGCCCGCCGAGCCAGCGCCTGTAGCACGGCGCTGATGCCGATAACGCACGGTTTATTCGCCAGGTCGGCGCAGGCCGCCGGCGCCAGCAGCAAACTCCAGCCGCTCAGCGCACCGCAGACCTGCACCCGATGTTCCGTCGCCGGCGGGATCCAGCCCGCCCGCTGCGGCGGCAGTACCCAATCGCCCTGCGCCGTGCGTACATGCAGCAAACCGCTTTCGACGCACAGCAACTGCCCGCGTATATGTTGATGCCAGTCGTATTCACGCGTGCCCAGCCGGTACTCCCGGCCTGCCGTATCGCGGCCACCAAGGGCAATCAGCCAGGGGCCCGCCCGCCATTCGCTGCAGTCATCGTGGGTAGGTTGAGGGTTATCGCGCATATTGGCCACTAATCACTATTTTTAGTCCAGGTACCGTTATACCTGCCTTTCCCCGCACCGACATAATGAAATGCTTCCGGCCGCAACCGTCTGTGGCCACTGACTCACGAGGAAACATGATGACAACACTCAGCATTGGCATTATCGGCGCCGGGCCCGGCGGTCTGTGTCTGGCTCAGGGGCTGCGCCGCTTCGGTATCCACGCCACGGTGTTTGAACGCGACGCCACGCCGCAGGCACGCGGTCAGGGCTACCGGCTGCGCATCGATCCGTCGGGCCAGCAGGCGCTAGCCGCCTGTCTGCCGCCGGCGCACTTCCGGTTGCTCTGCGCCGCCAGCGCGCAAAACAGCGGCGAGAGCAATCTATGGGATCCGCAGCTTGCCCCGCTCAACGCCCGACGCCCCGAGCACTGGCTGCCCTCCAGCCCGCGGCAGGCGCAGGAACCGAGCGGCGATCTCGGCGTGCATCGGCAAACGCTGCGCGAAATCCTGCTAGCCGGTCTGCAAGACCGGGTGCGCTTCGGCTATACCCTGCGTGAATTTGCACAAACGCCGCAGGGCGTGGAACTTCAGTTCGCCAACGGCGAGCAAGTGCGGGTCGATGTGCTGATCGCCGCCGACGGTGTCAACTCGCTGGTGCGGCGGCGCTGTTTGCCCGCCGCAGAGCCTGAAGACAGCGGCGCGGTCACCCTCTACGGTAAAACGCCGCTCGATGCGATGACCCGCTCCCGGTTGGCACCCGAGCTGCTGCATGGCGTGTCGGTCATCTTCGCCGACGGTTTATCGCTGGTGGTTGAACCGATGCGCTTTCAGGCACCCATGGTGCAGCTGGCGGCCGACTACGCGCCCGATTGCCAACTCTCGCCGGTCGACGACTACCTCTATTGGGCCTGTATCGGATCGGCCGAGCGGCTAGGCGGGCCGGCGCGAACGGAAGATAGTGCCGCGCTGCAGGCGCGCGTACGGCATATCTCGCAGGGATGGGCCCCGGCTTTGCAAACGGCGTTAGCGCTGGCGGATCCCCTGTCGCTCAGCCTGCGGGCGGTGCAGGTCACGGCGGAGATGCCGGTGTGGCACAGCGAACGTATCGCCTTTCTCGGCGACGCCGTACACGCCATGAGTCCGGCGGGCGGGCTCGGCGCCAACACCGCGCTGGCGGACGCCGCCAGCCTGGCGACGCATCTGGCGCAGGCCGGCAGTGCCGCGCTGGCGCTCAGGGCCTATGCCGCAGATCTGCAAACGCGGGGCGCGGCGGCGATACGCCTGTCACGCCTGGCGTCCGAACGGCTGCTGCAGAGCAGTGAAGCCGGCAGCTCAGCGCCGACCACCGTCACTCGATAATTTCCACCACCTCCAGCCAGGCGTTTTTACCGCACGCCTGGCTGCCGTTCAGCCAGCGGCGCAGCATATCCAACGCCAGCATCGCCACCGACTCCTGACGCAGCCGCAGGCCGTGGCGCGACGCGCGATAACGCACGGTCTGGCCAATGCCGCCGCGCGGCGTATGCAGCGCGATGCTCACCTGCTCATCACGCATGGCGCTGACCGCCAACGCCAACGGCGCACCGGTCAGCTCCGCCAGCGAGCGGGCGCGCGCCAGCGTCGTTTCCAGCGTTTCGATACAGTGCGCCGGCAACAGCTCGCCCCCTGCCAGCGGGGCACCTTCGCTCTGCAGCTGCAGATTGATCAACCCGCCGCTGAATTGCTCGCTCAACGCCAGCTTCAGCCCTTGCTGATTCAGGCGCTGTGTCAGCGTCGCCGGCAACCCGGCGGTGCCTTCAAAGATGCAGTTGTCCCCCGCCACCTCGCGCACGCGCTGCCAGGCCAGCTCCATTTCCGCACGCCGGCTTTCCGGCCCGGTCAGCTTCAGTTCGATGATTGGGCTGGATGAACGATAACCCAGCACCACCTCCGGCGGCAGCGGCATGCCGTCCAGCTCGGCGGCCAAATCGCTTTCGGACGTGCCGAAAGTGGTCAGACGCAGGCACAGAGGCGGTGCCGGCAAGGTGAAGCGCTGACGCAAGCGCGGCACAATTTGCTGCTCGACCATCACTTTGAATTCGGAAGGCACGCCAGGGGTGAAGAACATCTGGCATTTGTTCAGCTGCAACGCGAAACCGCAGGCGGTGCCCACCGGGTTATCCAGCATTTCCGCGTTGGCCGGGATCTGCGCCTGCTTGCGGTTGGAAGGGGCCATCGGCCGCCCGCGTTCGGCGAAATAGGCTTCCATGCGCGCCAGCCAGTCCGCCCGTTCCACCAGCGGCACGCCGCAGGCTTTGGCGGCGGCCAACGCGCTGAGATCGTCGCTGGTCGGCCCCAAGCCGCCATTGACGATCAGCACATCGGCGATATGGCTCCGTTCCTGCAGGATTTCGATCAAAGCGGAGAGGCTGTCCCCTACCGTTTCACGCCCGCTCATCGGTACGCCCTGCTGGAACAGGTAGTCCGCCAGCCAGGCGGCGTTGGTATCAATAATTTGCCCGTGCAGCACCTCATCGCCGGTGCTGAGCATCTCCACCCTTAACATTGATCTCTCCCACATTTTTTGGTCATTCCACTATAGAAGCCCGTAAATAACTTTTCACTAGCTGCCGTCGGATAATTTCAGTCATCGGCCTGCACCTCACACGCGATGCCGCACCCAGAGATGTAAACATTAAATTACACCTTGCGTAACGTCGGTTTGACACAAATTAGGGCTTCCACTATCCTGCCATCCTCAGAAATCGTTACCTATAATTTCCCAAATCTTTTGGCTGATAGAGAAAAAACGTGAAGAATCGCACTCTTGGCAGTGTTTTTATCGTGGCGGGCACCACCATTGGCGCCGGGATGCTGGCGATGCCACTGGCAGCGGCCGGCGTCGGTTTCGGCGTTACGCTGGCCTTACTGGTCGGGCTGTGGCTGTTGATGTGTTACACCGCGCTGCTACTGGTAGAGGTTTATCAGCATGAGCAAGCGGATACCGGTCTGGGCACGCTCGCCAAACGTTATCTCGGCGGCGGCGGCCAGTGGCTGACCAGCTTCAGCATGATGTTTCTGATGTACGCCCTCACCGCCGCCTATATCAGCGGCGCCGGTGAACTGCTCGCCACCAGCATCAGCCAATGGACTTCACAGGACTTCCCGGTTTCGCTCGGCGTCCTGCTGTTCACCCTGGTGGCCGGCGGCGTGGTGTGCATCGGTACCCATTCGGTCGATTTGTTCAACCGTATCCTGTTTAGCGCCAAGGTGGTGTTTCTGGTGGTGATGCTTGGCCTGATGTTGCCGAACATCCACCAAACCAATCTGATGACGCTGCCGCTGGAACAAGGTTTGGCGCTGTCGGCCATTCCGGTGATCTTCACCTCATTCGGTTTCCACGGCAGCGTGCCGAGCGTCGTCAACTACATGGGCGGCAATATTCGCAAACTGCGTTGGGTGTTCATCATTGGCAGCGCGATCCCGCTGATGGCCTACATCTTCTGGCAGTTGGCGACGCTGGGTAGCATCAGTTCCGACACCTTCGTCGGCATCCTGGCACAGCAAGCGGGGCTAAACGGCCTGTTGCAGGCGGTGCGCGACGCGGTGGCTTCGCCGCATGTTGAACTGGCAGTGCACCTGTTCGCCGATCTGGCGCTGGCGACCTCGTTCCTCGGCGTGGCGCTCGGGCTGTTCGATTTCCTGGCCGACCTGTTCAAGCGGCAAGACAACGTGCGCGGCCGCCTGCAAACCGGTGCCATCACCTTCCTGCCGCCACTGGCCTTCGCGCTGTTTTACCCGCGCGGCTTCGTGCTGGCACTGGGATTCGCCGCCATCGCCCTGTCGGTGCTGGCGTTGCTGCTGCCTTCACTGCTGGTGTGGAAAACGCGCCAAAAGCATCAGGCGCAGTATCGCGTCTGGGGCGGTACCCCTGCACTGGCGTTGGTGTTTGTCTGCGGGATTACGGTGATCGCCATCCAATTGGGCATCGCCAGCGGCATGCTGCCGGCGGTCGGGTAAGCGAAACAGAAAGGATAAAGGGGCCGAAATGGCCCCTTTTTTCGTAGCGTCAGAAGCTCAGACCGACGCCGACGTAAGGGCCGTCGGCCAGAGTATTATCGCGACGCCCGTCTTTGCCTTCCATCTGCATGTAACGGTAACCCACGTCCACGCTCAGCGGACGGAACTTCCAGCGCAAGCCGCCGCTGGCTTCGCTATACGCTTTCACGCCGCTGGTGAAGGATTCAGGGGCAAAGTAACCTTCGCCGTGCAGGCTGAAGTAACGGTTAATCTCCCAATCCAGGCCGCCGCCCAGTGCCACCGCCCCGCCGCTCTTCCCGTCTTTCGGGCTGAGGTACAGCGCTTTGGCGCCCACCGTCGCCGTCAACGGCCCCAACGGCACGCCGAAGTTCAACCCCAGGCTGCCGACGTTGCCGTCGTGGTCGCTGCGCACCCAGTTGCCGGTCAGGCCCAGGCCGGAAGAGCCGGTGCTCATGCCAACACCCAGGTTGGTGTAGTGCTGCCCGGCCTCGCCCGACACGCTGATGGCGTTCGCCGCGCCGGTCACAAACAGCAATCCTGCCGCGCACGCGACCCAAGTCTTTTTCATCTTCTTTCCCTCTGGTTTGTCATCCGTACCGAATGATCGAATCAACGCATAATAATAACGTCACGAGTCTATACCAAAGCGCAATGAGGATTTAAGGACTAATTAAGAAAAAATTCTTCAATAATCAAATAAATGTAAATTTTTGCAAATAAATCCCTCCATGCACCACGGCGATGCCAACGATAACCGAGACCTATTTGCCGCCACTTTGCAATAGGGCTAGAACTAGTAGTGGCTTTGACCAAGGTCAGGGGAAGAAGCCCCGCCAAGGGACTATGCTAATGAACGCTTAAACCGCCCGAGTCTTTACTCAAGTGCACTACGATAAGGAGCAAGTGATGAGCAAGAAAGGACTGACCACCGCAGCCGGTGCCCCGGTTGTCGATAACAATAACGTGATCACCGCAGGCAAACGCGGCCCGATGTTGTTGCAGGACGTCTGGTTCCTGGAAAAACTGGCCCACTTCGACCGCGAGGTTATCCCCGAGCGCCGCATGCATGCCAAGGGTTCCGGCGCCTACGGCACCTTTACCGTCACTCACGACATCACCCGCTACACGCGTGCGAAGATCTTCTCCGAAGTCGGCAAGCAGACCGACATGTTTATCCGCTTCTCCACCGTGGCCGGTGAACGCGGCGCCGCCGACGCCGAACGTGACATTCGCGGCTTCGCCATGAAGTTCTATACCGAAGAAGGCAACTGGGATCTGGTCGGCAACGACACGCCGGTGTTCTACCTGCGCGACCCGCTCAAATTCCCCGATCTCAACCACGTGGTGAAACGCGACCCGCACACCAACCTGCGCAACCCGGTGTACAAGTGGGACTTCTTCTCCCACCTGCCGGAGTCGCTGCACCAGTTGACCATCGACTTCAGCGATCGTGGCATTCCGAAGTCTTATCGCCACATGCACGGCTTCGGCAGCCACACCTTCAGCTTTATCAATGCCGCCAACGAGCGCTTCTGGGTGAAATTCCACTTCCGCTGCGAGCAAGGCATTGAAAACCTGATGGATGAAGAAGCGGAAGCGATCATCGCCAAGGATCGCGAAAGCTCGCAGCGCGACCTGTTCGACGCCATCAAGCGCGGCGACTTCCCGCGCTGGAAGCTGCAGATCCAGATCATGCCGGAACGCGAAGCCTCGCAAACGCCATATAACCCGTTTGATCTGACCAAAGTGTGGCCGCACGGCGACTACCCGTTGATCGACGTCGGTTATTTCGAGCTGAACCGCAACCCCGCCAACTATTTCTCCGAAGTCGAACAAGTGGCGATGAACCCCGCCAACGTCGTGCCGGGCGTCGGTTTCTCACCGGATAAGATGCTGCAGGGCCGCCTGTTCTCTTATGGCGACGCGCACCGTTACCGCCTGGGCGTCAACCATCACCAGATCCCGGTGAACGGCGCCAAATGTCCGTTCCACAACTACCATCGCGACGGCGCGATGCGCGTGGACGGCAACAGCGGCAACGGCGCCACCTACGAACCGAACAGCTTCGGCCTGTTCCAGGAGCAACCGGACTTCAGCGAGCCGCCGCTCAGTATTGAAGGCGCAGCCGACCATTGGAATCATCGTGAAGACGACGATTACTACAGCCAGCCGCGCGCACTGTTCAACCTGCTGAGCGCCGAAGAGCACCAGCGCATGTTCACCCGCATCGCCGGCGAACTGTCGCAGGTACCGGAGCAGATCCAGCGCCGTCAGGTCGATCTGTTCGCCAAAGTGCATCCGGACTACGGCGCCGGCGTCGCCAAGGCATTGGGGCTGAAATAACCCGTCGCCGTCATCTGCCCAGCCGCCCTATCGGGCGGCTTTTTTATGCCTGGGATATCTGTTCCGTCACCCACTGTTGCAGCTGACGACGAGAAATCTTGATGCCGCCGTTTTTCAGCTCATCAGGCAATGGGAACAGCGCCATCGGACGCTGAAAATTGGCCAGCTTATCCTGTGACCAGTCGAGCAGCGCCGCCAGCGACAACGACGGTTCGCCGTCGAACACCGCCACCGGGCGCTGGCCGAATTCGGCGTCCGCCACCGGCACCACAAACGCCTGCGTGATCTGCGGATGCGCGGCCAGCACGCGTTCGATATCCTCCGGCTGCACCCCCTCACCGCCGCTGAAAAACAGATTGTCCAGTCGGCCGAGAATGCGCAGCTCCCCCTCGGACATCACGCCGCGATCGCGGGTCGCAAACCAGCCCTGTTCATCGGCCAGCGGCTGCAGATGACCATGGCGCCAGTAGCCGAGCGCCAGGCTGTCGGCACGGACCCAGACCTCTTCGTCCACCAGTTTGATCTCGCGGCCGCCGAGCGGCAGGCCAACCCCCGGCCGCGCATCGGCGCGTTTGGCACACACCGTGGAAGCCAGTTCGGTCAGGCCGTAGCCGCACCAGCAGCGGATCCCCGCCGCTTCCGCCCGTTCGGTCAGATCCACGGGGATCATCGCGCCACCGAGCAGCACTTCCTTCAACGTCACGCCTGCCAACGGTTGCGCCAGCAGCCGCCAGAGCTGCGTCGGCACCAGCGAGGCATGGGTGCATCCCGCCAACGCCTCCGCCAGCGGCTGCATCTCGCGCACCGCCAGCCGGGCGCCCGCCGCCAGCCAACGCCAGACGATACCCTGCCCGGAGACGTGAAACAGCGGCAGCGACAGCAGCCAGCAATCCTCGCGCTGAAAATCCATCAGCTGCAACACCCCGGCGGCGCTGGCCAGATGATTGGCGTAGCTGTGGGCCGCCGCCTTCGGCAGACCGCTGGAACCGGAGGTCAGCGTCAGCGTCGCCAGGCGCTGCGCATCCCACACCGGCAAATGTGGCCAACGCGGTTCGGTCGAAGGTGGCGTCAACCGGATAAGCTTGGCCGGCAACGCCGGTAACGGATCCGGGCCGAAGACAAAGATCATGTCCAATTCCGGCAACAGCTGCGCCAGCAGCGGGGTCGGCAAGGCAGGATTGAGCGGCAACAGGCGCGCGCCGCATTGCAGCAGCGCCAAATAGGCCAACAGCAGCGGATAGCTGTTTTTGCCGCACAGCGCCACGCCGCAGCCCGGCTCCACGCCCTGATGCTGGAAATCCGCCGCCAGCTCATCCACCTGGCTTTGCAACGCCAGCCAGCTCAGCGGCTGTTCGCCGAGCATCAGCGCCGTCGCCTGTGGCTGAAGACGCGCCCAGTGCCGCCACGGCCAATCGCTTAACGGCGCCATAGGCACTCCAGCGCCGAGACATCCAGCAGCGGCAATGCGCTGTCCGGCCACGGGCGCAGCACCTGCGCCTGCATCAGCCCCAGCGTGTCCAGCCCCGGCACGGTGTCCGGCGTCAACCAGCGGGCGATGCGCGCCAGTTGGGTCAACCCCAGGCTGGATTCGATACTGGAGCTGATCACCGCCGTCAGCCCCGCAGCGTGCGCCTGCGCCACCAACGTTCGACAACGCGCCAGGCTGCCGACCAGCGTCGGCTTAATCACGATGGCCGCCACGCCCGGCTCGGCCTGCACCACAAAGTCCGCCTCGCGCACACTCTCATCCCAGGCGATGGCGATACCGGTCTCCCGCGCGAAATCGCGCGATTCATCGCGGGTCTTGCAGGGTTCCTCCAAAAAGGCGATGCGATCGCGCAGCGCCGGGTTGACGTATTTGGCGAAGCCGTCGGCTTTGGCGCGGGTCCAGCTGCGGTTGGCGTCCAGCCGCAGCCGTAGATCCGGCAGCGCCTCCAACAGTACGTTGACGATCATGCCGTCGCGCACCGCCTCATACAGCCCCACTTTCACCTTGGCGACTTTCTCGCCCGGCAAGGCGCTCAATATCTCGAACAGCTCGTCGGGATCACCGGTACACAGCGGCGCCTTGCGGAAATCCGCCTGCATCGGCAAGCGCTGTTCCAGTTCGGCCTGCGCACAGCTGAGCCCAAAGGCCACCGAGGGCAGCGCGCTGTCATCCGGTTCGTTGCCCGCCAGCCAGGCTTGCAGCCACGCCAGCGCGGCCTGTTCGGCCTGCGCCGACGTTTCTCGGCTGAATTCCGGCAGCGGCGCGATCTCACCCCAGCCTTCGCCATCTCCTTGACGCAGCTGCACCACCAATCCGTCACGCGTTTTCAACCGCTGATTGCGCAGTACCACGCCCGCCTCCATCGGCAGGCTGTAACGGTAAAGCGCCGCGCTGCGGTTTGCCCCGCTCATTACGGATTACGCTTGAATTTGCTGAAGTCCGGCTGACGCTTCTCGTTGAACGCGTTGCGCCCTTCCTGCCCTTCATCGGTCATGTAGAACAACATGGTGGCGTTGCCCGCCAGCTCCTGCAAACCGGCCTGGCCGTCGCAGTCGGCGTTCAACGCCGCCTTCAGACAGCGCAGCGCCATCGGGCTGTTCTGCAGCATTTCGCGGCACCAGCGCACCGTCTCTTTTTCCAGCTCGGCCAGCGGCACCACGGTGTTGACCAGGCCCATGTCCAGCGCGGCGGCAGCGTCGTACTGGCGGCACAGGAACCAGATTTCGCGCGCCTTCTTCTGGCCGACGATGCGCGCCATGTAAGACGCGCCCCAGCCGCCGTCGAACGACCCCACTTTCGGACCGGTCTGGCCGAAGATGGCGTTATCCGCCGCAATGGTCAGATCGCACATCATGTGCAGCACGTGGCCGCCGCCGATCGAGTAGCCGGCCACCATCGCCACCACCGGTTTCGGGCAGGTGCGGATCTGGCGCTGAAAGTCCAGCACGTTGAGGTGATGCACGCCGCTGTCGTCGCGATAGCCGCCGTAGTCGCCGCGCACTTTCTGATCGCCGCCGGAGCAGAAGGCCTTATCGCCGGCGCCGGTAAGAATAATAACGCCGATGCCGTCGTCGTAACGGGCGTTGGCCAGCGCGTCGATCATCTCTTTGACCGTTTGCGGGCGAAACGCGTTACGCACCTGCGGCCGGTTAATGGTGATCTTGGCGATGCCGTCGGCGGACTTGTGATACAGAATGTCTTCAAAATCGCCGGTGCAATCCTGCCAGGCGATGGCGGCATACAGCTGTTCTTCATTCGGATAAAGCATGTTCGGTTCCTTTAACCAGGGTTAACGAGAAAGGTCTGCAGCTCGGCGACGAAATCCTGCGGATTGGCCAGGTGCGCGTTGTGCCCGGCCTGCGGCACGATGCGCAACGGCAACCCGGCGTCGCGCGCCAGCCGTTGAAATTTGGGGTCGTTTTCACCGCACAACACCCGCAGCGGCACCGTCAGTTGGCGCAGCTGCGGCGCCAGATAAGGCTGCCGCCCGAGCGACGTGGCTTCGAGCATGTCGGCGATCGCCGGGCCGCTGTTGACCGAGCGCGCGGCGATCAGCGCCTGACGGTGCACGTGGTTGAGCTCTTTGAATACCGGCTGCTGATACCAGTCCGCCAGGACCTCAGCGATCGGCTCACTGCGAAAACGCGCCGCCCACAGCGCATCCTGCTCGCAACGCTGGCGGCGCTGTTCTTCGTCCTCCAGCCCCGGGTTGCCGCCCTCGACGATCACGCCCTGCAGGCCGTCACGGCGGCCATGGCAAGCGTGATACATGGCGATGCGCCCGCCGAGCGAGTAACCCACCAGCCAATAGCGTTCGATATTGCGCAGCTGCAGCGTCGCGGCGATCTGCGCGCTGATGTCGTCGAAGCCACGGCAGCTCACCGCCACGGAATCGCCGTGGCCGGGCAGATCGATGGCCAGCGACGGCCACTCCGGGCAGCGCGCGGCGATCACTCGCCATTCATTGTTGTTGCCGAGCAGGCCATGTAGCCATACCAGCCACGGACGGCCCGCTTCGCCCTGCTGCAAAATTCGCGTTGCCAGCATCATTGCACCGCCATCTGTTGCACCAGGAATTGCAGGCTCTCGGCCCCCTCGCTCGGCGGCACCTGCAGTTCGATAATCGTGGCGCCACCGCGCCGCCAACCTTGCTCAACCGCCTGTTGCAGCTGGCCCCAGTTCTCCGGCCGCGCGTAGCCCAGCTGGAACATCGCCGCCGCGTGGCTGAACTCGACGTTCTGCGGCATGCAGTAAAAGCGCTGACGCTCCTCTTCCGGCGTCGGCAGCAGCGAGAAAATTTGACCACCGTTGTTATTGACGACGATCAGCACCGTCGGTGCCGAACCTTGGCGCAGTAACGCCAGCGCATTGAGGTCATACAGCGCGGAAAGGTCGCCCACTACCGCCAGCGTCGGCCTGGCGGTCGCGCGCTGCACGCCGGCAGCGGTGGAGATCAGGCCGTCGATGCCGCTGGCCCCGCGGTTGCTGAACACCGGATAGGCGACGGGCAACGGCGTCAGCGCGTCGATCAGCCGCACCACCAGGCTGTTGCCGAGAAACAGCTGGCCATTCTCCGGCAGCAGTTCCGGCAAGCGGTGCGCCAGCTGCGCTTCGCCAAAGCGATCGTGCAAATGCGAGCATGCCGCCGTCAGCGCCTTATCAGCCAGCACGGCCAACCCGGCGGCCCACGGCATTCGCGGCTGCGCCGGATGCAGCGCCAACCACTGCGCCACGTCGGCGCGCAGGCGCCGGCCGCGGTGCTGGGCCGGATCGAGCCGCCCCGGCAAACCGTCGATCAGCCAATACTCTTCCGGCCGACACTGCGCCTGCCACTGCAGCAGGCGTTTGCCAGTCAGACTGCCGCCGAACTGCACCACCAGCTGCGCGTCTTGCAGTATGCGCTGCGCCTGCGGCTGAGCGAGCCACAAATCGGCACAGGGCAGCGGTTGCCCGGTTTGCGACAGCACGTCGCCGATCAGCGGCCAGCCCAGCGTCTCGGCCCATTCGGCCACCTGCGCGCCCTCTTCCGCGCTCATGCGCCCGGCCAGCACCACGCCGCGCTTTTGCCGCCAGAAGAACCAGTCCGGCTGTGACTGCGGCGCCACGCGCGCCTCGCTCTCCTGCAGCCACGGACGATCGCTCTGCCACCAGTCGCCGAGCGCGGCAGACCAGTCGGCATAGTGACGCTCATCGCCGCCGTACAGCGGCTCGGCGAACGGGCAGTTGATATGCAAAGCGCCGTGCTGCAAGCGCGCCATCGCGCTGTCGACGCTGGAGGCCAACCAGGCGGCCGGAATATCCGGCGTCGGACGCGGCAGATCGATCGCCAATGTAGGGTGACTGCTGTAGAGGCCGCTTTGGCGAATCGCCTGATTGGCGCCGCAGTCGATCAGTTCCGGTGGCCGATCGGCGGTGAGAAACACCAGCCGCTCGCCGGTCAGGCCGGCTTCGATCAAGGAAGGGTAAAGGTTCGCCGCGGCGGTGCCGGACGTGACGATCACCGCCACCGGCTCACGCGCCGCTTTCGCCAGCCCGAGCGCCAGATGGCCGAGCCCGCGTTCATCAAAATGGGTGTGGCAGATAAAAGATCGGTTGGCCGCAGCGGCCAGCGTCAGCGGCGTGGAGCGCGATCCCGGAGCGATACAAACATGCCGCACCCCATGGCGGGCCAATGCCTCGAGCAGCACAGCCGCCCACCGGCGATTAAAAACACTTGTCGACATAGTTCGCTCACAAGTCAGTTAGCAGAGATCGTCTCCGGCGCCGCCGACGGATGCCGCGCCTGTAGTTACGCTCTGTATTATATGAGGTGTTATTTTCACGGCTTTTGCGCCAGCGCAAGAACGCCGTATATCCCTGGGTGTTTACACTAGATAATTATTTGATTTAGCACAAAAAATAAACAATTTTCACACAAACACTTTACACCTGCGGCGGCATTGGCTCAATCCGCCCGTACAAAAACAAGGGGAATAGCGGCGCCTGCTCGTGGCGACTAGCGGGAAGTATAGGCGGGATAAGGAAAAGCCATCGAAGAAACAGCCGAGTGAAGCGTGGCGGAGAACATCGTCTGAGGAAAAGAACGAGGCGGCCTGCCCTGCGCCGCCCACATGATTTATTTCCGAGCCAGCAGCAACCCCAGTACCAGCCCCACGCTGGCACCGATGCCCACGCTGTGCCACGGTTTATCCCGCACATAGTCATCGGTGCGATGAGCCGCTTCTTTGGCGCGTGCATAGTAGGATTCGCCGGTATTCACCCAGCGCGCCTTGACCTCGCTCAGCGCTTGCTCGGCGTGTAACTTGATGTCGATGTAGGCCTGATCCGCGCGATCGCCGGTGTATTGCAGCACCTCTTCCAACGTCTCGGCCAGCATTCTCAGATCGTCATCCAGCGTAGTTTGCTCCGCATCCGTATGTCTTGCCATCGTGAGATCTCCGTAGATGAAAAATTAAGCGTTCCTACACTATAGACAAGGATCGCCGCCCGCGACCATCGGACTTTTGCCCTAAAACACCAATTGCACCTTGGCGACCAGGCGCTTGCCACCGGCAAACGTCAGCGCCTGCGCCACCTTCTGCCCGACCGGCAGCTGCGGCGAATCGCTGGCGACTACCTCGCCGATCGCTTCATGTCCCAGCACCATCGGTTGGCGCACCTGAAAATTGCCGACCTTGCCCTCCTGAAAGTAATGCAGATCCGAGCCGCAGATGCCGCCACGTCATGTTTGCCGTTGACCACGCAGGACTGGGTTTGAATTTTCATTTCAAGGCTCCACAAAAGAGAGATTACACCGCAGCGGACATGCCGCCATCGACAAACAGCAACTGCCCGTTGACGAAGGCAGAGGCGTCGGCGGCCAGAAACACCGCTGCGCCGATCAGCTCCTGCGGATCGCCCCAGCGCGCGGCGGGCGTGCGCTGGGTCAGCCAGGCGGTAAAGGCCGGATCGTCGGCCAGCGTCTGGGTCATCTCGGTTTTGAAATAACCGGGGGCGATGCCGTTGACCTGGATGTTGTAGCGCGCCAGTTCCACGCACATGCCGCGCGTCAACATTTTCACCGCACCCTTGGACGCCGCATAAGGGGTGATGGTGTCGCGGCCCAGCTCGCTTTGCATCGAACCGATGTTGATTATCTTGCCGCGCCGCCGCTGCACCATGTAACGCGCCACGGTCTGCGACACGATGAATACTGCCTTTTGGTTGACGGCGATGATCTCGTCCCAGTCCTGCTCCGGAAACTCGGTGAACGGGTGGCGGCGCTGGATGCCGGCATTGTTGATCAGCACGTCTATCGCGCCGATTTCCGCTTCGACGCGGTCGATAGCGGCATGCACCGCCTGAGAATCAGTAACGTCGAACGCCGCCGCATCGGCACGCAGCCCTTCGGCGCGCAGGCGGTCAGCCGCATGCCGGGCATGCGCTTCGGTGGTGGCGTTGACCAGAATATGCGCGCCTTGCTGCGCCAGGCCGCGCGCCAGCAGAAAACCGAGGCCGCGCGAGGCGCCGGTGATCAAAACGGTCTTGTTATCCAGTGAAAACAGATTGTTCATGGTACTTCCCGGCCATCGGGCCTCTCATCGGACAGGCCCTTATCTCATCTGATTGTTACCGGTAAAAACGTGACCAACATCACTGAAAATCATGTTACAAATCCCTGTTACCCTTAACGTGAACTCACGCAGGCCACCCGGGGGGAATAACATCTATCTAATTGATAAAGTGTATTTTTTAATGAAAATGCATTCATTGTTATCGCCAAATCGATTTGTTAACATACCGCTATCCACCCTTGCCGCGCTGCCCGTTAAGGCCACCGAATGAGACATCCCCGCGTTACGTTGCAGGACATCGCGCAATTGGCCGGCGTGACCAAAATGACCGTCAGCCGTTTCCTGCGCACGCCGGAAAAGGTGGCTGCCGGCACCGCCGAACGCATTGCGCAGGTGATGCGGGAACTGAACGTCACCGACGCCGATGCCGATGCCACACAGGCCGGCAGAAAACCACGCATCGGCGTGTTGATCCCCTCCTTTAACAACCAGATCTTCGCCGATCTGCTGGCCGGCATCGAATCTGTTACCCAGGCCCAGGGCTACCAAGCGCTGGTGGCAAACTACGATTACAGCCCTCAACGGGAAGAAGAACAGATAGCACAGCTGCTGAGCTACCCGATCGCCGGGCTGATCCTCACCGATTCGGCGCATACCCTGCGCGCGGAGACCTACCTCGCCGCCGCCAAAATCCCCCTCGCGCAGGTAATGGATTTAGACGCGCCACCGGGGCGGATTGCGGTAGGGTTCGATAATGAACAGGCGGGGTATGACATGACCGAAGCGCTGCTCGCCAGCGGCAAACGGCATATCGTCTACTTTGGCGCCATGTCGGACGCCCGCGACAATAAACGCTATCGGGGATATTGCCGCGCCATGGCGGCTCAGGGGAGAACGCCGCGCCAGATCACGCCGCATCGGGTCTCTTCGATTTCGATCGGCGCCGACATGTTGGCGATGGCGCGCGAGCGCTACCCGCAGCTGGACGGCATTCTGTGCACCAACGACGATCTGGCGGTGGGCGTTTTGCACGCCTGCCTGCGTCTTGGCCTGCATGTGCCGCAAGAAATTGCGCTATCGGGGTTTCACGGCCTGGATATCGGCCAGGCGACCACGCCGGGCATCGCCAGCGTGATCACGCCGCGCTTTGAGATGGGGAAAACCGCCAGTGAAATGCTGCTGCGGCGGATTGCGGGCGAACCCTGCGCCGAACGCCACAATCTGGGCTATCGCCTCTCACTCGGCGGCACCGTTTGAGCCGGCATTAGGGCCGATCGGCTGCTCTGCACGGGCTTTCTCGCTGCGCGCCGCCCACCACAGTCCGCTGTTTTTCATCGCATAACCGAACAGCAGCCCCACCAGCAAAGAGAGCGTCACCAGCGGCCAGTCACCGCCGCCGGCGAAGGTCGCGCAGGCGCCGATAAAGGTGCCGGGCACGAACCCCAACCACTGCTGCCTGGCCTGAATGCACATCAGGAACGCCACGACGCCGGTCAACAGATACCCCAGCAGATCCCACTGCGGTGCCAGCTCGCTGCCATGGATGATCGTCATCGCCCAGAAGACGCCGCTGCAGCAGGTTAGCGCACCGATCAACAGCCCTTTCAGACCGCCCTGCGGACAGGCGAAATACGCCGTGCAGCCGAGAAAACCGGCCCAGCTTATCAATCCCAGGCTGACCGCTACCCACCCCCAAACGCCGGAGAGGATACCGGTCGTGACAGCAATGGCGAAAAGAACGTTCATAAAGTGACCCGCAGCAAAAAGAAAGCGCGCAGTTTACCCGAAAGCAGGTCAATTTATGTGATAAAAATCACATCATAAATGTAATTAAAGAATGTTCTTTTATTAAAAACAGATCTTAGTCACAAAATTATTAGCGCGGGAAACCCACGCGGGCCGTCATCCATCCCAACAGCAAGCACACTGCGGCGCAGCACAGGAACAGCAGGTGGGTTGCCTGGCGCAGATCGACACGGTCGATCACCACACCCAGCAAGATCGGCACCCAGTTGGCGATATAAGCGATAACGTAAAACAGTGAAAGCAAGCGCGCATGGCTGGCCGGTGGCGAAATCAGGTTCACCAGGGTCGCGCTGCCGACGAAAATGGCGCCGTAAGCATAGCCGGCGATCGCCAGCCCCACCGCAGCCAGCCCCAACGAGTGCAGTTGAATCGCCGCAGCGAATACCGCCACCGCCAGCGCCTGCGCCAGGCAACCGAACAGCAACGAATGACGGGCGTTGAGCCGGCGGCTCAATATCTGGCTGATGCCGGCGATCAGCAGATAAACCGCAATCGCATAGCCAAAGAGGCCACGATCGTGCATCCCTAGCAGCGTTTCCGCCACGCCGGGGCCGATCACCAGAATGCTGGCAGCCAGAGCCCAGCAGATAAACAAGGCTCCCGCACACACAAAGAATTTGCCGCCGGTGGCGCGCAGACCGTCAAGCAGCGCGCTCTTTTCCGCTGTAATCGGCGTCGCGTTGGCCATGGTCCGCGCCGTACCGCGCGGCCACGACAGCATCACGCCCAACGCAGCGACGGCGGCGACAGCCATGATGATAATGAACGGCAGCGAGGTCGGGTGAAAGCCGGTCTGCAATGCGATGCCGCTAAAGATCGGGCCCAGCGCCAAACCGGTAGTGAACGACAGCGTGGCGATCAGCGCGGCATTTTTACCGCCGTCCCGCGGCCCAAAACGCACCAACGCGATGTTCGCTGCGCCGGTTAACGCCCCGGTGCCCACGCCGGCCAGCAGCCGCGCAATGAACATCATGGCAAAGGTGTCTGCCTGTGCAAACAGCAACGCGCCGCTCAACACCACCAGCAATGCCGGCACGATCATGCTGCGCAAATCCTTCACCTTACCGGCCAGATTGCCGACGCCGAACAGCGAGATCAGCACGCCGGCGGCATAGGCACCATAAATGATGGTCAGACTGACGGAGCTCAGCGCCAGCTGCTGTTGATACAGCGGATAAAGCGGCGTCGGTGCGCTGCTGTTCAGCAACGCCGACATCAACGCCAGCGCCAGGAACACTAAAATGGCCGCGCGCGACGTCTGAACGTTTTTCGCCGCAACATCCTGGAGGGCGGTGTTTTCTGACATGATTCAACTCCCAAAGCCGGCAGACGCAGCCTGCCATCAACGTCTTGTCTCACCCGGTCTGGCCGGGAACGGCGCTTATCATAGCGTTGCGGCCGTTGGAGAAGTATCGTCAAGAATGCATCAGGGTGATTCATTCTTGCATCATCGGAGAAATAACCGGCGATGCGTTGGCGGTTAGCCGCCTCCCTCTTCCCCACAGAAGGAAGAACTCTTTATGATATAGGCTGTTATCGCTCGGCCACGGCGCGCTCCCCGCGGTGTCGGCCCCGCCCGCAGAGAGGAAATGGCATGATGAATTGGGATGACGCGCGCTTCTTTTTGGCCGTCGCGCGCTGCGGCACCTTGCGTAAAGCCGCCAATGCGCTGCAGGTCGACCAGGCGACCGTAGGCCGCCGCATCACCGCGCTGGAAAGCGCGCTGGGTTCAAAGTTGTTTATCCGCACGCCGAAATCTTTCGCCCTCAGCCCGCTGGGCGATGCCATGCTGACGGACGTGATGAAGATGGAACATGCGGTGCAGGCGATCGGCCGTAAAGCCGCCAGCGGCGACGATAGCCTAAGCGGCAACGTGCGCATCGCCACCACCGACACTCTGGCGGAGGCCTTCGTGATGCCGGCGCTCACGGCATTGCGCGAAAGCAGCCCGCAGATCACCGTGACGCTGTTGACGGCAGTCAACATCGCCGACATCGCTTACCACGGCGCAGATCTGGCGATCCGCGGCGCTCGCCCCGATGACGATGAGTTGATCATCAAGCGGCTGGCCACCATCGAAATGGGCCTGTACGCCAGTCAGGATTATCTGGCGCGGCGCGGCATGCCGGTCAAGGGCGAGCAGCTACGCGGCCACGATCTGCTGATGTTCCCGCGCGAACTGGTGCCACGCCACTGGAATAACTTCGGCGGCGAGCCCCTGCACGATCCCAACGTCGTGCTGCAATGCAATTCACAGCTGCTGTTGCGTTCCGCTACCCGCAACGGACTGGGCATCGGCCTGCTCTCCGCCTTCCTGGCCGACAGGGATCCTGAACTGGTGCGCCTGTTCCCGGAGAATAAAGACTGGGTGGATATCTGGCTGGTGCTACACCCCGATGTGCAGCGCGCCGCTCGCGTGCGCGCGGTGATACAGGCGCTGGAAACCGCGTTTAGCGCTCATTACGGCTGACTGCCATTTCGCCCAT
>NZ_MJAO01000006.1 GCF_001902635.1 Serratia marcescens | reverse complement strand
TCAAGCTAACACGATGTCTGTGCGAAGGTGGCGGAATTGGTAGACGCGCTAGCTTCAGGTGTTAGTGTCCTTACGGACGTGAGGGTTCAAGTCCCTCTCTTCGCACCAATTGATGATCTCTCCGGTAGTTTCCTCGAAAAAATCCCAACGCACTGATGATAAACACGCTTAAGCGTGATTTTGCCGTTTCCGGCGTTTACGCGAAGCTGAAGTTGAGGCTGATTGCCGCCAGGCCGCCCGCCAGCGCCATGCAGGAAGGCAGCAGCAGATAATGGCGCAGCCGGCTGTTGAACAGCATCACCAGCGTCGCCAACATCGCTATCACGATCAGGGTGCGCAACTGCATCATATTCAGCTCGATCAAGGCCAACAGCGGCATCAGTGCGCACGGCAGCAAAACGCCCCAGGCGCTGGCCAAGCGGTTCCCCAGACACCAACTGACGCCCCACAGCCCGCACGCGGCAATCATGGCGGTAAGCATGACAACCCCCCTTCAAGTGATAATGATAACCAATATCATATAACACTTTTTTGACCGCCGCATCATTTTCACTGCGGTGACCAAACCCAGATGACACCAGCATGAAAAAATGATAATTTGACATAAGAAAATTCCTAGTCCTGTTTGCATGTTAATAATTACAATCATCAACCATGCAATTCAAGTGGATATTTCGCGCCGAGGGAATGCTTCTCAACCTTAATTATTCGACAGAACGACATTGCAAAGAGTGACCTCCGTATGAACGCCCGTTCTTATCAGGAATTACTGAACAGCAAGCAGCGCCTGGCATTATTTCTTTTTCTGATGATGAATGCCGCCTCTTCCGCATTTACGTTATTGTTCCCTTTTAGGGATACGCCCTCCTTTACCCTACCTTTATTATGTATACCGCTATTTTGTCTGGCGGCGGCGCTATTTACCCTGCAAACACCGCGGCAATATCTTTGCAAACTCAATCTGTTCGCCAGCATACTCGGCCTGCTGTGGGCAGCACATATTTATGTTAAAAGTCAATATTGCCTGCCGAACAACCAAGATTTTTTATTAATTAGTTTGTTCAGCATATTTCTTATCAGCGCTATTTCGCTGACAGATAATTTTACCGCGTTCTGTTTACATGCCGTGCCTTCCGCAATGGTGATCCTGGCTTTAGACGGCATGCATAATACCCTGCGGATATTATTCACGACGCTATTACCTATTATCGCTTTCTCCATCCACCATCTGATGTTGAAACGCAGTGAAATCTTTACCCATGCGCTGGTAGCCAATCTGTATAACGAACGGGACAGATTCAATAATTTGAGCATGCTCGATCCCCTGACCGGCCTTTATAACCGCCGCGGGCTGGAGAATAAGATCAATATGCTGCTGGAACCGCAAACCGGCCGCCATTACGTGTTGCTGTTGGATATCGATCACTTCAAGGTCTACAACGACAGCTACGGCCACGCAATGGGCGATCGGGCGCTGGTGCAGGTGGCGGTCGCCATCCGCGATGCGGTGCGCTCGCGCGATATCGTGGTGCGTTACGGCGGGGAAGAGTTTTTGGTGCTGTTGATCAACGTGCATGAAGGCTACGCGGCGCAGCTGGCCGAGCGCGTGCGTCAACGGGTGGCGGAACTGAATATCCCGCATAGCGCCAGCCAGCAGCACAGCGGCACGCTGACGCTCAGCGCCGGCATTTCGGCGTTGGACAAGCTGGACGTCGAATCGGCGATCGGCGCGGCCGACGCTGCGCTCTATCACGCGAAAAACAGCGGCCGTAACAATATCCAGCTGGCGCAAAACGTCCAGCCCCCCCTGCTGCAGCCGCAGGAACAACACGTTCGCTAGTCGGCTTCCCAAATCGCCTTGCCCTGCCAGCGCTGTTCGATTGCCGCCAGGAACAGTTTCACCTTGGGGGAGAGATGGCGCCGGCTGGGATAGACGGCGCAGATCGGCGGCCCCGGGCGACAATAGCGCTCCAGCACCGGCACCAGCGTACCGGTCGCGATCTGCTCACCGACCAGAAACGCCCCCACTTGGCACAGACCGGCCCCGGCGACGGCGGCATCCCGCAAGGCCTCGACGTTGTTGAAACGCATCCGGCCGCGCACCGGCTGTTCGTGCGGTTGGCCGTTGACCCGATAGCGCCAGGGCGCCGGCAGCCCCTGATGGCTGAAGACCAGCGTCTCGTGGTCGCTCAACGCCTCCGGTTTCGCAGGCGTACCATGCCGCGCCAGATAGTCCGGCGCCGCGCAGGTGATCAGACGATGCGGCGCGAGCACCCGCCGCACCAGTCGGCTGTCGTCGCTGCCGCCGACACGGACAGCCACGTCGATACCGTCACGCACCAGATCGCTGTAATCGTCGGAGAAGCTGACATCGGCGTCCACCTCCGGCCACTGCGCCAAAAACTCCCGCAAAATCGGCAGGATATGCAACCGCCCCAACGAAACCGGCAGATCCAGCCGCAGCCGCCCGCGCGGGGTTTGCCGCCGCGTATTCAGCGCCGTTTCCGCCTCTTCAGCCTGCGACAGGATGCGCTGCGCATACTCGTAAAACACCGCGCCGTCTTCGGTCAGGCTGACGCTGCGCGTGGTGCGCTGCAGCAGTCGGGTGGCCAATCGCTCCTCCAGCCGGTTCACGCATTTGCCCGCCGCCGAGCGGGAGATGCCCAACCTCTCGGCCGCCAGCGTGAAGCTGCAGGCGTCGGCGACGCGAATGAATACCAACAGGTCGGTCAGGTTATCCAACGGCATAGACGGTAAATTAGCCACGATTTGTCCCCAATGTTGCGCATTCCTGCCAGTTTATCAGCCATTTTGGCGCGGATACACTGAGGCTCTTCATCTGTTGGGAGAATCATTATGAGTGCCTTACACGCCGGCGGCGGCGCAAAATCCTGGCTGGCGACCTTCGCCATCGGCCTGTCCACTTTCACCGTCGTCACGGCAGAAATGCTGCCCGTCGGGCTGCTGACCCCGATCGTCAGCACCCTAGACACCACGATCGGCCGCGCCGGGCTGCTGATTTCCCTGCCTGCCTTGTTCGCCGCGCTGTTCGCACCGCTGGTGGTGCTGGGCGCCCGGCGGACGGATCGCCGCAGCCTGCTGGTCGCTTTTCTACTGCTGCTGATCGCCGCCAACCTGCTGGCCGCCGCCGCCACCTCCATGGCGCTGCTGTTCGTGGCACGTATCCTGCTGGGTTTTTGCATCGGCGGTATCTGGGCCATCGCGGGCGGGTTGGCGGAACGTCTGGTGCCGCCGGCCTCCGTCGGATTGGCGCTGTCCGTCATCTTCGGCGGCGTAGCGGCGGCATCGGTGTTCGGCGTGCCGCTCGGGGTGTTCCTCGGCGAGGCGCTGGGCTGGCGCATGGCGTTTCTGGCCATCGCCGTCCTGGCGGCGCTGACCCTGCTCCTGCTGCTGTGCGTGCTGCCGCGGCTGCCGGTCACGCAGGCGGTGAGCTGGCGCTCGTTCACCGCGCAGCGCGCGAATCGCCGTTTGCGGCTTGGGCTGCTGCTGACATTTCTGCTGGTCGCCGGCCACTTTATGGCCTACACCTTTGTCCGCCCACTGCTGCAGACGGTCGCCGGTATCGAGGATCGCTGGGTGGGGCCGCTGCTGTTCGCCTACGGCGTCGCCGGTATCGTCGGGAATTTCATCGCCGGCCAGGCCGCCGCCAAGCGGCTGCGCCGCACCCTGGCGCTGATCGCCTTCGGGCTGGCGCTCGCCGTCCTGCTGCTGCCGCTGCTGGGCCACGCACCGCTGAGCGGTAGTGCCTTCCTCCTGCTGTGGGGCATCGCCTATGGCGGCGTATCCGTTGCGCTGATGGCATGGATGCTCAAGGCGGCCCCCGACGCAGTCGAGGTCGCCTCTTCGCTGTATATCGCGCTGTTCAATCTGGCGATTTCCTGCGGTTCGCTGGCGGGTGGGTGGGTGGTGGACGCCGGAGGCTTGACGATAAACGGCGTGCTGTCCGGCATGGTGCTGCTGTTGGCGTTGACGATCCTTATGCGAACCCGCCCGCAAGCGCTGACAACGGCGGCGAAGGCCGATTCGCCGCCGGGTTGAATCAGGCACGGCGCTGCCTCAGCCCGCAGCTCGACACCACCGCGAAGCACAGCAGCGGCAGCATGTCCTGCGTGCTGCAGCGCCACTATACGCCGGACGACATGCCGCACCGCTCTGAGCTGGAACACCGGGCGATCCTGGCGGCGATCGAAGCGCGCGACGTGCGCGGCGCCCGCAAGGCGATGAAGGCGCACCTCGATGAAGTGATCGCTATTTTCACCCGCGCGCAGTAGGGCGCCGGCGGTTAAAAAATTTTATCGTCACCGCTCTTTTTTCTACATGCAGCCAGGGCGTAGGCGCATTACACTGGGTGACGAATTACGCCCTTTCCCGCGGCATTGTTAAATGGATAACGATCGTTGAAGAACTCTGTCTCCGCTTTATTGCTGGCGTTGGGCCTGTGCGCCGCGCCGCTGGCCGTGCAGGCCGCGCCCCCGCAGCTGGCTTCGCAAATCGTCGACCAGTATGCCGAACATATTTTTTACAACAGCGGCGCCACCGGTATGGCGCTGGTGGTGATCGACGGCAATCAGGTAGTTAACCGCAGTTTCGGCGACACCAAACCCGGCAACAACCTGCGCCCGCGCCCGGATTCGCTGATCCGCATCGCCTCGATCACCAAGCTGATGACCAGCGAAGTGATGGTGAAAATGGCGGCGGAAGGCCAGGTCAAGCTGAACGACCCGCTGCGCAAGTACGCCCCCAAAGGCGCCTATGTGCCGGCCTACAACGCCGGCCAGCCGATCACCCTGCTGAACCTGGCGACCCACACCAGCTCGCTGCCGCGCGAGCAGCCGGGCAAGAAGCCGCCGAAAACGCCGGTGTTCACCTGGCCGACCAAGGCTCAGCGCTGGCAGTGGCTGGCGCATGCCAACGTTACGGTGCCGCCGGGCGTGCACGCGGCTTATTCCAACCTGGCGTATGACCTGCTGGCCGATGCGCTGTCGCGCGCCGCCGGCAAGCCTTACAACGCGCTGTTGAAAGAAAAAATCACCGCGCCGCTCGGCATGGTCGACACCACGCTGACGCCGAGCGCCGAACAGTGCTCGCGCCTGATGGTAGCGGCGACCGGCCCGAGCGCCTGTCGCGACACCACCGCCGCGGCCGGCAGCGGCGGCGTCTACTCCACCCCGCGCGACATGCAACGCTGGATGCAGCAGTTCCTCTCCTCCAGCGCCAGCGGCCCGCGCAAGGCCACCGCCGCCAGCGAGCAAACCATGTACTTCCAGCGCCACGATCTGGTGTCGCTGAAGGGCATGGACGTGCCTGGGCAAGCGGATGCGTTGGGATTAGGTTGGGTGTATATGGCACCGAAGGACGGGCTGCCGGGCATCATCCAGAAGACCGGCGGCGGCGGCGGGTTCATTACCTACATGGCGATGATTCCGGCGAAAAACGTCGGGGTGTTCGTGGTGGTGACCCGCTCGGAGCTGAGCAAGTTCACCAACATGAGCGATCCGGTCAACCGCCTGGTGAGCGATCTGGCGGCTAACAAGAGTTGATACGCGGGGCGCAGCCTGCTGCGCCCCAACGCCTCAGGCCGGCACCGCCATCTGGTGGATCACCGGATGGAAATTGCGCTTAAAGTAGATCAGGCCGTTACCGGCGTCGCTCAACGCGATCTGCTTGATCTGCACCAGGTACATCTGGTGGGTACCAATACTCTGGATCTGCTCGATCTCCCCTTCCAGGCTGGCCAGGGTATTGCGCAGCACCGGCTGCCCCAGCGCGCCGAGCTGCCACTCTTCCAGCCGGAAACGATCTTCCATGCTGACGCCGGTCATGCCGGCGAAATGGCGCGCCATCAGCTCTTGCTCATGGTTGAGCACGTTGACGCACAGCTTGCGGTTTTCCTGAAACACCGGGTTCATCGCGCTGTTGCGGTTGATGCACACCAGCAGCGTCGGCGGTGTGTCGGTCACCGAGCATACCGCCGTGGCGGTGATGCCGCAGCGCCCCGCCGGGCCGTCGGTGGTAACGATATTCACCGCCGCCGACAGGCTGGCCATGGCGTCGCGAAAGCGCAGGCGCTGTTCATTTTCCTGAGACATACAACCTCCTCCTGAATTACTTCAGCAGATTATCCAACTGATTAATATCGTCATTATTGCGCAGGTGCGGCACCTTCCAGCCGTGCTGATCGTAATCGGCCAGGCACTTGTCGACCATCTGCATCATGCGATCCATATTGCCGGATCCCTGCGCGTGGCGCAGGCACTGCAGGCGGATCTCATCCTGGCTGCCGGCGTAGTTGATCTCATACAGCTCGTGGCGGCCGCCGAATTCGCTGCCGATCGCATCCCACATCAGCTTAAGGATCTTGATGCGCTCGACATGATCCATGCCGTCCGATCCGCGCACGTAGCGCGCCAGGTACTTGTCGATCTCCGGGTTGTTCATGTCGCGCACGCTGGACGGCAAGTAGATCAGGCCGCTGGTGACGTTCTTCTCGATGATGTGCTTCACCTTGGTGTAGGCCATCGGTGCCATCACCCGGTAGGTTTGCAGCGCGGCGGAATCCGGCAGGTAGGCGCCGTTTTCCCATTTAGTGGCTTCGGCGCACATCGCGTCGCTCAGCGACCAGAACAGGTTGCGCCAGGCCACCACTTCGCCCAAATCGGCCTGCACGCCGCGGAACTCCAGCACGCCGGTGCACGAGAGGCTCTTTTGCAGCAGTGCGGTGATGAAGTCCATCTTCACCGCCAGGCGCACGCAGGCCTGCAGCGGGAACAGCCGGGCGAAACCGCCCTGGGTGCTCCAGCGGCGGCAGCGGTCGAAATCGCGGTAGATCAGCACGTTTTCCCACGGGATCAACACATGATCCATGATCAGGATCGCATCGTTCTCGTCGAAGCGGCTGGTGAGTGGGTAGTCGAACGGCGAACCGGTAGCACCGGCCACCAGCTCGTAGGAGGCGCGTGAAATCAGCTTCACCCCTTCGGCGTCCATCGGCGCCACGAACATCAACGCGAAGTCCGGATTGTCGCCCATCACCTGCGCCGAGCCGAAACCGATAAAGTTGTAGTGGGTCAACGCCGAGTTGGTGGCCACCACTTTAGCACCGCTGACCACGATGCCGGCATCGGTCTCTTTCTCCACCTGAATGTAGACGTCCTTCACCTCGTTGACCGGCTTATGGCGATCGATCGGCGGGTTGACGATGGCGTGGTTGAAATAGAGCCCGGTTTCCTGAATGCGTTTGTACCAATGGCGCGCGTTGTCGGCGAACTGGCCGTAGAACTCCGGATAAGCGCCCAGCGCGCAGCCGAAGGCCGCCTTGTAGTCCGGCGTGCGCCCCATCCAGCCGTAGCTTTGGCGCGACCAGTCGGCGATGGCATCGCGCTGCTGGCGCATCTCTTCCGGGCTGCGGGCGTAGCGGAAGAATTTATGGGTGTAGCCGCCGTTGCCGGTGTCGGTGTTCCAGCACAGGCGATCCTGGCTGGCCGGATCGTGCAGCGCGTCGTACAGCTGGCCGACAGATGCCGCCGCATTGCGGAACGCCGGGTGCGTGGTGACGTCTTTCACGCGTTCGCCGTAAATGTAGATTTCGCGGCTGTCCTGCAAACTTTTCAGGTATTCGGCGCCGGTGAACGGGCGTTTGCTGTCGGCACGAAAGTCTTCTGGTTTCATTGGGTCTTCCTCGTAATCGGCATTTTTCAGGCCGTGCATTCGGCCATTTGTTAAAATAATGTTTTCTTTTGGTTGCTTAATTGAAGCTGCCAAAGCCGATTTCGAGAAGAGACTTTTGCGGCAATCGCCGGTACTTTTCAGGTCAGTTTGCCGCTTTCGCGGCAAACTGTGATCGCGGTTACGAAAGGGCGTGTTGCGCCGCGCGGTAGGTCGAGGGGGAACAGCCTTCCAGCCGATTGAAAAAACGGGCGAAATAGGCCGGATCCTTGAAGCCGAGGCTGTAGGCGGTTTCATGCACCGTACAGGCGCTGAACAGCAGCATGCGTTTGGCCTCGCGCAGCAGCCGATCGAAGATCAGCCGTTTGGGCGGCCGGTTGGCGAAGCGCCGGCACAGGTCGTTGAGCCGCGATTCGGTCACCCCTAGCGCCTGCGCATACTCCGGCACCGGCAGGTGCTCGCGAAAACGTTCGTCCACCATCTTGTTGAAGCGCTGAAACAGCTGCAGTTCGCCGCGCACGCCGCTGTTGGCGCTGTCTTCCAGCGCGGTGTTGCGCAGCAGCAGCGTGAACACCGCCTGCGCCAGCAACGCCAGCGTCTGTTCGCGCCCGGCCAGGTTCTGGCCGAATTCGCGGCGGATCAGCGCCCAGTAGTGGCTGAGCGCCGTCAGCTCCTGCGGCGCGTCGGCCAGCGACAGGCAGATACCCGGCATATCCAGCGCCAGGTTGCTGCCGGGATACAGGCGCTCCAGCAGCGGCCAGATCAGCTCCTGGCGCACCGTCAGCACGTGGCCGTCGCTGTCCGGTTCGGTGAAGAACGCATGCGGCACCGACGGCGGCGTGAGGATGAACAGCGGCGCCTGCACCGAATAGTGCTGATCGTCGAGCTGCAGCTCTATCTTGCCGGTCTCCAGGAAATGCACCTGGAAGAAGCAGTCGTGCCAGTGCACCTGCATGTCGCGGCCGAAGAACGCCGCCAGCCCGGCGAAGGTTTCGTAGTGCACCTCGTCGGCGGCGTAGCGTGCGTCATACTCTTTGCAAATATCGATGTTGGCGATAAAGCCGGTACTTTTCCGCACCTCATGACCTCCTGCAATCATGCCCACTTGCGTATCAAGGCGTCGCTCTCGGGCGCGAATCCTTCATCGGAATGCGCCACACCAGCACGGCGCCGACGATCAACAGCGCCGAGACGAAATACAGCCCGGAGTTGAAGCTGCCGGTCATGTCCTTGAACCAGCCGATCAACAGCGGGCTGAGCGCCGAGCCGATGTTGCCGGTGGCGTTGATCACCGCGATCCCCACCGCCCGCGCTTCCAGACTGATCGACTGATCCGGCGTGGTCCAGAAGATCGCCATGGCGGTAAAGGAGCCGACCGAGGCCATCACGATCCCCAGCAACTGGATCAGGCTGTGATCGGTGGCGGACGCCAGCAGCCAGCCGGCGGCGGCGAACAGGTACGGCAGCGCGGTGTGATGCTTGCGCTCCTGCAGCCTGTCGGATCGTTTGCTCCACCACACCATGCCGGCGATGGTGCAGATCTGCGGGATCGCCGCCAGAATGCCGATCGTCACGTTGCTGCTGCCCTGGTTGAAGCTTTGCAAGATCTGCGGCGTCCAGATGTTGATCGCGCTCAGGGTGTTGGTCAGGCAGAAATAGGCCAGCGTATACATCAGCACGATCGGCGTGAAGATCTCGCGCCACAGGCTGCGTTGCTGCAACGCGCGATGGCTGCTCGGCCCGTTGGGCTGCACCAGCTGCAGTTTGTCGGCCTCCATCATCGCCTGCAGGCTGGCCTTTTCCTCGTCGGTCAGCCACTTGGCCTTGGCCGGCGTATCGTCGAGGTAGAACCACACCACCACGCCCAGCAGCACCGACGGAATGCCTTCCAGCAGGAACAGCCACTGCCAGCCCTTCAGGTTCATCACCCCGTCCAGCGCCAGTATATAGCCGGAGACCAGCGAGCCGATCGCCATGGTCACCGGCATGGCGATCATGAACAAGGCGTTGGCGCGGGCGCGGTAGAACGCCGGGAACCAGTAGGTGAGGTACACCAGAATGCCCGGCAGGAAGCCGGCTTCGGTGATGCCGACGATCATGCGCAGCACATACAGGCTGGTCGGCCCGGTGGCGAACATCGTGCAGGTGGAAGCGATGCCCCACAACACCATGATAGTGGCGATCCAGCGCCGCGCGCCGACCCGGCTCAACATCATGTTGCTCGGAATGCCGAAGATCACGTAGGTGACATAGAACAACGTCGCCGCCAGCCCGAACATGGTCGAGCTGAGGCCGAGATCTTTGCCCATCGTCAGCCCGGCGAAGCCGATGTTGATACGGTCGAGGAAAGAGAAAACAAACAACACGAACAGGAAAATGATCAGGCGCCGAAACAACTTTTTAATCACCGATTGCTCGGCGGCGGTTAACGCTTTATGTTGCTGCGCCGGGTTGGCCGGCTGCAGCGAATCGACGTGGTTCATGGTTCAGTAGACCCCCGATGAAGGCGCTTGCACCCCGCCCTGTTTGAATTCGTCCGCCAGAGCCTCCGCCGCCCGCGCCAGCAGGGTGGTATCCACCCCCACCGCGACGAACAGCGCGCCGGCTTCCAGATAGCGCTGCGCCAGTGCTTTGTTGGCCATCAGAATGCCCGGCGCCTTGCCGGCGGCGCGAATGCGCGCGATGGCGTCGTCGATGGTACGTTGCACCTCCGGGTGCTGCGGATTGCCGGCGAAGCCCATGTCGGCGCTGAGATCCGCCGGGCCGATAAACACGCCGTCCACCCCTTCCACCTGCAAAATGGCGTCGAGGTTTTTCACCGCTTCGCGGGTTTCAATCTGCACCAGCACGCACATCTGTTCATCGGCCTGTTGCAGGTAATTCGGCACCCGGTTCCAGCGCGAAGCGCGCGCCAGGGCGCTGCCGACGCCGCGCACCCCGTGCGGCGGATAGCGCGTGGCGCGCACCGCGTCACGCGCCTGTTCGGCGTTTTGAATCATCGGGATAAGCAAGGTTTGCGCGCCGACGTCCAACAGCTGTTTGATGATCACCGCGTCGTTCCACGGCGGACGCACTACCGGTTGGCTCGGGTAAGGCGCGACCGCCTGCAGCTGCCCCAGCACCGTCTGCACGTTGTTGGGCGCATGTTCGCCGTCGATCAGCAGCCAGTCGAAACCGGCGCCAGCCAGCAGCTCGGCGCTGTAGCTGCTGCACAGCCCGAGCCACAGCCCGATCTGCGGGCGTTTTTCCTGCAGCGCACGCTTGAAGTGGTTGGTTAACATCGTATTCTCCCTGACAAGCGGGCGTAGCGCATAGCCCGCCCGGTTTATTGCGGCCCGGTTCGCCGAGCCTGCTTATTAGACGAAGCGGCAACTGATGCAGCCCATCGGGCCGTAGTCGACGTGGAAGGTATCACCGCGCCGCGCCGGCACCGGCCGGGTGAAGGATCCGCCGAGGATCACCTGCCCTGCTTCCAGCTCCACCTCATACGGCGCCAGCTTGTTGGCCAGCCAGGCCACGCCGTTGGCCGGATGGTTGAGCACCGCCGCCGCCACGCCGGACTCTTCAATCACGCCGTTGCGGTACAGCAGCGCGGAGATCCAGCGCAGATCCAGCGCATCCGGCTTGATCGGCCGCCCGCCCATCACTACCCCGGCGTTGGCGGCGTTGTCGGAAATGGTGTCGAACACCTTGCGTGGCCGCTGGGTTTCCGGATCGACGTTGTGGCTGCGCGCGTCGATAATCTCCAGCGCCGGAATGATGTAGTCGGTGGCGTTGTAGACGTCGAACAGCGTGCAGTTCGGCCCGCGCAGCGGCTTGGCCAACACGAACGCCAGTTCCACCTCCACCCGCGGCACGATAAAGCGATCGATCGGAATGTCGCTGCCATCGTTGAAGAACATGTCGTCCAACAGCGCGCCGTAGTCCGGCTCGGTGATCTGCGAGCTGACCTGCATGGCGCGCGAGGTCAGGCCGATCTTGTGGCCTTTGAGCGTGCGCCCCTCGGCGATCTTCAGCTCCACCCACTGCCGCTGAATGGCATAGGCGTCTTCGATGGTGATCTCGGGATGATCGAGCGACAGCGCGCGGATCTGCTCACGACTCTTTTCCGCCTGATGCAGGCGCTGCACGGCGCGATTAACCTGCTCTTTATCCAGCATTTACGACCCCTTATTCACGCCTTGTTGAACAGCGCGTGGACATTGTTCTGTTTGTAATTCAGCACCGGATCCAGCTCTTCCAGGGTGAAAGATAGCGCCAGGTAACGCCGCGCCATCAGCGCGGCGAAGTGTTCCTTGATCAGCGCAAACAGCATCTCGCCCACCTGCTGACGGCTTTCCAGACTGCGGCCGTGGCCGATCTTCAGCGTCATGTGCACGAAGGCGTAATCCTGCTTGCCGTCGGCCATCTGCCAGGTGTCGAGCCAGATGGCACGGCTGCGCACCCCGGCCAGCGGGAAGATGCCGGTCGCGGCCAACGCCTCGTTGACCTTGGCGAACAGGGTGGGCAAATCCGCCTCACGGCGGATGTTGTCGGTACATTCAGCATAAAAATGGGGCATTCACACACCTCAGGCTTCAGCGGGCAAAGGGAACACGGCGTTGACCTGCCCGGTACCGGAACTGGCGAACAGCGGGGTGATGAACTCCACCTTGCCGTCGTACTTGTCCCAGCCGAGCAGGCCCAGCAGCATCACGGTGTCGTGCATGTTGCCTTCGCCGTAGCAGTAATCGGCATACTCCGGCAGCATTTCGCAAAACTCGCGAAAGCGCCCCTCTTCCCACAGCTTGACCACCCGTTCGTCCATTTGCTGATCGAACTGGCGGGTATAGCTGTTCATGCCCTCTTCGGCGCGCTGATCGTCGATGAAGCGGTGCGACAGCGAACCGCTGGCCAGCACCGCCACGGTGCCGTCGTATTTCTCGATGGCGCTTTTCAGCGCCTCGCCCAGCCGGCGGCTGTCGGCGAAGTCATGCACGGTGCAAAACGCCGAGATCGACACCACCTTGAAATGCTTGTCGGCATTCATGTAGCGCATCGGCACCAGCGTGCCGTATTCCAGCTTCAGGCTCGGGATGTCGTGCGCCTTGGCGCGCACGCCCAGCTTGCAGGCCTCGTCGGCGATCAGCTGCCCCAGCGCCGGGTTGCCGTCGTAGTCGTAGGTCATGTCGCGGATGAAATGCGGCAGTTCGTTGCTGGTGTACACGCCGGAGAAATGCGCACTGCAGTTGATGTGATAGGCGCTGTTCACCAGCCAGTGGGTGTCGAACACCACGATGGTGTCGACGCCCATCTCGCGGCAGCGCGCACCGATCTCTTTATGGCCGTCGATGGCCGCCTGCCGGCAACCAAAGTTTTTCCCAGGGATTTCCGACAGATACATCGATGGAACATGTGTAATCTTGGCGGCTAGCGCTAACTTACCCATAAGTCCTCCTATCCCCGTCATACTTCAAGCCGCAGATGCGTTGGCTGCCTTTACTCACCCGAATCGCTTACCTGAGTAAGCTCATCGGGACTCGCTCAGTTGCCGCCTTCCTGCAACTCGAAATATTTAGGGGATGTTTGTCAGTTTTAAACGCCAGAGACGCTATCAAACGCCCCATTTAGGGATCGGGTGATCACCCATGGAAATGCACACGTTCTTCATTTCGGCGAACACTTCGAAGCTGTATTCGCCGCCTTCGCGGCCGGTGCCGGAAGCTTTCACGCCGCCGAACGGTTGGCGCAGATCGCGTACGTTTTGGGTGTTGACGAAAACCATACCCGCTTCAATGCCGCGGGCCAGGCGCAGAACCTTGCTCACATCCTGCGTCCAGATGTACGACGCCAGGCCGTACTCCACGTCGTTGGCCATGCGCAGGCCGTCTTCTTCCGATTTGAACGGCAACAGGCAGGCCACCGGCCCGAAGATCTCCTCCTGCGCCACGCGCATCCGGTTGTCGACATCCGCCAGCACCGTCGGGCGCAGGAAGTTGCCGTGGCTCAAGCCGGCCGGTTTGTCCGGGCCGCCGGCCAGCAGGGTCGCCCCTTCTTCCACCCCGAGGCGGATATAGCCGGAGACTTTTTCCCAGTGCTGCGGGCTGATCAGCGCCCCCACCTGGGTGTTGGGATCTTGCGGATCGCCCACGCGCAGGCGGTTGGCGCGCTCGGCGAAGCGTTTGACGAATTCCGGGTAGATGCTCTCCTGAATGAAGATGCGCGAACCGGCGGTGCAGCGTTCGCCGTTGATCGAGAAGATGGTGAACAGCGCGGCGTCGAGCGCCCGCTCGATGTCGGCGTCTTCAAAGATCAGCACCGGCGACTTGCCGCCCAGCTCCATGGAGAATTTCTTCAGCCCGGCGCTTTCGATAATACGGCGGCCGGTGGCGGTGCCGCCGGTGAAGGAGACCGCACGCACGTCTTTATGGCGCACCAATGCGTCGCCGGCGGTGGCGCCGTAGCCCTGCACCACGTTCAGCACCCCGGCCGGAATGCCGGCCTCCAGCGCCAGCTCGCCCAGGCGATCGGCAGTCAACGGCGACAGTTCGGACATCTTCAGCACCGCGGTGTTGCCCAACGCCAGGCAAGGCGCGGTTTTCCAGGTAGCGGTCATGAACGGCACGTTCCACGGCGACACCAGCGCGCACACCCCCACCGGCTGTACCAGCGTGTAGTTGAGCATCTTGTCGTCCACCGGGTAGGTCTTGCCGTTCATCTGCTGGCACACCTCGGCGAAGAACTCGAAGTTGTGCGAAGCGCGCGGGATCAGCACGTTTTTGGTCTGGTGGATCGGCAGGCCGGTGTCGGCGGTTTCCATTTCGGCAATCTGCGGCACGTTCTGGTCGATCAGTTCACCCAAACGGCGCATCAGGCGCGCACGCTCTTTCATCGGCGTGTTGGCCCACTTGGGGAAAGCCTCTTTCGCTGCCGCCACCGCCTGGTCGATCTCCAGCTGGCCGCCGGAGGCCACCTCCGCCAGCACCTCACCGTTCGCCGGGTTGGTGGTGGTGAAGTACTCTTTGCTGGCGACGTTCTTGCCGTTGATCCAGTGGTTGATGGTTTTCATCGCAGGCTCTCCTCGTAATCTTTTTCACTGATAATGTGGTTAACCAGACGGCCGATGCCCTCGATCTCCACCACCACTTCGTCGCCTGGCTGCACGTCGGCCAGCCCTTTCGGCGTGCCGGTGGCAATCATGTCGCCCGGCTGCAGCGTCATGAATTCGCTCAGGTAGGCAATCAAGAACGGAATGTCGAAAATCATGTCGGCGGTGCTGCCGCGCTGGCGCAGTTCACCGTTGACGTAGGTGCTGAGCGCCAGCCGGTGCGGATCGGCGATGTCGTCGCGATCGACGATGTAGGGCCCGATCGGCGTCAGGGTATCGCGGCTCTTCACCCGCAGATTCGGCCGGTAGTAGTTCTCCAGGTAATCGCGGATGGCGTAGTCGTTGCACAGGGTGTAACCCGCCACGTACTCCATGGCGCGCTCGCGGCTGACGTTGCGCGCGGTCTTGCCGATCACCGCCACCAGCTCCGCTTCGTAATGCATGTACTCCACGCCGGCCGGGCGCACCGACACCTGGCGGTGGCCGGTCAGGGTGTTCGGCGCCTTGAGGAACACCAACGGTTCTTCCGGCGCCTTGAATTCCAGCTCGCTGGCGTGATCGGCATAGTTCAGCCCCAGGGCAAATACCGTACCCTGCGCCGGCGGCAACCATTCCACTTCGCGCTCCTGCAACACCTCGCCGTTCGGCAGCGTGACGCGCAGTTGGTCGTCGACCTGCACGTTGACGACCTGGCCATGATGGCGAATACGGGCATGTTTCATGATGCGGCTCCTGCCTGGGTGACGCGGTTGGTCAGAGTGGGCAGGCCGGCGGCGCGCACCGTCACCTCATCCCCCGGTTTGATCTCCACCCGCTGGTGCGGGGTGCCGATCAGCACCGCATCGCCCGGCTGCAGGGTAATGAAGTCGCTGATGGCGGCGATCAGCTCCGGCACCGAACGCACCAGATCGGCAGTGGACCAGCGATCCTGCTCCACGCCGTTGATCTCGGTGACGATCTCCAGCCGATCGGCATTCACCAGCTGGCCAATTTCTCCCAGCGGGCAGAAACCGTCGCGACATTTGGCCTTGATCGCCGGGCGGTAGAAGCTGCTTTCCGGCAGGCTGACGTCGTTGGCCAACGCGTAACCGGCCAGATAACGGCTCACCTGCGCCGCCGGCACCTTGCGTGCGGTGTCGCCGATGATCACCGCCAGCGTGCCGCCGCTCTGCACGGTTTCACCGGCCGGAAACGGGATCGCCCCGCCGTTGGCGAGGTGGGTGTTGCGCGGTTTGATAAACCAGACCGGGGTTTTGGGCGGGGTCTGATACGGCGGCTGGTGAAACGCCTGATCCCAGGCGTCCAGTTGGCTGCGGTGGTTCAGCGCAACGGAAAATACGGTGCCTTTCATGCGAACTCCTCCAATGGCAAAACATGACAACCGGCATTCATTAATATATTAATGATTAGTTTTATACGCTGTGCAGCTTTTACGCAACGCGCTTGGGATGATTTGTGATCGTGATAACAAAATATTCACAAATAATGAACATTAGCGTGATTATTCAATGTGTTAATCATTTACGGCACCATTTTTCGCTGCGGCCCATATTTTTGCTTTATCCCTACGGGTAACTTTGGCTACTATTAAGTTATTAACAAAACCGGGCTTTGCGGGGCAGGCGCCCCCATAACGAGCGCCGTAACAGCGAACACCTTGATAGCTAAGGCCAAACTTATGCATGAATCGTTAACTATTGCCCTGCTGCAGGCACGCGAAACCGCCATGGGGTTCTTCCGCCCGATCCTGAAAAGCCACAATTTGACCGAACAGCAATGGCGCATCATCCGCGTGCTGGCCAACAGCCGCTCGATCGAATTCCATGAGCTGGCGGCAGAAACCTGCATTCTGCGCCCCAGCCTGACCGGCATTCTGTCGCGCATGGAGCGCGACAAGCTGATCTTCCGCCTGAAGCCGGTCAACGATCAGCGCAAGCTGTACGTGTCGCTGACCCAGCAGGGCCAGGATCTGTATGAAGTGGCGCGCCACCAGGTGGAACAGGGCTACGCCGAGATTGAAGCCGCCTTCTCGCGGCAGAAAATGGACCAGCTGATGACGCTGTTGGACGAGCTGATCACCCTGGGCGACAGCCTGCCCGCCAACGTCACCGCGCATCCCGCCAAGAAATGATTTGACCAACCGGAATTCTCAAATTAATTGGCGTTGCAGCCAACAACGCTGCAGCGTCAAGTAAGCAGAGAATTCGTTTCCGGCAACAGCGCGCCGCCGTCCACCACCAGCGTCTGGCCGGTGATGTAGGCCGCCGCCGGCGAGGCGAGAAACACCATCGCCGCGGCGATGTCTTCCGGTTCCCCCAGCCGCCCGAGCGGCACCGAGGCCGCGATCGCCTGATTAACCGCCGCATCGCCTAGGTTGGCCATCGCCGGCGTGCGGATCATTCCCGGCTCCACGCCGTTGACGCGAATTTTCTCCGCCGCCAGCTCCAGCGCCGCCGCACGAATAAACCCGTTCACCCCAGCCTTGGAAGCGGCGTAGTGCGCCAGCCCCGGATAAGCCACCCTCGGGCCGGTCACCGACGAAGTCACCAGAATGCAGCCGCCGCCCCGGCGGCGCATCCACGGCAGCGCCGCCTGCGCCAGAAAGAACGGCGCCATCAGATTGACGCTCAGCGTACGTTGCAGCAGGGCCGCGTCGATGGCGGCGAACGGCGTCAGCGGAAAGTAAGCGGCGTTGTGAATCACCACGTCCAACCGTTGATGCCGCTCGCCCACCGCCGCCACCCCCTCGGCGATCTGCCCCGGTTCGGCCAGATCGCAAGCCAGCGCTTGCACGCTCAATCCTTCGCGCCGCAGCGCCTGCGCCGCCGCCTGCGCCTGCGGCAGCTGCACGTCCGCGATCGTCACCTCGGCGCCCAGCCGGGCAAAGGCGCTGACGATCGCCAGCCCAATGCCCTGAGCACCGCCGGTCACCAGCACCACCTGCCCCGCGAAGGCGTCGGCCGCATAGGTTGCGCTCATCGGCCTATCCTCGCGGGTGGCGCGTGGTGTTCAGCACCTGCGCATGGGCGCCGACCGCAAAGTTGCTCAGCGCGCTGAAATCGCTGCCCTGATAGCCGAGGATCTTGCCGTCGGTGCGCATCCCCTGCAGATCGATCATCACCACGCCCAACGTCGGGATGATCTTCTCGCGCCAGACGAACAGATAAAGCTGCTCCGCCACCTTCACGTAGTGGCAGCGATCGACGTCCGCCAGCCCTTTCTCCACCCCGTCCAGACACTGCCAGGCGTAGAAGTTGTCGTTCAGGTAGATGTGCTCGTACCGCTCGGTCGGGCTGTAGGTGTACATGTTGCGCATACCGATCAGCTCATCGGTAAAGCCCGGCGGCGCTACGTCGGCATCATCCAGCGTGCCGAAGCGGAATTCGGCCTCGACCGCGGTCAGCGGCAGCCCCTGCTCCACCCGGCTGAAGGCGTCGAGCCGCGCCTGCGCTTCGTCCGGCAGTTGGCCGTACACCGCGGTGAAGTTGCCCTGATTGCGATCGCACACCAGCGTAATGCTGGCGTTGGCACGGGCGGGGTCGAGAAAATCGATGAACAGCACGCCAGGGCGAATGCTGGTGGCGCGATAGGCGACGCCGCGCCGTTCGCCCCACTCCAGCGTCTGCTCGTCGGTGAACCGGCAGCGCTGCGTCGCGCCGTCGCTAAAGCGCAGCGTCAGCGTGCTGCCCGCCAGCCCGTGCTGCCGTTCCAGCGTATTGCTGTGCGGCGCAAAGCCTTCCGCCAGCGCGCCAACCTGAATGAATACCGCTTCTGAACTCATGGAAATGCTCCTTACAGGGAAGTGAAAGCCAGGGTCGGCACATCGACAATGGTAGAGCCGCCGTCGGCCACCAGCGCCGCACCGGTAATGATTGAAGCCTCGCTGGAACAGAGGAAACGGCAGACGCGGGCGATCTCTTCGGCGCTGGCCGGGCGGCGCAGCGGCACGTCGCGGCAAACCATCTGGTAAGCCTGCTCCAGCGAAATCTGATGGGCGTCCATCAGCAGTTGCATCTCTTCGTCCGCCATCGGCGTGGTCACCCAGCCCGGGCACACCGCATTGGCGCGCACGCCCAGCGGGCCGTAATCGCGGGCGATGGAGCGCATCAGGCCGATCAGGGCGTGCTTGGCGGTGACGTAGCCGCAGACCTCCGGCCCGGCGGCCAGCGAGGCGATCGAAGCGACGAACAGCAGGTTGCCGCCGCTTTTAATCAGCTCTGGCAGGCAGGCGCGCGCGCTGGCGAAAGCGCTGTTGAGGTTGCTGTCCAGCGCCCCTTGCCACTGCGCATCGGTCATCTCGGTGATGCGCTTGAAGCCCATGCCGCCGGCGCTGCCGATCAGGCAGTCGATGCGCCCGGCTTCGCGCAGAATGGCCGGCAGCAGCGTGTGGTTCCAGCTCTCGCCGCTGGCGGCATCGCCCACCAGCGCCTGCGCGCCGATCTCTTGCGCCAGCGCCGCCAGCGGTTCCGGGCGGCGGCCGATGATGAACACCCGATCGCCCTGCGCCGCCAGCAAACGGGCGCAGGCAGCGCCGACGCCGGTGCCGCCGCCGGTAATCACAACCACTCTATTCATGATTCAGCTTCTCCATCAGTTGGCCGATCATCAGCAGGCTGCTCAACAGCAGCCGCCGCTGTTCGGCATCCAGCCGCAGATAGCGGCGGCCGGCCGGCAAACGGCTGACCACTTCCGACGCGGCGAAATGCTCGATATCCACCTGCCAGCGCCCGTCCTTCACCGTCAGCCGCACGCGGCGAAAATCCAGCTGCGCCAGCGTCTCGCCGATCTGCGGGTAGCGCTGCAGGCCGTCCAGCACCCGCTGCGCGGCCGCATGGCGCTGGCGCAGCAGATAACGCACCCCGCGCCGCCGCAGCCAGCCGCCGGTCACCACGTCCAGCGTCAACGGGGGCTGCACCGCGCACGTGCCCTGCAACCGAAAGCGGTGGCTGACGATATGCGCCATAAACAGCCCCTGTACCTGTTCGCCGATCTCGATCTGCGGTCCCTGCGGCAGCGTCAGCCGCAGCAGGCCCGGCGCCAGGCGTTCGCACGCGTAGGGTTCCAGGTTGCGCGCCAGACGATCCAGCGCAGCGCCCGGCCGATAGCCCGACGGCGCTCGCCGCCAGGCGCGATTAAGTGAGGGAAGTAAGCCGATCAAACTGCGCCTCCTCGTTTTCACCCTTGGCGAACGCGTTCTCCAGCACCTGTTCGACCGGCACCGGCTTGAACGGATTCACTTTCTGCACGCACAGCGTCCAGAACAGCGCATAGCCGGCGGTCAGGCCGATCATCCAGCCGAAGGGAATGTAGATGTCGCTCGGGTTCATTCCCGGCGGCGTGATGTAAACGATGGCCAGCACGATACCGACGCTGGAAACGATCTGCGGCAGCGGGAACCACGGCGATTTATAGGCGCGTGGCAGATCGGGGCGGCGCAGGCGCAGGATCACCACCGAACAGGTCACCAGCAGGTAGGCCACGCCCCAGGCGCACACCGCCGCCAGCACCAGCGGAATAATTCTGTCGAGATTGCCCTGAATGGCGAAGGCGTGTACGCAGGGGATCAACACCGCCACCAGAATGCCGACCACCGGCGTCTTAAAGCGCGGGTGCAGATAAGCGAACATGCGCGGCAGCGCACCGTCCAGCGCCATGCCGTACAGAATGCGCGGCACCGCCGCCATCAGCGTGTTGATGGTCGCTGCGCCCGCCAGCAGCAGGCCGACGCCCAGCCAGTATTTGCCGAACTGGCCCATCACCTGGCCGGCGAACGCCGGGATGGCCATCGGCGTTTCCAGCAGGCGCGTGCCGCTGGCGGCGTCGATCACCACGTTTTCCACCTGGTGGCTGAGCGCCGCGCCATACAGCGCCATGCACACCGCCACGCCGCACAGCCCCAGCGCCATCGCGCGCGGGATCACCCGATCGCAGCGCTTGATCTCCGGCGCCATCGGCGTCACCAGCTCACAGCCGACGAACATGAACATCGCCATGCCGATCAGGCTGAATACCGCGAAGGGATCGTTCAGGCTCAGCGTGCTGCCGAACCACCCCTCGAGCGGCACCGCATGCGGCGACAGCAGCCCGACGATGCCGAAGATCACCAGCGTGCTCCACATGGCGAAGGTCAGCACGATCTCCGCCTTGCCGAAGGCCTCGATGCCGAACGCGTTGAGCAGGCCGAACACGATCACCAGCCCGACGCCGACCATCCAGGAGGCATTGTGGCTTTCCATCAGGGTGTTGAGGTGCTCGAAGTTCACCAGCGCCATGATGCCGGAGAGAATGGTCTCGGCGGTGCCGGCGAAGATGTGCACGATCAGGTAGGCCGACAGCGCGCCGGTGATGGCGAAAAAGCGCCCCATGCCGCAGGAGATGTAGTCGTAAACGGAACCGGAGGTCGGCAGCAGCGCCGCCGCTTCGGAGAAGGTGGTGAGCTGCGCCTGCATCATGATGAAGGCGATCAGCATCGCCAGCGCGAAGGTGTCGCCGCCGATGCCGAAGCCGCTGGTGACCGTCAGGATCACCGGGCTGGCCATGATCACCCCGACCGAACTGGCCAGGGTGGTGGGAAAGCCGACCTTGCCTCGAGCCAGGTGGGCGTGCAACCGCGACGACAGGTTCATGGTTATTTCCTCTTATAGTTTTGGCCTGATGCATGCAGGTGCTTGCAGGTTTTTCACCGCCAGCGGCGGTAATCTCACTATAGAGAGGAAAGGAAAATGCTGACTATCGTCCTTAAGGACGAGATGCTTTCAACCTGCGGCCGCGCTCATGGTCATGCGGACGGAGCAGCCTGAGCAAGGTCATCATTTTTTCGTCTTATACCTTTGGCGCCGCCTGGCGCTATCTTCAATTCGCAGTGTAAGAAGCGGCGGAAAAGCCTGGCTATCGTTCTAAAGAACGAGGGACGGCTTCGATCGTGCCGGTTGTAGCACGCGCAGGGCGGCGAGGGCTTCACCCGGGCAAACATTGAAAAGCGCTGTAAATTCAGCGGGAAAAGAGGGGAAATATTTCATTAACTTATTAATGAAAATCGCAGCAAATCCGCGCTGAAAAGCCCTGATGACCACAGTGTCATCTTGTTATTTATGTGTTTTATTGCAATCGGCCTCACGTTGTTAATATGTTTTTATTGTGTTGCCAAAATGCTACAACTATGCTTGTATCGTTCATATATTGACCGCCAACCTTCTCCAGATTGAATGATAAAGGGAGGAACACGAATCATGCACAGCACCGCATCCGATGCCTTTATCAACAGTTGTTTGGCGACCATCACGCACCTGATCCCGGTGTCCGCCGGGGTGTTTTATCTGGTCGATCGCGACCTGCGGCCGGATCACTACATTCTGCACGGCATGCCCGATAAAACGCATCAGCAGTACCTGAACCACTTCCAGCAGATAGACCCGCTGCAGCCGGCCAACTTCCATCGCCAGGACATCACCATGGTCGGCATGAGCCCGGCGGCGATCGCCGGCAACCGCCGCTATTACCACGACTTTATGCTGCCGAACGACATGCGCGACATGACGGAGATTTTCATCCGCCAACGCAAGCGCATCGTCGCCGGGGTGTCGCTGATCCGCGATACGCCGTTTACCGACGTGGAGCGTGGCCGCCTGCGCGCGGTGCTGCCGCTGATCGAGCTGGCGACGCGCGATCTGTTGCCCGATGGCGAGGCGCAGATGCTGACCGCCAAAGAGCAAGAGATCGTCAACATGGTGCGCGAAGGCGCCAGCAATAAGCGCATCGCCCTGAAGCTGGGCATTTCGCTGTCCACGGTGAAAACCCACATGCGCAATATTTTCGCCAAAACCGACGTGGTGAACCGCACCGAACTGGTCGCCGGCGGCTTTCTCGCCCACGGTTAACGCCCGATAACGGCCGTCGCCGACGGCCGGAAAATAACGCTAAAGAGTATTCGCCATCTATGGCGCGGCCTCCCCCTGCCCGCAATCGGGCCCGGCGGGATATTCCATTGTCACTCAACGCTCGGGGAAAAGGTTTATGTCCAGTGATTCGGTTTCCGCGCCCGCCGTCGGCACGGCGCTTCCCTGCCCACCACGGCTGCTGACCGCCATTATCGTCTTCGCCGCCATCGCGCCGGGCATTCTGATGACCGCCCCCGCCGTGGCCGCCCAGCTCGCCGCGCAGTGGCAGCTTGGCCCGGCGCAGATCGGCCACCTGTTCTCCACCGAGCTCGGCGCCATGAGCCTGGCCACGCTGCCGGCGTGGTGGTGGATCGGGCGCATCAACTGGCGGCGGGTCGCCACGCTGTCGGCGTTGGTGTTTATCGCCGGCAACCTGGCTTCAGCGCTGGTGCAAGATTTCACCCTGCTGCTGCCGCTGCGCTTTATCGCCTCGCTGGCGGGCGGCACCCTGATGATCCTGTGCATCACCTGCGCCGCCGGCACCGCCAATCCCAGCCGGGTGTATGCCTTCTGGGTGCTCGGCCAGCTGGTGCTGGGCGCGGTCGGGCTGCTGGTGCTGCCGCCGCTGTTCGCGCACTTCGGCCTGATGGCGGTCTACCTGATTTTAGCGGCCATCATGCTGTGCTGCCTGCCGCTGCTCCCGGCGTTTCCCAACGGTTTCACCGCCGCGCGCGCCGCCCGCAACGGTGCCGCCGCCTCGCTGGCGCGCAAGCTGTGCGCCGTGCTGGCGGTGCTGACCTTTTACATCAGCCTGAGCGCGGTCTGGACCTTTATCGGCGGCATCGCCGCCGGCGCCGGGCTGTCGCCGGCCCACAGCGGCCAGGTGCTGGCCGTCGCCACCTTGCTCGGCATCGTCGGCGCGGGGGCCGCGGCGCTGATCGGTGCGCGCTTCGGCGGCGGACGCCTGATCGTGCTGGGGTACGCCCTGCTGCTGGCCAGCGTGGCGCTGCTGACAGGCCAACCCCTGCTGCTGCGCTTCGCCCTGGCGGCCCTGCTGTTCAAATTCACCTGGACCTTCGTGCTGCCGTTCATTCTGGCGCGGGTCGCCGGGTTGGATAACGACGGCAAGCTGATGAACGGCATCAACCTGGTGATCGGCGGCGGCATGGCCATCGGCCCGACGCTGGCCGGCTCTCTGATCGAATCTTCCGGCGGTTTCAATGCCTTGCTGTTGGGCGCGCTGGGCTGCGCGCTGCTGTCGCTGCTGTTGATTTCGCTGGCTTCACCGCGCGCACCGCGCCGTATAACAGGAGGAGAAAGGTGAAAAGAACAACCGGTTTCTTGTTTGATGAACGCTGTTTCTGGCACAGCACCGGCCTGCACGCCACCACCCTGCCGGTCGGCGGCTGGGTGCAACCGCCTTCGGGCGCTGGCCACGCCGAGTCGCCGGAAACCAAACGGCGCATGAAGAACCTGATGGACGTGTCCGGCCTGTCGCGCCAGCTTACCCTGCTGAGCGCCGAACCGGCGACGGAAGAAGACCTGCTGCGCATTCACCCCGCCCACTATCTGCAGCGTTTCAAACAGGTGAGCGACAGCGGCGGCGGCCTGCTAGGAGAGGAAGCGCCGCTGGGGCCGGGCAGCTATGAAATCGCCAAGCTCTCCGCCGGGCTGGCCTGCGCGGCGGTGGAAGCGGTGCTGCAGGGCGAGCTGGATAACGCCTATGCGCTGTCACGCCCGCCGGGCCACCACTGCCTGCCGGATCAATCGATGGGCTTCTGCTTCCTGGCCAATATTCCCATCGCCATCGAGCGCGCCAAGGCCCGCTACGATCTCGGCAAGGTGGCGGTGCTCGACTGGGACGTGCATCACGGCAACGGTACCCAGCACATCTACTGGCAGCGGGGCGACGTGCTGACGCTGTCGCTGCATCAGGACGGTTGCTTCCCGGCGGGCTATTCCGGCGAACGGGATCGCGGTGAAGGCGCCGGAGCAGGCTGCAACCTCAACGTGCCGATGCTGGCCGGCGCCGGCGACGACGGCTACCTGCACGCCATGCGGCACATCATCATCCCGGCGCTGGAAAAATTCGAGCCGGAGCTGATCATCGTCGCCTGCGGCTACGATGCCAACGCCCTCGATCCGCTGGCGCGCATGCAGCTGCACAGCGACAGCTTCCGCGCCATGACCGCGCTGGTGCAGGACGCCGCCGACCGGCTGTGCGGCGGCAAACTGGTGATGGTGCACGAAGGCGGCTACGCCGAATCCTACGTGCCGTTCTGCGGGCTGGCGGTGATGGAACAGCTGAGCGGCGTGCGTACTGAAGTGCAGGATCCGCTGCTGAGGTTCATCCAGCAACAGCAGCCGCGCGACGCCTTCAACCGCTTCCAGCGCGAGGCGCTCGACGAGCTGGCGCGCCAGTTCGGCCTGTAATCCTCTCTGCGGGCGCCGCACCCGGCGCCCCTGACAACCTCGCCGCCAGCCGCTACGCTGAAGGGCAACCCTGTCACCATGAGAACAATAAGATGTCCGAACAAACCGTCAGCTTTATCAAAGGCCGTCACGGCGACATCGCCGTGCACGACTGGGGAAACGACAAGTCGCGCTATCTGGCGCTGCTGATACACGGCTACGGCGAGCATCTCGGCCGCTATCAATACGTGGCGCGCACGCTGCAGGCGCAGGGCGCGCGGGTGTTCGGCCCCGACCATCTCGGCCACGGCCTGTCGCAGGGCGAACGCGTGCTGATCGAGGATTATGACGCCGTGGTCGACGACGTGCAGCGCGTGGTCGCGCATCTCCGGCGGCAATACCCCACCTTGCCGCTGGTGGTGATCGGCCATTCGATGGGCGGCATGATCGCCACCCGCTACGTGCAGCGCCATGGCGAGGAGGTGTGCGCACTGGTGCTGTCCGGGCCGCTGCTCGGCGACAGAACAGCGATCTCCGATCTGGCCGAACTGCCGACGATCCCCGACGCGCCGCTGGATACCGCCACCCTGGCGCGCGATCCGGCGGTCGGCGCGGCGTATCAGGACGATCCGCTAGTGTGGCACGGGCCGTTCAAGCGCCCCACCCTGCGTGCCATGCAGCGGATCCTCGCCGCCATCAACGCCGGGCCGGGCTTCGGCGCACTGCCCACGCTGTGGATCCACGGCGACGACGATCGGCTGGTGCTGATGAGCGAAACGCAAACCGCGTTCGATCGTCTGCGCGGCGACGATTTCGAACGGATGATCAATGCAGGCGGGCGGCACGAGAGCTTTAACGAAACCAATAAGGATCAGATCCTCAAGCGGGTGACCGATTTTATTGCGCGGGTGTTAGGCTAAGGCGTTCCCCCTCAGCGGGCCGAGGGGGGCATGACAGCGTCAGCCTTCGACGATAGCGAGGTAGTGTTTGACGAAGCGATCCGAGGTGATGTCCCAGCGCACCGGGGTGCCCTTCTCGACGAACCAGGAATCGCCGGCCTGATACTGCACCGATTCGCCGGTGCGTTCGTTGGTCAGGGTGGCGCTGCCTTCCCACACCGTGGCGTGCTCGGCGAACGGATACTCCATCGCGAAGCTGCCGCGGGTGCAGCTGAACACGCCGCAGTTCAGGTTGTCGGTCGGTTCGCCGAAGATGCTGGCCACGCCGACGGTCGGCGTGCCGGCGATCACCGTGGCGCCCAGGTTGCTGACGCTGCCGATTTCCAGCAGTTCCGGCAGCGGTTGTTTAAGCAGTAACGGTTTCATGTCATTCTCCTCTGAGGGTTAACGGCGGCCTTTCCAATAGCCGGATGTCTGGTGCCAAACCTTACCGGCGGTGGTCATCACCCGCCGCAGCTTGTCCTTGCCGAAGATGTTGACGTGCGGGATCGCGCTCATCAGATCGTAACGATCGGATCCTTCGCTCATGCCCTCCGCCAGTACCTTGCACACGATGTGGCTCGGCGTCACGCCGAAGCCGGAGTAGCCCTGCACGTAAAACACGTTGTCGCGATCCGGCAACGTGCCGATCTGCGGGAACAGGTTGGCGCTGCAGCACAGCGGGCCGCCCCAGGCCAGATCGATCTTCACGTCTTTCAGGTACGGGAACACCTTCAGCATCAGGTTGCGGTTCCAGGCCTTGAGATCCGACGGGAAATATTCGATCAGGCGGGTGGCGCTGCCGAACAGCAGCCGGTTTTCGTTGGTCACCCGGTAATAGTCGATCACCGGGCGGATGTCGCTGTAGGCGCCGCGGATCGGGCTGATCTGGCGGATCAGATCGTCAGACAGCGGCTCGGTGGCCAGCTGGAAGGCGTAGGTATTGATGGTCTTGCGGTAGATCTGCGGCTCCATGCCGTTGAGGAAGCCGTTGCAGGCCCACAGCATCTTGTTGGCGCGCACCGAGCCCATGGCGGTGCGCACCGTGATGCGCGGCCCGTACTCCACGTTGAGCACGCTGCTGTTCTCGAAGATTTTCACCCCGTAGCCGCTCAGCGCCTTGGCCTCGCCCAGCAGCAGATTGAGCGAATGCACGTGGCCGCCGCCCATGTGTTTCAGCGCGCAGGTATAGGCGTCGGAGCCCACCACCTGCTTCACCTCCGCCCCGGTGTAGAGCTCGATCTCCTCCTGCGGCGCGACCGCCTTGAACTCCTTCAGCCAGCCGCGCAGGGTCTTCTCCTGGCGCGCGTTGCTGCCGAGGTAGCCGTAGCCGAAGCAGAAGTCGGCGTCGATATCATATTTCTTGATGCGCTCGCGGATAATGCCGGCGCCGAGGTTGCTGATTTTGAAGATGGTTTCCAGCCCGGCCGGGCCGACGTGGCGTTTGATCTTCTCCAGATCGTGGCCGATGCCGGCCATCACCTGGCCGCCGTTGCGCCCGGTGCCGCCGTAGCCCAGATAGCGGCCTTCGAGAATGGCGATGTTGGTGATGCCCTTCTCCGCCAGCTCCAGCGCGGTGTTGATGCCGGAGAAGCCGCCGCCGATGATCACCACGTCAACGTCCAGATCCTCTTCCAGCGTCGGGAAGCGCAGATCGTATTTTTTGGTCGCCGCGTAGTAGGTTAAGGACTCGATTTCGTTGTTCACTGCCGCACTCCCGATTGCCTATGCCATGACATCGGATTATCGGGAGGCGGCGGCGGGGTCGCCATGTCCCCTTAGGGACATTTGCTACAAAAAATTAACATTCACGCGCTGCGCCGCTGCGGGGCGGTCAGCAACAGGCTGAACAGTTCAGCCTGCGAGCCGATGTTCAGCTTGCCGTAGATGTTCTTGCGGTGGTTTTTCACCGTGCCAAGGCTGATGAACAGCCGGTCGGCAATCTGCTGCGAGCCGCAGCCGGCGAGGATCAGATCGACGATCTCGCGCTCGCGCGGCGTCAGCAGATAACGCGCCTGCGCGCCGTCGCCGTTCACCGTGTCGGCATCGGCCGGTGCCACCACCACTTCGCCGTGCAGCCGCGCCACGCTTTTCACCAGCGTCAGCGCACTGCGCAGCTCCGCCCGCTGCGGGTAGCGCACCGCCACCGTGCGGCGCGCCGAGCCGAAGAACACCCCCAGCCCGCGCTCCGGCGTCAGCTGCAACAGCACGCCGGCCTCGTCGTGCCAGCCGGTCTTACGATAAAAATTGCGGTAATAGTCGCTGTGATAAAACCCGCAGGGCGCCAGCTGGCGCAGCGTGAGCACCTCACCTTCACCGCCGTCGTTCAGCGCGCGGTAAAACGGATCCTGCAGGTAGGCACCCTGCTGATAGATTTGGTTGACCGCATCGCTGTTTTCCCGCTCGGTTTTGATCAGGCAGCGCGGCGGCAGGCCGCGTTCGAAGGCATAGACGATGGCGTTGTCAAAGGCGAAAAACCCTTCCAGCCAATTCAACAGGCTGGGATAAAAGCGCGGGCTGGCCACCGCATCGATCACCGCAGACAAGCGTTCAACCTGAATATCCATACCCGCCTCGCCATTATTAATACATTAACAATCTACCGGTTCCGGATGGTGTTGGCCGCATGGCGACCGATACTGTTAAAAAAAGCATCCGGCGCGCCGAAATGCAAGAACGCGATCGTTTACATGTTAAACAACTCACAAGTTGCCGCGGCGGGGAAAGCGATAGCCGCTCCGCGCCCGCTGGCTTATGCTGTGGCATTGCGCCCTGCCACGCCGTCAAGGAGACCTCATGTCCGTCAGCCACATCATCGCCAACCGCCAGACCTGGTTCGGCCACGGCAGCATCCAGCAACTGCCGCCGCTGCTGCTCGCCGATCCGCAGCCGACGCTGCTGTTCAGCTGCCGCTCTTTTCTCAACGGCCCGGTGTACGCCGGCCTGCGCGAATCGCTGACGCCGCTGCTCATCGGCACTGAGATCGTCAGCCACGAGGCGTCGCCGCAGGAAATAGACGCCTGGGTGGCGCGCTGGCGCGGCCAGGCGCGGCGCGTGGTGGCCATCGGCGGCGGCAGCGTGCTGGATGCCGCCAAGGCGTTCTCCGCGCTGGTGGAGCATCCGCTGCCGACGCTGCGCTATATGGAAAAGGTGGGCGACAGCAAAATCAGCGGCGCCACCCTGCCGCTGATCGCCATTCCTACCACCGCCGGCACCGGCAGCGAGGTGACGCAGAACGCGGTGATCACCGACACCCAGGTCAGCAAAGTGAAGGCCTCGCTGCGCCACAATAACTTCGTGCCGCACACCGCCATTCTCGATCCGCAGCTACTGGCGGGCGCGCCGGACAAGGTGCTGGCCTACTGCGCCATCGACGCCTTCACCCACCTGTTCGAGGCCTATCTGTCAAAAACCGCCGGCGCCATGACGCGCGACATGTCGCTGAGCGGCATCCGCCACTTCCTTGCGGCCTGGCCGGCGCTCAACCGCAGCGACGCGGCGCGCGAAGCGATTATGCAAGCTTCGTACCTTGGGGGGCTGACGCTGAGCGCCGCCGGGCTGGGGGTGATCCACGGCATCGCCGGCGAGATCGGCGCGCTGCGCGACTATCACCACGGCCAGGTCTGCGGCCGCCTGCTGCTGCCGTTCCTCGCCCAGCTGGAAAGCAGCGAACAGCCGCAGCAACGCGCGCTGATGGCCGAGCTGGCCGCACGCCTGTACCCGCACTGGCAGGGCAGCCCGGAGCGCTATCTGATCGATTTCATCACCCGCCACGCCATCGCGCCGTTCTGGCAGGACGATTTGCCGATTTCCGGCCAGGAATTGGCGGTGGCGCTGGAGAAATCCAACAGCAAGAATTCCTGGATCGACTATGCGCCGGCGCAGCGGCAACGGATGATCGAAGAGGCGTTTCGCGTCGAATGATGATATCTACCCTAAATAGTTGGAGCTGCATCCCGGCGGCAAGAGGCGGCTCGCCAGGAGCTTACTCAAGTAAGTGACTGGCGTACGCACTCGCAGCCAACACAGATGCAGTTTCAAGTATGACGGGTATAATCAGATCAACGCACTAGCAGGAGTTAAGGAAATGGGCATCATCGGCTGGATCTTCGCCGGCATCGCGGTCGGCATCCTGGTCGGCGCGCTGATCAGAATCTTCAGTAAGAAGAAAGAGCAGTAAGCGTCACGCTGTTCCGTGGGCCGCCAGCAGGCACTCATGGAACAGCTTCACCACCCGCTGCGGCACCGGCGAGCGGCGCAGCACGCTGGAGTATTCGCAGTGATAGCGGAACAGCGCCGGTTTGATTGCCCGCATCAGGTTCTGCGCCACGAAAAACGCCGCGTAGTGATCCGGCAAAAAGCCGACGTATTTGCCGGACAGGATCAGCGTGGCGATCGACTCCTGCGCGAACCCCGTCGCCTTGCGATGCAAATGTTGCTGCAGGCTCAGTTCCATATTCGGCGAATGGTAGCCTAATCCGGCGAAGGCATAATTGTGCAGCAGATCCCAATTTAACGTTTCATGGCGGGCGGAAAATAATTCATGCTGCGCGCCGCAATATAAGAACATCCTCTCACTGAATAACGAATGATAAGATAAACTTTCCGCGCTGCGGTGCATGGGAATAACGCCAACCTGAAATTGCCCGTCAATTACGCCGCGTTCAATGGTATTAATCGGCTCCACGTACATTTGCAAAGAAACCTCCGGCGCACGCTCGCTGAATAACGCGATGGCCCGGCCGATCTGCGCCTGCGGATTGCTGACCGTATGGTCAAATATCGCCACGTGCAGCTGCCCGCCCATGCGCTGATGCACCTCGTCCACCCCGCGCCGGAACGCCTCGGTGGCCGCCAGCAGGTTGACGGTTTCCTGGTAGATCAACAGCCCCTCGTCGGTGACCGCAAAGCCCTCGCGCCCGCGCTGGCACAGCGTCAGACCCAGCCGCTGCTCCAGATCCTTGATGTGCTTGCTGATGGTCGACAGGCTGATGTTCAGCTCCAGTTCGGCGGCACTCATGCCGCCGCAGTCGACCACGGCCTTGAATACCCGCAGCAAACGCAGATCCATATCCGACAGTTGCCCTAACAGCGCGCGCTTTTTTACTTGCATAAAACCTTAAGTAAGTTTCGACATATGATTATTCACAGTAGAGAACAAGCGGTACATAGTCAATTTCGCACAACAATTCGTTAACAACTCGGTTTATTTCATTAATCGCTCTTATTTTCCTGTTCGGAGGAAAACATGGCCGCTGAAAATCACCCGCTAAATAGTCTCGATGCCGAAGGGTTAGAGGCCCATTGGATGCCTTTTACCGGTAACCGTAATTTTAAAGCGCAGCCGCGCATTATTACTCAGGCCGCGGGGGCGTATTACACCAGCCATGACGGCAGAAAGATTTTCGACGGCCTGTCCGGCTTGTGGTGCTGCGGATTGGGGCACGGCCGGCAGGAGATCACCGACGCCGCCCAGCGCCAGCTGGCGACGCTGGATTACTCGCCGGCGTTTCAGTTCGGCCACCCGCTGTCGTTCGAACTGGCCAACAAGATCAAGGCACTGACGCCGGCGGGGCTCGATTACGTGTTCTTTACCGGCTCCGGCTCCGAAGCGGCGGACACCTCGCTGAAAATGGCGCGCGCTTACTGGCGCGCCAAAGGTCAGGCGGGCAAAACCTGCTTTATCGGCCGGGAAAAGGGCTATCACGGCGTTAACTTCGGCGGTATCTCGGTCGGCGGCATCGCCGGCAACCGCAAGGCGTTCGGCGCCGGCGCCGAAGCGGACCACCTGCCGCATACCCTACTGGCCGGCAACGCCTTTTCGCGCGGCATGCCGCAACAGGGGGCGGAGCTGGCGGAAGAGCTCAACCGCATCATCGCGCTGCGCGACGCCTCGACGATCGCCGCGGTGATCGTCGAACCGTTCTCCGGCTCTGCCGGGGTGATCGTGCCGCCGGTCGGCTACCTGCAGCGCCTGCGCGAGATCTGCACCCAGCATGACATCCTGCTGATCTTCGATGAAGTGATCACCGCCTTCGGCCGCTGCGGCGCGATGACCGGCGCCGAGGCGTTCGGCGTCACGCCGGACATCATGAACATCGCCAAACAGGTGACCAACGGCGCGCAGCCGATGGGCGCGGTGGTGGTGCGGCCGGAGATCTACCAAACCTTCATGAACGGCGGCGAGCCGGACTACCAGCTCGAATTCCCGCACGGCTACACCTACTCCGCCCACCCGGTCAGCTGCGCGGTCGCGCTGGCGACGCTGGACATCCTGCAGCGCGAACAGATGGTGGAGCGCGTACAGGCGCTGGCGCCCTACTTCGAGCGTGCGGTGCACAGCCTGCAAGGGGCTAAACACGTCACCGACATTCGCAACATCGGCCTGGCGGCCGGCATTACGCTGGCGGCACGGCCCGGCGAACCGGCGCGGCGCCCCTTCGAGGCGGCGATGCGCTGCTGGGAAAGCGGATTTTACGTGCGCTACGGCGGCGACACCCTGCAGCTGGCGCCACCGTTCATCAGCAGCGAAGCGCAGATCGATGCGCTGATCAACGCCGTCGGCGATGCCCTTAACGCCACCGAATAAGGAGAGAACCATGACCATTACCCATTGGATCAACGGCGAGCCCGCCGCCGGCGGCGAACGCAGCCAGCCGGTTTACGACCCGGCCACCGGCCAATCGGCGCAGGAAGTGCAGTTGGCCGACCGTGCCACGGTGGAGCGCGCCATCGCCGCCGCCGAACAGGCTTACCCCGCCTGGCGCGACACCCCGCCGCTGAAGCGCGCGCGCATCATGATGAAGCTCAAGGATCTGCTGGAGCAACACGCCGACGCCATCTGCCAGTTGATCACCGCCGAGCACGGCAAGGTGCTCAGCGACGCCCTGGGCGAACTGCAGCGCGGCATCGAAAATATCGAATACGCCGGCTATGTGCCGGAACTGCTGAAGGGCGAACACAGCAAAGAGGCCGGCCCGGGCATCGACAGCTGGAGCGAGTTTCAGCCGCTGGGGGTGGTGGCGGGCATCACGCCGTTCAATTTCCCGGCAATGGTGCCGCTGTGGATGTGGCCGATGGCGGTGGCGTGCGGCAACACCTTCGTGCTGAAGCCTTCCGAGCGCGTGCCTTCCGCCGCGCTGTATATCGCGCGGCTGGCGGCGGAAGCCGGGCTGCCGCCGGGGGTGCTCAACGTGGTCAACGGCGATCGCGAAGCGGTGGAGACGCTGCTGCATGACGGGCGCGTCAAAGCGATAAGCTTCGTCGGTTCGACGCCGGTGGCGGAACACATCTATCACACCGGCTGCGCGCAGAACAAACGGGTGCAGGCGTTGGGCGGGGCCAAGAACCACGCGGTGGTGCTGCCGGACGCCGATATCCCCGGTGCGGTCGGCGCGCTGATGGGCGCCGCCTTCGGCTCCTGCGGCCAGCGTTGCATGGCCATCCCGCTGGTGGTGGCGGTGGGCGATGGCACCGCCGAAGCGCTGATCGCCGGGCTGCGGCAACAGATGGCCGCCATGCGCGTCGGCCCCGGCAGCGACAACCGCAACGACATGGGGCCGCTGGTGACCCAACAGCATTATCAGAAGGTAAAAGGCTATATCGATCAGGGCGTGGCCGAAGGCGCCGAGCTGCTGGTGGACGGCCGCGAACTGAGCGTGATCGGCGACGACGGCCGCCCCAGCCAGGGCTATTTCCTCGGCCCGACGCTGTTCGATCGCGTGACGCCCGGCATGCGCATCTATCAGGAGGAGATCTTCGGCCCGGTGCTCGGCGTGGTGCGCGCGGCGTCGCTGCCGGAGGCGATGGCCTTGATCGACGCCCACGAATACGGCAACGGCACCTGTCTGTTCACCCGCGACGGCGAAGCGGCGCGTTACTTCTCCAGCCGCATTCAGGTCGGCATGGTGGGGATCAACGTAGCACTGCCGGTGCCGGTGGCCTACCACTCGTTCGGCGGCTGGAAGCGCTCGCTGTTCGGCGATCTGCACGCCTACGGCCCGGACGCGGTCAGGTTCTACACCAAACGCAAGACCGTCACCCAGCGCTGGCCGGCCTCCGGCGATGCCCGGCACGCCAGCTTCAGCTTCCCGTCGGGACAGGGGTAATCCCAGCATAACGAAAAGTCCTTTCCGGGGAAGTTCGCTTCCCCGGCGTTTCCGCGCGCTCCATTTCATCTTTACGCAGGACAACAGAGTCGCCCTCCTGGCGGCAACAACAATTCACCCAAGCGTTAATGGAGTAGTTCCCCATGAAAGAGTCCGCCCCTGAACACACCTTCAAAGGCAACCTCAGCGTCCTCGACGTGGTGATGATCACCGCGTCCGGCGTGACGCCGGCCAGCTCGATCTTCGTCATCGCCCCGCTGGCGATTGCCAGCGCCGGCAGCGGCGCCTTTCTGTCGTTTCTGATCGCCGCCTGCGTCGCCGCTACCATCGCGCTGTGCTATGCCGAACTCGGCGCTGCACACCCCAGCGCCGGCGGCGAATACAGCATAATCAAGCGCCTGTTCGGCACCCTGTGCGGGTTGCAGACCTATCTGTTTATCCTCAGCGCCGCGCTGTTCGTGCCGGCGGTGCTGGCCACCGGCGCGGTGCCCTACCTGAACACCGCGCTGGGCACCCGGTTCGACGCCTCGACCGCCGGTATGATCACCGTCCTGATCGGCGGTGCCTGCGCCATTTTCAACATCAAGGCTAACGCCCTGCTGACCGGCGCCTTCCTGGTGGTGGAAGTGGCGGTGCTGGCGCTGATCGCCTGGCTCGGTTTCAGCCATCCGCACCAGAGCACGGCGATCCTCACCGCGCCGGTGATGCTGGACGCGCAAGGCAGCCTGGCGCCGGTGTCGCTGCCCCTGATCGTCGCCATGGTCGGGGTCGCGCTGTTCTCCTACAACGGTTACGGCGCGGCGGTGTACATGGCGGAAGACATGCGCGAACAAGGTAAGCCGATGGCGCTGGCGATCATACTGACGCTGGTCATCGTGGTGCTGGTGGAACTGGTGCCGTTCACCGCCCTGTTGATCGGCTCGCCGTCGCTGACGGAGATGGCCAAACAGGCCGACCCGGTCGGCTATGTGGTCACCCAGCTCGGCGGCCCGACGCTGGCACGGGTGGTGAGCGGCGCGATTTATCTGTCGGTGTTCAACGCCATCATCGCCATCGTGGCGCAGTTCAGCCGCATGATGTTCGCCAGCGGGCGCGACGGTTTCTGGCTGCCGGCGTTCAACCGGGCGCTGAAAATCATCCACCCGCGCTTCGGCACCCCCTGGATCGCCACCCTGCTGTTCGGCGTGCCGTCGGCGCTGTTGGCGTTTTGCTCCGATCTCGAATCGCTGACCTCGTTCACCGTGATCCTGCTGCTGCTGGTGTACATCATCATGGCGGTGGCAGCGCTGATCAGCCGCCGTCGCCGCCACTTCCATCACCCATACCTGATGCCGCTGTGGCCGCTGCCAGTGGTGATGGCACTGCTGTGCTGCCTGTATGTGCTGTGGACGATTTTGATCGCCAGCAGCCTGAAAGACTTTATTATCATTGCCGGCATCATCGGCTTCGGGCTGGCGCTGAACCACCTGCGCGGCCGCCAGACGGCGCCCCTCGCCGCCCCCTCAATAGAAGGAGAATAACCATGACGCAGCGCGCTCAGGATCTGGGCATTATCATCGGACAGGGCACGCCCGGCCCGCTGAACGCCATCACCGACGTGCCCGGCGTGCGCGTCGGCCATGCCAGCATTCATGCCGATTTGGCGGACGGGCGCAGCGTGCACACCGGCGTGACGGTAATTGAACCGCGCCCCGGCTCCGCCCGCCACGCGCCTTGCTTCGCCGGCGTGCACGTACTGAACGGCAACGGCGACGCCACCGGCCTGGAATGGGTGCGCGAAGCAGGCCTGCTGACCAGCCCGATCGCCTTCACCAACACCCACAGCGTGGGCGTGGTGCGCGATGCGCTGATCGCGCTGGAGCGTGAAACGCTGCCCGCGGGCGACAACGCGGTGTATTGGAATATGCCGGTGGTGATGGAAACCTTCGACGGCCTGCTCAACGACATCAACGGCTTCCACGTCAAGGCCGAGCACGTGCGCCAGGCGCAGCAGGCAGCCCGGGGCGGCTTGCCGCAGGAAGGCGCGGTCGGCGGCGGCAGCGGCATGATCTGCCATGAATTCAAAGGCGGCAGCGGCACCGCATCGCGCCGCTTGCCCGCCGATCAGGGCGGCTGGACGGTGGGCGCCATCGTGCAGGCCAACCACGGCAAGCGCGAGTCGCTGCTGGTAGGCGGTTACCCGGTAGGCCGGTATTTGGGGCATCTCCCCTCGCCGTTCACGCCGCAGCTGCCGCACCCCGGCATGGGCTCCATCGTGGTGGCACTGGCGACCGATGCGCCGCTGCTGCCGCACCAGTGTGCGCGGCTGGCGCAGCGCGCCAGCATCGGCATCGCCCGCACCGGCGGCGGCACCGAGGACTCGAGCGGCGACATTTTCATCGCCTTCGCTACCGGCAACGACGGCCTGCCACCCGCCGACTACGCCAATAAAGGCGCTTTCACTACGCCGCTGCGCATGGTGAACAACGATTATATTTCAGCGCTGTTCGCCGCGGCGGCGGAAGCGGTGGAGGAAGCGATCGTCAATGCGCTGCTGGCGGCCAATACCGTCAGCGGCAACGGCCATCGGGCGGAAGGGTTGAGCGCCGAACAGCTGGTGACGGCGCTGGAGAAAGCCGGCTGGCGGCGGTAAAAAACAGGGCGCGGGGGTGAGCCGCGCCCTGCTTATCAGGATTCGCCGCCCGGCTTGGGTGGCGGATAGTCGTAATCCAGCCGCAACGGTTCGGCGTAGACGCTGTTCCACAGCTGTTGGTACAGCTTGTCCAACCGCCCGCTCATCGCCGCACTGTGCATCACCAGCTCCAGATTGCGCGAATTGTCCAGATAGCCGCCGGTCCAGTTGCTGGTGCCCACCCAGGCAATCTCATCGTCGATGGTCATCAGCTTGCTGTGGATCACCCGGGCAAACGGAATGAAGCCGCTGCTGGCCGGTGGTATGGTCACCACTTTGATTTGCACATTCGGCACCAGCGCCAGGCTCTTCAGCCAGGCGATATCCGGCTTCTTGGTGTTCCAGTTGGCCACCATCAGTTCGATCTGCACCCCGCGCGCCGCCGCGCTGCGCAGCGCGTTGTCGATCACCGCATAGAAGGGGCGACTGCGCTCCGGGCCGAACGACAGCGGCGCATAATCCATCACCTGCACCCGCACCTGCCGTTTGGCGTCGGCCAGCAGGCGCGGCAGCTCAGCCTGCGAGTCAATCACCCCCGCCGGGTTGTAGGCGCGCGGACTGGCGACCAGATAGTTGCCCTGCGGCGATAGCGTCGGCGGCGAATCGGGCAACGGCGGCACCGGCTTACCCTGCGCCAGCAGCGCCTGCGCCTGCCAGTCCTGCTCGAAGATCGCCTGGATCTGCCCCACCACCTTGGCGTCGCTGATGCGCAGCCCGGTTTCGTGAATGTGCTCCAGCGCGCGCCAGTCGAAGTTCTGGCTGCCGACAAACGCCTGTGCGCCGTCCACCAGCAGATACTTGGCGTGCAGGATGCCGCCGCTCAGCTTCTGGTAAGGAATGATGCGCAGCTCCAGATTGGGGATCGCCTTCAGCTGTTCCAGCGTCTCGGCGGTAGAAATGCGAATGCCCTTATCTTCCACCAAAAAGCGGATTTTCACCCCGCGTTCGCCGGCCGCCTTCAGGTGCTGCAGCACGCCGTCCAGCAGCGAACCGTCCTGATTCGCCACGTAGAACTGCCCCAGATCGATGCGGGTTTTCGCCGCGTCGAACATCTCGCGCCACACCTCTGCGGTGTTGCGCAGGTCGTCGGCCTGCAATGCGGTTTCCACCGGTGCGGTGTACACCAACTCATAGCCGGGAATAGCAAAACGCGCCGCAGCGCTCTGGCTCAACATCAACAAACAGCCGCCCCACAATGCCGTATAAAGGCGGCCAAGTGGCCGCCGTACTGGATGGCCATTAGGCATAGCGCGGCGCTCCGCTGTCAACCCATTGTTCGCCGCTGCCGCTCTCCGGGCGGCTGGTCGGTTGGCCGGCACGGATCAGCAGTACCTTCAGCAGCTCGTTGATGCGCTCCATGCGGCTCTGCAGGAAGTTGTTGGCCACCAGGCACAGCAGCGCGATGGCGATGCCCAGGCCGGTGGCGTACAGCGCGGTGCCCATCCCGGCCGACACCAGGCTCGGCTCGGACACCCCCGAGGCGGCCAGCGCCTTGAAGGTTTCGATGATCCCCATCACCGTGCCCAGCAGCCCCAGCAACGGCGCGGCGGTGACCACGGTTTCCAGCAGCCACAGGCCGCGCGCCATCGGCGGCTTGCTCAGCAGGTACTGGGCGTCGATCAGATCGCCGATCGCCTCGCGATCGCCGGCGCGGTGTTTCTGCGCCAATACCGGCGCGATCACCGCCATCGGCAGGCTATTGCGTTGGGTCAACTCGTCCGGCAGATCGGCGGCGCGGCGCACGTCCGGCGTCAGCGCCTGCTCCAGCCGGCGCGCCTGGCGCTGGGTATAGGCGAAGTACAGCGTGCGTTCAATGATGATCACCAGCGCGATCGCCAGCGCGGCGTACATCACGTAGAAAATAATGTCGTGCAACAGATTGGCGTCCATACAGGGTTCCTCTTCCCCGCCGCCCGACAGGCGGCGGGGTATTCAGTTAAAAGGTGGCTTCCAGCGAGACGCTGAAGGTGCGTTCTTCGCCGACGTTGTAATACGGCGTGCTGGCCTTCACGCCGCCGTAAGGCACCGCGTTGAAGGTGGTGGTGCGCACCGAGGTCAGGTATTCCTTGTCAAACAGGTTGCTGATGCCAAAGCGCAGCGCGGCGCTCTTGACAATTTTCTTGTCCACCGGCAGATGCACCCCCGCCGCCAGATCGAACACCGTGCGGCCACCGATCTTCTCGTCGTTGGTCAGATCGCCGTAAAACGCACTGACGTATTTGCCGCTGACGCTGCCGTAATACAGCCCGTCGTCATACCCCAACGTCATGTTCAGCAGGTTTTTCGGCACGTTCGGCACCTCTTTGCCGGAGGTCGGCAGCGGCTGCCCGCCGTTGCTGACGATGTCGCTCTTCTGCTTCGACTCGGTGTAGGTATAAGAGGTGTAGTAGTTGAAGTTATGCGGCAACTGGCCACTCCACTCCAGCTCCAACCCTTTGTTTTCCACGTTGCCGATGTTCATCATTTCGTAGTCGCCGGCCGCGTTGGTGGTGGAGATTTGACGATCGCTGTAACGCATGTAGAACAGCGTGGCGCTCAGCAACATGTCTTCCTGTTGGAAACGCCAGCCCAGCTCGTGGTTCCAGCTCAGTTCCGGCTTGGTGCTGATCGAGTCGCCGACGTTGTACAGCACGTAGTTCGGCGGCGTGCGCATGTTGCGCGTCAGGTTGTAGAACACCTGGTTTTCCTGGTTCACCTTGTAGCTGGCGCTGAAGCTCGGCAGGAATTCATGATAGGTGGCGTGGCGCTTCTCCGGCACGTTGTACAGGCTGCCGCGGTTGTCCCCTTTACGCTCCACGTACTGATAGGCCAGGCCGCCGACGAAGGTCCAGTCCGGCGTGGCTAACCAGGTGTCCTGCAGCCACACCTTCTGCGCCGGGGTGACGGTGTACTGGTTACGCCCCTGCACGGTGTTGCCGTTGGCGTCCTTAACCTGATCGGAACCACCCGGCTGCCCCCAAATCTGCGACGGGTTGCCGTCGCCCTTGATGCTGATGAAGGGCTGGGTCTGCAGCTGACGCGCGCGCTCATACCAGTAGCCGATATCCAGGCTGTGCTGATCGTTGATGTCCCACTTCAGCTTGGTGGTGATGCCCGGCCGCCAGGTCTGGGTCCAGGACGGGCGGTAATAGGTGTTGGACTGCAGATTGCTGAGATCGTACTGCCCGGCCTTGCTGGAAGTGCTGGACAGCACTGAGGCCGTTTGGCCGTTGAAGCTGCCGCCGTTGCCCCAGTAATAATAAGGCTGCAGGGTCAGCGACAGGTTGTCGCGCAGTTGCAGTTTCTGGGTAAACGACAGCGTGAAGTTCTCGAACGGGTTGCGCTCGATCTTGTAGTACTTGTTCAACTGCCCTTTGTTGTTGTACTCCGGCGTGGTGGCGTAGTCGGTGTTGCGGCCGTCGTTTTGGAACTGCGCCTTGCTCAGGGTGTTGTAGTTGGTGTTGTTCTGGCGGTTGTACTTCATCACCAGATTGCTGCTGTTGCCGTTGCCGTCTTCATACAGCGAGTTCATCTCGAACTTGTCGGAGTACAGGCGCCCCTCGCCGCGCCACTTTTTCGCTTCGGTGTGCGAATAAGAGAGCCAGTTGCTGAAGCCGTTGTACTCGCCGGTCTCGAGGCGGGCGAAGGTTTTGCTCAGGTTGTTGCTGCCCAGCGTTTGCTTGAGGAAGCCGCCGAAATCTTTCGCCGGGCGGCGCGTCACCAGGCCGATGTTGCCGCCGCTGGAGCCGATGTGCGGGCCGTCCGCTTCGGAAGAACCCTGGGTGACAAACACCTCCTGCAGGTTTTCCGCATCACCCAGCAGGTTCGGGTACACCGCGTAGTTGCCGGAATCGTTGATCGGAATGCCGTCCATCGACAAACCGATCTGATCCGAGTTCATGCCGCGCATGGTGTAATCCACGCCGCTCAGGCCGCTGGCGTCGTTGCTGTTGACGTTCAGGCCCGGCGTAAATTTCAGTTTGTCGATGGCGTTGGCTGCCGCCGGCATTTTATCCATCGCTTCTTTGGTGACGGTAGATCGCGCCTTGGCGCTGTCGTCCTGCACCATCATACCGCCGCCGAGCGACTGCCCCTTGACGCTGATGGTGCCGACATCGGTAGCGTCGGCCGCCAATACGGCGCCCGGCAGCATCGCCGACATCACCGCCAGATAGATCCCAGAACGATTGAACGATTTCATTGTTTCCATCCCATAAAAATCAAACGATTAACCCTTGCGCTAAGGCGCCTGATAATTGAACGTTGCGGTAAATCTTTTGGTTGTTTGCCCGGCGAACGCCTCGCTCGGGAACGGCTTCACGGTACTGATGCTTTGCAGGCTGCTCATCGCCGCGCGGTTCAGCAGCATGCTGGCGGCTTTGTTGGCAATGCCGGAAGAGAGCACCCGGCCGCTGCGATCGACCTCCAGCCACACCTCCACGTTGCCCTGCGGGCGTTCGAGCGAAGCCTGACGCCCGCTCGGGTAGCGCTTGCGCTGTTCCAGCTCGCGGCGCAAGGCCAGCAGATAGCCGTTTTCAATCGCCTGCGCGTTCACCTTCGGCGCGGCGGGGGTGGCCGGTGCGGGTTGCGCCGCCGGTTTACTGACCAGCGTGCGCGGCGCGGCGGGCGCCGGCGTCGGTTTAAGCGCTTCCACCGGTTTGGCTTTCTCTTTCACCGGTTTAGGCTTGGGCTTCGGCTGCGGTTTCGGTACCGGCTTGGCTTCAACGATCGGTTCCGGCGCCGGCACGACCGGTTCGGGAATCGGTTCCGGTTCGGGCGGCGGCGGTTCTGGCTGCGGCTCCGGCGGCGTTTCCGGTTGAGGTTCGGGCGCCGGCTCAGGCTCCACCAGCGCCAGTTCGATGGCGGTTTCGTCGTAGCGCGGCTGGATCTTCAGCGCCGCCTGCTGGCTGGCGAACAGCAGGCAACCGGCGACAATCAGCGCCGGCAACCAGCTGAAAAGATGACGTGAGCGATAGAGCAGATACATGTCACAGCTTCCGTGTCGCGATGGAGACGGAGAAGAAGCCGCCCTGGCGCAGGTTGTCCATGACCGCCACCAGCCGCTCGACCGCCACGCCCTTGTCGCTGTTGACGATGATGGTGGTGGTCTGATTCGCCTGCTGCTGCTGTTTCAGCGTGTTGACCAATGCGTCGAGCGCGATCGGCTGGCCATCCAGTTGCAGCTGTTCGTCGGCCCCCAGCGTGATGATCGCTTTCTTCTGCGGTTTAAGCTGCTGCGCGCTGCCGGCGGACGGCAACTGCGTTTTCAGCCCGAGCGCCGGAATGACGTTCAGGCTGATCAAGACGAAAAACACCAACAAAAACATCATCACGTCGATCATCGGGATCAGTTCGATGTGCGCTTTGTTCTTTTTCGGTTCATTCCAGTTACGCATGACACTCCCTCCCAAAAGCGAAGCAGCCAATATAGGAGGGCTTTGTTTACCTTTTGTTACGCTTATGTGATCTTATTTTCACAGTGTGGATTTTTTGCGAGAATTTTTTCAATTTCTGGCGGTGAGGGAAGAGATATAACTCATTAATTAGCGATAGTTTTTATCGGAATAATTGCGAGGCGGGCATATCGGCATGGCAACAACAGAGAGAACAATGTGAGAATAGTGACACCTCAAACGGTCACTACAACAAGACCTGAAGCCCGTGTTTGCGTACGATTGAAAGCCGTTTGAGCGACACGCCGCCCAGCCGCTTCACCTCCGTTTCCCATTTCTGTACGGCCGACACGCTGGTATTCAGATAACGGGCAAAAACCGGTTGGCTTGATACCGCGCATCTGTGCAACGCTGAGGGCATCATGGCGAGCGCACACGCAACAACCTGTTTTGCAGGCATAAAAAAAGACGCCCGCAGGCGTCTTCTTGGCATTTTCACTGAAGCCCGAGGCGATCAGTTCACTTTCACCGGCATGCCGGAACGGGCCTTGATCGCCGCGTCCACGTCGCTCTGGTTGACGCCGGCGTCCATCAGCACTTTGCCGACCGGCGCAGAGATGGTCAACGGCACCGGATCTTTGGATTTCAGCTGCTCTTCGTTGGCCGACAGCGGGTTATGCACTTCCACGTAGCGCGAGCCGTCCGGTTCAACGGTGGCTTTCATCGGTTCGTTGATAAACTGCACGCGAGTACCGACCGGCACTTTCTCGAACAGGTACTTGATGTCGTCGGCGCGCAGACGCACGCAGCCGTGGCTCACGCGCAGGCCGATGCCGAAGTTGGCGTTGGTGCCGTGAATGGCGTACAGGCGGCCGACATACAGCGCGTACAGCCCCATCGGGTTATCGGGGCCGGCCGGGAACACCGCCGGCAGGATTTCGCCTTCGGCCGCGTATTCGGCGCGCATCTTGGCGGTCGGCGTCCAGGTCGGGCCGTCCTTCTTGCGCTGCACGGTGGTGGTCCAGTTCAGCGGGGTGTCTTTACCCAGCTGGCCGATACCGATCGGCAGCACCACCACGGTGTTGGAGCCTTTCGGGTAGTAGTACAAACGCATCTCGGCGCTGTTGATAACGATACCATCACGCGGCGCGTCCGGCAGGATAAGCTGCTGTGGGATGGTCAGGGTGCTGCCGGCCTTAGGCAGGAACGGATCCACGCCCGGGTTGGCTTCCAGCATGTTGCTCAGCCCCATCTGGTACTGGGCGGCGAAGCTTTCCAGCGGCAGTTTGCTGTCTTCCGGTACGGTGATTTGGATATTCTCGCCCACCAAACGGCTGTCTTTTGGCGGCAGCGGGTAAACGACGGCGAAGGCAGCCTGGCTGAATGCAGCCAGTGCCGTAAACAGGGTTAATAACGCGCGAATGCTCATTTTCATCTTCGTGTTGGTCAAGGCCACTGGCGATTATGGGTATCGGTTTCTACGGCCACCTTGCTCCGCTGAGTTTCAGCCGGCAGCCAAGCGCGCTGCGGCCTGAAAAACCCAGGGGGGTTTGACCGGATGCGCATTATATGTGCACATGAATCAAAGTGTGAACCATTACCGAAGCAATATCGCAATTTTTTGTAACCTGACGCGCCACGAAGATGATTTTTTGCGAGAACCTCCGCCTAACTGGCGGCAGCCAGCGGTTCCGCTCGCCGGATCGGGATCAAATATTCACAGCGGATCGCCGCGCCGCCGAGCGGGCAACTGCCCTCCTGTGCCGGATAGAAACGTTCGATATCCTGCCCCGGCCGACGAATGGCGTTCATCAGCGGCATCGCGGTGTCATACAGACGGGCGATAAAATGCTGTAATCCTTCCGCCTGCCCCTGATAGGCAAAGCGGGCATACTCGCCCTGTTCGATGGTCACGCGCTCGCCCACCGCCCCTTCGTCCGGCAACGCGGCGGTGTAGGCCATGCGCGGGCAGCCCCGACGTTGCCGATCGACCTCCAGGCTGGTGAGACCGTACACCACCTCCGGCAGCGCCTGCGGCTGCAGCAGCTGCCGCCAGGCGTGCCGACGCAGTTCGCACTTAGAGTCCGCCAGCTGCCCCAGCGTAAAACTGCGACGCTGGGTATGGCCCACCAACTGCATGGCCGGCAATGTCACGATGTCGGCCTGCGGCAGTGGGGCCTCGGTCAGCCGCAGCGGCGGTTGCAGACCATAGCTCGACCAGTCCTGGCTGCGGCGATAGCTGGCCGGCGGCAAACCGAACTGCTTGCGGAAGCAACGGGTGAAAGTCTGCTGCGAATCGAACTGGTAAGCATCGGCGATGCAGGACACGCTGGTGCCGGTCAGGCGCAGTTCGCGCGCCGCCGCGGTCAGCCTTCTGCGGCGCGCGTAAGTGCCGAGAATATGGCCGGTATGTTGTTTGAACATCCGCTGCAAATGCCACTTGGAGTAGCCGGATTTGGCGGCGATGTCGTCCAACGTCAGCGGCTGATCCAGACTCTGCTCGATCCAGGCCAGCAGCTGTTCAATCACCTGTTGCTGGTGCATGGTTTTCCCCTTATTTGCTCAATAACGTCTGCGCCAGCATCCTGCCTGCGGCTTCATCGGCGGCCACCAGCACCGGATAGCCCCAGAATTTGGCGCCGTATTCGGCGAACGCTTCCGCCGCCGCGCGTTTGACGTCGTCCGGCTCCAGCATGATCATGCCTTTCACCCACAGCTTCAGTGCCTCGCGGTTATCGCGTTTCCACAACGCCACCTGGGTGCGGGCATCGCGGTCGTGCTCTTCTCCTTCATCGCCGACGCTGCGGTCGGTCATCAGCACAAAAGGTTCGGCGCGCGCCAGCAGCGCGCTGAATTCGGCCAGCTCGGCCTGGGTATCGCGGCCGGTGCCGCGCATCCACACCAGCGGAAAATCGGCGGTATCGAGTGACATAATCAGTTTCCTTGCGAAAGGGTTTAGGACAGGCGCTTACTTTATCGGCAGCGGCGCTAGACCACATTGCGCAATCAGGACATAATACTTTTCAATTACGCCAAATTGAGAACTATTCTCATGAAAATACAGATCCCGCGCCGCTGTCTGGATATCGATCAGGTGCCTCGCCCCCTGTTCGCGGTGCAAAGTTCCACCATCGCTCAGGATTGGGAAGTCGAGCCGCACCGCCATCAGAAGGCGCAGCTGATCTACACCGTGCGCGGCCTGATCCGCTGCGAGGTGGAAAACGGGCTGTGGCTGGTGCCGCCGCAGTGCGCGCTGTGGATGCCGGGCAACGTGTTGCACAACGCCCAGGGCGCCGGTTCCACTGAAGCCTACTGTCTGTTCGTCGATCAGCACGCCATCGCCGGCCTGCCGCAAAACTGCTGCACCCTGTCGGTCTCGCCGCTGCTGCGCGAACTGCTGTTGCAGGCCACCACCTTCGAACCGCTCTACGACGAACAGGGTGCCGAGGGGCGTCTGACGGCGGTGTTGCTGGATCAACTGGCGGCCGCACCGATCGAGAATCTGCATCTGCCGGTGTCCGACGACGCGCGCATACGGCAACTGACTGAAGGCATGCTGAGCAGCCCGGCAGACAAATCCACCCTCGGGCAGTGGGCGCAGCGCATCGGTATGAGTGAGCGCTCCCTCAGCCGCACCTTGCAACAGCAGATGGGCATGAGCTTCGGCCACTGGCGACGTCAGCTGCACGTGATGTTGGCGCTGCAGCGGTTGACGCAGGGTGAAAGCGTGCAGACGGTGGCGCTGGATTTGGGTTACGAGAGCGCCAGCGGCTTCGTCACCATGTTCAGAAAGGCGGTGGGCAAACCGCCGGCGCGCTACCTGGCGGAGCGCAACGCCTCCGGGCAAGCGCCGGGCGGTGCGATCACCATGTGACAAACCGGCGCGCCTGCACGCGCCGCAGGAAAGGCATTATTGCGCCAGCCAGCCGCCGTCCATGTTCCAGGCGGCGCCGCGTACCTGCGCCGCCGCATCGCTGCACAGGAACAGCGCCAGCTCGCCGAGCTGCTGCGGGGTGACGAACTCTTGCGAAGGTTGCTTCTCCGCCAGCAGCTCATCGCGCGCCCGCTGCGGATCGGCGCCGGCAGCGATGCGTTTGTCGATCTGCTGCTGCACCAGCGGCGTCAGCACCCAGCCGGGGCAGATGGCGTTGCAGGTGACCGGCATGCGCGCGGTCTCCAGCGCCAGCGTCTTGGTCAGCCCCACCACGCCGTGCTTGGCCGCCACATAGGCCGACTTGTCTTTCGACGCCACCAGCCCATGCACCGACGCCACGTTGATGATGCGCCCCCAGTTGCGCTCGCGCATGCCCGGCAGCGCCAATCGGCAGGTGTGGAACACCGCCGACAGGTTGATGGCGAGAATGGCGTTCCATTTCTCCACCGGGAACTGATCCAGCGGCGCCACGTGCTGAATGCCGGCGTTGTTCACCAGAATGTCCACGCCGCCGAACTCGCGTTCGGCATACTGCATCATGTCCGCTATCTGGGCCGCATCGCCGAGATCGGCGCCGTGATACCCCGGCGCGGCGCCCAGCCGGGCGATCTGCGCTTGCGCCAGCACCACATCGCCGAAGCCGTTGAGGATCACGCGCGCGCCGGCGGCGGCCAACACGGACGCTATCCCGAGGCCGATGCCGCTGGTCGAGCCGGTCACCAGCGCGGTTTTGCCTTGTACACTCATGGTATCGCTCCTTTAAACAATGCCGGTCAGGTAGAACACGCCGATCACGAACAGCACCGCGGCGCTCTTGATCAGGGTGATGGCGAAGATGCCGCCATAGGCCTGCCGGTGGCTAAGGCCGGTGATCGCCAGCAGGGTGATCACCGCGCCATTGTGCGGCAAGGTGTCCATGCCGCCGCTGGCCATCGAGGCCACCCGGTGCAGCACTTCCAGCGGGATATGCGCGGCATGGGCGGCGGCCACGAAGTTATCGGCCATTGCCGCCAGCGCGATGCTCATGCCGCCGGAGGCCGACCCGGTGATGCCGGCCAGCAAGGTAACGCTGATCGCTTCGTTCAGCAGCGGGTTGGGGATCGCTGCCAGCGCCTGCGACAGCACCAAAAAGCCCGGCAGCGCGGCGATCACCGCGCCGAAACCGTATTCGGAGGCGGTGTTCATCGCCGCCAGGATCGCCCCGCCGACCGCCGTCTTGCTGCCTTCCGCCAGCCGGCCGCGAATATTGCGAAAGCCGAACACCACCACCAGCAGAATACCCGACACCAGCGCCGCTTCCACCGCCCAGATGGCGGTGATCTTCGCCACGTCAGTGGTGATCGGCTTGGCCAGCCCTGGCAGCGTCAGCTCGTGGCTGGCGCCGTACCACTGCGGGATCCAATGGGTGAAGCCAAGGTTGAATACCCCGACCAAAATCAACGGCAGGATGGCGATCAGCGGATTCGGCAGGTTGATGTTGTCCGGGGTTTCCGGCTCGTTCAGCAGATCGGTGCCGTACCCCTCTCCCTTCAGCTGCGCCTTGCGCCGCTGGCGCTCAAGGTACAGCAGGCCGACCGCGATGATGAACAGCGAGCCGATCAGCCCCAGCCAGGGCGCGGCCCAAGCGTTGGTGCCGAAGAAGCTGGTCGGGATAATGTTTTGGATCTGCGGCGTGCCGGGCAAGGCGTCCATGGTGAAGGAGAAGGCACCGAGCGCCACGGTGGCCGGGATCAGCCGTTTGGGGATGCCGCTCTGGCGGAACAGCTCGGCGGCGAACGGATAGACCGCGAACGCCACCACGAACAGCGATACGCCACCGTAGGTCAGCAGCGCACACACCAGCACGATCACCGGAATGGCGTGGCGCCGGCCGAGAATGCGGATCGCCGCCGCGACGATCGAACGGGAAAAGCCGGACAGCTCGATCAGCTTGCCGAATACCGCCCCCAGCAGAAACACCGGGAAGTAGAGCTTCACGAAGCCGACCATCTTCTCCATAAACAGCCCGGTGAAGGTCGGCGCTACCGCGCCGGGGTCGGTCAACAGCACCGCGCCCAGCGCGGCGATCGGGGCGAACAAAATCACGCTGTAGCCGCGGTAGGCGGCCAGCATCAGTAATCCCAGTGCTGCCAGGGCAATCAAAACGCTCATCGGTCACCTCTTTCCCCTGTATCTTTCGTGCCGCAGCGTTGTTGCCTGGCTGCAACCTGAAATCCATTGGGGTGGTTGTTGTTATTGTCAGGTACGGAGTGCGAAATTACGGTTTCAGCGCAAAGCGCAGCTGATGCGCCCGTCGCCGTTGAATGCGTTCCCTGCGTGCTTCATCCCAAAGATAAAATCCCTGGCCGCTGCGCTGGCCGGTATCGCCGCGCTGCAGCCGCTGTTCCACCAGCGCCATCATCTCGTCACCGGTCGCCAGTTCCGGGAACAGGTGGCGGGCGATGTCCGCCACCGTCGGCAGCCCGGTCATGTCGGCGGCCTCCAGCGGGCCGACCATGGCGTAGCGCCGCCCCAGCGAGGCGCGCATCACCTGATCCACCACCTCGGCGCTGGCGATGCCGCTGTGGACGATGTGCAGCGCCTCGCGCAACACCGCAAACTGCAGCCGGTTGCCGACAAACCCCGGCGCGGCGCGCTCCAGCAGCACCGCCTCCAGATCCATTTCGCCGAGCAGCGCCTGCACCGCCGCCAGATGGCGCGGATCGGTGGCGCGGCCGGGCACGATCTCCACCAGCGGGATCAGGTGCGGCGGGTGCCAGAAGTGGGCGATCAGCAGGCGCTGCGGGTGGGTCATGCGCGCCGCCAGCTCGTCCGGCGGCAGGCCGCTGGTGTTGCTGGCAATCACCGCGTCGTCGGCGATCAGCCCTTCCAACTGCTCATACAGCGCATGCTTCAGCTCGAGCCGTTCCGGGATCGCCTCGATCAACAGCCGGGCGCGTGCCACGTCGTTCAGATCGCCGGTTACGCGCAGCCGCGCCAGCGCCGCGTCGCGCTCGCCATTATCAAACTGCCCGACGTCGCTCAGCTCGGCCAGAATGCCGCTCGCCACCGCCGGCGCCTCCACCCGGCGCTGCGGATCCGGGTCATACAGCAACACCTCATGGCCGTGGCGAATAAAGTGGGTGGCGATGCCCACCCCCATCAATCCGGCACCCAGTACCGCATAGTCAGATGACTGCATCGTGCCCTCCTCGGTTGTTTACGGGCGCTCTACCGCCAGCGCCACGCCCTGCCCGCCGCCGATGCACAGCATCGCCAGCCCCTTGTTCACCCCGCGGCGCTGCATTTCGTACAGCAGCGACACCAAAATGCGGCAGCCGGACGCGCCGATCGGATGCCCCAGTGCGATCGCCCCGCCGTTGACGTTGACCCGCTCCGCCTCCCAGCCCAGTTCTTTGCCCACCGCCAGCGCCTGCGCGGCGAAGGCTTCGTTGGCTTCGATCAGATCGACCTCCTCCAGCCGCCAGCCGGCTTTCTCCAGGCAGCGGCGCGCGGCGGGTGCCGGGCCGATGCCCATGATCGCCGGATCGACGCCCGACGAGGCGTAACCGGCGATGCGCGCCAGCACCGGCAAGCGCAGCGTGGCGGCTTTTTCCGCGCTCATCAGCAACACCACGGCGGCGCCGTCATTGAGCGACGAGGCGTTACCGGCGGTCACCGAGCCCTCCTTGCGAAACGCCGGGCGCAGCCGCGCCAGCGCCTCCAGGCTGGTGTCGCGCGGCTGTTCATCGTGCGCCACACTCAGCGCCTCGCCCTTCGGCTTCGGCACCGTCACCGGCGTGATCTCCTGGGCGAAACGCCCGGCCTGCTGCGCCGCCCGCGCCTTCTGCTGCGAGCGCAGCGCAAAGCTGTCCTGCTCGGCACGGCTGATGGCGTATTTCTCCGCCAGGTTCTCGGCGGTGATGCCCATGTGGTAGTCGTTGAACGCGTCCCACAGGCCATCGTGGATCACGCTGTCCACCATCTGCGCGTGGCCGAGGCGCAGACCGGCGCGCGCGCCGGCCATCAGGTAAGGCGACTGGCTCATGCTCTCCTGGCCGCCGGCGATCACCGCCTCGGCATCGCCGCTGCGGATCGCCTGCACCGCCAGATGCACCGCCTTCAAACCGGAACCGCACACCTTGTTGATGGTCAGCGCCGGCGTCGTAGAGGGCAGCCCGGCGTTCAGCGCGGTCTGGCGCGCCGGATTCTGCCCGCAGCCGGCGGTCAGCACCTGGCCGAGGATCACTTCATCGATCTGCTGCGGTGCCACCCCGCTCTGCGCCAGCAGCCCTTGTACCGCCGCCGTGCCCAGTTCCACCGCCGTCAACGGCGCCAGCGCGCCGTGAAAACTGCCGACCGGCGTGCGCGTCGCCGCCACGATCACCACTTCACGTTGTTGCACATTCACCTCCCGTCTCAGAAACGCATTTCCGGCACGCGATCCGGCACGATCAGCCGGCCGGCGGTTTTAGCGACAATCTCCGCCACGCTGACGCCAGGCGCGCGTTCGCGCAGCACGAAGGCGCCGTCTTCAATTTCCAGATAGGCCAGATCGGTCAATACCTTGCGGATGCAGTTGGCACCGGTCAGCGGCAGCGTGCAGCGCGGCAGCAGCTTGGACTCGCCGCCCTTCGCGGCGTGGGTCATCACCACGATGATGTTCTCCGCCCCTGCCACCAGATCCATCGCGCCGCCCATGCCCTTGACCATCTTGCCGGGGATCATCCACGAGGCGATATTGCCCTCGACGTCCACTTCAAACGCCCCCAGCACGGTCAGATCGACGTGGCCGCCGCGGATCATGGCGAACGACTGCGCCGAATCGAAGATCGACGCACCGATACGCGCGGTAACCGTCTGCTTGCCGGCGTTGATCATGTCGGCGTCCAGCTGCTGCTCGGTCGGGAACTCGCCCATCCCCAGCAGGCCGTTTTCCGACTGCAGCATCACGTCCATGCCCGCCGGCACGTAGTTGGCCACCAGCGTCGGGATGCCGATGCCCAGGTTGACGTAGTAACCGTCCCTCAGCTCTTGTGCCACGCGCTGCGCCATTTGTTCACGGGTAAGCATGCGTATTCTCCTTATGCCCGCAGGGTGCGTTGTTCGATACGCTTTTCGAAGGTGCCCTGGATCAGCCGATCGACGTAGATGCCGGGGGTGTGGATCGCCGCCGGATCCAGCTCGCCCGGCGCGACGATCTCTTCCACTTCCACCACCGTGATGCGCCCGGCGGTGGCCATCAGCGGATTGAAATTCTGTGCGGTATGGCGGTAGATGACGTTGCCGAAGTGGTCGGCCTTCCAGCCTTTGATGATGGCGAAATCGCCGGTGATGGCGGTTTCCATGATGTAAGGGCGGCCGTTGAACTCGCGCACCTCTTTGCCTTCGGCGATCGGCGTGCCGTAACCGGTGGCGGTGAAGAACGCCGGGATACCGGCGCCGCCGGCGCGGATCTTCTCCGCCAATGTGCCCTGTGGCGTGAGATCCACCTCCAGCTCGCCGCTGAGCGCCTGCTGCTCGAACAGCGCGTTTTCGCCGACGTAAGATCCCACCACCTTGCGGATCTGATGGGTCTCCAGCAGCCGCCCGAGGCCAAACCCGTCGACGCCGCAGTTGTTGGAGACCACCGTCAACCCGCGCACGCCGCGCCGGCGGATCTCTTCGATCAGGTTTTCCGGGATGCCGCACAGGCCGAAGCCGCCCGCCAGCACCGTCATGTTGTCCGTCAGGCCTGCCAGCGCTTCCTGGTAGCTGCCGACGCGTTTGTCGAGCCCTGCCATATCGTTGCCCCTGCATATTGCGGCGCAGGGCGAAATGCCCTGGCTTGCGTGAGGGCATCTTCAGGTCACAAAAATGATTTGTTAATTTTGTTTTTATGCCACATTCATTTAGAATTTTTATTAATCAATCGTTAACCGTCAATTAACAAAGAGTTAACGCCAGCCAAAATGAAAATGAGCATCAAACAGTTACGCGCGTTTTTAGCGGTAGCTCACACTCTGAACTTCGCCCAGGCCAGCGAGCGGCTGAATATTTCTCAGCCGGCGCTCAGCCTGGCGATCCGTGGGTTGGAAGACGCGCTGGGCGGGCCGCTGCTGCTGCGCACCACCCGCCGGGTGACGCTGACGCCGGAGGGCGAAACCTTCTTCCCGATGGCGCGCCAGCTGCTGGCGGATTGGGACAACGCGGAAGAGGCGATGCGCCAGCGCTTCACCCTGCAGATGGGTAAGGTGGCGATCGCCGCCATGCCGTCGTTCGCCGGCAACCCGCTGCCGCCGATTCTCAAGGCGTTTCGCGGTCGCTACGCCGGTATCAACGTGGCGGTGCACGACGTCATCAACGAGCAGGTGTTTGAAATGATCCGCGAAGGCCGGGTGGAGATGGGCATCGCCTTCGAGCCGGAGCCGAGCGACACCCTGCACTTCACCCCGCTGTGCCGCGATCGCTTTATGGCGGTGGTGCCCAAGGATTCGGCGCTGGCGCGCAAGGCGCAGGTGAGCTGGAAGGAGTTGCTGGCGCTGGATTTCATCACCCTGCAGCGGCCTTCGGCGGTGCGGCTGCTGCTGGAACAGGAACTGGCCCGCAGCGGCCGAATGCTGGAGGTGGCGTTTGAAAGCCACCAGCTGGTGACGGTCGGGCGTATGGTGGCCAACGGGCTCGGCGCCAGCGCGGTGCCGGCGCTGTGCGAGAAACAGATGGATGAGCTGGGGGCGGTCTGCGTGCCGCTGATCGGCCCGATCATCGAACGGCGCGTGGGCCTGATCCGCCTGGCCCAGCATCAGCTCTCTTCCGCCGCGCAGGCGCTGGCGACGGTGATCGAAAGGGAGATGGCGGAGAGTGGCGCACAGCCTGCGCTTAAACCGTAAACCCGACGTGCTTGCCGCCCGGCAGCTCAACGTCCAGGCGCAGCGTGCCGCCCATCGCTTCCACGTAGCGTTTCAGGGTCGAAATCTTCAGCTCATTGCCGCGCCCTTCGATGGCCGCGACCGAAGGCTGAAAAATACCCAGCGTTTTCGCCAATTCCTGTTGGGAAATATTCAGCGCTTCCCGCAACTGGTGCAGGTGCGCTTCAAACAGCATCTCTTCGGCCATTTCCTCGATGCGCCGGCGGCTCTCCGGGGTGCGGGAGGCCAGCAGTGGTGATTGCCTTGCGGCTTCGATAGGGGATGCGGACGTTTTATTCCCCCCACCAACGCCACCGCGCTCTTTACGGCATTTTTATTCCGCGCCCCGTTAACGTTACGGCGTTTTTACAGACAGTTTTTGCCGCCGCAGATACCCTTTTCACATCGCCATTATGGCCCCACAAGAGAGTCGTCTCATGCGTTTATCCCTGCCTCTGGCCGTGACCGGTCTTCGTTCTGGAGCGCGCCATGCATTCTAATATCATCGGCTTCAATCCTCTGCTGGCGGAGCTGCCCGCTTCGACGACGCGCACCTTCCGCAAAGAGCTGGAGCACTACCTGCAGCGCTACCCAGAAACCGAACAGCTGGATATTTATCTGCACGATCTGAACGGCCAGCTGCGCGGCAAACGGCTGCCGATCGCTGAAGCCTTTGGGCTGGAAAAAGGCTGCTACTTCCCGCTGTCGATCTATGCCCTGGATCTGCACGGCCGGGTAATTGAAGAGAGCGGGCTGGGGCAGCGGGCGGGCGAGCCGGACCGGCTGTGCCTGCCGGTATCCGGCACCCTGCGGCCCTGCGCACGCGATCCCGAACGCCACGCCCAGCTGCTGCTGACGATGCAAAACGCCGACGGCGACGCCTGCGAGCTGGAACCGCGCGTGGTGCTGCAACGGGTACTGAAGCGCCTGCACGATCGCAACTGCTTCCCGGTGGTGGCGGCCGAGCTGGAGTTCTACCTGCAAGATCCGCAGCGCCCCGCCGACGCGGAAACCTGCCCGACGCAAAGCTTCGCGGTGGATGCGCCGGAGCGCCACCATGCGCTGCTGAGCGATATCGAACGGCACGCCCGGCTGCAAGGCCTGCCGCTGACCGGCGTGGTGGCCGAAGCCGCCTCCGGCCAGTACGAGCTGAACCTGCATCACAGCCGGCGCGTGCTGGAAGCCTGCGACCAGATCATGGCGCTGAAACGCCTGACGCGGCAGATAGCCGAGCAACACCACCAACACGCCTGCTTTATGGCCAAGCCCTGCGCCCACGCCGCCGGCAGCGGGCTGCACTTTCACATCAGCCTGCAGAACGAGCACGGCGAGAACCTGCTGACCGGCGCGCCGGGCGAACTGAGCGACAACATGCAGCAGGCGATGGCCGGCATGCTGGCGCTGATGCCGGCGTCGATGGCGATCCTGGCGCCCAACATCAACGCGTTTCGCCGCTTCCGCCCCGGCATGCACGTGCCGCTGCGCGCTTCCTGGGGCCACAACAACCGCACAGTGGCGCTGCGCCTGCCCTGTGCCGACAGCGCCAACCAGCGCATCGAATATCGCCTGGCCGGGGCCGACGCCAACCCTTATCTGGCGCTGGCGGTGATGCTCGGCGGCCTGCTGCACGGGCTGGAACACCCGCTGCCGCTGCCACCGGCCGCCAACGGCTGCGAGAGCGACAACGCCGCGCCCTTGCCGCTCGGCCAGCAGGAGGCGCTGGCGCTGTTCCGCCACAGCGATCCGCTGCGCGAGCTGCTCGGCCCGGCGTTCTGCACCCTGTGGCACACCTGCAAAAGCGCCGAACTGCACCGTTTCGAAGAACAGGTCACCGCCGCCGAACTCGGCTGGATGCTGTAACCGACCTCTGATTGGCTAACGGAAGGATAATCATGAACATGCAATCGCAATTGGCACCTGCGCAGCCGCTGCTCTGCTGGCGCAAAGGCGTTTTTCACATCAGCACCGATCGGCAGTTGCTGGATCTCGATGTGATCCAGCGTTTCCTCAGCTTGCCGGATCGGGCGGCGGCGGAGCGCCTGGTGCACCACGGCCTGTGCTTCGGCCTGTACCGCAAACGCCACCAGCTCGGCTTCGCCCGCATGGTGACCGATTACGCCACCTTCGCCTCGGTGAGCGAACTGTTCGTCAGCGCCGAATACCGCGGCGTCGGGCTGGGAAGCTGGCTGACGCGCTGCTGCCTGGCGCATCCGGCATTGCGCGGCCTGCGCGTCACGCTGCCCGCGCTGCAAGCGCCCTGGCGCGCCGACGGTGCGGTGCACGCCCTGCGCGCCCTTCACTGATAAGGAGACCCCAATGTCTCGTTTGGTGTTGATTTCAAACAAGCAGTGTGACGGTAAGGATCTGGCCTGCGCCGGCCAGACGCTGGCGGCCGATGCCGAACCGGGGCTGTGGCTCGGCTGGAACGGCGACGTGCAGAATTTCGCGCAGCGCCCGATCCACTGCCGCCAACGCGCCGGTTACGATCAGGTGACCTTCCCGTTGTCGATCGAGGAGTTTCGCCGCCACTATCAGGGCTACTACCACGACGGCCTGTGGCCGGTGTTCCACAACCAGCCGGAGAAGGCGCACTTCACGCCGGAAAACTACCGCGCCTACCGGCAGCTGAACCGCCATTTCGCCGATATCGCCTGCGAGCACCTGTGCCCCGGCGACATCGTCTGCATCGACGACTACCAACTGCTGCCCTGCGCCGAGGCGCTGAAGGAGCAGGGATTGCTGAACCCCTGCGCGTTCTTTTTCCACCTGCCGTTCCCGTCGGCGGCGCTGCTGCGGCGCATCCCGGAACATCGCCAACTGATCGCTTCGCTGCTGTTCTACGATCTGATCGGTTTTACCTCGGCGGACGATCGCAACGCCTTCCTCAACTGCCTGGCAGGCGAGTTCCCGCTGGAGATGCTGCCCGACGACCAGATCCAGGCCAACGGGCATATTTTCGCCACCGGCATTTTCCCCGCCGGCATCAACGGCAGGCAGGTTTACTGATCTCAGGCCACCGGCGGCCAAAGGCATTACCCAGGCCGCCAACCGCTTACCCCGCCAATCCAACCGTTCACCCGGCGAATCCAACCGCTGACCGAAATACGCCTGTCTTCCCCCCTTACCCCCGGCGATGATGAGCTGTTCCTAAACCCGCCTTACCTCGGGAAAGACGCTACGGCTCGCCGCGCCACTCTGACATCTCTTACAAGCGGATGAGTTCATTCATATTTTGCAGACTGGAATTAAGGATACCTCATGAAACGAGAGGGGATTTTAAAGCACATTCCGTGGATGCTGCTGGGGATACTCGGCGCAGCCTGCCTCGGCGTGGTGGCGCTGCGCCGCGGCGAACACATCAGCGCGCTGTGGATCGTCGTCGCTTCGGTGGCGGTGTATCTGGTGGCCTACCGCTACTACAGCCTGTACATCGCTACCAAGGTGATGAAGCTGGACGCCGGCCGCGCCACCCCGGCGGTGGTCAACAACGACGGCCTGAACTACGTGCCGACCAACAAGAACGTGCTGTTCGGCCACCACTTCGCCGCCATCGCCGGCGCCGGGCCGCTGGTGGGGCCGGTGCTGGCCGCGCAGGTCGGTTACCTGCCCGGCACGCTGTGGCTGCTGGGCGGCGTGGTGCTGGCGGGAGCGGTGCAGGACTTTATGGTGCTGTTCATCTCCTCGCGCCGCAACGGCGCCTCGCTCGGTGAGATCATCAAGAAAGAGATGGGGCCGGTACCGGGCACCATCGCGCTGTTCGGCTGCTTCCTGATCATGATCATCATCCTGGCGGTGCTGGCGCTGATCGTGGTGAAAGCGCTGGCGGAGAGCCCGTGGGGGGTATTCACCGTCTGCTCCACCGTGCCGATCGCGCTGTTTATGGGCATCTACATGCGCTATCTGCGCCCCGGCCGCGTGGGTGAAGTGTCAGTCATCGGCATCGTGCTGCTGGTGGCCGCCATCTGGTTCGGCGGCGTGGTGGCGCACGACCCGTACTGGGGCCCGGCGCTGACCTTTAAAGACACCACCATCACCTTCACGCTGATCGGCTACGCCTTTGTCTCCGCCCTGCTGCCGGTGTGGCTGATCCTGGCGCCGCGCGACTATCTGGCCACCTTCCTGAAAATCGGCGTGATCGTCGGGCTGGCGATCGGCATCGTGATCCTCAACCCCGAGCTGAAAATGCCGGCGGTTACCCAGTTCGTCGACGGCACCGGCCCGGTGTGGAAAGGCACCCTGTTCCCGTTCCTGTTCATTACCATCGCCTGCGGCGCGGTCTCCGGCTTCCATGCGCTGATCGCCTCCGGCACCACGCCGAAGCTGTTGGCCAATGAGACCGATGCACGCTTTATCGGTTACGGCGCGATGCTGATGGAGTCCTTCGTCGCCATCATGGCGCTGGTGGCGGCTTCCATCATCGAGCCTGGCCTGTACTTCGCCATGAACACCCCGCCGGCGGCGCTGGGCATCACCATGCCGGATCTGCACCGCCTGGGCACCGAAGACGCGCCGATGATCATGGCTTCGCTGAAGGACGTCACCGTGCACGCGGCGGCGGCGGTCAGCTCCTGGGGCTTCGTCATCAGCCCGGAACAGATCCTGCAGACCGCCGCCGACATCGGCGAACCTTCGGTGCTGAACCGCGCCGGCGGTGCGCCAACGCTGGCGGTAGGCATCGCCCACGTGTTCCATCAGATCATCCCGGGCGCCAACATGGGCTTCTGGTACCACTTCGGCATTCTGTTCGAGGCGCTGTTCATCCTGACCGCGCTGGACGCCGGCACCCGCTCCGGCCGCTTTATGCTGCAGGATCTGCTGGGCAACTTCGTGCCGTTCCTGAAAAAAACCGACTCGCTGGTGGCCGGCATCATCGGCACCGCCGGCTGCGTCGGGCTGTGGGGCTACCTGCTGTATCAGGGCGTGGTGGATCCGCTCGGCGGCGTGAAGAGCCTGTGGCCGCTGTTCGGCATCTCCAACCAGATGCTGGCCGCCGTGGCGCTGGTGCTGGGCACCGTGGTACTGATTAAGATGAAGCGCACCCAATACATCTGGGTGACCGTGCTGCCGGCGGTGTGGCTGCTGATCTGCACCACCTACGCGCTGGGCCTGAAGCTGTTCAGCGACAACCCACAGCTGGAAGGCTTCTTCTTCCTGGCCGGCGAGTACAAGCGCAAGATCGCCGAAGGCGGCGCCGAGCTGAGCGCCCAGCAGATCGCCAACATGAACCACATCGTGGTGAACAACTACACCAACGCCGGGCTGAGCATTCTGTTCCTGCTGGTGGTGTACAGCATCATCTTCTACGGGGTGAAAACCGCGATGACGGCGCACAAGAACCCGAAACGCACCGACCAGGAAACGCCTTACGTGCCGGTGCCGCAGGCCGCGCCCGCCGACGGCGTAACTGAGGGGGAGGTCAAAGTTTCGACCCAGCATTGATGTGATTTAACGGATACCCTGCATATACCCTTCATCTTTCAAGTGGCAGGGGTGTTGGCTACCTTCGCTCACCCCGGTCACTTGGCGGACCAAGCTCCCGGGGAATCGTTCAGTTGCCGCCTACCTGCAACTTGAAATCTATTGGGTATAATGAGATCTATCATGCAGGGTATTCTCTTCAATAAGGACAGGCTATGTTCGGAAATCTCGGCCAGGCGGGAAAGTACCTCGGGCAGGCGGCGCGCATGTTGGTGGGCGTGCCTGACTACGATACCTACGTCCAGCACATGAAAGACAACCACCCGGACAAGCCGGTGATGACCTATAAAGAATTTTTCCGCGAGCGCCAGCAAGCGCGCTACGGCGGCGACGGCAAAGGCGGCATGCGCTGCTGTTAACCCGCAGTCACAAGGATCCGTATGAAACCCATCGCAGTCACCATCCTGACCGGCTTTTTGGGCGCCGGTAAAACCACCCTGCTGCGCCACATCCTGAACGCCGAACACGGCTATAAAATCGCGGTCATCGAGAACGAATTCGGCGAAGTGCCGATCGACGACGCGCTGATCGGCGATCGCGCCAGCCGCATCACCACGTTGAGCAACGGCTGCATCTGCTGCAGCAAATCCAACGAACTGGCGGACGCGCTGCTGGATCTGCTGGACGGCGCCGACAGCGGCCAGCTGGCGTTCGATCGGCTGATCATCGAATGCACCGGCATGGCCGATCCCGGCCCGATTACCCAGACCTTTTTCTCGCACGAGATCCTGTGCGAGCGCTTCCTGCTGGACGGCATCATCACCCTGGTGGACGCGGCGCACGCCGAGCAGCAACTGAGCCAGTTCAGCATCGCCCAGGCGCAGGTGGGCTACGCCGACCGCCTCCTGCTGACCAAAACCGACGTGGCGCCGGACTGCGAGGCGCTGATCCAGCGGCTGCAGCGGATGAACGCCCGCGCGCCGGTCTACAAGGTGACGCACGGCGATATCGATCTGAGCGTGCTGTTCGACATCGAAGGCTTTACGCTGAACGACAAGCTCAACCTGACGCCGCCCACCCCGCTGTTCCGCCGCATCCCGCAGCAGCAGAGCGACATCCGCTCGATCGTGGTGACGCTGGAGCGCCCGCTGCCGCTGATGCAAATCTCCGAAGTGATGGAAGGCCTGCTGCTGGAATACGCCGACAACCTGCTGCGCTACAAAGGCATTCTGTCTATCGAAGACGAGCCGCGCCGCCTGCTGTTCCAGGGCGTGCAGCGGCTGTATAACGCCGACTGGGATCGGGAGTGGCTGCCGGAGGAAGAGCGCAAGAGCACGCTGGTGTTTATCGGCGTGGATCTTCCGGAGGAGGAGATTCGGAGAAGGATTGGGGGGTTGGGGTAAGCGGGGTTTGGATATGGGAGCCTGTGGGTGGGCTCCTTTATGTAGGGTGCTAACGGGGTGGAGGAAGTGCAACCATCAGCAGCTGTATTTCTCTCGGCTGTAGGGCACACTCAACGCTACGGCTATCGCCCTTGCCAACCGCGTTTTTCCGATAGATATGACTGACATATCACAACAAAAACATTCATCAAGGTAGGCATTCACTCCCTCACCTGGCATAGTTAACGCATTCGGTAAATCGATGAGTTAACTGCTGGGTATTGATGCATACTGCTCTCGTCAGCAGTCACATTGCCCAGAATCAGCTCGGCAATGTGAGGGAGTGGTTTTGGCAACTGCAATAGAGGCGTTATCTTCAAAAGAATCCGTTTTAAAAGCCATCGAAGAATATAAAAAAATTGGCCGAGATACATTCTTAAAACAACATAAAATAAAGCGATTTAAAAAATACACCATTCTTTATAATGGCGAGAAGTACGATATCCGAGGCATCGTCGCCAGAGCATACAGTGAGCAGCATGGCTATCCGTTAAAGGGAATCAACGCCGATAACGGCACGGAAAAAGCCATCCAATTTCTCAAAGATCTCGGTTTTGAGATCGTCGAAACGCCACATCCTTTTGACTATTTAACCGAAGGCAAACTGTACACACGCAAAGCGCTTATCGAGCTCTACGGCGGACAGCTGCAAGGCGGTATCTGGACCCCGCGGGAATTCCCGGTAATCTTTATCTTCACCGGAGAAAGCGGCGAAACCTACGGCTATAAAGATGGATGGACAGCCGAAGGCAGCTTCTCTTATACAGGAGAAGGCCAAAAAGGCCCTATGGAATTTATTCGAGGCAATAAATCCATCCGTGACCATAAGAAAGACGGCAAAGATATCTTCCTATTCGAAGACAACAAGAAAGAAAAAGGCGTCCGCTATCTTGGCATGTTTGAGTGCGACTCTTGGGATCACATTCAGTGTTTAGACTTCGAAAATAACATGCGCCAAGGCATTACCTTTAACCTGTTCAAAGTCTCGTCACTGCACGCGGTTGAAGAAGATGCAGACGCCGATGAAGCTGATACGCAGACAGAGACGCTCGAGCAGTTACGCAAGAAGGCACTGCAGTCCTCCCAGCAATCTGGCCAGCGCCAACAGAGTGACAGCAAAAAATCCTGGTTCAAACGCAGCGAAGACGTAAAAAAATACGTGCTCAAGCGCGCCAATGGTATCTGCGAAGCCTGCGACCAGCCGGCACCGTTCAAGAAAAAGAACGGAGATCCCTACCTTGAACCCCACCACACCAAGCGCCTAGCCGACGAAGGCCCCGATCACCCGCAGTGGGTGGGCGCCATCTGCCCAACTTGCCATCGCCGGATTCATAGTGGGGTGGATGGTAAAGAGGTGAACAAGAAGCTGATGGTGAAGTTGGAGTTGAAAGAGGCAGCTATCGGTTAAAAGTTGCCTGCAACAGCGTGCTACCTGTCAACTTCAAAACCAGGTTTGTGCAGTATCATAGGAATAATAAAGAATAACAGGGAACCTCAGCATGTCAGTACCAACCTACGACCAATTCATCGAGCCAGTGCTTCGCTTTTTGGCAACTAAGCCCGAAGGCGCACTTGCTCGGGATGTGCAAGATGCAGCAGCAGACATACTTAACCTAAACGAAGAACAACGAGCAGAGACCATCGCCAGCGGCCAATTGGTTTACAAGAACCGTACCGGCTGGGCCCACGACCGTTTGAAACGTGCAGGGCTCTCGCACAGCTTATCCAGAGGCAAATGGTGCTTAACCGCCAAAGGCATCGACTGGTTAAAGCAGCATCCAAACCCGCTCACTGCAGCAGAAGTCGAGCATCTCGCTTTGGCTTATACCACCGTCAAACTTCAACAAAATAGTGATGCAGTGGATTTGGACCCGGTTACAAAACCCCTTCTCACCGAAGCGATGTTAACAAACAGCCCAGACGATCGCCTGGAACAATCAATCAAAGAGATCCGCGATGCGGTTGCGACAGAACTGCTAGAGAACCTGAGCCAAGTATCCCCAGGCCGCTTCGAGGTCATCGTGCTGGATGTGCTGCACCGTTTGGGCTACGGCGGCCACCGCGATGATTTAAAGCGAGTCGGAGGCAGCGGTGATGCGGGGATTGATGGCGTAATTTCTTTAGACAAGCTCGGCTTAGAAAAAGTGTATGTGCAAGCCAAACGCTGGCAAAACACCGTAGGCCGCCCTGAGTTGCATGCCTTCTACGGTGCACTTGTGGGGCAAAAGGCCAAACGAGGGGTATTCATCACGACCTCTGGCTTTACTAAGCATGCCGTTGCCTATGCGCAATCGGTAGAAGGCATGGTACTTATCGACGGTAACCGACTGGTGCATCTGATGATGGACAATGAGGTGGGTGTTAGTTCAACGTTGCTGAAGGTTCCTAAACTCGATAGCGACTACTTCGACCAGTGATCCCCTTGCAAAATCGGTAATTTCTTAGAGATCGAGCACATATCTCCTGGCCGATGTGTGGCCATGCCGTATTTTGTCCCTTTAGTTGGCTTATGTCGTTTAAGATTGCTCTGCTTGCGGGTATCATTTTGCGATACACATTCCAAATGACTAGTTCAGATTTAGCGTTTCTTGAGGATTTTCATGAATAACAACGAGCAGCTTTTCTTAAACGAGCTGGATAACAAATTTTGGAAGGCCGCCGACAAGCTGCGTGCCAATATGGATGCCGCCAACTACAAGCATGTAGTCCTGGGGCTGATCTTTCTAAAATATGTTTCCGATGCCTTCGAGGCGCGCCAGCAGGAGCTGATCACTTTGTTCCGCGATGTTGGTAACCCGGACAACATCTATGCCATGTCACGCGACGATTACGATTCTGATGAAGAGTACGCTCAAGCGATCCAGGAAGAACTAGAGATCGAAGATTACTACACCGAGAAAAACGTCTTCTGGGTACCCAAAGCCGCACGCTGGGAAACGCTGAAAAACAAAGCCATGCTGCCGACCGGGACGGTATTGTGGGTCGATAAGACCACAGGCCAAGAAATTAAACTGCGATCGGTCTCTTGGCTTATCGACAATGCGCTGGATGAAATTGAAAAAACCAACCCAAAACTGAAAGGTATTTTGAACCGCATCAGCCAATTCCAACTGGGCAATGCGGTTTTGACTGGCCTCATCAACACCTTCTCCGACGCGAACTTCAGCAACCCGGAATATAACGGCGAGAAGCTCAGCTTAAAAAGCAAAGATATTCTTGGACACGTTTACGAATATTTCCTCGGCCAGTTTGCACTGGCGGAAGGCAAACAAGGCGGCCAGTACTACACACCAAAAAGTATCGTTACGCTGATTGTCGAAATGCTGCAGCCGTATAACGGGCGCGTGTATGACCCGGCAATGGGTTCTGGCGGGTTCTTCGTCTCTAGCGATCGTTTTATTGAAGAACACGCGGGTGAGAAGAATTACAATGCTGCTGAACAGAAGCGCAATATCTCCGTCTACGGCCAGGAGTCTAACCCGACCACCTGGAAACTGGCGGCGATGAACATGGCGATCCGTGGCATCGACTTTAACTTCGGTACGAAAAACGCCGACACCCTGCTGGATGACCAACACCCGGATTTGCGCGCCGACTTTGTGATGGCTAACCCACCGTTCAATATGAAGGAATGGTGGAACGCTAAGCTGGAAAACGACGTGCGCTGGAAGTACGGCACACCGCCGCAGGGCAACGCTAACTTCGCCTGGATGCAGCACATGATCCACCACCTTGCGCCGAAAGGCTCGATGGCGCTGCTGCTGGCCAACGGTTCAATGAGTTCTAACACCAACAACGAAGGCGAAATCCGTCGTAACCTGATCGAAGCCGATCTGGTGGAGTGTATGGTGGCGCTGCCGGGGCAGCTGTTTACTAACACCCAAATCCCAGCCTGTATCTGGTTTTTAACCAAAGATAAATCCGGCGGCAATGGTAAAGCGCACCGTAAAGGTGAAGTATTGTTTATCGACGCTCGTCAGATCGGCTATATGAAAGACCGCGTACTGCGTGATTTCACCCGCGAAGATATCGCCAAAATTGCCGACACCTTCCACGGCTGGCAGGCAGATAAGGATTACGAAAACGAGGCAGGATTCTGCTTCTCTGCAACTCTTGAAGATATCCAGAAAAACGACTTTGTGCTAACCCCTGGCCGCTATGTCGGTGCTATCGAGCAGGAAGAAGACGATGAGTCATTTGCCGAGAAGATGACACGGCTGACGGCACAGCTTAAAACGCAGATTGAAGAGAGTGCAAAACTGGAAGCGCAGATTAAGGCGAATCTTGGGGGGCTGGGTTATGAGTTTTGAATCCAAATTAAACATAGGATGGGCGGTAAAACCGTTAATTGAATGTACTAAGGACAGGGTTATCTCATATGGTGTTGTTCAACCAGGTAAGCACGAACCTGACGGTATCCCAATTGTTCGAGTAAACAATATCACTTCAAATGATTTCAGTTTGAATAATGTGTTATGCATTTCAAAGGAAATTGAAGAAAAATTTAATCGAACGAGACTGAGTGGGGGAGAAGTGCTACTTACTTTAGTAGGAAGTACCGGACAGAGTATGGTCGCCCCCCAAGAATTATCCGGTTGGAATGTGCCCCGTGCGATTGCAGTAATGCGTATTGATGACGACATTGGTGCAGAATGGGTAAATATATGCTTACAAACTAAAGAAGTTTCCGAATATCTTGATGCAAGAGCGAACACTACTGTTCAAAAAACAATCAACCTAAGAGATGTCCGAGAGATTCCAATTGTTTTACCCCCGAAGCACCTTAAGTCTGTGATTGAATCAATTGCGTTAAGCATCAGTAAAAAAATTAATATTAATACTCAAATCAACCAAACCCTCGAACAAATGGCGCAAGCCCTGTTCAAAAGCTGGTTTGTCGATTTTGAACCGGTAAAAGCTAAAATCGCAGTGCTGGAAGTGGGTGGTTCGCAGGAAGATGCGACGCTTGCCGCCATGATGGCTATTTCCGGGAAAGATGCTGATACGCTGGCGGTTTTTGAACGTGAACCCCCTGAACAATATGCTGAGTTAAAAGCCACAGCAGAACTGTTTCCGTCTGCGATGCAGAATAGTGAGTTGGGGGAGATTCCGGAAGGGTGGGAGCTAAAAACTTTCGGTAAAGTATCAAATTGCCACGATAAAAAAAGAATACCACTATCCAAACCTCAGCGAGAAAAAAAGAAAGGAGATATTCCTTATTATGGAGCAACGTCAATTATGGATTATGTAGATGAATACATATTTGACGGTATATATCTTTTGCTAGGTGAAGATGGCTCTGTTATTAAAGAAAATGGACTTCCATTTACTCAGTACATTTGGGGTAAATCTTGGGTTAATAATCATGCCCATGTACTAACTGGAACTGGAAGTGTCACAACTGAGCATCTAATGGTGTTCATTAAGCAGAAAAGCATAGCAGCGTATGTTACTGGAGCTGTTCAGATGAAGTTGAACCAAAAAAATATGAACAGCATACCTTTTATATTTGCAGATGAGGCAGTGAATAATGTGTTTGGACAGAGAATTGCCTCTATCTATGCAGTCGTCAGAGCTAAAAGTGAAGAAAATTTAACTCTGACTAGTCTCCGTGACACCCTCCTCCCAAAGCTCCTCTCTGGCGAAATCACTCTGCCGGAAACCGAGCAGGCAGTAAGTGAGGTGGAAAATGTATAAAGTTGATATGCCAACTAACAGCCTGCACTCCCTACAGGAAGTCTCTTTCAGCAGTCTCGGCTTTACCGAACGGGGAAATCTACAAGAGTGGCTGGCGCAGAATCCTCAAGCGTTGACTCGCGATAACGACGATGAGCTACTAATTATACAGAAAGAGTTCGCCGGGTTTGACGATACCAAAGAGCGCCTCGACCTGCTAGCAATTGATAAACAGCGCAATCTAGTGATTATAGAAAACAAACTCGATGATTCCGGGCGTGATGTTGTCTGGCAGGCACTGAAGTACGCCGGTTACTGCGCCAATCTGCGTAAAGAGCAAATTCTCGATATCTTCCAGCGTTATCTCGACAAATACGAACAGGAAGAAACCCGTCCAGCGGCGGAAGTCATGGCAGAGTTTCTGGAATGCGAAAGCCTGGATGAAATACAAATCAATCAGAGCCGTACCCAGCGGGTGATGATGGTAGCCGCCAGCTTCCGTAAGGAAGTCACCAATACAGCACTGTGGCTGATGCAATTTGGCCTGCGGGTTCAGTGCTTTAAGGTTAAACCCTATAAATTCAACGACGATATATTCGTTGATATTCGGCAGGTTATCCCTACGCCGGAAGCGGAATCCTTCATGATCGGCATGGCCCAGAAAGAAGCTGAAGAGCTGTCCACCAGTAGTGGTGTTAAAACAACTCTGATGACCCGTAAATCTTTTTGGACCAAGGCACTAGAGCGTCTAAAAACTAGCTCTTGCACGTTGTATAACAATATCAGCCCGTCCACTGACCACTGGCTTAGTGCAGGTTCTGGCATTAGCGCCGTGTCGTATAACCTGATTTTCAGTAAAAAAGAGATTCGGGTTGAGCTGTGGATTGCCAAAGCCTCCGCAGAAAGTAATACCTTTGCTTTTAACTGGCTGCATGAGCGCAAAGAGGCAATTGAAAACGCGTTTGGTCATGCGCTTAAGTGGGAGCCTCTGCCAGGTAAGAAATCCTGTCGAATTTCCTATGCCTGCCCGGCCATCAGCCTTGATGAAGCTAACTGGCCCGAGATGATCGATTGGCTGTTAGTAAACCTGACGGAGTTTGAAAAAGCGCTCGCTCCTTTTATTGCCCCACTGAATATGGCGCTCAAAGAGATTTCAAACGCGCCGGAAGAAATGGAAGAAACCGAGACAGAGGAAGCCTGATGCTGAGTGAAGACGATTTAGAACAGCAAAGCCTGCAGTGGTTTGCTGAACTGGGTTGGGAGGTACTACATGGCCCGGATATCGCGCCCGACGGTGATAATCCGCTGCGTGCTTCGTTCCACGATGTGTTTTTGCGTCCGTTATTGCTGGAACAGCTGCAAAAAATTAATCCGCATCTCCCGGTTGCCGTGCTGGATGAGGTGATATTGCGTATCGCCCATGCACAAAGCCCGGATCTAATCGTCAGTAACAAAGCCTTCCATCACCTGCTGCTCGACGGCGTGCCGGTACAGTACAAGCAGGACGATAACGTTATCCACGATAAAGCACTGTTGATGGATTTTTACCACCCGAACCATAACCGTTTTACGGTGGTCAATCAGGTAGCCATCCAGGGAACGAAGCAGGTGCGTCGCCCGGATGTCATTTGCTATATCAACGGGTTACCGGTGGCAGTGATTGAACTAAAAAGCCCAATTGATGCCAATGCCGATATCTGGGCAGCATTCAATCAGCTACAGACCTATAAAAACGAACTCAGCGATTTGTTTATCTGCAACGAAGCGCTGGTAGTCAGCGACGGCTATAACGCCCGCATTGGATCCCTTACCGCGAACGAAGAGCGTTTTCTTCCGTGGAAAACGCTGTCTAACGAAGACGACAAGCCGCTGTTTGAGTGGCAACTTGAAACGGTAGTTAAAGGATTCTTTAACCGTGAATTGCTGCTCGACTACATTCGTTATTTCATTCTGTTTGAAAGCGATGGTAAAAGACTGATTAAAAAGATTGCTGCTTACCACCAATTCCACGCAGTGCGTGAGGCGGTGGCAGCGACAATTGTGGCCTCTACCGGTAAACACTTGCCGCTACGCAGCAACATCACGCCAGGCAGTAAAAAAGCGGGCGTAGTTTGGCATACTCAAGGTTCTGGTAAGAGTATTTCAATGTGCTGCTACGCCGGGAAGCTGCTGCAACAGGCAGAAATGAACAACCCGACCATCGTGGTAGTGACCGACCGTAACGATCTCGACGGACAACTTTATGCCACGTTCTGCCAGGCGCAAGATTTGCTTAAACAGGAACCGTTGCAGGCGAACGACCGCGACCAGCTCCGCGAGATGCTCAATGCCCGTGAATCAGGCGGAATTATTTTTACCACCGTACAAAAATTTGCCCCGCTGGACGGCGAAAAAACTCACCCAGCGCTCAATCTACGCAGCAATATCGTCGTCATTTCCGATGAGGCGCACCGCAGTCAATATGGCCTTAACGCCACGTTGGATCGCGAAACAGGCGCTTATAAGTACGGTTACGCCAAACATATGCGCGATGCATTACCCAATGCATCGTTTATGGGCTTTACCGGAACACCTGTATCTTCCGAAGATAAAGATACGCGCGCTGTGTTCGGCGATTACGTCTCTATCTACGATATTCAGGATGCAGTGGAAGACGGTGCAACCGTGCCTATCTACTATGAATCGCGTCTGGCAAAACTCGACCTCAACCACGAAGAGCTGGAAACGCTCTCTGAGCAAGTTGATGAGCTGGTCGAAGACGAAGAGACCGATCAGAAAGAGAAAACCAAAGGTGACTGGAGCCGCCTGGAAAAACTTGTAGGTTCTGAACCGCGTATCAATCAGGTGGCTGCCGATCTGGTTCAGCATTTTGAGGCCCGTAACGCCACAATGGATGGCAAAGCGATGATTGTTGCCATGAGCCGTGAAATCTGCGTGAAACTGTATAACGCATTGGTCGCGTTACGTCCAGAATGGCACAGCGATGATGTTGAAAAGGGTGAAATCAAAATCATCATGACCGGCTCAGCCTCCGATAATAAATTCCTGCAGCCGCACATCTACAATAAGCAGACCAAAAAACGCCTTGAAGCACGCTTTAAAGATCTCAACGATCCGCTCAAACTGGTAATTGTGCGCGATATGTGGCTTACCGGGTTTGATGCCCCCTGCTGCCATACCATGTATATCGACAAGCCAATGCGCGGACATAACCTAATGCAGGCCATTGCACGCGTTAACCGTGTCTTTAAAGACAAACCTGGCGGGTTGGTGGTCGATTACATCGGGATTGCTAACGAGCTGAAGCAAGCTTTGAAAACCTATACCGATTCAAAAGGTAAGGGGCAGACCACTATCGATGCTCATGAAGCTTTCGCTATTCTGCTTGAAAAGCTGGATGTAATTCACGGCATGTTTGCCAAAACACCAACCGCTGCCGGGTTTGATTACACTGGTTTTGAAGAAGTACCCCAACGGTTTTTACTCAAAGCTGCAGATTACGTGCTGGGCCTCGATGATGGTAAAAAACGCTTTTTTGATGTCGTACTGGCAATGAACAAAGCCTGGTCACTGTGCAGTACGCTGGATGAAGCCAAACCATTGCAAAAAGAGATAGCGTTTCTGTCAGCGGTGAAAGTAGCGATTATCAAGCTGACGACAACCGACAAGAAATTCAGCCAGTCAGAGAAAAACACGCTGCTCGGTAAAATCCTTGATAACGCTATTATTGCGACAGGGGTGGATGATGTGTTTGCACTGGCGGGGTTGGGAAAACCCAATATCGGCTTACTTTCAGAAGAGTTTTTAGAAGAAGTGCGTGAAATGCCTCAGCGTAATCTGGCCGTTGAATTGCTAGAGAAGTTGTTGAACGACGGAATTCATGCTCGTACAAAAAATAACGTAGTACAGGAGAAAAAGTATTCAGATCGCCTTAGGGCCGTATTGCTTAAGTACAATAACCGCGCAATAGAAACTGCACAGGTAATTGAAGAGCTTATACAGATGGCTAAAGAGTTCCAAGAAGCCATGGCACGCGACGATGCTCTAGGTCTCAATCCGGATGAGATCGCGTTCTACGATGCATTAGCAGAAAACGAAAGTGCTGTGCGTGAACTAGGTGACGAAACGCTCAAAAAACTGGCAATTGAAGTTACCTTGAAACTGCGACAGTCCACTACGGTAGACTGGCAAGTACGAGAAAGTGTGCGTGCCAGACTGCGTATTTTGGTAAGACAAACACTGCGTAAATATAAATACCCTCCGGATAAAACCGCAGGCGCAGTTGAGCTTATTTTGAAACAAGCCGAGGTTGTTTCGAATAATTGGACCAGCTAATAAATATAAAGGGAGGGCACATCACCTCCCATCTCTAATAATTTAGGCTTGCGAGGATAACATCTGATGAATCGTTCAACAAAACAGTTGAAACTCTTGGACTCACTTAGGTTACATGAAAAAAACAATCATAAGTTCTCTATAAAAGATCTTGTTAACTCTACCGGCTACAATGAAAATAGCATCAGAAAATATATTAATGAAAAGTTAAACGGCGTTTACTTACACCCAATCAATGAAAAAGAATGGCGATGTGATGGGCTATTAAAATTATCAAATGATGATTTTATAAGAATGATGTCTCAATCTTTGAAAGCAAAAACCGTCACACCTGAGTTGAAGATATATAAAGGACTATTAAAGCGCAGTTTAGATGCTTTCATCCTTTCACTTGAAGTATATAACAGGCCAAGCTTAGATAACCGTGTTGAAGCATTTTGCATTCTTTCAATAAATGCGTGGGAATTATTACTTAAGGCTGAATTAATTAAAGCGCTAAGTTTGGATACTGTATTCAAGTCTAGTGGCCATTCGATTAGTATAAGTGATGCACTAAATAAAAGATTACAACAGAATGATCCCGTCAGGAAGAATCTAGAAACACTAGTTGAATTACGAGATAGCGCGATACACTTACTTATCCCTGAATTACAGCCCGAGTTGTCAAGACTATTCCAAGCAAATGTACTGAACTATCAACAGCGATATTTAAATGAAACAGGTTCATCACCGTTATCAGGCCAAAGCATTGGAATGCTCAGCTTAGTTATTGATGGTCCACAGAGTGATATCTCTATTATTAAAGAAAACTATGGGAGTATGACAGCAGCAGTAGCTGAAGAGTTTCTGGGAAGATTCAATAAAAATGCAAGTGAATATGATTCTGTAGAATTCACAATACCAGTGGACTATAAGTTAACGCTAACAAAAAATACTAAAGAGAGTGATTTGTCATTAGGCATAGGTGAGAAAGGTCATAATGCCATTATTATTAGAGAGGTCAGAGATCCAGATATCACCCATCCTTATTATGAAGGGACAGCCATTGAAAGAATAAACAATCAGCAAAGTGAGTTCTCGATCACTCGATATTCATTCAGAGCTGTAATTAGTAAACACAAAGTTCAAAACAACAAAAAATCCCCTATGCATTTTGAAATTGACAAGAGACATAGATACTCTGAAAAATTCATAATATGGTTTGTAGATAGTTTAAAACAGCCAGAATGGTTAGATGATGCAATCAGTTATTTGAAAAACAAGAAAGTAAAAAAGATAGTTAGTTAATTATCCCGATATTGCAGCTATGCATGCACCGTCGTAAGTAGCTGCTAACTTTTCATAGAAAAGCAGAAGTTGTAAAAAGATAGACGAATCAGTTTAATTAATCCTAACAACACACATAGACTCCTATCACCTTCAATAATAGTACCAGTTTCACCCCATATCTCTTGAGAATGAAATAGTCCGCAATTATCGATGCCTGCAGTTCCATGCTGTAGTGGTGCAGCAAAGGTTTATCAAGCCGATATTGATAACTTACCGCCCAACTGAGAAGCCCACGGGTACGTACCCACAGCCCTTCTGGTGCTGCCAAACGTGTACCATCTCATGAATAAAAAGATGCTGAGCTTCAGGATCCTGGCTCGCATAATCCTTTTTATATAAAGCCCTACGAAAGTACGGCTCCCCATTCTGACTCATCGCCGTGTACTGATTCTGTAACCCAAATGGCAGGTAGCTATCGCAGTGAACCAACACGCCCTGATAGAAAATAGTGCTGCCAAACACTGAACGCGCCAGGTTGGCCTAGCCCGGAGTTAACGCCCGCATGATCCCTTCCTGTTTTGGCTCCATCCTGGAACTCCTTGATCCGAAAGAGTTCAATAAGACGAAATTTTATCCTTTAATATCAATCAGATGATAATTAGGAAAGCATCAGGAAGATCTGGGTTTTACTAAAATGGGAAATGCGTCAATACAGAGTCAAATAGGCAGGCAGTGGCAACAGGCAGATTCCAAACACAAAAAAACCACCTTTCGGTGGCTTCTTGTTCGCGCGGTACTTAATGGTGCCGAAGGCCGGACTCGAACCGGCACGTATCTCTACGGTTGATTTTGAATCAACTGCGTCTACCGATTTCGCCACTTCGGCACTGAAGTAGTATGCGGAAAACGGGTGCATTATACCTTTCAGCGATCCGCGTGCAACACTTATCCGTTGTTCAATGAGTTAAGTGTCGAAAAAAGCGCCGCAGCGCACGTTTGCCCACTCTCTCTCAGCTCCCCGCCGCTCAGCCGCGTCACAAACCCTGTGCCATATCACATTAATTATCACAGGATAGTGTTGCGCAGAGAAACCTGCCAGATAGAGAATAATAAGAAATTAATCATATAGTTAATTTAAAAACCACCCCAAACACCCACGCCGGCATTTGTGATAACCGTCGCTTACTTGTTAACCGCGATGATTGAAGATGTTCCTCCATAACAAAAAATAACAGCTTCGCGGCGCCCCTGCCGCCGCCGGGGCCACAGGAGCGAACATGATCCCGTCTGAACGCCGCGATTACATCTATCGCTATGTGCATGAATATCAGCTGGCTAGCATCAGCGCGCTGTCGGAGCTGATGAGCGTCTCGCACATGACAGTACGGCGCGATATCCGCGTGCTGGAAGAGCAAGGCAAAGTGGTCAGCGTCAGCGGCGGCGTGCGCCTGAGCGAGGCGTTGCGCCAGGAGCTGGCCTATTGCGAGAAGGCGCAGCTGCACCATCGCCACAAGCGCGAGATCGGCAAATACGCCGCCGGGTTGGTGGAAGACGGTCAGGTAGTCTATCTCGACGCCGGCACCACCACCTTCGAGATCGCCCGCAGCCTGGCGGAGCGCTTCAATCTGACGGTAGTCACCAACGATTTTTCCATCATCCAGCATCTGATGAATCGCCCGCAGCTCAGCCTGTTCCACACCGGCGGCCAGGTGGATCAGCGCAACTACTCCTGCGTCGGCAACAGCGCCGCCATACTGTTGCGCAGCCTGAATATCGACGTGGCTTTCATCAGCACCAGCTCGTGGGATCTGGAGCACGGCCTCTCCACGCCGCACGAGGAGAAGGTGCTGGTCAAGCAGGCGCTGCTGGAGGTCGCTCGCCGCCGGGTGCTGGTCTCCGACAGCAGCAAGTACGGCAAATACGGCATGTTCCGCGTCTGCCCGCTGGAGGCGCTGAGCGACATCATCTGCGACGCCGCGCTGCCGCCGGAAGCGCAGCAGTTGCTGCGCGAGCGCGGTCTGCAACTGCACAACGTCCAACTCTGATAACAACAACGCTAGGGAAAGGAGCACCATATGAACATCGTCATCACCGGCGGCGCCGGTTTTCTCGGCCAGCGGCTGGCGAAAGCGCTGCTACACGGCAGTTGTCCGCTGGCCTTCGACAGGCTGATCCTGGCGGACATCACCCCTCCGCCCGCCCCGCTGCCGGATGCGCGCCTGCAGTGTCTGGCGCTCGATCTGTCGCAGCCCGGCGCGGCGGAGCGGCTGATCGACGCCGACTGCGGCGTGCTGTTCCACCTGGCGGCCATCGTCAGCAGCCACGCGGAGAGCGATTTCGATCTCGGCATGCAAGTCAATTTCGACGCCACCCGCCAATTGCTGGAAGCGGCGCGCCGCCGGGCGCCGGGCATGAAGTTTATCTTCACCAGTTCGCTGGCGGTGTTCGGCGGCGAGCTGCCGCCGGTGATCGACGATCGCTGCGCGGTCACCCCACAATCCTCCTACGGCACGCAGAAGGCGATGTGCGAGCTGCTGATCAACGACTATGCGCGCAAAGGCTTCGTCGATGGCCGCGTGCTGCGCCTGCCCACCATCAGCGTGCGGCCGGGCAAGCCGAACAAGGCGGCCTCGTCGTTCGCCAGCGGCATCATCCGCGAGCCGCTGCACGGTGAGCAGGCGGTGTGCCCGGTAGACGCCGAGCTGGCGCTGTGGCTCTCCAGCCCAGCCGCGGTGGTGCGCAACTTCATCCGCGCCGCCACGCTGCCCGCTTCGGCGTTCGGCACGCTGCGCACGCTCAACCTGCCCGGCATCAGCGTGCGCGTGCGGGAGATGCTCGAAGCACTGCGCACGGTGGCCGGTGACGCCGTCGCCGCACGGGTGCGCTTCGAGCCGGACGCCGCCATCAACCGCATCGTTGCAGGTTGGCCAGGCAAGTTCGACACCGGGCGGGCGCAACAGTTGGGCTTTATTGCCGATGAAAGCTTCGAGCAGGCGATCCGCACCTTTATCCGCGATGACATGCCGCAAGGCGGGGGCTGATCATGGCGATGTATACCCCAATCATCGGGCTGGCGGTGGCGGTGTTCGCGCTGATCTTCCTGGTGCTGCGCACCCGCGTGCATGCGTTGATCGCCATGCTGATCGCCGCCTCCATCGCCGGCATTACCGGCGGGATGGGCGCCACGCAAACCGTCGACGCCATCACCAAGGGCTTCGGCTCCACGCTCGGCAGCATCGGCATCGTCATCGGGCTGGGGGTGATGATGGGCCGGGTGCTGGAAGTCTCCGGCGCCGCCGAGCAGATCGCCTACAGCTTTATCAAATGGCTGGGCAAAAAGCGCGAAGAGTGGGCGCTGGCCATCACCGGCTATATCGTCAGCATCCCGATCTTTGTCGATTCGGCGTTCATCATCCTCTATCCGCTGGTCAAGGCGCTGGCGAAAAAGGGCAAGCGCAACCTGCTGACGCTTGGCGTCGCGTTGGCGGGCGGGCTGATCCTCACCCACCACGCGGTGCCGCCAACACCGGGGCCGCTGGGCGTGGCGGGCATCTTCGGCGTGGATATCGGCGCCATGATGCTGGCCGGGCTGGTGCTGGCCATCCCCTGTGTGATCGGCATCGTGCTGTATGCGCGCTGGCTAGGCACGCGCTACCCAGACTTTATGCCGCAGGAAGAGGAAGCGCCGCAGGATCTGCGCGCCGCGCATCAGCAGTATCTGGCGGAGAAAGAGGGCAAGGCGCTGCCGAGCCTGACGTTATCACTGTTGCCGATCCTGACGCCGATCGGGCTGATCTTCGTCAACGCGGTCAACAATATGCTGGCCAAGCGCGAGGGCATGGGCTGGCTGGCGGAAAGCCTGTGGGGCCAAAGCTTCGCCTTTCTCGGCTCGCCGATGATCGCACTGGCGATCAGCGTGCTGCTGGCGGTGTACACCCTGATGCCGCACGCCAACAAGCACGACACGCTGGAGCGGCTGGAGGAAGGCCTGCAGACCGCCGGCATCATCCTGCTGGTCACCGGCGCCGGTGGCGCGCTGGGGGCGGTATTGCGCGAGAGCGGCGCCGGCACGCAGCTGGCGCAGCAGGTCGCCGGGCTGCCGATATCGCCGGTGCTGATCCCGTTCGTCATCGCCACACTGGTACGGGTGATACAGGGTTCCGGCACGGTGGCGATGATCACCGCCGCGTCGATCTCAGCACCGATCGTCAGCCTGCTGCCCGGCGTCAATATGCTGGCGGCGGCGCAGGCGGCCACCCTGGGCGCGCTGTTCTTCAGCTACTTCAACGACAGCATGTTCTGGGTGGTCAACCGCATGATGGGCATCAAGGATGTACGCCAACAGATGATGGTGTGGTCGGTGCCCACCACTATCGCCTGGGCCATCAGCCTGTGCGGCGTGGTGTTGCTGGACTGGCTGCTGTAACGCTTCCTCCTTCAGCTACAAGGCGCGATCTATGGGGAACGCGCCTTGCCTTCCTCTTACTGCTGCCATGGGTTCTGCTCAACCAAAGCAAGTGCTAAAAGATCCCGAAGCGGAATGACAATACTGCGCATAATTACCGGGCAATGATTCGGCCAATAAAAAATGAGTCTGCAAAACATTCCAGAAACACTACTTTTACTTTTTGACATTTAACAGGAAATAATTAATTCAACGCAGGATCTTCATCGAAGATGAGGTTATTTTCGTTGGATAGCGCTCTAGCCAAAACCATCAAAAAATAGCTTACACTCCTGGCAAAATAGCTACCTGGCGCTAAAAACCAGCAGAGAGCACTTGCCTCTGCGGAGTTAATAGTTTTAAGATGATGCAAGAAAATTTTCCCTGGTGTTGGCCTATATTGGCAGCCTGGCCCGACGAGGCCAGGTTTTTTTTTATATTTTTATCAGCGATATATAAGGGAAAAATTGTACTAATTTAGTGAGTTAGACACCAATCAAACTAAGACACAGTGCTTTGACAGACCGTTAGTCGTTCAGACGGATTATTATGTAGCACCGAAAAAAATCGACTACCATCACTATATTCATCCACCACCCTTTCAATCAAAATAATATAATTCCTATCTGATTTTATCTATTTTTTAGATTTATATCGAATGTCATCAACTATAGGAACATGTCAGCCTATCGGCGGAATAATTCCGTGCCAACAAAAAAGGCGCGGCCCCGCGGCCACGCCTTTCTTCAAATACCGATTGTGCCGCTATTTGCGTTTGAGCAGCATATACACGCTGATCAGCAGGAACAGCATGCTCGGCAGCAGCGCACCCAGCACCGGCGGCATGTTGTATACCATGCTCAGCGGGCCGAAGATCTGATCCAGCACGTAGAACAGGAAGCCAAAGCTGATGCCGGTCACCACGCGGATGCCCATCGGCACGCTGCGCAGCGGGCCGAAGATGAACGACAGCGCCATCAGCATCATCACCGCCACCGACAGCGGCGAGAAGATCTTGCTCCACATGTTGAGCTGGTAACGGCTGGACTCCTGGCCGCTCTGCTTCAGGTACTTCACGTAGTTGTGCAGCCCGCTGATGGAAAGCGAATCCGGATCCAGCGCCACCACGCCCAGCTTGTCCGGGGTCAGGTTGGTTTTCCATTCGCCGGTCAGCGTCTGGGTGCCGGTCACCTGTTTCGGGTTGGTCAGATCCGAGGTGTCCACCTGCGAAAGCTGCCACAGGCCTTTCTCGAAGCTGGCGGTGGCGGCATAGCGCACCGTCTCCAGGCGACGCTGATCGTTGAAGTGGTAGATGTTCACGCCGGAGAGTTCTTTATCGCCGGAGACGCGCTCGATGTAGATGAAGTCGTTGCCGTCCTTCGCCCACAGCCCGCTCTTGGTGGAGAGCAGCGAGCCGCCGTACATCTGCTGGGCGCGGTAGTTGCGCGCCATCTGCTCGCCCTGCGGCGCCACCCACTCGCCGATAGCCATGGTCAGCAACACCAGCGGAATGGCGGTTTTCATCACCGAGCCGGCGATCTGCAGGCGGGTGAAGCCGGAAGCCTGCATCACCACCAGTTCGCTACGCGTCGCCAGCTGGCCCAGGCCGAGCAGCGCGCCGAGCAGCGCCGCCATCGGGAAGAAGATCTCGATGTCTTTCGGCACGCTCAGCAGGGTGTACATGCCGGCGCTCAGCGCGGTGTATTCGCCCTGGCCCACCTTGCGCAGCTGATCGACGAACTTGATGATGCCGGACAGCGACACCAGCATGAACAGCGTCATGATGATGGTGTTGAAAATCGTTTTACCGATATAACGGTCTAATACGCCAAACATCAGGCCGCTCCTCTCAGGCGTGCGCGCAGTTTGCGCATCGGCACGGTATCCCACAGGTTCAGCGCCAGCGCCAGCGCGAAGTAAGCGCCGTTAACCAGCCACAGCCACAGCATCGGATCCAGCTTGCCCTTGCCGGCGTTGGAGCGCAGCGAGGTCTGCAGCAGGAAGAAGATCAGATACAGCAGGATGGCCGGCAGCATGCTCAGCACGCGGCCCTGGCGCGGGTTCACCACGCTGAGCGGCACCACCAGCAGCGCCATCAGCGCCACCGACACCACCAGCGTCAGGCGCCAATGCAGCTCGGCGCGCGCGTCCGGATCGTCGGATTCCCACAGCGTCTGCATCGACATCTGCTCGGATTCGGTGTTGTCCGCCGCCACGGTGCGGTGGCCAATCACCGCTTTGTAGTCGTTGAAGTCGGTAATGCGGAAGTCGCGCAGCAGCGCGGTGCCTTCAAAGCGGGTGCCCTTGTCGAGCGTCACCACCTGCGAGCCGTCTTTCTGCTGCACGATGTTGCCGTGTTCAGCTACCACCACCGACGGGCGTTGGTTGCCGTTCGGCCGCAGCTGCGCCAGGAACACGTCGTTGAAGGTGCTGCCCTTCACGTTGCCGATAAACAGCACCGCGTTGCCGTCCTGCGAGGGTTTGAACTGCCCTTCTGCCAGCCCGGCGATGCTCGGGTTGGCCTTGGCTTCGTTCACCACCACGTCCTGATAGCGCGAGGCCCAGGGGCCGGCCCAGAACACGTTCACCGCCGCGACCGCAGAGGTGAACAGCGCCAGGATCATGGCGGCGATAATCAGGGTGCGTTTGCCCAGCCCGCAGGCGTGCATGACGGTGATTTCGCTCTCGGTATACAACCGCCCAAGCGTCATCAGCAAGCCGAGAAACAGGCTCAAAGGCAGGATGAGCTGCGCCATTTTCGGCACGCCCAACGCGAGCAGGGAGAGTACTAAGTTTGTCGGGATATTGCCGTCCACCGCGTCGCCCAACACCCTGACCAGGTTCTGACAAAAGAAGATCAGAAGCAGGATGAACAGGATGGCGATTTGGCTCTTGAGCGTTTCCCGTACCAGATATCTTATGATGATCACGCTTATTACGCCTGTGAAAACTTGTCTTTTTGCAGGAAAATCGATAATTTCATCGTTAATCCGCCATTTATTCTCATCATATGGCAACCTTCACAGCTAAAATAGTATTACAACATCAAGCCGTTTGGGTGTCCTATAGGAACTTGCTTATAGTCGCCAAAACAGAGCAATTTATGCCGTTCAGGTTAACATAATCTGTTAACTCAAATGGCAGGAGATCGTTACGGAGTCGGTTATTCTAGCCGTAGCGTCCGCCTTTGTCTTTAAGATTCAGGAGAGTGCATGGAGTTCAGTGTAAAAAGCGGTAGCCCGGAAAAACAGCGCAGTGCCTGTATTGTAGTCGGCGTTTTCGAACCGCGCCGCCTGTCCCCTATCGCAGAACAACTCGACAAAATCAGTGATGGTTATATCAGCGCATTGCTGCGCCGTGGCGAACTGGAAGGCAAGGTCGGGCAGACGCTGCTACTGCACCATGTGCCCAACATTCTCTCCGAGCGCATCCTGCTGATCGGCTGCGGCAAAGAGCGCGAGCTCGATGAGCGCCAATACAAGCAGGTGATCCAGAAAACCATCAATACCCTCAACGATACCGGCTCGATGGAAGCGGTCTGCTTCCTGACCGAACTGCACGTGAAAGGCCGCAATACCTACTGGAAAGTGCGCCAGGCGGTGGAAACCGCCAAAGAGACGCTCTACACCTTCGATCAGCTGAAAAGCAACAAGGTGGAGCCGCGTCGTCCGCTGCGCAAAATGGTGTTCAACGTGCCGACCCGCCGTGAGCTCACCAGCGGTGAACGCGCCATCCAACACGGCCTGGCGGTGGCTTCCGGTATCAAGGCAGCCAAAGATCTCGGCAACATGCCCCCGAACATCTGTAACGCCGGCTACCTGGCCTCGCAGGCCCGCCAGCTGGCGGACGCCTTCAGCACCCACATCACCACCCGCGTCATCGGCGAACAGCAGATGAAAGAGCTGGGCATGAACGCTTATCTGGCGGTCGGTGCCGGTTCGCAGAACGAATCATTGATGTCGGTGATGGAATATAAGGGCAACCCGAATCCGGACGCTAAGCCGATCGTGCTGGTAGGCAAAGGGCTGACCTTCGACTCCGGCGGCATCTCGATCAAACCGGCCGACGGCATGGACGAGATGAAATACGACATGTGCGGCGCGGCGACCGTGTACGGCGTGATGCGCGTGGTGGCGGAGCTGAACCTGCCGCTGAACGTGATCGGCGTGCTGGCCGGCTGTGAAAACATGCCGGGCGGCCGGGCGTACCGTCCGGGCGACGTGCTGACCACCATGTCCGGCCAGACCGTCGAGGTGCTGAACACCGACGCCGAAGGCCGTCTGGTGCTGTGCGACACCCTGACCTACGTCGAGCGCTTCGAGCCGGAGCTGGTGATCGATATCGCCACCCTGACCGGCGCCTGTGTGATCGCCTTGGGCCACCACATCACCGGCCTGATGTCGAACCACAACCCGCTGGCGCACGAGCTGCTGGGCGCTTCCGAGCAGGCCGGCGACCGCGCCTGGCGTCTGCCGATGGCCGACGAGTACTACGAGCAGCTGGACTCCAACTTCGCCGACATGGCGAACATCGGTGGCCGCCCTGGCGGTGCCATCACCGCCGCCTGCTTCCTGTCGCGCTTCACCCGCAAGTACACCTGGGCACACCTGGATATCGCCGGCACCGCCTGGCGTTCCGGTAAAGCCAAGGGCGCGACCGGCCGCCCGGTAGCGCTGTTGTCGCAGTTCTTATTGAACCGCGCGGGCCTGAACGGCGACGATTAAATACCCTTCATCTTTCAAGCCGCAGCGTTGTTGGCCGCATTCGTTCACCCCAGTCACTGACTTGATGTCAGCTCCTGGGGATGAACGAACTTGCCGCCTAGCTGCAACTTGAAATCTATTGGGTATATAATCCTCTCAGCAGCGAAGGGGTAGAGTTATCTGCTCCGTTCCCTAAAAGGGCGCAACCGACATGTTGTGCCCTGTTTTTTTATCGGCAGCGGTGGATCCTTAATGAAACAGGCGACGTTTTATTTGCTCGACAACGCGGAACCGTCAGGCGCGCTCAGCGCCCATGAGGCCGTGGCCTGTGCCGTTGCCGCCGAACGCTGGCGTGCCGGCAAGCGGGTGCTGATCGCCTGCGAGAGCCAGGAGCAGGCCCAGCGGCTGGACGAAGCGCTGTGGCAGCGCGAGCCGCATGAATTCGTGCCGCACAACCTGGCCGGCGAAGGGCCGCACTACGGTGCGCCGGTGGAACTGTGCTGGCCCGGCAAGCGCGGCAATGCCCCGCGCGATCTGCTGATCGCCCTGCTGCCGCAGTTTGCCGATTTTGCTACCGCTTTCCATGAAGTGGTAGACTTCGTTCCTTACGAAGACACTCTGAAACAGTTGGCGCGCGACCGTTACAAGGCCTATCGCAGCGTCGGCTTCCATTTGACCACGGCTACGCCGCCAACTCACTGAATACGATAAAGAATGGAAAAGACAAACAGTCAGCTCGACACCGCATACGACCCAAAACAGATCGAACAGAAGCTGTACGATCACTGGGAAGGTCAGGGTTACTTCAAGCCGAACGGCGACACCAGCCAGGAAAGCTTCTGCATCATGATCCCGCCGCCGAACGTCACCGGCAGCCTGCACATGGGCCACGCGTTCCAGCAGACCATCATGGACACCATGATTCGCTATCAGCGCATGCAGGGTAAAAACACCCTGTGGCAGGCGGGCACCGACCACGCCGGCATCGCCACCCAGATGGTGGTGGAGCGCAAAATCGCCGCGGAAGAAGGCAAAACCCGCCACGACTACGGCCGTGACGCGTTCATCGACAAAATCTGGCAGTGGAAAGCGGAATCCGGCGGCACCATCACCCGCCAGATGCGCCGTCTGGGCAACTCCGTGGACTGGGAGCGCGAGCGCTTCACCATGGACGAAGGCCTGTCGAACGCGGTGCGCGAAGTGTTTGTCCGTCTGCACAAAGAAGACCTGATCTACCGCGGCAAGCGCCTGGTGAACTGGGATCCGAAGCTGCGCACCGCTATCTCCGATCTGGAAGTGGAAAACCGCGAATCCAAAGGCTCCATGTGGCACCTGCGCTACCCGCTGGCCGACGGCGCGAAAACCGCCGAGGGCAAAGACTATCTGGTGGTTGCCACCACCCGTCCGGAAACCGTGCTGGGCGATACCGGCGTGGCGGTCAACCCGGAAGATCCGCGCTATAAAGACCTGATCGGCAAAGAGATCATTCTGCCGCTGGTCGGCCGCCGCATCCGCATCGTCGGCGACGAGCACGCCGATATGGAAAAAGGCACCGGCTGTGTGAAGATCACCCCGGCGCACGATTTCAACGACTACGAAGTCGGCAAACGCCACGGCCTGCCGATGATCAACATTCTGACCTTCGACGGCGACATCCGTCAGGAAGCGGAAGTGTTCAACACCCTGGGCGAAGTCTGCACCGACTACTGCAACGAGATCCCGGCCGAGTTCCGTGGCCTGGAGCGCTTCGCGGCGCGTAAAGCGGTGGTTGCCGCCTTCGATCAGTTGGGCCTGCTGGACGAGATCAAACCGCACGACCTGACGGTGCCTTACGGCGACCGCGGCGGCGTGGTGATCGAGCCGATGCTGACCGACCAATGGTACGTGCGCACCGCGCCGCTGGCCAAAGTGGCGGTGGAAGCGGTCGAACAGGGCCAAATCGAGTTCGTGCCGAAGCAGTACGAAAACATGTACTTCAGCTGGATGCGCGACATTCAGGACTGGTGCATCTCGCGTCAGCTGTGGTGGGGCCACCGTATCCCTGCCTGGTATGACGTGAACGGCAAAGTCTACGTGGGCCGCAGCGAAGAAGAAGTGCGCAGCGAGAACAACCTGGGCGCCGACGTGGTGCTGACCCAGGACGAAGACGTGCTGGACACCTGGTTCTCGTCCGGCCTGTGGACCTTCTCCACCCTGGGCTGGCCGGAGCAGACCGACGCGCTGAAAACCTTCCACCCGACCAGCGTGATGGTCAGCGGCTTCGACATCATCTTTTTCTGGATCGCGCGCATGATCATGCTGACCATGCACTTCATCAAGGATGAAAACGGTAAGCCGCAGGTGCCGTTCAAGACCGTCTACATGACCGGCCTTATCCGCGACGACGAAGGCCAGAAGATGTCCAAGTCGAAAGGCAACGTGATCGATCCGCTGGACATGGTCGACGGCATCTCGCTGGAAGATCTGCTGGAAAAACGCACCGGCAACATGATGCAGCCGCAGCTGGCGGAGAAAATCCGCAAGCGCACCGAGAAGCAGTTCCCGAACGGCATCGAGCCGCACGGCACCGACGCCCTGCGCTTCACCCTGGCGGCGCTGGCCTCGACCGGCCGCGACATCAACTGGGACATGAAGCGCCTGGAAGGCTACCGCAACTTCTGTAACAAGCTGTGGAACGCCAGCCGCTTCGTGCTGATGAACACCGAAGCGCACGACTGCGGCTTCAACGGCGGCGAGAAAGTGCTGTCGTTGGCGGATCGCTGGATCCTGGCCGAATTCAACCGCACGGTGAAAGCCTACCGCGAAGCGCTGGATACCTACCGCTTCGATCTGGCGGCCAACATCCTGTACGAATTCACCTGGAACCAGTTCTGCGACTGGTATCTGGAGCTGACCAAGCCGGTGGTGAGCAACGGCAGCGAAGCGGAACAGCGCGGCACCCGCCACACGCTGATCACCGTGCTGGAAGCGTTGCTGCGCCTGGCGCACCCGATCATTCCGTTCATCACCGAAACCATCTGGCAGCGCGTGAAGCCGCTGACCGGCACGACCGCAGACACCATCATGCTGCAGCCGTTCCCGGCCTACGACGCCGCGCTGGAAGACGAGCAGGCGCTGAACGATCTGGAGTGGATCAAGCAGACCATCATCGCCGTGCGCAACATCCGCGCCGAGATGAACATCGCGCCAAGCAAGATGCTCGACGTGCTGCTGCGCAACTGCAGCGCCGACGCCCAGCGCCGCGTGCAGGAGAACCAAAGCTTTATCGCCCGTTTGGCGCGCCTGGAGTCCATCGCGCTGCTGCCGGCCGGTGATAAAGGCCCGGTCTCCGTCACCAAGCTGGTGGACGGCGCCGAGCTGCTGATCCCAATGGCCGGTTTCATCGACAAAGACGCCGAGATCGCGCGTCTGGCGAAAGAGATGGGCAAACTGGATGCGGAAATCGCTTCGATCGAAGGCAAGCTGGCGAACGAAGGCTTCGTGGCGCGCGCGCCGGAAGCAGTGGTCGCCAAAGAGCGCGATCGTCTGGCGGCCTGCAAAGAAGGCAAAGTGAAGCTGCAGGAACAGCAGGCGACCATCGCCGCGCTGTAATTCACCGGCTCACGCCAACGCCTAAAAACAGCGGGGTCTTCCCCGCTGTTTTTTTATCGCCGTTGCATCCGGGCCGGGTTAGATGTTATTACAAGATATTACTGCTGCAGGGACGCCGCCGGGAAATAATCCCCGGCGCGTTTCGTGCTGCGATAAAAACGAAAAACGAACGTGGTCTCTTTCAATGGCGAGTGTAAACATGACAACAGCAACCCCGGTGCGCCTGCTGGTGCGCCCTATCACGGCGGAAGACAATGCCGCCATTGCTCACGTCATTCGCGAAGTCTCCGCCGAGCACGGCCTGACGGCGGATAAAGGCTATACCGTCTCCGATCCCAATCTGGACGCCCTGTATCAGCTCTACAGCCTGCCGCGCAGCGCTTACTGGGTGATCGAGGTGGACGGCCAGGTCGCCGGCGGCGGCGGCATCGCGCCGCTGCAGGGCGGTGCTGACGACATTTGCGAATTGCAGAAGATGTATTTCCTGCCGGTGCTGCGCGGCAAGGGATTGGCGAAACGCCTAGCGCTGCAGGCGCTGGATTTCGCCCGCCAACACGGCTTCCGCTGTTGTTACCTCGAGACCACCGGCAGCCTGACGCAGGCCGTCGCGCTGTACGAACACCTGGGCTTCGAACACATCGACCACGCGATGGGCGCCACCGGCCACGTCGATTGCGAAGTCACCATGCTGAAAACGCTGTAATCACCCCCGCCTCCCCATCCGGGCGCAGCTTGCTGCGCCTTTTTATTAATATCGCAATCAATCAGTAAAACTCGCTATAACGCCGTTTTTCAAGCAGATAAACTGACGTTAAAAACCACTATGTAAATTTAATGTGAAGTTCGTTAATAAATTAACGATTGTAAATTGACCGCCTTTTCCCCCGCGTTACTCTGCCAGTATCCCAATCGCGCACGGAGAGCTGTCATGTCGGAAAATACCTTTGATTACATCATCGTCGGCGCCGGATCCGCCGGCTGTGTGCTGGCGGCGCAGTTGATCCGCCGCACCCAGGCGCGGGTGCTGCTGCTGGAAGCCGGCGGCGACGACAATAACCTGTTCATCAAGATGCCGGCCGGCGTGGCCAAGATCATCGCCAAAAAGAGCTGGCCCTACGAGACGGAACCGGAACCGCACGCCAACAACCGCCGCATGCAGATCGCGCAGGGCAAGGTGCTGGGCGGCAGCAGTTCGGTCAACGGCATGATCTACCTGCGCGGCCAGCCGCAGGACTACGACGACTGGGCCGAGCGCTACGGCTGCACCGGCTGGAGCTACCGGGAGGTGCTGCCCTACTTCAAACGCGCCGAAGCCAACGAAAGCCTGTCGGACGACTACCACGGCGCCGATGGGTTGCTGCCGGTCAGCGAAAACCGCTACCGCCACCCGCTGAGCATGGCGTTTATCCGCGCCGGCCAGGAGCTGAACCTGCCCTATCGCAACGACTTCAACGGCGACAGCCAGCACGGCGTCGGTTTCTATCAAACCACCACCCACAACGGCGAACGCGCCAGCACCGCCCGCACCTACCTGAAGGCGGTGCGCGACGAACGGCGGCTGGTGGTGAAACTGAACGCCCTGGCGCATCGGCTGACTTTTGAGGGCAACGTCGCCACCGGCGTGGTCTACAGCCAGAACGGCGGCGCGGAAATGACTGCACGCGCCACCAAAGAGGTGATCGTCAGCGCCGGCGCGGTCGGTTCGCCGAAGCTGCTGATGCTGTCCGGCATCGGCCCGCGCGACCACCTGCAGCAGCTGGGCATCGAGGTGCGGGCGGATCTGCCGGTGGGCAAAAACTTCCACGACCATCTGCACATGTCGATCAACGTCAGCACCCGCGAGCCGATCAGCCTGTTCGGCGCCGATCGCGGCCTGCAGGCGCTGAGCCACGGCGCGCAGTGGCTGGCGTTTCGCAGCGGCGTGCTTTCGTCCAACGTGCTGGAAGGCGCCGCCTTCACCGACAGCCAGGGCGGCGGCCGGCCGGACGTGCAGATCCACTTCCTGCCGCTGCTGGACAGCTGGGACGACGTGCCCGGCGAGCCGCTGCCGAACATTCACGGCTTCACGCTCAAGGTCGGCTACCTGCAGCCGAAGGCGCGCGGCGAAGTGCTGCTGCGCAGCAGCAACCCGCGCGATCCGGTCAAGCTGCACGCCAACTACCTCGGCCATCCGGACGATCTGGCCGGCAGCGTGCGTGCGGTGAAGTTTGGCCTGGGCTTCCTGCAAACTGCGGCGCTGAAGCCGCTGATCAAAGATCTGCTGATGCCGCAGCCGGAGTGGACGCGCGACGAAGCGCAGCTGGAAGAGTTCGTGCGCAACTTCTGCAAGACGGTGTATCACCCGGTGGGCAGCTGCCGCATGGGGCCATCGCCGCAGGACGCGGTGACCGATCCGCAGCTGCGGGTGCACGGTTTTGAGCAGCTGCGGGTGATCGACTGCTCGGTGATGCCGCAGCTCACCAGCGGCAACACCAATGCGCCGACCATCATGCTGGCGGAAAAGGCGGTGGATCTGTTGCTGGGCGCGCCGCAGTAGGGGCGCCCCTCAACGTCATGCGGCGGCGGGCACGCCGCTGTGGAAACGCAGCTCGCTGTCCGGGGACAGGATCAGTTCAGCTTCGAGGCGGCCGAAATGCGCCACCCGTTCGCTGATGTCGCCGCCGGCGATCTGCTCGGCCAGCGTCAGGTAGTCCTGATAGTGGCGCGCTTCGGATCGCAGCAGCGAGACGTAAAAGCGGTTCAGCTCGTCGTCCAGGTGCGGCGCCAGTTTGGCGAAGCGTTCGCAGGATCGCGCTTCGATGTAGGCACCGCAGATCAATTTGTCGATCAGCGTCGCCGGATCGTGGGTGCGGATCTCGCGGATCATGCCTTTGGCATAGCGGCTGGCGGTGATCTTGCGATACGGGATCCCGCGCGCCTGCATGATCTCCAGCACCTGCGAGAAGTGGTGCAACTCTTCCTTGATTAACAACACCATGCGATCCGCCAGATCCTGGCCGTAGGCAGACCCGTTTTTCGGCAGGATCTTGCGGGTGAACTGGCCCTGCCGGAACAGCGTGTCGGGCGCACCCTGCGCTTCGTGCAGAAACGCCTCGTAGGGGCGCAGCAGCGCCAACAGCGCATCGCCGCTCTCTTTATCCGCCACATAGCGGCGGATCAGCCACATGCCGGTCTGCGCGGCTTTCAGCTCGCACACCAGGTGGTCGGTCAGCAACAGCTGCAGGTTCTCCGGACGGCGCGCGGCGTCGATCCAGGCATCGGGAGTTTCACAGTGCAGGAAGCTTAAAATCGGGGCTAACAGGGATTGGTATGTCATCGGCTTCATTGCCCTATGTATTTCAAGTTGCAGCTAGGCGGCCAGCTCACTCATCCCCAGGAGCTTACTTAGGTAAGTGACTGGGGTGAGAGAGTGCAGCTAACAACGCTGCTGCTTGAAAGACGACGGGGATATCAGGGGCCGGCGAGAACCGGCCCACAGGTATTGATCGGAAAGGGATTAGTGGCGTTTGCCGTCGTCGTCTTCGTCGATGTAGTCGCCGTCTTCGTCATCCTCACCGTCTTCACCGTTCGGATCTTCGAAGTAGGTGCCCCAGCCGTCGTAGTTGACGCCGCAGCGTTCCGCCAGCGCCACCAGCTGTTCTACCTGGGCGTCGATCAGCTCGGGGTTCAGGCCGACTTCGCTGATCACGTCGCAGCACATCACCATCGAACCGTCTTCCACTTCCAGCTCTTCGGCGTCGGTCACTTCGTAGCCCAGCTTGAAGGCTTCAACGGCGGCCTGCTCCAGAACCTCAAATTTCTCGGCGGACAGATGGTGCTCGATGGTGTAGAGCGCGTCCGGATCGCTGCCGTCTTCCAGCAGTTCTTCGATGATCAGGCGAGTCTCTTCACGTTGTTCTTCCAGCAATTCGCGGTTTGCCATGCCTATATCCTCAAGTCAAATGGCCTTCATTCCTTCTATTTTCACACACCGCCGACATTGCTTCCACGATAAACGTGAAAGATTTCCTTGTCGGGGTTGAAATTGAATATTCATACATATAAAGTGAATTTTAATTCAATTAAACAATCAGGGAATCGGACTATGAGCACCGGCAATGCGTTCTACCAACGTCACTTTCTGAGGTTAATGGATTTCACCCCCGCCGAGCTGCAGGCGCTGCTGCGGCTTTCGGCCGACCTGAAGCAGGCCAAGAAGCAGGGGCAGGAACAGCGCCGGCTGCAGGGCAAAAACATTGCGCTCATCTTCGAAAAAGACTCGACCCGCACGCGATGCTCTTTCGAAGTTGCCGCATTCGATCAGGGTGCCCAGGTCACGTACCTCGGCCCAAGCGGCAGCCAGATCGGCCATAAAGAGTCGATGAAAGACACCGCCCGGGTGCTGGGCCGCCTGTACGACGGTATTCAATATCGCGGCTACGGCCAGGCGCTGGTGGATACCCTGGCGGAACACGCCGGCGTGCCGGTGTGGAACGGCCTGACCGACGAGTTCCACCCCACCCAACTGCTGGCGGACCTGCTCACCGTACAGGAACACCTGCCGGGCAAGGCGCTGAGTGAAGTGAAACTGGCGTACGTCGGCGACGCGCGCAACAACATGGGCAACACGCTGCTGGAAGCCGCCGCGCTGGCGGGCATGGATCTGCGGCTGGTGGCGCCGAAGGCCTGCTGGCCGCAGCCGGAGCTGGTGGCCGAGTGCCAGGCGCTGGCGCAGCAAACCGGCGCAAAACTCACCCTGACCGAAGACATCGCCGAAGGGGTGCAGGATGCCGATTTCCTCTACACCGACGTGTGGGTGTCGATGGGCGAACCGAAAGAGACCTGGCACGAGCGTATCGCGCTGCTGCAGCCGTATCAGGTCAACATGGCGATGCTGAAACTGACCGGCAACCCGAACGTGAAGTTCCTGCACTGCCTGCCGGCGTTCCACGACGATAAAACCACGCTCGGCAAACAGATGGCGCAGCAGTACGATCTGCACGGCGGCATGGAAGTGACCGACGAGGTGTTCGAGTCGGCGCACAGCGTAGTGTTCGATCAGGCGGAAAACCGGCTGCACACTATCAAGGCGGTGCTGGTCGCCACGCTGAGCAAAACCCTCTGACAATCCCCCCTCCGCCCTGGCCCCCCCGGCCAGGGCGGCTAATATATTCCTGGAATATCAAATAGCAGATTGACCTTTGCCCACCGCCGGCAAAGGTTCTACCGTGACAGGCCGACGGCGCCCGCGCCGTGAAAACCAACGATAACAAACCGTGCTCAGCGCCGCCTTGCGGCGCCTTCAGGGGATACATACCGATGAAAGCCAAACTCTTGCCGCTGTTCCTGCTCGCCGCCCTGCCCGCCGCCGCGTTAGCCGCCACGCCGCCGAATACGCTGGTGGTGGTGCAATCGCTGGATGACATCGTCAGCCTCGATCCGGCGGAAGCCAACGAACTCTCCAGCATCCAGACGGTGCCCAGCCTGTATCAACGATTGGTGCAGGCAGATCGCGACGATCCGGCCAAAGTGGCGCCGGTGCTGGCGGAAAGCTGGCAGGGCGATGCGGCGGCCAAAACGCTGACGGTGAAACTGCGGCCGCAGGCGGCGTTCGCCTCCGGCAACCCGCTGACCGCCGACGACGTGATCTTCTCCTACCGCCGCGCGGTCAAGATGAACAAATCGCCGGCGTTCATCCTCAACGTGCTCGGCTGGCAGCCGGACAACATCGACGCGCAGCTGAAAAAGATTGACGAACATACCGTGCAGCTGCGCTGGACGGCGGACGTCAGCCCGGCGGTGGCGCTGAATATCCTCTCGACGCCGATCGCCTCGATCGTCGACAGCAAGGCGGCGCTGGCCAACGTCAAAGACGGCGACTTCGGCAACGCCTGGCTGAAAATGCACTCCGCCGGCAGCGGCCCGTTCAAGATGCGCGTCTATCAGCCGCATCAGGCGATCGTGCTGGACGCCAACGCCACCACGCCGGGCGACAAGCCGCAGCTGAAAAACATCATCATTAAAAACGTGCCGGATCCGGCCACCCGCCGCCTGCTGATCCAGCAGGGCGACGCCGATATCGCCCGCGAACTGGGCGCCGATCAGACCGACACGCTGAAGAACCAGCCGGGCGTCAAGGTGCTGGAGATCCCGTCCGCCGAACAAAACTACCTGGTGTTCAACACCGGCAACGGTGCCAATCCGCTGCTGAACAACCCGGCCTTCTGGGAAGCGGCGCGCTACCTGGTGGACTATCAGGGCATCACGAAGGATCTGCTGAAGGGCCAATACTTCGTGCACCAGAGCTTCCTGCCGGTCGGGCTGCCTGGCGCGCTGAAGACCAACCCGTTCAGCTACGATCCGGACAAGGCGAAAGCCATCCTGGCCAAGGCCGGCATCACCCACGCCGCCTTTACGCTGGACGTAGAGAACAAGCCGCCGTTCATCACCATCGCGCAGGCGCTGCAGGGCAGCTTCGCCGCCGCCGGCGTGAAGGTAGAGCTGCTGCCGGCCGCGGGCAGCCAGGTTTACTCCCGCGTGCGCGCCAGGCAGCATCAGGCGGCGATCCGCCTGTGGATCCCGGATTACTTCGACGCCCACTCCAACGCCAGCGCCTTCGCCTACAACGACGGCAAGAGCAGCACGGTGGCCGGGTTGAACGGCTGGCAGATCCCGCAGTTGAACCAGCAGACGCTGGCGGCGCTGGCCGAAGCCGATCCGGCCAAGCGCCGCGCGCTGTACACCGCCATGCAGCAGGAACTGCAGCGCAGTTCGCCGTACGTGTTTATCGATCAGGCCAAAACCGAAGTGGTGCTGCGCGACAACGTCAAAGGCTACCAGCAGGGGTTGAATGCCGACATGGTGTACTACGATCGTGTCAGCAAATAGCCGGCGGGCGACCATCGCCGGCCAATCGATTGCGGGGCGGCAAAAAACGGCGTTTTAACGCTTGCAGTGGCGAAAAGCGCGAGTATAATGCGCCACAATTTGCCAGGAGAAAGCATGAAAAACGACGTTTGTTTTGTTAGCCGCAATCGACAAAACCGACTGCCTATCGGCGGCCAGCTGCCGTTGTTTCTCCTGTTGCTAAACCGATCGTTTCAAGCCCCTCATTGAGGGGCTTTTTTTTGCCTTAAAAAGTCCCGCGCCACGGGCACGCGTCGAGGAGGAGTGAAAAATGGCCAACCCGCTGTATCACAAACACATCATCTCTATTAACGATCTCAGCCGCGAGGATCTGGAGCTGGTGCTGCGCACCGCCGCCGGTCTGAAAACCAACCCGCAGCCGGAACTGTTGAAACACAAGGTGATCGCCAGCTGCTTCTTCGAAGCCTCGACCCGTACCCGCCTGTCGTTCGAAACCTCGATGCACCGCCTCGGCGCGTCGGTGGTCGGCTTCGCCGACGGCAGCAACACCTCGCTCGGCAAGAAAGGCGAAACCCTGGCCGACACCATCTCGGTGATCAGCACCTACGTAGACGCTATCGTGATGCGCCACCCGCAGGAAGGCGCGGCGCGCATGGCCGCTGAATTCTCCGGCAACGTGCCGGTGCTCAACGCCGGCGACGGCGCCAACCAGCACCCGACCCAGACCCTGCTGGATCTGTTCACCATCCAGGAAACCCAGGGGCGCCTGAGCAACCTCAGCATTGCCATGGTCGGCGACCTGAAGTACGGCCGCACCGTGCACTCGCTCACCCAGGCGCTGGCCAAGTTCGAAGGCAACCGCTTCTACTTCATCGCCCCGGACGCACTGGCGATGCCGGCCTACATCCTGAAAATGCTGGAAGAGAAAGGCATCGAGTACAGCCTGCACGGCAGCATTGAAGAAGTGGTGCCGGAGCTGGATATTCTCTACATGACCCGGGTGCAGAAAGAGCGTCTCGATCCGTCCGAATACGCCAACGTGAAGGCGCAGTTCGTGCTGCGCGCTGCGGATCTGGCCGGCGCGCGCGCCAACCTCAAGGTGCTGCACCCGCTGCCGCGCATCGACGAGATCGCCACCGACGTGGATAAAACGCCGCACGCTTACTACTTCCAGCAGGCGGGCAACGGCATCTTCGCTCGTCAGGCGCTGCTGGCGCTGGTGCTCAACGCAGACTTGGCTCTTTAAGGGGGAACCGCCATGACTCACGACAACAAACTGCAGGTCGAAGCGATCAAATGCGGCACGGTGATCGACCACATTCCGGCGCAGGTCGGCTTCAAATTGCTGACGCTGTTCAAGCTGACCGCCACCGATCAGCGCATCACCATCGGCCTGAACCTGCCCTCCAACGAGCTGGGCCGCAAGGATCTGATCAAGATCGAGAACACGTTTCTGACCGAGCAACAGGCCAACCAGCTGGCGATGTACGCGCCGAAGGCCACGGTGAACCGCATCGACAACTACGAAGTGGTGCGCAAGCTGACCCTCAGCCTGCCGGACCACATCGACGGCGTGCTGACCTGCCCGAACAGCAACTGCATCAGCCGCAGCGAGCCGGTGGCGTCGAGCTTCAGCGTGAAGCCGCGCGACGGCGAAGTGCACCTGAAGTGCCGCTACTGCGAAAAAGAGTTCGAGCATCAGGTGGTGCTGCAGGCGGACTAAGTCCGGCATTTGTACCGGGAGATGGCGCTGTTATTCTCCCGGTGACGCCCTATAATGGGCCCTCTGAAAATAACTCTACCCACGTTGCTACCCACCGAATTTCAAGCTGCGGCCGAGCGCGGCGGCGTGAAAGACAACGGGTCTATCAGGAGAAAACATGTCACGTAACATCAGCACTGAACTCGCCCCGGCAGCCATTGGTCCTTACGTGCAGGGCGTTGATCTGGGCAGCATGATCATCACTTCCGGCCAGATCCCGGTCGATCCGAAAACCGGCGCCGTCGCCGACGACGTCGCCGCTCAGGCGCGCCAGTCGCTGGAAAACGTCAAAGCGATCGTCGAAGCCGCCGGCCTGATCGTTGCCGACATCGTGAAAACCACCGTGTTCGTGAAAGACCTGAACGACTTCGCCACCGTCAACGCCGCGTACGAAGCCTTCTTCACCGAACACAGCGCGCCGTTCCCGGCCCGCTCCTGCGTGGAAGTGGCACGTCTGCCGAAAGACGTGAAGATCGAAATCGAAGCCATCGCCGTGCGTCGTTAATCGACACGCACGCGCATCACGGCCAGTGCAGACTGGCCGTTTTTCAATTAATTGAATGCTTGGCGCTGACGGACACAGCCCAGAGTTTCAGCATCCGGAGAGGATGAAGCGTTAACCTGCTTCGCCGCCAGCTTCAAAACGGCGATAACCTCTTCTCGCGAAGCCGTAATCGGTTTACCGCGAGGCGTTATGCGGTCAATCTGTTCAGATGTATAGATTTTCACTGTATCTACACCTTCCATGCCGAATTTATACACCTTCAGCGCATAAGAGGCAGGTTTTGTTACCTGACGTTTTGTTGACTTTATCACCATGCGAACCTCCTGTGCCCCTACCGGCATTTCGCCATTATTGCGCAAATTTCACCCACCTTCAATTATGAGGCCGGCGGCGAAAAACCTTCCTGGAACCACAGGAAAAGCGCCTCAGCATCTCGATAAAGTATCTGTTTTAGCCCCCCGGTGAGATCGACAAAATGATGATGATTTATATAATAATCGGCCAACTCCGTATTAATCGGCGATATTAAGCGCAAACCTGCGCATGCCGTATCCACCATAAAGAGCACGGCGACATAGAGCGCAAAACGTAGCGTATTGCCATCAAGGCTCGAGGCTCTAATACGAAAATTTTGCAGCATCTCAATGTTTAACATCGCCAGTTGCTCGCCCGAAGCCGGACAAAACCGGCAGATACAGGCACCTGCTGGCCGGTCATCGATGCCCAGTATCTTAAAGCTAAACGTAAAGCCGTCAGGATCGCCCAACGCGGCGCCATTCAGCGCCCAGGGAATACGGCGCTCTTCAGGCTGTTGGCGGGCCAGCGCAACGCACCACTCAAAATCCTCAGCATTCATCATTTGCACCCGGACGCCATACCCGGCCTCAGCAAAGATGTCATTGGTTGCAGCCAATGCGCCTTCTCCAATCAATCGGACATTAAAAACATGCGGCATTATCAATCCCTTGAATGCGTAAACCGTATTGAATGAACAGCCAGGGCTGGATTTTACAACCAGCCCGTCGTTTCTGCTCTTTCAACCACACCGCAGTGTCGAGATATGGAATACGCCCCGCAGTTTCTTAGTCAACCTATCCTTACTGCACCGTTTGCATCCCGCGCAGCAGCGCCTCCAGCGGGTACACCGCCGCAATCACCACTTCGTCGCGCGTCTGCGCCGCCGCATCCAGCTGGCGCTGCGCTTGCTCGGACTCGGCCCGGCTCAGCGGTTTGCCCTGCTGATGGCGATCCAGCAGCGTTAAGCCCAGCGTGGCCAAGGCGCCAACGTCCTGCGCCACCGGCGCCAGCTCGCGCAGCGTGCGGTTGCCCGCGATCGCCGTCTGCAATGCCGCGCCGTTCGCCTGCCAGCGCTGCAGCCGTTCGCGCAGCGCCTGCGCCGCCGCCTTATCGCGCTTATCCTGCAACAAGGCCGCGACCTGGGCATGCATGTCGCGCACCGCGCCGCTCTCCGGCGGCAGCGCATCGGCAAAGCGGTTCAGCGGTTCGAACTGGTGATAGTTGCCGGCCTGGAACTTCAGGTGCTGGCGGGTGTAATACTGCGCTGGCTCCACCGCCTCTGCCAGGATCTGCAGCGGCACGATCTGCACGCTGTTGCTCAGCCGGGTGAATTCGCGCGCCGTTTCCGCGTGCTGCTGCAGGCCGACCGACACCACCGACCAGGCGTCGATCGCCGCCAGCCGCCGGTACATGTTGCTTTCGTCGGTAACGTCCTGCGCCGACCACAGCCGCTCCGCCACCGCGAAGGCGCGCGGCCACAGCTTAAGATCGAGAAGCGGCGCGCGCACGTTTTCCGCCCACAGCGCCGCTTCGCCGCCGAGAATGTTGGCCTGCCCCTTCTCGTCCGGCACCACCGGCATCTTGCCCGCCGGCACCGCCGCCAGCTTGTCGCCGCGGGTGGGGTAACGCACGTTGCCGACCAGCGTATAGCCGCTGAGCTTGTCCTGCTGCAGCGTGAACACCGGCCGCGTGTCGCCCATCCAGGTATCGACGCGGAACGTCACCTGCTGCGGCGTGCGCCAGACGATGTCGTGCACCGCGCGGCGCGATTTGCCGTTGAAATCGATAAAGCCGCGCCAGCCCTGCTTGCCCTCGATCAGCGTGAAGCTGCCCTCCACCGCGCTGCCCTTCAGGCGCGGCAGGCTGAAACGCCAGCTTTGCGCCTGCTCGCCGGGTTGCACCGCCGTCTCAACCCCCAGCGGCTGCGGCAGAATTTCATTACGGTAGTGATAGGCGGTGCTTTGCGGCTGATCGAGGTAGAAACCGGTGGAGAGAATGCCCTGATAGCCGTCTTGGGCGCTGGCACCCAGCGAGTCTTGCCCCTGCCAGGACTGAATGACGATCGAACGCGGCAGCGACGGATGGTAGATCTCGTCCCAGCCGACCATCTGCCGCTGGTGTTTCTCGAGGATCTTTTCCAGCTTCTGGTTGAAGTCGGCCTGCAGCGCATGGGTATCCGCCAGCCCGTTCTTCTGCATAAACGCCTGAATCGACGGCGACGCCCGCCACTGGCTGGCGTCCACCTCGTCGCCACCGATGTGCAGATAAGGATCGGGGAAGATCGCCGCCAGCTCGCCGACGATCGTGTCGACAAACTGATACACCTCGTCGCGGCTCGGATCGAGCGTCGGCTTATGCACGCCCCACTCGCGCTCCATGCGATACGGCCCCGGCGCGCTCATCAGGTCGGGATAGGCCACCGCGATGCTGGAGGCGTGCCCCGGCATGTCGATCTCCGGCACCACGCGAATGCCGCGCGCCGTGGCGTAAGCCACCACCTGCCGCATCTGCTCGCGGGTGTAGAACTGGCCGTCGCTGGCCTGCTGTTGCAGCTTGGGGTAATGCTCGGAGGCAAAGCGCCAGCCCTGATCGTCGGTCAGGTGCCAGTGGAACACGTTAAGCTTGGCCGCCGCCATGCCGTCGAGCTGGCGCAGAATGTCCGGCAGCGGCAGGAAATGGCGCGCCGAATCCAACAAGACGCCACGCCAGGGGAAGCGCGGCACGTCGCGGATATCCACCAGCGGCAGGAAGGTATTTTGCCCGTCGGTCTGCAGCAGCTGCAGCAGGGTCTCCATGCCGCGCAGCGCGCCGAAGCGGGTGTTGGCGGTCAGCGTGGCGCCCTGCGGCGTGACCGCCAGCCGGTAGCTCTCGTCGCTGCCCGGCAGCGGCTGCGCCGCCACCCGATCTTTGATCATCACCCTGATCGCCGCGCCGCCCTTCGCTTCACCCGCCGGCGCCAGCGTCCAGCCGGTCTGCAGTTCGATGCGCTGGCGCCAGCGCGGCAGCGCGTCGCCCAAGTCGTCACCCTGCAGCGTCAGAGACAAGCGGTGATCCAGCACCAGCTTGCCCGCAGGTTGCGTCACTTCCACCTGCTGCGGCCAGGGCATCAGCGGCAGATCGCCGGCCGGCTGCGCCAGCGCGCCGCAAGAAAACCATAACGATGAAGCCAGTAGCGTATAACGGTAAGGTCTGTGCATCGGAAATTCCTCAGAGGAAAAAAACAAAATATCCCCAATGAATTTCAAACCACCGCCAGGCGGCAAGCGCCTGCATCCCCAGGCGCTTAGGCCTGCTAAGTCACTGGGGGGCGGGCGTACAGCCAACAACGCGGTGGCTTGAAAGGCGCAGGGGAAAACAGCCAACGCTGTAGATAAAGACTTAGCACAGAACAGATGTCCAACCGTTACGGTGAAAAAGCGGACGGGATCACAGTTGCCCCCTCCCGGCCGGAGGGGGCGAACGGGTTATTGCCAGCCGTAGCGGCGCACGAACCAGCCTTTCACGCACTGGGTCAGCACCATGTAACCGGCGAGGATCAGCACCAGCCACGGGAAGTAGCCGAGCGGCAGCGCCTGCAGCTGCAGGAAGCCGGCCAGCGGCGAGAACACCAGGCCGATGCCGGTGGCGATCACCGCCAGCGTCATGATGCACAGCGGCCAGGACGGGCGGCTCTGGATAAACGGAATTTTGCGCGTGCGGATCATGTGCACGATCAGCGTTTGCGACAGCAGCCCTTCTACGAACCAGCCTGACTGGAACAGCGTCTGCATTTCCGGCGTATTGGCCTTGAATACCCACCACATCAGGCTGAAGGTCAGTACGTCGAAGATCGAGCTGATCGGCCCGAAGAACACCATAAACCGCCCCAGATCGGCGGAGTTCCAGCGCTGCGGCTGGGTGATCTGATCGTCGTCGACGTTATCGAACGGGATGGCGATCTGCGAAATGTCGTACATCAGGTTCTGAATCAACAGGTGCAGCGGCAGCATCGGCAGGAACGGCAGAAAGGCGCTGGCGATCAGCACGCTGAACACGTTACCGAAGTTGGAACTGGCGGTCATCTTGATGTATTTCAGCATGTTGGCGAAGGTACGGCGCCCTTCGATCACCCCCTGCTCCAGCACCATCAGGCTTTTTTCCAGCAGGATGATGTCCGCGGCTTCCTTGGCGATGTCCACCGCCGAATCGACGGAGATGCCGATATCGGCCGCACGCAGCGCCGGCGCGTCGTTGATGCCATCGCCCATAAAGCCCACCACGTGCCCCTGGCGGCGCAGCAGTTTGACGATGCGCTCCTTGTGCAGCGGTGTCAGCTTGGCGAACACCGTGGTGCGCGCCGCCGCCTGCGCCAGTTGCTCGTCGTCCATCTGCTCGATCTCGCTGCCGCGCAGCAGGTGATCGGCCTCCAGCCCGACGTCCCGGCACACTTTGGCGGCCACCAGCTCGTTGTCGCCGGTGAGGATCTTCACCGTGACGCCGTTCTGTTTCAGCGCCGCCAGCGCCGGTGCGGTGCTCTCCTTCGGCGGATCAAGGAAGGCGACATAGCCTTCGAGGATCAGATCCGACTCGTCCGCCACGCCGTATTCACGGGTTTGCGCCGGCAGGATCTTGTTGGCCACCGCCACCACCCGCAGCCCCTGCTGGTTGAGATCGTCGGTGATGCGGCGAATGCGCGCCAGCAGCGCCTCGCTGAGCGGGATCACCTCGTCTTCGTGGCGCACGTGGCTGCAAATCGCCAGCATCTCTTCCAGCGCGCCCTTGCACACCAGCTCGTGATACTCGTTGTCCTTGGCCACCACCACCGACATGCGGCGGCGCACAAAGTCGAACGGGATCTCATCCACCTTGCGGTAGTGCTGCAGCGCTTCCGGCTGCTGATTTTGCTCCGCGCAGCTCAGCACCGCCACGTCGAGCAGGTTTTTCAGACCGGTCTGGTAGAAGCTGTTCAGCCAGGCGTAGCGCAGCACCCGCTCGCTGCTGGCGCCGAACACGTCGGTGTGGCGCTCCAGCACGATCTTGTCCTGGGTCAGGGTGCCGGTCTTGTCGGTACACAGAATATCCATCGCGCCGAAGTTCTGGATGGCATCCAGCCGTTTGACGATCACCTTCTGGCGCGACAGTTTCACCGCCCCTTTGGCCAGCGTCGAGGTGACGATCATCGGCAGCATTTCCGGCGTCAGCCCGACCGCCACCGACAGCGCGAACAGCGCCGCTTCCCACCAGTCGCCCTTGGTGTAGCCGTTGATCAGCAGCACGATCGGCGTCATCACCAGCATAAAGCGGATCAGCAGCCAACTGACCTTGCTGATGCCGCTCTGGAAGGCGTTCGGCTGCTCATCCTGGCTGGTGACACGCTGCGCCAGCTGGCCGAAATAGGTACCGCCGCCGGTGCCGATCACCATTGCCAGCGCGGTGCCGCTGACCACGTTGGTGCCCATAAAGCACAGGTTCGGGCAGTCCAGCGGATCGGCCGCCAACGCCTGCGGCGCCGCGGATTTTTCCACCGGCAGCGATTCGCCGGTCAGCGCCGCCTGGCTGATGAACAGATCCTTGGCCGACAGCACGCGCAAATCCGCCGGGATCATGTCGCCGGCCGCCAGTTTGATGATATCGCCCGGCACCAGCTGCGCGATCGGCAGCTCCACATGTTCGCTCTTGCCGGTGAGCGCGTCGCTGCGGATCACCGTGGCGGTGTTGCTCACCATCGCCTTCAACGCGTCGGCCGCCCGGTTGGATCGCGCCTCCTGGATGAAGTTCAGCAGCGTGGAGATCAGCACCATCAGCGCGATCACCAATGCGCCGGTCAGATCCTCGGTGGCGTAAGAGATCATGCCGAGCGCGGTCAGCAGCAGGTTGAATGGGTTGCGGTAGCAGTGCCAGAGGTGCTGCCACCAGGCCTCTTTCTGCTGATCGTCGATGACGTTCTCGCCGCAGCGCTGACGCGCCAGCTCCGCCTCATGGGCGGTGATGCCTTCCGGGTGGCTGTGAAAACGCTCAAACAGCTGCATCGTCTCTGCGGCGGCGCATTCCAGCCGCTGTTGCGCCAGGCCGGCCGGCATATCGCGCGCAGCGCCGCCGACGCTGTCCAGCAGGCTGTCGCGGTGCACCAAACGGCGCGGAAGGCTGCGGGCGAACAGGCCCAGCAGCTGACGGGGGAGTTTTTTCAGTTTCATGGTTCGCACCTCGTCGCCCGGTGCCTCACGGCAGCGGGTAAACGGGGATCGTCATCGGCCGGGCTTGCGGCGGGCACGCCAAAAAGCCTCTGCCAACGCAGATCCTTATTCTTTTTTTCAGCAGCAGGAGCGAACGACGAAGCGCGCGCCACCGGTTACCGTGATGTACTTCACCGGTAAAACAGCAGCGCCAGGCGGAGAGGTTTTACCGGAGAACCGAGTGAGTGTCTAAAGCAGTCGGGTCGGGGTCCATATGGGGTATAACCTCCGGTAAAGGGAAAAACAGAGCGGCAGGAGCGGCCGTTCATCGCAATGTCACAATCCCGTTTTGCATCAAGATCCGCGTCGGAAAATGAGCTATGCTGACGGGCATTCATTATTGGCCGTCAATTTACGCCTTACAACCTAAACGACAAGTAAACCATGCAAAACCGGCTGACCATCAAGGACATCGCACGCCTGAGCGGCGTAGGCAAATCCACCGTCTCACGCGTGCTGAACAATGAAGGCAGCGTGAGCCCGCAAACCCGCGAACGGGTGGAAGCGGTGATCCGTCAGCAGGGGTTTACCCCCTCCAAGTCGGCGCGCGCCATGCGCGGCCAGAGCGACAAGGTGGTGGGCATCATCGTTTCCCGTCTCGATTCGCCGTCGGAAAACCAGGCGGTGCGCACCATGCTGCCGCTGCTGTATCAGCAGGGCTTCGACCCGATCGTGATGGAAAGCCAGTTCGAAACCCGCCTGGTGCAGGAGCACCTGCACGTGCTGCGCCAGCGCAACGTCGACGGGGTGATCCTGTTCGGCTTCACCGGCCTGACCGCGGCGATGCTCAAACCGTGGCAGGAAAAAATGGTGGTGATGGTGCGTGAATACGACGGCTTCTCGTCCGTCTGCTACGACGACGCCGGTGCGGTAAACCTGCTGATGGATCGCCTGTATCAGCAAGGGCACCGGCATATCGGTTATCTGGGGGTGCAGCTCAGCGACGCCACCACCGGCCAGCGCCGCTATCAGGCCTATCTCGACGCCTGTGAACGCCTCAAGCTCACGCCGCGCGCCACGCTGGGCGAGCTGAGCTACCAAAGCGGTTTCCAACACGCCGCCGAGGTGATTGACGCGCACACCAGCGCGCTGATCTGCGCCTCCGACAGCATCGCCCTAGGGGCGATCAAATACCTGCAGCAGCAGCCGGCACGCGCCATTCAGGTGTGCGCCATCGGCAACACCCCGCTGCTCAGCTTCCTGTTCCCCGATACCCTGTCGGTCGAGTTCGGCTACGGCAGCGCCGGCCTGCTGGCGGCGCAGCAGCTGCTGGCGCAGCTCAGCGGTGAACAGGGGATCCGCCGCCTGGTGGTGCCCAGCAAACTTTCCTGACGACCTGATTGGAATTTGACCATTTTTTGTCATTTTGTGATCCTCGCCCCAAACCGGGAACGTTCCCATTTCATTCAAAAAGCCGAGTGGCTAAGCTTTGATCATTACTCAGTCAACACCTCTGCAGGTATCCCATAATGAGCAAAGTAAAACAGCAGGATATTGATCGCCTGATTGTTTTGGTCGGCGGCCGCGAGAACATCGCCACCGTCAGCCATTGCATTACCCGGCTGCGTTTCGTCCTCAATGACCCCAGCAAGGCCAGCCCCAAAGAAATCGAAGAGCTGCCGATGGTCAAAGGTTGCTTCACCAACGCCGGGCAGTTCCAGGTGGTGATCGGCACCGACGTCGGCGACTACTATCAGGCGCTGATCGCCAGCACCGGCGTCAACGAGGCCGACAAAGAACAGGCCAAAGTAGCCGCGCGCCAGAACATGACCTGGACCGAGCGCACCATCTCCCACTTCGCCGAGATCTTCTTCCCGCTGCTGCCGGCGCTGATCAGCGGCGGTCTGATCCTCGGCTTCCGCAACGTGATCGGCGACATCCCGATGTCCGGCGGCCAAACGCTGGCGCAGATGCACCCGGCGTGGAAAACCATTTACGACTTCCTGTGGCTGCTGGGTGAAGCGATCTTCATGTTCCTGCCGGTGGCCATCTGCTGGTCGACGGTGAAAAAGATGGGCGGCACGCCGGTGCTCGGCATCGTGCTGGGCGTGACCCTGGTGTCGCCGCAGCTGATGAACTCCTACCTGCTCGGCCAGCAAACACCGGAAGTGTGGAACTTCGGCTGGTTCGTGATCCAGAAAGTCGGCTATCAGGCGCAGGTGATCCCGTCGATCCTGGCGGGCATGGCGCTGGGCTGGATCGAAACCCGGCTGAAAAAGATCGTCCCCGACTATCTCTATCTGGTGGTGGTGCCGGTGGTTTCGCTGCTGTTGGCGGTGTTCCTGGCGCACGCGCTGATCGGGCCGTTCGGCCGCATGATCGGCGACGGCGTCGCATGGGCGGTGAAAGCGGTGATGACCGGCAGCTTCGCCCCGGTAGGCGCCGCGCTGTTCGGCTTCCTGTATGCGCCGCTGGTGATCACCGGCGTGCACCAGACCACGTTGGCCATCGACATGCAGATGATCCAGAGCATGGGCGGCACCCCGGTATGGCCACTGATTGCGCTGTCCAACATCGCGCAGGCCTCGGCGGTGCTCGGCATCATCATCATCAGCCGCAAGGCCAACGAGCGTGAAATCTCGGTGCCGGCGGCGATCTCCGCCTACCTCGGCGTGACCGAACCGGCGATGTACGGCATCAACCTCAAATACCGCTTCCCGATGCTGTGCGCGATGATCGGCTCCGCCTGCGCGGGCCTTATCTGCGGCCTGGACGGCGTGATGGCCAACGGCATCGGCGTCGGCGGCCTGCCGGGCATCCTGTCTATCAAGCCGCAGTTCTGGCTGATTTACTCGCTGGCTATTCTGGTGGCGATCGTCATCCCACTGGTGCTGACCATCATGGTCTACAAGCGCAAGGCCGCCCGCGGCGAGCTGCCGGTTTAATTGACGCAAAATACGCAACATGAATGTAGGGGCTGGAAATACCCTATAGCTTTCGAGCTGCAGCTAGGCGGCAAGGGTGCAAATCCCCAGGAGCTTACTCAAGTAAGTGACTGGGGTGCAGCGCCAGCAGCCAACAACGCTGCAGTTTGAAAGATGAAGGGTACGGGCCCGTTGTCACGATTCAAAGGTATACAGCTATGAGCAACCCAACCCCCTGGTGGCAGAACGGCGTCATCTACCAAATTTATCCGAAGAGTTTTCAGGACAGCACCGGCAACGGTTACGGCGATTTGGCCGGCGTCACCCGGCGGCTGGACTATCTGCAGGAACTGGGCATCGACGCCATCTGGCTGACGCCGGTCTACGTATCACCGCAGGTGGACAACGGCTATGACGTGGCGGACTACTGCGCCATCGATCCGGCCTACGGCACGATGGCGGACTTCGAGCAGCTGATCGCCGCCGCCCACCGGCGCGGCATCCGCATCGTGATGGACATGGTGTTCAACCACACCTCGACCGAACACCCGTGGTTCAAGGCTGCGCAGGATCGCCACAGCCCGTATCGCCAGTTCTACGTCTGGCGCGACGGCGAGGGGGATACGCCGCCGAACAACTGGCGCTCCAAGTTCGGCGGCAACGCCTGGCAGTGGCACGCCGACAGCGGCCAGTACTACCTGCACCTGTTCGCCACCGAGCAGGCGGATCTCAACTGGGAACACCCGCCGGTGCGCGAAGAGCTGAAGAAAGTGTGTCAGTTCTGGGCGGATAAAGGCGTCGACGGCCTGCGTCTCGACGTGATCAACCTGGTGTCCAAACAGCAGGACTTCCCGTCCGACAGCCAGGGCGACGGCCGCCGCTTCTACACCGACGGCCCGCGCATCCACGAGTTCCTGCAGGAGATGAGCCGCGAGGTGTTTCAGCCGCGCGGCCTGATGACGGTGGGCGAGATGTCTTCCACCACGCTTGAGCATTGCCAGCGCTACGCGGCGCAAAGCGGCGAAGAGCTGTCGATGACCTTCAACTTCCACCACCTGAAGGTGGACTACGCCGGCGGAGAAAAATGGACGCAGGCGGCGCCGGATTACGTGGCGCTGAAGCAGATCTTCCGCCACTGGCAGCAAGGGATGCATAACCGCGCCTGGAACGCGCTGTTCTGGTGCAACCACGATCAGCCGCGCATCGTGTCGCGCTTCGGCGATGAAGGCGCACTGCGGGTGCCGGCCGCCAAAATGCTGGCGATGGTGCTGCACGGCATGCAGGGCACGCCTTATATCTACCAGGGTGAAGAGATCGGCATGACCAACCCCGGCTTCCGCGCCATCGAGCAGTACCGCGACGTGGAAAGCCTGAACATGTACGCCGAACTGAGCGCCCAGGGCCGCAGCGACGCCGAACTGCTGGCGATCCTGGCGGACAAATCGCGCGACAACGGCCGCACGCCGATGCAGTGGAACGCCGCGCCGCACGCCGGTTTCACCACCGGCACGCCGTGGATCGGCTGCGCCGAGAACTACCCGCAGATCAACGCCGACGCGGCGCTGGCCGATCTCGACTCGGTGTTTTACGCCTATCGCCAGCTGATCACCCTGCGCAAGCAGTATCCGCTGCTGACCCACGGCGACTATCAGGATCTGGCGCCGGAACACCCGGCACTGTGGTGCTATCAGCGCAGCTGGAACGGCCAGCGCCTGCTGGTGGCGGCCAACCTGAGCCGCAAACCGCTGGCCTGGGCGGCAGAAGGCGTGGAAGCCTCCGCCCAATGGCGCCCGCTGATGAGCAACTACAGCGACTCGGCGGATCAGCCGCGGGCGCTGACGCTGCGGCCGTTCGAAGCGGTGTGGTGGCTGCTCGAAGACTAACCCCGCAGGGCGCGGCGAGCGCTGCGCCCTACCATTTCCCCAGCAGTTTCACCACCCCGGCGGCCTCTTGCGCCAGTTGCTCATCGCTCATGTCGCTCACGCCCTGCACCAGGTGCGGCGGCAGGTAATCCATGCCGGTCAGGTTAGCCAGCGCGTGGAACGGCAGCAGCAGATCCTGCACCGGATAGCGGTTGTACCCTGCCGGCGTATAGGCCTGCGCGTTACCGCCGGTGCTCACCACCAGCTGCAGCGGCTTACCGTGCAGTTTGGTGCCTTCGTCGCCGTAGGCGAAACCATAGGTTAATACCGCATCCTGCCATTCGCGCAGGATCGCCGGCGAGCTGTACCAGAAAAACGGGAACATCATCACCACCGCATCATGGCCTTTTAACAGCTCCTGCTCGCGCGCCACGTCGATGCGGTAATCCGGGTAAGCGCGGATCAGTTCGTGCACGGTGACGTTAGGCAGCGGGCGTACGGCCTCGATCAGCGCCTGGTTGATGCGCGACTCGTCGGGGGTGCGGTGGGCGGTTAATACTAAAATACGCGACATAAATGATTCCTTGAACGTAAAGAAGATGAGGCATTTTTTCATTTCCGCCGCTCCGGGTGTAGGCTGTTAAGCGTCACTTCAATTTCAACCGAAAGTATCAACCACTATGTCGCTGCCCTTTGACGTGCACCGCCTGCTGCCGGCTTTCCTCGCCGCCGCGCAGGCGCAAAATTTCTCCGCCGCCGCCCGCCAGCTGGGCGTCACGCCGGCGGCGGTCAGCAAAAACATCCGTGCGCTGGAAGAGAAGCTGGCGCTGCGGCTGTTCCAGCGCAACACCCACAACGTGCTGCTGACCGACGAGGGCAAAGCGCTGTTGGCACAGGTGGCCCCGCTGTGGCAGGCATTGGCGGCGACGCTGGAAAGCGCCGGCGGCGAACGCCAGGCGCCGGCCGGGGTGGTGCGCGTCACGATGATCCCCGGCTTCGGCCGGCAAATGCTGATGCCGTTGATCCCGCAATTTCTGGCGCGCTACCCGCAGATCGATCTCGATCTGTCGCTGGATGCCCGGGTGGTGAACCTGGTGGGCGAAGGCTTCGACGTCGGCATCGGCAGCCGGGTCGATCCCGACAGCCGGCTGGTGGCGCGCCCGCTCTACCCAATGCACATGATGCTGGCGGCATCGCCCGACTATCTGGCGCGGCACGGTGAACCGCAAACGCCGCACGACCTGCTGCGGCACGACTGCCTGCTGCACCGTAACCCCAGCAACGGCCGCCACGTCAAATGGCAGTTGCGCCATCAGGGCGAAACGCTGGCGCTGGATCTGAACGGCCGGCTGGTGGTCAGCCGCCCGGAAATGTTGCTGGATGCGGCACTGGCCGGGCTGGGCATCGTCAACCTGGCGCGCTGGTATCTCGAAAAACACTTCGAACAGGGCACGCTGCGGCCGGTGCTGGCGGAATGCTGGCCGCGCCCGGTGCAGCTGTGGCTCTATTACGCCTCGGCGGATCTGCCGCCGCGGGTGCGCGTTTGGGTCGATTTTCTGCTGGAACATTTTCGCGATCGGCCTGCGGGCGATTGACGACTGTTCAGCTTGCGCACGCTCTTCCGCTTTCCTTGTCCTACATCAAAAGAATGCCGCCAACATCTATATATAGTGCATTAATAATTGCAGACACCTATATATAGTAGTTATCCACAAAATCATCCACACGCCGCCACAGCCCTTGCGCGCTGCGGCTTTGCCCTGTGGATAAGCGAAATTTGACGGTTGCTCGCCACGCCAGGCGGGTATGAACGCTCCCTCGGGGAACAAGGAGTACAACGTGAAACCAGTAGTGATTAAGCGGGACGGTTGCCAGGTACCTTTTGACGAAGCGCGCATCGCGCAGGCCATCGAACGCGCCGCGCTGGCGGTGGGCGTGGTCGATGCCGACTACTGCGCCACTGTCGCCCGCGTGGTCGCTCAGCGCATGAAGCAGCAGCCGCGCGTCGATATCCACGAGATCCAGCAGGCGGTGGAAAACCAGCTGATGGCCGGCGAGTACAAACAGCTGGCGCGCGCCTATATCGAATACCGCCACGATCGCGACGTGGCGCGCGAGCTGCGCGGCCGCCTGAACCAGGAAATTCGCGGCTTGGTTGAGCAGAGCAACCGCGCGCTGCTGAACGAGAACGCCAACAAGGACAGCAAGGTGATCCCCACCCAGCGCGACCTGCTGGCGGGCATCGTCGCCAAACACTACGCCAAACAGCACATCCTGCCGCGCGACGTGGTGCTGGCCCATGAACGCGGCGAAATTCACTATCACGATCTCGACTACTCGCCGTTCTTCCCGATGTTCAACTGCATGCTGATCGATCTGAAAGGCATGCTGACCAACGGCTTCAAGATGGGCAACGCCGAGATTGAGCCGCCGAAGTCGATCTCCACCGCCACCGCCGTGACCGCGCAGATCATCGCCCAGGTCGCCAGCCATATCTATGGCGGCACTACCATCAACCGCATCGATGAAATTCTGGCGCCGTTCGTCGACGAGAGCTTCCGCAAACACCTGCAGGTGGCGGAAGAGTGGCAGATCCCGGACGCCAAAGGCTATGCCATGGCGCGCACCGAGAAAGAGTGTTACGACGCCTTCCAGTCGCTGGAGTACGAGGTCAACACCCTGCACACCGCCAACGGCCAGACGCCGTTCGTCACCTTCGGCTTCGGCCTCGGCACCAGCTGGGAGTCGCGCCTGATCCAGCGCTCGATCCTGAAAAACCGCATCGCCGGGCTGGGCAAAAACCGCAAGACCGCCGTGTTCCCCAAACTGGTGTTCGCCATCCGCGACGGCCTCAACCACCAGTACGGCGATCCGAACTACGACATCAAACAGCTGGCGCTGGAGTGCGCCAGCAAGCGCATGTACCCGGACATCCTCAACTACGATCAGGTGGTGAAGGTGACCGGCTCGTTCAAAACGCCGATGGGCTGCCGCAGCTTCCTCGGCACCTACGAGCAGGACGGTGAACTGGTGCACGACGGCCGCAACAACATCGGCGTCATCAGCCTCAACCTGCCGCGCATCGCGCTGGAGGCGATGGGCGATGAGTCGCGCTTCTGGGCGCTGCTGGATCAGCGCCTGCAGCTGGCGAAAAAGGCCCTGATGACGCGCATCGCCCGGCTGGAAGGCATCAAGGCGCGGGTGGCGCCAATCTTGTACATGGAAGGCGCCTGCGGCGTGCGGCTCAAAGCCGACGACAACATCGCCGATATCTTCAAGAACGGCCGCGCCTCGATTTCGCTGGGCTACATCGGCCTGCACGAGACCATCAACGCGCTGTTCGGCGGCGAAAACCACGTGTATGACGACGAAACGCTGCGCGCCAAAGCGGTGGCGATCGTCGCGCGCCTGCGCGCCGCCGTCGACGCCTGGAAGGACGAGACCGGCTACGGCTTCAGCCTCTACAGCACGCCGAGCGAAAACCTATGCGATCGCTTCTGCCGGCTGGACACCGCCGATTTCGGCGTGGTGCCGGGCGTCACCGACAAGGGCTATTACACCAACAGCTTCCACCTCGACGTGGAGAAGAAGGTCAATCCGTACGACAAGCTGGACTTCGAAGCGCCCTACCCGCCGTTGGCCAGCGGCGGCTTCATCTGCTACGGCGAATACCCGAACCTGCAGCACAACCTGAAGGCGCTGGAAGACGTGTGGGACTACAGCTACAGCCGGGTGCCTTACTACGGCACCAACACGCCGATCGACGAGTGCTACGAATGCGGCTTCACCGGTGAATTCTCCTGCACCAGCAAAGGCTTCACCTGCCCGAAATGCGGCAACCACGACTCGGCCAAAGTCTCAGTCACCCGCCGGGTGTGCGGCTACCTCGGCAGCCCCGATGCCCGGCCGTTCAACGCCGGCAAGCAGGAAGAGGTGAAACGCCGGGTGAAACACCTCGGCAACGGGCAGCTCGGCTGAGAAACGCCGTGCAACCTATGCAGAAGCCTGTTCATCAGGCGTGATTGTCGCAGCCAGTTTGCCTTCGGCCAGCGCGCACAAACCGCGGCGTACACGCAGTACGTGAGGATTGGCAGCACTGCCCGGAGGCAAAATGGCCAGTAAAATAGCCTGATGGGCAGGCCTCACATGAATTATCACCAGTATTACCCGATCGACGTAGTCAACGGCCCCGGCACCCGCTGCACGCTGTTTGTTGCCGGCTGCGTGCACCAGTGCCCCGGCTGCTACAACAAAAGCACCTGGCGGCTCAACTCCGGCCAGCCGTTTACCCCGGCGCTGGAAGACCGCATCATCGCCGATCTGAACGATACGCGCGTGCCGCGCCAGGGGCTGTCGCTCTCCGGCGGCGATCCGCTGCATCCGGCCAACGTGCCGAGCATCTTAAAGCTGGTGAAACGGGTGCGCGCCGAATGCCCCGGCAAGGATATCTGGCTGTGGACCGGCTACCGGTTGGCGGAGCTGGACGCACAGCAAATGCAGGTAGTAGACAGAATCAACGTGCTGATCGACGGCAAGTTCGTGCAGGATTTGAAAGACCCGGCGCTGATTTGGCGCGGCAGCAGCAACCAGGTGGTGCATAGGTTGCGTTGAGCTGGCAGTATGTATCTCAGCAGTGTTGATCCAGAGTCGACTGGAGACGGCTACGGCATAAAGCAAATCTGACGGACTGGTATTGTATGTGCCTGGAGCAGAGGTTGCTAGGAGGCATGTCAGTCAATGATTGTTTTATTGGGGCGCTTATACCAACAACTAGTTTTTACTTTTAAGGCCCTAACTTTAGGGCCATTATTTTAAATTTTTTAGCACTAGGATTTTAGCAACACACTAGAAATTTCATCAATAATCGCTGAGTACTTGGTAATTTCTTTTTCGTGAAAACATCCAAATTTCTCATTAAATTTCACCAATGAAATTAAATAAGAACGATAACCAGCCAGCTTATTATGAAACTGAGAGTTATAAAACTCCATTACAAATTGATCTGCATTACTTTTGTACTTAACACTTGGTGGTTTTACTGAGAGTACCTTTTGGCAGATATGTTTTTTAGAATACCCTTTTTTATATTTATCCAATGCTTTCCTTATCAAGTACGTCTTCCCATTAGATATTCTCAAGCTTCCTCGCTCACCTCCTCCATCTTTATTCTCGATCACATAACCATTCAGTGAAACAATACCTCTTTTAAATATTTTTTTATGTACATTGAGGTTCAGTCCTGCAATGTTAACAATGGAGGATATTTCTTTATCAAAATGCTCGCTTCCAAGAAGGTTGTCTTTTCCAGAACTTGAAAAAAGCATATCATCGGCATAGCGCGTGTACATAATGCTTCTTTTGTCACACAGATTTTTAATTAAAACATCTAACTTTCTGAAAACTATATTGGATATAAATGGTGATGTAGAAAATCCCATTGGGAATATTCTTTTTTTCTTATCATTGAGTTCTACTTCAACAGACAAACTATTCAAAAAAGCGTCAACAACTTTTATTTTTTTATTTACTAAATATTCATCTTCAAAGTAGGATTTAAAACATTCTCTTGCATAGTCGTAGTTTATATTATGAAAAAAATTACACAAGTCAATTCGACAAAAATTTTCACCATAGATATGAGGTTCTAAAAAATGTAAATAACTTAATTTCTTACGATAGGCAATTGCGGGTGAACTAAGGGGTACCTTTTGCAGGAAATTTCTTATGATTCTTTCTTGTATTTTTTTATGTGGAGAGCTTTGTTTAATAGAGAAAAATACTCTATTGTTAAATGAAATGTTTTGATATTCACTATTGGTAATATTAGGAACTCCATGAGTCATAATAATATCATCGGTGAACGTTTCTCTAAGGTAAAAATTTTTGTAAAAATCACTGTTAATTTTCGTAATTTTGTGCTTCATAAAAAAGCTTCCTCTTCGATACCAATAACATCTTTACACCCCGTGAGGCTTAAAGCGGCTTGGCGGACGCAAGATAATCCGAGCTAGTGTTTGCTGGAGCAAGTGACGGCATGCGTCAACTCATTTGAGTCCTCCAGCTTCTATCGAAGAAGAAGCATGATCAATAATATGTGATAATTCAGGGAAAGCCAAGCGAAAATTTTTTCCGACATTTTCTTTATCTAGGCTTACATAATGATTTATACTAAAATCAATGAAGCTAGTGACCCAACCAGAAGTCTTTCCCATGTAAGAGTTCAAAAAAGAGAAATTTTCCGACTTCAGTTTCTTAATATAATCTAATATATCTTGACAAATCGGTTTTTGAGCAATTTTGTAATGCATTTCAAGACTTACTAATGTTTCCGTTTTGCCGCTAAAAGCAAGGCGAAGAATAGCCAGCTGATCCTTTACATCAGGGATATTTTCTTTAAACTCTTCAATTATTTCTTTCACATATCTAATTTTAATAATATTCAATAGTCTCATATGACGTAATGACAAGTCATGATTAGATCGACAATTCGAAAATATTTTTAAAAATAGATGTTTGGATTGAGTTTTAATGTCATATTTACGCAATAAGGCATCAATCATTTTGGAGGGGTTATTATTATTTATACCAAAATCCTTCGTTATTACATCTCTAATCCATAAAGAGAATAAGTCTAAAGAAGGTTCATTAATCAATGAGCCTTCTATAGTTGTAGATGTATAATAAACATTATCTCTAGAGGATAGAAAATTAACTGCATTTATAACTCTGGCGATACTAAACCGTCTAAATCTTAAGCCATTATCACTAAATGCCACTTTTCTTCCATCTTGACTTTCAAGAAATTTAGCTGTATCAAAAAAAGGTTTTCTATGTTTTGAAAAATAAGTTAGCCTGTCATTCTTTATGCATTTATTGATAATTGCCTTTCCCTTTGCATTAAATCTAAACTTCCCTTGCTCGAAGTCAATTACAGCAATCTGATCAATATCTTTTACTATCAGAAATGGAATTGCTGCATTTGAATAGCTTGGCTTTATATTTTTCAACATTACTTCATCGCAATCATACACATCTAACCTTTTAAGCACAGGAAACAACTTTTGCAAATTATAATTTCTAAATAATTCAACTTCAGTAGAACCCTCTACAAACAGTATATATTCACTAAAGAAAAGACGAGCCTCATTATCGCTAAGCATATTTATAAACCTAGCATCATCATATTTGGAATTTAATTTCGATACTATGGTCGAACCATCACTTCCTTTTGAAAAATGTAAAACCTGTTGCTTTTTTAAAAAAGATTTTAATGTTAGCTTTAGCAAACTCGAAGAGTGAGTGCTAAATATAAATGTTGGGTATGGCGTTGAATATTTATTAATTTCAATTTCTTTAGAAGTTTTATCGTACTTTTTATATGTCAGGCTTAAGTTTTCAATAAAACTCTCACTTAGTTTTGGATGCAACCCAATTTCAGGTTCATCAATATATATAATTGGGTTGATGAATTCTGTTCTCGTTAATGAAATTAATAAGTTAAGTATAACTTCAAGATATTTATGGGAATTCGTACCATCAGACTGAACATGTAACTCTTCACCTTTGTTTGTAAAAATATCACCATCTAAAACTATCTTGAGATAATTAACAACTTTATCTTTATATGTATAAGGTTTCGTGTGAATTACATTTTCAACTCTTTCTATATACTTCTTGTAACTCCCTCGTTTAGTTGATATTTTCTCATCCAAGAACTCGAGAAGGTCTTCTTTCTTAATTTCAGAAAAATTAAACGAATTTATACTACTCACCATTTTCCAAATACTATTCCAATCGTACAAATTAATATGTCTGGTTTCAATATGGAAAAAAGGGAATAAAGTTTTAATTAAACGTCGAGCATTTTGATCTTTAATAGACCAAGTTATAGAATCATCTTTGGAAATTGTGAGAGTTATACTATAAGTACTTTTACTCTGAAAACTAAAAGGGAAAGTGAAAGGGAAAACTAATTTATGTGGCTTTCGGATAAATGATTGCGGCCTAAACAATGTGTTATAAATATGTTTATGGAAGCGACCATTATTGTTGGGATTCATTACAATCTTCTTTATTCTTGTCACATCATAGGTTAATGTTATTGATCCTGATGGAGTGTAACTAGAATGAAAGTCGGGAGGTATTACTTTCATATCATCAAGTTTGTCATAAAAATATCTCAACATTTTCATAAGATTAGATTTTCCAGCATTATTCATTCCTATAATGCAATTGACATCCTCTAACGAACTTATTGTTACATCATCAAAGGATAGCAAATTCTTTATTCTTATACTTTGCAAGCCCATAAAAGACACTCCTTATAAAAATAAGATTTTGTATTTCTACACACCGGTTAGTATCTCAACCGCCCGTCCGGGATAGTTCTAGTTTATTTTTCAAACTGTGGCTTTGATTATTATATATAAATGATATATTTACAATATCCTATTTTTATTTGATAACTACTTCCACACAAATAATATAATTTCTTTTGTATGCAGCGTCAGCTTCTCACTCAAACCTGCTGCCAGATAAGATTCTGCTCTATCCACAGAACCTGCCAGCCCAGAACGAATCCCCCTCAATCCCCCCGCCGATAACGTTCCCGGATTTTCTCCTTGAATAAAGCCATTCGTTTTTCTGCCTCCGAATGGCTTATATAAACCGCGGTGCCATTTTTTAAGCGTTCAAGGGCGGCATCTACCCTTTCACGCAACGCCTGCGCCAGCAACATTGCCTCTACGTCCATTTCAGGTTTATTCCGCTGTTCCATTCTCATTTCCTCCATTGAGATAGCGTCAAGTCACGAATCAGTTACACCAACCCCATCCCCACCACGCCAGTCAGTACGCCGCACAGCGCCACCAGCGCCGCCGTCAGGCACAGCGCCCGGGCGGAGAAGGCCTTGTGGAGCATCAGCAGCGAAGGCAGGCTGACCGCCGGCAGGGTCATCAGCAGCGCCAGTGCCGGGCCGGCGCCCATGCCCGCCAGCATCATGGTCTGCACGATCGGGATTTCCGCCGCGGTGGGGATAACGAACAGGCAGCCGACGATCGCCAGGCCGATGATCCACAGCAGGCTATTGTCGACGGCGCCATCGGCGTGCGGGAACAGCCAGACTCGCGCCGCCCCCAGCGCCAGCACCGCCAGCACGTAGATCGGGATGGTCGACCAAAACAGCGCCCACAGCGCCTTCCCCCAGCGGGCGAGGAACGGCCGCTCGTCGCTCTGCGCCGTCATCACCGGCGGCTGCGGCGCGGCGGGCTGCGGGTCGTTGGCGGTCACGCGCTGCACCAGCCAGGCGATGCCCAGCACCATCACCACGCCCGCCACCAGGCGGATGGCGGCGAACGGCCAACCGAGCACAAACCCCATAAACACCAGCGTCGCCGGGTTCAATACCGGGTTGGCGAGCCAAAAGGCCAGCGCGGCGCCGCTGGATACCGACTGGCGGCGCATGCCGGCGGCAACCGGTGCGGCGCAGCAGGTGCACATCATGCCCGGCAGCGCGATCAGCGCCCCCAGCACGGTGCCGGAAAAACGCCGGTGCCCGAGCGTGCGCGCCAGCCAGTCGCGCGGGATCAGCACCTGCACCAGCGAACCTAACAGCACCCCGAGCAGCGCCGCCTTCCATACCGCGGTGAAGTAGACCAGCGCGTACTGCCAGGCCGCCAGCCAGGGGCTCGCGGCGCCGTCGGCCAGGATCGATTTGCCGATCGAGTGGCTGTCCGCCGCCACGAACGCTTTGCCGTAGTAAGGCTGCCATTTGACGTAGTAGAGGCCGACGGCCACCACCAGCAGAAACAGGATCGGTTTCCACAGCGGCCAGGCGCGTGGGGCGGGTTCAGGGGCGTTCAGAGGTTGCGGCATGGTAGCGGCCAGAGTCAGTCAACAAAGGCGCCAGCATAGCGCGCCGCCGCCGCCCGTGCACGGTCGGGTTGTCCAAAATAGTTCATCTGTTCGCCACCGACGCGTAACGCGATTGTCATCTGCGCCCGGCACCATGATGCCAACTTGAAAACCACAGGGTAGACGCACGATGAAACGCACCGCTTCCGCCTTCATCGCACAGCCATCGGTATGACGAGGTTTTTATTATGATGGAGTTATCTAGACATCCGACCACTTACCCCACCCGCTATCAGCAAATCGCCGCGCAGCTGGAACAGGAACTACGCACGCAATACCGCTGCGGCGACTATCTCCCTTCGGAACAACAGCTGGCCGAGCGTTATCAGGTCAATCGCCACACCCTGCGCCGCGCGGTGGATCAGCTGGTAGAGCGCGGCTGGCTGCAGCGCCGCCACGGCGTCGGCATTCTGGTGCTGATGCGGCCTTACGACTACCCGCTGCACGCCAATACCCGCTTCAGCCAGAACCTGTTCGAACAGGGCAGCCATCCCACCAGTGAGCGCTTACTCGCTGTCTTGCGCCCGTGCAATGGGCATGTCGCCAGCGCACTCTCGCGTGAAGAAGGCGAAATGGTGATCCACCTGCGCACCCTGCGCCGGGTCAACGGCGTGCCGATGAGCGTGATCGACCACTATCTGCCCGATCTGGACTGGTGGCCGGCGCTGCAGCAGTTCCACAGCGGTTCGCTGCACCAGTTTATCGAACAGCACCTGCAGCAGCCGCTGACCCGCCGCCAGACGCGCATCAGCGCGCGCCGCGCGCAGGCCAAAGAGAGCCGGCTGCTGGAGATCGCCACCCACGCGCCGCTGCTGTGCGTGCGCACCCTTAACGTCCGCAGCGGCGGCGAAGACGTGGCGGAATACTCCGTCAGCCTGGCCCGCGCCGACATGATTGAACTGACGATGGAGCACTGAATGCAAGCCTTAGAGTCGAGACAACGCTGGATGTCGGTGCTGGCGCACAGCCGGCCCGAGCAGCTGCGCAGCCACTGGCAGGCGCTGAACCTTAGCCCGGGTTACCGCAGCATCCGCGCGCCGGAGATCGGCCTGGCCCAGCTGCAGGGGCGCATGGGCGCCACCGGCCGCCGCTTCGTGCTGGGGGACATGACAGTCACCCGCGCGGTGGTGCAGCTGGACAACGGCGGCTACGGCTACAGCTATATCGCCGGGCGCGACAAGGCGCACGCCGAGCTGTGCGCGCTGGCCGATGCGCTGCTGCAACAGCCGGAACACGGCGAGCGCCTGCAACAACAGCTGATCGCGCCGCTGGCCGCGCTGCAGCACGAGCAGCGCCAGCTGCGCGCCCGGGCCATCGCTTCCAGCCGGGTGGACTTCTTTACGCTGGTGCGAGGGGATTAAGCCATGAGTTTATTGACCGGTTTTGAGCAACCGATAGACCAATCGCAGCACGCTTTCCGTTTGATTCTTAAAGCCTTGAGCGAACCGGGCCACCGGGTGACGCTGCCGAACGGCCCGGCCTGGGCGCCGCTGAACGCCGCCAGCACCGCCGCGCTGCTGACGCTGGCCGATCAGGAAACGCCGCTGCAGCTGTGCGCTGCGCTAAAAAGTGAGCAAGTGCTAACAAACATTCGTTTTCACAGCGGTGCGCCGCTGGCCGCCACGGCGCAGGAGGTCTGTTTTGCCCTGTTCGATGAGCAGCTGCAGGCCGCCGATCTGCAGGCGTTGCCGCACGGCACTGAAATCTCGCCGGAGTTCGGCGCCACGGTCATTGTGCAGCTCGTCGAGCTGGAAAACGGCGCCGCACTGCGCCTGACCGGCCCCGGCATCGAGAATCATCGTCTGATTGCGCCGCGCCTGCCGCCGGCGCTGCTGGATTATCTGGTCAACCGCCCGCAGCGCTTCCCGCTGGGGCTGGATATTTTGCTGACCTGCGGCGATCGCCTGCTGGCGATCCCGCGGACCACCCGCGTGGAGGTGTGCTGATGTACGTAGCGGTAAAAGGGGGCGAAAAAGCCATTGAGGCTGCCCATCAGCTGCAGGAACAGCTGCGGCGCGGCGACGAGGCGCTGCCGGCGCTCGGCGCGGAACAAATCGAACAGCAGCTGGGGCTGGCAGTGGATCGGGTGATGACCGAAGGCGGCATCTACGATCGCGAGCTGGCGGCGCTGGCCATCAAACAGGCCAGCGGCGATCTGGTGGAGGCGATCTTCCTGCTGCGCGCCTACCGCACCACCCTGCCGCGCCTGGCGGTCAGCGAGCCGCTGGCCAGCGAAAACATGCGGCTGGAGCGGCGCATCTCGGCGGTTTACAAGGACTTGCCCGGCGGGCAGGTGCTGGGGCCGACCTACGACTACACCCACCGGCTGCTGGACTTCGCGCTGCTGGCGGAAGGCGAGGCGCCGCGTACGCCGCAGGCCGACGAACCGCTGCCGGACAACTGCAGCCATGTGTTCGATCTGCTGTGCCGCCAACAGCTGGCGCGCGAGGAACAGGACGACGGCAGTACGCCGGACGACATCACCCGCAACCCGCCGGTTTACCCCTGCTCGCGCTCGGCGCGCCTGCAGCAGCTGGTGCGCGGCGACGAAGGTTTTCTGCTGGCGCTCGGCTACGCCACCCAGCGCGGCTACGGCCGCAACCACCCGTTCGCCGGCGAGATCCGCACCGGCCACGTTTCGGTGGAGATCGTGCCTGAAGAGCTCGGTTTCGCCATCGACATCGGCGAAATCCTGCTGACCGAGTGCGAAATGGTCAACGGCTTCGTCGATCCGCAGGACCATCCGCCGCACTTCACCCGCGGCTACGGGCTGGTGTTCGGCCGCGCCGAGCGCAAGGCGATGGCGATGGCGCTGGTGGACCGCGCATTGCAGAGCCCCGACTACGGCGAAGGCGTCGCCGGCCCGGCGCAGGACGAAGAGTTCGTGCTGGCCCACGCCGACAACGTCGAGGCCGCCGGCTTCGTCTCCCATCTCAAGCTGCCGCACTACGTCGACTTCCAGGCCGAACTGGAGCTGCTCAAGCGGCTGCGACAGGAATACAGCGAGCGTCAGGAGGCCCGCGATGAGTGAAGTATTGACCGGCTATAACCTCGGTTATCTGGACGAACAGACCAAACGCATGATCCGCCGCGCCATCCTGAAGGCGGTGGCGATCCCTGGCTATCAGGTGCCGTTCGGCGGCCGCGAGATGCCGATGCCCTACGGCTGGGGCACCGGCGGCATTCAGCTCACCGCCAGCGTTATCGGCCGCGCCGACGTGCTGAAGGTGATCGACCAGGGCGCCGACGACACCACCAACGCGGTGTCGATCCGCCGCTTCTTCCAGCGCGTCGCCGGGGTGGAAACCACCGAACGCACGCCGGAGGCCACGCTGATCCAGACCCGTCACCGCATTCCGGAAACCGCGCTGCGCGAAGACCAGATCCTGATCTATCAGGTGCCGATCCCGGAGCCGCTGCGCTTTATCGAACCACGCGAAACCGAGACCCGCAAGATGCACGCGCTGGAGGAGTACGGCGTGATGCAGGTGAAGCTGTATGAAGACATCGCGCGCTACGGCCATATCGCCACCACCTACGCCTACCCGGTGAAGGTCAACGATCGCTACGTGATGGATCCGTCGCCGATCCCGAAATTCGACAACCCGAAAATGCACATGATGCCGGCGCTGCAGCTGTTCGGTGCCGGGCGCGAGAAACGCATCTATGCCCTGCCGCCGTTCACCAAGGTGGAGAGCCTGGACTTCGACGACCATCCGTTCAGCGTGCAGCAGTGGGACGAACCCTGCGCGCTGTGCGGCTCGCGCCAGAGCTACCTGGACGAGGTGGTGCTCGACGATCAAGGCAACCGCATGTTCGTCTGTTCGGACACCGACTACTGCCGGCAGCAGCTGGCGCAATCTTCGCAAGAGGCGCAGCACTGATGACTTCCATCCCTTTGAGCACCACTCCGCTGCTGTCGGTGAACCGGCTCACCCACCTGTACGCCCCCGGCAAGGGCTTCAGCGACGTGTCGTTCGACATCTACCCCGGTGAAGTGCTGGGCATCGTCGGCGAATCCGGCTCCGGCAAAACCACGCTGCTGAAATCGATCTCGGCGCGGCTGGCGCCGCAGCACGGCCAGATCCTTTACCGCCCGCAGGCGGGCCAGGAACACGATCTGTACGCCATGGCGGAGAGCGATCGCCGCCGCCTGCTGCGCACCGACTGGGGCGTGGTGCACCAGCACCCGCTCGATGGGCTGCGGCCGCAGGTCTCCGCCGGCGGCAACATCGGCGAACGGCTGATGGCCATCGGCCAGCGCCACTATGGCGACATTCGCCGCCAGGCCGGCCAGTGGCTGGAGGACGTCGAAATCCCGCTGTCGCGCCTCGACGATCTGCCGACCACCTTCTCCGGCGGCATGCAGCAGCGGCTGCAGATCGCCCGCAACCTGGTGACCCACCCCAAGCTGGTGTTTATGGATGAGCCGACCGGCGGGCTGGACGTGTCGGTGCAGGCGCGCCTGCTCGATCTGCTGCGCAACCTGGTGGTGGAGATGCAGCTGGCGGCGGTGATCGTCACCCACGATCTCGGCGTGGCGCGGCTGCTGGCCCACCGCCTGCTGGTGATGAAACAGGGCGAAGTGGTGGAGAGCGGCCTGACCGACCGGGTGTTGGACGATCCGCACCATCCTTACACCCAGCTGCTGGTTTCTTCGGTGCTGTCGTAACCCAAGGCGATAACAGATGACTATGCAAATCCGAGTTGAACATCTCAGTAAAACCTTTGTGCTGCATCAGCAGTACGGCACCCGCCTGCCGGTGCTGCACGACGCCAACCTGACGGTTCACGGCGGCGAATGCGTGGTGCTGCACGGCCACTCCGGCAGCGGTAAATCCACCCTGCTGCGCTCGCTGTACGCCAACTACCTGCCGGACAGCGGCCATATCTGGATCAACCACCAGGGCGACTGGCTGGACATGGTCAGCGCCGACGCGCGCCAAATTCTGGCGGTGCGCCGCCATACGCTGGGCTGGGTCAGCCAGTTTCTGCGGGTGATCCCGCGCATCAGCGCGCTGGAGGTGGTGATGCAGCCGCTGCTGGAACAGGGCGTCGAGCGCGCCGAGTGCCGCGAACGCGCCGAAGCGCTGCTCGCCACGCTCAACGTGCCGCAGCGCCTGTGGGCGCTGGCGCCGTCCACCTTCTCCGGCGGCGAGCAGCAGCGGGTGAACATCGCACGCGGCTTTATCGTCGACTACCCCATCCTGTTGCTGGATGAACCGACCGCCTCGCTCGACAGCCGCAACAGCGCGGCTGTGGTGCAGCTTATCGAACGCGCCAAGACGCGCGGCGCGGCGATCGTCGGCATTTTTCACGATGAAGGCGTCCGCCAACAGGTCGCCGACCGGCTTTATGACATGCAGGCGCCGCAGGCGCTGGAGGCCCTCTGATGATCGTCAATAACGTTAAGCTGGTGCTGGATGACCAGGTGGTGCAAGGCTCGCTGGAGATGCAAGACGGCGTGATCCGCAGCTTCGCCGACGGCCCGAGCCGGCTGCCGCAGGCGCTGGACGGCGATGGCGGCTGGCTGCTGCCGGGGCTGATCGAACTGCACACCGACAACCTGGACAAGTTCTTTACCCCGCGCCCGAACGTCGACTGGCCGGCCCATTCGGCGATGAGCAGCCACGATGCGCTGATGGTGGCCAACGGCATCACCACAGTGCTGGACGCGGTGGCGATCGGCGACGTGCGCGACGGCGGCCACCGGCTGGAAAACCTGCAAAAGATGATCGATGCGGTGATCCACAGCCAGCGCGCCGGGGTGAACCGCGCCGAGCACCGGCTGCACCTGCGCTGCGAGCTGCCGAACGAGAGCACCCTGCCGCTGTTCGAACAGCTGATGGACAAGCCCGGCGTGTCGCTGGTGTCGCTGATGGACCATTCGCCGGGCCAGCGCCAGTTCGCCTCGCGCGAAAAATACCGCGAATATTATCAGGGCAAATACCACCTCAACGACCAGCAGATGAGCGAGTACGAGGAGCAGCAAGTCGCCCTGTCCGCCCGCTGGGCCGCGCCGAACCGCGAGGCGATCGCCGCCCACTGCCGCGCGCGCCGCATTTCGCTGGCCAGCCATGACGACGCCACCGCCGAGCACGTGGCCGAGTCCTGCGCGCTGGGCAGCGCGATTGCCGAGTTCCCCACCACCGAGGCGGCTGCCCGCGCCTCGCACCAGCAGGGCCTGCAGGTGCTGATGGGCGCGCCGAACATCGTGCGCGGCGGCTCCCACTCCGGCAACGTGGCGGCGCACCATCTGGCGGCGCTGGGGGTGCTGGATATCCTCTCTTCCGATTATTACCCGGCCAGCCTGCTGGACGCGGCGTTTCGCCTCGCGGCGGACGAGCGCAACGCCTACGATCTGCCCCAGGCGGTGCGCATGATCACCCGCAACCCGGCGCGGGCGCTGGATCTGCAGGATCGTGGCACCATCGCCGAAGGACTGCGGGCTGATCTGGTGCTGGCGCGGCCGCACGGCGAACACGTTTATGTGCAGAACGTGTGGCGCCAGGGCAGGCAGGTGTTCTGATGGCGCGGCTCATCTATCTGATGGGGCCTTCCGGCGCAGGCAAGGACAGCCTGCTGGCCGCGCTGCGGGCCGACGCCGACAGCGCGCCGCTGGTGGCGCACCGTTACATCACCCGGCCGGCGGACGCCGGCTGCGAGAATCATATCGCGCTGAGCGAACCGGAATTTCTGCGCCGCCGCGCCAGGGGGCTGTTCGCGCTCGACTGGCAAGCCCACCAGCAGCGCTACGCATTTGGGATCGAGGTGGATCTTTGGCTGCTGCAGGGGATCGACGTGGCAGTCAACGGTTCGCGCGCTCATCTGCCGCAGGCGCAGCAGCGCTACGGCGCACAGCTGCTGCCGGTGTGCCTGCAGGTCAGCGCCGGGATCCTGCGCCGGCGCCTGCAGGATCGCGGGCGGGAAAGCGCCGCACAGATCGAGCAGCGGCTGGCGCGGGCGGCGGAATATCAGCAAAGCCTGCCCGCCGGCTGCCGGGTGCTGCACAACGACGGCCCACTCGATGACACCCTGGCGGCGCTGCTGGCGCTGCTGCCGACCGCCACCCGACAAGCTCAGGACGCGACGCCATGAACGACTTCGCCCAGCCGAAAATCGGCGACAACGTGACCCTTAACCGCACCCGGCTCGGCCAGTACGTGCATCTGGCCGACGATGCGATCCTGGAAGAGGTGGACATGGGGGACTACTCCTACACCGCCGGACACAACCAGATCTTTTACGCCACCCTCGGCAAGTTCGTCTCCATCGCCTCCTATGCGCGCATCAATCCCGGCAATCACCCGACCTACCAGCGCATCGCGCAGCACCACTTCACCTACCGCGCCTCCGAGTACGGGCTGGGGGAAGATGACGCGGCATTCTTCGACTGGCGGCGCGAGCACCACGTCACCGTCGGCCACGACGTGTGGATCGGCCATAACGCCATCCTGATGCCGGGCGTCAGCGTCGGCAACGGCGCGGTGATCGGCAGCGCGGCGGTGGTCACCAAGGACGTGGAGCCTTACAGCATCGTCGCCGGCGTGGCGGCCAAAAAGATCGGCATGCGCTTTGACGATGCGCTGATCGCGCGCATCGAACGCAGCCAGTGGTGGCACTGGGATCACGCCACGCTGCAGGCGCGGCTGGCAGATTTTCGCGACATCAACCGCTTCGCGGAGAAGTACCTTTAACGGAGGGGGAGCGATGCAACTGACCTTTCTCGGCACCGGCGGCGCGCAGCAGGTGCCGGTGTTCGGCTGCGACTGCCTGATCTGCCAACGGGCGCGGCGTGAACCGGCATTTCGGCGGCGAGCGTGCAGCGCCATGCTTAACTATCAGGGAGAAACGACCTTACTGGATGCGGGATTACCGTCTTTGGAGCGGCGATTTTCGGCGGGGCAAATTCAACGTTTTTTGCTTACACATTACCACATGGATCACGTTCAGGGGTTATTTCCTTTGCGTTGGGGGTGCGGAAATTCCATTCCGGTATATGGCCCGCCGGATGAACAGGGCTGCGACGACCTGTTCAAACACCCCGGTATTCTGGCGTTTCAGCCGCCGCTAGCGCCCTTTGCCACCATCGAACTGGGCGGCATGCGCATCACCCCGCTGCCACTGCAACACTCCAAACTGACCCACGGCTATCTGATCCAGGCCGCAGGCGCATCGCTGGCCTACCTGACCGACACCGTCGGCCTGCCGCCGGCCACCGCCGACTATCTGCAGAACGTGGCGCTGGATCTGCTGGTGCTCGATTGCAGCCTCCCGCCCCAGCCGCAGGCGCCGCGCAACCACAACGATCTGACCCGCGCGCAGGAGACACAGCAGCGGCTGCAACCCAAACGCACGCTGCTGACGCACATCAGCCACCGTCTCGATCGGTGGCTGCTGGACAACGAACTGCCTGCCGGGCTGGAGCTGGCGTTCGATCACCTCAGCGTCAGCCTCGGTAGCAGTGTAGCCGATCCGACTCCAGCACCCTGACGCCTTCACCCGGCGTGAACGCCTGCTGCAGCAGCGTTTGCGCCACGTCTTTGGCGGAGACGGCGCGCCATTTGCCGGGCAGCAGCCTGAACAGCGGCAGCGTGAGGCGCTCCATCAGGCGCGGCGCGGGGCGATCCCCCACCAGCATGGAAGGCCGCACCAGCGTCAGGCGCGGCCAGTGCTGTTCGCGCAGCGCCTGCTCCATCTCGCCTTTGGTGCGGTTATACAGGAAGGTGGAATCCGCGTTGGCGCCCAACGCGCTCACCACCAGACAGTGCTGCGCCCCCAACCGGCGGCCGGTCAGCGCGCTCTCCACCACCAACTGGTAATCGACATAACGGAAGGCATCGGCGCTGCCCGCCGCCCGGCGGGTGGTGCCCAGGCAGCAGAACACCAGATCGACCGGCTGCTGCTGGCCACTCAGCAGCTCGAACAGCGCATCGCCGACCGGGTTGGTCAGCTTGCCGTGCGGCGGCAGCGGCGTGCGCGTCGGCGCCACGATGGCCGTTATCTGCGGATCGCTTTGCAACCGCTGCAACAACTCGCGCCCCACCAGCCCGGTTGCGCCGACTAACAGTGCTCGCGCCATGCAATCTCCCGTTGTAATGGCTATTTCGACTTAAAGTATAGACCGCGCCCAATGCAGCTTCTTGCCGAAGCCGAGGGTGTTGTCGGTCATCTTCACCTCGTGCAGATCCAGCCGCCAAACCGAGGCCTTCATCGCCCTGGCGATCGGAAAGCGCTTGCAGTAACGCGCGCGCGCCGCCTCGGCTTCTTCGCCGCTCAGCAGCACCGCCTCGGCGCGGTACTGCACGCCGCGGATCAGCGCGATGCTTTTCGGCTTCGGCGCGATGGTGCCGACCACCCGGCCATTGTTCAGCATCAGCCCGCCGTGGCGGGTGTGCGGTTCGGTCATCAGCCACAGCGCCATCGTCGCGGCGTCGAACACGTAAAAACAGTTGGCGCACCACATGTCGAGGCCGTCGCCGGCGCACAGCGTCAAGACGTGTTGTTTGCCGATGAAATCCGCAATCTGCTGCCGTTGTTCTGGGGTATTCAAGGTTACTCGCCTCCTTGTTCACTCACTTCATCTTACCCTGCGTTGTTGAGGCGAGTCACAAATAACGATAATCATCAAGAAATCATAGGTGAATATAAAATCACAATAGATGCATTTTTATTAATTCAGGTGACGGGTTCGTTTATAACATAAAAAACACAAAGCGGATTTATTTGATCGTTATGCAACCGGTTTACCACGCGATTTTTTTATTCTCACCCTGGCAAAACGGAAAGTTAGCCCGTCAGCACGGCGCCGATTAGCAATTCATTTACATGCACGCAAGCTTCTCTGAGCGCCGTTTATGCAATTAGCTGCATAAGTGATGAATAGTTATCTATAAATAGCGGCATTTATGTGACTTCCATCACTATTTATAGCCTGCCTTGCGCTAAAATAGCGCCATCTTTTCACTCAGCAAGGTGGATTAGAAAATGGAAAACAATAACCGAAAAATGGCGCACATCAGGCGCACAACCCATATTATGATGATGGCTCATCGCAGCTGCTTTAGCTTTGCATTCTTCAACTACAGATAACCCTCCCCCTCGCTCTTACGCCGTTGATAAGAGTGTCATTGCGTTTTTATTTATTCTCCGCACTCCGGTGATAATGTCTCTTTCTCGCTAACCGGGAAGGACACGCAATACATTTTTAATATCGTCAAAGGGCACCCAAGCAAAATAAAACAATGAACACAGTTAATGTCTTTCGGCATCACTGGGTTCTCGCACACCTTTTATTTTCGTGAAGGCGTTAACGGTGAATGGAATTATTTACCGGCGGAATGCCTTTGCCTGAAGAATGAGAAAAATGAAAAAATTAAAAATCGCCGCCAATACCCGCACCCTCGGTTGCTTTGAAACTGAACGTGACATCGTCGATGTGCATCACAGCGATTTCAATGATGTCGCCGCCATCGTGCTGTCGGTAGAAGACGTCGCGCAAGGCATGGTGGCGCGCATTGAAGAGCACGGCCTGAACATTCCGCTGTTCGTCGCCGTCTGCTGCGAAGAAGAACTGGATAACGCCGTGTTGCCGGCGCTGCACGGCGTGTTTGAACTGTGCGGGAAGAACATCCCGTTCTACGGCAAACAGCTGGAAGCCGCCGCCGCAAAATATGAAAGCGAACTGCTGCCACCGTTCTTCAACACGCTGACGCAGTATGTGGAGATGGGTAACGCCACCTTTGCCTGCCCCGGCCACCAGGGCGGCGAGTTCTTCCGCAAACACCCGGCGGGCCGCCAGTTTTTCGACTTCTACGGCGAAACCCTGTTCCGTTCCGATATGTGCAACGCCGACGTCAAACTGGGCGATCTGTTGATCCACGAAGGCGCACCTTGCGCTGCGCAGCAGCACGCCGCCAAGGTGTTCAACGCCGACAAGACCTACTTCGTGCTCAACGGCACCTCGGCCTCGAACAAGGTAGCGACCAACGCCCTGCTGACACGCGGCGACCTGGTGCTGTTCGACCGCAACAACCATAAATCCAACCACCACGGCGCGTTGATCCAGGCCGGTGCGACGCCGGTCTATCTGGAAACCGCCCGCAACCCGTTCGGCTTTATCGGCGGCATCGACGCGCACTGCTTCGACGAACGCTACCTGCGCCAACAGATCCGCGAAGTGGCGCCGGAACGTGCCAACGAGGCCCGCCCGTTCCGCCTGGCGATCATCCAGCTCGGCACCTACGACGGCACCATCTACAACGCCCGCCAGGTGGTCGACAAGATTGGCCACCTGTGCGACTACATCCTGTTCGACTCCGCCTGGGTGGGCTATGAGCAGTTCATTCCGATGATGAAAGACTGCTCGCCGCTGCTGCTGGAGCTGAACGAGAACGATCCCGGTATCATCGTCACCCAGTCGGTGCACAAACAGCAGGCCGGCTTCTCGCAAACCTCGCAGATCCACAAAAAAGACAAACACATCAAGGGCCAGAGCCGCTACTGCAACCACAAGCGCTTCAACAACGCCTTTATGCTGCACGCCTCCACCAGCCCGTTCTATCCGCTGTTTGCCGCGCTGGACGTCAACGCCAAGATGCACGAGGGCAAAAGCGGCCAGCTCCTGTGGCAGGAGTGCGTACGTGTGGGTATCGAAGCACGCAAAATGCTGCTGGATACCTGCACGATGATCAAACCGTTCGTACCGGATCAGATCGACGGCAAGCCGTGGCAGGCCTATGACACCGCGGCGATGGCCAACGATCTGCGCTTCTTCAACTTTGTACCCGGCGAAAAATGGCACGCCTTTGAAGGCTACGCCGAATCGCAGTACTTCGTTGATCCGTGCAAACTGCTGCTCACCACGCCGGGCATCGATAGCGCCACCGGCAGCTACAGCGAGTTCGGCATCCCGGCGACCATTCTGGCCAACTACCTGCGTGAAAACGGCATCGTGCCGGAAAAATGCGATCTCAACTCGATCCTGTTCCTGCTGACGCCGGCGGAAGACATCGCCAAGATGCAGCATCTGGTGGCCTTGATCGCCCGCTTCGAGAAACACATCGAGCAAAACTCCCTGCTCAGCGAGGTGCTGCCTGCGGTCTATAAAAACCACCAGCAGCGCTACAAAAACTACACCATCCGCCAGCTGTGCCAGGAAATGCACGATCTTTACGTCAGCTACGACGTTAAAGAACTGCAAAAAGAGATGTTCCGCAAAAGTTATTTCCCGCGCGTGGTGATGAATCCGCAGGACGCCAATACCGAGTTCGTGCGCGGCAATGTGGAATTGGTCTCGCTGGCCAAGGCCGAGGGCCGCATCGCCGCCGAAGGCGCCCTGCCTTACCCGCCTGGCGTGCTGTGCGTCGTGCCCGGTGAAATTTGGGGCGGCGCCGCGCAGCGTTATTTCCTGGCATTGGAAGAAGGCATCAATTTATTGCCGGGATTCGCGCCGGAATTGCAGGGCGTTTATATCCAACAGGATGAGGACGGCTGGAACCGCGCTTATGGCTACGTCATGAAAAATTAATCACCTTACGGGGCGGCGATCATTTTCGCCGCCCGGATCGCATCCTAAAAGAGAAAATGATCATGAGTAAGTCCAATAATAAAATGGGGGTCGTGCAATTAACGATCCTGACCGCCGTGAATATGATGGGTTCCGGCATAATTATGCTGCCGACCAAGCTGGCTGAAGTGGGCACGATTTCGATCGTTTCCTGGCTGGTGACCGCCGTCGGCTCGATGGCGCTGGCCTACGCCTTCGCCAAATGCGGCATGTTCAGCCGTAAATCCGGTGGCATGGGCGGCTACGCCGAATACGCCTTCGGCAAATCGGGCAACTTTATGGCGAACTACACCTACGGCGTTTCGCTGCTGATCGCCAACATCGCCATCGCCATTTCCGCCGTCGGCTACGGCACCGAGCTATTTGGCGCTACGCTCAGCCCGCTCGGGATCTGTATCGCCACCATCGGCGTGCTGTGGCTTGCGACCGTCGCCAACTTCGGCGGTGCGCGCATCACCGGCAAAATCAGCGGCATCACCGTCTGGGGCGTGATCATTCCGGTGGTGGGCATCTCGGTCATCGGCTGGTACTGGTTCAGCGGCAGCGCCTACGTCGCCGCCTGGAACCCGCATCAGGTGCCGACCTTCGAAGCCATCGGCGCCTCCATCTCGATGACCCTGTGGGCGTTCCTGGGGTTGGAATCCGCCTGCGCCAACACCGACGTGGTGGAAAATCCGGAGCGCAACGTGCCGATCGCCGTGCTAGGCGGCACCCTCAGCGCGGCGGTGATCTATATCGTTTCGACCAACGTGATCGCCGGCATCGTGCCGAACATGGATCTGGCCAACTCCACCGCCCCGTTCGGGCTGGCGTTCTCCCATATGTTCAACCCGACGGTCGGCAAGATCATCATGGCGCTGATGGTGATGTCCTGCGTCGGCTCGCTGCTCGGCTGGCAGTTCACCATCGCTCAGGTGTTCAAATCCTCCGCCGACAGCGGCTTCTTCCCGAAAATCTTCTCCAAGCTGAGCAAGGCCGATGCGCCGGTTAAAGGCATGCTGACCATCGTCGTCATCCAGAGCGGCCTGTCGCTGATGACCATCAGCCCGTCGCTGAACAAGCAGTTCAACGTGCTGGTGAACCTGGCGGTGGTGACCAATATCATCCCTTACATCCTGTCGATGGCGGCGCTGGTCATTATTCAGAAAGTGGCGAAGGTGCCGGACAACAAGGCCCGCATCGCCAATATCATCGCCGGCATCGGCGCGCTGTACAGCTTCTACGCGCTCTACAGCTCCGGTGAGGAAGCGATGATGTGGGGCGCCATCGCCACCTTCCTCGGCTGGACGCTGTACGGCATCGTCTCGCCACGCTTCGAACTGGCGGGAAAAAAGGGGTAAGGCGGTAAGGCACCGGCGGCCGGGGATGGGATTGTGATGGTGAACATGCCATCATACGCCGACCCTGGCCACCGAAACGGCGTACGATGACCAACACCTCTCCCACTCCCTGGCACCTCTACATGCTGCGTTTACCGAGCGGCGTGCTGTATACCGGCATCACCACCGACGTGGCGCGCCGCCTGGCGCAGCATCAGGCTGGCAAAGGTGCCAAGGCGCTGCGCGGCAAAGGGGAACTGACGCTGGTATTTCACTGCCAAGTAGGGGATCGCTCAACGGCGCTGAAGCTGGAATACCGCGTCAAACAGCTGAGCAAAATACAAAAAGAGCGGCTGGTGAACCACCCGCCGCTGTCGTTGGAGTATTTGCTTCACCATTAATGCATCCTAGTAAAGATTTTTCCTCTATATTTCAAACTGCCTGTACGGCAGTGCACCGGCGAACAGTGAGAGCGGCACCGGCATCGCCTTTCTAAGCTGCCTATACGGCAGTGAACTGACAGCCTGCGCCAGCCGTAAAATCGCCTCTTTTCTAAGCTGCCTATACGGCAGTGAACTTAATCGCCCCTCTGCTGATGGGATTGGCGTTTTTCTAAGCTGCCTATACGGCAGTGAACTATGTCCCATGAGCGCTACAACAACCAAATCATTTCTAAGCTGCCTATACGGCAGTGAACCTGGTTCAAAAGACTGACTGATTCTGGGTGCATTTCTAAGCTGCCTATACGGCAGTGCACCGTTGAATCTTAGCGCTAATCAGCTGATTAATTTAGGAAAATCGAAATACCCGTTCAAAAAGCCTTTTTTAAAGCGCTTAAAAATATGACTTTAAATCAATCAATTAAAAATGACACTCAAAAAAGGGTTCGACAACCACTAACGAAGTAAGGTGAGATTCCTGCATTTTTAGGGGGGAATTATTGGTTCTCTGTTTGGTATCTCCATCCGTCTCACTGAGACGCATAGACACCACAGAAGAGCTGAGTTGTCAGCTCAAACAGCTGAGCAAAATACAAAAAGAGCGGCTGGTGAATCACCCGCCGCTGTCGTTGGAGTATCTATTGCCGATCGTTAAAAGCGATTAAACGGCGCCGAAAAAGCCACTTCGCCGCTGACGCCATTCAGGGCGTCTTCCGCCAGCGGATACACCTGGAATGCGTTTTCCGTGTTCGGCCAGCGGCAGTTCAAGCCATAGGCGGCGGCCGGTTTAAAGCCGAAGCGGCCGTAGTAGGCCGGATCGCCCAGCACCACCACCGCGGCGTAGCTGAATTCGTTCAGCGAATCCAAGCCTTCGTACACCAGCTTTTCAGCCAGCCCCTGACGGCGCAGGCTTTCGTCTACCGCCAGCGGTGCCAGCGCCACCCATTGGCGGTCTTCGCCGGCCACGTCCACCGGGCTGAACGCGGCGTAACCTACCACCCCGCCTTCGTCGTCAGTGGCGACCACGCCCAGCGTCAGCAGGCCGTCTTCGCGCAGCTGCTGCACCAGATCGGCTTCGTCATCGCGGCCAAAGGCGCGGCGCAGCAAGGCGTCGATGCCCGCCGCGTCTACCGGGATCTCTACGCGGATCAGCATGATACCGGTACACGGGAAACCGACGCCGTGCCCTCCTGCTGCCCTGCTTCAACAAAATCAGCCAGCTGCAACAGGCCCATGCGCAGTGGCGCGGGCATGCTTTCCAGCTCGATGGCATCCATCAAATTTTTCACATACAGGCCCAATTCGGTATCCCCTTCAATCTGCAGCCGACGCTGAAAGAACAGCGTATCCGGATCTTGCTTGCGCGCCGCGATCAGGATCAGATCGTTGGCGTCGCCGCTGAAGCTGACGTCCGCTTCGGCGTGCTGGCTGACCACCAGTTTGTCGTTTTCTACCGTCATAAACCATTGTAGCGCCAGATCGCGAACTTCGATCTTCAACCAGCGCGATTCGAGAAATTCCAGATCGCCATCCGCCAACGCCTGGCGGAACTGCCAGCTCAGCACCTGTTGCAGCAGCTGGCGCTGCAGAGCGAACGGCGTGAATTTCAGCGGTATGCGCAGCAGCGACGGCCCCTGGCGCACAAGGCGTGCTCGTAGTTGTTCCAACACGGTCATCCACTCCTTTCAATACGGACTACCGCTATTTTGCCACACTGACGCGCGGCTTCAGCGGTCTATATCAACAAATAGTGCATTTCACCGCCATGTTTATCAATACGCCATAAGCTGCCTCAAATCAAAACCTGCGCGCCACCCTTTGCCTAAAATGGCCTCCCCAATTCGCGTTTGCCGGCGGAACACCGCCGTCGGCAACCTTTAAAGACAGCGTGCGCCCGGCCGGGCGTACGGTTAAGCCAGGATAAATCTATGGAGCTGCTTTGTCCCGCCGGCAACCTGCCGGCCCTGAAGGCCGCGGTGGATAACGGCGCCGACGCCGTTTACATCGGTCTGAAAGACGATACCAACGCGCGCCACTTCGCCGGCCTCAACTTCACCGAGAAAAAGCTGCAGGAAGCGGTCGATTACGTGCACCGCCACGGCCGCAAACTGCATATCGCCATCAACACCTTCGCCCATCCCGACGGCTACGCCCGCTGGCAGCGTGCGGTGGATATGGCGGCCCAACTGGGCGCCGACGCGCTGATTCTGGCGGACCTGGCGATGCTGGAATACGCCACCCAACGCTACCCGCAGCTGGAGCGCCATGTCTCGGTGCAGGCTTCCGCCACCAACGAGGAGGCGATCCGTTTCTACCAACGTAACTTCGAGGTGGGCCGGGTGGTGCTGCCGCGCGTGCTGTCGATGCACCAGGTGAAACAGCTGGCGCGCACCAGCCCGGTGCCGCTGGAAGTGTTCGCCTTCGGCAGCCTGTGCATCATGGCCGAGGGGCGCTGCTATCTCTCTTCCTACCTGACCGGCGAGTCGCCGAACACCGTCGGCGCCTGTTCGCCGGCGCGCTTCGTGCGCTGGCAGCAGACCCCGCAGGGCATGGAGTCGCGCCTGAACGACGTGCTGATCGACCGCTACCAGGACCATGAAAAAGCCGGTTACCCGACGCTGTGTAAAGGGCGCTATCTGGTGGACGACGTGCGCTACCACGCGCTGGAAGAACCCACCAGTCTCAACACGCTGGAACTGCTGCCGGAGCTGCTGGCCGCCAACATCGCCTCGGTGAAGATCGAAGGCCGCCAGCGCAGCCCGGCTTACGTCAGCCAGGTGGCGCGCGTCTGGCGCCAGGCGATCGACCGTTGCCAGGCCGATCCGACCGCCTACCGCGCCGACGCCGCCTGGATGGAAACGCTGGGCGCGATGTCCGAGGGTACCCAGACCACGCTGGGCGCCTATCACCGCAAATGGCAGTAGCCGGAGGAAACATGAAATACGCACTGGGGCCGGTGCTCTACTACTGGCCGAAAAACGACATCGCGGCGTTCTATCAGCAGGCGGCGGACAGCAGCGCCGACATCATTTACCTCGGCGAGAGCGTCTGCACCAAGCGACGCGAGATGAAGGTCGGCGATTGGCTGGCGTTGGCGCGCGAGCTCGCCCACAGCGGCAAGCAGGTGGTTGTCTCCACGCTGGCGTTGCTGCAGGCACCGTCCGAACTGAATGAGTTGAAGCGCTATGTGGAGAACGGCGAGTTCCTGATCGAAGCCAACGATCTGGGCGCGGTGAACATGGCGGCGGAGCGCGGTCTGCCGTTCGTCGCCGGTCATGCGCTGAACTGTTACAACGCTTATACCCTGCGCCTGCTGCGCCGCCAGGGCATGATGCGCTGGTGCATGCCGGTCGAGCTGTCGCGCGACTGGTTGGCCAACCTGCTGGCGCAGTGCGACGAGCTGGGCTTCCGCCACGACTTCGAGGTGGAGGTGCTGAGCTACGGCCATCTGCCGCTGGCCTATTCGGCGCGCTGCTTCACCGCGCGTTCGGAAAACCGCGGCAAGGACGAATGCGAAACCTGCTGCATCAAGTATCCGCAGGGCCGCATGATGCGGTCGCAGGAACAACAGCAGGTGTTTGTGCTCAACGGCATTCAGACCATGAGCGGCTACTGCTACAACCTCGGCAACGAGTTGCAGAACATGCAAGGTCTGGTGGACATCGTGCGGCTGTCGCCGCAGGGTGCCGAGACGCTGGCGCAGATCGACGCCTTCCGCGCCAACGAGCGTGGTGAACAGCCTTTGGCCTTGACCGACCACGCCGACTGCAACGGCTACTGGCGCCGCGTGGCGGGGCTGGAGTTAGTGTCTTAGCAGCTTAACGTGCCGGTTGCAGGGATGCCGCCGGTACGTGTTTTATACGGTACGATCCCCCTACCTTCTTCGACATTGTTCACTTTACCGCTCTCGATAAGTCACATCGCGAATCATTGTCCGCGCTGCTCATTACGCGAACACTTGATTAATTCATTTGAATGAATTAATTTTTAAGCGTCATTCAATGAGCACGATGAGGAGTAACGACATGTTAAAGCCCCCTGAACCGTTATCCCTGGCCGAACGCGACCGCCGTTGGCAGCTGGCGCGGGATATCATGCAAACGGAAAATCTCGCGGCCCTGATCGTTTACGGCGATCGGGAAGCGGCGGCCCCCGCCGGCTTCGCGCCGGATTGTTACTTCACCAACGATCGTCCCGGTTCGATCGTCGTTTTCGTCGGCGACGAATCGCCGCGCGTTTACACTTTCGCCTCAATGATGGTGGCCGATCACCTGCAGGCGTCGTTACGCGGCGATCTGCAGTGGATCAGCGCGGCACAGCTGTTCGTCGGTAAAACCGGTCGCGACGTCGGCGCCTGGCTGGCCGAACGCCACCTGGCGGGAGCCCGTATCGGCATTATCGGGCTGGAACCCTATCCCCCCTTCTACTTCGACGGCGCCATGCCCGCTCGCACGCTGCAGGGATTGACAGAGGCGCTCCCGACGGCCAATTGGGTGCCGGTCTACCGCGAATTCTTCCGGCGCGCCTCGGTAAAGAGCGGGGAAGAGCTCACGTTGGTGCGCTATGCCGCGCAAATCGGCGAAGCGATGAGTGAAACGCTGCGCACGACCGCCAAACCCGGCGTTTCCGAAGCGGAGTTGGTGGCGGCGGTGACGGCGACCTGCTTCTCGATGGGCGGCTATACCGCAGAATTGCTGCTGGGATCCGGCCCTGAGTATGTAGGGTGGGGGCCGCCCGCCTGGCAATACCGCGCGCAGGCGCCGCGAGTGCTGCAAGAAGGCGACCTGGTGTTGTCGGAGATCTTCGCGCTGTACGGTATGATGGAAACTCAGCATCAGGCCGCCGTCGCCATCGGCGAAGTGCATGCGGAGATCCTGCGCGCCGCAGAGGTTGCCAGGGAAAGCTACGAGTTGGGGCTACGGGCACTACGCGTGGGTAACACCTTCGGCGACGTGGTCGACGCCATGGAACAGCCGCTGTTGGCCGCCGGTGGTTGGCATGTGCATCCGCTGATCCATAGCCTCAACCCTTATGGCCCGGTCGGTTTCGGCACCGCGCCAGGCATCGAGACTCTTCCCGAGGCCGCCCACTATGTGCAGCTCAGGCGCTTGCCTACCGTGGGGCGTGAACTGCCGCTGCTGGCGGGCATGTGCTTCGCGTTTGAACCCAACTGCGCTTTCGGCAGGCACATGGCCAACATCGGCGGTACGGTATTGGTCGGCGAAACGGGCGGCGTGGCGCTGAATGTGAACTCTACCCGACTGATGTTTGCAGACGGTTAACATCGATAATCAGGAGACAGTGTTTCAATGCAGAATCAGGACAGGCTCAATGAGCGTACCCGAGAAACCCAGGAACGGCTGATCCGGGCAGGCTTGAGCCTGTTCAGCAAACAGGGGCTGGAAGGCGTACGCACCCGCCAACTGGCCGAAGCGGCAGGGGTGAATCAGTCCGCCATTCCCTATCATTTTGGCGGTAAGGAAGGCGTGTATTTGGCGGTTCTGGAACACGTAGCCACGGGTATCGTCCAACGTTTGGCATTACCCCGCCGCCCGGCCGCCGATCAGCCGCCGTCCGCCGCCCTGCAGGCACTGATGCAAGATTTCGTCACCGCCTTGCTGGGCTCGGAAACCTCTGCGGCAAGCAGCCTGCTGTTGGCGCGTGAGCAGCTGCAGCCCAGCGCGGATTTCGACGCTCTGCATACCCGCTTATTCTCGCCGCTGCATCATGCCGTAAGCGAACTGGTCACGGCGATCCGCGGCGATCAACCGGAATTGAAGGAAAATATTCTGCGCGCCCACGCCATTCTCGGTCAGGCGCTGGCCTTCGCCGTCGCGCGCGAGGCGCTGTTGCGAAGGTTGGGCGCAAACGCGCTGCAACCGCAAGAGATCGCGCAGATCGCCGAGCTGGTCGGCGCCATGTCGGCCGCCGCCGCGCGAGGTTAAACGCGGCGGCGTTGGTTACGCCCGCCGCTTCCTGAACATCCCGCGCAGCGCCGCGCTGTTGCGTAAAAAGCCCACGCCGAACCCCAGCAAGGTATAGACCACGCCGAGCATCAGCAGCATCACGACGTCGCCCCACACTTCATTCAGCGACAGCCCCATCTGGTTGACGCCGGCGATCGCCTTGGTGCCCCAAGTGGAGGGAATGCTGTACGAGATGGCGCGCACCCAGCCCGGCATCGACTGCAGCGGCCAGATGGTGCCGGACAGATAGAAGATCGGCGTGGTGATGAACGCCAGCGTCAGGTAGATCATCTCGACGCTGCGCAGGCACTCCGTCACCAGCTTGCCCAACCCCAACACCGCCAGCAAAAACGGGAAGGTCAGCAGCAGCAATTCGGCGATGTTCGCCGTCTGCCGGTAGCCCAACACCCACGGCCACAGCACGAACAGCACGATCGACAGAAACAGCCAAATTGGCAGCAGCGCCGTCAGCCCGCCGAGGTGCGCCGCCAGCGGTGCCTTGCCGCCGGGCATGCTCTTCATGGCGATGTTGACGCGAATACAGGCGATCAGCAGCGAGTGCTGCAACAGCATCACCAGCAGGCCGGGAAAGATGATCGCCGCAAAGCTGATGCCGGGGTTAAACACGTCCAGCGTTTGCCCCAATATCGGCGTCAGCAGCACCTGCGCCTGCCGTTCGCTGAAGCCGCTGCGCAGCAACAACCCGTTGTTGTACTGCGTCAGCAACTGCTGATAAACCGCCACCACGTCCTGTTGGATCTGGCCGTTGGCCAGGCGGTTGGTGGCGTCGCCGTACACCGGCACCACGATGTTCTGCCCGCTGAGGATCTTCTTCTCCAGATCCACCGGCATGATGATCACCGCAAACAGTTTGCGCCAGCTGAGATCGCGCTGCGCTTGCTCCAGGCTGTCGTAGGTTTCAATAGCGATCTTGGAGGTGGCGTCCAGTTGGCGGATCAGCTGGCGGCTGGCGGTGCTATGATCCTGATCGACCACCCCCACCGGCAGATCCCACACCGTGCGGTTGGCGTACACCATGCTCATGATGCACAGCGACAGGATCAGCATCAGCCACACCGGCCGCTCCAACATGCCGAGCAGCACCTTAACGAAGGTTTGCCAATAGAGCTTCATCCGGCGTTCCCCTCTTTCGCCAACCGCGCCGGCAGGCGATTACGCACCAGCAGCGCGGCCACCAGCGGATAGACCGCCAGCAGCGCGCACACGCTGAAGATGGCGCTGGCGTGCACCTGCCGCAGGAACACGTCGAACATCGCGTACAGCGCGTGGGTCAGCGGTTCGATGTTGGAAATGATGCGCGCCGGCAGCGGCATCGACAGCTCAGGCACCGCCATGCCGGAGAAGGTCATCGCGATACTGACCAAAATACCGATCAGGCTGTAAGCGGTGATAGTGCTGCCGGTAAAGGTGTACAACAGCAGGCCGATGCTCTGCGCCGCCATCACGTAAAACAGGCCGATCATCAGCATAAACAGCGGATTGCCGCTGACGCGGGCGTCAAAAATCCCCACCAGCGCCGCGATCTCCACCATCAGCAGGCTGGTGAAACACAGGGTGTAAGGCGCCAGTTTGCCGAGCAGCGCCAGGCTGAACGGCCTGGCCTGCAGCAGCGACTTGCTGCGCGCCAACACGTAGATCATGCAGGTCACCACGAACAGCTGCAGGAGGTGGATGGTGGCGGCGAACTGCTGGTAATAGATATAGCTGCCGCTGGCGTTGAACAGGCTACCGTAAGAGAGCGTCACGTCCGCCAGCGGCGGTAGCGTTTTGCCCATTTCGGTGGCAATGATGCTGCGGGTACTGGCGTTGATTTCGTTCATCAGGCCGCCGAAATCCTGAGTGGAGTACAGCCCGGCGCCGTAAAACAGCGCATTGTAGTACATCACCACGCTCGGCTGCTTGCCCGACAGCGCGTTGGCCTCGAAATCCGGCGGGATATACAGCAACGCGTAATCCTGCGCGCTGCGCAGGCGGTTTAGCGACTCCGGCAGCCCGCCGCCGTAGGCTTCGACGTGGGCGTGCGAACCGGCGTCCAGCCGGCGCGTCAGCGATTTGGACAGCGGGCTGTGATCGCTGTCCACCACCGATACCGGCAAATCGAGCAGCGTGCCTTCGGAAAAGTTGCTGCTGATCAGCCCAAACAGGATCAGCGGAAAGATCCAGCTCAACCAGTGTACCACCGGGCTACGAAAGGCGACGCGGCACTCTTTGTCGAACGCGTGACTGAAGCAGCGCCAGCCGGCCCTTACTCTTTCCATTGCCATAAGGTGCTCATCCCCGGACGCAGGCCGTCCACCGGCTGTGACGGATACAGGCGCACTTCGAAGGTTTTCAGATCGAAGTCGCCGGTGGCGCGGGTGGCGCGTTTGGTGGCGTAATCCCCCAGCGGCGCGATGTAGCGCACCTCGGTGTCGATCATTTTGTCTTTCAGCGCCGGCACCCGCAGCTTGACCTTGTCGCCTTTGCGCACATGAGCCAGGATGTCTTCGCGCAGGTTAAACACGAAGTAGGCATCCGGCACCCGGATCAGCGTCACCAGCGGGCTGCCGGCATTCAGCAGTTCGCCTACCTCGGCCGGGATCGGCCCCACTTCGCCGTCCACCGGCGCTTTCACCTGCAGATCGTCGCTCTGCGCCTGGATCTGCAGCAGGTTCTCTTCCGCCACCCGCAGCGCCGCCGCGTATTGTTGCCGCAGCTCGACGCGGTCGCCGTTGATGCCTTCGTCCAGGTTGGCCTTGGCCGCCTGCACCTGCTGGAAGGCGGTGTCGCGCGCCCGACGCGAAGCGTCCAGCTCAGACTTCGAGATATAGCCCTTGCCGCCCACGCTCAGGTTGCGGTTGTAGTCGTTCTGCGCGTTGCGGTATTGCGCCTCGGCCTGCGCCAGATTGGCGCGCAGGTTGCGGATGCTCTCTTCACGGGTGCCATGCAGCGACTGATCGAGCTGCGCCTTGGCTTCGTCGCGCGTCGCCTGCGCGGAACGCAGCTGCGCCATCAGTTCCGGGCTGTCGAGTTGGATGATCAGCTGCCCGCTTTTTACATCGTCGCCGCGTTCAATCAGGCGTTCAATCACCCGGCCTTTCGCCTTGGAGGCGACGATCACTTCGGGCGCATCCACTTCACCCTGCAGTAACAGATCCTGATTATGCGCGCGGAACAAGATCGCCAGTGCGATCGCCACTACCATCAGCAACAGGGTAAACAGCGTCTTTTTTTTCATTATGTCGGCTCCCGGAACGGTAAGCGGCGGGCGGGGATCATCATTTCCATATCTCAAATTGCTCCAAAAAACACCAGTGCTCTCATGAGGATATCACAAGCACATATCTCCTCTTTTATAACTATAAATTGGATTATGCTTTTAACACTAAAATGCATTATTTTCGGCCTTTTAGTATGCAGACTCCTGCAATCGCCCTTTAAGCGATTCACTCTCTGATGGACGATGTCATGACTGAAAACACTGCCGTACCGCTTTCGGTACTGGATTTATCCCCGATCCCGCAAGGGGCCAAAGCGCGCGACGCTTTCCACTGCTCGCTGGATTTGGCACAGCACGCCGAACGCTGGGGCTACCAACGCTACTGGCTGGCGGAACACCACAATATGACCGGCATCGGCAGCGCCGCCACTTCGGTGTTGCTGGGCTACCTGGCCGCCGGCACCCAGAGTATTCGCCTCGGCTCCGGCGGCGTGATGCTGCCGAATCATGCGCCGCTGGTGATCGCCGAACAGTTCGGCACGCTGGAATCGCTTTACCCCGGCCGCATCGATCTGGGGCTGGGCCGTGCGCCCGGCACCGACCAGCGCACCATGATGGCGCTGCGCCGCCACCTTTCCGGCGATGTGGATACCTTCCCGCGCGACGTGCAGGAGCTGCAAAACTACTTCTGCGACGCGCAGCCCGGCCAGCCGGTGCAGGCGGTGCCGGGCCAGGGGCTGCACGTGCCGCTCTGGCTGCTCGGCTCCAGCCTCTACAGCGCGCAGCTGGCGGCACAGCTTGGCCTGCCGTTCGCCTTCGCCTCGCATTTCGCCCCGGATATGCTGTTCCAGGCGCTGCAGCTGTACCGCGAGAATTTCAAACCGTCCAAACAGCTGGCGCAACCGCACGCCATGGTCTGCGTCAACGTGATCGCCGCCGACAGCGATAGCGATGCGCGCTTCCTGTTCAGCTCGATGCAGCAGCAGTTCATCAACCTGCGCCGCGGATCGCCCGGCCCGCTGCCGCCGCCGGTGGATAACATCCACGCGCTGTGGACCGCCGGGGAGCAGTACGGCGTCGAACAGGCGCTCAGGATGTCTATCGTCGGCAATGAAAACACGGTGCGCCACGGGCTGCAGACGCTGCTGCGCGAAACCGACGCCGACGAGATCATGGTCAACGGCCAGATCTTCGATCATCAGGCGCGGCTGCGTTCGTTCGAGATTGTCGCCGGAGTGCAAGGCGACATCGTGAAGGGATAAAAAGCGAAAAGGCGGTGGGGTTCCCCACCGCCTCGGCGTTAACGCTGGATCAGATAACGGATGGTCGGGCCGTCCTGTTGGATATCCAGCACCTTGTAGCCGTGGTTGCGCGCGTCGAGCGGAATGTTGTTGATCGACTGCGGGCAATCGCTGATCACCTCCAGAATTTCCCCCGGCTTCAGCTGCGGCATCGCCTCCAGCGTCGCCACCGCAGGATACGGGCAAGGCTCGCCCAGCATGTCCAGCCGGTAGTCCGGCACTATCGTGGTTTCTTTCATGGCATGCTCCTCAAATTCACCACCTGCGCCTCAGGCCGGGCGCGGAAAAAGCGTTTCTCCCACCACAGCATGGCGGCGAAGGCCAGCGCCAGCAGCAGGTAAGTCACCAACAGGCCGCCGATCGGGCCGAAGGTGTCGAGCAGGTTGATCTTGTCGTAGTCGGTCGCCAGCGCCGGCGCCAGATCGTCCCAGTAATAGGCCAGCAGCGTAGCGCCGATGATGTTGCCCAGGCCGACCCACCAATAGTGCACCTGCCCTTCCACCGCGCGGTACATCCAGCCGGTCTCGCAGCCGCCGGCCAGCACGATGCCGAAGCCGAACAGCAAGCCGCCCAACACCGCATTCGGGCCGGCCCACATGATCTTCGGCGCCACGCCAAGCTGCACGTAGCTGAAGATGCCGATGGCGCTCACCGCCATGCCGATGATGATGGCTTTCGCCATATGGGTGCGGCCGGTGATCCACAGGTCGCGGAACGCCGAGGTGAAGCAGATCTGCGCACGCTCGATCAGCAAACCAAAACCGATGCCGAACAGCATGGCGATGCCGAGCTTCGGCGCATCGAACAGCGTCCACAGCGACCAGGCCACCGCCAGGCCGAAGATCGCCATGCCCAGGCGGAAGCGGCGACGCGCCTGCTCAGGCTTCTGCGTCAGCGGCGCGGCAGCCTGCACCTTTTGCAATTTGACCGGAATACGGAACATCGGCAGCAGCGTGAACTTGGCGCCGAACCAGGAGCCGGCGGCGGTCGCCAGCGCGAAGAACCAGGCGTGCAGCGAGAACTGCGGAATGCCGGTGAAGAACGCCGCCAGGTTGCAGCCCATCGCCAAGCGCGCGCCGAAGCCGGCGATAATGCCGCCCAATAGCGCCTGCACGATGCGAATGCGGTGCTGCGGCTGGCGCAGCTTGATGTTGTTGGCCCATAGCGCGGCGGCGATGCAGCCGGCGAACATGCCGATGATCATGCGCCCATCGATGCGCTCCAGCGGCGTGCCTTGCAGACCGATGACCTTGAAATAGCCCCATTGTTCAGGGTGCAGGCCGAACCATTGCAGCACATGGCCGCCCCAGCGGGTGAACTCGCCGGTCACCGCCCAGAAGGTGCCGGTCATGCCAAAGTAGTAGGTAGAAAGGATCCCGGCGGCAATCACCGCCGGCAGCGGCGCCCAAAAGCGCACCAGGTATTGAGATTTGAACTGCTGCCAACTCATGGCATCTCCCGTGCATATCATCCGTAAGAAAAAACCTTGTGAATCATACGCCATTCAGGGGTGTTTGACGGCAACTTTCAGGCATAAAAAAACCAGCCCGCAGGCTGGTTTTTCAGAGCGCTTCACCGCGGACGGTGAATCGGCGATTACGCGTCGCCGAAACGACGACGTGGTGCTGCCGGTGCGCCGTCATCACGACGTGGAGCTGGCTTGCCGTCACGGTTGTAGTTACCACCACGACGCTCGCCACCGTTACCGCCTTCACGACGTTCGCCGAAGGAACGACGTGGGCCGCCTTCGCGACGTTCGCCGTTAAACGGACGACCGTTTCCGCGACGCTCGCCACCGTTACCGCCGTCACGACGCTCGCGACGTTCGAACGGCTGTGCATCGCCCAACAGCTGCATGTTCATCGGCTTGTTCAGAATGCGGGTACGAGTGAAGTGATTCAGGATCTCGCCCGGCATGCCTTTTGGCAGCTCGATGGTGGAGTGGGAAGCGAACAGCTTGATGTTACCGATGTAACGGCTGCTGATGTCGCCTTCGTTAGCGATAGCGCCAACGATGTGACGGACTTCTACGCCGTCATCCCGGCCCACTTCGATGCGGTACAGCTGCATCTCGCCAACGTCACGACGTTCGCGACGCGGACGATCGCCGTCGCGGCTGTCGCGGCGGTCGCCACGGTCACCGCGACGATCGTCACGGTCGTTGAACTCACGGCGCTGACGCGGCTTGAAGACCGGATCCGGTGGCAGGATCAGCGGACGCTCGCCCTGAGCCATTTTCAGCAGTGCTGCGGCCAGGGTTTCCATATCCAGCTCTTCTTCCGGCTGCAGTTTGGTCAGCAGTGCGCGGTACAGGTCCAGATCGCTGCTTTCCAGCTGCTGCTGAACTTTCGCGGCGAACTTGGCCAGACGACGCTCGCCCAGCAGTTCTGCGTTCGGCAGCTCCACTTCCGGGATAGTCAGCTTCATGGTGCGTTCGATGTTGCGCAGCAGGCGGCGTTCGCGGTTTTCCACGAACAGCAGCGCGCGGCCGGCGCGGCCCGCACGACCGGTACGGCCGATACGGTGAACGTAAGATTCGGAGTCCATCGGGATGTCATAGTTGACAACCAGGCTGATGCGCTCAACGTCCAGGCCACGGGCCGCAACGTCGGTGGCGATCAGGATATCCAGACGACCGTCTTTCAGGCGCTCCAGGGTCTGCTCACGCAGCGCCTGGTTCATGTCGCCGTTCAGCGCGGCGCTGCTGTAACCGCTGCGCTCCAGCGCTTCGGCCACTTCCAGGGTCGCGTTCTTGGTGCGCACGAAGATGATCGCCGCGTCAAAGTCTTCGGCTTCCAGGAAACGCACCAGCGCTTCGTTTTTACGCATGCCGTACACCGACCAGTAGCTCTGGCTGATGTCCGGACGGGTGGTCACGCTGGACTGGATGCGCACTTCCTGCGGCTCTTTCATAAAGCGGCGGGTGATGCGACGGATCGCTTCCGGCATGGTGGCGGAGAACAGCGCGGTCTGATGTTCAGCCGGGATCTCTGCCATGATGGTTTCTACGTCTTCGATAAAGCCCATGCGCAGCATTTCGTCGGCTTCATCCAGTACCAGACCGCTCAGGTTAGAGAGGTTCAGGGTGCCACGTTTCAGGTGATCCAGCAGACGGCCTGGGGTACCCACCACGATTTGCGGGCCCTGGCGCAGAGCGCGCAGCTGCACGTCGTAACGCTGGCCGCCGTACAGGGCCACCACGTTGACGCCGTTCATGTGTTTGGAGAAATCGGTCATCGCTTCGGCAACCTGAACCGCCAGTTCGCGGGTCGGCGCCAGCACCAGGATCTGAGGTGCTTTCAGGTCTGCCTGCAGGTTGTGCAGCAGCGGCAGCGAGAACGCTGCGGTTTTACCACTACCGGTCTGTGCCATGCCCAGAACGTCGCGGCCGTTCAACAGGTGAGGAATACACTCAGCCTGGATCGGAGAAGGTTTTTCATAGCCCAGATCGTTCAGGGCGGAAATGATTGGAGCAGACAGCCCCAGATCAGCAAAAGAGGTTTCAAACTCAGTCGTCATGTACACGTGCCTCATTAATAATGGCAGCCAGTCTACATAACTCGTCGAGAAAATTTTCAGTCATTTTCATTGAAAAGTGTGAACCGGCTCAAATTAGATTATAAAACGAACAAAAAAGCCCTCGCCCGTTAAGGCGATAACTTTGGCGTAAAACCAATGTTCATCAGGCTGATTACCCTTCATCTTTCAAGCTGCCGCTGTGTTGGCTGCTCTCCCTCACCCTCGTCACTTAGTGAACTAAGCTCCCAGGGATTCGTTCGATTGCCGCCTTGCCGCAACTTAAAATCTATTGGGTAGAGGTGTTCGTCAGCTATTGCTGGTCCGATTCCGATAGGTCGTCTTGCTCTTGGCCCAAAAGCGCCAATTCCAACAATGCATAGCGGTGCTCAACGAAGTTGTGAACGTTGTTAGACACCGTCAGTTTGAACAGCGCCGAAGCGGTGTCCTTGTCCCCCAGACTCAGGTAGTGTTTACCCAAATAGAAGTCAGTTTCACTGAGATGCTCAGCGAGCGAAGTGTTATCCGTTGCATCTGCCTTGAGGCGTTCCATCAGCGTTTTTTCGCTGATCTTGCCCAGGTAGAATTCGACAATATTCCATCCCCATTGCCCTCTGTCCGCTTTGTCATAGCGCTGTTGAAGCGCTACCTCAGCCTTCTTGGGATCGATTTCTCGCTCCACCAGATACAGCCATAACGAACGGAAGGGATCGTTTGGGTCGTCTTGATAAAACGCCAGCAGATCATCCTGCGCCAACGGGAAGCGGCCGCCATAATACAGTGCGATGCCCCGGTTTAAACGCGCGTAATTGTAAGTTGGATCAAGCTCTAGTACAGAATCAAACGCTTCATAGGCAGCATCAAAATTGCCTGCCTGCGTTAAGTAAATGCCCAGGTAGTTGAAAACTTCCGGCATGTCGGGACGTATCGCCAGCGCCTGCGAGAAATCATTGCGCGCTAATGCACGTAACCCGAGGCTATCATACAGCACACCGCGCTCATATAAAAGCTGTGCGCGTTCGTCGTCCGTCAGTGCCCGGCTGGCAAGAATTTGTTCCATGCGCGCCAGGATCACTTCCTGCTGCAACGTAGGCTGCAACGGGATCGCCAAAACTTCGTCTTTACGCCAATCATGGTTGCTGCATCCTGCCAGCATGAGTGCTGTCGCAACGTAACACCAGCGCAAGAAAGGCTTCATTTCCCACTCCCGAAGACAAACATTGGATGAACGTCCTGTCCTCCGTTTGCTAATACGCAGGCATCCTACCCGCGCGATACGAACAGCTCCCAACCCCATGGCGGGGAGCTGTAAAACTATCTATACAGTTATTCTGCTTCAGGCGCAGGCGAACCCGCTTCCGGCGCCATCGCTTCTTTGATGCTCAGACGCACGCGGCCCTGACGGTCAACTTCCAGTACCTTAACCGGCACTTCCTGACCCATCTGCAGATAGTCGGTCACTTTCTCAACGCGCTTGTCGGCGATCTGAGAAATGTGCACCAGGCCTTCTTTACCGCCGCCGATGGCGACGAACGCGCCGAAATCAACGATACGGGTCACTTTACCCTGGTAAACGCGGCCCACTTCGATCTCTGCCGTGATCTCTTCGATACGACGGATAGCGAATTTCGCCTTCTCACCGTCGGTCGCAGCGATTTTAACTGTACCATCATCTTCGATTTCGATGGTAGTGCCAGTCTCTTCGGTCAGCGCGCGGATAACGGAACCGCCCTTACCGATCACGTCTTTGATCTTATCCGGGTTGATGCGGATAGTGTGAATACGCGGTGCGAACTCGGAGATATCGCCGCGCGGGGTGCTGATCGCCTGTTCCATCACGCCCAGGATGTGCAGACGCGCGCCCTTGGCCTGGTTCAGAGCCACCTGCATGATTTCGCGGGTGATGCCTTCGATTTTGATGTCCATCTGCAGCGCGGTGATACCGTCGCGGCTACCGGCCACTTTGAAGTCCATGTCGCCCAGGTGATCTTCGTCACCCAGAATGTCGGACAGAACCACGTAGTTGTCGGCTTCTTTCACCAGGCCCATCGCGATACCCGCAACGGCGGCTTTGATTGGCACACCAGCGTCCATCAGCGCCAGAGATGCGCCGCACACGGAAGCCATGGAAGAAGAACCGTTGGATTCGGTGATTTCGGAAACCACACGCACCGTGTACGGGAAATCTTCCGGTTTAGGCATCATAGCCAATACGCCGCGTTTCGCCAGGCGACCGTGACCGATTTCACGACGCTTAGGAGAACCGACCATGCCGGTTTCACCTACGGAGTATGGAGGGAAGTTGTAGTGGAACAGGAAGCTGTCGGTCTTCTCGCCCATCAGCTCGTCCAGGTTCTGTGCGTCGCGCGCGGTGCCCAGGGTCGCGGTAACCAGCGCCTGAGTTTCGCCACGGGTGAACAGCGCGGAACCGTGGGTGCGCGGCAGTACGCCGGTGCGCACGTCCAGGCCACGGATCATGTCTTTCTCACGGCCGTCGATACGCGGCTCGCCACGCAGTACGCGGCTGCGCACCACGTTCTTCTCAACGTTGCCCAGGATGTCTTGAATTTCAGAGGCATCCAGCGTTTCGTCCTGCGCCAGCAGGGTTTCGACGACGCTGTCTTTGATCACGTCAACCTGAGCGTAACGCTCTTGTTTTTCGGTGATGTGGTAAGCGTCGCCCAGGCGAGCTTCGGCCAGTTCAGCCACGCGCGCGTGCAGCGCTTCGTTGACTGCAGGCGCCTGCCAATCCCACTTCGGCTTGCCGGCTTCGGCAACCAGCGCGTTGATGTTTTCGATAACCACTTGCTGCTGGTCGTGGCCGAACACTACGGCGCCCAGCATCTGATCTTCGCTCAGCACGTCCGCTTCGGATTCAACCATCAGCACCGCGCCCGCAGTACCGGCAACCACCAGATCCAGACGGCTTTCTTTCAGTTCGTCGGAAGTCGGGTTCAGCACGTACTGGTCGTTGATGTAACCCACGCGCGCTGCGCCGATTGGGCCGTTGAACGGAATACCGGACAGGCTCAGGGCGGCAGAAGCACCGATCATCGCCACGATGTCCGGGTTCACCTGCGGGTTAACGGAAACCACGGTCGCAATCACCTGCACTTCGTTCAGGAAGCTGTCCGGGAACAGTGGGCGAATCGGACGGTCAATCAGACGGGAAGTCAGAGTCTCGCCTTCGCTCGGACGGCCTTCGCGACGGAAGAAGCTGCCCGGGATACGGCCGGCGGCGTAAGTACGCTCTTGGTAGTTAACGGTCAGCGGGAAGAAGCTCTGGCCCGGCTTGGCTTTTTTCTGGCCAACGACGGTAACGAATACGGCGGTGTCATCCATGCTCACCATAACGGCAGCGGTGGCCTGACGAGCCATCATGCCGGTTTCGATGGTGACGGTATGCTGGCCATACTGGAATTTGCGAATGATCGGTGTCAGCAAAATTATATCCTTGATTAGCGGCGCGCAATCGCATTGACGACTCGACACGCCTGTGACTCGATTTGCCTTCTCACTACATCCTCGCGACTAATGACAATCCTTACCTCAAGCGGGAGATAAAGCCTCTCATTAGCCGCGCGAACCTCTGTAACGGAAGAGCCTGTTTGGAAACATCAGTAATACATTAACCTGATTTGCTTATGCTTCCTAGAAGAAAGGGGCCAAAATAGGCCCCTTTCCACTGAAACTTGCTAGATTAGCGACGCAGACCCAGACGCTCGATCAGGCTGGTGTAACGTGCTACATCTTTACGCTTCAGGTAGTCCAGCAGCTTACGACGCTGAGAAACCATACGCAGCAGACCACGACGGCTGTGGTGATCTTTTTTGTGCTCGGAGAAGTGGCCTTGCAGATGGTTGATCTGCGCAGTCAGCAGGGCAACCTGAACTTCGGTAGAACCGCTGTCGTTAGTACCACGACCGAAATCAGCTACGATTTGAGCTTTAGCTTCAACACTTAGAGACATTGTAATACTCCAGATTATAGATAATAAATACAGGCGCCGATCTCTAATTCAGCAACCCAATGCATAAGCTGCGCCATTCTACTCTTAGCGCAGTGCGATCGCAAGGCGACGCAGTGCCCCGCCGTCAGTCGAAATGCTCGACCACCAGGCGGCGCGGCGCCACGCGACCATCCTCGGCGATGTCGCCAACGCCGATGAATTTCCGCTCTTCACCTTCGGTGATGCGCACCATGCCGGAGGCCGGCGCACCGGCAACCTGCACCGGCTGCCCCTGCTTGACGTAGCCCGCCACTACCGGCAGCAAATTCACTTCCGGATAGTTCTCAACCGGGCTGTCCATCGGCATCAGCAGCGGATCGAGCAGCTCGCCGGAGGCGATCTCTTGTTCCTGCGCCTGCGCCAGCAAGGCGTTCAGTTGCTCCAACGTCACCATGCGCGCAATCGGGTAGGTCGCCACCTGCAGGCGGCGCAGATAGATCACGTGCGCGCCGCAGCCCAGCAGCTCACCGAGATCGTCGGTGATGGTGCGAATGTAGGTGCCTTTCGAGCAGTGGATCTCCAGCTCCAGCTCATCCCCTTCCCAGCGGATAAACTGCAGCTCGTACACCGTGATGCTGCGCGCTTCGCGCGGCACTTCAATCCCCTGGCGCGCATACTCGTAGAGTTTCTTGCCTTGGTATTTCAGCGCCGAATACATCGACGGCACCTGCTGGATGTCGCCGCGGAAGGTGTCCAGCGCCGCGTCGAGCTGCGCTTGGGTGAAGTTCACCGGGCGCTCCTGCACGATCTGGCCGTCGGCGTCGGAGGTATCGGTACGCTGCCCCAGCTTGGCGATTACCCGATAGCGTTTATCGGAATCGAGCAGGTATTGCGAAAACTTGGTCGCTTCGCCCAGGCAGATAGGCAGCATGCCGGTCGCCAACGGATCGAGCGCGCCGGTATGGCCCGCCCGGTTGGCATTGTACAGGCGTTTTACTTTTTGCAGCGCATCGTTGGACGACAAGCCCTGTGGCTTGTCCAGCAACAGAACGCCGTGGATGTCACGGCCGCGGCGACGAGGGCGACTCATTAATCCTCCTTGTCATCGCCTGCGGCGGAACGGCGCTCGGCGTCGTTCTTCACCACGTTGGTCACCAGGTTGGACATGCGCATGCCTTCCACCAGGGAGTTGTCATAAGCGAAAGTCAGCTCCGGCACCACGCGCAGGCGCATCGCTTTGCCCAGCAGGGTGCGGATGTAACCGGAAGCGTCCTGCAACGCTTTGATGCCGTTGGTGACCAGATCCGGATCGTGGTTCTCGGTCAATACGTTCAGGAAGGTGACGTAAACTTTGGCGTACGCCAGATCACGGGAAACTTCTACGCCGGAAACGGTCGCCATGCCGACGCGCGGATCTTTAACTTCACGCTGCAGAATGATCGCAATCTCTTTCTGCATCTCTTGCGCCACGCGTTGACCGCGGCTGAATTCTTTTGCCATTTTGGATTCTCCAGACAAATCGGGGGGCACAAAGGCCCCCCGTAAACAGATATAAGCAGATGTGCAATCGTTAAGCGATGGTGCGTTGGATCTCAATGATTTCGAACACTTCGATCATGTCGCCGACGCGCACGTCGTTATAGTTCTTAACGCCGATACCACATTCCATGCCGTTACGGACTTCGTTAACGTCATCCTTGAAGCGGCGCAGGGATTCCAGCTCGCCTTCATAGATAACCACGTTGTCGCGCAGTACGCGGATTGGGTTGTGACGCTTGATGGTCCCTTCGGTAACCATACAGCCGGCGATAGCGCCGAACTTAGGCGATTTGAACACGTCGCGCACTTCGGCCAGGCCGATGATCTGCTGCTTGTATTCCGGCGCCAGCATACCGCTCATCGCCTGCTTCACTTCGTCGATCAGGTTATAGATCACGGAGTAGTAACGCAGATCCAGGCTTTCCGCTTCGATCACGCGGCGCGCAGAAGCATCGGCACGCACGTTGAAGCCCAGGATGATGGCGTTGGAAGCCGCAGCCAGCGTCGCGTCGGTTTCGGTGATGCCACCTACGCCGGAGCCGACAATCTTCACCTTCACTTCGTCGGTGGAGAGTTTCAGCAGTGAATCGCTGATCGCTTCGCAAGAACCCTGTACGTCGGATTTCAGTACGATGTTCAGCTCGGACACTTCGCCGTCGGTCATGTTGGCGAACATGTTTTCCAGCTTGGACTTCTGCTGACGCGCCAGTTTGACTTCGCGGAACTTGCCCTGACGATACAGCGCAACTTCACGCGCTTTCTTCTCGTCACGCACCACGGTCGCTTCATCACCCGCTGCAGGCACGCTGGACAAACCCAGGATTTCCACAGGGATAGATGGACCGGCGGAGGTCACTTCACGACCCAGTTCGTCGCGCATCGCACGCACACGGCCGTATTCGAAGCCGCACAGGACGATGTCGCCCTTGTTCAGCGTACCTTCCTGCACCAGCACGGTAGCCACTGGGCCACGGCCTTTATCCAGGAAGGATTCGATCACTACGCCGCTCGCCATGCCGCTGCGTACCGCTTTCAGCTCCAGCACTTCGGCCTGCAGCAGGATCGCCTGCAGCAGCTCGTCGATACCGGTACCGGCTTTCGCGGACACGTGTACGAACTGCGCTTCGCCGCCCCACTCTTCCGGCATCACGCCGTACTGAGACAGTTCCTGCTTAACGCGGTCCGGATCGGCTTCCGGCTTGTCGATTTTGTTAACCGCAACCACCAATGGCACCTGCGCCGCTTTCGCGTGCTGGATAGCTTCGATGGTCTGTGGCATCACGCCGTCGTCGGCTGCCACCACCAGAACCACGATGTCAGTCGCCTGAGCACCGCGAGCACGCATCGAGGTAAACGCGGCGTGGCCCGGGGTATCCAGGAAGGTGATCATGCCGTTCTCGGTTTCTACATGGTAGGCACCGATGTGCTGGGTAATGCCGCCGGCTTCGCCCGCCGCCACTTTGGTGGAGCGGATGTAGTCCAGCAGAGAGGTTTTACCGTGGTCAACGTGGCCCATGATGGTCACGACCGGCGCGCGCGGCTCGGCCGCAGCGCCCGTATCACGGTCGCTCATCAGCGCTTCTTCCAGCTCGTTTTCACGACGCAGGATCACTTTGTGGCCCATCTCTTCGGCAACCAGCTGTGCGGTTTCCTGGTCGATAACCTGGTTGATGGTGGCCATGGCGCCCAGCTTCATCATCACTTTGATGACCTGAGAACCTTTTACCGCCATCTTGTTGGCCAGCTCGGCCACGGTGATGGTTTCACCGATCACCACGTCGCGGTTAACCACCTGCGCCGGCTTGTTGAAGCCCTGCTGCAGAGCGCTAGGCTTGCGTTTGCCGCCTTTACCGCCACGGGTAACGGCACGCGCTTCTTCACGATCCGCTTTGGATTCGGACAGCTTGTTGCCTTTCTTCTGCTTGGTGGCTTTGCCGCCGCGGGTGCGGCTGCGACGATCGCCTTCAACTTTGGCGTCGTTTTCGTCTTCAGCGGCGCGAGCGTGCTGAGAGGTGGTCACGTGATAGTCGGCGCTTTCAACCGCGGCGCTTGCCGCGTCGGCTTCGGCCCACTTCTCGCCGTTCTCTTCAGCCATGCGGCGGGCTTCTTCCGCCACGCGCTTGGCTTCCTCTTCAACCTTGCGGCGCACTTCCTCTTCCGCTTTGCGTTTCAGTTCAGCGGCTTCGGCTTCACGGCGTGCTTTTTCCGCCTGAGCTGGCTTGGTCATTTCGTCGGTATGTTGATTGGTCACTTTTTCTTTTTCCGCTGAATTACGCTTAGCAATCTCCGCGGCCTCACGTTTGGCTTGCTCTTCGGCAGCGCGCTTCGCTTCCGCTTCGCGTTTTGCGAGCTCTTCCGCTTCGCGCCGTGCCTGCTCTTCCGCTTCACGCTGTGCCTGCTCTGCCGCTTCAGCCAACTGGGCTTCCTGCGTATCGCGATTTACATAAGTGCGTTTCTTGCGGACCTCAATTTGCACCGATTTACTTTTACCGCCGGTGCTCGGGATATTCAAGGTGCTGCGCGTTTTGCGCTGCAAAGTGAGTTTACCCGGCGCACTGCCGTGTTCACGGTTCAGGTGCGCCAGCAATGTTTCTTTTTCTTGCTGGGTGACAGAGTCCGACTCGGACTTGTTGATCCCTGCATCAGCAAACTGCTGTACCAGGCGATCAACCGGAGTCTGAATCTCTGCTGCCAGCGATTTTACAGTTACATCTGTCGTCATGCTGTTCCTTCCTGCTACAGTTATTACGCGTTGTCGCCAAACCAACAGATATTGCGTGCAGCCATGATCAGCTCACCGGCTTGCTCATCGCTAAGCCCTTCAATATCAGCCAGATCGTCAACACCCTGCTCGGCAAGATCTTCCAGCGTACAAACCCCACGCGCGGCCAGTTTAAAGGCCATGCTGCGCTCAAGACCCGGCAGGTTGAGCAAATCGTCGGCCGGTTTGTTGTCGCCCAGGCTTTCTTCTTGCGCCAGGGCCAGCGTGGTCAATGCAGCTTTGGCGCGTTCGCGCAATGCTTCAACCGTATCTTCATCCAGACCGTCGATTTCCAACAGCTCTTTGATCGGCACGTAGGCCAGCTCTTCCAGCGTGGAGAAACCTTCTTCAACCAGTACGGTGGCGAAATCTTCGTCGATATCAAGATACTTGGTGAAGGTATCAATGGCGGCATGAGCTTCGGCCTGGTGTTTGGCCTGCAGATCGTCCGCCGTCATCACGTTCAGTTCCCAACGATCGTCGCCGCGGTGTTGTTTCAGCAGCTGGGAAGCCAAACGCACGTTTTGGCCGTTACGGCCGATCGCCTGCGCCAGGTTGCTGGCTTCAACGGCGATATCCATAGTGCAGTTATCTTCGTCTACCACGATCGACGCGACGTCGGCCGGCGCCATGGCGTTGATGACGAATTGCGCCGGGTTGTCATCCCACAGGATGATATCGATACGTTCGCCGCCGAGCTCGCTCGACACGGCCTGAACGCGCGCGCCGCGCATGCCTACGCAGGCGCCGACCGGGTCGATGCGCTTGTCGTTGGTTTTCACTGCAATTTTAGCGCGGGAGCCAGGATCGCGGGCTGCCGCTTTAATTTCGATCACTTCTTCGCCGATTTCCGGCACTTCGATGCGGAACAGTTCTTTCAGCATTTCCGAGCTGGAACGGCTGACGAACAGCTGCGCGCCGCGAGCTTCAGGACGCACCGCGTACAGTACGCCGCGAATGCGGTCGCCCGGACGGAAGTTTTCGCGCGGCAGCATGTCTTCACGGCCAATCACCGCTTCGGCGTTGTTGCCCAGATCCAGCGCGATGCTGTCACGGTTCACTTTCTTCACCACACCGGTGACGATTTCACCTTCGTGTTCACGGAAAGCGTCAACCACCATCGCACGCTCGGCTTCGCGCACTTTCTGCACGATAACCTGCTTGGCGGTTTGGGTGGTGATGCGGTCGAAGGTCACGGATTCGATCTGATCTTCGACGTATCCGCCGAGCTCGATGCTCGGGTCTTCGAACTGAGCGGCTTCCAGCGTGATCTCACGCGTTGGCTGAGTCACTTCGTCTACGGCGACCCAACGGCGGAAGGTATCGAAGTCGCCGGTTTTGCGATCGATACTGACGCGAACGTCGATTTCCTGCTCGTATTTTTTCTTGGTTGCGGTGGCTAATGCAGTTTCCAGCGCTTCGAAAATCTTCTCGCGCGGAAGGGATTTTTCATTGGAAACTGCTTCAACAACAGCCAGAATCTCTTTGTTCATCCTAGTTGCCTCTTCCAAACTTTAAAAGTGGGGTACCAGGTTCGCTTTCTGGATGTTGCTCAGCGCGAACACTTCATCTTTCCCTTCCACAGTCACCGTGATCATCTCGCCTTCGACAGACTTGATAATACCCTGCCACTTGCGACGGTTCTGTACCGCCATGCGCAGGACCAGGCTGACTTCTTCACCGAGGAAACGCGTATAGTGCTCTGCGGTGAACATCGGGCGCTCAAGGCCAGGAGAGGAAACTTCCAAGTTGTAAGCGACCGTGATTGGATCTTCGACGTCCAATACAGCGCTGACCTGGTGGCTGACATCAGCGCAATCATCAACATTGATGCCGTTATCACTATCAATATAGATGCGGAGCGTCGATTGGCGCGCACGAATGAATTCGATGCCTACAAGCTCAAAGCCCAACGCTTCTACCGGTGCCGAAAGCATCTCTGTTAACTTTTGCTCTAATGTGGACAAGCCCACCCCCAAGACATAAAAAAAGGGCTAAATAGCCCAGTGATTCTGTTGCCAAATAACAAAAAACCCCGAAAATTCGGGGCTTTGTGCAACTGGACCCTGTTTGCCGCTAGGCGGCCTCGGTACAACTTTCGAGCAAGTGTCATTTTCAAATGTTGATCGAGAAAAGCGGATTTCAATCGAAAAGTGTATTTGAAAATAAACACTTAAAGGAAAGTGGTTGCGGGGGCCGGATTTGAACCGACGACCTTCGGGTTATGAGCCCGACGAGCTACCAGGCTGCTCCACCCCGCGTCCGAAAACGTGGCAAATACTACGCCGATAATCGCAAAATTGCAAGTTATCTCTGGGATTTGGTACCGAGGATGGGACTCGAACCCACAAGCCCGTTAGGGCACTACCACCTCAAGGTAGCGTGTCTACCAATTCCACCACCTCGGTACTGATTCTTACTGCTAACGGCCGTTGTTCTTTCGAGTTCACAACCACCGTTTTCAAACTTTATTGCGGCTTACTGCGGGATATCGCTGCTCGGTTTGGCGGGTGCCGCCGGCGCGGTCGTCTGCTCAGTTTTCACTGGCTGACCCAAATTTTCCCACTCGCTGCCTTTCTTGCTTTGGTTGCTGCTGAGGTTGCCCAGAATCAGGCTAATGACGAAGAACAACGTCGCCAGCACAGCAGTCATGCGGGTCATAAAGTTACCGGAACCACTCGAACCGAACAATGTGCCTGATGCACCTGCTCCGAAAGAGGCTCCCATATCAGCGCCTTTACCTTGCTGCAGCATAATCAGAGCAACCAGCCCGATTGAGATCAGCAGGAAAATTACCAGAAGAGCTTCGTACATAGTAGTACCCGTATCCTTGCGGCCTAACCGCATGCCAAATGCTTCACACTCATCAAGCAGGCGTTTTTATAAACTGCCTACCGAAGCGGGTGTGAATACTAACCAAAGCCGCCAACCCGCGCAAGGGCAATTTGCAGCCGCCGGCGCGTTTGCGGAAAAAAACGCCAACAATCGCCCATCCGGGCTCGGCCTCACCGAGCCCGGCGGTTAACTGTCTGTTTTAACCTGCGGATTTCACCGCGTCGGCGATGCGATGCGCCAGCGCAGTCACCTGCTGCTCGTCTTCACCTTCCACCATCACGCGGATCAGCGGTTCGGTGCCCGACTTACGCAGCAACACCCGCCCGCGGCCGGCCAGTTCGGCCTCCACCTGCGCGGTGATCTTGCGTACGTCTTCGGACTCCAGCGGGTTGTGTTCACCGGCAAAGCGCACGTTAACCAGGATCTGCGGCAACAGCTTCATGCCGCTGCACAGGTCATGCAGGCTCATGTCGTTGCGCACCATGGCGGTCAGCACCTGCAGCCCGGCTACGATGCCGTCGCCGGTGGTGGTTTTATCCAGCAGAATCACGTGGCCGGAGTTTTCCGCCCCGATGCGCCAGCCCAGCTCCTGCAGCTTCTCCAGAACATAACGGTCGCCCACTTTAGCGCGAGCGAACGGAATGCCCAGCTGTTTCAACGCCAGTTCCAGCCCCATATTGCTCATCAGGGTGCCGACTGCGCCGCCGCGCAGCTGGCCCTGGCGCAGGCCTTCGCGGGCGATGATGTACAGGATCTGGTCGCCGTCCACCTTATTGCCCAGGTGATCTACCATCATCACGCGGTCGCCGTCGCCGTCGAACGCCAGGCCGACGTGCGCTTTTTCTTGCAGCACGCGCTCCTGCAGTTGGCGTACGTCGGTAGCACCACATTTTTCGTTGATATTCATGCCGTCCGGCTCAACGCCGATGGCGATCACCGTGGCGCCCAGCTCGCGCAGCACGCTCGGCGCGATGTGGTAAGTCGCGCCGTTGGCGCAGTCGACCACAATTTTCAGCCCCTTCAGGCTCAGTTCGCTCGGGAAGGTGCCTTTGCAGAATTCGATATAGCGGCCGGCGGCATCGATGATGCGGCTGGCTTTACCCAGCTCGGCGGACTCTACGCAGGTCAGCGGTTTTTCCATCTCGGCTTCTATCGCCTCTTCAACGTTGTCCGGCAGCTTAGCGCCGTCGATCGAGAAGAACTTGATGCCGTTGTCGTAGAACGGGTTATGCGAAGCGGAGATGACGATGCCCGCTTCGGCGCGGAAGGTGCGCGTCAGATAGGCTACCGCCGGGGTCGGCATCGGCCCGGTAAAGGACGCGGAGAGCCCTGCAGCCGCCAGCCCGGCTTCCAGCGCGGACTCCAGCATGTAACCGGAGATGCGCGTATCCTTGCCGATGATGATCTTGCGCGAACCGTGACGCGCCAGCACCTTGCCGGCCGCCCAGCCCAGCTTCAGCACGAAGTCCGGGGTGATTGGGCTGTCCCCGACCTTGCCGCGGATACCGTCGGTGCCAAAATATTTACGCTCGCTCATGTTTCTACTGTCCTTTAGCTGAAAGTGTTGCCTCGACGACGCGCATCGCCTCGACGGTTTCTTTAACATCATGCACTCTGACAATCTGCGCGCCCTGCATCGCCGCGATCACCGCACAGGCCACGCTGCCGATAACCCGTTGTTCCGGCGGCACGTTCAGCAGTTGTCCAATCATCGATTTGCGCGACATGCCCACTAACAGCGGTAAACCAAAACGATGAAACTCTGACAACCGGGCCAGAAGCTGATAGTTGTGCGCCAAATTTTTACCGAAACCGAAGCCGGGGTCGAGCAGCAATTTCTGATTTGTTATCCCCGCCTCGTTGCAGCGCCGGATATGGTGCTCGAAAAACGCCTGAACATCGGCGATCAAATCGTCGTATTGCGGTGCCTGCTGCATAGTGCGAGGCTGCCCCTGCATATGCATCAGGCAAACCGGCAAACCGCTTTCCGCCGCCGCCGCCAGGGCACCCGGCTCCTGCAACGAGCGGATATCGTTGATCAAATGCGCCCCGGCCCGCGCCGATTCGCGGATCACCCCCGCTTTCGACGTGTCGACCGAGATAAAGACTTCAAAACGCTGCGCCAGGGCCTCAACCACCGGCACGACTCGTTCCAGTTCCTCCTCTTCGCTGACTTCCGCCGCTCCCGGCCGGGTAGATTCACCACCGACATCGATCATCGTGGCGCCGGCCGAAATCAACGCATGTGCATGCAGCAACGCCTGATTCAGGGTGTTGTGACGGCCGCCGTCGGAAAACGAATCCGGCGTCACGTTGAGGATACCCATCACCTGCGGATAGGAGAGGTTGAGCGTCATGTCGCGCACGGTTAACTGCATGGTTGTTCCACCTTACTGTTGCCTGGTTCACTGCCCGCCGGGCAAAAAAAAACCCCGGCGTACCGGGGTTTGATGTTATTACACAGCCGCTGTTACTTGTCGAGCTGTTCGGACAAGGTGTTGCCCGGCGTTGGGGTGCGTGGCTCATCTGCCGGCGTCGGGGCTTTCGGGGTGCCGCCGTTGTCGGAGTTGTTGCCTTTGTTCGCATCGTCCCAGCCCGCCGGCGGACGCACATCTTTGCGGTTCATCAGATCGTCGATCTGCGGCGCATCGATGGTTTCGTACTTCATCAGCGCATCCTTCATCGAGTGCAGGATGTCCATGTTTTCCATCAGCAGCGTGCGTGCGCGGACATAGTTGCGTTCGATCAGCGACTTCACTTCCTGGTCGATGATGCGCGCGGTTTCATCCGACATGTGCTTCGCCTTGGCCACGGAGCGGCCCAGGAACACTTCGCCCTCTTCTTCCGCATACAGCAGCGGCCCCAGCTTCTCGGAGAAGCCCCATTGGGTCACCATGTTGCGGGCGATGGAGGTCGCCACTTTGATGTCGTTCGACGCACCGGTAGAAACTTTTTCCGGCCCGTAGATGATCTCTTCCGCCAAACGGCCGCCGTACAGGGTGGAGATTTGGCTCTCCAGCTTCTGACGGCTGGCGCTGATCGCGTCCCCTTCCGGCAGGAAGAAGGTCACACCGAGCGCCCGGCCACGAGGAATGATAGTGACCTTGTGCACCGGATCGTGTTCAGGAACCAGGCGGCCGATGATGGCGTGGCCCGCTTCGTGATACGCGGTCGACTCTTTCTGCGCTTCGGTCATCACCATGGAGCGACGTTCTGCACCCATCATGATCTTGTCTTTGGCTTTCTCGAACTCCACCATCGACACCACACGCTTGTTGCCACGGGCGGCGAACAGTGCCGCTTCGTTAACCAGGTTGGCCAGGTCAGCACCGGAGAAGCCCGGCGTACCGCGCGCAATGACGGAGGCGTCGATGTCGGCGGCCAGCGGCACACGGCGCATGTGCACCTTCAGAATCTGCTCACGACCACGCACATCCGGCAGCCCTACCACAACCTGACGGTCGAAACGGCCTGGACGCAGCAGCGCCGGGTCAAGCACGTCCGGACGGTTGGTGGCCGCGATGACGATAATGCCCTCGTTGCCTTCGAAACCGTCCATCTCAACCAGCATCTGGTTCAGGGTCTGCTCACGCTCATCGTGACCACCACCCAGGCCGGCGCCACGCTGGCGGCCGACGGCGTCGATTTCATCGATGAAGATGATGCACGGCGCGGCTTTCTTCGCTTGTTCGAACATGTCGCGCACGCGAGATGCGCCCACGCCGACGAACATTTCGACGAAGTCGGAACCGGAGATGGTGAAGAACGGCACCTTCGCTTCGCCGGCGATCGCTTTCGCCAACAGGGTTTTACCGGTCCCCGGCGGGCCAACCATCAGCACGCCTTTCGGGATCTTGCCGCCCAATTTCTGGAAACGGCTCGGCTCGCGCAGGTATTCCACCAGTTCGCTCACCTCTTCTTTCGCTTCGTCACAACCGGCGACATCGGCGAAAGTGGTCTTGATCTGGTCTTCCGTCAGCATGCGGGCCTTGCTCTTGCCGAAGGACATCGCGCCCTTGCCGCCGCCGCCCTGCATTTGCCGCATAAAGAAGATCCAAACCCCGATCAGCAACAGCATCGGGAACCAAGAGATAAAGATAGAAGCCAACAGGCTCGGCTCTTCAGGCGGCTCGCCGACAACTTTCACGTTCTTCGTTAACAACGTATCCAGCAACTTGGGATCGTTGACAGGGATGTAGGTCGTGTATTTGTTACTGTCTTTCTTGGTAACGTTAATTTCACGTCCGTTGATTCGCGCTTCGCGAACCTGGTCCTGGGTCAGTTCGGACATGAAGGTAGAGTAATCCACCCTACGGCCATTCGACTCGCTGGGCCCAAAGCTCTGGAATACAGACATCAACACTACCGCGATGACTAACCAGAGAATTAGGTTTTTCGCCATGTCACTCAAGGGATTAACCTCATCTTACAACTGTGTTAACAAACAGCGTTAGGGTACTACAGTTTGCGCCCTGTCGCTACAATGTACACTTCGCGCGAACGGGCGCGGGAAGCGTCAGGCTTACGAATCTTAACCTTCGTAAACAGGGAGCGAATTTCCCGTAGGTACTCGTCAAAGCCATCTCCCTGGAACACCTTCACCAGGAAACTTCCGCCTGGTGCGAGGACATCACGACACATATCCAGCGCCAACTCCACCAGATACATCGACCTTGGAATATCGACGGCCGGGGTGCCACTCATATTCGGGGCCATATCGGACATGACCACCTGAACCTTACTTTCGCCTACTCGTTCCAACAGCGCCTTCAGCACCAGTTCATCACGAAAATCGCCCTGAAGGAAATCGACGCCAACGATAGGATCCATTGGCAAAATATCACAGGCGATGATGCGACCGGTACCGCCGATTTGGGTCACCACGTACTGCGACCACCCGCCCGGCGCGGCGCCGAGGTCAACCACGGTCATGCCCGGCTTGAACAGTTTGTCGCTCTGCTGTATTTCATCAAGTTTAAACCAGGCGCGGGAACGCAGTCCTTTTTTCTGCGCCTGCTGTACATATTTATCGCTAAAGTGTTCTTGTAACCAGCGACTGGAGCTAGCCGAACGCTTTTTATTAGCCATCTCGTTTTCCAACTATCATAAAAAGAGTCTTATGTCAGGTTCGCTGCTCACGTAGACTCACACCGGTGAAGACCGATTTGGTGATATACATGAGATGGCGGTAGAATGTACCGTTTTCAATCCCAACTTAAGCAAAAAAGACAATGAATCTGAATAACAAACAAAAACAGCACCTGAAAGGCCTGGCACATCCGTTAAAACCGGTGGTGATGCTGGGCAATAACGGTCTTACCGAAGGGGTGCTGGCTGAAATTGAACAGGCTCTGGAGCATCATGAGCTGATCAAGGTAAAAATCGCCGCTGAAGATCGCGAAACCAAGACCCTGATCGCCGATGCTATCGTGCGTGAAACGGGCGCCTGTAATGTGCAAGTTATCGGTAGTACGCTTATTCTTTACCGCCCGTCGAAAGAGCGCAAGATCAGTCTACCGCGTTAATAACCATCAGGTTAACGAAAAGGTGCCATGCGCCTGACGAAGATAAAAGGCCGCTTGCGGCCTTTTTCCTATCTTTACAAAACGTTGGCGCATTAATGACCAACGGGGCTCATCAGAGATACTCGACCTTCAGGATCTCGTATTCCACATCGCCACCTGGGGTTTTGATCACCACCACATCGTCTTGCTCTTTGCCGATCAGACCGCGCGCCATCGGCGAGTTTACCGAAATCAGATTTTTCTTGAAGTCAGCCTCGTCGTCGCCAACGATGCGGTAAGTCACTTCTTCTTCACTGTCCAGATTCATCACCGACACGGTGGCGCCGAAGATCACCCGGCCGGTGTTCGGCATCTTGGTGATATCGATCACCTGAGCATTGGACAGCTTGGCTTCGATTTCCTGAATGCGGCCTTCGCAGAAACCCTGCTGTTCGCGGGCGGCGTGGTACTCGGCATTCTCTTTCAAATCGCCGTGCTCGCGGGCATCAGCGATGTCCGCAATGATTTTCGGGCGGCGCACGCTTTTCAGATATTCAAGCTCTTCGCGCAGTTTTTCAGCGCCAAACAAGGTCATCGGAATTTGGTTCATCGTATAAATACCTCTAAATCTTTCCTGTTCAAATAACCGTCATCCTGACGTATTCGTATGAAAACACGGTTGGCTTACCGCCCCCCGCCTCCAGGCGACAAACAAAAGAAACCTGACTCGGAACGGGGTCCAAGCCAAGATCGGTTTTGCATTTTGATACGCATTTTAGCCTAGAGTTCCTTGAGGGTCATCGTTTACTTTTTCCCTGATTGCACCGTAGTATGACGGCACGTTATCCAGCTGTTATCCCGAGATTATGCGTTTTTCACGAATTGTCAGTGCATTGGCTTGCGCATTTGTTCTGAATGCGAATGCGGCCCCGGTTGAAGAGTACACACAATATCTGCCTGATGGGGCCAACCTTGCCCTGGTCGTTCAGAAAATCGGCGCCGGCACGCCAACGATCGATTACCACTCTCAGCAAATGGCGCTGCCGGCCAGTACCCAAAAAGTGCTGACGGCGCTGGCTGCGCTATTGCAACTCGGGCCCGATTACCGTTTCACCACCACGCTGGAGAGCCAGGGCGATATCCGCGACGGCGTGCTGCGCGGTAACCTGATCGCCCGTTTCAGCGGCGATCCGACCTTCAAACGCCAGAGCCTGCGCAATATGGTGGCCGTCCTGAAAAAACAGGGCGTGCGCCAAATCAGCGGCGACGTGCTGGTCGACACCTCGGTCTTCGCCAGCCATGACAAAGCGCCCGGTTGGCCGTGGAACGATCTGACACAATGCTTCAGCGCGCCGCCGGCTGCCGCGATCGTCGATCGCAACTGCTTCTCGGTTTCGCTGTACAGCGCGCCGAATCCAGGCGACATGGCGTTTATCCGCGTCGCTTCCTATTATCCGGTCAATATGTTCAGCCAAGTGCGCACGCTGGCTCGTGGTTCCGCAGAAGCGCAGTACTGCGAACTGGATGTGGTGCCGGGCGAACTGAACCGCTTTACCCTGACCGGCTGCCTGACGCAGCGCAGCGAGCCGCTGCCGCTGGCCTTCGCCGTCCAGAACGGTGCCAGCTATGCGGGTGCCATCCTGAAAGATGAGCTGACGCAGGCCGGCATCCAGATTGACGGGCACCTGAAGCGCCAGACGCGCCCCGGTATTACCGGCACGGTGATCGCGCAAACCCAATCGGCGCCGCTGCACGACCTGTTGAAGATCATGCTGAAGAAATCGGACAACATGATCGCCGATACCGTCTTCCGCACCATCGGCCACGAACGCTTCGGCGTGCCGGGCACCTGGCGAGCGGGTTCCGACGCGGTGCGGCAGGTGCTGCGTCAGAAGGCCGGCATCGATCTGGGCAATACCATCATCGCCGACGGCTCCGGCCTGTCGCGCCACAACCTGTTGGCGCCGGCGACCATGATGCAGGCACTGCAGTACATCGCGCAGCATGACAACGAGCTGAATTTTATCTCGATGCTGCCGCTGTCCGGCTATGACGGCACCCTGCGCTACCGCGGCGGCCTGCACGAAGCCGGCGTCGACGGCAAAGTGTCGGCCAAAACCGGCGCGCTGCAAGGCGTGTATAACCTGGCGGGCTTCATTACCACCGCCAGCGGCCAGCGCATGGCGTTCGTCCAGTATCTCTCCGGTTACGCCGTGCCGCCGGAAGACCAGAAACAGCGCCGCGCGCCGCTGGTGCGCTTCGAAAGCCGCCTGTATCGCGATATTTACCAGAACAACTGAGGATCGTCATGAAGCTGCTGGTCGTTGAAGATGATGAACTGCTGCAACAGGGGCTCGCGCTGGCGCTGACCGGCGAAGGCTATGTCTGCGACTGCGCCGCCACGGCGGCGGAGGCCAACAGCCTGCTCATCACCAGCCAATACAGCATGGTGATCCTGGACCTCGGTTTGCCCGATATGGACGGCGCCGCGCTGCTGCGGCAGTGGCGCCGCCAGCAGATCGATCTGCCGGTGTTGATCTTGACCGCCCGTGACGCTCTGGAAGATCGCGTCGACGGTCTGGACGCCGGCGCCGACGACTATCTGGTCAAACCCTTCGCGCTGGTCGAGCTGCTGGCGCGGGTGCGCGCCCTCCTGCGGCGCTACCAGGGCCACAGCGACAACCTGATGCAGGTGGACGACCTGCAGCTGAACCTCTCCAGCCAACAGGTCTACCTGCTGCAGCAGCCGGTGGAGGTGACGCCGAAAGAGTTCGCCATTCTGGCGCGCCTGATCATGCGCGCCGGGCAGACGGTCAATCGCGAGTTGCTGCAGCAAGACCTTTACACCTGGCAGGATGATTTAGGCTCCAATACGCTGGAAGTGCACATTCACAATCTGCGCCGCAAACTGGGCAAGGATCGCATCCGCACCGTGCGCGGCATCGGTTACCGTCTGGAACCCTCGTCATGATCAGCATGCGCCGCCGCCTGCTGCTGATGCTGGCGCTGATCCTGTTGGTCACGCAACTGATCAGCGCCTTCTGGCTGTGGCACGAAAGCCAAGAGCAGATCAGTTTCCTGGTGGACGAAACCCTGTCCGCCAAGGCGCGCAGCGAGCGCGTCGACACCGAAATCGCCGAGGCCATCGCGTCGCTGTTGGCGCCCTCGTTAATCATGATGATCGTCACGCTGCTGGCTTCATTCTGGGCCATCAGCTGGATCACCCGTCCACTCAACCAATTGCAACAGCGGCTGGAAAAGCGCTCCGCCGATAACCTGACGCCGCTGCCGATCAACAGCGACAGTCTGGAGATGGTGGCGGTCACCAATGCGCTCAACCAGCTGTTCTCGCGCCTGGACAACACCATCCAGCAGGAACGTTTGTTCACCGCCGACGCCGCCCACGAGCTGCGCACGCCGCTGGCCGGCATTCGTCTGCATCTGGAGCTGTTGGAACAACAGGGCGTCAAGGGCAGCCAGGCGCTGATCGCCCGCATCGATCAGCTGATGCACACCGTTGAACAACTGCTGATGCTGTCGCGCGCCGGCCAAGACTTCGCCAGCGGGCATTACCAACATTTCGATTGGGTGGCCGATGTGGTCCAGCCGCTGCGCGAAGAGCTCGGCGAAATGACCGCTCAACGCCGGCAGACGCTGGACTGGCAATTGCCGGCCACCGCCGCAGTGAACGGCGATCCGGTATTGCTGCGGCTGTTGCTGCGCAACCTGGTCGAAAACGCCCACCGCTACGGCCCGGAAGGCGGCGCGATACAGGTGCGGTTAACGCCGCAGGACAACGGCTATCTGCTGCAGGTCATCGACGACGGTCCGGGGATCAAGGAGGAGATGGTCGGGGAGCTCACGCAGGCGTTCCGCCGCATGGATCAACGTTATGGCGGCAGCGGATTGGGTTTGAACATCGTGATCCGCATCGTACAGCTGCACCAAGGGCGTTTGACGCTGGAAAACCGTCGCGATGCGCGCGGCCTGAACGCCCAGTGCTGGATGCCTGAAAAAGCGCTGAAATAACAAGGGCCCAGCGTTGCTGAGCCCTTTATCACCGAATTACTTCTGGTAGATGATTTCGACGCCTTCGTCGTCGTCTTCGTCCCAGTCGTCATCCCAGTCGTCGTCTGCTTCCGACTCCATCTCCGCCAGCTGTTCGCGGTGGTAGTCGTCCCACATGAATTCAACTTTTTCCGGCGCGCTTTCTTCGATCGCCATCGCTTTCGGCTGGGTGTTGATGAAGTTCATCACGTCCCAGCACAGCGCGTTGACGCCTTCGCGATTGGCGGCAGAGATCATGTAGTACTTCCCTTCCCAGCCCATGCCTTCCACAATCGCCTTGGCGCGTTCGGCGGCTTCTTCCTCACCAATCACATCAATTTTGTTGAACACCAGCCAGCGTGGCTTCTGCGCCAGATTTTCGCTGTACTGATGCAGCTCGTTGATGATGACTTTGGCGTTTTCCACCGGATCGGATTCATCGATCGGCGCAATGTCCACCAGGTGCAGCAGCACGCGGCAACGTTCCAGGTGTTTCAGGAAGCGAATGCCCAGGCCCGCGCCTTCGGAAGCGCCCTCGATCAGTCCCGGAATGTCGGCGACCACAAAGCTCTGCTCGTGATCCATACGCACCACGCCCAGGCTCGGCACCAGCGTAGTGAACGGATAATCGGCCACCTTCGGCTTGGCGGCGGACACCGCGCGGATGAAGGTCGATTTACCGGCGTTCGGCAGCCCCAGCATGCCCACGTCAGCCAGCAGCAGCAGTTCCAGCAACAGGTCGCGAGCTTCACCGGCGGTACCCAACGTCTTCTGACGCGGTGCGCGGTTCACCGAGGATTTGAAGCGGGTGTTGCCCAGGCCGTGCCAGCCGCCTTTGGCGACCATCAGCTTCTGCTCGTGACGGGTCATGTCACCGAGGATCTCACCGGTGCCCTGATCCTTCACGCGCGTGCCGACCGGCACCTTGATGATGACGTCTTTACCGCGTTTACCGGTACAGTCACGGCTCTGGCCGTTCTGGCCGCGTTCGGCGCGGAAAGATTTCTCAAAGCGGTAGTCAATCAGGGTGTTGAGGTTCTCGTCCGCCAACAGGTAGACGTCGCCGCCATCGCCGCCATCGCCGCCGTCCGGCCCGCCGTTCGGGATATATTTTTCGCGGCGGAAGCTGACGCATCCGTTGCCGCCGTCACCTGCAACGACCAGAATCGCTGCTTCATCTACAAACTTCATTTACCGTCTCCGTAAATCATTCACCGGGCTGCTTCAAAGGCGCAGCCAGGGGGGGTTCTGCCCGTCGCGGCCACCACCGGTGACCAATTGCGGAAAACATGGCGCCCGCCACCACCACAAACGCGCCGACATAGCCGACGATGTTCAACGTCGGCGCGGCGAATGCCTGGGGCCAGGCCAGCGCCAATAAATCTGAAAACAGCAGGGTAAACAGCGGGGTCAGCGTAACCAACGCGCTCACCTGCGCCGCCTGCCAGCGCGCCATCGCTTCCGCCAGCGCGCCGTAGCCGATCAGCGTGTTGGCGCCGCAAAACAGCAGGCACGCCAATTGCCAGCCGCTAAGCTGGAAAATCACCTCTGGCTTGGCCAGAGGAAACAACGCTATCGCACATAAAGTGTACAACATAACCAAGATCTGCGGCGAAGCCAGCCGCCGCAGCAGCACCTTCTGTGCCACGCCGTAGCTCACCCAGACCATCGCCGCGCACACGCCCAACATAACGCCGAGCGTGTAGTCCGTCAGCCGGGTGAAGATCTCAACCAGGCTGACGTTGAAAAACAGCATCAGCCCGCCAATCAGCATCAGCGCACCGATCGCCTGGGTGATGCGCATGCGCTCTTTTAAGATCAACACGCTGGCGAACATCATGCCCACCGGCGACAGCTGGCCAATCACCTGCGACGCCGTCGGGCTCAGGTATTGCAGCGATGAGCTGAACAACACGAAGTTGCCCAGCAGCCCTGCGGTGGCGATCGCCAACAGCAGTAGCCAACGCGGCTGGCGGAACATCGTCAGCCGCGGCAGCTTGCCACGCACCGCGAGGATCACGCCCAAACCGATGGCGGCCATGGTAAAGCGATACCAGACGATGGTAAACGGCTCCATCACCACCAACACTTCTTTCATCGCAATCGGCAATGCGCCCCAGCAAACCGCCGTGGTTAACGCCAGGGAAATGCCAACGCCGACCTGCTGCTTCGAATCCATATCACCTTCGCCAACGCTGACGGGCCTGCTCCCAGGCAGCCCATAAATGTAAAAAGCCCCGCAACGAATTGCGGGGCTTACATCTATTTCGTAAGGCTCGAAAAATTATTCAGCTTCGATGCTGATGAATTTACGATTGCTCGGGCCTTTAACTTCGAATTTGACTTTACCGTCTTTCAAAGCAAACAGAGTGTGGTCTTTGCCGCAACCCACGTTGGTACCAGCGTGGAATTTGGTGCCGCGCTGACGAACGATGATGCTGCCTGCCAGTACTGCTTCGCCGCCAAAGCGTTTTACGCCCAGACGTTTAGCTTCTGAATCGCGACCGTTACGAGTCGAGCCGCCAGCCTTTTTGTGTGCCATTAATCCGCTCTCCTAACTTAAGCGCTGATGCCGGTGATTTTAACGTCAGTGAACCACTGACGGTGGCCCTGCTGCTTACGGTGGTGTTTACGACGACGAAACTTAACAATTTTAATTTTCTCGCCACGACCGTGAGCAACGACTTCAGCTTTGATCTTGCCGCCATCGACGAAAGGAACGCCGATTTTGATATCTTCGCCATTAGCGATCATCAGAATCTGGTCAAACTCAACCGCTTCACCAGTTGCGATGTCCAGCTTTTCCAAGCGAACGGTCTGACCTTCGCTTACTCGGTGTTGTTTACCACCACTTTGGAAAACCGCGTACATATAAAACTCCGCTTTCCGCGTGCCCGACTGTGTTAGTTCAGAGCGCGCTATAAATATTCACAATAGGGCGCGAATTCTACGCAAAAAACCGGCGCATGACAAGAGCAGAATAAGACCAGAAGCAGAAAAAAGAAGAAAAAAAGCACAGTTTCTTTCGTGGCGTTTATCTGAACCGTTTTTCAAGTACAATCAGAGTGACAGTTACCGCCATGTACCGATGTGAGCAGCGATCTCAACGCGGTGAAGAGAAACACAGCTGAAAAAAATACAATGAACCTAGAGCAAATTACCGAGTTAACCGCGCAAGATATGGCGGCCGTGAACGCAACAATTCTCGAACAGCTGAATTCCGATGTCACGCTCATCAATCAGCTTGGCTATTACATTATCAGCGGTGGCGGTAAGCGCATCCGGCCGATGATCGCCGTCCTGGCGGCACGGGCGTTGAGCTATGAAGGCAACAAGCACATCACCGTCGCTGCGCTGATCGAATTCATTCATACCGCCACGCTGCTGCATGACGATGTCGTCGACGAGTCGGACATGCGCCGCGGCAAAGCCACCGCCAACGCCGCGTTCGGCAACGCCGCCAGCGTGCTGGTCGGCGACTTTATCTATACCCGCGCCTTCCAGATGATGACCAGCCTGGAATCCCTGCGCGTGCTGGCGCTGATGTCGGAGGCGGTCAACGTCATCGCCGAAGGCGAAGTGCTGCAGTTGATGAACGTGCACGATCCCGACATCAGCGAAGAGAGCTACATGCGGGTGATCTACAGCAAAACCGCACGGCTGTTTGAGGCGGCGGCGCAATCGTCGGCGATCCTGTCCGGCGCTAGCGCCGCGCAAGAGCAGGCACTGCAAGATTATGGCCGCTACCTCGGCACCGCTTTCCAGCTGATCGACGATCTGCTCGACTACAGCGCCGACGGCAGCACCCTGGGTAAAAACACCGGCGACGATCTGAACGAAGGGAAACCGACCCTGCCGCTGCTGCACGCGATGCACAACGGCAACGAAGCGCAGCGTGACATGATCCGTGGGGCGATTGAGCAAGGCAACGGCCGTCACCTGTTGGAGCCGGTGTTGCAGGCGATGCAGCAATGCGGCTCGCTGGAGTATACCCGCCAACGCGCCGAGGAAGAGGCAGACAAGGCGATCGCCGCACTGCAGGCATTACCGGCATCGGCGCACCGCACGGCGCTGGAGGGGTTGGCTCACCTGGCGGTGCAACGCGATTTTTAAGAAAGTTTAATTTCCTAACATCGTCATCAGGCCCGCTTTGGCGGGCCTGTCTATTTGTGCTCTTCGCTGATACGCGCCAGCAGGCCGCCGATCCCTTCCCGCATCAGGAATGCCACCATTTTTTCCCGCTCGTTTTCCGTCAGGTGATAGTAATACTCGATCCACACCGCCAGCGGATCCTGCCGCTCCACGTCATACGCCGCAGCGTCTTCTTTCAGCATCAATAGGTTGCGCGCGCCTGCCGGCAGGCTATCGATATGGTACTCCAGCGCTTTTCCCTGCACCCCTTTACGCCTGCGGCTGATCCAGCCTTCGCGCCGGGCCATCAGATTGATTCCCTGTGGTGAGGAAGGTAATCCTGCAACGCCTGTCAGTTCCTTGGCGGCAAACCACTCGTTTTTCATAGCCATCTTCTCTGGGCAATAGGGGCAACGTCATTTTTAGGAAACTAAATGGGTATTTTTTAGGAAATTTAATGGTATTCTGGTTTCCGAATAAGCGTTTCACGTTGTTCTAACGCCTTACCTTGACCCGTTAGTTATACCACTAACGCAACTTTGGCTAATCAAAAAAGGAATGTAAACATGAATTCAAGGAACCAGGATTGGCATCCGGCGGACATCATCGCGGCGCTGCGCAAGCGGGGCACCACGCTGGCTGCGGTATCACGCCAGGCAGGATTAAGCTCATCGACGCTGGCCAATGCGCTGTCGCGCCCGTGGCCGAAAGGCGAATGGCTGATCGCCGAAGCGGTAGGCGTTCACCCTTCGGAAATCTGGCCAAGCCGTTATTATGATCCCCATAGCGATCGGCTACTGGACCGCAAAGCACGCACCAAATCGTGAGCGCAGGGCAAAAAAAACCGCCGGAACAGCGTCCGGCGGCGTTTATAGGCTGACTATCGACGACGATCAGTTATTGATGAACTTCTCGCCCAGCTCGATATCTTTGTGCAACACGTCCAGCATCTCATTCAGTGCTTTCTGTTCGAAGGCGCTCAGCGTGCCGATGTCTTTACGTTCTTCAACGCCGTTTTTACCCAGCACCAACGGCTGTGCGAAGAAACGAGCATATTTGCCGTCGCCTTCCACGTAAGCGCATTCCACCACGCCTTTCTCGCCCTGCAGCGCACGCACCAGAGACAGACCGAAACGCGCGGCCGCCTGGCCCATAGACAACGTTGCAGACCCGCCACCGGCTTTGGCTTCCACCACTTCGGTACCTGCGTTCTGAATGCGTTTGGTCAGATCCGCCACTTCCTGCTCGGTGAAACTCACGCCTGGGATCTGCGACAACAGAGGCAGGATGGTCACGCCGGAGTGGCCGCCGATCACCGGCACGTTCAGCGCTTCCGGCTGTTTGCCTTTCAACTCGGCCACGAAGGTGTTGGAACGGATGATATCCAGCGAGGTCACGCCGAACAGTTTGTTCTTGTCGTAAACGCCGGCTTTTTTCAGCACTTCAGCCGCGATGGCGACCGTGGTGTTAACCGGGTTGGTGATGATGCCGATGCAGGCTTTCGGGCAGGTTTTCGCCACTTGTTCAATCAGGTTACGCACGATGCCGGCGTTAACGTTGAACAGGTCGGAGCGATCCATGCCTGGCTTACGAGCCACGCCGGCGGAGATCAGCACCACGTCCGCCCCCTGCAGAGCCGGGGTCGCGTCTTCGCCGCTGAAGCCTTTGATTTTAACTGCGGTTGGGATGTGGCTTAAGTCGACGGCAACGCCTGGGGTAACGGGGGCAATGTCGTAGAGAGAGAGTTCAGAACCTGAAGGAAGCTGGGTTTTGAGTAGAAGGGCGAGGGCCTGGCCGATACCGCCGGCAGCACCGAGAACTGCAACTTTCATCCTATACTCCTTTATTATCTTAAATATATAAAGCGCCGTGAATGTGTTGGTTACGGACCTTAGATTATTACACCTTTAAAAACAATCAATTACCTATTTTTTGCCTGCGGGTGCAATAAAACGGCCGCTGTCGCGCCCATTTTAGATTAAATCGTTTACGCATGAAGGGCATAGCGCACACTAATCAAAAATAGTGCGAGGTTATTCACGAGCAAGTTAACCGGCGGTTACATTACACCCTTACGCAACATCAGAACAACATCATTTTAATAACATTTTATTTACCGCTGCAGGCCGATTTTCCGTCGTCAAAAGGGCATATTCATCGCGGCCGGTTTTTGTTAAAATGCCGCCCTTTCCTCGCCGCCCGGTCATTTTTATTTTCTTTGGGTCGGCCTTTGTTGCATAAAAATTCATCTATATGCATAATCATTACTTCCATTGTCAACATTCCACGGTGCAAAATGCGTAATCCCGCAAAACAGGAAGATCTGATCAAGGCGTTCAAAGCGTTATTGAAAGAAGAAAAATTCAGTTCTCAAGGCGAGATCGTTTTGGCGCTGCAAGAAGAAGGCTTCGAAAACATTAACCAATCCAAAGTATCGCGCATGCTGACCAAGTTCGGCGCGGTGCGTACGCGCAATGCCAAAATGGAAATGGTGTATTGCCTTCCCGCCGAACTCGGCGTGCCGACCACCACCAGCCCGCTGAAGAATCTGGTGCTGGACGTCGATCATAACGACGCCGTCGTGGTGATCCACACCAGCCCTGGCGCCGCACAGCTGATCGCCCGCCTGCTCGACTCTTTGGGTAAATCTGAAGGTATCCTCGGCACCATTGCCGGCGACGACACGATTTTCGTCACCCCATCCAGCGGCTTTACCGCCCAGAAATTACATGACGCTATCCTGGGCGTGTTCGAGCAAGAGCTGTGAAACCTGGCGCTAACAAAATGCGGCTCCCCCCGTATTTTGTTAGCGCTTCTTTAACCCTGGCGTTACCTTTCCTCCTCCTCAACCGTGTTTAACGCTGCTTTTTTACCCCGCATCGACACATTTCCATGACATTCACATGTATCCAGCAGGACTCACTGTGATCTTCCGCACTTTTGGTCAAAAGCACTTACCTCATTGAAATTACATATATTTAACACAAAAAGATCATTTTATGTGCTGTTTTTATTCCTTATGGTTATAAAAAATAAGAATCATCAGGTTAAAGTTTCACTAGCAACTGTTAGCGAACTATTAATTTTTCACGTTACTAGCTGTATACTCATTTCCGTGATGTAAATCACAGTTCGTTGGAACTGATAAAAGAATACGATGAGGTGAGATAATGAAAATTAAAGCTACCGTTGTAACCATGAGCCTTATGTCCATGCTTTCCTTTGGCGCATTAGCAGCACAATCTGTTGATGCAACCCAGGCCGCGAAACTGCAGCCCGCCGGTGTGATCACCGTGAGCGGCGTCGCCGCTGCGCCTTCCGACATTCGTCAGGCGCTGTCCGATAAAGCTGACGCCAAAGGGGCGACCGCTTACCGCGTAATCGAAGCGCGCAACGACGGCAACTTCCACGCCACCGCTGAAATCTACAAATAAGTACCGGCATTACCCGGCAACGGGCAATACATCTCTGGAACCCAACGCTGTCATAACGGCCTTCAAGAATAAAAATCGCTGCCAAGCCCTTCCAGGCTGTTATGACCAAGGATCGCTATCATGAACATGAAAACTACTCTCGCTGCACTCGGCCTGCTGTCTGTCGTCTCCTTCGGCGCCTCCGCCGCCCAACTGGTGACTGACGTTCAGACCGCCAACCTGCAATCTCTCGGCACCATTACCGTCAGCGGCGTCGCCGGCGCACCAACCGACATTCGCCAGGCGCTGTCGGAGAAAGCGGATAAACAAGGCGCGACCGCCTACCGCGTGATCGAAGCGCGTAACGAAGGCAACTACCACGCCACCGCCGAGATTTACAAATAACAACTCTGGGAACGGCTTTGCAGAGCTGATTACCCTCGTCACTGCCACTGCCGAGTTCTGACGCAAACGCCGATTTCCCGGAGACCCCTCGTCGTCCTATCCGACGAACCCCGTTGCCCTCGCTCGCGAGGGCTTTTTTATGGGCGTAAAAAAGGCCGCGTATGCGGCCCTGTGTTTATCGGTAAGGCGACTGCACGGTCAGTAGGTCACCTTCGGTTCCTGCTTTTTCGCCAGCGCGTCCAGCAGACGATCGTGAATCCCGCCAAAACCGCCGTTGCTCATCACCAGAATGTGATCGCCCGGCTGTGCGGTTTTCACCACCATGTCCACCAGCGTGTCGAGATCGGCGCTCCAGTGCGCCGGCTGCACGCAGGCATCCGCCACTTCAGCCACCTGCCACGGAATGTGGTGCGGCTGGAACAGGAACACTTCGTCGGCGCGGCCGAGTGAAGGTGCCAGATCGTTTTTGCTGATGCCCATTTTCATGGTGTTGGAGCGTGGCTCCAGCACCGCCAGAATGCGCGCCGTGCCGCCCACTTTGCCGCGCAGCGCGGCCAGGGTGGCGAGGATCGCCGTCGGGTGGTGTGCGAAGTCGTCGTAGACCGTGACGCCATTGGCTTCACCGCGCAATTCCAGGCGACGGCGGGCGTTGATGAAATCGCCCAACGCGCGGCAGGCATCCGCCGGCTGCACGCCGACGTGGCGGGTAGCGGCGATAGCCATCAGGCCGTTATGCATGTTGTGCTCGCCCACCAGCGCCCAGTTCACTTCGCCGACCTGCTCGCCGTTGAGGAACACCGCATAATGGCTGGCGTCCTGCGTCAGCTTCTGCGCACGCCAGGTCCCTTCTTCACCCACCAGCTCCTGCTCGCTCCAGCAGCCCATCGCCATCACCTGCTTCAGGTGGTTGTCGTTGTCCGGCAGGATGATCTTGCCTTTGCCCGGCACCAGGCGCACCAGGTGGTGGAACTGTTTCTGGATGGCTTTCAGATCGTCGAAGATATCGGCGTGGTCAAACTCCAGGTTATTCATGATCAGCGTGCGCGGGCTGTAGTGCACAAACTTGGAGCGCTTGTCGAAGAACGCGCAGTCGTATTCGTCGGCCTCGATCACGAAGAACGGGCTGCCGCCGAGACGGGCAGAAACGTCGAAGTTGCCCGGCACGCCGCCGATGACGAAGCCGGGCTGATAGCCGCAGGCCTCGAGGATCCAGGTCGCCATGCCGGCGGTGGTGGTCTTGCCGTGGGTGCCGGCGACCGCCAGTACCCAGCGATCGCGCAACACCGAGTCATGCAGCCACTGTGGACCGGAAACATAAGGAATGCCGCGCTCCAGCACCGCCTCCACGCACGGGTTGCCGCGCGTCATGGCGTTGCCGATGATCACCAGATCCGGTGCCGGATCCAGCTGGGCCGGATCATAACCCTGAATAAGATCGATCCCCTGGTTCTCCAGCAGCGTGCTCATCGGTGGATAGACGTTGGCGTCCGAACCGGTGACGTCATGCCCCAGTGAACGCGCCAGCATCGCCAGCCCGCCCATAAAGGTGCCACAGATCCCAAGAATGTGAATGCGCATAGGTTTCTCATGTGAGTGCATCGAATGTCGGCATATTCTACCGCTCAGAATCGTCCAGAAGAAATGGATTTGCCTATGAATGGCGCGCATCTTTGGGCTACACTTGCACGCGAAAACGTTGGCGGTTTGTTAACAACCGCTATCCATCCGTAGATTCAGGGATTGTGTCATGAAAACGTTAGGCGAATTTATCGTCGAGAAACAGCACGACTTCTCTCACGCCACCGGCGAGCTGACCGCGTTACTTTCTGCAATTAAACTGGGCGCCAAAATCATCCACCGTGACATCAACAAAGCCGGCCTGGTTGATATTCTGGGGGCCAGCGGGGTGTCCAACGTACAGGGCGAAGTTCAGATGAAACTGGACCTGTACGCGAACGAAAAACTGAAAGCGGCGTTGAAAGCGCGCGGTGAAGTTGCGGGTATCGCTTCCGAAGAAGAAGATGAAATCGTGATATTCGACGGCGAGCGTGCTGAGAATGCCAAATATGTGGTGCTGATGGATCCATTGGACGGTTCGTCCAACATCGATGTCAACGTCTCCGTCGGTACGATTTTCTCTATCTATCGTCGCATCACGCCGGTCGGCACGCCGGTGACTGAAGAAGACTTTCTGCAGCCGGGCAACGCCCAGGTCGCGGCAGGTTATGTGGTTTACGGTTCGTCCACCATGCTGGTTTACACCACCGGTTACGGCGTCCACGCCTTCACTTACGACCCGTCTCTGGGCGTATTCTGCCTCTCCCACGAGAAAGTGCGCTTCCCGGCGACCGGCAACATGTATTCCATCAATGAAGGCAACTACATCAAGTTCCCTCTCGGCGTGAAGAAATACATCAAGTACTGCCAGGAACAGGACGAAGCGACGCAGCGCCCTTACACCTCACGCTACATCGGTTCTCTGGTGGCGGACTTCCACCGCAACCTGCTGAAAGGCGGCATCTACATCTACCCAAGCACCGCCAGCCACCCGCAAGGCAAGCTGCGCCTGCTGTACGAGTGCAACCCGATGGCATTCCTGGCCGAGCAGGCCGGCGGTAAAGCCAGCGACGGCAAGAACCGCATTCTGGACATCACGCCGGTGAAACTGCACCAGCGTGCGCCATTCTTCGTCGGCACCAAGTCGATGGTGGAAGACGCGGAACGTTTCATCGCCGAAAACCCGGACGAGTAACGCGTTCCTTGCAAGGGTTCGGCACCGCGCCGAACCCTTATCGCCTTACAACTTGAACGCCGCCATGCTCTGCGCCAGCAGCTGAGCCTGATCTTCCAGCGAGCGCGTCGCCGCCGCCGACTCTTCCACCAGCGCCGCATTCTGCTGCGCCACCTGATCCATCTGCGCCACCGCCAGGTTCACCTGCTCGATACCGCTGCTTTGCTCACGCGTCGCCGCCGAGATCTCACGCATCAGCGCCGTCACCCGGCCCACTTCGCCGGTAATGCCACTCATGGTCTGCGCCGCCGATTCCACCATCTGTTCGCCTTCCTGCACCCGGCTCTGCGACGCTTCGATCAGCCCTTTGATCTCTTTTGCCGACTGGGCGCTGCGCTGCGCCAGATTGCGCACTTCGCCGGCCACCACCGCGAAACCGCGGCCCTGTTCGCCGGCGCGCGCCGCTTCCACCGCCGCGTTCAGCGCCAGAATATTGGTTTGGAAGGCGATGCCGTCCATGACGCTGATGATGTCGGCGATGCGACGCGAACTGTCGGTGATCGCCTGCATCTTGCTCATGACCTGGCTGACCACGTCACTGCCCTGGTTGGCGATATCGGACACGCTCAGCGCCAGTTGGTTGGCCTGTTCACAGTTCTCGGCATTCATTTTCACCGTCGAGGTCAGCTGTTCCATGCTGGCAGCGGTCTCTTCCAGCGAAGCGGCGGATTCTTCGGTGCGCTGCGCCAGATGCAGGTTGCCGGCCGCCAGTTCGCGTGAACCGGTGTCGATCTGGCTGCTGGCGTCGCGCACTTTGCTGACCGAACCGGCCAGCGCCTGCTGCATGCGCTGCATCGCCCGCACCAGGCGGCCCATCTCGGTATCGCCCTCGCCACGGATCTGATGGGTCAGATCGCCACCGGCGATGTGTTCCAGCTGCGCGATGGACTCGTCCAGCGGACGCAGGATGATCACACGCAGCGCGAACCAGGCCAGCACCGCCAGCAGCACGCTGAGCAGGCCCGCCACCACGATCAGCGAGATCTTGGTACTGGCGTTGCTTTCCGCCTCATGCACCTGCTTCTCGCCAAGTTTCAGGGCGAAACTGCGGAAATCGGTAAGATCCTTTTCGAAAGCGATGCTCAACGCGGAGATGCGGGTTTCCTGGATGTGATAGTACTCATCGATTTTGCCGGCCTTGATAGCGGCGGCCATCGGCTTCACGCCCTGCTCCAGATAAGCGCGATAGCTGTTTTGCAAGCGGTTGGAAAGCTCGCGGCCGCGATCGGTCACGGTGCCGACGCCGACAAAGCGCGCCATTTCCTTGTTCGATTGTTCGAGGTAACCGTAGATGCGGCCCACCGTGGCGTCAGAGACATCTATCTGGCCGACCTCCCGTTGGCGCACCGCCAGCGAGGCAGCGGTTCGGGCGCGCAGCGTCAGGTTGGAGCTGTTGGCCAGCGAGCCCAGCTCTTCGCCGAGGATCTGGTTTAAGGTCTGGATCGAGCGCGATCCTTCATTAATCGCGTTGACGCCAATAACGCTGACCATGATCAGCAACATGGTCATCAGGCTCAGCAGGGCGATCAGCCCAGCCTTCACCGTAATCTTTTTTAGCATGAGTTCTTCCCGGCTTCAGAATAGTGAGATCAGATTCAGATGTAGTAGGGGTGGCAAAACGCGGAGTCAGCTTTGCTGGCTCATTATTGTTTGTTGAAGTTATCGGCAGGCGGAGGAAAAACTTCATGCCGCGGCGGGATTAATCTGGAAATTCTCCGTGCGCCGGCACGCCGGGTTTTCGACGATGAAAAGGGCAGGAAATCGCAAAAGAGTCCGCTATAATAGCCGCCACTCCATTTCTGGTTTGATGATTAAAGGAAACCGACATGAGCTTGAATCTGGTCCCTGCTGGCAAAGACCTGCCGGAAGACATCTACGTAGTAATCGAAATCCCGGCCAACGCCGATCCAATCAAATACGAAATCGACAAAGAAACCGGCGCGCTGTTCGTTGACCGTTTCATGTCCACCGCCATGTTCTACCCGTGCAACTACGGTTACATCAACCACACCCTGTCTCTGGACGGTGACCCGGTTGACGTGCTGGTTCCAACCCCATACCCGCTGCAGCCTGGCTCCGTGATCCGCTGCCGTCCGGTTGGCGTGCTGAAGATGACCGACGAAGCCGGTGAAGACGCCAAGCTGGTGGCGGTACCGCACAGCAAGCTGACCAAAGAGTACGATCACGTGAAAGACGTGAACGACCTGCCGGAACTGCTGAAAGCCCAGATCGCTCACTTCTTCGAGCACTACAAAGATCTGGAAAAAGGCAAATGGGTGAAAGTGGAAGGCTGGGCAGATGCTGCCGCGGCTAAAGCGGAAATCATCGCCTCTTTCGAACGCGCCGCCAAGAAGTAATTCCCGCCGCCGTCCGATACAAAAACACCGCTCATTGAGCGGTGTTTTTTTTTCTTACTGTTCTTCGAGACGCTTCAGCCAGTCACCGCTGGTAATTCGCGGGTAACCGTCCACGCTGTGTTTATACAGGTAGATCCACGCACTCCCATAAGGCGTCTGAATCAGCTCGCGCTTATAGTCCTTGGTGTTGCTTTTCAGTTCGTCCAGCTCTGCCAGAATCGATGAGTTAATACGATACACTTCGCAATGTATCGTGCCCTCTCCAGGGATCGCCGCCGGGTAATGGCCCAGATTATAAATCTGATAGCCTTCGAGCTCGTGCTCGCCGAGCCATTGGGCGTTAGTCATCCAATGGCTGTTTCCCTGTTTGCGCCGTAAACTGCCGTAGACAATTATTCGCATCGCTAAAACTCAAACTGATAGAGCAAATCTAATGCCTGGTCGAGACCAGACACCGCTTCAAGATACAACTTAGGCATCAGACGATAACGCAACGTCAGCGTGGCCAGCGAGTCGAAAATACCCACCCCATATTTTACTTGTAAGCCTGGGAGGACATAGCCGCTCACGACAACCTGGGAACTGTCGCCAACCCCCTGAGTGTCCAGAGCCAAATTACTCACGCCGAATGCCTCGCCGATTTTACCCACAAGTTGACCACTTTGTGCAACCCCCATGCCGATTAACATCGACGTCATGGCGTTGCCGTCGGCGCCGGAGCTGTTCAACCCCTGGCCGCGCAGCAGATAAGACAGGGCTTCCTGTTGCGATTTGGCCGGGTCGGAGAACACTTCCAGCTTCGGCGCATCCGCCAGGCCGGTCACGCGCACCCCGGCGGTCACACCGTCTTCGGTGGATTCCGGGTTGCGGATCGCCTCGATATTGAGCAACGGCTGATCCGGCGGACCGGAGAACATCAGCTGCCCTTTACGCACGATCAAATCCTGACCATAAGCATGGAATCGACCGGAAGGGATGTCAATCTGGCCGTTGAGGCCCAGCCCTTTCTTGTCTTGCACCACTTTCAGGTCGCCCTTCAGGCGGGCTTTGAGGCCGAAGGCATCCAGCCGCACATCGTTACCGACGTGGATCATCAGGTTGCTGTTGATCGGAATCGACGCGGTCTTCGGTTGGATCGGCTTCAGCTTATCATCCAGCATCACTTCGTCGGAAGAGACACCCACCGCGCTTTCCGGCAGCTCCTGCACCGTGATGCGCGCCCAAGGGATATCCACCTTGCCGTTGAGCGAGAACAGTTGCGGCGTGGCCTCGAACACCAGATCCGGCGACACGTCGATGCGGATCATCGGCGGCACCGTCACCCGCAGCTTGTCGCCTTTGGCGGCGATGCGCGCGCGCCAGGCGTTGATGTCGCGCCAGTCGGCGTCGCCCGCCAGATTCAGCTGGCCGCGCGTGGTGCTGAGCAGCCCTTCCAGCGTCGAGGTCATGCCGTTGAAATTCACCGCCAGCCGCGCGTCGGTCATATCGAACGGCATCCAGTGCCCTTGCACCTTCGCCCGATCCAACGCCAGACGCCCGAACACCAGCGGCTTCTGCGCGCTGCCGCCCAGGCGCAGGTTGGCATTCAACATGCCCGCCGCGCTTTCGCCCTTCATCAGCGCCGGATTAATCATCGCCAGCGAGATGTTGGTGATATTAACGTTGCCGCTGATATTGCGGCGCACCTGCGGATCCGCCACCTGGATCTTGCCGTCGAACTGGCCGTTGTTGGTCAGTTTGACCAGCCAGTCGGCCTGCGCGCGGCCGTTATTCAGACCGGCGTTGAGGGTCAGCGTATCGAAGGCGATCGGCAGCGCATTGCCCTGTACCTGTTGCACCACCTTGACGCCATTGCCGGCCAGCGTGACTTTCGCCTCCGGCAGCGCGCCGCCCGGCTTCCAACTGACGTCGGCCCGGCCGGTGAACACGCCGCTCAGGGCGGTGTCCGGGCCGAGGAACGGTTTGATCATCGCCAGATCGAACCGGTTGAGCACCACGCTGGCCTGGCCGCTCTGGCCGGCTTCGATGGTTTTCGGTACGCACAGCTCGGCGTTCGGGTTCTGCCAGCAGTGCGGCCCGACGCTGATTTTCTGCGCGGTGTTCAGGTAGTCCAGCGCAATAGCGCGCGTCAGGCGCCATTCTCCCACCGGCGTATCGAAGCGGGTGTTGTTCAGATTGCCGCGCCAACGCTGCTGCTGACGGTCGAAGCTGCCCTCCAGCGCAAGCTGGCCGGAGACCGGTTTACCGTCGATCTTCAGCTGCAGCTGGTGCTGCTTCTCGCTGCCCTTGGCGTCGAGGGTCAACAGGCTGACCTCCAGCGCGTCCTGTTTCAGCTGCTCGACGCGTACCGCCAGCTGCCCCTGGATCTGATCCGAAGAGCGCACGTCGCCGTCGATCTTCACGCGGTTGATGCGCAGCGCCTGCCATTGCAAGCTGGAAGCGGTCAAATCCGCCAACAGCTGCGGCGCCTGCAGATTGCCGCGCAGCTTCAGCAGCCCCTTGACGGTGCCGCCCAAGCCCGGCAGCGCGCCGTCCAGACGCGGCGCGTCGATGTTGGCGTCCAGGTTCCAGCTCTTCTCGTCCAGCTGCCCTTTGACGTTCAACTGGTTACGCCCCAGCGCCAGATCGATACCGGGGATTTTCCACTGCCCGGCGGCGTTGCCGCTCAACGTACCACGCGCCGTGACCTTGTTCTGCTTCACGTTGCCATCCAGCTGCAGCACCGGCACCTGCAACTGCCAGCTGCCGCCGTGCAGACTGCCACGCGTGGTGATCTTGCCATCCAGCTTCGCCGGCCATTCCGGCCACTGCTTGGCGGTATTGATGCCACTCAGCGTCAATTGCGAGGTCCAGCTGATGGCCTTGCTCCAGTCCACCAGCGCGGTAAGGTCGGTATTGCCCTGCAACGCCGCCAGGCGCAGGCGCTCCAGCTTGAACTGCTCGACGTTGCCTTTGCCGTCCAGCGTCAACGCCGCCGGCGGCAGATCCTGGCCTTTCAGATTGGCGCGCGTCGACAATGCGTAATCGGTCGCTTTGCCGTTAAAGCGCAGGCGGAAGTCATTGACCTGATACTGCGCCTCACCGCTCAGCGGCCATTTCAATTGTTTACTTTGCAACGTCAGCGCCAGCGGCAGGCCGGTTTCGGCCAGCCGGGTTTGCACATCGAGCTGGGCGCCGACCGGGCCGGACAGGTTCAGCGCCACCTTCAGCTCGTCACGCAGCCCGCCGCCGATGTTCAGCTTCACCTTCTCACCCTTCAGCGGATCGATGTTCAGCGCGCTGTTGGCGGTCAGAGCCACCGGCCAGTCGCCGGTCAGGGTCGCCTGGCCCTGTACCGATAGCGTGCCCTGTGGCGACTTCACGTCGAAGTTGTCCAGCTGGATATGCTGATCCTGCGTGCTGGCCTGCAGCAACAGGCTCGTGATCAGCACGTCGGTGTCCCCGGTCAGCCGCAGCTGCTCGCCGCTGATCTCTTTGACGGTGATATCCAGCGGCAGGCGGATGTCCGGCAGATCCGGCAACAGCGGTTTGGCGAACAGTGCCTTCAGCGTTTCACCCAGCGGCTTCTCTTCCGGCTGCGGCGCCGGTTTCGCCGCGTCGGTGACCTGCTCACCGACCTTTTTCGCCGCCTCTACCGCCGGTTGCACCGCTTCCGGCAACGGATTTTGCGGGGTTTTCGGCAAGGCGATCAGCAGCGAGCCGATCTTGGTCGGCATCAGCGTCAGCGCGCGCTCTTGCCAGTGCGCGCCGGTGCTGAACTCGGCCAGAGAGATGGCGGTGTCGTCGACGGTGACCTTGACGTTGTTCAACGCCAACAGACGCAATGTGATGGGGTAAGGCGTGCTGAGATTGGTGGTCGGCTCGCTGCTTTCCGCCGCCGGTGCGGAAGGCGCCATCTCTTTGGTGTTCACCGCCACGTCCACATCCTGGGCGGTCAAGGCGTTGACGCACAGCGAGCTGCGCTTAAAACAGGACAGATCGAGGGACAGATGGAACTGCCCGGCGTTGACCGTCACGCCCGGCATCTGATATTTCACGCCCTTCAGCGTCAGATCGCGCCAGCCGCCGCTGACGCCGGCGATCTCCAGCCCCGGCACCCAGCGCGCCGCGCCGTTGATAACCATATGCAAACCGGTGGTAGTGCCCACCAGGAAGGCCAGACCGCCGACCAACACCAGCAGGACAAGCAGAAATCCGAGGCAAATCTTTTTAACCAGGCTCATAGTTCAGGCCCCAAACCGATGTAGAACTGCATCCCGTGGGTCTCCTTGTCCCCCACAGGCGCGGCGATATCCAGCTTCACCGGCCCCACCGGCGACTGCCAGCGCACGCCTACGCCGGCGCCGGTCTTGAAGTTGCTCTTCTTGATATCGTTCACCGCTTCACCGGAGTCGACGAACATCGCCCCCCACCATTTACCGGTCACGTTGTATTGATATTCCAGCGAGCCGGTCAGCATCTTGGAGGCTCCGGTCAGTTTGCCGTCGTTATCGCGCGGTGAAATGCCTTTGTACTTGTAGCCGCGAATGCTGCGGTCGCCACCGGCGAAGAAGCGCAGGTCCGGCGGCACCTTGTCGAAGTCGTTGGTTTCGATCCACCCCACCTGCCCGCGTGCCACAAAGCGGTGCTTGTCGGCCAGGGTACGGATCCAGACGTTCTGCGCCTGCATCAGCGCGAAGTCCACGCCGGAACCCCAGGCGGTGTTGGAGACGTCGATGGAGTAGCGCTGGCTGTCGCCCCAGGTCGGCATCAGGCCGCCGCGCGAACGGGTGCGGTTGAAGCTGACGCCGGGGTACAGCAGCATGGTGGTGTTGCTGATATTACCCTGGGTAAAGTTATCCCAACGCCAGGTCAGGTTGATCGCCCGCTGCCAACCGCTGGAGAGATCCCAGTTGCGCGAAGCCACCACTTTGGAGGTCACGGACTTGGTGTCGTTAAGATCGACGTTTTTGAGCCCGCCTTGCAGCAGGTAATACTGCTCCAGCGGGTTCGCCAGTAATGGGATCTTGTAAGTCAGATCCAACTGCTGCTCCGGCGCCGATACGCTGGCGCTGGTTTCCAGGCTATGCCCACGGTCGTTGAGCCAGGGCTTTTTCCAGGTGCCTTTCACCCGCGGGCCGACGTCGGTGGAATAACCGATACCGGTTTCGACGGTGTTGCGCGTGCGCGGCGTCACCAGCGCGTCTAACGGCAAAATCTTGTTCTCTTTGGCATCGTTGAAATCAGGGGACACCACCACCGAGTTGAACCAGTTGGTGGCGGATAAACGGCGGTTCAGCTCGGCCAAATCCTCCGAACTGTAGTAATCCCCCTGATGAAAGGGCACCAGATTTTGCAGATAGTCTTCGCGGATTTGCGAACCGGTGAATTTCACCTTGCCGAAGCGGTAACGGTCGCCGCTGTTGAAATCGATATCCCAAAACGCCTTGTGCAGATCTTCGGCCACGCCGAGCTGGCTCTTGGTCATGTCGGCGTCGAAGTAACCTTTGCGCAACGCCAGGCCGGTCAGCGAGCCTTTGAAATCGTCATACTTGCCGTGGTTGAGGATCTCGCCGATGGCCGGCCGCCCCTTCTTTACCAGCGTCAGGTAGTCCTCATCGGTTTTCGCACCGCCTTCCAGCACGATATTGGCGCCGGCAATGCGTACCGGTTCGCCTGGATCGACCTTGGCGTGCAGCACCGGACGCGACATCCCCGGTCGGTCATCCAGCGTAAAATCGATGGTCGGCTGATAATAGCCTAGCGCGCGCAGCCCCTGGCGCACCGCTTCATCCACTCGCGCGCGGAAGCGACCGTCGGTGCCGACCTCTTCAGGCGTGATCGACGACAGCCGCACCCGGACGTTTTTTTCCAACTCTCCGCTGAGCCCCTCCACCTGCAGCCGCACGTTCGCCGCGTAGGCTGCAGGTGCCGCAAGCAGCACAGATATCAAGCACATGACCGGGTACTTTGGCACGTGTTCTCCTTATTGATTTTACTTTCCTGTTATGGTGTTCGCTCCGGGGCCAGGGCAGACTCCGCGCTATCACGACGGCAGCCCTCTTCAGCCTTGTTCCGGACGCCGCCCGCCGCGCTTTGCCACCGCTGCGCAACAGGCGAATTCTTCACTTTTGGCGCTCAAAATACTGCGTTAAGCTTATACATAAACCCAACTTGCCACTTATTGTGGGCAAAGACGCGGTGAGATACAACCGAACCGCCCCCATGTAGGGTCAATTCTTACTGTGACAACAGGAGTCAACCGTGGTGCCATTTTTTGATAAATCACAAACCGTCGATAAGGCAAGCGCGCTGCCTGGCCGCACCACGCCGATGCCTGTCGCAACGCTCAACGTCGTTACCAAACATTCGATGACCCAGGTGCCGGCAGGCATGGAAGTCGCGATCTTCGCCATGGGCTGTTTCTGGGGCGTCGAGCGCCTGTTCTGGCAACAGCCGGGTGTCTACAGTACCGCCGCCGGCTACAGCGGCGGTTACACCCCGAATCCGACCTACCGCGAAGTGTGCAGCGGCCAGACCGGTCACGCCGAAGTGGTGCGCGTGGTGTTCGATCCGCAGACCGTCAGCTATAAGCAGCTGCTGCAGCTGTTCTGGGAAAATCACGATCCGGCGCAGGGCATGCGCCAGGGCGGCGACGTCGGCACGCAGTACCGCTCGGCGATTTATTCGCTGAACCCAGAGCAGCAGGCCGAGGCGGAAAGCAGCCTGCAACGCTTCCAGCAGGCGATGGACGCGGCGGGCGACAAACGCGTCATCACCACCGAGATCGTGCCGGCGCTGCCGTTCTATTACGCGGAAGACGATCATCAGCAGTACCTGTTCAAGAACCCGGAGGGCTACTGCGGGCTGGGCGGTATCGGCGTTTGCCTGCCACCGCAAGGCTGATCCGATGCCGGCCGGCGGCACTTTTTTAACCGCTGGCGGCCCCTGTGGGGCAACTGCTATACTATGCGGGCCGCTTCTGCGGCCCGATAGCTTCCTTTCTGGTTGTTATCGCTGCTTTTTTTACTATGTACTACCCTTCCTCAAGAGCGCCGGCATCCCGTCGGCACGTATGGATAGATTATGTTAAACAGTATTTTACTGATTCTTTTTCTGATCGCGGTGAGTGCGTTCTTCTCACTGTCGGAAATTTCTCTGGCCGCCTCACGCAAGATCAAACTGAAACTGATGGCCGACGAAGGCAACGTCAACGCCGCCAGAGTGCTTAAGCTGCAAGAAACCCCAGGCATCTTCTTCACCGTGGTGCAGATCGGCCTGAACGCCGTGGCCATCCTCGGCGGTATCGTCGGTGACGCGGCTTTCTCTCCCACCTTCAAGGTGCTGTTTGACCGCTTCCTGTCGCCCGAACTGGCGGAACAGGTCAGCTTCATCTGCTCCTTCGTGCTGGTGACCAGCCTGTTTATCCTGTTCGCCGATTTGACCCCGAAGCGCATCGGTATGATTGCACCGGAGACGGTCGCCGTCCGGATCATCAACCCGATGCGTTTCTCCATCATGATCTTCCGCCCGCTGGTGTGGTTCTTCAACGGCATGGCCAACCTGATCTTCCGCATGTTCAAGCTGCCGATGGTGCGCAAGGACGACATCACCTCCGACGATATCTACGCGGTGGTGGAAGCCGGCGCCTTGGCGGGCGTGCTGCGCAAGCAGGAGCACGAGCTGATTGAAAACGTGTTCGAGCTGGAATCGCGCACCGTGCCGTCTTCGATGACCTCGCGCGAAAGCGTGGTGTACTTCGATCTGCGCGAAAGCGAAGAGAGCATCAAAGAGAAGGTCTCGACCCACCCGCACTCCAAATTCCTGGTGTGCGACGGCCATATCGATCAGGTGGTCGGCTACGTCGACTCCAAAGACCTGCTGAACCGCGTGCTGGGCAACCAGAGCCTGGTGCTGAGCAGCGGCGTGCAGATCCGCTCGGCGCTGATCGTGCCGGATACGCTGACGCTGTCCGAAGCGCTGGAAAGCTTCAAGACCGCCGGCGAAGACTTCGCGGTGATCCTCAATGAATATGCGTTGGTGGTGGGCATCATCACCCTCAACGACGTGATGACCACGCTGATGGGCGATTTGGTCGGCCAAGGCCAGGAAGAGCAGATCGTGGCGCGCGACGAAAGCTCATGGCTGATTGAAGGGGGCACGCCGATCGACGACGTGATGCGCGTGCTGGATATCGACGAGTTCCCGCAGGCGGGCAACTACGAGACCATCGGCGGCTTTATGATGTATATGCTGCGCAAGATCCCGAAACGCACCGACTTCGTCAAATACGCCGGCTACAAGTTCGAAGTGGTGGATATCGACAGCTACAAGATAGACCAGCTGCTGGTCACCCGGCTGAGCGACAAACCGGCGGCGGTGTTGCCGAAAGCCCCGGAAGACACCCCGGCAGCTTGACAGCAGTGAGACAAAAACATCAGCGGCCCCATCGGGGCCGCATTTTTTTTACCGCTGTCAGCGCCGTGTTCAGCCAAACTCGGCCTGCAACAGCAGCACCTGGCGGTTCACTTCAGACATCACGCTGAAATGGCGCTTGTCGCGAATCTTCGGCGGCAGGATTTTCCCCTCGTCGAATTCAAATGCGCCCACGTCCTTGATATACAGCCTTCCGCGAAACAGGGTCTTAACGTACTTTGCCACTTTCAAAGGGTTATAACGCTGGAAGATTCTCATTCTTTTACGCTCCTCCCGTTGATCCATGCGCTCAGCGAGCCGCCAAAGGTGGCAGCCTCGAAATTCAGAACGCAACTTGATTGCATGTAGTAGACCCAGTAAAGACCAGAACGTTCACTTCCGCCCGGTGATCTACGCTGGATTTACACTTTTTGACAGAATTGTATATGATAATTTATAACGTTTTCAGGATATCCCTTCAAAATCTGATGATTAGCGAACCAAGGGGAAATCTGCGATCCGGTTAACAGGACAGACCTCTTATCAGATCCTATGCTTTAGGCTGTCGCACAAATTCCCCCCATTACAAGGAGAAAGCATGAAAACAAGCCGCATGCTGATGGTATCCCTGCTGCTCGCCCCACTTTTCGCTTCCGCGCACAACTTCCAGCTCCAGCAGCGCGTAGCGCCGGTCGGCGTCAGCGACAAGGGAGAGCTCAATTACGCTGACGGTAATTTTAGCTACCAAAACTGGAACAGCGCGCAGCTCAGTGGAAAAGTGCGAGTGATACAACATATTGCCGGCCGCAGCTCCGCCAAAGACATGAACGACCCACTGATTGAAGCGATTAAGAAGGCGAAGCTACCACACGATCGTTACCAAACGACGACAATCGTCAACACCGACGACGCCCTGATGGGCACCGCAATGTTCGTGCGCAGCAGCATTGAAGACAGCAAGAAGGCGTTCCCGTGGTCGCAATTTATCGTCGACAGCGACGGCAACGTGCGCAAAGCCTGGGATCTGCAGCCGAAAGGCTCCGCCATCGTGGTGCTGGATAAACAAGGGCGCATTCAATTCGCCAAAGACGGCGCGCTGACGCCGGAAGAGGTGCAGCAGGTAATGTCCAAGCTGCACCAGCTGTTGGCGAACTAACTCAGAACAGCGAGACCCGGAAGCCGGGGTTGAGGAAGGATTCACGCGGGGTGTAGAGCAATGGTTTACCCTGCCAATCGTGAATTTGCGCCCCGGCGGCCACCGCCACCGCATGCCCTGCGGCGGTATCCCAAATGTTGGTCGGCCCGAAGCGCGGATAGAGCTGCGCCTTGCCTTCCGCCACCAGACAGAACTTCAGCGAAGAACCGACGGAAACGGTTTGGTGCTCGCCCAGCTGCTGCAAATAGTCTTTCAACTCGTCGTCGATATGCGAGCGGCTCACCACCACCAGCGGCGGATGCGCATTGCTGACGCCGATCGCCTGCCGCATGCCCTTCTCTTCTTTCCAGGCCTTGCCGCGCTCCGCCAGATACAGCACGTCGATCGCCGGGGCGTACACCACGCCCATCACCGCCTGCCCGTCTTCAATCAGGGCGATATTGACCGTGAACTCGCCATTGCGGTGCAAAAACTCTTTGGTGCCGTCCAGCGGATCCACCAGCCAGTAACGCGTCCAGCTGCGGCGAGCTTCCCACGCCGGCGGATCTTCTTCCGACAGCAACGGCACCTCCGGCGTCAACGCCGCCAGGCCGCGCTTGATGATGTGATGCGCCGCCAGATCGGCCGCCGTTACCGGTGAATCATCTTTTTTCTGTGCGACATCAAGCGGTTGTTCACCGTCGTACACCGCCATGATCGCCGCCCCCGCCTCGCGGGACAGTTGGCAAATTCGCTCTAACATCATGCACCTCAACTCTGCATCTCCGTGGGAAATTTCCCTCTGTCTCTGCTAGCAGACTAGTTTTTTTTACGCCGAATATCCATCTCAACCGGCTAACCCCCGGGAATTCCTCAGATCTTGTTGGGCGCAACTGTGAACTTCCCCGCGTTACCTGTCGCCGTTTTCTGCCACACTTCACAGTTTGCTGTGGCAAGCAATGTTAATTACATTTCCCTCTGCGATAACACTCGAATAATGGAATGGAGAGAGCCCAAAATGATGAAGCATCCACTGACGCTGTCCGCGCTTGCGCTGCTGGTGTGCGCCTCGGCGCAGGCGGCCACCGTCGACCTGCGCGTGCTGGAAACCACCGACCTGCACAGCAACATGATGGACTTCGATTACTACAAGGACACGCCGACCGATAAATTCGGCCTGGTGCGCACCGCCAGCCTGATCCAGCAGGCGCGCCAACAGGCTACCAACGCGGTGTTGGTAGACAACGGCGACATCATTCAGGGCAGCCCGCTCGGCGACTATATGGCCGCCAAGGGGCTGAAACCGGGCGACGTGCACCCGGTCTACAAGGCAATGAACACGCTGGACTATGTGGTCGGCAACATCGGCAACCATGAGTTCAACTACGGGCTGGACTATCTGAAAAACGCCATCGCCGGCGCCAAATTCCCCTATATCAACGCCAACGTCATCGACGCTAAAACGCAAAAGCCGCTGTTCACGCCGTACATCATCGTCGATACGCCGGTGAAAGACCGCGACGGCAAGACGCATACGCTGCGCATCGGTTACATCGGCTTCGTGCCACCGCAGATCCTGGTGTGGGACAAAGCCAATCTGCAAGGCAAAGTGACGGTGGACGACATCACCGCCACCGCCAAGCGCTACGTGCCGGAGATGCGTAAACAGGGCGCCGACCTGGTGGTGGCGATCCCACATTCCGGGTTGTCCAGCGAGCCATACAAGGCGATGGCGGAAAACTCGGTCTACTACCTCAGCCAGGTGCCGGGCATCGACGCCATCATGTTTGGCCACGCCCATGCGGTGTTCCCGAGCAAGGATTTCGCCAACATTAAAGGCGCGGATATCGACAAAGGCCTGCTGAATGGCGTGCCGGCGGTGATGCCAGGCCAATGGGGCGACCATCTCGGCGTGGTGGACCTGCAGCTCAACAACGATGCCGGCAGCTGGAAAGTCACCGCCGCCAAAGCGGAAGCGCGGCCGATCTACGACAAAGAGAACAAGAAATCGCTGGCGGCGGAAGATGCCGCGCTGGTGAAGGTCTTGGCGGACGATCACAAGGGCACGCGCGAATTCGTCAGCCAGCCAATCGGTAAATCCGACGGCAACATGTACAGCTATCTGGCGCTGGTGCAGGACGATCCGACGGTGCAGATCGTCAACAATGCGCAGAAGGCCTACGTCGAACATTACATCCAGGGCGATCCGGATCTGGCGGATCTGCCGGTACTGTCGGCGGCGGCACCGTTCAAGGTCGGCGGGCGCAAGAACGATCCGGCCAGCTTCGTCGAAGTGGAAAAGGGCCAGCTCACCTTCCGCAACGCCGCCGATCTCTATCTCTACCCCAATACCCTGGTGGTGGTGAAGGCCAGCGGCAAAGAGGTGAAAGAGTGGCTGGAGTGCTCCGCCGGCCAGTTCAACCAGATCGACGTCAACAGCGACAAACCGCAGGGCTTGATCAACTGGGACGGCTTCCGCACCTATAACTTCGACGTGATCGACGGCGTCAACTACCAGATCGACGTCAGCCAGCCGGCGCGCTACGACGGCGAATGCCAGCTGATCAACGATAAGGCGGAGCGCATCAAGCAGCTGACCTTCAACGGCAAGCCGATCGATCCGAACGCCACCTTCCTGGTCGCCACCAACAACTATCGCGCCTACGGCGGCAAATTTGCCGGTACCGGCGACAAACATATCGCCTTCGCTTCACCGGATGAGAACCGTTCGGTGCTGGCGGCCTACATCAGCGCCGAAACCCAACGGCGCGGCGCGGTGCACCCGCAGGCAGACAACAACTGGCGTTTGGCGACCTTCAGCAGCAAGCAGCCGCTGGATATTCGCTTCGAGACCTCGCCGTCGGACAAAGCGACGGTGTTTATCAAGGAGCACGCCCAATATCCGATGACGGCCGAAGGCAATGACCGTATCGGCTTCGCCGTGTATCGCATCGATTTAAGCGCGAAGTAACCTTCCAGGCCGGGGCAATCATCCCCCGGCCATCTTCTCCGTTTTCCCGCTGGCGCGCCCATTAAATTGCATTTAAAATACATGTTATTAATTCCTTCGCTTAAAGAGGCACTACCATGGATTACCGCAATCAATCCCTTGGCGCGCTCGCCATCGCTATTCCCCGCGCATCCCGCCTGTTTCGCCTGCATCAGCTGGATTTCTGTTGCGGTGGGCGGCAATCGCTGGCGCACGCCGCCGAACGCAAAGGCCTGGACATCGACCAGTTGGAAAACGCGCTGGCTGCGCTTGCCGCGGCGCCGGAGCAGAGCCAGGACTGGCGCAACGCGCCGCTCGATGCGCTGATCGATTACATTCTGCCGCGCTTTCATCAGCGGCACCGCGAACAGCTGGCCGAACTGGTGCTGATGGCGGAGAAAGTCGAGCGCGTGCACCGCGACAAGCCCAACTGCCCGCGCGGATTGGCGAAGCAACTGAACCTGATCCGCCAGGATCTGGAGAATCACATGATGAAAGAGGAGCAGATCCTGTTCCCACTGATCAAGCAGGGGATGGGGCCACGGGCCGCCGGACCGATCTCGGTGATGGAGCATGAGCATGACGAGGCGGGTGAACAACTGGAGGTGTTGAAATTCCTCACCAATAACGTGACGCCGCCGGAGGGCGCCTGCACCACTTGGCGGGCGCTGTATAACGGCATCGACGAGTTCATCGGCGATCTGATGGAGCACATCAGCCTGGAAAACAATCTGCTGTTCCCGCGCGCGCTGCGCGGCGCATAAAACAAGGGCGCCGGTAAGGCGCCCAGAGTAATCTTCGGTAGGATTACAGGATTTCCAGCAGCTCGACGTCGAACACCAGCGTGCTGAACGGCGGAATGGACGCGCCCGCACCACGTTCGCCGTAGGCCAGGTTGTGCGGAATATACAGCTGCCATTTGGAGCCAACCGGCATCAGGGTCAACGCTTCGATCCAACCTGGGATCACGCCGCTGACAGGGAATTCCGCCGGCTGGCCGCGCTCAACCGAGCTGTCGAATACGTCGCCGTTGATCAGACGACCGGTGTAGTGCACGCGCACGCGATCCTGGCGGGACGGGATTGGGCCGTTGCCCTGCTCCAGCACGGAGAACTGCAGGCCGGACTCGGTCAGCGTCACGTCGTCGCGCTTGGCGTTTTCATCCAGGAATTTCTGGCCTTCAACGGCCATCGCCTGCTGGCGCTCGCGGCGCACCGCGTCCGCACGCTCGTGGATTTCACGCAGCGCACGATGCACCACGTCTACCGGAACCGCCGGGGCATTCCCTTCCAGCGCGTCACGCAAACCCGCCAGCAAAGCTTCCGGTTGCAAACCTTCCAGCCCGGACTCTTGCAGCTGCTGGCCGACCTGTAAACCAATCCCGTAACTTGCTTGCGCTTCAACGCTGTCAAAAGAAGGGGTTGTCATGGGGTTTTCCTTAAGTCTGTAAAAAGTCGAAAGCGCAGCATAACAGCGCGTCAATGCCGGGTAAAATCTTGTGTGGAGAATGATGACTTTTGTCGTAGAAAAAGAAACAATAACCTTCTGTTAACGCCCGCAGCCGCAAACCCCGGCCCTGCCGCTCAGCCGCCTTTCACTTCAATCAGTTAGCGGACTATACTGAAAGCAGGATATCGGGCAGGCGGCGCGCTTGCCGCGCCGCGCTAATTACTACGCCGTCGAAGAGAGGTCACCATGGGCAGAATCGCGCCCAGGAGAAGGAAAACCACCCGCATCTACCAGCCGCTGCTGCGCACCTGGCTGAACGTCAGCCAACGCCTGAAACCGGGCGCAGCGCCAACGCCGGCAGGCACGGAGCCGCCATCGGAACAGCCGCCGGCAAACGACAAAATGCAGCAGGTCAAAGCGCTGCTGGTCAAAGTCTGGCATCTGCCGGACGGTTTCCATTGGATGGAGCCGCTGCCCTACTTCCACCGCCGCTGGGTGCTGATCTTCGGCATCATCTTGCTATTGGCCCTGCTGTGGCCCTATTCGCCTGAAAGACAGCCATTCCCAGTCTCCCAGCAGGAGACCAGCGTGCCGCTGCAGGCCGAGCTGCAAAACGGCGGCGGCGAACCGACGCCGGCGGGCAACTGGCAACGTTATCAGATCCAGCCCGGCCAGACGCTGGCCCAGCTGTTTCGCGACAACAACCTGCCGGTGAGTGAAGTGTTCGCCATGGCGCAGGTAGAAGGCGGCGACAAGCCGCTGAGCAACATGAAAGCCGGCCAGGAAGTGCGTATCGAGCGTGACGCCAACGGCGTGATTAACGCGCTGTCGGTCACCACGGTGGACAACAATCAGGTGCTGTTCCGCCGCCAGGCCGACGGCAGCTACCGCCGGGAGCGTTAACCCCCAAGCTGCGCCAGCAGAAAGTCGCGCAGCACCACGCCCTGGTTATGCTCGGTATCCTTGCTGCCATACAGCAGGGTCAGCGCTTGCCCCTGCCGCAACAGCGCCACCAGTGGCTGCCAGGCGTCGTTGGCCGCCAGCTGTTGGCGATACCGCTCCTCGAAGGCTTCCCACTGGTCGGTATGCTGATGAAACCACTTGCGCAGCTCGTCATCCGGCGCCACCTGTTTCAGCCACTGCACGCCCGTCAACCTCTCCTTGCTGACGCCGCGCGGCCATAGCCTGTCGATCAGATAACAGTGCTCCGGCGCCGGCGCGCTGAAGTCGTAAACCCGCTGTAGCGTAATCTTTGCTGCCATCGCACGCTCTCCTTTTCATCCCGTGTTCAAGCGTAGCGCGTTTTGCCGGGCGCAGAAAAGCAAAACGCCAGCACGAGGCTGGCGTTTTAACCGGGTTAACAGCAGCGTGAATTACGCTTCTGCAACCACAACTACATTCAGCTGTGCGAACACGTCGCTGTGTACCTGGAAGTGCACTTCGTGCTCACCAGTGGTACGCAGAACGCCGTTCGGCAGACGAACTTCGCTCTTGGCAACTTCAACGCCTGCCGCAGTGATTGCGTCAGCGATGTCGCGGGTGCCGATAGAGCCGAACAGTTTACCTTCGTCGCCAGATTTGGAAGCGATGGTCACTGAACCCAGTTCGTTGATCTTGGTTGCGCGAGCTTCAGCAGCAGCCAGAACGTCAGCCAGTTTGGCTTCCAGTTCAGCACGGCGTGCTTCGAAGAACTCAACGTTTTTCTTGGTAGCAGGAACAGCTTTGCCCTGTGGTACCAGGAAGTTACGAGCGTAGCCCGCTTTAACGTTAACTTGATCACCCAGGCTGCCCAGGTTTGCTACTTTATCAAGCAGAATAACTTGCATTACCTTATCCTCTCAAAGTCGTTAATGGACAGTGGCCGATTACTGATGACGATCAGTGTACGGCAACAAAGACAGGTAGCGCGCGCGCTTGATAGCACGGGCCAGCTGGCGCTGATATTTTGCACGAGTACCAGTGATGCGGCTCGGTACAATTTTACCACTTTCAGTGATGTAGTTTTTCAGCGTAGCGATGTCTTTATAGTCAATCTCTTGAACGCCTTCCGCGGTGAAACGGCAGAACTTGCGACGACGGAAATAACGTGCCATTTGGCTAGTCTCCAGAATCTATCAATTCAATCTGCTCGGCATGCAGAACCAGTTTGCTCAGCCCGTTGCGCCCTTGATGGCAGCTTACAAAGCCTTGCACGGTAATCTGACTGCCGACCGTTAATCTTTGAGTTAGTGCTTGTGACTGTTGTCCGCTGACAACCACGGGCATTCGGCACCATGCTTGTCTGCTGAATCCGGCTTCCGTCTGCTGCGAACGGTGCTCTAGCACAAATTGGCAGTGCGGTATCCCGGAAGGACTCACTTTTCGAACCGGCGCCTTGCACACAGTGCCCGACAAAACCAGACGATTAGCCGTCACGGCGGCAATTACTCTTCAGAATCCCCAGCATCTGCATCATCTGCGGTTTCGTTAGCGAAATCTTCGCGGCGATCGCCACGACGTTCGTCTTTCGCTTTAACCATCGGAGATGCTTCAGTTACCGCGTGCTTAACGCGCATAACCATGCTGCGGATAACGGCGTCGTTGAAGCGGAAGTTAGTTTCCAGCTCATCGATCGCTTCCTGCGGTGCTTCAACGTTCAGCAGAACGTAGTGAGCTTTGTGCAGTTTGTTGATCGGATAAGCCAGCTGACGGCGGCCCCAGTCTTCCAGACGGTGAATCTGACCTTGCGCGTTAGTGATGGTAGCACTGTAACGCTCGATCATGCCCGGAACCTGTTCGCTTTGGTCAGGATGGACCATAAAAACGATTTCGTAATGACGCATCGAATTGCTCCTTACGGATTATTCAGCCTCCTGTCAGGGTCAACCGCGGCCCATGGAAGCAAGGAACGTGTTTAAGTGCGGCTGAAAAATGACGCGTAATCATACTGACGCAGGGCGGGAAACTCAAGGACTGCGTGGGTTTTATTCGCGTTAATGCGAGGCGGTAGGGGAAATAGCACGATTTGCCTGCGGGTAAACCCATGTACGCCGATCCATCGGTTTCAAAAATCTTTCAATGAAATCAGCGCTGAGTCACAAATCTATTTCACTTTTTTTGAAAAAGGCCATCAAAATGCCCCGCTTTTTAATCCCCCGCGACGGACTAAAATTAACCATATCCGCCGCAGACAGCGCGACGAAAAAGATTCCAGGTTATTCAATGCAGATAAATGACTTTTTGCCACAGCGACACTCGCTGTCAGGCCGTAACGGCAAAGGGTTAAGAGAGGCACTATGAAACGCATGATTCTCGCGACGGCGCTGGCCGTCTTGTTCTCCGCCAACGTGATGGCCGCGACGGAGATCACCTCACACCAGGCCGATCAACGCCAGAGCGTCGGTTTCGTCACGCTGAACCAAAACGTGGTTTCGCCGGATGATGCCAGCAGCCAGGTCAGCAAAATCGCCGACCAGCGCGGCGCGACGTCTTATCGCATCATCGCCCTGCATGAACCGAGCGACAACAGCACGATACACGTCAGCGCAGAGCTGTACCGCTAAAGAGACACGCCATACCAGGGAAAATCCCAGGGCTTCATCAGAAAGCCCGTACAGTCCGCACCGGAGCGCCGCGCGTAGGGCGCTCCACTTCCCCTCGAATCACAACTTGAGCAGTGCAGGCGCGCTGAACGCGGTGCCCGGATTGTGCAATTGCAACGCCATCCGCAGATAGTTCGTCCGCGTTTGCAACAGCTCTGCACTTTCCGTCAAGGTCGCCCGCTGCTCGAAGGAGAGCGTGTCGGCCGCCGCGGCGTGGGTAACCGCCGCTTTAGGCGCGGAGGCAAACAGCGCCGTCATATTCTGTACCGTATGTGCCGTGATGCGCGACAGCGGGTTGGCCTTGTTTTGCTGCGCCTTACCGTCGGCGGCCCCCAATATCTCGCTGAATGCCGCTGATTTAAGCTCGGCGCGCGCTTTCATCGTTCCCATCACGCCGCGTTCGGCCTCGGCCATATTGCTGATATCCTTTATCATGCCCTCTGCTCCTTGCTGCCCTGAAAGAATTCACGCTGACATTCTCCCCTTCATTCGGCCAAACGATGGCCGAAACAGCAGGCACAGAGCGGCGCAATTCCGCGCATCGCACCCGGATGCGCATTACAGTTCGCGGCGGAAAAAGTCGGCCGTGGCGGACAGCGCCAGCGGCGTGATGCGGTGTTTCACGCCCGGTTCGATGAGCGACGTCAAACGGCTGTCCGCGCCTTGCCGCCGCAGTTCAGCCGCCAAACGCAGGCTGTCCGCCGCCGGCACCACATCGTCCGTCTCGCCGTGCCACAGCAGCAGCGGCCGCCCGGCTATCTGCGCCAACCGCCCCTCCAGTTCATACTCCGCCAGCACGGCGGTGCGCGCCGCAAACGCCGCCGGCGAGAGCGCCTCGCCCTCTTCGCCCAACGGCGGATACAGCGTTGGCGCCAGCGAACGGTAATAGCCGGAGCCCATCAGGCTGGCGGCCGCCCGGATCCACGGGAAGCGCGCGAAAGCGCCAAGCGCGGCCATGCCCCCCATCGAGGCACCGGCGACGCCGATACGCCCGTCGGCAATCAAACCAAGCCGCTCGAAATGTGCCTTGATCTGCGGCAGCTCGTCGATATTGCTGCGCAGGATCTCCCAAAACGTGGCCAGGCGCCGCGCTTCGTCACCGTCGAACCGCTCACCGTGCCGATCGGCGTCCGCCAATACAGCCCGAAAACCGGCGCGCGCCAGCGCATAGGCGAAGTAGGCGTACACCTCTTTCGACGAGGTATAGCCGTGGCAGAAAAACACCGTCGGCAACGGCCGCTGATACTGTCCCGCCGGTACCGCGTGGATCACCGCAATATCGCCTGCCCGTTCGTCATGAATTTCGATCATCCGCTCATCCTCAGCACACCTATTGGCCTTCATCATGACAAACTTGCTCCAGGCAGCGTTAGCTCAATCTGTTCCAGCTTATATTGCGTTACACTGAAGCCATCGCTCCGGCTCTTCCGAGGTCATCATGACGCTTGTTCGCCCCCTCATCGCCCTGACGCTGGCCGTACAGCTTTCCGCCTGCGGCATCATGACCACCACGCCGAAACCACCGCCGCCGCCCACCGCACAGGCGCAGGAGATCGTCCGCGCACAGACCGCCGAGCTGGTGAAAATGGGCACCGTCACCGCCGTGGTGCGCGGCAGCCCGATGGACGTGGAAGCGGCGATCCAGCATAAGGCCACCGCCGCCGGCGCCCGCTATTACGTGATCATCATGAACAGCGAAACCATCGTGCCGGGCCAGTGGTATTCCCAGGCGATCCTGTATCGGTAACGCGAGGATTGTTTAAGCAGATTTACACGGACTTTGCACAGGCTGAAGAAGATTGCTGCACACTGGCGGACAGCATGCCGCATGTTGCGGGTGTCTATTCAGGATCTGACGAAGGGGAACGCCATGAAACGCTCCGCCGCACTCACCTCCCTCTTGCTTTCCATGGGATTGCTCAGCACCGGCGCGCAGTCCGCCGAGCTGGCGCCCGCCGATCGCGTGACGCCGCTCAGTGAAATCGCCGAGATCACCTTCAACGACCTGCCCGGTTCGCCGCAGGAGGCGGAACAGGCTATCGCCCGCACCGCCGAGCAACACGGCGCCAGCTATTACCGCATTCTGAAGATGGAAGAGCAGGCGCACCAGCCCGGCTGGCGCGCCTCGGCAATCTTATACCTTTAATAGCTCATGCACGCCGCATTCAGCACACCGCCGCTGACGGAGACGCCCCCCAGGAAAATCCCGGCGGCCAGGTGATTCGCTTCGATCTTGTCGCTGATGCGCGGCATGTAGATCTTCACGGCGGCGAACAGCAACAGTTGCACCACCAGCGCCACCACGCCCCACAGCAGGTAGTCCAGCAGACTGATCGAGTTGATCGCCGCGCTGGCCAACGGGATCACATACCCCAGGCAGGCACCGATAAAAGCAAAGGCGGCGGATTGATTGTCGGCCTTGATCAACGCCCATTCGTCGTGCGGGGTGATACGGGTATAGACGAACAGAAACACCAAAATCATGGCGAAGCCGCTGAAGAAGTAAGAGGCGAAGGCCGCCAACGCGCTGAGAATATCCATGTGCATTTTCCTGTCAGAGTGAGGCTGAATTAAAAAGGTTTTCGCCGCGGCGCGCCACCCTTTTCCCTAACCGCCGATGGCGCGGTTCAGCAACAGTTCGCAGGCCTCGGCCGATAGCAGGCTCTCACCACGGTGATCCAGCGTCAGATGACACCAGGCGTCGGCTATTTGCGGGCTGGCGTGTTGCAGCAACTGCGCAGCGCAGCACAGGTCGAACAGCTGCTGGGTCAGCAAGCGCCCCATCTCTTCACGCGGTTGCCGGGCACGCTGCTGCCACTGCCGCCAGGCGTGATCGAACAACCGGTTCTGGCCACGCACCGGCTGCAGCTCGAACAGCAGCATATCAAGCGCCCCCGGCAGTTTGTGCAGGCTGCGCAGCACGTCCAGGCACATGATGTTGCCGGAGCCTTCCCAGATGCTGTTGACCGGCATTTCACGGTACAGGCGCGGCAGTTCGCTCTCTTCGCAGTAGCCGATGCCACCCAGCACCTCCATCGCCTCGGCGATAAACGGCATGCCCTGGCGGCAGATGCTGTATTTGGCCGCCGGGGTCAGCAAGCGGCTGTAGATCAGCTCACCTTCACTGCTGCGGTACTCCCAGGCGCGGGCCAGCCGGAACAGCAACGCGGTATGCCCTTCCAGTCGCAGCGCCATGCGTGCCAGCACCTGACGCATCAGCGGTTGTTCAATCAAGAGTTTACCGAACGCCTGCCGCTGCATGGCGTGATACAGCGCCACCGATAGCCCGCGGCGCATCAGGCCGTGGCTGCCGAGCGAGCAGTCGAAACGGGTCAGGCCGCCCATCCTCAGGATATGCCGCACGCCGTCGCCCTCTTCACCCAGCAGCCAGGCGGTGGCGTCCTGAAACTCCACTTCGCTGCTGGCGTTGGAGCGGTTGCCCAGCTTATCTTTCAGCCGCTCCAGACGAATGGCGTTGCGGCTGCCGTCCGGCAAAATGCGCGGCAGGAAGAAGCAGGACAGCCCGCCCTCGGCCTGCGCCAGCACCAGATGCGCATCGCTCTGCGGCACCGAGAAGAACCACTTGTGCCCCACCAGCCGGTAGGCTTCGCCCGGCCCGCGCGCGCCGAGCGGCGCAGCGGTGGTGGTATTGCTCAATACGTCGGAGCCGCCCTGCTTCTCCGTCATGCCCATACCGATCAGCAGGCCGCGCTTTTGCCCGCCCGGCAGCAGGTGGGCGTCATAACGATCCGACAGCAGCGGCGTTAGCCAGGAACGAAACGCCGCCGGCAGCGCCTGCTGCAACAGCGGCGTAGCGCCGAAAGTCATGGTAACCGGGCACAGGGTGCCGGCCTCGACCTGCGCATGCAGCATAAAACGCGCGGCGCGCGCCACGAAGGAGCCGATGCGCGCATCCTCCTGCCACGGCAGATTGTGCACCCGGTTGGCGATCAGCCCCTGCATCAGAATATGCCAGGCGGGATGGAAGCGGACGTCGTCCAGCCGCTGGCCGGTGGCATCGTAGCGCAGCAGCTCCGGCGGATTGGCGTTGGCCAGGCGCCCCAGCTCCAGCGACTCCTGCGTACCGAGTTGCTGGCCCAGCGAGGCCAATACCTCGGCGTCCCAACCGCCCTGTTCGCGCTGCAACGCTTCGCGCAATGGCGTATCGGAGAGAAACAGGTTGCTGTTGCCCAGCGGCTTGGGTTGGTTAAAAACGGTGTGCGTAGTCCAGACCATGAGAGTGCTCCCTGAGAAAAGCGTCAGGAATAAGTATGGTCGGCGCAGAGATTTCTGCCGAAGGTGGGATCACAAGAGGGAGAATTAACGGGGGCACAGGGCCCCCGTCAGGAGAATCAGCCGCGCTGACGCACCGCTTCGAACAGGCAGATGCCGGTGGCGACCGACACGTTCAGTGAAGAGACGGTCCCGGCCATCGGGATGCTGATCAGCTCGTCGCAATGTTCGCGGGTCAGGCGACGCATGCCTTCGCCTTCCGCGCCCATCACCAGCGCCATCGGGCCGGTCATTTTGCTTTGATACAGCGTATGATCGGCCTCACCGGCGGTGCCCACTACCCAGACATTCATCTCCTGCAGCAAACGCAGCGTGCGCGCCAGGTTGGTGACGCGGATCAACGGCACGCTCTCGGCGGCGCCGCAGGCCACTTTCTTGGCGGTGGCGTTCAGCTGGGCGGAACGGTCGCGCGGCACGATCACCGCGTGCACGCCGGCGGCGTCGGCGCTGCGCAGGCAGGCGCCAAGGTTATGCGGGTCGGTCACGCCGTCCAGCACCAGCAGGAACGGCGTCTCCACGCTTTCCAGCAGGCCCGGCAGGTCATTTTCCTGATACTGACGCCCTTCGCGCACCCGGGCGATGATCCCCTGGTGCACCGCGCCTTCGACCTTGTCATCCAGCCACTGGCGGCTCGCCACCTGGATTACGATGCCGGTCGCCTCCAGCTCGGCGATCAACGGTTGCAGACGGCGATCCTCGCGGCCTTTCAGGATAAACACTTCCAGGAAGCGTTGCGGATCGCGCTCTAACAGGGCTTTGACGGCGTGGATGCCGTAAATAATTTCGCTCATGATGCTCTTTTAAATTCGTGCGGCCGGCGATAACCGGCCGATGATAACGATGTGCGGCAGGTTAAGCCTGCTCGGCACTTTTCTTCTTGGCTGCGCGTTTGGCTTTGGTCGCCGCAGCGATTTTCCGCGTTTTGTCGGACGCTTTCTTGGCTTTCTTTTTCGCCTTCTTCACTTTGTCGGCGGGCTTGGCGTCATCCTGCTTGCGGAAGGCGCTGTCCGGCTCGAAGTTGGCCGGCGGTTTGCCGCCGCGACGCTTGCTGCGCCCCGCGTTCCCGCTGTCGCGCAGCGTGCGCTGGCCGCTCTTCTTGGCGCGTTCGCGCTCGGTTTTGCCTTCACCGCGCGCTTTGCGGGTGCTGGATACCAGCGCGAAATCGATCTTGCGCTCGTCCATATGCACCGCGTCTACGCGGATCTCCACCGTATCGCCCAGGCGATAGACCGTGCCTGAAGATTCGCCAATCAGGCGCTGGCCGATATTATCGTAGCGATAGTAATCATTATCCAGCGTTGATACGTGCACCAACCCGTCGATAAACAGATCGTTCAGGCGCACGAAGAAACCGAAACCGGTGACGCTGGAGATGATGCCGCTGAACACTTCACCGACATGATCCTGCATAAAGTCGCACTTCAGCCAGTCGGCAACGTTGCGCGTCGCTTCGTCCGCGCGGCGTTCGGTCATCGAACAGTGCTCGCCCAACTGCAGCATCTCTTCGAATTCGCTGTGCCAGCCGCCGGTCGGCGTCCAACGCTCTTTCGGCTCGCCGTGCTCTTTGGCCAGCTGGTATTTGATCGCGCGGTGCAGCGCCAGATCCGGATAGCGGCGGATCGGCGAAGTGAAATGACCGTAGGAAGCCAGCGCCAGGCCGAAGTGGCCGCGGTTTTCCGGATCGTAAATCGCTTGCTTCATCGAACGCAGCAGCATGGTTTGCAGCATTTCGTGGTCAGGGCGCTCGGACACTTCATCCATCAGCAGCGCATAGTCTTTCGGCTGCGGCTTGTTGCCGCCGCCCAGCGTCAGCCCCAACTCGCTCAACACGCTGCGCAGCGCGGAGATATGGTCATCGCTCGGGCGATCGTGCACACGGTACAGCGCCGGCTCGTTGCGTTTCTCGACGAAGCGCGCAGCCGCCACGTTAGCCATGATCATGCACTCTTCGATCAGCTTGTGGGCGTCGTTGCGCACCGTCGGCTCCACGCGTTCGATGCGGCGTTCGGCGTTGAAGATAAATTTGGCTTCTTCGGTTTCGAACGCGATGCCGCCGCGCTCGGCGCGCGCCTTATCCAGCACCTTGTACATCGTATGCAACTCTTCCAGGTGCTTGACCAGCGGATGGTAGTGCTCGCGCAGCTCCTTATCGCCCTGCAGAATGTGCCAAACCTTGTTATAAGTCAGACGGGCGTGAGAGCTCATCACCGCCTCGTAGAACTTGGCTGTGGACAGGCGCCCCTGGGCGGAGATGGTCATCTCGCACACCATGCACAGGCGATCGACCTGCGGGTTCAGGGAGCACAGCCCGTTGGACAGCACTTCCGGCAGCATCGGGATCACCTGCGACGGGAAGTAGACCGAGTTACCACGGCTGCGCGCTTCGTCGTCCAGCGCGGTGCGCGGACGCACGTAGTAACTGACGTCGGCGATCGCCACCCACAGGCGCCAGCCGCCGCCGCGTTTCTTCTCGCAGTAGACGGCGTCATCGAAGTCGCGCGCGTCTTCACCGTCGATGGTGACCAACGGCAGCTCGCGCAGATCGACGCGGCCTTTTTTGGCCGCTTCCGGCACCTGCTCGCTGAGATCGGCTACCTGTTTTTCCACCTGCGGCGGCCAGGTATGCGGGATCTCATGGGTGCGCAGCGCAATATCCACCGCCATGCTGGTGCCCATCTTGTCGCCGAGGATCTCGACGATCTGGCCAACCGCCTTGGTGCGGCGGGTTGGGCGCTGAGTCAGCTCCACCACCACCATAAAGCCCATGCGCGCGCCGCTGACGCTGTCCGCCGGGATCAGAATATCGAAGCTCAGACGGCTGTCGTCCGGCACCACGAAACCGGTGCCGGCGTCCATGAAGAAGCGGCCGACAATCTGACTGGTTTTCGGCACCAGCACGCGCACGATGCGCGCCTCGCGGCGCCCTTTGCGATCCGCGCCCAGCGCCTGCGCCAACACCACGTCACCGTGGATAGCCATTTTCATCTGTTCGGCGGACAGGTACAGGTCGTCTTTGCTGCCTTCAACGCGCAAGAAACCGTAGCCGTCGCGGTGGCCGATCACCGTGCCGCGCAGCAGATCCAAACGTTCCGGCAGCGCGTAGCACTGACGGCGGGTAAACACCAACTGGCCGTCGCGCTCCATGGCACGCAGGCGGCGACGCAGCGCTTCCAGCTGTTCTTCACCGCTGAGGCCCAGTTCGTTACCCAGTTCTTCACGGCTGGCGGGCGTTTCTCGTTTCGCCAAATGGGCCAGGATATATTCGCGACTGGGGATGGGGGATTCGTATTTTTCTGCTTCTCGTTCCAGGAATGGATCTTGTGACATTGCGGTTCCTCCGTTGTCATCAGCAGGATGACGTTGAGCCTTGTCTTCTCAACGTCGTTTTATTCGACAAGCAATAGCTTGTAGAGCGGCGGATTGTCTTCGACCATATCGGCCAACGTATGCTTATCCAGCTCTTCAAGGAAATTCTGTACGCCCTGATGGAGCACCTGCTTCAGTCGGCAGGCAGGGGTGATGTGGCAAAACTCGCTGCTGCAGTTAACCAGCGCAAGCGGCTCCAGCGCCCGCACTACGTCGCCGAGACGAATGCTCTCGGCCGGTTTGCCCAAACGGATGCCGCCATGCTTGCCGCGCACCGCCGTGACAAAACCCTCTCGGCTCAACTGATTGATGATCTTCACCATATGGTTGCGAGACACGCCATAAACCTCGGTCACTTCCGAGATGCTGGTCATTTTGTCCGGCGGCAACGAGGCCATGTAGATCAACGCCCGCAGGCCATAATCAGTAAAACTTGTTAACTGCACATCTTACCTCTGGGTATCACTTTACCCGTCTGATACGCCGATTTTCGGCGCTATTCAAAAGATTACTCATTGGATAATAAACCAGCCGGAGAGTTCGTCGCTAATTATTTAGCGAATCCCGCGCCCTAAGGCGGGTTTATGAAAGGATTTTTTGACGTGAAACCGCAATCGGAGGGAGTCAGGATAAAAACAAACCGGGACACGCCCGGTTTGTTTAATGCCGCAAAGCCTGATTATGCGTCGAACGGGTCGCGCAGGATCATGGTTTCGCTGCGATCCGGGCCGGTAGAGATGATGTCTACCGGTACGCCGGTCACTTCTTCGATGCGCTTGATGTAGTTCAGCGCAGCCTGAGGCAGCTTGCTGTGCTCTTTCACGCCAAAGGTGGTTTCGCTCCAGCCCGGCATGGTTTCGTAGATTGGCTCGATGCCTTCCCAGCCTTCAGCCGCCAGCGGAGTGGTATCCACTTCACGACCGTCCGGCATGCGGTAACCCACGCAGATCTTCACTTCTTTCAGGCCGTCCAGGACGTCCAGTTTGGTCAGGCAGAAGCCGGACAGGGAGTTGATCTGCACCGCGCGACGCACCGCTACCGCGTCCAGCCAGCCGGTACGACGACGACGGCCGGTGGTGGCGCCGAATTCGTTGCCCTGCTTGCACAGGTACTCGCCGGTTTCATCGAACAGTTCGGTTGGGAACGGACCTGCACCCACGCGAGTGGAGTAGGCTTTCACGATACCCAGCACGTAGTCCACATAACGCGGGCCGATGCCGGAACCGGTAGCCACGCCGCCGGCGGTGGTGTTGGAAGAGGTGACGTACGGGTAAGTACCGTGGTCGATATCCAGCAGGGTGCCCTGAGCGCCTTCGAACATGATCAGGTCGCCACGCTTGCGCGCGCCGTCCAGCAGTTCGGACACATCAACCACCATAGCAGTCAGGATGTCAGCGATAGACAGCACGTAGTCCAGCGTCGCCTGATAATCAACGGCTTCAACTTTGTAGTAGTTGACCAGCTGGAAGTTGTGGTAATCGACGATCTCTTTGAGCTTAACGGCGAAGGTTTCTTTGTTGAACAGATCGCCTACGCGCAGGCCGCGACGAGCCACTTTATCTTCGTAAGCCGGGCCGATGCCGCGACCAGTGGTGCCGATCGCTTTAGCGCCGCGCGCTTTCTCACGCGCGTTATCCAGCGCAACGTGGTAAGGCAGGATCAGCGGGCAAGCTTCGGACAGTAACAGACGTTCGCGTACCGGGATGCCACGCGCTTCGAGTTCACCCATTTCTTTCATCAACGCGTCAGGTGCCAGAACAACACCGTTGCCGATGATGCTGGTGACGTTTTCACGCAGAATGCCTGAAGGAATTAAATGAAGGACGGTTTTTTCACCGTTGATTACCAGAGTGTGGCCAGCGTTATGACCACCTTGGTAGCGCACAACATATTGAGCCCGTTCGGTCAGCAGGTCTACAACCTTGCCCTTACCTTCGTCACCCCATTGGGTGCCCAGTACGACGACGTTCTTACCCATTTTTCAAAATCACCGATTGCTTAAAAATGGATTCTACCACCGTAATTTTCGATTTTCAGCACTTTTAGCATACGATTGCATAAAATTTGGTCTAGACTTTAAAGACCCGTGCGGCCACTCAACATGTAGTAGATCACGCAGCCCGCAACCACTATTCCGCCGCCAAATCGCCGTAGCGTCGCATCCGGCAACTGCGACATCGCCACAATCATCTTGCGCCAGGCCTGCGGAAACAGCATCGGCCCCAGCCCTTCCAGCACCAGGACCAGCCCGAGCGCCAGCCAAATCGTTGAGTTCATGCATCCCCCAAGAACGAGAAAGGGCCCGCGTAAACGGGCCCCCGATCAGATTGCCTGCCGCGCTTATTTGCGCAGGGTATCAGGCGACTTCATGTAGCGGAAGAAATCGCTGTCCGGGCTCAGTACCAGCACGTCCTGGTTGTCCTTGAAGCTGGCTTCATAGGCGCGCAGGCTGCGGATAAAGGCATAGAAGTCCGGATCCTGGCTGAACGCGTTGGCGAACAGTTTGGCCGCTTCGGCATCGCCTTCACCGCGGGTGATACGCGCCTGACGCTCGGCTTCCGCCAGAGTACGGGTCACTTCGTAGTCCGCGCTGGCGCGCAGCTTCTCGGCTTCTTCCTGACCCTGCGAACGCAGACGACGGGCTACCGCTTCACGCTCGGCGCGCATACGCTGGTAGATAGCGTCGGACACTTCGGCCGGCAGGTTGATCTGCTTGATACGCACGTCGATCACTTCGATACCCAGCGCCGCCATGCTGTTCGGGTTAACCTGCGGCTGTTTGCCGGTGGTTTCCCGCTCAACGCGCGCCGCCGCAGAAGCGATAGCGTCATCGGCTTCGGTGGTCGCCACTTCTTCGCCGTCGCCCACGGTGCCGGTGTTCAGCGCGTCACGCACGTCGGACATCAGTTTGCCGCGCGAGTCGGTCACGATGTCTTTCACGTCCAGGCGGCCGATTTCGGAACGCAGACGGTCGCTGAACTTACGTTTCAGCAGCACTTCGGCCTGGGAGACGTCGCCGCCGCCGGTCGCCAGATAGTAACGGCTGAAATCGCTGATGCGCCACTTCAGGTAAGAGTCGACGATCAGGTCTTTCTTCTCGCTGGTCACGAAGCGATCGGCCTGGTTGTCCATAGTCTGGATGCGCGCATCCAGGTTCTTCACGGTCTCAATGAACGGTATCTTGAGGTGCAGACCCGGCGCATACACCAGCGGCTTGTTTTCGCCGTCGCGCAGAACCTTGCCGAAGCGCAGCACGATGCCACGCTGGCCTTCCTGCACCACGAACAGCGAAGCGTACAGCACCACCAGCACCGCGAGGACAATAACTACAAAAGACTTACGCATTGATTACTCTCTCCCTACGCGAGTGGTGTCGTCACGCTGCGCATTCGCCCGGCGCTGATCCATAATCGAACCGCCGCTGGTGCGCGGGGTGCTGCTGTTGGCAGCCGGCGCAGGATTCGGATTGAGGCGAATCAGGCTGGTATCCTTATTGCCGCTCTCCGTCGCCGCGCCTTGGCCGCGCAGCATCTGATCCAGCGGCAGTACCATCAGGTTGTTGCCTTTGTCGCTCACCAACACCTTACGGGTATGGCCCAGCACTTTTTCCATGGTTTCGATATACAGACGCTCGCGGGTGATCTGCGGTGCGGACTTGTATTCCGGCAACAGTTTGGCAAAGCGCGCCACCTCACCCTGAGCTTCCAGGATGGTGCGGTCTTTATAAGCCTTGGAGTCTTCCAGCAGACGCTGTGCCTGGCCGTTCGCACGCGGCTGAACTTCGTTGGCGTAGGCTTCCGCTTCACGGATGTATTGCTGCTCGTTCTCACGCGCGGCGATCGCATCGTCGAACGACGCCTTCACCTCTTCCGGTGGACGCGCCGCCTGGAAGTTGACGTCCAGCAGCGTGATGCCCATGTTGTAAGGACGAATGGTCTCTTCCAGCATGCGCTGCGTATCGTTACGCACCACGGTACGGCCTTCGGTCAGGATACGATCCATCGAGTATTTGCCGATCACGCCGCGCAGGGCACTGTCGGTCGCCTGGCTCAGGCTGTCGTCGGCATTGACGACGCTGAACAGGTACGCTTCCGGGTTGGTCACGCGGTACTGCACGTTCATTTCCACGCGCACCACGTTTTCATCGGAGGTCAGCATCACGCCGGACGCCGCCAGCTCGCGCACGGATTCCACGTTCACCGGACGGACGTCGTCGATGAAGGTCGGTTTCCAGTTCAGGCCCGGCTGCACCAGGTGGCTGAACTTACCGAAACGCGTCACGACGCCGCGTTCGGCTTCTTTGATGGTGTAGAAGCCGCTGGCGGCCCAGATCACCACCACGGCGACCGCCGCGATACCGATAATGCGGCCGCTGAAGCCCGGACCGGAGGTGCCGGTGCCGCCGCTATTGCTGTTGGAGCCTTTGCCCCCGCCGAAACCGCTCAATTTCTTGCTCAGTTTGCGGAAGATATCGTCCAAATCAGGTGGCCCTTGATCACGACCGCCTTTGTTGTTACCGCCAGAGTTGCCGCCATTGTTATTGCTGCTCCCCCACGGGTCGCGGTCCTGTCCGTTATTACCGGGCTGATTCCACGCCATGTTTTAGCTCCATATTCTGTGATTGGGTACTTCAGGCTTTCGCGAAGCATAAATGTAACAGGATATGATCATACGATAAAGTCAATCAGGTCCTGTTCTTGCTTGCAGAGACGACGCCATTCGACGATCGGCATTCGCACCACCACGCCAATGCTACCGTCCTCTTCGTTCCACTCTTTTTCAATCGCCTGAAGCTGGTAAAAACGGCTGCGAAGACGGCCTGCCCGTGGCGGTAAGCGCAATTCGTAATGTGCGATCTCCCCCGATAAGCGCTCCGTCAACGCCTGATACAGCAACGGAATACCCTCTCCGCTGGCGGCGGACAGCCACACCCGGATCGGCAGGTTTTCATCGTTGCGGTCGATACGCGGCACAAAATCGTCCAGCATATCTATTTTGTTCATCACTAACAGTGTAGGGATTTCATCCGAGTCGATCTCCGCCAGCACAGTGTTCACCGCTTCGATGTTCTCATCGACGCGCGGATCTGCGGCGTCGATGACGTGCAGCAGCAGAGACGCCTGACGCGTTTCTTGCAGCGTCGCCTTGAAGGCGGCTACCAGATCGTGCGGCAGGTGCCGGATAAAGCCTACGGTATCCGCCAACACGGTATCCCCCACGTCCGGCACGTCAATGCGCCGCAACGTAGGATCCAGGGTGGCAAATAGCTGATCCGCCGCATACACCTCGGCAGACGTTATTCGGTTAAACAGGGTGGATTTGCCGGCGTTGGTGTAGCCCACCAGCGAGACGGTCGGCACATCGGCGCGGGTCCGCGCGCGTCGGCCTTGTTCACGCTGCTTTTCTACCCGCTCCAGGCGGCGCAGAATCAAGCTGATACGATCGCGCAACAGGCGACGGTCGGTCTCAAGCTGGGTTTCCCCCGGCCCGCGCAGGCCAATCCCCCCTTTTTGCCGCTCCAGGTGCGTCCAGCCGCGTACCAGACGCGTGGCGATGTGACGCAGCTGCGCCAACTCCACCTGCAGCTTACCTTCATGGGTACGGGCACGCTGGGCGAAGATGTCTAAAATCAGCCCGGTGCGGTCGATCACCCGGCATTCGCACAGGCGCTCGAGGTTTCTTTCCTGCGCCGGGGAAAGGGAATGATCAAACAGGACAACAGACGCGCCGCTGGCTTTCACCGCATCTGCAATTTCTTCGGCCTTTCCTTCGCCGACAAAGTACTTCGGATGCGGGGCTTTGCGGCTACCAGTCACCACTTGCAAAGCTTCGACACCGGCTGAGGAAACCAACGATTCGAACTCGTTGAGGTCTTCCGTATCTTTGTCTTGCGAGAAATAGATATGAACCAGTACGGCCTGCTCACCGGCTTCATAACGGTCAAACAAGCGTGCAACCTCTCAAACGGACACTCACCGTGAGTTTGGGGGACATAAACAGCCCGCGGCTGCTTATGCTCCCCGTCATGGTTGACTTGCAACGCGCTTTATTCAGCGTCATCGCTTTCCTGCTGCGGCTGTTGCTGCGCAGACGGATTGTTACCATGGTGATAGTTGCTTGAACCGCCGCTCGGGTTGTTGCTGTGATGCGAAACCGGGCGTGACGGGACAACGGTAGAGATAGCGTGCTTGTACACCATCTGGCTAACCGTGTTCTTCAACAGGATGACAAACTGGTCAAAAGACTCAATCTGGCCTTGCAGCTTAATACCATTCACCAAATAAATAGAAACCGGAACACGTTCACGACGCAATGCGTTCAGGAACGGATCTTGCAAAGATTGCCCCTTAGCCATTCTATCTTTTCCTTATTTGCTTGTTGTTTGTAACTAAGAACCTGTCGGCTCTAAAATAAACGACGTAAAAAATTTGCGCGCTGAATACTCAGCAATTGTACACAATCACCCAACCTATGCACTAACAACCTGTGTCACCGAGTCCAAAGCCTCTCCCGGCTTTTCACTGTCCAACCAATGGACCGACTCCCAACCCCGTAACCAGGTCATCTGGCGTTTAGCCAACTGACGTGTTGCGCAAATACCACGATAAACCATCTCATCGTAACTAATTTCACCAGACAAGTATGACCACATCTGGCGGTAACCGACACAGCGAATGGAGGGCAAGTCCGTATGCAAATCACCCCGTGCGAAAAGTGCACGCGCTTCCGTCTCAAAACCCGCCGCCAACATTTGATGGTACCGCAGCTCGATGCGTTGATGGATCAACTCACGGCTGGTCGGCGCTATCGCAAATTGGTGAACTTGATACGGTAACGATTCACCCGAAATTTTAGTCAGTTCCGTTAAAGTTTTACCCGAAATAAAAAAAACTTCCAGTGCTCTGGACAGTCTCTGCGGATCATTCGGATGAATTCTCAATGCCGCGACCGGATCGATCGCCTGTAACTGGCGGTGCAACGCCTCCCAACCCTGCTCCGCCGCCTGCTGTTCAATGCGCTCGCGAACCAAGGGATCGGCGGACGGCAACGGCGACAATCCTTCCAGCAACGCCTTGAAATACAACATAGTGCCACCCACCAGCAGCGGAATACGCCCGGCAGCGGTGATGTCGGCCATCTCCTTCAGCGCGTCGGCGCGAAACTCCGCCGCCGAGTAAGCTTCTGCGGGATCGCGGATATCGATCAACCGATGGGGGGCCTGCGCCAGTTCTTCGGCGCTCGGCTTTGCGGTGCCGATATCCATGCCGCGATAAATCAGCGCGGAATCGACGCTGATCAGCTCCACCGGCAGGCGTTCGCGCAGCGCGATCGCCAGCGCGGTCTTACCCGAGGCGGTCGGCCCCATGATGAAAATAGCCGGGGGACGTGGTGTCATTTCAGTTTCAGTCATGCTTGAGGGCCGCCAGTGCGGCCTGTAAATCAACGGGTTGTAAAAGTCCGCTCGGTGGCGATTTGACCAGCTGCGGGCAAAGTCGTTCAACGTCGGTCAGCAATTGTATCGCTTGCGAGGTGTTCCACTGTTCATGTTCGCTGCCAAGGCGGCGAGCGAGCCAGGTGGCCAGCACCGCGGGCAACATCTCCTGATGTTCGGCCAGATAGCCTAACAGTTCGGGTATCAGTTTTTGTAAATTTTGTTGGCGCAATGGTAAAGGCACTGCGCGCAGCGTCACACGGCCGTGATCCGTTTGCAGATCCAGCCCCATCGCCGCCAACAGCGCCTGATGCCGCGCGATGGCCGCCGCTTCATTTTTGTTCAGCGTCAGCTTGATTGGAATGAGCAGCGGTTGTGGCCGCAGCCCTTCCGCAGGCGGGTTGAGCTGCGCCTGACGCAGCCAGCGTTCGGCCACCGCCAGGTTGAGCAGCGCCGGCTGCAAGCGCTGTTCAATCAACGCGTAGCAAGGCGGATGGATCATCAGCACCCGGCCAAAACTGTGTTGGCCGCCCGCCAACGGCGTTTCCGCCGCGGCTTTCACCGGCGGGAACAACGGCGGCTTACTCGAGACTTCCGGCGCGGCCTCGGCCTGCGGCTCGGTAGAGGGCTGCATCAGTTTGCCGTACAGCTCGCCTTCGCGTTTCTGGTAACCGCCCGCCGTTTGCCAACCGGGCTGCGGCGCGCGCTCACGGGCGACGCCGCCGGCCTGTGGCGACGTTTCGCGGCGCGGCGCAGGCTGAGAAAAATGGTTGCCGCCGGCGGCGACGCGGTTCTCCTGCTGCCAAACCGGCACGGGTTCTTCGTCAGGCGTTTCCGCCAGCGGCAACGACGGCGACTGACCGGCCTGTTGCAGCACGGTGGTCACCGCCTGATAGATAAAATCGTGCACCAGCCGCGCCTGATGGAAACGCACCTCGTGCTTGGCGGGATGAACGTTGACGTCCACCTGATGCGGATCGACCTCCAGATACAACACGTAAGCGGGTTGCTGCTCCTCTTTCAGCTGATCCTGATAGGCCTGCCGAATGGCGTGATTGATCAACCGATCGCGCATCATGCGGCTGTTGACGTAGCAGTACTGCATTTCACCCAACTGACGTGCCCCGGCGGGATCCGCCACCCAACCGCGAATGCTAAGGTCGCCGTGCTGCCAGTTGATGTTCAGCGCATGCTGCAAAAATGCCGGGCCGCAAATGCTGCCCAAACGGCGCTCGTGTTGGCTTTCTTCTTTCGCCGCCCGGTATTGGCGGATCAGTTTGCCGTTGTGGCTGAGGTTGATCGCCACATCGAAACGCGCCAGCGCAATGCGCCGCACCACCTCATCGATATGGCCGAACTCGGTTTTCTCGGTGCGCATGAACTTGCGGCGCGCCGGGGTGTTGTAAAACAGATCCAGCACCTCCAGCGTGCTGCCGACCGGATGCGCGGCGGGTTTGACCGTCACCGCCTGCTCTCGCCCTTCGGCATAGGCTTGCCACGCCTCACCCTGGTCGGCGGTACGCGACGTCAGGGTCAAACGGGAAACCGAGCTGATGCTGGCCAGCGCTTCGCCGCGAAAGCCGAGGCTGACGATCGCTTCCAGATCGTCGAGCGTGCTGATTTTACTGGTGGCGTGCCGCGCCAACGCCAGCGCCAGATCGGCCTTGCCGATGCCGCAGCCGTTGTCGCGAATGCGGATCAGCTTGGCGCCGCCGCGTTCAATATCGATATCGATGCGCGTCGCACCGGCGTCCAGGCTGTTTTCCACCAGCTCTTTGACGACCGACGCAGGCCGTTCAACCACCTCTCCCGCGGCGATCTGGTTGGCAAGCTGTGGCGGTAACACCTGGATAGGCATGCTGACTCCTGTAGCGACGGCGCTAGGCCTGCGGAATGGTCAGCGTCCGATCCAGCGGCGCGACGTCCGACTTAAGATTGTTGACCCGTTTCAGATCGCCGACGCTGACCCCATAGCGAGAAGCGATGGAGGAAAGCGTATCCCCGCGGGCCACTTTATGTTTAGACGGCTTCTTCGCCGGCGTTTTTACCTTGGCGACGGCAGTTACGGCGGCGGTTTTACCCGCCGGCACCTTCAGGCGTTGGCCCACCCACACGCCGTCTTTCTTCAGTTTGTTCAGATCGCGTAGCGCCGCCGGGGTGGTGCCGTAGCTGTCGGCAATACCGGACAGCGTCTCCGCCCGCTTCACCACGTGGATCTGGGTCTTGCCGCTCACGCTGCGGCTCGCGCCGGCCGAGCTGACGATCGGCTCCGGCTGGCGCACGTCTGGTGTTGAGGTGTTAACCGCCGCTGCGACGTCCAGCGGTCGGTTTTCCACCTTTGGGTCGGCTTGCAGCGGATGCGCCAGGAAATAGCTGCGCAGGCCGTTATGGATGGCCTTGGCAATCTTCTCCTGATACGCGCTACTGCCCAGCAGCCGCTCCTCCGTGCTATTACTGATAAATCCTGTTTCCACCAGCAGCGATGGGATATCCGGCGAACGCAGCACGCCCAAACTGGCGTGTTCCGGCCGGCGCTTATGCAGTGAGCCGACGCTTTGCAGCTGCTGTAACACCTTCACCGCCACATCGTATCCTACGCGTTGCGAATGACCGAACTGCAGATCCAGCACCGCCTGGCTCAGATAAGGGTCGGCCTGGCTGTTGGCCAGCAGGTCGCCGGCGCCGCCAAGCAGCTCGGACTGCTTCTCATGCTGTTCAAGCCAGCCGGCCATTTCGCTGTTGGCGCGGCGGTTGGACAGCACCCAGACGGAGGCCCCGCTGGCGCTGCGGTTCGGCGCGGCGTCGGCATGAATGGAGACCAACACGTTGGCGCCCTGCTTACGCGCCACGTCGGAACGCCCCATCACCGAAATGAAATAGTCGCCGTTACGCGTCAACACCGGCTTGAACTGCGGATCGTCGTTCAGCATCGCCTGCAAGCGGCGCGCGATGGCGATGGTGACATTCTTCTCTTTCAGCCCGCTCGGGCCGATGGCGCCCGGATCCTGACCGCCGTGGCCGGCGTCGATCGCCACCACCACCCGATCGCCGGAACCAACGGAAACGCGGCTGCTGCGCGGCGTCACTTCAGTGGCAGTGCCCGCAACCACGGCAGGTTTATTGGTAAACGGATTCGCACCCGTGGGCGCTTTACGCAATGGTGGCTCCGGCGCTTCGCTTACCGCGACCGGTACCTGGCGCGCGGGTTGGCTGACTGTGACCGGCGCAGGCGTTTGCACCGGCGCTTTGCGCACGACGTTATTAGCGCCGCCTTCGGCCGTGATGGTGAACACCACGGTATGCACGCCACCGTTCTGGCGGGTAGAGACGCGGGTTTTGGCGCGCTGGGTCAGATCAAATACCAGACGCACGCTCTGAGCGTCTTTCGGCGTGCTCGAGCGAATGCTTTTCACCAGGTTCTGGCCGCTGAAGTTGAGCGGTAGGCCGCCGACTTTCCCCTTCTGATTGACGTCCAACACCACGCGATCCGGACCGTGCAGCGGGAAAAAGGCATAGTCAGGCGGGCCGTTGAAGCTCACCGACACCGTCGCTTCACGCTGAGCGTTGGCGACCTTGATATCCGATAGCGAGGACGCCGCCAGCGCGTTCAATGCGCCGAACGGCCCCAGCACAGCGATCAGCATGAGGACCGCGAATTTTTTCAACGCATGCGTCATTGCAGCATCATCCCTGTGGCCCGTGAATGCGGTCTAAAAGCTGGCTGCCGTAAGCGGAAATCGCCTCGATCTTCGCCTCGCGCCCTTCGCCCTGATAGCCGAGGTGCAGCGCCAGATCCGGCTCCGGCAGCACGCCGGTGCCCTGCTGTGGCCATTCGACCAGGCAGATGGCGTCTTGCGCGAAGTAATCACGGATGCCCATGAATTCGAGTTCTTCCGGATCGGCCAGGCGATACAGATCGAAGTGATACACCGCCAGCGGCTGTAAGGCATAAGGTTCCACCAGGGTGTAGGTCGGGCTTTTGACGTTGCCCTGATGCCCTAACGCCTGCAGGAAACCGCGGCTGAAGGTGGTTTTACCGGCGCCCAGGTCGCCGTAGAGATAGATGACGCTGGCGCGATCGCAGGCCTTGGCCAACGTGGCGCCCAATGCGACAGTCGCTGCCTCGTCCGGCAGAGGTAAAACGAGTTCTTTCATTCGATAAAGTCTATTTTGCCCACTCAGGGTTAACGAAATGAAGGATGTCCGGCAGTAAATCGGTCGCCAACATGCCTCTTGTTCCTTGTCTTTCCGCCACGCGATCGGCGGCCGCGCCGTGTACGACGCAGCCCGCACAAGCGGCATCATACAGCGAGAGCTTTTGCGCCAGCAAACCGCCGATGATGCCCGACAGCACATCGCCCATGCCGCCGGAGGCCATGCCGGCATTGCCGACGTCGGCGATCGCCATCTGCCCCCGCTCATCGGCGATCAGCGTTCCGGCGCCTTTCAGCACCGCCACGCCGCCGTAGCGCACCGCCAGCTTGCGCACGGCAAGTAAGCGATCACTCTCGATATCAGCGGTGCTGCAGCTCAACAGCCGCGCCGCCTCACCGGGATGCGGGGTCATCACGCGATTCTGCCGCTTCTCGGGATTTAATGCCAGCAAGTTCAGCGCATCGGCGTCCCACAAGGCCGGTTTATCGCTGGCTTGCAGCACATTCAACGCGTTCTTGCCCCATTCAGACTGGCCCAGGCCCGGGCCAATCACCAGCACATCCGCCCATTGCATCGCCTGCCGCAGCGTCGCCTCGTCCAGCGCCTGCACCATCAATTCCGGCCGGGCTGCCAACAGCGGCGCAACGTGTTCAATGTGAGTAAGCACTCGCACCAAGCCAGCACCGCTGCGTAGGGCCGCCTCCGCCGCCATGCGAATGGCGCCGCCGAAACCGCGGTCGCCGCCCACCAACAACAGGCGGCCGTGCTCGCCCTTATGGGCGCAGGGGCGGCGCGGATGCAGCCAACGCGGCAGCATCTCGGCGGTAAGCCGCTGAATCTGCGCCGGTTGCTTCGCCAGCCAATCCGATAAGCCTAGCGTATTCTGATGAAGTTGCCCGACCCAGTCGCGCGCCTGGCCGGTCAGTAAACCCGGCTTGAGGCCGATGAACGTGACGGTGTGCGCGGCACGCACCACCGCGCCTGGCGCGGCGCCGCTTTCCGCCAGCAGACCGGACGGGATATCGAGTGCCACCACCGGCGCCGAATGCCGGTTGGCGGCCTCGATCAGTGCATCGTAAGGCGCACGCGGCGCGCTGCTCAGGCCGGTACCCAACAGCCCGTCGATGATCAGCGAGACAGACCCCGGCCAGCGGCTGTTCGCCGGCAGAATATCGCCGCCGGCAGCCAACCAGGCCTGGCGGGCGGCGGCGGCCTCCGGCGGCAAGGGCCGTGAGCCTTCGCAGGCGATCAACGTCACCTGCACGCCCGCCGCCTTCGCCAGGCGCGCCACCACATAGCCGTCGCCGCCGTTGTTGCCGTGGCCGCACAACACCAGCCAGTGGTTGAGGGAAGGATACGCGTCGCGCGCCAGCGCGTAGGCCGCCTGACCGGCGCGCTGCATCAAATCGTAAAGGGAGATGCCGAGCGAGGCCGCCGCCGCAGGCTCCGAACGACGGATCCAGTCCGCAGACCAGACAGAGTGTGGTAAGCTGTCAGCGTATGCTTTTTCACTATGGCCCGTCATGACGCACCCCCTCGATCTCCATCAACTCGCCCAACATATCAAGCAATGGGGGCAATCGCTAGGATTCCAGCAGGTTGGCATCTGCGATACCGATCTAAGCCTCGAAGAGCCGAAACTGCAGGCCTGGCTCGACAAGCAGTACCATGGCGAGATGGACTGGATGGCGCGCCACGGCATGCTGCGCGCACGCCCTCACGAACTGCTGCCGGGCACGCTGCGGGTGATCAGCGTGCGCATGAACTACCTGCCGGCCAAGGCGGCGTTCGCCAGCACCTTGCAGAATCCGCAGCTGGGTTACGTCAGCCGCTACGCGCTGGGGCGCGACTATCACAAATTGTTGCGCCAGCGCCTGAAAAAGCTGGGCGATCAGATCCAGGCATACTGCGGCGAGCTGAATTTCCGTCCCTTTGTCGATTCCGCGCCGGTGATGGAGCGCGCCCTGGCCGCCAAGGCAGGCATCGGATGGGTTGGTAAACACTCACTAATTCTCAACCGCGAAGCTGGGTCGTGGTTTTTCCTCGGCGAATTGCTGATCGATCTGCCGCTACCGGTGGATCGGCCGCAGGAAGAGCAGTGCGGCCGCTGCGTCGCCTGCATCACCACCTGCCCGACCGGTGCCATCGTCGCGCCCTATACCGTAGACGCCCGGCGCTGCATCTCTTACCTGACCATCGAGCTGGAAGGCGCGATACCGGAGGAGTTCCGACCGCTGATCGGCAACCGCATTTACGGCTGCGACGACTGCCAGCTGATCTGCCCGTGGAACCGCTTTTCTCAACTCACAGATGAAGACGACTTCAGCCCGCGCGCCGCGCTACACGCGCCGCAGCTGATCGATTTGTTCAACTGGACGGAAGAAAAATTCCTGCGCATCACCGAAGGCTCGGCGATACGCCGCATCGGCCACCTGCGCTGGCTGCGCAATATCGCCGTGGCGTTGGGTAATGCGCCATACGAAGACGGCGTGGTGATCGCGCTACGCGCGCGTTTAGATCAGGACGCTATGCTGGACGAACATATCCACTGGGCGCTGGCGCAACAGCTCGCCCGCCGCGAAGCGCAGGGCGTTGAGGTGCAGACGGCGCAGAAAAAACGACTGATACGGGCTGTGGAAAAAGGTTTGCCGAGGGATGCCTGACGGCCTGCACCGCGCGGTCATACCGCCCGCGGACTCTCTCTGTGGATTTGTGCATAAAAATAAAAACACGTTGTCTTTCAACTGCAACAAAAAGAGCAAGTGATCGGCATAACGTTTTGGGATAAATAAATAAGCTTAAAAATCAAAGAATTAAATATTTGATTTGTATGCTGTTGATTTTTTAGTCTGACGGTATTAAGTACAGGGCCTGTGGATAACTCTGTTTACAACATTTTTACCAGACATGTAAAACGGGACAAAAATCCGCGCCGGATAAGGCGTTGGATTTGAGTTTGAAACGAAGAGAAAATTGGAGCGGGAAACGAGACTCGAACTCGCGACCCCGACCTTGGCAAGGTCGTGCTCTACCAACTGAGCTATTCCCGCATTGAGATGCTTTGGGCATCCGGTCACCAAACACTGGCGTGACCTTTGAATTTTTGGAGCGGGAAACGAGGCTCGAACTCGCGACCTCAACCTTGGCAAGGTTGCGCTCTACCAACTGAGCTATTCCCGCGTCGCATAGGTACTGCTTGATACTGCTTTATTTATTCATCATGCCGCATCGCGACATTGTTGAATTTGGAGCGGGAAACGAGACTCGAACTCGCGACCCCGACCTTGGCAAGGTCGTGCTCTACCAACTGAGCTATTCCCGCCCGGCGTATCGATGGTGGAACTTTACGAAATTCTTCATCGGTACGGGGTGCGCATTATACGAGAAATCCTTTTTGTCGCAAGCCCCTGAAAGCAAAAAAACGCGATTTTTGTTTGATTGCCGATTAAAGCGCCAAGTTGGCGAATTAAACGGCTAAAAGCGGCGTTTTTTCCCCTCCGGGGCCGCCACAGCCTTAGAGCTGGATGAAATGTTCGCGGTAATAAGCCAGTTCGGCCACCGATTCGCGGATGTCGTCCAGCGCCTGATGGGTACCCTGCTTTTTAAAACCACCGAGAATTTCCGGCTTCCAACGACGCGCCAGCTCCTTCAGCGTGCTGACGTCCAGATAACGGTAATGGAAGTAAGCCTCCAGCTCCGGCATATAGCGGAACAGGAAACGGCGGTCCTGGCCCACGCTGTTGCCGCAGATCGGCGATTTGCCGGCCGGCACCCACTGCTGCAGAAAGGCGATGGTTTCCAGCTCGGCGGCGCGATCGTCCTGGCGGCTGGCTTTCACCCGCTCCACCAGCCCGCTGCCGGTATGGGTGCGAACGTTCCACTCGTCCATCAGAGCCAGCTGATCGTCGGATTGATGCACGGCGATCACCGGCCCCTCCGCCAGGATGTTCAGGTTGGCGTCGGTGACCAGCGTGGCGATCTCGATAATGCGGTCACGCTCCGGATCCAGCCCGGTCATCTCCAAATCGATCCAAATCAGGTTATTTTCGTTTCCTGTCATGATGTTTCCTGCCTAAAAGCCGAGAGAAAAACGCTGTGCGGACGAGACGGCGGGCGCCGCCGGTGGCGACGCGCCGCAGCCGGCGGCTAACAACGGTTATTTAATATAAAATAGCGTGTATCATAGTCTTTTTGGTCGCCCTGGGCGACATATACCCCGACGGGTTCAAGGCTGCGGCCGGGGAAAGCCCCCCTACCGCCGTCGTACGTGTAAAGGTATAAAACCGATTCAAGTGAGGCGCAGTGAGTAAGAACAAACTGTCCAAAGGTCAGCAACGCCGCGTGCAGGCGAACCATCAGCGCCGTCTGAAGCGTGCTGATAACAAACCGGAGCCGGATGATTCCCAACTGGGCGAGCCGCAGGAAGGCGTCGTCATCAGCCGTTTCGGCATGCACGCTGACGTTGAGGCGCCGGATGGCACTCAGCACCGCTGCAATATCCGCCGCACGCTGCGTTCGCTGGTGACCGGCGATCGCGTGGTGTGGCGCCCCGGCCTGGGTGCCCATGAAGGGGTGAAAGGCATCGTGGAAGCGGTGCACGAGCGCACCTCGGTGCTGACGCGCCCGGACTTCTACGACGGCGTGAAGCCGATCGCCGCCAATATCAATCAGATCGTCATCGTGTCGGCGATCCTGCCCGAGCTGTCGCTGAACATCATCGACCGCTATCTGGTGGCCTGCGAAACGCTCGAAGTTGAACCGCTGATCGTACTCAACAAAATTGACCTGCTGGATGCCGAAGCGCGCAAGCTGGTCGACGGCATGATGGATATCTATCGCAAGATTGGGTACCGGGTGCTGGAAGTCTCCAGCCAGACGCGGGAAGGCATGGCGGAGTTCGAACAGGCGCTGGCCGGGCGCATCAGCATCTTCGCCGGCCAGTCCGGGGTCGGCAAATCCAGCTTGCTGAATGCGCTGCTGCCGCCGTCCGAAGAGCAAATTCTGGTAAATCAGGTTTCCGACGTATCAGGCCTCGGGCAACATACCACCACCGCCGCGCGGCTTTACCATTTCCAACACGGCGGCGATGTGATCGACTCCCCTGGGGTGCGCGAGTTTGGCCTGTGGCACCTGGAACCGGAACAAATCACCCGCGGCTTTGTCGAATTCCGTGATTATTTAGGCGGTTGCAAGTTCCGCGACTGCCGCCACGATACCGATCCCGGTTGCGCCATCCGCGCAGCAATGGAGAAAGGTGATATCGCGGAAGAGCGTTTCGACAACTATCACCGCATTCTGGAAAGCATGGCGCAGGTGAAGGTTCGCAAGAACTTCACGGACGCCGCAGACTGACAATAACGGGCGGCATTGACGACGGCGGAGCCCTCGTTACAATGCGCGCCCTTTACCCTGATTCACGAGGTTAACGTGCTGGATAGCATCAAGATTAAATTGCAATATTGGCTGCCGAAGCTGGCGCTGACCCGCCTGGCGGGCTGGGGCGCCGACAAACAGGCCGGCTGGCTGACCCAACTGGTGGTCAAGGCCTTCGCCCGCTACTACCGCGTGGACATGCAGGAAGCGCAAAATCCGGACCTGGCCTCCTACGCCACCTTCAACGAGTTCTTCGTGCGTCCGCTGCGCGACGGCGCGCGCCCGATCGTCGCCGACGCCAACTGGCTGGCGCTGCCCGCCGATGGCGCCATCAGCCAGCTCGGCCCGATCCGCGACGATCAAATCTTCCAGGCCAAAGGCCATCACTACAGCCTGGAAGCGCTGCTGGCCGGCAACTACTTGCTGGCCGAGCCGTTCCGCAACGGCCTGTTCGCCACCACCTATCTGGCGCCGCGCGACTACCACCGCGTGCACATGCCTTGCACCGGCGTGCTGCGTGAAATGATCTATGTGCCGGGCGATCTGTTCTCGGTCAATCCGCTCACCGCCGCCAACGTACCTAACCTGTTCGCGCGCAACGAGCGCGTGATCTGCGTGTTCGACACCGATATCGGGCCGATGGTGCAAATCCTGGTCGGCGCCACCATCGTCGGCAGCATCGAAACCGTCTGGGCCGGCACCGTCACGCCGCCGCGCGAAGGCATCATCAAGCGCTGGACCTACCCGGCCGCCGGCGAAGAAGGCGCCATCACGCTGGAAAAAGGCGCCGAAATGGGCCGCTTCAAGCTCGGCTCCACGGTGATCAACCTGTTTACCGCCGGCAGCGTGCAGTTCGCGCCGCAGTTGCATAACGGCACCGTCACCCGCATGGGCGAAGCCTTCGCCGAAATCCCGGCCACCGCTGAAACACCACAGACTTAGACCTAAAGGAATCGACGCCGTGCGCCTGATTATCACGCTTTTGCTCGGTTGCCTGCTGTTGCAACCGGCGCTGGCCGCCCCCGTGCCGACCGAGACCCAGCTCAAGCAGGAGCTGAAGCAGGCGGAAAGCAGCAAAAACGCGCCGAATCAGGCGGAAACTACCGAGGCGCTGCAAAGCGCCCTCAACTGGCTGACCGAGCGTAAAGAGTCGCAGACCCGCTCCGAGCAATATCAGAAGGTGATCGACGATTTCCCGAAGATGACGCAGGAACTGCGCCGTCAGCTGGTGTTGGAAGGCAACAAGATCCTGCCGAACGGCGACGATCTCCCGGCCAGCGATCTGGAACAGCAGATCCTGCAAACCAGCAGCCTGCTGCTGGAACAGGCGCGCCTGCTGCAGCAAGAGCAGGATCGCACGCGGGAGATCAGCGACTCGCTCGGCCAGTTGCCGCAGCAGCAGACCGACGCCCGCCGCGCGCTGACCGAAGTGCAGCGCCGCCTGCAGGCGCAGCCCGCCAACCCGACCACCCCGTACGCGCAGGCCGCCCTGGCCCTGCTGCAGACCGAGGCCGCGGCGCGCAAAGCCAAAGTGGACGAACTGGAGCTGGCGCAGCTGTCGGCCAACAACCGTCAGGAGCTGGCGCGCATGCGCGCCGAGGTCTATAAAAAACGCCACGAGAAGATAGACGTTCAGCTGCAGGCGCTGCGCAATAACCTCAACGCCCAACGCCAACGCGAAGCGGAACTGGCGCTGGAAAAAACCGAGCAGTTGGCCGAGCAGAATGGCGATTTGCCGAAGAGCATCAGCCAACAGCTGCAGATCAACCGCGAGCTGTCCGCCGCGCTGAACAGCCAGGCGCAGCGCATGGACCTGATTTCTTCGCAGCAGCGGCAGGCGGCGGCACAGACGCTGCAGGTGCGTCAGGCGCTGAGCACCATCATCGAACAGGCCCAGTGGCTCGGTTCGTCATCGGCGCTGGGGGAAACCCTGCGCGCGCAGGTGGCGACGTTGCCGGAGATGCCCAAACCGCAGCAGCTGGATGGCGACATGGCCCAACTGCGCGTGCAGCGTCTGCAGTTTGAAAGCCAATTGGAAAAACTGCCGCAGCGCGAATTCAAACGTGACGACGGCAGCGCGCTGACCAACCAAGAGCAGCGCATCGTCGACGCCCAGCTGCGCACCCAGCGCGAGCTGCTGAACTCGTTGCTGTCCGGGTGCGACACCCAAATCCTCGAGCTGACCAAGCTGAAGGTGGCCAACACCCAGCTGATCGAAGCGTTGAACGAAATCCGCGACGCCACCCACCGCTATCTGTTCTGGGTGCCGGACGTCAACCCGATCAATTTCTCTTACCCGCTCAACGTGGCGCACGATCTGACGCGCGTCCTGTCGCTGGACACGCTGTCCCAGCTCGGCGGCGCCTTCATGATGATGGTGACCAGCCGCGAAACGCTGATCCCGATCTTCGGCGCCCTGCTGCTGGTGATTTTCAGCATCAGTTCACGCAAGCACTATCACGCCTTCCTCGAGCGCGCCAGCGGCCGCGTCGGCAAGGTGACGCAGGATGAATTCTTCCTGACGGTGCGCACCGTGTTCTGGTCAATCCTGGTGGCGATGCCGTTGCCTGTGCTGTGGGCCGCACTCGGCTACGGCCTGCAAAGCGCCTGGAACTACCCGGTGGCGGAAGCGATCGGTAAAGGGGTGACCGCCACGCTGCCAATCCTGTGGATCTGCATGGTCTGCGCCGCCTTTGCCCACCCGCAGGGGCTATTCATCGTTCACTTCCGCTGGCCGGCGAAGCAAGTTTCGCGCGCCATGCGTTACTACAAAATGTCGATCTGGCTGATCGTGCCGCTGATCATGGCGCTGATCACCTTCGATAGCCTGAAAGAGCGCGAGTTCGCCAACACGCTGGGGCGGCTGTGCTTCATCCTGCTGTGCCTGGCGCTGGCGCTGGTCACCCACAGCCTGAAGCGCGCCGGCATCCCGCTATATCTGGATAAAAACGGCTCCGGCGACAACATGCTCAACAGCGCCTTCTGGGGGCTGCTGCTGTCGGCGCCGTTGCTGGCGGCGCTGGCGTCGACCGTCGGTTACCTCACCACCGCGCAGGCGCTGTTGGCGCGCCTGGAAACCTCGGTGGCGATCTGGTTCCTGCTGCTGGTGATCTACCACATCATCCGCCGCTGGATGCTGATCCAACGGCGGCGCATCGCCTTCGATCGCGCCAAACAGCGCCGCGCCGACATTCTGGCCCAGCGCGCCCGCGGCGAAGACGAAACCTCGCACACGCCGAACAGCACCGAAGGATCCATCGATCCGGACGACTCGGACTTCGATCTGGACACCATCAGCGCCCAGTCACTGCGGCTGGTGCGGTCGATCCTGACGCTGATCGCGCTGGTGTCGGTGATCGTGCTGTGGTCGGAGATCCACTCCGCGTTCGCCTTCCTGGAAAACATCTCGCTGTGGGATGTGACCTCAACGGTCAACGGCGTGGAGACCGCCCATCCGATCACCCTCGGCGCGGTTCTGATCGCTATTTTGGTATTGATCATCACCATGCAGCTGGTGCGCAATCTGCCGGCGTTGCTGGAGCTGGCGGTGCTGCAGCACCTGGATCTGACGCCGGGCACCGGCTACGCCATCACCACCATCACCAAGTACCTGCTGCTGCTGTTCGGCGCAGTGCTCAGTTTCGCCTGGATCGGCATCGAATGGTCGAAACTGCAGTGGGTGGTCACCGCGCTCAGTCTGGGATTGGGCTTCGGCATGCAGGAGATCTTCTCCAACTTCATCTCCGGCCTGATCATCCTGTTCGAGAAACCGATCCGCATCGGCGATACCGTGACGATCCGCAACCTGACCGGCACCGTCACCAAGATCAACACCCGCGCCACCACCATCTCGGACTGGGACCGCAAAGAGATCATCGTGCCGAACAAAGCCTTCATCACCGAACAGTTCGTCAACTGGTCGCTGTCGGATAACCTGACCCGTGTGGTGCTGACCGTACCGGCACCGGGCGAAGCCAACAGCGAAGAGGTGACCAAGATCCTGATGAACGCCGCCGAACGCTGCTCGCTGGTGCTGGATAACCCGGCGCCGGAGGTTTACCTGGTCGATCTGCAACAGGGGATCCAGATCTTCGAGATGCGTATTTACGCCGCCGAAATGGGCCACCGCATGCCGCTGCGCCACGAGATCCACCAGCTGATCCTGGCGGGCTACCGCGAGCACGGCATCACGCTGCCGTACCCGCCGTTCCAGGTACGCACCGAGACGCTGTCGCGGCTGACCAACAACGGCCGTACGCCGCCTTCCACGCCGGCGCCGAACACCAAGCGCGACGCCGGCGGTCTGTAAGCGGTTCTCGCGATAAAAAAATGGTCGGCAGATGCCGACCCTTTTCTCTTTATCACCGCCGGAAACGTCAGGCGATCCCAACCGGGAAGGCCAACACGTCACTCAGGCTCTCGGCGCCCAGCGCCAGCATCACCAGGCGATCCACGCCCAGCGCCACGCCGGAGCATTCCGGCATGCCGTGCTGCAACGCCGCCAACAGGTTGTAGTCGATCGGCTGCTGCGGCAGGCCGCGTTCCGCGCGTTTGCGGTTGTCCTGCTCGAAACGCTGCTGTTGTTCACGGCCGTCGGTCAGCTCGCGGAAACCGTTCGCCAACTCGATGCCCTTGAAATACACCTCAAACCGCTCCGCCACGCGGTGGTCTTCGGTGCTGATCTCCGCCAACGCCGCCTGGCTGGCCGGGAAGTGGTAGACGAACGCCGGCTTTTCACGGCCGATATGCGGTTCCACGCCCACGGTGAACAGCAATTGCAGCAGCGTATCGCGGTCTTCTTCGGTATCGGCGATGTTGCTCAGATCGAGTTTGGCCGCCGCTTCGCGCAGCTGTGCCTTCTCCGCCGACAGCGGGTCGATGTCCAAATGACGCAGGAACGCCTGCTGATAAGACAGGGTCTCCGCGCTCTCGCAATCCAGCACCTGTTGCAGCAGATCGTCCACCTCATTCATCAGGCGATACATGTCGTAGTGCGGACGGTACCACTCCAGCATGGTGAATTCCGGGTTGTGATGCCGCCCGGCTTCTTCATTGCGGAAGCTGCGACCCATTTGGTAGATCGGGCCACTGCCCGCCGCCAGCAGGCGCTTCATGTGATATTCCGGGCTGGTCATCATGTATAGCGTCAGGCCCTCTGCCGCCCCCGGCCCGACGAAACGCGTCTCGAACGGGAACAGGTGAACGTCGGTGACCGTTGCCTGGCTCATGGTGGGCGTCTCAACTTCCAGCACGCCACGATCGGCGAAGAAACGCCGGATCTCAGCCAGAATCGCTGCGCGTTTCAACAAATTGGCGATGGGTGCACTAGGCTGCCAGCTTGCCGTTTCGCTCATGGTAATTAACTCCGAAATCAAACAGGGGATGCAGTCTACTCGCATCCTTGCAAGCAAACAAATTCTTCACGTTGGGCAGCCGGCGCTGACGCCAATTTCCGACAAACGGGCGGTAAAAGGGGCAATAAAAAGGGAAACGCACCCCGAACCCGTAAAAAGGCAGGCAAGCCTGTCGAACGAGTGTTAATCGACAAAACAATCGATCACATCAAATTTCGACTACTTAACTTTAGGTATAGTTAATTCCCCATTATTGGTGGGAGATATCTATCCTTAACCTTTAAGCAACATTAATCGGTTCAATTAGTTAGCACCCGAAGAGTTCGCTAAATTTTAAGCATAGATATTTAACTTGCCGTTCTTAACAAGAACATTGGAGGAATGCAGTGCAAACCTTTAACGCCGATCTTGCCATTATTGGGGCCGGGGGCGCTGGTTTACGTGCAGCAATAGCCGCAGCGGAAGCCAATCCCCAACTGAAAATCGCGCTGATCTCTAAGGTCTACCCGATGCGCAGCCACACGGTCGCCGCCGAGGGGGGCTCCGCCGCCGTCACTCAGGATCACGATACCTTCGACTACCACTTCCACGACACCGTCGCCGGCGGCGACTGGTTGTGCGAGCAGGACGTGGTCGATCACTTCGTGCATCAGTGCCCGCGCGAGATGACCCAGCTCGAGCAGTGGGGTTGCCCGTGGAGCCGCAAACCGGACGGTTCGGTCAACGTGCGGCGCTTCGGCGGCATGAAGATCGAACGCACCTGGTTCGCCGCCGACAAGACCGGCTTCCACATGCTGCACACCCTGTTCCAGACCTCGCTGAAATACCCGCAAATCCAACGCTTCGACGAACACTTCGTGCTGGATATCCTGGTGGATGACGGCCAGGCCCGCGGCCTGGTGGCGCTCAACATGATGGAAGGCACCCGCGTGCAGATCCGCGCCAACGCGGTGGTGATGGCCACCGGCGGCGCCGGGCGCGTTTACCGCTACAACACCAACGGCGGCATCGTCACCGGCGACGGCATGGGCATGGCGTTCCACCACGGCGTGCCGCTGCGCGACATGGAGTTCGTGCAGTATCACCCAACCGGCCTGCCCGGTTCCGGCATCCTGATGACCGAGGGCTGCCGCGGCGAAGGCGGCATCCTGGTGAACAAGGACGGCTACCGTTACCTGCAAGATTACGGCATGGGCCCGGAAACCCCGCTGGGCGAGCCGAAGAACAAATACATGGAGCTGGGCCCGCGCGACAAAGTGTCCCAGGCCTTCTGGCACGAATGGCGCGCCGGCCGCACCATCGCCACCCCACGCGGTGACGTGGTCTACCTCGATCTGCGCCACCTGGGCGAGAAAAAGCTGCTGGAGCGGCTGCCGTTCATCTGCGAACTGGCCAAGGCCTACGTCGGCGTCGATCCGGTGAAAGATCCGATCCCGGTGCGCCCTACCGCGCACTACACCATGGGCGGCATTGAAACCGACCAGAACTGCGAAACCCGGATCAAGGGGCTGTTCGCGGTCGGCGAATGTTCCTCCGTCGGCCTGCACGGCGCCAACCGCCTCGGCTCCAACTCGCTGGCGGAACTGGTGGTGTTCGGCCGCGTCGCCGGTGAACACGCGGCGCGGCGCGCGCTGGAAACCGCGCCGGCCAACGGCAGCGCGCTGGATGCGCAAACCCGCGACGTCGAAAGCCGGCTGAGCAACCTGATGAAACAGGAAGGCAGTGAAAACTGGGCGAAGATCCGCGACGAAATGGGGCTGTCGATGGAAGAAGGCTGCGGCATCTACCGCACGCCGGAGTTGATGCAAAAAACCATCGATAAGCTGGCCGAGCTGAAAGAGCGCTTCAAGCGCGTCAAAATCACCGACAACTCCAGCGTGTTCAACACCGATCTGCTGTACACCATCGAGCTGGGTTATGGCCTGGACGTCGCCGAATGCATGGCGCACTCCGCGTTTAACCGCAAAGAGTCGCGCGGCGCCCACCAGCGTCTGGACGAAGGCTGCACCGAGCGCGACGACGTCAACTTCCTCAAGCATACGCTGGCGTTCCATAACCCGCAGGGCGCGCCGCATCTCGAATACAGCGACGTGAAAATCACCAAGCTGCCGCCGGCCAAACGCGTCTACGGCGCAGAAGCCGAAGCGCAGGAGAAAAAGAATAAGGAGCAGGCAAATGGCTGAGATGCAAACCCTGAAGATCGAAGTCATGCGCTATAACCCGGAAACCGACGCCGAGCCGCATTTCGTCACCTACGCCGTGCCTTACGACGAACAAACTTCGCTGCTCGACGCACTGGGCTACATCAAGGACAACCTGGCGCCGGATCTCTCCTACCGCTGGTCTTGCCGCATGGCGATCTGCGGTTCCTGCGGCATGATGGTCAACCGCGTGCCGAAGCTGGCGTGCAAAACCTTCCTGCGCGAGTACACCAACGGCATGAAGGTCGAAGCGCTGGGCAACTTCCCGATCGAGCGCGATCTGGTAGTCGATATGACCCACTTCATCGAAAGCCTGGAGGCGATCAAGCCGTATATCATCGGCAACGATCGCAAACCGGAAGACGGCCCGAACGTGCAGACCCCGGCGCAGATGGCCAAGTACCACCAGTTCTCCGGCTGCATCAACTGCGGCCTGTGCTACGCCGCGTGCCCGCAGTTCGGCCTCAACCCCGAGTTTATCGGCCCGGCGGCGATCACGCTGGCGCACCGCTACAACCTGGACAACCGCGACCACGGCAAGAAACAGCGCATGCCGCAGCTCAACGGCCAGAACGGCGTCTGGAGCTGCACCTTCGTCGGCTATTGCTCCGAAGTCTGTCCGAAACACGTCGATCCTGCCGCCGCTATCCAACAGGGCAAGGTGGAGAGCGCCAAAGACTTCATGATCGCCATGTTGAAGCCGCAATAAGGGAGAAAAATTGCCATGACAACTCAACGTAAGCCCTATGTGCGCACCATGACACCCACCTGGTGGCAAAAGCTCGGCTTCTACCGTTTCTACATGCTGCGCGAAGGCACCTCGGTGCTGGCGGTCTGGTTCAGCATCGTGTTGCTCTACGGCGTGTTCGCACTGAAGGGCGGCACCGAGAGCTGGGCCGGCTTCATCGGTTTCTTGCAGAATCCGCTGGTGCTGCTGATCAACATCGTCGCGCTGCTGGCGGCGGCGCTGCATACCAAAACCTGGTTCGATCTGGCGCCGAAAGCCGCCAATATCGTGGTCAACAGCGAGAAAATGGGGCCGGGCCCCATCGTTAAAGGACTGTGGGCCGTCACGATCGTCGTCAGCGTGGTCATTCTGGCCGTGGCCCTGATCTAATCCGGAGGAAACATGATAAATCAAGCACCTAAACGCTCCGACGAGCCGGTTTTCTGGGGGTTGTTCGGCGCCGGCGGCATGTGGGGCGCGATCGTCGCGCCGGCCATCGTGCTGCTGGTCGGCATCCTGCTGCCGCTGGGGCTGTTCCCCGGTGAAGCGCTGGGCTACGAACGCGTGCTGGCGTTCTGCCAGAGCCTGATCGGCCGTCTGTTCCTGCTGCTGATGATCATTCTGCCACTGTGGTGCGGCCTGCACCGCATCCACCATGCGATGCACGATCTGAAGATCCACGTGCCGGCCGGCAAGTGGGTGTTCTACGGTCTGGCGGCGATCCTCAGCGTCGTTACCGTCATCGGCGTCGTCACCTTGTAAACCGCTCAGGCGGCCAACGCCCGTTGGCCGCCTGTTATTATTTCTAAGGGTCTATCAGTTCGATCAAATCGACATACCCTATGGATTTCAAGCTGTAGCCAGGTGCCCAGCTCACTCATCCCCAGGAGCTTACTTAGGTCAGTGACTGGGGTTAGTGAGTGCAGGTAACAACGCGACAACGTGAAAGACGACGGGTATCAGTGACTGCTGAATTTCAACCCAAGTATGCCGACCACGATCAGGCACAGGCTGATGATGCGCGCGATATTGGTCGACTCCCCCAACAGCACCATGCCCATGATGGCCGCGCCCACCGCGCCGATACCGGTCCATACCGCATAAGCGGTGCCGGCGGGCAGCGTTTTCATGGCGTTGGCCAGCAGCAACATGCTGACCACCATCGCGGCGATGGTGATGATGCTCGGCGTCAGCCGGGTAAAACCGTGGGTGTATTTCAAACCGATAGCCCAAACCACTTCAAGCAAACCGGCGATAAGCAGAATAATCCAGGCCATGAGACGGCCTCCCTACCACTGGGGTCGTCCCCGATATAATGACGCGTAAACGGGTCGTCCCGTTCAGCTGGGTGATGAATGGCGGGCAACCTCACCCGCACCGCGGCAGGATAGCAGCAGCGCAAACACATAGACAAGGGTTTGTAATGCGGCGGCCCCCGTTTGTGGAACGCCGCCGGGTGGAGTACGGATTATTCCGCGCTGCGCTGAATGGCCTTGCCGCCGGCCTGAATGTCTTCACCCACGCCGCGGGTGGTATTGCAGGCGGTCAACGAGGCCAAAATCATCAAGGAGAAGATCGCGATAATACTTTTCTTCAGCATAAGAAAGCCCTTCTTGGTCGTGATGAAAAAGTACGGCTCTTTAAGCTTAGTCAAAATTGACGGAGGGGGAATCGCCACCGGCTTTGTGGCGCAAATACATCGGATTAAAGGGCGGGTCAGCTGGCCGTGCGCGAGATGGCGCCGCCGAGATGCTGAACGTCTTCGCCGAAACCGCGAAACGTATTGCAACCGCTAAGGGAGAAAAGGAACAACAGGGAGAGCACGGCCAACAACGTTTTCTTGAACATGCGGATTTTCTGCCAACGAACGAGGATGGGATAAAGCAGAGGAACCGCTGGGGTTCCTCTGCTTTGAAACTTATTTAACGCGAGAGACGTATTCGCCAGAGCGGGTGTCAACGCGAACGACTTCGCCAATCTGGACGAACAACGGTACTTTAACCACGGCGCCGGTGCTCAGGGTAGCCGGCTTGCCGCCAGTCCCTGCGGTATCGCCTTTCAGGCCCGGATCGGTATCGGTGATTTCCGCTTCGATGAAGTTCGGCGGCTGAACGGCGATTGGGCGACCATCCCACAGGGTGATGATGCACTCCGCGTTGTCCTGCAGCCATTTTGCCGCGTCAGATACAGTTTTGCCGTCAACCTGATGCTGTTCGAAAGTCTCAGGGTGCATGAAGTGGTAGAACTCACCGTCGCTGTACAGGTAGTTCATGTTGGTATCTACCACATCTGCGCCTTCGCAAGAATCGGTAGACTTGAAGGTTTTTTCCACGCGGGTGCCGGTCAGCAGACGACGCATTTTCACGCGCGCAAACGCCTGGCCTTTGCCCGGCTTAACGAACTCACTGGCTTCGACGGCGTAAGGTTCGCCCTCGAACATGATTTTAAGACCCGGACGGAAATCGTTGCTAGAATAAGTCGCCATGATGGCCCTCTGAATATTTGAACTGGTAGCTTAGCCAAAAAAATGGCACACATTATAACCCAAAGTACGGCACATAGAGAAGATTGGTTGCATCAACTCGCCGATGTTATTACCGATCCTGATGAATTACTGCAGCTTTTGTCACTGAATACGCACCCGGAACTGCCGCAGGGGCGCGATGCCCGCCGGCTGTTTGCCCTGCGCGTGCCGCGCGCCTTCGCCGCACGCATGCGCCCCGGGGATGCCAACGACCCGCTGCTGCGCCAGGTGCTGACCGCCAGAGAGGAGTTCATCAACGCCCCAGGGTTCACCACCGATCCGCTCGATGAGCAGCGCAGCGTGGTGCCGGGCCTGCTGCACAAATACCGCAATCGCGCGCTGCTGCTGGTCAAGGGCGGCTGCGCGGTCAACTGCCGCTACTGCTTCCGCCGCCACTTCCCCTATCAGGATAATCAGGGCAATAAGAACAACTGGCGGCAGGCGCTGGATTATATCCGCCAACACCCGGAACTGGACGAGATCATTTTTTCCGGCGGCGATCCGCTGATGGCGAAAGACAGCGAGCTGGAGTGGCTGGTCGGCGAACTGGAGAGCATCCCTCACCTGAAACGCCTGCGCATTCACACCCGTTTGCCGGTGGTGATCCCGGCGCGCATTACGCCGGCGCTGTGCCGCCTGCTGTCGGCCTCGCGCCTGCAGGTGCTGATGGTCACGCACATCAACCACGCCAACGAAATTGACCGCGATCTGCAGAGCGCCATGGCGCAGCTGCGCCTGGCCGGCGTCACGCTGCTCAACCAGAGCGTGCTGCTGCGCGACGTCAACGACAACGCCGACACGCTGGCGGCGCTCAGCAACGCGCTGTTCGACGCCGGTATCCTGCCCTATTACATCCACGTGCTGGACAAGGTGCAGGGCGCGGCGCACTTCATGGTCAGTGACGATGAGGCGCGCGCCATCATGCAGGCGCTGCTGAGCAAGGTGTCCGGTTATCTGGTGCCGCGCCTGACGCGTGAAGTGGGCGGCGAACCGAGCAAAACGCCGATCGACCTGCGCCTGATGCAGGAGTGACGCGCAGCGCTCGCGCCAACGAAAAGAGGAATGCCATGGCATTCCTCTTTTTTTTATCTCTTCGCGGCTGTCGGCCTCAGCGCCTTAGGGGCACTTGTAAACCTGGCCGACCATTTTGCTGTCCAGCGGCGCGAAGCTGGAGAGCAGGTTCTGGCTCGGGCTGTTGGCGCCGTAGATCACGTTGCCGCCCATCGCCGCCGCCTTGTTGCGCAGATCGTTGGCCGCACCGCGCATGGAGCTGCCTTCACCGCCGTTGCCGGACAGCCAGTTGCTCTGGGTGCCGGTCACTTCCCCCAGCAGCTGGCATTCCGCCGCCGGCTTGCTGTCGGTGAACTTGATCTGCTGACCCGCAGCGGTCAGTTCATTCGTGGTGCTGCAACCCGCCAGCAGCATCGCTGCCGAAAGACCCAGTAAGGCTTTAATCCGCATCTTGTTCCCCATTCGATGTTGAGAATTACGCAAAAGCTTATCAGAAAGCGATGCCATCTCTTAAGCATCCGTTGCCACGCTAGTGGGCCAACGTCTTGAGCGACAGCTGATGACTTACCAGTTTACCAGCTAAATCGCCCCGGGCGGCAAAAATATCATCAAATACAGTGCTGCCGCGCGCAGGCATAAAAAAACCCCGGCCATTTGGCCGGGGTTCTCAGCACACGAACGTGTGGGGGATGATTACATCATGCCGCCCATGCCGCCCATGCCACCCATGCCGCCTGCTGCGCCCATATCCGGTGCGTCAGCCTTCGGCAGGTCGGTGACCATGCATTCGGTGGTGATCATCAGGCCAGCCACGGAAGCCGCGTACTGCAGAGCAGAACGGGTCACTTTGGTTGGATCCAGGATACCCATCGCGATCATGTCGCCGTATTCTTCAGAGTAAGCGTTGTAGCCGTAGCTGCCTTCGCCCGCTTTAACGTTGTTAGCGATAACGGAGGCTTCTTCACCGGCGTTGATCACGATCTGACGCAGAGGAGCTTCCATTGCGCGCAGCGCAACTTTGATGCCCACGTTCTGGTCTTCGTTGTCGCCTTTCAGCGCGGCGATTTTGCCTGCCACGCGGATCAGCGCTACGCCGCCGCCGGCAACCACGCCTTCTTCCACTGCGGCGCGGGTCGCATGCAGGGCGTCTTCAACGCGTGCTTTCTTCTCTTTCATTTCAACTTCAGTCGCTGCGCCAACTTTGATAACGGCTACGCCGCCAGCCAGTTTCGCTACGCGTTCCTGCAGTTTTTCACGATCGTAGTCAGAGGTCGCTTCTTCGATCTGCTGACGGATCTGAGCAACGCGGCCCTGGATGGTCGCTTCGTCGCCTACGCCATCGATGATGATGGTGGTGTCTTTGTTGATCACAACGCGTTTTGCCTGGCCCAGGTCTTCCAGGGTGGCTTTTTCCAGCTCCAGACCGATCTCTTCAGAGATCACGGTACCGGCGGTCAGGGTCGCGATGTCCTGCAGCATGGCTTTACGACGGTCGCCGAAGCCAGGCGCCTTAACGGCAGCCACTTTCACGATGCCGCGCATGGTGTTGACCACCAGGGTCGCCAGCGCTTCGCCTTCAACGTCTTCGGCGATGATCAGCAGCGGTTTGCCTGCTTTGGCAACGGCTTCCAGCACCGGCAGCATTTCGCGGATGTTGGAGATCTTCTTGTCAGCCAGCAGGATGAACGGGCTTTCCAGCTCAACAGAACCGGTTTCCGGCTTGTTGATGAAGTACGGGGACAGGTAACCGCGGTCGAACTGCATACCTTCAACCACGTCCAGTTCGTCTTGCAGGCCAGTGCCTTCTTCAACGGTGATCACGCCTTCTTTGCCCACTTTCTCCATCGCTTCCGCGATCAGAGTACCCACGGTTTCGTCGGAGTTGGCAGAGATGGTGCCGACCTGAGCGATAGCTTTGGAATCGGAGCAAGGTACGGACAGTTTTTTCAGTTCTTCAACCGCAGCGACAACCGCTTTGTCGATGCCGCGCTTCAGATCCATCGGGTTCATGCCTGCAGCAACCGCTTTCAGGCCTTCGGTGATGATGGCCTGAGCCAGTACGGTGGCAGTGGTAGTACCGTCGCCCGCCGCGTCGTTCGCTTTGGAGGCTACTTCTTTTACCATCTGCGCGCCCATGTTCTCGAACTTGTCTTCCAGTTCGATTTCACGCGCAACGGATACGCCGTCTTTGGTGATGGTCGGCGCGCCGAAAGATTTATCCAGCACTACGTTGCGGCCTTTCGGGCCCAGGGTCACTTTTACTGCATCAGCGAGAACATTCACGCCGCGGAGCATTTTCACGCGAGCGTCATTGCCGAATTTTACGTCTTTAGCTGCCATTGGTATTTCCCTTCAACTCGTTCAGTTCAGAAGATAAAGCGCAATTACGCTTCAACAATTGCCAGAATGTCGCTTTCGGACATGATCAACACTTCTTCATTGTCGATCTTCTCTGCTTTCACGCCGTAGCCGTCGTTGAAAATCACGATATCGCCAACTTTCACATCCAGCGGTTGGATGTTGCCGCTTTCCAGCACACGCCCTTTACCCACTGCAACCACTTCACCGCGAGTGGATTTACCCGCAGCAGAGCCAGTCAGGACGATGCCGCCAGCAGATTTTGATTCAACTTCTTTGCGCTTGACGATAACGCGGTCATGCAATGGACGAATACTCATTGAACGCTCTCCTGTAAGAAGGTCTCTATCAGATTTAGGGTTGTACACCGGATGGTTGTTATTACCGGCCTCGTGGCATTTGAGATGGGGGCGTTCCAGCCCCCTTCAAGGGGGCAAACGAAAAAAATTTCGCATTTTTGGTCGCGCGGGCGCGGCGGAGATGAAAAACGCGGCCCAGGCCGCGTTTTGTTAACGATCGTGAGGTTTGCGGTCCTCGTCCGGGCGATGTTCCAGCACCGGACGATCGTCGTCCTTGCGCTGAAATTCGCCGTCGAAGGTGTTGCCGTTGGCGGCGTCGCCCCCCGTCCAACCACCGGGGCGGTAAACCGACAGATGCGGCATCAGCTTCAGCGTCAACGATTTTTGCACCGGCGGCAACAGCAGCAACAGGCCGAGGAAGTCGGTGAAAAAGCCCGGTATCAGCAGCAGGAAGCCCGCCAGCACCAGCGAAACGCTTTTCACCATCTCCGCCGCCGGGCTTTCACCGGCCGCCAGTTTTTGCTGCATCTGCACGAAGGTTTTCATGCCCTGATTGCGCACCAGCGAAATGCCGACGCAAGAGCTGAACACCACCAGCAGCAGGGTGACAGCCACGCCGAGCACGGCGGCGACTTTGATAAAGATGGATATTTCTATGTAAGCCAGCAGAAATATCAGCAGTAGCGGTAACCAGCGCACCTGGTTCTCCTATCGGTAGGTAAAGCGCGGCCGCCACGGGGCGACGGCGCGAAAAAAGAGGCCGTAAACGGCCGACCCCACTACAATGGGGACATCCCCCCGCCATTTCAACCGAGAGCCGGTTTTTATTGCTAAAGTTCACAAACGTGAAAGAAGTCACAGAACCGGAAAAGGGCATATCCTTAAACACCATAAGGTGATCTGGATTCAGTCATTTCTTACCAACCAGCATATGATCTGGGCAGCAACGGGCGATTTGGTTAATCGTTTCACGCCCCAAGCCTTCGGCAATATTAATTTAGGCTGCGCCCTTACCAGCCTTGACCTGACAAATTATTAATTCGGCAGCAACACATAGAGAAGGTTCTCATGTCAAACAACATTCGTATCGAAGAAGACCTGTTAGGAACACGTGAAGTCCCCGCAGACGCTTACTACGGAGTTCACACTCTGCGTGCGATTGAAAACTTCTACATCAGCAACAGCAAAATCAGCGACGTCCCCGAGTTCGTTCGCGGCATGGTGATGGTGAAAAAAGCCGCGGCGATGGCCAACAAAGAACTCAAAACCATCCCGCGCAAAATCGCCGACGTCATCATCCAGGCCTGTGACGAAGTGCTGGATAAAGGCAAATGCATGGATCAGTTCCCGGTGGACGTGTTCCAGGGCGGTGCGGGCACCTCGCTGAACATGAACACCAACGAAGTGCTGGCGAACATCGGCCTGGAGCTGATGGGCCACCAAAAGGGCGAATACCAGTACCTGAACCCGAACGATCACCTCAATAAGTGCCAGTCCACCAACGACGCCTACCCGACCGGGTTCCGCATCGCGGTGTACGCCTCCAACCAGAAACTGATCGACGCCATCAACCAACTGCGCGAAGGCTTAGATCGCAAGGCGAAAGAGTTCGAAACCATCCTGAAAATGGGCCGCACCCAGCTGCAAGACGCGGTGCCGATGACGCTCGGCCAGGAATTCCACGCGTTCAGCGTGCTGCTGAACGAAGAAACCCGCAACCTGCACCGCACCGCGGAGCTGCTGCTGGAGGTCAACCTGGGCGCCACCGCCATCGGCACCGCGCTCAACACCCCGGAAGGCTACCAGCCGCTGGCGGTGCAAAAACTGGCGGAAGTCAGCGGCCTGCCGGTGGTACCGGCGGAAGACCTGATCGAAGCCACCTCCGACTGCGGCGCCTATGTGATGGTGCACAGCGCGCTCAAACGCCTGGCGGTGAAACTGTCCAAAATCTGTAACGACCTGCGCCTGCTCTCCTCCGGCCCGCGCGCCGGCCTGAACGAGATCAACCTGCCGGAACTGCAGGCGGGCTCGTCCATCATGCCGGCCAAAGTCAACCCGGTGGTGCCGGAAGTGGTCAATCAGGTGTGTTTCAAGGTGATTGGCAACGACACTTGCGTTACCATGGCGGCCGAAGCGGGCCAGTTGCAGTTGAACGTGATGGAGCCGGTGATCGGCCAGGCGATGTTCGAGTCGATCCACATCCTGACCAACGCCTGCTACAACCTGCTGGAAAAATGCATTAACGGCATCACCGCGAATAAAGAAGTCTGCGAACACTACGTCTTCAACTCGATCGGTATCGTCACCTATCTGAACCCGTTCATCGGCCACCACAACGGTGACATCGTCGGGAAGATCTGCGCCGAAACCGGCAAGAGCGTGCGCGAAGTGGTGCTGGAACGCGGCCTGCTGACCGAAGCCGAGCTGGATGACATCTTCTCCGTGGAGAACCTGATGCACCCGGCCTATAAAGCCAAACGCTATACGGATGAAAATGAACAATAACAGACCTACCCGGTAGCCCTGAAAGGCACGCTAAATCCTCTGGATAGCGTGCCTTTTTACTTTCCGGCGCCCACAAAATTTTAACGTTTTATTTTCAATTTACACCCTAAATCATTGGGACTGCATCAAGACGGCAAGCGCGCAAGTCCCCAGGAGCTTACTCAAGTAAGTGACTGGGGTGAGCGCTCGCAGCCAACACCGATGCAGTTTCAAGGATGACGGGAAATCTCATTTTAAGGAGTAAACACTATGCTAGCCGTAGAGTTGGTTATCGTTCTGCTGGCCATCTTTTTAGGGGCCAGGTTGGGCGGTATCGGTATCGGGTTCGCGGGGGGATTGGGCGTCTTGGTCCTGGCGCTGATCGGCGTCAAGCCGGGCAGCATTCCCTTCGACGTGATTTCCATCATCATGGCGGTGATCGCGGCGATCTCCGCCATGCAGGTCGCCGGGGGGATGGACTACCTGGTGCAGCAGACCGAAAAGCTGCTGCGCAAGAACCCCAAGCACATCACCATTCTCGCCCCTATCGTCACCTACTTCCTGACCATCTTTGCCGGTACCGGCAACATCTCGCTCTCGGCGCTGCCGGTGATCGCCGAAGTGGCGAAAGAACAGGGCATCAAGCCTTGCCGGCCGCTGTCGACCGCCGTGGTCTCCGCCCAGATCGCCATCACCGCCTCGCCGATCTCCGCCGCGGTGGTGTACATGTCTTCGGTGATGGAAGGCCACGGCGTCAGCTACCTGCACCTGCTGATGGTGGTGATCCCGTCCACCTTCTGCGCCGTGCTGGTGATGTCGCTGCTGGTGACCTGGCTGTTCGACTCCAAGCTGTCTAACGATCCGGTGTACCTGAAACGCCTGGAAGAAGGCCTGATCACCCTGCGCGGCAACAAGGCACTGGCGATCAAACCGCGCGCCAAAACCTCGGTGCTGTTGTTCCTGCTGGGCGTGCTGTGCGTGGTCGCCTACGCCATCATCAACAGCCCGGGCCTGGGCCTGGTGGCCAAGCCGCTGATGAACACCACCAACGCCATCCTGATCATCATGCTGAGCGTCGCCACCCTGACCACCCTGCTGTGCCGCGTCGACACCGACATGGTGCTGAACTCCAGCACCTTCAAGGCCGGCATGAGCGCCTGTATCTGTATTCTGGGCGTCGCCTGGCTGGGCGATACCTTCGTGCAGGCCAACATCGACTGGATCAAAGAGACGGCAGGCACGGTTATCCAATCGCACCCGTGGCTGCTGGCGGTGATCTTCTTCTTCTGCTCGGCGCTGCTGTACTCGCAGGCCGCTACCGCCAAGGCGCTGATGCCGATGGCGCTGGCGCTGAACGTATCGCCACTGACTGCCGTCGCTTCCTTCGCCGCCGTCTCCGGCCTGTTCATCCTGCCGACCTACCCGACGCTGGTCGCCGCGGTGCAGATGGACGATACCGGCACTACGCGCATCGGCCGTTTCGTGTTCAACCATCCGTTCTTCATTCCCGGCACCATGGGCGTGATCTTCGCCGTGGTATTCGGCTTCCTGCTCGGCAGCATCATGCTGTAACGCTTCGACCGGGGCTGCGGCCCCGGTTTTCCTTTTGGCGATAAACTCACCTTCTAGCCAATCCGCCTTCAGGGTATAGTGCCCATTCGAACCGATGAGAGGGCTGAAGATGTCTGATTGCGAAGCTGTCGTCATACTCTGTACCGCACCCGATGAAGCCAGCGCCCAGGAACTGGCGGCGCGGGTCTTGGGCGATAAGCTGGCGGCCTGCGCCACGCTGCTGCCCGGCGCCACCTCGCTGTATTACTGGGAAGGGAAACTGGAACAGGAATACGAAGTGCAGATGCTGTTCAAAAGCGATCGCCGCCGTCAGCAGGCCCTGCTCGACACCCTGAAACAACATCACCCCTACCAGACGCCCGAGCTGCTGGTGCTGCCGGTGATGGCCGGAGATAAAGACTACCTGTTATGGATCAACGCTTCATTAAACTGATTTTGCTGCTGTGCAGCCTGTTCTTCCTGCCGCAGGCGGCGCAGGCTTCGCTGTTCGCGCCGAAAGGCGGCAGCCAGTTCGTGCCTGTCGACCAGGCCTTCGCCTTCGATTTCAAACAGCAAGGCAGCCAGGTGATGCTGAATTGGCAGATCCGCCCCGGCTACTACCTGTATCGCCAGCAGATCAAACTGGTGCCGCAACAGGCGACGCTCGGCGCGTTTACCCTGCCCGAAGGGCTGAGCCACAAGGACGAGTTCTTTGGCGAAGTGGCGATTTTCAAACAACAGCTGAATCTGCAGGTGCCGCTGCAACAGGCGGCGGCCAACGCCAGCCTCAGCGTCACCTATCAAGGCTGCGCCGAGGCCGGCTTCTGCTACCCGCCGGAAACCCGGGTCATTCCATTGGATGTCGTCAGCGCCAGCGCGGCGGCCCCACTTCCGGCGGCTGCCCCTGCGCCAACCGAACAGCCCGCCGCACCGGCCAGCCTGCCATTCTCTCCGCTGTGGGCACTGCTGATCGGCATCGGCATCGCCTTCACCCCCTGCGTGCTGCCGATGTACCCGCTGATCTCCGGCATCATCCTCGGCCGCGACCGGCCGCAAAGCAGCGGCCGTATTCTGGCGCTGGCGGTGGTTTACGTGCAGGGCATGGCGCTCACCTACACCCTGCTGGGGCTGGTGGTGGCCGCCGCCGGCCTGCAATTCCAGGCGGCGCTGCAGCACCCTTACGTGCTGATCGGCCTGTCGGTGCTGTTTATCGCGCTGGCGCTGTCGATGTTCGGCCTCTATTCCCTGCAGCTGCCCTCGGCGCTGCAAACCCGGCTGGCGAACTGGAGCAATACCCAGCGCGGCGGTTCGCTGACCGGGGTGTTCCTGATGGGCGCCCTGGCCGGGCTGATTTGTTCCCCCTGCACCACCGCGCCGCTCAGCGCCATCCTGCTGTATATCGCCCAGAGCGGTAACCTGTGGGCCGGTGGCGGCACGCTGTACCTGTACGCGCTGGGGATGGGCATTCCGCTGGTGATCGTCACCCTGTTCGGCAACCGCCTGCTGCCGCGCAGCGGCCCGTGGATGCAGTACGTAAAAGAGGCCTTCGGCTTCGTGATCCTGGCGCTGCCGGTCTTCCTGCTGGAGCGAGTGATCGGCGATCTGTGGGGCATGCGCCTGTGGAGCCTGCTCGGCCTGGCGTTCTTCGGCTGGGCCTTCGCCCTGAGCCTGAGAAGCGCACGCGGCTGGGTGCGCGCCTTGCAGCTGCTGCTGCTGGCGGCGGCAGTGATCGCCGCACGGCCGCTGCAGGACTGGGCCTTCGGCGCCGACCAGGCGCAGCAGGCCGCTCAGTCGCACCTGACCTTTACCCGCATCAACAACGTCGAGCAGCTCGATCGGGCGCTGCAACAGGCGCGCGGCAAGCCGGTGATGCTGGACCTGTACGCCGACTGGTGCGTGGCCTGTAAAGAGTTCGAGAAATACACCTTCAGCGACGCGGCGGTGCAGGCGAGCCTGGCCAACGCGGTACTGCTGCAGGCGGACGTCACCGCCAACGGCGCGGAACAGGCGGCACTGCTGAAGCACCTGCAGGTGCTGGGGCTGCCGACGATCCTGTTCTTCGATCCGGCGGGCCAGGAGCTGACGGCCCAGCGGGTCACCGGTTTTATGAAGGCAGAAGCCTTCAACGCGCATTTGCAGAAAGTGATGCGACATACCCTATAGCTTTCGAGTTGCAGCTAGGCGGCAAGCACAGGAGTCCCCAGGAGCTGACTAAAGTAAGTGACTGGGGTGACAAATCTGCTGGGAGCAGATTTGAACACTGCCTACAGTGGCCCCGCAAGGGGTGAGGCCCATGGAGGGGCAGAATAACGGTGAGCAGCCAACAACGCTGCGGCTCGGAAGATGACGGGTATAATAAATAACACTGAGGTTCTGAACCGAAGAGGAGGAAGCACAAGTGCAACGTGAACACGTCCTTGATACCGCGCTGGGCCTGTTGGAACAACAGGGCCTGGCGACCGCCACATTAGAGATGCTGGCGGAAAAACTCGACGTTCAGCCCGGCGATCTCAAGCGGTTCTGGCCGGATCGCGAGGCGCTGCTGTACGACTGCCTGCGCTACCACGGCCAACAGATCGACACCTGGCGCCGCCAGCTGCTGCTGGACGAGCATCTGAGCCCACAGCAGAAGCTGCTGGCGCGCTATGACGTGCTGGCAGAATACGTGCAGCAAGACCGCTACCCCGGCTGCCTGTTCATCGCCGCCTGCAGCTTCTTCCCGGAAACGGATCACCCGATTCATCAGCTGGCGGAGCAGCAAAAGCTGACCTCGCTGGAGCTGACCCGCGAACTGCTGCGTGAAATGGACGCCGACGACGCCGACATGGTGGCGCAGCAAATGGAGCTGATTCAGGAAGGCTGCCTGAGCAAACTGCTGGTAAAACGCCAGCTCCAGGACGTATCGGTCGCCAAACGGCTGGCGGAAGACATCTTGCAGGTGGCGCAGTGCCGCCGCAACGGGGCGCTGAGCTGAGCGCGCTGCGCTTGCGGCACCGCCAACCCGAGGCGAGAACCCGAACAGGCGCATTTTTTGCGCCCTTTGCCTGAAAAGCCAGCAACCGGTGGCATTTTAACGCCTTTCACGCATAAAGCCGTTGACGGCTATCGGCCAATACGGTTTAATGCTGCCCGTTGCCCGGATAGCTCAGTCGGTAGAGCAGGGGATTGAAAATCCCCGTGTCCTTGGTTCGATTCCGAGTCCGGGCACCAAATTCATATCAACGGACCTCCACGGAGGTCCGTTTTTGCATTCTAAGCCTGCCAAAATCAACACTTCTACAATCCCTTAACTCCACCCAACTCAATCAACTTCAACCCGCATCAAGTCCCTTGCGAGGGTACAACTGAGGGTATAGTCTGATTCGATAAAATTTATACCCCTTTTACTATCAGGAGATACCGCCAATGGCGCTCACTGACGCTAAAATCCGTGCAGCTAAACCGGATGAAAAACCTTATAAACTTGCCGACAGCGGCAACATGTTTTTGCTCGTTCACCCTAACGGCTCACGCTACTGGCGACTCCGCTACCGATTTCTGGGCAAAGAGAAAACGCTCGCTCTGGGTGTCTATCCTGAAGTCTCGTTATCAGAAGCAAGGGAAAAACGCGATACGGCGAGGAAGCTGATAGCAGAGGGAACTGACCCGTGCGAACAGAAACGGATCAAAAAGTCGGTCCCCGAAACAGCTCAGACATTTGAAGGCATCGCAAGACAGTGGCATAAGAGCAACAAAAAATGGTCAGCCTCACATAGTGAGAAGATACTGAAAAGCCTCGAAACTCATGTGTTTCCCTTTATTGGCTCACGTGACATTACCACCCTCAGGACTCCCGATTTACTTGTCCCCGTTAAGGCTGCCGAAGCCAAAGAGATCTATGAGATTGCAGCACGCCTTCAGCAGCGTATCACTGCAATCATGCGCTATGCTGCCCAGTCAGGCATTATCACCTATAACCCTGCCGTGGATATGGCTGGCGCGTTAACCACGGTTAAACGCCAGCACCGCCCTGCCCTCGCCTTAAATCGCATTTCAGAGCTTCTTGAACGACTGGATGCATACAGAGGGCAACCTCTCACCCGATTGGCAACTAAACTCACCCTGCTTATCTTCATCCGTTCCAGTGAACTACGCTTTGCCAGGTGGTCTGAGATCGACTTTAAGAAAGCCATGTGGACCATTCCTCCTGAGCGGAAACCTATTGAAGGGGTCAAGTATTCCCATCGTGGCTCAAAAATGCGTACAGAGCATCTGGTACCACTCTCAACTCAGGCACTGGATATTCTGCAGCAGATCCACACCATCAGCGGTGAATATGAGTTGATTTTCACTGGCGACCATAATCCCTGGAAACCCATGAGTGAAAATACGGTGAATAACGCATTACGCCTGATGGGCTACGATACAAAGATCGATGTCTGTGGTCATGGCTTCCGGGCGATGGCTTGTAGTTCACTGATTGAGTCAGGGTTATGGTCGAGAGATGCAGTGGAGCGCCAGATGAGCCATCAGGAACGAAATGGTGTCCGCGCAGCTTATATCCATAAAGCGGAGTTTCTGGATGAACGCAGACTGATGCTGCAGTGGTGGGCTGATTTTCTTGATGCAAATGAGGAAAAAATAGTGAGCCCGTTTGACTTCGCAAAACTCCATTCTCGATAGCAGCCCGCATCAAAACCAATCAGGAAAATGCGGGATTCAAAACACGTGAATCGAGATGCAACTCGCTCACATGGATAAAAACAGCATTCGTGGGACGTATAACCACGCTCAGTATTTGGATGGGAGGAGGGAGATGATGCAGTGGTATGCAAGCTACATCGACAATCTTTATGCTCAGTAAGGGTGGATAAAAAATAGACGATACTGACGGGTACACCAGCTCAGCCTTTATGGCTGAGCTGTCAGGCTATTTATTTTTTTCGGCAAAATATTGTCATGTAACCGCCTTTTTCGGAATGCAACAGGATAACGGCATCGGCAATACGAACAATTTTTGTCTGCTGTGGAGTATCTGCCGCAGCATCATGATTGCAGGGAGACAACAAAACGCTCAGGGTACATGCTGATGCCGTCAGCGGATACTGAACAGCAACGCATCGGGGCTTTGGCTGTTTTAGCAGGGCACTTTGATCGTTCCCTGTCAGCTGCAATAGATGGTGATGATTGGAGAGAGCATCCCGCTTTTAACGAATACATTGCCATGGCACTGCCTGCTGCAGGCTTTATTCCCGCACACATCAAAAACAGACTGGTTGCAGAATTTGGCGAATTTCCCGGTTTTTTTAACGACTCTTACTGGAAGCCGAGGAGAGAGAAAATGGCCAGAAGTGCGCCGCCTAAGGACCGCAGCAGTACACGTGAGAGACTGTTCGCGGCGCTGACTTTATAACTTCCTATACATTTATTCCCTAGCTAATTATTATGATTGCTATTAACTTATTGATATCCCCTCTATGAAATAGTTGAAAATGTAATAATCAAATGGCTCAAAAAAACCATATAAAACAGTTTTATTCTCAATACTCAAATCCAAGAAATCATTAAAAACCTCATGCAATTCTTTTTCATGACTGCTTAGATCTATAATTCCAGTATTGTGGATGACTCTAGATAACATTCTCGGCAAGCCATATTCTTCGAGCTGATACACTAAAGGGGGAAGAAATGCATTCGATACTTTACTCACAAAAGGTGAAATATCGACATTAGAACCTAGTATCTTCTTTTGTAGTACATTTACATCGTTCAAAAGCGAAGCCAGCTTAAATGTTACATTTTTTTCCAATTCAAAAAATTGCTCAACGCCAATATCATGTGCACTGAGTTCAAGGAGTAACTCAGGGATAGTAAGCTCCCAATTTCGTGATAATATTTTTATGAATGCAACTACTTTGTTATATTCAGCTCCCCAGCCCCCTGCAGATAATCGGATAACTCGATAAAGACATCCCTCCCAATCTTCGGGATGTAACGAATTTAAGTAGCCTAATCCATTCCAACTGCGCTGATTGCTATAAATATCCTTTGCAATATCACGAATTACAAATGAGCTACTTGATTCCAGTAGTCCTTCTTCCTGCAGTGACTCAAGTGTTCCTTCACCTAACAACTCTACCATTTCTTCTTTATAGGCAATAATTTTGGCTATCTGCTCTTTACTTAATTCATTTTTAAATTCATCTAAATCGATACTACCTACAAGCTCATCAGGAAATGTCAAATCAAGTTGTATATCTTCGGTTTCTGGCGGTTTTTCTAAGATATAGATCTTGCCTATAAAATGTTTAAACATCCTCCCGCCGCGCCCAATAATGTTCCTATAGCTAAAATCATTGATTTTAGCCCGTCCTTTACCACTTTTGTTACTCCATAACACTACATTTTCTGCTGATGTATTGACACCTTCGATAATAGAAGATGTTGACACTAGGTTTTTTAGCCCATCAGGTTCTTCAAATAACCTAACTTGAATCTGGCTCAAGGAACGATGCAATCTCCCGTTATGAACACCTGTGCCACGTTTGACAAGACTTGTTAACTGCCAATTACTTTCATAGTTAATTGATAACCACGCACGAAAATCCCTCAACAAATTACTATCTGATATGGGATGTTGGTCAATTAAAAGATTAGACACATTAGATATATTTGAAAATGTTCCGGCATAAATGAGGGTTTTGCCTTTAGCATCTTTTAATATATCAAGTAAAATATTACTTTTTACTACTTCATTGCTGCCAATTTGATTATATAAGTTATGTTGCTCTAGGAATACCGTGTTGAAATTAATGCTGACAAATTCCATTTCTTTTGTGAAGAAGCTATCTTTTAAAGATGAAATATTTGGGGCTAAGAAATATTTTTGACTAGCTTTAGAACCCAATTTCATTATGGCATTTATTAATGCGGGGGAGCGTTCCTTATCAAATACCGAGCTGGCTTTATAAAATTCATCTACAATAAGCATGTCTATTTCATTTATTTTATCAACATAATGAATAGCTCTCTCTTGCGGAAAGATAAATATATTAAATTCATTCAACGCCACTTCTGATGTAGTTATTACTTTATATGTACCGCCAAATTTTTTATGTAATCTCCGCCTTGTTTCATCAGTTAAGGCTATAGTAGGTACAATTATTACTATATTTCGGGGTTTCTTCAACGAAATGAATGCATCGATAATGAAACTTTTTCCAAAACTAGTCGGAGCACTAACAGCAAGATTCTCCCCGTTAATTAGTTTTTTTAGTATTGCGGACTGTTCTCTATGTAGAGTAATCGGAGTATCTTCTCCTACATTAACTTTAAATGCCTCATGTATAAATCGCTCCTGCCAATCACTGGTCTCTGTTTGCAAATAAGGATAAAGACCAACTTGTCTTATCAAGTTATTAACCAGAGGAGAGTAATTGAGTTGTGTTTTTTGATGGTAGTCCAGTAGTTTTATTAACTCATTTCGCGCTCCTACCTCTTCCCCTCTTGTTATGAGGTCATTTATCTCGCTGCATTTGTCAAAAATATCCATTAAAATTCCTCCTTGTAAAACTCCACTTTTTTAACAAACTTATCCACTATCCTAGATTTGTTTGGGACAGGAAATAAGATGAAATGAAATGTGATCTGCTCATGTTGATGGATATCTTTTAATGAAACAACTTGTTTTTCAAAGAAAGATTTTGCTCTTTCAGTGTGATATTCAATAATATTTCTTTTATACTCAGGAGACATCATTGTTGCCGCACTGGTTGTCTCACATTCATGAAGAATAAATATTGGGATGTGGATTTTCGATTTTAGTAGGTCAATGGAGTTTTTTGGAGATAATGCATTTTTTATTTCGTTTCGTAAGTCAACATCCAGAATCAAATCATCAAGATCGTTGATATTTGTAATTATGCTGTTTTCTTTTTTTAACTTGTCAGTTTTTAACGAATTTTTTACTGACTCTATAATCCCTCCAAGTCTAGCATTCTCTATTGAATTATAAAATTTAGCCTCGCCAAACCATAACGAAAAATCGTTATCATGTAAAACTAAATGTACGCTATCAGCACCTTTAGCATTGTCTTGCGAATTTTGTTTATAGAATATTTTAGGTACTACTGGCAATGCTCCGTAATGATGTTTCATTATTCCATAAAGCATTATTTCAGCCAATTCACTTCCTTTACTAATGTCATTCTCTTTGTCAACCAAGCGAAGGTTTTCAGCTGCTGCACTCATCAAGGATGCCGAACGATCAATAAGTGAAGTTCTTTCTTTTGAAGACAATGACGTTTCAGCAATATTATCCCATATAAACAGATGGAAATTTTTATACCACCATTCCCCATCCTCAAAATCATTCACTATGCTTAAAACTGACTTATTATGTGATGGGGATAAACAATCACCACAAACATTTATAAATGAATCATCGATAAGCACTTGGAAATTCATACATTATCCCTTTCAAAAAGTACACATGCATTATCTGAATAATAATCAATTATTGAAGACAAAGCAAAAAAAACAGCTTTATCCAGCACAGATAGTGAATAGTAAAGTTAGTTTCGGTTTGATTAAATTGTTCACTGCATAATGCAGAAATTTACTGTCAACATAACACAAATAAATATATAATTATTCCTCATCTGGATGTTTTCGATTTATGGACAGTGACTATTTTATCTGAAAAATCAAACGATAACTCGACATCTCAATCACCCGCGCATCATCAGATTCGAGGTCATAGCGCATCAGCACCAGACTCCAAATATTCGTACGAATATTTGGAGTTCGATAATATAGCAATACTCCATATATTTTTATCCATTTTTAGATCAATGCTGACAGCCAGTAAAGAGAATGGACTAGTGTTTCCTGATTTTAGATATTTTTACAAGTGCGCCAATCAAAATTACCACCTCCTCTAAAATTCTGTTCAGGATAGTTATCAGGCAGCGTCAGGGACCATCCTTTTAGTCTTGACACACAAACAACAACAGGAAAAAGAGAATAATCTATTGACTCGCTAATAAACTGTGATTTGCCTATATGGCTCAAAAATTTATCACCACGATTCCAAATCGCTTTTCTTAGACGAATATTCCACTCTCGATAGCTTACACCAGCAATAACTGCCCCTTGTCCTTTTGGATTTGTTTTTTTCCAGTTAATATCACCACCGTCGCTTAAATATTGCCATATTGCATAACGCTCCAGCTCAAATTGGCTTGGCAATTGACTGGCGTGCTCAGAATTAACATGGTCAAGCAAATGTGGTTCAGCCAGCAACATTGCCATTGCTTTATGCATATAACCAAGCATAATTTCAGGATGCTCCGGCAATCCTTCCTCTGCGTTAAATAAGCTGAGATATGATAGATAAAGTGCATCATTTTGCACCGTTCTTCCGTTATCTTTGGCTGTTGAAACTATTTTTGCAGCCCGATATTGCAAACTTCCCCAGGATTCTGCTCCGCTGATTGGTCTGTAGCGATGAGAATAAAGATTTCCTGTAAGAAATCCTTCTGCAGATTTTAGATCATCGTTGTCCATTGCTGAAACTGCCCGAGCATGATCGGAAAGTGTCAGCGTATTATTTTTAAGGTTTTTTGCAGTATTGATTACCGGCCTGCATGCGGAAGACATAACGCTAGCGAACGCCACCAAAAAAGCAGTAATTGCAATCCTTTGAATCCTATTCATGCCTTTCCCTTTACTTATATATATATTTCGTTGTTATTTGGTATGGTTCAAGCGTAAGCAAGACAGTTGTACGACCTTTTTTGTAGTCGCTCTGCCATTTTGGGCAGTTTGTTATTTTGCTAACATCCAGTCCCTTGCTATACCAATCTTGCTGTTTTCTCTTGCATTCAGAAAGGCTCTTATAAAAGTTTCTCTTGTCAGTAACCGTTTCTTCCTTGTTTTTAGCCAGACCATATTGCTTTTCCAGAAATTTAGTCTGCTTTTGATAAATCTCAAGTCCCTCTTTTCCATTATCAACTCTTGCTGATTTTTTTCCGTTATCATGCTGTTCATCGACTGATGTTGTAAATACAGCCCCTTTCAGTCCAATTTTCTTATCAAAATATAAAGTTACATATTGGAATTCATCAGCATTCAATTCATATGGTTCTACCTCTGCAGAGATTAGGTTATGATCCCTCCCTGCGTAGTTTATATCCTGGACTGCCAATGAGTACAACGGAATGTTTCTTGCTTCATCGTAACTCATACCCCACCTTAAATTGTATGGTGCTGATGGCTCTCCATCATGATTCATACTGGCAACTGCTGCTTCGGATATAGACAAAAGGAAACACGTCGCCATTATCATTAATTCTGTTTTTTTCATTACCACCTCTCTTTTTTAAATATATCCATTTGAAATCACCTTTCATTCAGAATGAATGCATCAACGGCCAGCTTTTACAAAATCAATTTTTTCATTCTGTTTTATCTACTACTGGCAATGAGTTCCCCACTTTAATAATATGGACATCAACTGGGCCAAGACGATCTCAAGCTACTATATTTCTGACATCCTGGGCACAATACGTGCTCCATGATAGCAACATACTGGTATAGTGATTACTGAGTAAGAACATTAGGATACGATTGATGAGGCTTCTGAATCCCAAAATGACTGTCCTCATAGCCGCGCGGTTGACGACCGCGCTCAATATGAGGAAAAACCATGGCAAGAACCCGTGCGGAACGACGCCACCATATGCGTCGAATGAAACAAAAACGGCAACACGACAACGCGATTGGTAACTGCAGCCCGGAACATCAGGGTCATCATTATAAAACCCCGTGCAGTTGCTCCTGCTGGATGTGCGGGCACCTGCGTTACTGGCATGGACCAGGCATTCAGGAGAGACGCGCACGAGAAAAAAATATATAACGGCATAAACTTGGGCGCCAGGGCTTTTATGCCCGGGCGTCCGTTCTTTTTTTATCCTGTATGGCATTACCAAGTGGATTGAGTGACATCAGACTTCAATAGCGTAATAGGTCTACTCGTGCTCAGACAGATATCCATGCTTTTCAAGCATATCGTCGTAGCCCTTGCTTTTCAGCCTGCCGATGAACCGAGTTAACGGTCCGGCCTGGTAACATCGCGACAACCTTTCTTCCCAGAGCCGGATAATATTGCTGAAAAATACTGAGTTCTTCTGACGTCCATGCCTCTGCTCGTTTTAATCCTAATTTGGTCGCCTGCGTAGCAATAGCTCGTCTGGAACGATGAGGTAATAATGCATGAATTTCATTAAGATTATCTGAGTTAGCGTATTGAGAGGTTAATATCGCGTTCTCTTCAGGAGTCCATTTTCTGAGTCGCGCTTTCCCGAGTTTCATAACAGTAGCTCTGTTCCTCACAGCACTGGCAGTTTTGTTGAGAGTAATGGCGATATCCTCAACATTCATATGACCATAGTGCTCTTTCAAAAATTTAATTGCATCAGGATGCCAATCCCGGACATCGGTAACACCGGCTTTAGCTGCCTGTTTTCTGATAGACTCCTTATCACGGTGCGGCAACAGAGTCTGCACCATGACAATACTAGCACCGTGTGAATAATATTTTTTCACTACCTCAATTTCAGCTAGCGACCACGGTTTAGCTCCCGTACGACCAACACCAAGTTTTAGCGCCATTGCTCTGACTGCCGGAATACCTCTCCCCAGAAAATCTGCTATCTGCTGCGTCGGGAGTTTACCGTAACTCTTTTCGACAAACTCCATCTCACTGAGGCTCCAGCGAGAAAAATGATTTCGTCGTAATGAATTTTTATCAGACATATGTTATTGCTCTATCAGTACTGTCGATTGTTCAAGTAGATGAATCAGCGAATCCAGGGGACGGACAGCCTGCTCTGTATTCACTCCGGAAGCTGAAACGAGCTGTCAGAGATGCTCTGCAACCGGGAGAACACTGGCAAATTTGCTGGTAATGCGCCAGACGCTCGTCTTCATTTTCTGCCTGCCCGGGGCATCCAGTTACCCGACAGCGCCCGAAACTGCATCATTCCATCGTGCCCACCATTCAGTTCACTTGCAGGCAACGTACTGGCCGCCTGGTACTGTTCCCAGCGCTGTAGTGGTGCCCGTGTCCATTATTTTAAAAGCGAAAAAAGCGGGATTCCGATGGATGGCTAAATCTGACCGGAACAAATCGGCACGAATTACATCAGAATCAATGGTCGGATTGTGTCGGAATACGCAGCGGAGTCAGCCCACGTCAAAGATTAGATACAATTCCATTACATCCCATACCTCCAAGCAACTTTTCAGCATTGCTCAATAATTGTAGCTTCACATCACTCTCAGGCATTGACCACGCCTCGCCCAGCAATCGAACTGTAATATTGAAATCCCATGGCATCACAGTTAGATTGTTAAATTGAGCAAATGGCCCGTCGCTCTCTGGCACAACCCTGTCTTTAGGAAGCTTAGTAGCAAGAGCTTTCCCTGCGGCAGAGTTGAAAGCTGCCGGACCAATACTGAACCAGCATCCCTGCGCTGAAGCATTTTTCAATTCCGTAACACTTCCAGTGAACCAATGTAAAATAGGAATTCCGTGAGAGGGGAACGCTTTTAAGGTAGCCAGCACATCCGGAACGGCCTGTCTTGAGTGAATGCTCATTGCTCGTCCCCCAACATCGTGGCACTTCCTGACCACCTCGGAAAACACTCGACGTTGCATCGCGTAACTGGTGGAATATCGTTTTGAACCATCCAGTCCAACCTCACCTACGGCAGCTACGTTTTGAATCAACTCGAGAAGCATTTCCAATTCCTGGAAACGATCAGCGACAATTTCAGGATGAAGCCCAGGACTGATCATTACCGATTCATGTTTTTCTAAAACATGACTTGTAGCCTGAAAAGCCTTTGGGCTCGTAGTAACTAACCAAGTGAAAACATTACGCTCAATCGCACCAGCATAAACATCTCTAGCCTTGGGATACAAATCAACGTGACAGTGAAAATCAATCAAAGCAATTTATCCTGAGTGAGTACAGTTTCTAGCTCTTTTATACCTTCTTGCAAAACTCTACGGTACATAGGGCGCTCGTTAATCGGTGCAAAAGCCAACGAGCCACCAAGAAATCTGTCAAGCCCCCTCTTCCTTACATCAAGGATGGCAAGTGCAACAGCCATAGGATCATCGGGTGCACTTGATTTGTCACTGCCAACAACAGACCCAAAGCGGTAAGACGTTGTATCCCCCTCAGGTTTCCATGCAAGGAATGCAGCCCGACGGATCAAGCATGGAACACAGCGTCCACAGTGCTGACGATTATAAGTTCGAAAACGGCCACAACTTGTAGAATCAGCAGCCCATTTTTGCAAGAGGTCTTGGTCAATACATTCCCGCATCATTTCGCCTTTAGTTTTAAAACGGTAAGGCAATTGAAACTGCACATGAATACCCAAAGTATCCAGAACTCTTTGCAACATATCGATAAATATAGGATGTGTTGTTCGAGTACTCAAACTAGATACACGCCCTGGAACCAAAGGAGGATTAATGGAGATCACCCCATTTTCGGGGATAAATATTGTAGGCTTCGGTAGGTTGATTTTTGTTGAAGCAAGTAGTGCAAATGCATAAAAAGCTAATGAACGACCACGTGTAGAAGGTTCGCGCGATCCTTTGAAGCTGATACCATGACTCCATTGATAATGTGAGCCATTTCCCATCAGCATAGTCGCGTATGCTCTCTGTCTCTCCGAATCTTTATGCGCGAGCTGAGAAACAAATAGAGGTTTTTGGCCTTTAGCTACCAAATCAATCCCACCTATTAGACTATCTAGTCCACCCGATAATAAAGACACGCAGTCATTGCTGAGAAAATCGCCATCTCCTTGAGGAGGTTCCATGCCTGCATTATTGAAGTTTAATAACCAATAATCACCAGTCAGAACTTTTAGCATATCTTCAAGATCGGATTTCAGCGGTAGCCATTTATCTGGATCGCACAATCCAACCGTAAGCTGAATATTCCGGGTCCAGCCATCTGCACTTGTTCTTCTAGTGCTTGATAGATCCGCGCTACATACCGCGAGGCAAAACTGTACAAAATCCAAATCTCTGTTGAAGGTCGAAACCCACCCCGTTTCAATGCACCATGCCATCGATTCGCAATTGTACCGACACCTGCACGCTTAGCGCCTTTGAAATAGGAGAATACTCGCACATCAGCAGGAATCGACGCTGGTATAAGTTCTGCTTTAGTACACATAACTTTAATCATTCTGAAAATACCTCTAAGGCAGAGAAGAGAATGGACTGAGCCAAGCTCTTCGGAGTTGTGTTTTTTGTAGTTTGTTTTTCCAATACCACTCTAACCTTAGCGCCGACCCACTCGCGAATATCAGAACGCCGTTCCTGAATTAATAGAGGATCATATTTTAATTTTTCGTAAGTCTGCCCAAGCTGGAGATCTATTCGATTACAAATCTCATTCGCAATGGTCAACCCCATGACTTCAGCTACTTGCGCATCCGTGAGATTGAATATGTCCACTTCCGGATAAAGTTCATAGAGTTGCGCCATAGCCTCCGCGCCAGCATTACGGAGAGATTCATCATCAACGCTTCCTGTCTCAGGAATAACTTCTTTCAAAATTTCAAGAGTAAGATCCGTTGCCGAAAGATTCTCTTGACGAACGTGAGTAAGCCAATCAATCACTCGCTGATCGCTTCTATCCCTGACTGATGTCAGGAACTCACCAAGACTACCGACACCGCTGGCAACGCCTCGCATAGTAGTGGCAGCTCGTCGCGCTCCTCCCATTCCTTTCGAGACCATGCTTTTTGTCGCACCGCGTAAATTGTCGTGGCTGCCATTTTGCAGGTATCCACCAAGTAGCGAACGAGCAGGTCCAAACCGTCGTTCAGGGGCGACTGCGCCATCAGGAATTACATTTTCACCATTCTCCTGCGATGGTGAATCAGGCGAATCTCCTCCACCTGTTGTAGTGCCACTTTCAGGTTTTAACCATTCAGGGTCAAACGGTGAGCCTGCGCGCCCTCCCCCACTAGAGGTTGATGTTCCCATTAGCGCCCCCTCCCAAGGTCCACAATTGCCTTCCTAGTCGTCTTTGGTAATTCGTTAAGATCTTTCCATCGTTCCAAAAGTTGCTGTGCCCATGACTGAGCACCAAGAGTTGGGATTAAACCTGGGCCAATAAGTTTCAGAGGAGCCTGCTCCAACAGGCTGACCGCTTTATTTCCAATTTCCTTGTAAACCTTGCAGCACTCAATCAGCATTACAATATCCTTGTAACTCTTCCAGGTACGTGAACCACTGTTACTCTGCCACGCCTTAGTCATCGCCAACTCAGTCTGTGAAGGTCCTATTTTCTTCATAAGTTCGACTAAGGATTCATGACCATTAGTTGCAATTTTCAATGCATCTCTCAATTTTCTAGAATCTGGAGTCATGTTGTCATCACCGAAGTCACGAGTTCCAGAGTCACGACTTAGATGGAGAAGTGGGCGCAAATCCTCGGTTCCCAGAGTTGGCAGGAGTTGGAGCCACTGCTGAGTAAATGGTGTATCCTTAAAAGGCTCAGGTAAACTACTCTGACCCGCTGCAGCGGCTTCAGCGTCCGCCAAAACTTGTACCCGACCATCATTGTCCGAATGAACACGACTGGCAAGTTCCTCTGCGAGGCTTTCATCGCACCTTTCAAGGAGATGCCATTTTGCCAGTGCTGCTATATCTAAAGTTATTCCTTGAGGCGCGGAGAGAGCATCACGCAGATAAACGGTATTTAAAAATCTTTTCATTAACCGGGGATTGGCGTTCACTGCTAAAGAACTATGGAGAAGTGCCGCAAGACCCTGGGCTAAATCCATTAAACTTTTGAGTGCATCAACATGCTCTACCAGTTCATATAGAAACTCTTGATTGATTGTTTCACCTTTCCAACTATTACGCAGTTTCTCAGGGATAACGCTAAGCGCATGATTGAACCTTTCCTTGCTAAAATGGCCTGCGTTAGTCTCTCGCTCAAGCAGCAAAAGCACCAGATACGCTTTCGCCTCATTCAAACCAAGGCGAGGAACATGGAGTGGAACCTGTATTAATTTATCGAAATAGTTAGTTGCAACATCGCCCGTAATTCCTGCGCCATCAAAGTGAACCTTCACTGCAGCTTTTATAAAATCATTATCTGCAGCAATAACGAAAGCGCTACGGCGAATAAATAGTAATAAACGAATTGATTCAAGTGTTGAAATTGCTGTTTGTGGCAAACATCTGTCTAAATCATCCACAAATATTACTAGCGTAATTTTCAACTCATCGAGAATACTCTCTAAAGTATCCCTGAATGCCTGAATATGGGCTGGCATCGAGAATGGTTCACTCGGTTTTAGAAGACCACTGGTATTTAGCTCGAGACTATCTGTATCTGATGATCCATTGCTCGATTTGTCATCCGACGCAAACCAACCAGCCAATTTACAAATGGTTTTTCCAAGAGAACCAATAGGAATGCCAGTAGTTAAAGTCAATGCAGCTTCGCCACTTAATTGAGCGACTCGGAGAAGATTTATCCTTCGCCACAATTCAGATACTTTGTCAGTGATAGTCTTATTTTCATCTGTAAGCCGAACAATCTCGTCCCCCACAATTTGTAACAATGCACTTCTGGCGGACTCAAAATCTTGGTATAGCCATGGATTGAAAGTGAGTACGACGAAGGAATGCTTTTCTTGATTTCCCTCTTTAACCAACGCCCCTTCAACTGAAGAGCTCTCTAGGCGGGATGCAATCATTTTCACCAGAGAAGATTTACCAGCTCCCCAGCCACCTGAGACTCCTATAGAAATAGGTTCCCCATTAGCCTGCTTCAGCATACTTGCACATGCATCAGCAACAACACCAAAATTCAAATAATCGACAGTTGTCTCGTTATCATGCCACATAGTCAAAAATCCAATTAAAATTTCACTAAAATAAACAAAATATGAGTAATACTGCTACCATTGTCTTCAGATTCACAAATCTTCTCTTGTACAGGGGACCTGTCCAGCAGGTCTATACAGCACTCTGCAAAGCTGTTTGGTACCGCAAGAGCAACAACATGACGAGCACGGGTTTCTGTGAGCTACCGGTCACTCACGCTGCACCTCTTTCACCTGTGCGCTGTTTTCCATTTGTCCCAGCGTATAAATCTGTGACCGGAGATGCTGCTCAAGCTGCCTGATAAGCTGCTGACGCTGAGGGGAACCGACGGGCAGGTGCTGAATTTGTCGAAGTTGCTCTTCTGTCGGTACAGTCTGTCCAAAATCAGTCATCATGCCAAAGACAGAGGATTTCAGTTCGCTGACCGTCATGTATTTTCCCTTCTGTTCGTCCAGCCCGTTCAGCCGGCTGGTCAGTTGCTGCAGCTTCGTCATGCCCTGGTGCCAGCCGTCCAGTTTTTCAGCTGGCAGCGCACTCGCGTTGAGCTGTTGCTGCCACTGTTGTGCCAGAGGCTTGCTCTGTTCCGGCCACAGAGCCTGTGCCTGTTCTGTAAGTTTTCTGGCGTAAGCAAGATTCCAGTCAGGCGGCAACTTATCCAGTCGGGCAAGCTGCTGCTGTGTCTGCGCGATAAGGTCCTGCGGTAACGGAGTTTGCTGACGCAACATCCCCACCTGTTCAGACGAGAGAGGTGCAGGGAACGGAGCCAATGAAGCAGCAAGCTGGGTCTGCAGTGGATCAGGATGGTAAAGATACTGCCAGCCCCACATGGTGATGACGCTTATCCCCAGCATAGTACACATTCCGGCGGCGAAGGATTTCCATTTTTTGGCCGGAGCCGGCACCGCTGCAAGTACTTCCACATTAACCTGGTGTTCCGGTTGCGTTACATACACCCACTTCACTGGACTGGCCGGTGCGTCTTTCTCTGCAATCGGGATACCAGAGTGGGCTTCAGATGATATCCCTGAATCATTCATTGTCGCAGCAGGCAGCACGATACCGGGCTGAATAGCAGCGCCGGAACCTGAGACACCATCACTGTTTTCCAGCCGAACAGCACTGTTATGCATCAAGGTGCGCAGTGTATCGAACTGGCTAAGATGTTTGAGTTCCAGCCGCTGGAGCACCGCCCCCAGGCTGGCAAGCTGCTGTTCGGCACGATAAAGCTGACTGAGGTCACTGTAATTCAAGGGGAGCGTACGCATCAGCTGTTGTATACGCTGGCTCAGACCACTGAGGATTTCCATCCGGGCATGTACCGGCTGCGGCCAGAGCGCCCCCCACTGATGGCTTATCAGGGCTTCCAGTATCGCCAGCCCTTCATTCAGGCCAAACAGCCCGGCCAGTTGAGTCCGGGCAAGCGTGTACCAGGCTGCCGTCTGCAGCTCCACGCCGTTTTGCTCAAACAACGAAAGACAGAGTTTTTCGGCATAACACCAGTTCACATCCGGACGCGCCGGATGTGACAGCTTACTCAGCTCATCGCGCAGAGCAGCATAATCCGGCAGCGTGCGCGGGTCGCTGCCGGTTTTAATTTTACGGGAGGGAATGTCATTCATGACCAGATATCCATTTGACTTGCATACAGAGCCTGAGGGTTATTATTTATGCCGCTTCGCTTTCCGCATATTCCTGGCTTTGCAGGTACTGTAATGCTGCCGGGTCGGCAATATAGTCAACCCGCCCATGGTGACGTTCCACCTCATTAATTATTTTACTGAGATCTACCCGGAAAAATTCTTTGCGTAAGTTAATCCTGTTAATGCGGTAACTTTCCAGATGATCGTGCAGCGTTTTTTCCAGTGCGGGCGCGTCATCGCAGGAAATCATGGCGTGGACATCAAAATCGAAGGGTACGGATGCCCCGCTTAACTCTTTG
>NZ_MJAO01000005.1 GCF_001902635.1 Serratia marcescens | reverse complement strand
AGGGTTCGGCCAAGCCGAACCCTCTATGTTTACCACCCGCGTTTTACTGCCGGCTGTCGTTGGCCTGCCGCAACAGCGTGCGGCTCTCCACCAGGAAACGCTGGGCGTAATCGCCGAACCAGTGTTCCACCTTGCGGAAGCTCGCGATAAACGCCTGTTTGTCGCCGTGCTCCAATAGCTTTATCGCCTCGCCGAAACGCTGATAGTAACGCTTGATCAGCGCCACATTTTCCTCCGACGACATGATAATATCGGCATACAGCTGCGGATCCTGCGCAAACAGGCGGCCGACCATCGCCAGCTCCAGGCGATAGATCGGCGAAGAGAGCGCCAGCAACTGCTCCAGCTGCACGTTCTCTTCCGCCAGGTGCAACCCGTAGGCGAAAGTGGCGAAGTGCCGCAGCGCCTGAATAAACGCCATGTTCTGATCGTGCTCCACCGCGCTGATGCGATGCAGCCGCGCGCCCCACACCTGCAGCTGCTCAAGCAGCCACTGGTAAGCCTCCGGCTGGCGGCCGTCGCAGTAGACCACCACCTGCTTGGCCACGCTGCCCACGTCCGGGCCAAACATCGGGTGCAGGCCGACCACCGGGCCACTGTGCGCCGCCATCATCGCCTGCAGCGGACGGTTCTTCACCGACGCCAAATCCACCAGAATGCAGTCGGCGGGCAGCGGCGGCAGGCGGTTTATCACCTGCTCGGTCACGTGGATCGGCACGCTGACGATCACCATGCCGGCGTCTGCCAGCAGGCTTTCTGCCTGCGGCCAGTCTTCCTGATCCAGAACCTTTACCTGATAACCGGACAGCGTCAGCAGCCGATTGAACAGCCGGCCCATCTGGCCGTTGCCGCCGATGATGACGATCGGCCGCAGCTGCGGGCACAGGGTTTTAAAACCTTTGTCGTTCTCGCTGACGTAAGACTCGCGCATCACGCGGCGCAGGACGTCTTCGATCAGATCCGGCGGCACGCCGAGGCTTTCCGCCTCCTGGCGGCGCGAGGCCAGCATCGCCGCCTCACGCTCCGGCACATAAACCGGCAGACCGTGACGGCTTTTCACCTCGCCCACTTCCGCGACCAGATGCAGGCGTTTCGCCAGCAGATCCAGCAGCGCTTTATCCACCTCGTCGATTTGATCGCGCAGCGCGGTCAGTTCTGCCACCATAACTTACTTTTCTCCCGTGCGTGCCGTCAGCGCAGCGCCGAGTTCCTGATGCATATGACGCAGCAGGACTTCCGTACTCTCCCAGTTGATGCAGGCGTCGGTGACGGACACACCGTAGCGCATGTCCGCACGCGGCTGTTCGGAAGACTGATTGCCCTCATGCAGATGGCTCTCCAGCATAATGCCGGTGATCGAACGGTTGCCTGCTTTGATCTGCTCCACCACGGATTCGGCAACCGCCGGCTGACGGCGATAGTCTTTATTCGAGTTGCCATGGCTGCAATCTATCATCAAGGACGGATGGAGTCCCGCCTCGAGCATCTGTTTTTCACAGGCCGCAACGTGCTCGGCGCTGTAGTTCGGGGTTTTTCCGCCGCGCAGGATCACGTGCCCGTCAGGGTTGCCCTGCGTCTGCAGTAGGCAAACCTGGCCCGCCTGATTGATGCCGACGAAACGGTGTGGCATGGCGGCGGCGCGCATGGCGTTGATGGCGGTACCCAAACTGCCGTCGGTGCCATTTTTGAAGCCGACCGGCATCGACAGGCCGGAAGCCATTTCGCGGTGGGTCTGCGATTCAGTGGTACGCGCGCCGATCGCCGACCAGCTGAACAAGTCTCCCAGGTACTGCGGGCTGTTTGGATCCAACGCCTCGGTAGCCAGCGGCAAGCCCATGCCCACCAGATCCAGCAACAGGCGACGCGCGATATGCAAGCCTGCTTCAACGTCAAACGAACCGTCCATGTATGGATCGTTGATCAAACCTTTCCAGCCGACAGTGGTTCTGGGTTTTTCAAAATAGACGCGCATAACGATATACAGCTGATCGCTCAAGTCAGCCGCCAGAGTTTTCAAACGACGGGCGTAATCCAGCGCCGCGTCTGGATCGTGGATCGAACAAGGCCCGCACACCACCAACAGGCGATGATCGCGCCCCTGCAAAATGTTGGCGATGGTATTGCGCGCGGTGGCGATTTCATTTTCGTCGTCGGCGCTAAGCGGGAACTGGTTCTTCAGCTCCTCCGGCGTGATGAGAACCTGTTCTGCACTGATGTGTACGTTATTGAGCGCGTCTTTTTGCATGGTGCTATTCCTGTCGTTTGGCGTTATGCGTTGAAATGGAACATTGAGCGTTTCAGGCGTCTACCTTATCACGTGATGTAAAGTTTTCAATCCAATTTCCGTAAATAAAAAATTACCGCGACATTCACAGCGAAAACACCTTTAACAAAACACCCATGAGCCCAATAAAAACACAATTAATACAAGACAATAAGCAAAATCAAAGGCCATCACTCCGCTCTTGTACGCCTTACTGGAAAAACCCAGTAATCGTAAACAAATTGGTACACTTGATTTTACAGCGAGAAAGCACCGCCCGCCTAAGCACAGGTAAACACGCGGAGGTAGATACCCGTCCGACTCAGCACGAAATGCCGCCGAAAGCGATGAATTTAAGTAGAAGAAAAGCGAATAAATGAGGAATAAAAATTAAAAACTTAAGCTAATGGCGGCTATTTTTGTCGCCGAAGTGAACCGATATAATGTGACCGTCATCAACAATAACCACCCTTAACAACTGGATCCAAGATGCTCTCTTCTCGCGCTCGTCGCGCTTTTCCGCTGTATATTTGCTGCTTAACGACTTTCACCAGTGTTTCAGCCCTTGCCGACAATACGCTTTTCACCGCGATGGACGATCCGGCCACCGCCAAGAAACCGTTCGAAGGCAACGTGCAGGCGGGCTACAACGCCCAGTCCGGCAACTCGCAAAGCTCCACCCTGTTGGCCAACACCAATATGACCTGGTTCAATACCGACGCGGCATATAGCCTGTGGGGGGCGGCCAACAACACCACCTCCTCCAACGTGCGCTCGTCCGAAAAGTACCAGGCCGGTGGCCGTACGCGCTATAACCTGACCGATCGCAACTACCTGTTCGGCCAGGCCAGCTGGCTGAGCGACCGTTTCAACGGCTACGACTCACGCTCCACGCTGACCGGCGGTTACGGCCGTCAAATCCTCAACGGGCCGCTCAGCGACCTGCGGGTGGAATTCGGTCCCGGCGTGCGCCATGACGAATATCACGGCGGCGGCCGCTCGACCAAAGGCCTGGCCTACGGTGCGGCCAACTATTCCTATCAGCTGACCGACAACACCAAGTTCATTCAGGGCATCTCCGCACTGGCGAACGAAGAAACCACGCTGAACTCGGAAAGCGCATTGAACGTGGCGATCAACGATCGCTTCTCACTGCGCGTGGCTTACACCGTAACCTACAACAGCAAACCACCGGCCTCGGCACCGAAGAACACCGACACCACCACTTCGGTCACGCTGGTCTACGGCCTGTAATCTCCCCACCCATGATTTCTCGAAGCCCATCATCGATGGGCTTTTTTATGCCTGCGGCGTCAACGTTAACCAAACCATGCCCAGCGCTTTCAGCGCATCAGGAGAACACTGAAAATCGACGTTGCCGCCGCTAACGCGCACTTGGTTACCCGGTAGACGCGCAATGTCGTAAACGTCCAGGTTACCGTCGATATCCACCAGCCAGCGGCCATTGGCGATATGCGTAACGGCCAGATCCACTAGCCAGGATACACGCCCACCATCGACGTAAGCCGGCTGAACCACGCCGTCAGGGATCAAAGAACTGTCTGCCGACCACTGACCTGCCTCTTTCAACTGCCCGGCAAGCAAGCGATATTTCGGTAACGTGCAGGCGCCGGCCACTGGCGCCGCCGGTGTGGCTTCGCCCCACATCTCTCCCTGCCCCGTCGCCAGCCATAGCAGTGATACCCCTGTATCCAAAGCGCAGGTCACCACGATATCGCCTGGAAAATAGTTGCGGCGAACCCAAGTGCTCATCGTGCCTGAAGAGATGCCCAGCAGGTCACCCAACTCTTTTTGCAGATTGAAACCGTAAGCATCCAAAATACGACGCAACACGCCTTTCCCGCCGGAAGCCAAAACGCGATCGTAAAGAACTTTACCCTGCGCAGATGATGCAGGCCTGCGATTGCTTTTTGAGTTTGCAAGTTTTCCTGTCATCAGCCAGGCCAGATCGGCTCCCGTGGTCAGCGCGCAGTTGATGATGACATAGCCAGGAACGCTACCGCGCTGCTGCCAGCTGCTGATGTTATTCGGTGCTATCCCTAGAATTTCACTCAATTCTTTCTGCGTGCCAACGCCATAAGATGAAAGAACTCTTTCAATCACCGCTCCCACGGAGGTCTCGTTGTTTATCGTTTCTTCACGCATATCATCACCGATTAAAATAAAAATTGCATTTACAAGTCGCATTTCGCGACTTAAAGTAACATCAAGTCGCCGTTACTCGGCATGTCGATCGCTTTAGTTAAGATGATGCGACATGGTTGATGAAAATGCAAATACCGTAAAGCGGCGACAATCTTGCGTAAGCACTTTGTTTACAGCGTGTTTACTCAACATTTCGTCCCAAATCGACGGCTAACCAAACCTTGCTTTTGCAAGTAATTATTCCCCATCAGGTAAGGAGACTGTCATGCTGCTGGCCAGCGAGGAGCAACGGGCTATCGGCCTGCGGCGTATTGCTGAAATCCGCCGCACACTGTTTGCCCGGCAAACCAATCATGCCGAAGTGGTCTACAACACGGCGCCGCTGCACTTGCGTCATACGTTTTGCTTTCACGCCGGGCTGACCGAACGCCATGTCTGGTTAAAGTTTCATGAAATGGGTTATGCCGAACGGCGGCAAATCGTCGCGGCACTCAATGAGCTCAGCTCGCTCAGTCAATCGTTGCCGCGCTATATCAGTGAAACAGACTGTCTGTTAACCCAGAAATAATAACCGACCGAATAAAACTGGCGCGCAACCCGCCAGGCATCGCTCGGCCCAAACTCACCTTTCTCAATCCCAGGAAAATGTTATGGCAGAGACTATTGATATGGCGCAGGAGCGTCAGGCATTGATGCTTTAACGCGAACGCCAGGCCGATGGCCACATCGCCCGCGGCGGAAAAATCCGTGTTGACTGCCCTCTCGTACAATTTCCGCTAATCAATGATTGGCCGTATTTTTACTGCACAAATGATAAGTCTAACCATTGACGCCTTTAGCGTTTTGCTTAATACTGTATAAATACACAGTATATTGAAGAGAGGGCAAAAACAGTGGAAATTATGGATAAACAACAAGTAACACTGTCCCGCATCCAGTTCATCGCCGATGTTTCACAGGCTGCACAATGCAGCGCCTCCGAGTTTCTGATCGCCATGTCGCTGATCTCCGATCTGGCCGGCCAGGTGCTGCCGCACAATGATTATCAAGAAATATTTTATCCCGCTGACGAACAGCCGCCCCGCTAATCTCCCCAGCCAAACTTTTTCAACCCTCGCCACCGGCGGGGGTTTTTGTTTTCCTCGACGGCATTTTTTCTTCTCGGTTGTGCCATCGCATCCACAACCCCATCACGTTGCCCCTTCCCTCCCGCGCGCGGGAAACTGAAGACATCCGGGGCCAAAGCCTCCTTCTCCCAACGCTATCGCAGGATGGTAATGATGAAAATTTATGCACAACAAGGTGACACCATTGACGCGATCTGCTGGCGCTACTACGGCAGCACGCAACGCCAGGTGGAACAAGTCTACCAGGCCAACCGCGGCCTGGCCGATCTGGGCCCCGTGCTACCGCACGGTCAACCGGTTGAATTGCCGGATCTGTCCGTAGCCGTCCAACGAGAAACCATTAAATTGTGGGATTAAGCGATGGAGAAACTCACTTCAACCCTCGCCTATCTCGTGGCGGCCTGCCTGGCCTGGCTAGGCAGGCACTCTGCACAGGATATCGCCATCCTGGTCGGCGCAGCGGTCGGCGTCGGCACCTTCGCGGTGAATTGGTACTACCGGCGTAAAAGCTACCAACTGCTGAAGTCGCTAAAAAAAAACGGCCTGAAACGCGGAGTCTACGATGAACTCACTCGCTAAACGCTGCAACGTGGCGGCTATTTTAGCGCTCGCCGCTCTGCTGCCGCAGTTCAATACGCTGAAGACTTCTGAGCAAGGTTTACGCCTGATCGCCGATTTCGAAGGCTGCCAGCTGTCGCCCTATCAATGCAGCGCCGGCGTCTGGACCAACGGCATCGGGCACACCGCCGGCGTGAAGCCGGGCGTCGTCATCAGCGAACGCCAGGCGGCCGCCAGTTTGATCGACGACGTGCACACCGTAGAGCGCGGCATCGCACGCTGTATGGACGTCGAAATGCCGCAACCGGTTTACGACGCCGTCAGCGCTTTCGCTTTCAACGTCGGCGTCAGCGCCGCCTGCAATTCAACGCTGGCCCATTTCATCAAGCACCGGCAGTGGCAGGCGGCTTGCGAGCAGCTGCCGCGCTGGGTTTACGTCAACGGCGTCATCAGCAAAGGCCTGGAGCGCCGCCGCGCGGCCGAACGCGCGCTATGCCTGAGCGCCATCCCGCGCTGATCGTGTTTCAACACATTCCCACTCAAACAGGTTCCCTTTCAGGAGATACATCATGTTAAAACCCGAACAGCTGCGCGCAGCCCTGCTCAAGGCAGTCCCCGCGTTGCAGCAAAATCCCGAGCGGCTACGCCTGAGCATCGCTAATGGCCGCGTGGTCTCAACGCTCGCCGCCTCGCTGTCCTTCGAATACCGCTATCAGCTTAATCTGGCACTGGATGGGCCGTCTACCGACGACGATCGGGTCATAGTCACCGTGCTGGCCTGGCTACGCAACCACCAACCCGATCTCCTCGCCAATCCGGAAAAACGCCAACATGATTTTGCGTTTCAACGCGATATCGACACTGCGGGCCAGCTGACATTACAGCTTCAACTCACCGAACGAATCCTGGTGGAACAACGCGATGGCGCATTGCATATCACGCCGCTGGCTGAACCGCCCGAACCGGAGAATGTCGTTCGCTTCACGCAGGTTTATTTGCACGGTGAGTTGCTCAGCGAATTTCGACAACCTTAGCTCCTCACGGTGGCTTCGGTTGTGCTGGCGGCAGCCAAACGCCGCCGCGTTGTCCCCCCTTTCATCCAGCGGCATTCTTGAGACATGAACACAGACAACTTCGATATTCAGCGCCTGGTGCGCAACCTGATACGTATCGGCACCGTCAGCGAGCTCGATCTCGAACGCGGGCGCTGTCGCGTCGCCACCGGCGGCAATCTTACCGACTGGCTTAACTGGTTGGCTGGGCGAGCCGGCGATGCGCGCAGCTGGTGGGCCCCCAGCATCGGTGAACAAGTGTTGGTGCTGTCACTAGGCGGTGAACTTGATACCGCCTTCGTGCTGCCCGGCGTGTTTTCCGATGCTCACCCCGCACCGTCGGCCTCAGCACAGGCGGCGCATATCGCTTTTCCTGACGGCGCGGTAATCGAATACGAACCGGCCACCGGTTCGCTGAAGGCCATTGGCATTAAAAGCGCCATGGTCGAAGCCAGCGAGCGGATCACGCTGACGGCGCCAAACATCACCTGCATCGCCAGCGGAAAAATCACGCTGGATGCCCCCGAAGTGGAGTGCACCCAGCAGCTTACTACCGGCACCATCGCCATCCGTCAGGGCGGTTCGATGACCGGCGATCTCAATCACACCGGCGGCAGCATCAATTCTAACGGCATTGTGGTGCATACCCACACCCACGGCGGCGTGCAAAACGGCGGAGGCCAAACGGACAAACCAGCATGAACAACGCGAAATATCTTGGCATGAACCGCGGTAACGGCCGCGCCATCGCCGACCTTGAGCACATTCGCCAGTCGGTGAGCGACATCCTGATCACCCCCATCGGCTCACGCGCGATGCGCCGCGGCTACGGTTCTTTACTGTCTGAACTGCTCGACCAACCGCAAAACGACGCCTTGCGCTTGCAGATGATGGCCGCCTGCTACAGCGCGCTGCTGCAGTGGGAGCCGCGCATTCGGCTGACGGGCATCAGCTGCAACACCACCTTTGACGGAAAAATGGTGGTCGACATCACCGGCAAGCGCACGGATACGCCGGATTCCTTTTCCCTTTCTGTTTCAGTGAGCTGACACCATGGCAACCATTGACCTGAGTTTATTACCCGCCCCGACGGTGGTGGATCCTCTCGATTACGAATCGCTGCTGGCCGATCGCAAGGCCACGCTGATTTCCCTTTACCCGGAAACACAACGTGAAGCCATCGCACGCACGTTGGCGCTGGAGTCGGAGCCGATCGTCAAACTGTTGCAGGAAAATGCTTACCGCGAACTGCTGTTGCGCCAACGCGTTAACGAAGCCGCGCAGGCCGTGATGCTCGGTTACGCCGGCGGCAGCGACCTCGATCAACTGGGCGCCAACTTCCGGGTGCAACGCCTGGTGGTGCAGCAACCGGATAACAGCGTCATCCCGCCGTTGCCGGCGGTCATGGAGTCGGACAGCGATTTCCGCGTGCGGATCCAGCAGGCGTTTGAAGGTTTGAGCGTGGCGGGCTCCAGCGGCTCTTACGAGTATCACGGCCGCTCCGCCGATGGCCGGGTCGCCGACGTTTCCGCTACCAGCCCCAGTCCGGCCAACGTGTTGATCTCCGTGCTGTCACGCGAAGGGGACGGCACCGCCAGCGCAGAGCTGGTGGCGATCGTCGACAAAGCGTTGAACGATGAGGACGTGCGTCCGGTGGCGGATCGCGTCACCGTCCGCTCCGCCAACATCGTCAGCTACAACATCGATGCCGTACTGTACCTCTACCCCGGTCCCGAGGCCGAACCGATTCGCCGCGCCGCCGAAGCCAAGCTGAAAGCTTACATCAGCGCCCAGCACCGTTTAGGTCGCGATATTCGCTTGTCAGCCATCTACGCCGCGCTGCATGCCGAAGGCGTGCAGCGCGTTGAGTTGAAGACGCCGCGGGCCGACATCGTGTTGGACAAAACGCAGGCGTCGCACTGCGCCTCTTATCGTTTGACGGTGGGAGGTTCCGATGAGTGATCGTCTGCTGCCGGCCGGCTCTTCCCCACTGGAAGTCGCCGCCGCAGCCGCCTGCGCCGAACTGGCCACCATGCCGGTGCCGCTGCGCGAACTGTGGGACCCGGCCACCTGCCCGGTCAACCTGTTGCCTTACCTGGCCTGGGCCTTCTCGGTCGACCATTGGGATGAAGCCTGGACGGAAGACGCCAAACGCAGCGTCGTGGCCGCCGCTTTCTTCGTCCACCGCCATAAGGGCACCATCGGCGCTATTCGCCGCGTGGTCGAACCGTTGGGTTATCTGATCAAACTGCGCGAGTGGTGGGAAACCGACGGCGAGCCGGGCACCTTCTCACTGGATATCGGTGTGCTGGAGAACGGCATCACCGAAGAAATGTACCTGGAAATGGAGCGAATGATCGCCGACGCCAAGCCGGTCAGCCGCCATCTGACCGGTCTGGCATTGAACCTCGAAGCTTCCGGCGCGATCAACGTCGCCGGCGGCCAATATGATGGAGAACTCACAATCGTGTATCCCGACTATGACAACCTCGCCCGGCAAATGCTGGAAGGGCATTACCAATTCTTGCAGCGCAACACCGGCACCACGCTGGATTCGACCCAGCAACATTTCGTGCTCAACGACGAACATGTCTTGGCCGACTCACGCCATGAACGCGAGCTGTCACGCATGGCGGGGCTGCCGAACGACGCCACCACCGAAGGCCAATCTTTGCAGATCCTCGGCTATGCCCATGCGTATCTGGCGACCGGAGAACAGAAGTATTTGGATCAGGCCATCGCCTGTTTTGACGCCTATGTGACCTACTTTTACGACGGCGCGCCGATCCCCGCCAGCCCCCAGCGTTGGATCGCCAACTGGATCGTCAACGCCAAAGAGCCGGTGCCCGCCAATTGGCCTGTCGATCCGAAGGATCCGACCCATAGCGGCTTCAAAGGCATTCCGCTGACCTTTAACCAGGGCCGAACGCAGATCCCTCACGGCGCCCCTTACTGGGGGGAATACCTCGATATCGCCACCTTCGCCTTTGACGGCGCGCTGGCCTGGGATGCCGTCAACGCCCAGGTACGCGCGGTTAACGCCGCCGGTGAAATCGACTGGAACAGCGACGGTAAACGCTATGACGTGGCCTGGATCATCAACTGGCAGGGTTATCAGATCGACGCCGACGGCGAGATCCTGGCCAAGGGGCTGCCCGCTGAACAATTCGGTACGGTGCAGTTGAAAGACGCCACGCTCGGTGGCAATCACAAGCTGAACTTCGCCAATCGTCAACCGCCCGAACACGGCGGCGTGATGATTGCGCGCAATCAGATCCAGCATAACCGCCCGCTGCATGTGCCGGTGCCGCACAGCGCCATGGGCAATGCGGCCGATGCCGAGCTGTGGTTTGCCGACGCCTGCTATCTGCTGCATGAAATCACCGGTGAACAGCGCTATTTCAACGCCTGGAAAAGCGTTGAATTCACCGCCATGGAATATACCAATATCGATGCGCAGGATAAGTTCTTTCGCCAAAGCCGCAGCGCCAAGACGCCGTTTACCGACGGTATCTCCTACGACTGGTCATACCCATCCGGCGCGTCGGTGAACTACGGCCGCAACGCGGAAGGCATGATCACTATTCGCAAGGAGGCGGCTTCGCAACAATCGCTCGAGCAGAAGGCGATCTGGTTCCGCGTCAACCGACAGTCAAAAATCCGCACCTGTTTTGGCGGCGTTGACGACCAAAATCAGCCCATCTCATGCAAAGTGCAGCTGTCTATCGCACCGGAAAAAAGCCCGGCGAACGCTACGGAATGGGGTATCGGCCTGCCTCAATCGAGCCACGCCCAAGTCAAAACTTACGACATCGCGCTCAGCAGCCTGGCGGCGCTGACGAAAGAAGACGGCAGCGACTATCTGCTGGCCGATCTGCGCGCAGTGACCGACTACGGCGGTTGCGCGATCGACAGTCGCTTTGAGGAACAGGTATATGACAGCCGCAGCGCGGCGGTGATCCGCGCCCGTTTCCCCAATGACGACGCCGGCATGGTGATCGGCGCCTGGCTGACCGCAGAGGAAAGCTTCCCCGTCACGCAGCTGGTCTATCGTGCGGACGCCGACTTCAACCTGCGGCTTGAGGATGACGACAAATGGCGCTGGTATTGGATGCTGCCCGCCACCGGCGGCAAATGGCAAACCGCGACCTTCGCCCCGCAGGCGGCAACGCTGAGCGGCTATCAGCCGGACCACCAGGATACCGAGCCCAAACCGGCCGCACCTCGCTTCAACCGCGTTAAACAGGTGACCATCCTGCAGGACGGCAACGTGCCGGATGCCACGTTCAGCTACTACGTGCTGAACGACATTCCACCGACATTCAACGCCGACGACGGCTACACCATCCGCTATCGCATCACGCTGCAGGCAGAGCATCCGTATACCGCGCTGTTGGGAGATTGCACCCTGCAGGATCACCGCCGCGATGGCCTGTTCTGTACGCCGGGCGTGATTCCGTTCTCCAACATCAGTCAGGCAGACAGCCAACAGTTCGATGGCTGGCACGGCATGCCTTATCCGGGGTACCAGTACCCGTTCATTTTCGTGCACGCCGCCGCCGATCCCGACGGGGTGATGCTCAGCAACATGGCCGAGTTTTTGTGGCAGTCACAGCAATGGTACCAACGGCAGTTCGGCGTGCTGGGCCCCGGCGCATCGGCCTATATCTGGAATCGTTGGGACAATCTGAGTTACGGCCCGGCGGATACCTGGACCATGTTCCACTGGGGTGACGGCACCGCCTGGTCCGGCTATCAGCCACGCGCCTTCTTCGGCGCCGCCCGCGCCTGGTGCGAGTTACGGCAGGCGAACAAAACGCCGCCGCTCAAGCTGGTGGAATATGTCGAGAACTGGCTGCGCTGGCTGATCGATTTCACCAACGACGCCGGCGGCGTCACACCGACCGATTTCCCGATGACCGGTCTGCCGCAGCCCGATGCGCAGGACTTTACCGGCCACATGTGCGGCCTGTGGCTGGCTGGTGCCGTGCTGGCAAAAATGGCCGGTAGCGAAGTAGATGGCATCGAACACTTTATTGAACAATGCGTTACGGAGTTGCAGAGACACTACCTCACCGCCGGCGACGTGATGGACGGCGGCTGGTCGCCCGCACCGCGTCCCGGCACCGATAACGGCATGTTCTTCGGCTTTTGGTCAGGCGAGATCCTGCGCGGATTGAGTCTGTATGTGATGTACAAAAACGGCCTTACTTATCCAGCCGGCAAACAGAAGAGAACCACACCATGACAGCAAAATACCGCGCCCTGCTCACCGATCAGGGCAAAGCGCTGCTGGCTAACGCCGCAGCAACCGGCCAAAAACTGGAAATCACCCATATGGCGATCGGCGACGGCGGCGGTACGGCAACGCAACCGAGCGAAAGCCAGACCAAGCTGGTGAACGAAAAACGACGCGCCATATTGAATTCGCTGCAGGTAGACGCCGGCAGTAGTAATCAGGTGATCGCCGAACAGGTCATCCCAGAGGACGTTGGCGGCTGGTGGATCCGCGAGTTGGGGTTGTATGACAAAAACGGCGTGCTGGTGGCGGTCGCCAATACGCCCGACACCTACAAGCCGCTGCTGGCCGAAGGCGCCGGCCGCACCCAGGTCGTGCGCATGGTGCTGCTGGTCAAGGGCGACGCCAACGCGACGATCGTCGCGGACAAAACCGCCTTGCTGGTGTCGCGCGATACGCTGAATGCAGCCATCGCCGAACATGCCCGCTCGCGCAATCATCCGGACGCCACCTTGCTGGCCAAGGGTTTCACCCAGCTGAGCAACGACAGCAACAGCGCCAGCGAAACCCTGGCCGCCACCCCAAAAGCGGTGAAAGCGGTTAACGACGCTTCGCTGAAGATCGCCGCGAACCTGAAAGATCTGCCAAATAAATCCGCGGCGCGCGGCAACCTTGAACTGGGCACTGCCGCCACACGCAACGTCGGCACGCAAAAAACCAACCTGATGGAAGTGGGCGCCTTTGGTTTAGGAGACGGCCCCAAACATCGCGAAGATACCTTGAGCAACCTTGGTGAAATTTATCGAGTTAACGGCACATCGAAAAACGCGCCGGGCGGCGGCGTTTATGGCGTCTTGAACCTGCCGTGCGACGGCGGCCCCTCCAGCGGCTATCTGGCGATCCAGACGAACGGATGGTCTTACATCGGCACGTCCACGACCCCTGACAAACCGTTGAACTGGTATCGTATCTACACCACAGGTTTTAAACCGACGGCCACCGACGTCGGTGCCTACACCAAGGCAGAGGCCGACGGCAAGTTCGTCAAACAGAGCGGCGATACCATTAGCGGCGCTTTAACGGTCAACGGTTCAATTGAAACAAAATCGGGATTGACCACCCCCTACGCCACGGTGACGGGGTCATTAACTACCAAGGGCGGCATCGAGTTATTCGGCACCGCGCCCTATATTGATTTCCATTATGGCAATACCAACGCGGATTATGACGTTCGCATCATTAATGACAGCCAAGGCCAATTAAGTCTGGGAGCAAAAAACGTTCGGGCCAATGAAAACCTCACCGTTGGCTTAGATGCCTACGTTGACAGAACACTTTATATCAATGGCCAAGATTTCATTACTAAAAAAGGGGTAATAACCGAAGCCAGTGGTAATCGGAATACTCAAGGGCTGCGCATACAAGGTGCTGGTAACCAGTATATTGATCATTATTTCTATGAGGAGACAGGCAAGCGCGCATTTGGCGCAATGCATGTTTCCTCTGGCGGCTCTGATGGCTGGTTCCAATTTGGTCATCAAGGCGACATTCGCAGCAATGGCCCTTGGCCACGCTTGATGTTAGGTGAAGCAACCTACTTTAATGACGGCAATATCAACGGCAGCATTTGGGGTGGCTATTTAAGCAACTATCTCAACCAAAACTTTGTGCGCGATGTTCGTCTGGGTAATGTGGAAAGTATCGCTACCTGGCGAGGTCCCGGTTATTTGGACAGTGCGGGTTATGTCCTGACCGGTGCAGCAAACAACAACGTGGATGAATACATCGACGTGATTTTCCGTCGGCCGCTGCAAAAGCACATTAATGGTAATTGGGTTACCGTCTGGAGCGTTTAATGATGAATAACATAAAGAACTTTACTCTCGTCGCGCCGGAAACGGCAGAGCAAAAGCAGTTGGCCGCCTCGCACGGTGTCTTATTTTTAAAATCCGACGCCGGTGACGACTGGTATGAGTGTCAAAAAAACTTTCGTCCTGAGACGGTAAAACTGATGTATGACAAAGAGGGGATTATTCGCTCCATCACCACGAAACCTAATGCCGAAGGCCATTATGACGTTTCCGGATTTTTCCCGGAAAATATGAGCGTGGCGGAGGTAGAGAGTCTGCCTGATGGCGTAGATATAAACGGACGCTGGCTATTTGACGGAGCAAAAATCAAGTTCAGGGAATATTCAGAAGCAGAATTGCACCAGCAAGCCGCCAATAAAAGACAGGAGCTGATTAAGCACAGTTCGTTGCAGATAGAAACGCTCAACGACGCCGCCGACCTGGGCATGATGAGCGAAGCGGAACAGAGGCTGCTGACTCGCTGGAAAACCTACCGCGTGTTGCTTAATCGGGTCGATCCCAAAGACGCCCCCGACATCGACTGGCCGCAACCGCCGCAATAACTCCGTTCAACGCCCCATCAGGGGCGTTTTTTTTCTTTATTTTTCCTGCTGTTGTATCAGTTCTCCTACACCTCGAATGAGATGCGGCGCCGCAGGGTGACAGGCATTCTGTTATCACCAACCACAAACGGAGTAATGCTATGGGTGACTATCACCACGGCGTGCGTGTCCTCGAAATCAACGAAGGCACCCGCGTAATTTCCACCGTCTCGACGGCCATTATCGGCATGGTTTGTACCGCAGAAGATGCCGATGCAACCCTGTTCCCTCTCAACACCCCGGTGCTGATCACCGACGTGCTGGCCGCCAGCGGCAAAGCCGGTAAAAAAGGCACCCTGGCGCGTTCGCTGCTGGCGATCGCCGAGCAGGCTAAGCCGGTGACCGTCGTGGTACGCGTGGCGGAAGGGAAAGACGAAGCCGAAACCACCTCCAATATCATTGGCGGCGCCGATGAAAACGGTAAGTACACCGGCATGAAAGCGCTGCTGGCCGCCCAAGCCGAACTGGGCGTGAAGCCGCGCATTCTGGGCGTACCGGGCCATGACAACCAGGAGGTGGCGACCGCGCTGGCCGGCATCTGCCAACAGCTGCGCGCCTTCGGTTATATCAGCGCCTACGGTTGCAAGACCGTTTCCGACGCCATCAAATACCGCGCCAACTTCAGCCAGCGCGAGCTGATGCTGATTTGGCCGGACTTCATCAACTGGAACACCACCACCAACAGCAGCGACATCGCCTTCGCCACGGCCCGCGCACTGGGGCTGCGCGCCAAGATCGACCAGGAGACCGGCTGGCACAAAACCCTGTCCAACGTCGGCGTCAACGGCGTGAGCGGCATCTCGGCCAGCGTGTTTTGGGATCTGCAGACCGCTGGCACCGACGCCGATCTGCTGAACGAAGGCTGCGTCACCACCCTGATCCGCAAGGACGGCTTCAAGTTCTGGGGCTCTCGCACCTGCTCCGACGAGCCGCTGTTCCAGTTTGAAAACTACACCCGCACCGCGCAGGTATTGGCCGACACCCTGGCCGAAGCCCATCTGTGGGCGGTTGACCGTCCGCTTACCCCAACCCTGATCCGCGACATGATCGACGGCATCAAGGCCAAGTTCCGCGAGCTGAAGTCCGCCGGTCTGATCATCGACGGCGACTGCTGGTATGACGAAAGCGCCAACGACAAAGAGACCCTGAAGGCCGGCAAGCTGTTTATCGATTACGACTACACCCCGGTGCCGCCGCTGGAGGATCTGACCCTCCGTCAGCGCATTACCGATCGTTACCTGGCGAACTTCGCCGCGTCCGTGAACAGCTAAGGAGACTGAACCATGGCACTGCCAAAAAAACTGAAATACCTGAACCTGTTTAACGACGGCTTCAACTACATGGGCGTGGTTTCCGCCATGACGCTGCCGAAACTGACCCGCAAGCTAGAAAAATTCCGCGGCGGCGGCATGAGCGGTGCGGCGTCGGTGGACTTCGGCCTGGACGACGATGCACTGGTGGTGGAATGGACCATGGGCGGCATTGACGAACTGGTGCTCAAGCAATGGGGCCGGATCGATGCGGTGCCGCTACGTTTCACCGGCTCTTTCCAGCGCGACGACACCGGCGAAGTCTCCGCGCTCGAAGTGGTGATGCGCGGCCGTCATAAAGAGATCGACAGCGGTGACTTCAAGCAGGGCGAAGATACCGAAACCAAAGTCTCCACCGACTGCACCTACTTCAAGCTGAGCATCGACGGCAAAGAGCTGATCGAGATCGATACCGTCAACATGATCGAAAAAGTGGACGGCGTGGACCTGCTGGCGGCGCACCGCCGCGCCATCGGCCTGTAATTTTTCACCTCGACGGCCAGCCTCTGCGCTGGCCCTCTTTCCCCGACTGAGAACTGGATACCCCTATGGAACTGAATGCATCCCCGGAAAACACCGTCGTCCTGAGCGCCCCGATTAAACGCGGCGACAGCGAAATCACCCGCGTGCAAGTGACCAAGCCTAATGCCGGCAGCCTGCGCGGCATCGGCCTGGCCGCGCTGGCCAACGCCGATGTCGACGCGTTGATCACCATTCTGCCTCGCGTCACTTACCCAAACCTGACCAAGGAAGAGTGCGCCCGCCTGGAACTGCCTGACCTGATTGCGCTGGCCGGCCAGGTGATCGGTTTTTTGTCGCCGACATCGGCAGAGTAACTGTCGATCCCGCTCTGACAGTGGATGACCTGATGGCGGATATCGCGGTGATTTTTCACTGGCCGCCTTCGGAAATGAACGACATGACGCTGGCCGAGCTGATCGGCTGGCGCCACAGAGCGCTGCAACGTAGCGGAGTAAATAAAGATGAGTGATACCGACAGCAAAGAAGCGTTGAAAAACGCGGACAATACCGTCCGCGAATTTCGTCAGAAGCTCAAAACCGAGCGGAAAAATCAATCTCAACTCGCCGAATTGTTGAAGGTCAAAGCGGCGCAAGCGAACGCGCTTCGCAAACTGGATGAGATTCGACATATCCGCGCAAGCTTGCCCGCATTTCTCTCTTCCCCGGAGGATATCGCGACGGCGCAGCAGGCGAACCTCAATTACGTAGTGCAAAGCGCGCGAAAAACCCTCACATCGCGCAGTCAACAGCGCCTGGAACGGCAATTACAGGCAAGAGAGGTGGATACCGCCGATTTGCCTCTTGCCCAGCGCAAATCCCAGAAGAAAGCAGACGTGACGCAAGGCATCCTTAACCATCAGCGTGGCATACGCCAGGATCTGCGCCAAAACAGACGCCAGGAAGTGCTTGGCGATGACCAAAATCGCCAGGAAAAAATTGGCAAGCTCCGCGCATTCAGCGCACAAAGCGCGGAAACGGCAGGTAAAATTTTTGGCGCGGGGAAGACGCTGTTTACGCCGGGCATGAAGTTCGAGCAACAGATGTCGGGCGTACAGGCACAGTTGGGATTGGATAATGGCGATCCGCATCTGACCGGTTTGCGCCGGCAGGCAACCGGCATGGCCGCCGAAGGACAATCCGCACAAGAGGTCGTTCAAGCGCAAAGCGCACTGGCAAGCGCCGGCTACAATGCGCAGGAGGTGCTGACCGCGGCGCCGGCGGCGCTGAACCTGGCCAATGCCAGCGGCAGCAGCATTGAGGAGGCGGTAAAAGCGCTGACAGGGATCCAAAGTACCTTTCAGCTGCCCGTTGCTCAAGCAGGCAATATCGCTGATGTGCTGACCAAAGCCGGCAACCGTTATCAACTGAGTCTGAGCGAGCTAGAGACCCAACTGCGCACGGCAGCGCCCGCGGCGAAGCGCGATGGCCTGGGTCTGGAACAAACCGCTGCGCAGTTGGCGCCTCAGGGGCGCAGCCTCGGCAGCGTCGACGGCGCCGCTCAGATGCTGGTAACCGTCAGAGGCGACAACCTGGATGGCGATATTAAAAAACTGTTCGCCTCATGGGATAGCCTGCGCATCGGCCTGTTCGATGGGCAAAATACCGCTTTGCGGCAACTGACGCAAGCCGCCGCCGGCTGGCTGATCAGGCTCGGACAGTGGACGCAAGCCAACCCTGAACTGGCCAACACGTTGATGACCGTCGGCATCGCCATTACCGCCTTGGTCAGTGGGCTGTCATCCATCGGCGTCTTCATCGCTCCGGCGTTGAGCGCCATCAGCATGTTGATGGCCGGCGCGGGCCTGTTGGGGACGGTATTCACGTCCGTGGGGGGCATTATCGCCGGCGCGTTCACCGCGCTCAGTCTGCCGATTGCAGCCGTCGTCGCGGCGATCATCGGCGGCGCCGCCTTGATCTATAAGTACTGGGAGCCGATCAGCGCGTTTATGGGTGGGGTAGCCAGCGGTTTTGCCGCCGCCATCTCACCGATCGTCAAAAGTTTCGCCCCGATGCTGGAAGTGTTCGAATGGGTGATTGACCTGGTCAAACAAGGCTTTAACGCGCTGCTGGAACTGCTGGCGCCGATCCAGATGACGCAAGAAGGGTTAAACAACGCCGCCGGCTATGGCAAGGCGTTCGGCGAAGCCCTAACGGCATACTTGACTTGGCCGACTGCCATGCTCGCCAAGCTCAGCAACGGCGTGATACGGCTGTTGAAAGCTCTCGGCCTGTTGAGCGGCAATCAGCCGGAATTGGATGATGAACAAATCAAGACCGTGCAAAACGATCTGGCGTCGAGCGGGTTAATAGAGGGAGCGGCGGTGCAGAACTATCAACCGGCCATGGCGCCGGGTGCTATCTCAACGGCCAACAACCGTAACATCACCAATCATATGACCATTAATACCACCCCAGGCATGGACCGTCGGGAGGTCGAACAAATCATCAACCATGTAAATCGACAGAACCAGTTGGACAAAGAAAACGCCGTCTATTCAGAGTACCGCTTCGCATAAGGATCCTAATCATGATGCTAACGCTTGGGTTATTCGTATTTATGTTACGCACAATCCCTTATCAAACCATGAACCGCCAGATGGGGTACCGTTGGCCGCAAAATGACCGGATTGGGCAGCGTGCCACCTCACAGTTTCTTGGTGTCGACGTGGAGACCATCACGCTCAGCGGCCAACTGCTGCCGGAACTGACCGGCGGCCGTCTTTCGTTGCTCGCATTGCAAACCATGGCCGAGCAAGGCCGCGCCTGGCCGTTGATTGAAGGCAGCGGCGCTATCTACGGCATGTTCGTGATTGAGAAGATCGCCCAAACCAGCAGCCAATTTTTCCCGGATGGGCAACCGCGGCAAATTAATTTCGATATCACGCTGAAACGCGTAGATGAGTCGTTACACGCCATGTTTGGCGATCTGCGCCACCAGGCGACGGAATTGCTCGATAAAGCGCAAAAAGCGACGGGGATAACCTTATGATCACCGAAACCTATCAACCCATGGGGGCGAAGCTCGCCCCCGATTTCATTCTGACCTTGAGCGAAAACGACATTACGGCGAATATTCGCGATCGGCTGCTTTTACTGAAGATGGAGGATTTTAGCGGGTTCAAAGCAGATACCTTGAGCCTGACGCTGGATGACAGCGATGGCCAGCTACGCATGCCCGAACGAGGAGCGGTTCTCGAACTGTTTCTCGGTTGGCAGGGTTCCGCCCTAATCGGCCAGGGAAAGTTCATCGTCGATACCATCACTCACAGCGGCACCCCGGACACCTTGCAAATCACCGCTCGCAGCGCGGATTTTCGCAGCTCGATGACGCAACTGCGCAGCGAGTCTTATCACGATAAGACGGTTGGCGATATCGTCCAGTTGATCGCTGACCGCAACAGCTTGCCTGCCCCCTCCCTCGCGCCGGAGATTGCGGCCATCAAAGTTCCTCATATCGACCAAACTAACGAGTCAGACCTGCAGTTTCTCACCCGTCTAGCCATCCTCAACGGCGCTCAGGCCAGCATCAAGTATCAACGCATTCTGTTCCTGACGCCGGGCATGGGGCGCACCGCTAGCGGCGAGCCGATTCCGAGGATGACGTTGTCGCGCAGCGATGGCGATAGCCATACCTTCCAGCTCGCGGATGCCAAAGCCTATAGCGGCGTTTCCGCGGTTTGGCTCAATACCGACAAGCCGGAAGAAGCACAGAAGGCCGTCAGGCTTCAGCGCCAACAACCGGTGCCCAAAAACAATGAGGCGAAACATCCTGACGCCAAACCCGGAGTCCCTGTAAGCAAATCGGAGAATCCTTCCAGTTATATGGTGGGTCAACCCGACCAGGTCTATCACATTCCCAAGGTCTTTCGCGACAAAGCCTCCGCCATGCGCGCGGCTGAAGCGCTGTTTAAACGTATTCAAAAAGGCGTCGCCAAGTTCACCATCAATCTGGCCCTGGGGCGTCCGGACCTGTTTCCAGAGCGCCCTATCCAGGTGCGCGGCTTTAAAAACGTCATCGATAATCAACCATGGGTCATTAGTAAGGTCACCCATAACTTGACCGGCACGGGTTACACCTGCAGCCTGGACCTGGAGATTTTGCTTACCGACCTAGAGTATCAGAGCACAGAGTCTTGAGATTTCATTTGCATCTTAATCTTGCTTTTGCAAGACAATGAGCTATTATAAGTCATATAACTTGATGTAGCAGAAAGAGGGATTCAACTATGATGCACTGTCCATTATGCGGTAACGTGGCCCACACTCGCTCCAGTCGCTATCTGAGCGAGTCGACCAAAGAACGCTATCATCAATGCCGCAACATCAACTGCAGCTGCACGTTCGCTACGCATGAGTCCGTTGCGCGGGTGATCGTCAAGCCAGGCGATGATATTGTCCCGGCGCAGCCGCACCCGCCGGAGAGCCAACATAAGCAAGGCGCCGCGGCGCTGTAATGCAAAAAGCCTGCTGATGCAGGCTTTTTTATGTCGCTACCACGCGGCCAAATCTCGCAAATGCAATTCAGCAGAATTTTCAGATAAAAAAAGGGGTTGGCATAAGCCAACCCCTGATCACTATTAACTTTTGGATGCAGCGTTAGCCAACGCGGTTCAGACGCTCTTTGATACGAGCAGCCTTACCAGTACGCTCACGCAGGTAGTACAGTTTAGCTTTACGAACGGCACCACGACGTTTAACAGTAATGCTGTCGATTACTGGGGAGTGAGTCTGGAATACGCGCTCAACACCTTCGCCGTTGGAAATCTTACGAACAGTGAATGCAGAGTGCAGACCGCGGTTACGGATAGCGATAACCACGCCCTCGAATGCCTGCAGACGTTTTTTGCTACCTTCAACGACCCATACCTTCACTTCCACGGAATCACCCGGACGGAATGCAGGTACGTCTTGTTTCATCTGCTCTTGTTCAAGTTGCTTAATAATGTTGCTCATAATATGTCTCTTACCCTAGGTAAACTGATATATCGGTCCCGTCTGATGTCAGACGTTCCCTTCATAGTCCTGTTGCCTGGCCTGATGTTCCCGTTGGAAATCAGCCAGCAACACCGCTTGCTCGTCAGTCAGAGCTAGGCTTTCTAGAAGTTCAGGTCTTCTAAGCCAGGTTCGGCCCAGCGACTGCTTTAAGCGCCAGCGACGTATCTCGGCATGGTTGCCCGACAGCAGAACCGGCGGTACTTCCATCCCTTCCAACACCTCTGGGCGGGTATAGTGCGGGCAGTCCAGCAATCCGTCGGCGAAGGAGTCTTCCTCCGCTGAGGCCTGATGGCCCAGCACACCCGGTATGAAACGGGCGACTGAATCAATCAGGGTCATTGCCGGCAGTTCCCCGCCGCTGAGAACGTAATCGCCGATTGACCATTCTTCGTCAATTTCGGTTTGGATTACGCGCTCGTCTATCCCTTCGTAACGGCCGCACACCAGAATCATCTTCTGATTGGCCGCCAGTTCGCACACGCCGGTTTGATCCAGCTTGCGCCCCTGAGGTGACAGATAAATCACCTTTGCTCCCTCGCCTGCCGCTGCTTTCGCCGCATGAATGGCTTCCCGTAAAGGTTGCACCATCATCAGCATTCCCGGGCCGCCGCCGTAAGGGCGATCGTCCACGGTACGATGCCGGTCGTAGGTGAAGTCGCGAGGACTCCAACACTGCACGCTCAGCAGGCCATTTTTTACTGCCCGGCCAGTCACCCCGTAATCGGTGATAGCGCGGAACATCTCAGGAAACAGGCTTACAATACCGATGAACACAAGCCAATCCCCTTACCGTTATTCCACTTGCTTCGACCGTGTGATCCGGAGGTCAAAAACCAGGATCCCAATCTGCCTCAATCACGCGGGCAGTGAGATCGACTTTCTTGATAACCTGCCCATGAAGAAACGGAATCAACCGCTCCTTCATGCCGAACGCATCTTTCAGGTTCGCTTTCACAACCATCACATCGTTCGAGCCGGTTTCCATCATATCGATGACTTTACCCAGCTCGTAGCCGGCGGTGGTGACTACCTGGCAGCCCATCAGGTCTTTCCAGTAGTAATCGTCACCCTCCAGCGGAGGAAGTTGATCGGAATCCACCATAATCTCGCGATTAGTCAGCAGATTCGCCGCGTCCCGATCGTCAATGCCTTTGACCTTGATGATCAGATCCTGACTGTGGCGCTTCCAGTCTTCCAACTCGATATGCTGCCACTGACCCGCCTGCTGGATAAACCACGGCTGATAGTCAAAAATGCTTTCGGCGTTCTCGGTGGATGAAAACACTCTGAGCCAACCACGAATGCCGTAAGCAGACCCCATTTTACCGAGTACAATCGGCGCGATCGGCGCTACCGGTTTGAGTTGCTTGCTCATTGCCACCACCGCGACAGATTAAGCTGCTTTCTTAGCGTCTTTGATCAGCGCGTGAACGCGATCAGAAACGGTTGCACCCAGACCAACCCAGTGCTCGATGCGGTCCAGGTCCAGACGCAGTGCTTCAGCCTGACCGGAAGCGATCGGGTTGAAGAAGCCTACGCGCTCGATGAAACGACCATCACGAGCGTTGCGGCTGTCGGTCACTACTACTTGATAGAACGGACGCTTTTTAGCGCCGCCACGTGCCAAACGAATTGTTACCATAACATCCTCTTTAGTTAATAAAACAGCCGGGCCCCATTGAGGGACGGGGCCCGGTTGCAATATAAAAAGCCCGAAAATTTTACTCATTTTGGCGCAAAAAGCAATCTAAAGCGTCGATCGCAGGGGACAACTTTTGCAGCCTGTCAAATTTCGGGCGGTTTTCACCGCGAACGGCGAATGCTGAAAGCGCCCGCACTCGGCGTGCGGGGGCCCGTCAGCGGCCTGGGAAGCCTGGCGGCATCATGCCTTTCATGCCGCGCATCATCTTCGCCATACCGCCTTTCTTCATCTTCTTCATCATACGCTGCATTTCGTCGAACTGCTTCAGCAAGCGGTTGACGTCCTGCACCTGCATGCCGGAACCCATCGCGATGCGGCGCTTGCGCGAGCCTTTGATGATTTCCGGTTTGGCGCGCTCTTTCAGGGTCATCGAATTGATGATCGCCTCCATGCGCACCAGCACTTTGTCGTCCATCTGCGACTTGACGTTGTCCGGCAGCTGGCCGGCGCCCGGCAGCTTACTCAGCATGTTGGCCATGCCACCCATGTTGCGCATCTGCTTGAGCTGTTCCAGGAAGTCGGTCAGATCGAAACCGTCGCCCTTCTTCAGCTTGTTGGCCAGCTTCTCCGCCTGCTCGCGATCGACCTTGCTTTCGATATCTTCGATCAGCGACAGCACGTCGCCCATGCCCAGGATGCGCGATGCCACGCGATCCGGGTAGAACGGCTCCAGCGCTTCGGTCTTCTCGCCCACGCCGAGGAACTTGATCGGCTTGCCGGTGATATGACGGATGGACAGCGCGGCGCCGCCGCGCGCGTCGCCATCAACCTTGGTCAGCACCACGCCGGTCAGCGGCAGCGCTTCGTTAAACACCTTGGCGGTATTGGCGGCGTCCTGGCCGGTCATGGCGTCGACCACGAACAGAGTTTCCACCGGCTTGATCGCCGCGTGCACCTGCTTGATCTCGTCCATCATCGCTTCGTCAACGTGCAAACGGCCGGCGGTATCGACGATCAGCACGTCGTAGAACTTCAGCTTGGCCTGTTGCAGCGCGCGGTTAACGATATCGATCGGTTTTTCTTTGACGTCGGACGGGAAGAAGTCAATGCCGACGCCTTCCGCCAGCGTTTCCAGCTGTTTGATCGCCGCCGGGCGATAAACGTCCGCGGAAACCACCAACACTTTCTTCTTCTGTTTTTCTTTCAGGAATTTGCCGAGCTTACCGACGCTGGTGGTTTTACCGGCGCCCTGCAGGCCCGCCATCAGCACCACCGCCGGCGGTTGGGCCGCCAGGTTCAGTTCGGTATTCACTTCGCCCATCGCGGCGATCAGCTCGCCTTTGACGATCTTGACGAACTCCTGCCCCGGCGTCAGGCTCTTGTTGACTTCATGGCCGACCGCGCTCTCTTTGACGCGGTTGATGAAGTCGCGCACCACCGGCAGCGCAACGTCCGCTTCCAGCAATGCCATGCGCACTTCACGCAGGGTGTCCTTGATATTCTCTTCGGTCAGCCGCCCGCGGCCGCTGATATTGCGCAACGTGCGCGACAATCGATCGGTTAAATTTTCAAACATCGTCTCATGCTCAACGTGTAATGACAGGCCGCTCCGGCGACACAATTGCGCCGATGATAACACGAAGCGCGCAGGATCTCTGCCTCAGCATTGGAGATCGGTTGGAGTGAAACGCGCGCAACGCTATACTGACACTCCAATTAACCACGCCGAAGCAAAATTAAACGCTATGCCAGTTTTCTCCATTGTGGCTTTGATGGCCTACCTGCTCAGCCTTGGACTGATCATTCCCAGCTTGTTGCGGAAGAACAGCGCATACCGTCGGCTTGCCCTCGTCTCGGCGGTGGTGGCGCTGATTTGCCACGCCATCGCGCTGCAGCAGCGCATTTTTGACGTCAGCGCCGGGCAGAATCTCAGCCTGCTGAACATTGGCTCTATCGTCAGCCTGATCATCTGCTCAGTCATGACCTTCGTCGCCTCGCGCGACCGCGGCTGGTTCCTGCTCCCGATCGTCTACAGCTTCGCGATGATCAATCTGGCCTTCGCCAGCTTTATGCCCGGCGAGTTTATCACTCACCTGGAGGCCAGCCCGGAACTGATGGTGCATATCGGCCTGGCGCTGTTCTCTTATGCCACTCTGATCATCGCCGCGCTGTATGCCTTGCAGCTTGCCTGGCTCGATTACCTGTTGAAAAACAAGAAGCTGACCTTCAGCGCCGACATGCCGCCGCTGATGAGCATCGAGCGCAAGATGTTCCATATCACCCAGATTGGCGTGGTGCTGCTGACGCTCACCCTGTGTACCGGCCTGCTGTATATGGATAATCTGTTCAGCAAAGAGAACGTGCATAAAGCCGTGCTGTCGATCATGGCCTGGTTCGTGTATATCGTGCTGTTGTGGGGCCATTACCATGAGGGCTGGCGCGGCCGCCGCGTCGTCTGGTTCAGCTTCGCCGGCGCCTTCCTGCTGACACTCGCCTACTTCGGCAGCCGTCTGATTCAGCAGGTGATGGTGCGCTAAGCCAGCCCGGTTCAATTCTCCCTCTCTATAAGGAATACTGCATTGGAGCATGTGTCGACGGGGACCCTCATCATTATCCTGGTGATCATGATCGTGGTCTCCGCTTACTTCTCCGCCTCCGAAACCGGCATGATGACGCTCAATCGCTATCGCCTGCGTCACCTGTCCAAACAGGGCAACCGCTCGGCGCGTCGGGTGGAGAAGCTGCTGCAAAAACCGGATCGGCTGATCGGCCTGGTGCTGATCGGCAACAACCTGGTCAACATCCTCGCCTCGGCGTTGGCGACCATCGTCGGCATGCGGCTGTATGGCGACCTCGGCGTGGCGATCGCCACCGGCGTGCTGACCTTCGCCGTGCTGCTGTTCGCCGAAGTGCTGCCGAAGACCTTCGCCGCGCTCTACCCGGAACGCATCGCCTTCCCCAGCAGCTTCCTGCTGGCGCCGTTGCAAAAGGTGATGTTCCCGCTGGTCTGGCTGCTCAACGGCATCACCAGCCTGACCTTGCGCCTGTTCGGCATTCGCACCAACGTGCGCATCAGCGACGCCGTCAGCAAGGATGAGCTGCGCACCATCGTGCGCGAATCCCAGTCGCAGATATCCCGCCGCAATCAGGACATGCTGATCTCGGTGCTGGATCTGGAAAAGGTGACGGTTAACGACATCATGGTGCCACGCACCGAGATCGTCGGCATCGACGTCAACGACGACTGGAAGTCGATCATGCGTCAGCTGACCCACTCGCCGCACGGCCGTATCGTGCTGTATCGCAGCTCGCTGGACGACGCCATCGGCATGCTGCGCGTGCGCGAAGCCTACCGCCTGATGACCGAGAAGAAAGAGTTCAACAAAGAGAACCTGCTGCGCGCCGCCGATGAGATTTACTTCGTGCCGGAAGGCACGCCGCTCAACGTGCAGCTGGTGAAGTTCCAGCGCAATAAAGAGAAGGTCGGCATTGTGGTCGACGAGTACGGCGACATTCAGGGCCTGGTCACGGTGGAAGACATTCTCGAAGAGATCGTCGGCGACTTCACCACCTCGATGTCACCGACGCTGGCGGAAGAAGTCACGCCGCAGAGCGATGGCTCGGTCTTGATCGACGGCACCGCCAACGTGCGCGAGCTGAACAAGGCCTTCAACTGGACCCTGCCGGCCAACGAGGCGCGCACAGTCAATGGCATGCTGCTCGAAGAGCTGGAAGAGATCCCCGAAACCGGCACTCGGGTGCGCATCAGCCATTACGATATCGACATCCTCGACGTGCAGGGCAACATGATCAAACAGGTGCGGGTCACGCCGATCACCTCGCTGCAGTCCAGCGTCGGCCATCACTGACCCCGGCCAGAAAGTAAAAAAGACGCGAAATCGCGTCTTTTTCTATTTTTGCGGGACGTTGAGGCTAGATATGCAGTTCCTGCAATTTCTCTTCCGGCAGCGCCAGCTCATCGTTGTGGTTCACCACCACGCCGTTATCCAGAATGTGCTTGGCGATCTCCTGCGCTTCTTCCAGCGAGTGCATATGATAAGTGCCACACTGGTACTCGTTCAGCTCAGGGATCTTGCGCTGGTCGGTCACTTTCAGCACGTCGGCCATCGCCGCTTTCCACGCATCGGCTACGCGCTGCTCTTCCGGCACGCCGATCAGGCTCATGTAGAAACCGGTACGGCAGCCCATCGGGGAGATATCGATAATCTCCACGCCCAGGCCGTTCAGGTGGTCACGCATAAAACCGGCGAACAGGTGCTCCAGAGTGTGAATGCCGCGCTCGGGCATCACTTCCAGGTTCGGGCGGCAAAAGCGCAGATCAAACACCGTGATGGTATCGCCATGAGGTGTTTTCATGGTTTTCGCAACGCGGACAGCCGGAGCTGCCATACGGGTATGATCGACGGTAAAGCTATCCAGCAATGGCATTTCGCTACCTCCTCGTAAAAGAGCATTTATTTCGAAACTTTTTTTCCTAACCAGGAAACCTTTTCCAACCCTGCGAGTCTGAGTATATGAAAGACGCGCATTTGTTATCATCATCCCTGTCATCAGAGATGCATATTTGGCCACATTGATGTGGCCTTTTTCTTTTCAGCTCCCGCCGTTTTGCTTCAGGAACGCTTCAAAGCTTAGCGTATCATTGGCTTCTATGTCGCGTTGGCGCTGCCACGAGGCTTCTCGCTCTTTATCCAGCTCGGTTTCGTTCAGGATTTCCAGCGGTTCTTCCAGCAACGTCTTGCGATACTGCTCCGCCAGCTGCAGGCCGACGCGCCCGGTGCCTTCCGCCTTCATCGCCCTCAGGATGCGCGCGGAGAAGGTCAGTTCAGGATCGTCGAACGCGGCGATCAGCTCATCGCACACCTGCTGGTACTGACGATTGCCGGCTTCGCCGTCCAACACTTCCGCCACCCGGTGCAGATCGTCGAACAGCGCCTTGCCCACTTTTTCCAACGGTTCACGGCTGGCGTCGCAACCGATACCGATGGTCTGGCCCGGCTTACGCCCTTCCAGGATCACCCGGTTCCAGTTTTTGCGCGTACACAGCAGCTCATCGCTGCTCATTTCCGGCGCATCGGCCAACGCGCACCACACCAGGAACAGGTCCAGGAAACGCGCCTGCACCGCATCCACGCCGATCGGCGAGAACGGGTTGATGTCCAGCGAACGCACTTCGATGTATTCGATACCGCCGCGCAGCAGCGCGTCTGACGGCGTCTCGCCGCTTTTGGTTACCCGCTTCGGCCGGATCGGCGCATACAGCTCGTTTTCGATTTGCAGCACGTTGCTGTTCAGTTGCAGGTAGCGATCGCCCTCTTTCACGCCCAGCTTGGCGAACTCTTCGGAAGGCGTGGCAATCGCCCGCTTCAGACCCGCCACATAGCTGTGCAGATCGTTGAAGGTGATGCCCAGATTGCTCTGCGATTTGTTGGTATAGCCCAAGTCGCTCAGACGCAACGAGGTAGCGTACGGCAGGTAGCACATGCCCTGCTCGGTACGCTCGAACGGCAGATTGGTCTCGCGCCCCTTGAGGAACGACGAACAGATGGCCGGCGACGCGCCGAACAGATACGGGATCACCCAGCCGAAGCGATAGTAGTTGCGGATCAGGCGGAAATAGCCCGCCGAGATCTGCTCTTTACCGCTTTGCTCATCCTGCACGCCGGCCCATGCCTGCCAAAACTCCAGCGGCAGTGAGAAGTTGTAGTGCACGCCGGAGATGGTCTGCATCAACGCGCCGTAACGATTCTTCAGCCCTTCGCGGTACAGCGTTTTCATGCGACCAATGTTTGACGAACCGAACTGCGCCAGCTCGATATCCTGCTCGGCTTCGATAAAGCACGGCATGCTGAGCGGCCACATGCGCTCTTCGCCAATATTGCGCGCCACGTAGCGATGGATATCGCGCAGGAACGTCAGCAGGTGATCGATGTTGTCATCAACCGGCGTAATAAACTCTAACAGCGCTTCGGCAAAGTCCGTGGTGATCCAGTGGTGCGTCAATGCCGCGCCCAGCTTTTCCGGATGCCCGGTGGTCGCCAAGGTGCCGTTCGGCGTGACCCGCAGCGTTTCACGCTCGATGCCGCGACGAATGCCTTTTAATGCCTGGGGATGGGCTTCCAACCAAGAAAGCGCCTGTGATACGTCCGGGATCAAATTGACCTCCCGCTTCTAAAAACAATAACTCGTAAGCATACTGAATCCGCACCCGAGAGAATATTGAGTTATATTCACTTGGTTACTGCCACCAGGCGATGCCCTGTATCGTTATCATAGCCAAAATGATGTAACGCAGCGCCTTTCCGATACACAGAAACAGCGCGACAGAGCCCCAGGGCATGCGCAGCCAACCTGCCAACACGCACAACAAATCGCCCACCACCGGCACCCAGCTGAGCAACAGCGCAGCCGGGCCGAAGCGTTGCAGCCACCCGAGCGCCGTTGCCAGCCCCCGCTGTGGTTTCAACGCCGGTAACAGGCGCCCGATAATGACATTGGTCAAGCCACCAAGCGTGTTGCCCAAGGTCGCCGCCAGCACCAGCAACTCCGGCGAGACGCGACTCTGGGCCAGCAAGGCGACCAGAACGATTTCTGAATTTCCCGGCAGCAGCGTCGCACTGAGGAAGCTACTGCCAAATAACGATATTACGGCTAGCGTACTACTCACAGCGAACGAACGTCTACCGCGGCCATGCCGGCGCTTTTTGCCGCCTGAATGCCGAAATCGGCATCTTCAAACACCACGCACTTTTCCGGCGGAACGCCGATCAGCTCGGCGCAACGCAGGAAGGTGTCAGGCTCCGGTTTATGGCGCTGCACGTCGTCCGCGCCGACGATGGCGTCGAAGCAGTGGAACAGGCCGAGATGACGCAACAGCATTTCCGCCATACGGTGCTCGCTGCCGGTACCGACCGCCATCGGACGACGGCCGTGATAGGACTTCACTACTTCGATCAGCGGCAACGGACGCACGCTGTCCAGCAGCATCGCTTCCACCGCACGGGTTTTCTCCGCCGCCAGGTGATGGGGATCGAGATCGGCCTGATGGCTGACGATAATCGCCTGAGCGATGCGCCAGGTCGGTGAACCGTTCAGCGCCACCATGGCCGCTTCGTCAAACGTCATGCCATAACGGGACAGCACTTCGCTCCACGCTTTGCGGTGCGTTGGTTCGGTGTCCAGAATCGTGCCGTCCATGTCGAAAATAAGACCCTGATAGCGGTCGTACATCGTTACTCCATGATCGTTGAGGAAAGAAAACTACTTTAGCGTAAAGCCGGTGGGTTGTCGCTGACTGCGTCATAACGGAATGTGCTGTGCCTGAGCAGGCGCAAAGGGGGAAGAGAGGGGGAACGGATTGATAAACGCTGAAAAGCGAAAAACCCGCCGAAGCGGGTTTCTCTTAGATGGTGCATCCAGGAGGATTCGAACCTCCGACCGCTCGGTTCGTAGCCGAGTACTCTATCCAGCTGAGCTATGGATGCATGTCTATTTTTACTGCCTGTCTGCTTCGCTGATGAAGCGAGACTGAAAGAATGGTGCATCCAGGAGGATTCGAACCTCCGACCGCTCGGTTCGTAGCCGAGTACTCTATCCAGCTGAGCTATGGATGCACAGGAATTCTTTTTTGATACCGTATGGTACGTTGTTACTACCCCACCATACTGCAAAATATGGTGCATCCAGGAGGATTCGAACCTCCGACCGCTCGGTTCGTAGCCGAGTACTCTATCCAGCTGAGCTATGGATGCAAATGGCGGTGAGGCGGGGATTCGAACCCCGGATGCAGCTTTTGACCGCATACTCCCTTAGCAGGGGAGCGCCTTCAGCCTCTCGGCCACCTCACCATACGCTTCTTTCGAATTGTGCCTAACTTGCTTTAGAGAAGCTCATCGGCACTGCGTGGCGCACATATTACTTTCTCCGACTTTTAAGTCAAACAATTTTTCCCAACTCATGTGCGTTTGCACAATTCACACCCAACATGGGTGATTTCACGGCAAAAAGGGCATTTTATCAACAGGCAACCGCAGCGTCTGGGGCAACAAAGCAGGAAACTAACCGGGAAAATAATCACGAAAAAGAGAGGGGAGCACGAAAGAAGTGGCTAAAACGATGCAGTAGCGTCTCGTCTGGCAACGAGACGCTGCTTCGGAATCAGTAAGTCGTCTGCTGAGACTTCTCTGCCTGAATGCGCTGATAGATTTCTTCACGGTGAACCGAAACCTCTTTGGGGGCGTTCACACCAATACGCACCTGGTTGCCTTTTACCCCTAGCACAGTGACCGTAACCTCATCGCCAATCATGAGGGTTTCACCAACTCGACGAGTCAGAATTAACATTCTTTGCTCCTTGAAAGATTAAAAGAGTCGGGTCTCTCAGTTTCCCCGTCATTATCCATCATATGTGGTGAAAACGTAAGCCGCGCAACCCACAATAAGTGTAAGCAGACTTGGTCCCACCTCAGATAATGGTAAGTTTAGCCGACCTGAAAAACTTTGTTCCCGCAATTGTAACTAAATTGTGTTAGCACAGTATGAAAACGCCATAATCAACAAAGTGTTATGGCGTTTGTCCGTGCTATTTATTTATATTCACAGCTTCGAGGCCACCCAGGCTTCTACGCTGTTTAACGCCGCTGGCAGGGCGCTGACATCCGTTCCCCCCGCCATCGCCATATCCGGGCGGCCACCGCCCTTGCCGCCTACCTGCTGCGCCACGTTGCCGATCAACTCGCCGGCTTTCACGCGGTCAGTCAGATCCTTGGTCACGCCTGCGACCAGGCTGACTTTGTCATCAGCCGTCGTTGCCAACACGATAATGGCCGAACCCAATTGATTTTTCAGGTCATCCACCATAGTGCGCAGCATTTTGGCTTCGACATTATCCAACTGGCTGACCAACAGCTTCACGCCGTTAACCACTTTTGCCTGGCTGGACAGCGACGCGCTTTCCTGCGCCGCTTGCTGATCTTTCAGTTGCTGCAGTTCTTTTTCCAGCACGCGGGTGCGGTCGAGCACCGAGCGTACTTTGTCGGTCAGGTTGTTGCTGTCGCCCTTCACCAGCTGCGCAACGTCTTGCAACATATCGCTTTGCTGGTGCAGCGTGGCGATAGCGCCTGCGCCGGTCACCGCTTCAATACGACGGATGCCCGCCGCCGTGCCCGACTCGCTCAGAATGCGGAACAGGCCAATATCGCCGGTGCGGCTGGCGTGAGTACCGCCACACAGCTCGGTGGAGAAGTCGCCCATGGTCAGCACGCGCACATTGTCATCATACTTCTCACCGAACAGCGCCATTGCGCCCTTCTCTTTGGCATCTTCCAACGCCATCAGCTCGGTCTGTACCGGCAGGTTACGACGTACCTGCTGGTTAACCAGATCTTCCACCGCGCGGATTTGTTCCGGCTTCATTGCTTCGAAGTGCGAGAAGTCGAAACGCAGGTATTTGTCGTTAACCAGCGAGCCTTTCTGCGCGACATGGTCGCCCAGCGTCTGGCGCAACGCGGCGTGCAGCAGGTGAGTCGCGGAGTGGTTCAGACGGATGCTGTTGCGACGCTCGGTATCGATCTGCGCATCCACGCGATCGTTCAGCTTCAGTGAGCCCTGCGCCAGCTTACCTTGATGGCCGATAGCCTGGCCGTATTTCTGGGTGTCGTTGACCACAAACTCGGTACCGGCGGCTTTCAGCACGCCCTTATCGCCGACCTGGCCGCCGGATTCACCGTAGAACGGCGTCTCATCCAGCACCACCACAGCCTCTTCACCGGCGTTAATCTGCTCGACTGGCTGGCCGTCGCGGAACAGTGCGATAACCGTCGCCTGCTGTTCTTCGTGATCATAACCGCTGAACAGGCTGCTGCCGTCCACGCGGATCAGGCTGTTGTAGTCGGCGCCGAAGCCGCTGGATTCGCGTGCGCGGCGGCGCTGCGCTTCCATCGCTTCTTCAAAGCCCGCTTCGTCGACTTTCAGACCGCGCTCGCGGCAGACGTCAGCGGTCAGATCCACCGGGAAACCGTAGGTATCGTACAGGCGGAAAGCGGTTTCGCCGTCCAGGGTATCGCCCTGCAGCTTGGCCAGCTCTTCGTCCAGCAGCGCCAGACCGCGCTCCAGCGTACGGGCAAACTGCTCTTCTTCAGTTTTCAGCACCTGCTCCACCAACGACTGCTGGCGTTTCAGCTCGTCGGCCGCCGGGCCCATCACTTCGATCAGCGGCGCCACCAGCTTGTAGAAGAAGGTGTCTTTCGCGCCCAGCATGTTGCCGTGGCGGATCGCGCGACGAATGATGCGGCGCAGCACGTAGCCGCGGTTTTCGTTAGACGGGATCACGCCGTCCGACACCAGGAAGGCGCAGGAACGAATGTGGTCGGCGATAACGCGCAGGGATTTGTTGTCCAGATCGGTCGCGCCGGTCACTTTCGCCACGGCGGCGATCAGAGTACGGAACAGATCGATCTCATAGTTGGAGTTCACATGCTGCAACACCGCCGCGATGCGCTCCAGGCCCATGCCGGTATCCACCGAAGGTTTCGGCAGCGGCAGCATGGTGCCGTCGGACTGGCGGTTGAACTGCATGAAAACGATGTTCCAGATCTCGATGTAGCGGTCGCCGTCTTCTTCCGGGCTGCCTGGAGGGCCACCCCAGATGTGATCGCCGTGATCGTAGAAGATTTCGGTGCACGGGCCGCATGGGCCGGTGTCGCCCATCTGCCAGAAGTTATCGGAGGCGAAAGGCGCGCCCTTGTTGTCGCCGATGCGGATAATGCGCTCGGCCGGTACGCCGATCTGCTTCTGCCAGATGTCGAACGCTTCGTCATCGGTTTCATACACGGTGACCCACAGTCTTTCTTTCGGCAGGTTGAACCAGTTTTCACCGGTCAGCAGTTCCCATGCGTAGCTGATAGCGTCGTGCTTGAAGTAATCGCCGAAGCTGAAGTTGCCCAGCATTTCAAAGAAGGTGTGGTGACGCGCGGTATAACCGACGTTTTCCAGGTCGTTATGTTTGCCGCCTGCACGCACGCAGCGCTGCGAGGTGGTGGCGCGGGAGTAGGCGCGTTTGTCCAGCCCCAGGAAAACATCCTTAAATTGGTTCATGCCGGCATTGGTAAACAGCAATGTCGGATCATTGTTAGGCACCAGGGAGCTGCTTGCTACAACCTGGTGACCCTTACTATGAAAGAAATCGAGAAACGCTTGACGGATCTCAGCGGTGCTCTTGCTCATAATTTTCCTGGAAAGGCTAGAATAACGACACGTGAGCCGGTGACGCGTCATCCTGACGATGACAACCAGCTCACGAACAAAAAGTGGGGATAAGATAAATTTTCTTCAGAGGGAAGTAAAACCCCGTGTGCGCTCATTGCGCAAAATCACGGTAAATTGACTGAATTTCTTCTTGGAAGAAGCCGCGATAGAGCAGATAGCGCTGCACTTTGGCTTTCTCTTTCCAGTCGGTTGGCAACACATCGCCAAATTTTCGCTGCGCGACCTGCTTCGCCTGTTCGCACCAATCGATGTCGGATTCCGCCAACGCATCCTGCACCAGCGCTTTGTCCACGCCCTTTTGCATCAGTTCGCTGCGGATGCGCTGCGCGCCATAGCCTTTGCGGCTGCGGCTACCGATGTAGCTGTGGACGAAACGCTTATCGTCCAACCAGTTGTGCTGATAACAGTAGGCGATAACCTGGTCGATCAGCGCAGGATCCACCGGCTCTTCAGCCACCGGCGGCGATGTCGGCGCATGCGGCCCTTTGCCACCGAAACGGGCTTTCGCCACAAACGGCTGCGCCGCAAGTTTGCGGCGCAGTTCAGCTTCACTATGATCGCGTTGCGACAGCAGGCGCATGGCGCGGCTTAGCAAGTCATTCATCATTCAAGCCTGAATTTATGGGATGTGCGCCACACAGGGGCGGCGCACATCTTCAGCGATTAGAACTGCTCGCTGGTTTCCGCTTCGTCATCTTCGAAGTCGTCACCGGAAGCGGCCACCAGTTCACCGCCGCTGTGCAGCAGCAGGTCGCGCAGCTTCTTATCCAGCTCGGCGGCAATAGCCGGGTTTTCTTTCAGGAAGTTACAGGCGTTAGCCTTACCCTGACCGATCTTCTCGCCGTTATAGCTGTACCAAGCGCCAGCTTTTTCGATCATCTTGTGCTTCACGCCCAGATCGACCAGTTCGCCACGGCTGTTGATGCCTTCGCCATACATGATTTGGAACTCAGCCTGCTTGAACGGCGCAGCGATTTTGTTCTTCACCACTTTTACGCGGGTTTCGCTGCCCACCACTTCGTCGCCCTCTTTGATGGCACCGATGCGGCGGATATCCAGGCGCACCGAAGCGTAGAACTTCAGGGCGTTACCGCCGGTAGTGGTTTCCGGGTTGCCGAACATCACGCCGATTTTCATACGGATCTGGTTGATGAAGATCAGCAGGGTGTTGGCATTTTTCAGGTTGCCGGCCAGCTTACGCATCGCCTGGCTCATCATGCGTGCCGCCAGACCCATGTGCGAATCGCCGATTTCACCTTCGATTTCCGCCTTCGGCGTCAGCGCCGCCACGGAGTCGACGATGATGACGTCAACCGCGCCGGAGCGGGTCAGCGCATCGCAGATTTCCAGTGCCTGCTCGCCGGTGTCCGGCTGGGAGCACAGCAGGTTGTCGATATCGACGCCCAGCTTTTTCGCGTAGATAGGATCCAGTGCGTGCTCAGCGTCGATGAACGCACAGGTTTTGCCTTCGCGCTGCGCGGCGGCAATAACTTGCAGCGTCAGGGTGGTTTTACCGGACGATTCCGGGCCGTAGATTTCGACGATGCGGCCCATCGGCAGGCCGCCTGCGCCCAAGGCGATATCGAGTGACAGTGAGCCGGTGGAGATCGTTTCCACGTCCATGGAGCGGTCTTCACCCAGGCGCATGATGGAGCCTTTGCCGAACTGTTTCTCAATCTGGCCCAGTGCCGCAGCTAACGCCTTTTGCTTGTTCTCATCAATAGCCATTTTTGCTCCTTCGTTTCGCAATGCCGGTGTTACCCCACACTGCCACTGAATGTATGTTGTGCAGGAAATGTCACTAATTATACTGTATGGTCATACAGTATCAAGCCTAATTTACAAAAATTCGTCGATGGCGGTTTGCAGCGCGAAAATCGTCGCCTGCAGCCGCACCGCGTCGCGGTCACCCTCGAATTGCATCTTGCGCGACAGCCCCTGGCCATCGCTGCTGGCGAAGCCGAACCACACGGTGCCGACCGGTTTTTCCGCGCTGCCGCCGTCCGGGCCGGCGATGCCGCTCACCGACAGCGCCAGATCGGCCTGCGCCGCACGCAGCGCCCCTATCGCCATCTCGCGCACGACCTCTTCGCTGACCGCGCCGTGCGCCGCCAGCGTCGCTTCGCTCACCCCCAGCAGGTCATGTTTCGCCGCATTACTGTAGGTCACGAAACCGCGATCGAAATAGGCGGAGCTGCCCGCAATATCGGTAATGGCCTTGGCGATACCGCCGCCGGTGCAGGATTCCGCGCAGGTGATCCAGCGGCCCTGAGCCTTCAGTTTCTCCCCCGCCAGCATGCTGAGCCGACGCAGTTGTTTTTCACTCATAACCCCTCCCTCGCGAATTCAGGTATATGCGCCCGATAGTAGCATTTATCAAGGAGACGCGGCGGCCGGCGTGTGGAAATGCGCAACGCCTCGCAGGCGGCGCGGTTTTAAGCGCCCGGTCAAGCTGCTAGTATCGGGAAAAGCGCCCCATCGAGCGGCGGCGCACCAGCACAAGGAACATCACGGAGGCCGCGGCAGTGGCCTCAGGGCGCACCCGAAGAGATTAGGATGATAGAGTGAAAAAAACGTTGGGCGTATTCTTGCCGTTGTACACCACCACCCTGTTGCTGCTGTTGGGCTCGGGCCTGCTCACCACCTACGTCTCGCTGCGGCTGACCTCCATCCACGTCAGCAGCGCGCTGATCGGCGCCATCATCGCTGCCAACTACATCGGGCTGGTGATCGGCGGCAAGGTCGGCCACTTTCTTATTGCCCGTGTTGGGCACATCCGCGCCTACGTAGCCTGCGCCGGCATCATCACCGCCGCGGTGCTGGGGCACGGCCTGACGGCATTCATTCCCGCCTGGGTCGCGCTGCGCCTGATAATCGGGCTGTGCATGATGTGTCAGTACATGGTGCTGGAAAGCTGGTTGAACGACCAGGCGGAATCCAACCAACGCGGCAGAGTGTTCGGCTTCTATATGGCAGCGACCTATCTCGGCATGTCGCTGGGCCAAATCGTGCTGATGCTGCAAAGCAATCTGGGCATCGCCACGCTGCTGGTGATCGCACTGTGCTTCGCGCTCTGCCTGGTGCCAATCGCCCTCACCACCCGCACCAACGCGCGCCACATGTCGCCGGCGCCGATGGAGCTGCGCTACTTTGTCGGCGCCATTCCCAAGGTGCTGGCCACCACGCTGGTGATCGGCATGGTGGTGGGCTCGTTTTACGGCCTGGCACCGGTCTACGCCAGCCTGCAATCCTTAACCACTCAGCAAACCGGCCTGTTCATGGCGCTGGCCATCTTCGCCGGGCTGGTGGCGCAATTCCCGCTCAGCTGGCTGTCGGATCGCTATAACCGCCCCTTGCTGATGCGCCTCAACGCCTTTCTGCTGATCGCAGCGGCGCTGCCGCTGGCGCTGCTGCCGCACATCGATTTCCCGCTGCTGCTGGCGGTCGGGTTCATCGTCAGCATGTTGCAGTTTACGCTCTACCCGCTGGTAGTGGCACTGGCCAACGATCTGATCGAACCGGAGCGCCGCGTCTCGCTGGCCGCCTGCCTGCTGATGGCGTTCGGCGTCGGCGCCAGTATCGGGCCGTTGGCGGTCGGCGCGCTGATCGAGCCGCTTGGCGGTAATATCCTGTATGCCTTCTTCGCCCTGTGCGGCGTGCTGCTGGCGGCCCTCAGCCGCACGGCAAAAGCGGAGGAGCCACAGTTGGCACAGGACGCGCCGGTGCCGCACATCCCGCTGCCGGACAGCCTCGCCAGTTCGCCGCTGTCACCGGCGCTCAATCCGACCTTCGATGAGCAGATCATTCACGACACCATGCCACCACCGGAAGCGGCACCCGATGTCGACGAGCCGCAGTTCGAAGCACAGGAGACAGAACCGTTGCCTCAGGGCGCCGATCCGGAAGAAGACACCGGCCTGAAAAAGGCGCACGCCATGCTGTAAGCGGCAGCGTTACAGATCCCGGAAGGAACCCAGCAGGAAACCGCGATCGGCGATCGCCGCTTTCAGCGCCGGCGCGGTCAACACATCCAGCTCGGCGAGACGCGGGTAGCAGTATTTGCTCTGCAGGATCGTCGCATCGAGGAACGCCGGGTGGCACATCATTTCCAGTGATTCGGCACCCTGTTCGTCGGCACGCGCCAGCCCTTGCAGGAACAAGGCTTCGGAAATCGTCTCACCGTAGAATCCCGCGTCAAACGCGTCGGTGCTGTAGGGCGCGTGCAGCGTAATGCCACGTTGTTTCGCCTCTTCGCGATCGATGCGCAACGGCAGGGAGTGCGCCTGCGCGAACGCCTCCACCAGCGGGTAGATCTGTGGCTGCATATGCACATGGTGATGGCTGTCGATGTGCGTCGGCGGCCTGCCGAACAGTACCTCGAAACGCGTGAACTGGCGCTGCAACTCTTCCTGAATCTCGTTCAGCGGCAGCTTGCCGGTCTCCGCGCGGCTCCACAGCCATTTGCCCAGCTCGCCGCGCTCATTAACCAGCGACGGCATGGCGCCCAGCGGCCTGCCGTGAGTCAACACGAAATGCAGCCCGATCGGCAACCCCGGATATTGCCGGCTGAGCAACGCCGCGTGCTGCGCGCCGCCGCCGTTCACCATCGCCGTGGTGGAGGAGACAACGCCATGCTGATACGCCTCGATAACGCCATAGTTTTGCCCTTTGCTCAGGCCGAAATCATCGGCATTTACGACCAGTAGTTTTTCCATAGAGGCTCCCGCGGGATGAATTTTTGGCAAGGGAAGGCCGACCGGACGGTGCGGCATTCCCCTTCGCGAAGATAAAAAATCGAATGACTAACCGACCGGCGGCCTGAAGTTCATCGGTATATCGGCGTTGATACTGATCGGGAGCGGCCCTAAAGAGGGCCGTAGCACTTTTTTCGGTAGTTGCCCGGGGTCACATCGGTGAGCCGCTTGAAATTTTTAATGAACAGACTGACATCGCCATAGCCGGAATCAAAGGCGATATCAGAGACCGAATAGTTGGTGACCTCCAACTGCGTCTTGGCGAAATTGATGCGGATCTCATTGATCACCTGCATCGGCGTTTTATGGTAGTAACGCCGCATCGCCCGGGTCAGGTACTCCTGGGTTTTCCCCGACAGCGCCACCATGTTCGCCAGCGCCCTTTCGCCGAACATCGCTTTGTCATGCATGCCGGCCAAGGTGTTCTTCAGCCACTGCGGGATATCATCGCCGCCGTCGTTTTCTTCTTTATAGTGACGAATGCGGCTGATCACATAAAAGGTCAGCGTTTCGAGGAATTCGGCGAAATCGTCCTCACGAAACTGCGGCGAGCTCACCACCGATTCGATATAGGCCAAAAACTCGCTTCTCAGGCTGTAAGCCTGCGAGGCGACAAAGCAACGCGGCAACTGCTGCAAATAATGCTCTTCAAAGAACGCTTTGCTAACCGCCACGTTGAAGATTTTCGTCGCGCCGAACTCGTAAAAACTCTGGTGGTAAGAGCCGATGGGGATAAAGACGAAATCCCCGCGCTCCAGCAGTACCCGTTTGCCGTTGATCTCCTGATAGCATTTGCCGCTCAGCACGATGGTGAACTCGTAATAGTCGTGCTGATGCAGCCCGGTGGCACTCTCCACCTTGTTGTAGATAAACAGGTGAAAATCTTTGCAGTTAAAGAAATCCTGCTCGCGAATCAGCTTCACGTCGTTGGCACTCAGCGAAATTCGGTTATCGGACACGGCGCCGGCCTCCTGTTAGTCAAATCCGTTGCGCCTGGCCGCCTCGGCAAACCAGTAGCCGCTTTTCTTGATGGTGCGGCGCTGATCCGCCCGATCCAACCGCACCAGCCCATAACGATTCTTGTAGGCGTTCAGCCAGGACCAGCAGTCGATAAAGGTCCACAGGTGATAGCCCTTACACTGCGAGCCTTCCGCCAGCGCACGATGCAGCCACTTCAGGTGTTCGCGAATAAAGTCGATGCGGTAATCGTCCTCCACCCGCCCATCGGCGCCGATAAACGCCTCTTCACCCTCAACGCCCATGCCGTTTTCCGAAATATAGCAGGGCAGATTGCCGTAGTTCTCTTTCAGATCCATCAGGATGTCGTACAGCCCCTTCTCATAGATCTCCCAGCCGCGGTGCGGATTGATTTTGCGGCCCGGCATTGCATAGTAACTGAACAGATCCTCCGGCGATGCGATCGGCCCCTCGGCGCGACGCCCTTCTTTCGCCTGCACCCTGCGCGGCTGGTAGTAGTTGACGCCGAGGATGTCCACCACGCCGCCTTCAATCAGCTGCGCGTCCTGCGGCTCGCAGTATGGCATCAGCCCATGCCGCTCCAGCAGGTGCAGCAACGCCGCCGGATAACGCCCTTTGGCGACCGGATCGAGGAAACTGCGGTTGAGCAACAGATCGGCGTCGTGTGCGGCCTGCCGATCCTCCGGTGCGTCGGAGCGGGGATAGGTCGGGCTCAGATTCAGAATGATGCCGATACTCCCCGGCCGCCCTCGCATTCTGAAACGCCGCACCGCCATGGCGTGCGCCAGTACGCTGTGGTACGCCACGGTGACCGCCCGTTTGAAGTCCACCACGCAAGGGTAGTGCAAGTCATTCAGGTAGCCCGCCTCCACCGGCACGATCGGCTCGTTGAAGGTGAACCAATGAGTTACCCGGTCGCCAAACAGGCCGAAGCAAATATCGGCGTAACGCGCATAGGCTTCGACCACCGCACGGCTTTCCCAGCCGCCGCGCTGCTGCATGCACAGCGGCATATCGAAGTGATAGAGATTGATAAACGGGGTGATGCCCTGCGCCAGCAACTCGTCGATCATCGCGTTATAGAACACCACCGCCTGCGGATTCACCTCGCCGTCGCCGTCCGGGATCAGCCGCGACCACGAGATCGAGGTTCTGAACGTATTGTGGCCCAGCGTTTTGAGCAGCCCGATATCGGTGCGGAAACGATCGTAAAAGGTCGAAGCCTCGGCCGGCCCCACCCGATCGTGAAAGCGCTCGGGCGCGATCTCATACCAATAGTCGAAGATGTTGCGGCTCTTGCCGTCCCGCACGGCCGCCCCCTCGGACTGCGGCGCGGAGGTAGCGCTCCCCCACCAGAACCCGTCGGCAAATTGATATTCCATACTCGCGTCCCTCGCGGGGCGGCCGCGCCGCCCCGTTCCACAGTTAGAATTTCAGCGCCTTGGCGATGTCTTCTTCGCTTTCCGTCGCCGCGTCGATCTGGCTCTGCGCCTTGTTGGAGATCGCCACGAACGGCAGATAAATCACGGTGGCGACCGCCAGGTTGAACAGGCTCAGCAACATGGCCATGATGCTGCCGTTGGTGTTGAAGAACGCCCCCAGGCCGACCGGCATGGTCCAGGGCGCGATGTTGGTGATCGGCGGGATCAGCCCGGAGTAGTAAGCCAGCGAGGTGATGATGGTCAGCACCGGCTGCACCAGGATGAACGGAATGAACATCACCGGGTTCATGATCACCGGCAGGCCGAACAGGATCGGTTCGTTGATCTGGAAGATGCCGGACGGCGTCGCCAGCTTGGCGACCTGGCGGTAATCTTCGCGGCGCGAGGCAATGAAGATGGCGATGATCAGGCCCAGCGTCGAACCGGTGCCGCCGAGGTAGATGTAGGAATCGACGAACGGTTTCGCCCACATGTGGAACTCTTTCCCGGCGGCCACGGCGGCCTCGACCGAGCCGTATTTATTGTACAGCTCCACGTTTTCCAGCGCGAACGGCGTCATGATGCCGCTGTCCAGCGCCGCCAGCGCCATGGAGCCGTGCACCCCAAAGAACCACAGCAGCGAAGAGAACAGCACGTACACCCAGCCCACCACGCTGCCCATTTTGGCCAGCGGCGCCGAAATGCCGTCCATGATGATCTGGTGGAAGTTGGTGCCCCAATGCGCCAGCGCGAACGCCACCAGCCCCATGATGGAGAGGATGACGAAGCCGGGGATCAGCGCCGAGAAAGAGCGCGACACCGAAGCCGGCACGCTGTCCGGTAGGCTAATCACCCAGTTGCGCCGCACGATGAAGGCGAACATCTCGGCCACCGCCAGCCCGATCACCATACCGGAAATGATGTTGGCACCGCCCAACCAGTTGGCGCCTACCGCATAGGCCTCGCCGACGTTGAACGGGGTGACGGTCATAAAGGCCGCCACCGCCAGTAGCGCCGAAGCGAGCGGATCGACCTTACGCTCTTCGGCCAACGCCATGCTGATGAAGAACGGCGTCATCAGAGACATGATCCCCAGCGTGCCGTTGTAAACGCTGCCGCCGATGCTCTTCAAGCCGTTCAGCGTCTCAATGGTGGAGGCGTCCAGGCGCACGCCCAGCGAATAGAAGAACGATCCTTCGCCGAAGCTCAGGAACACGTTGTTGATCAACACAAACATCGCCCCGGTCAATGTCAGCGGCATCAGGCGGATAAAGCCGTTTTTGATGGCGTTGACGTGGGGCTGCTTACCGATTTTTACGGCAAAAGGCAGGATAACCTTCTCGAGCGAGGCAATGAGGGTATTCACGGCGGCCTCCTGTTATTGGTTGGCTTTCTTGATGGCGGCCACCGCGGCCTTCAGCACGCCCAGTCCATCGACCTTGCCGTACAGCAGCGGATCGATGACTTCAACGGGTTTATTGGGCAACTGTTTTTGCACTTCCGGCAAGGTGTAGGCGATCTGCGGCCCCAGCAGGATCAGATCCGCTTCAACGCCTTTCTCCGCGGCCAGCGCTTCCGGATAGGCGGCGATGATCACCGGCACTTCGTATTTCTCGGCCTGCGCCTTCATTTTTGATACCAACAGGGAAGTGGACATACCGGCAGAACAAAACAGATAGATTTTTTTCTTTTCCATACCAAGCACCTCAGATAATCAAAAAAACCCCGTGTTATTTGTATGCCAGATGCAATCACGATTGCTTCACGCACATTCCTTATGAAAATTTCCGTCACGTTGCCCTGGTTGCAGACAGTATACGGAGCATGAAAAGCGGATCGGTAAGCCAGGGAGGAATAGAACCGTCTCTCCTTGACCTGGCGGATTGACCCTCTTCACATTTCGCACAAAAAAATAGTGTGACCGGGCTCTCAAATAACCGCTAAAAACTCGAAATATTCGCAACAAACACTCAAATAACAATTATAAACAGCCAGTTATGAACTCGCCGAGAATTTAGGGGTTTATTTGCGCCTGAACAAACGCAGAGGGATTAAAAATAGTTCGCGCTTGATTCGCCCCCCTGTCATCCCGAACACGATGGCAGGCGAAGAGGATTAGGTGGGAAGACGCAGCAACTCGATCACCGTGGTCAGCGCCACGGAATGGTTTCTGCGGTTGGGATAATAGAGGTAAAAACCGGGAAACGGTACGCACCAGTCGGCCAACACCCGCCGCAGCCGCCCGCTCGCCAGGTGTTCTGCCACTTCCTGTTCGATGGCGAAAGCGATACCGACATGCGCCAACGCCGCCTGCAGCAACAGCCTGGCATCATCCACGATAAGCGGGCTGTTTACCGCCACGGAAAACCGCTGCTCGCCCTGCTGAAATGCCCATTTGTAGTGCTCCCCCGAAGAGGCCTTACGCCAACCGATGCAGCGGTGCTGCAGCAAATCCTGAGGATGCGTCGGTTCGCCGTGCCGTTGAAAATAGTCCGGCGTGGCGACGATGGCGAAACGCAGATCCGGCGTCAGGCGCACCGCGCGCATATCGTTGTGCAGATCCTCGCCGAGCCGAATACCGGCGTCAAAGCCTTGCTCGACGATGTTGGCGAATCCCTCGTCCGCCACCACCTCCAGCGTAATACCGGGATACTCGCTGGCCAACCGCCCCAGATGCGGCACGATGGCGAGATCGATCGCCGAACGCGGCGCGTTGATGCGCACCAGGCCACGCGGCCCGTCGCGAAACGCATTCAGGCTCTCCAGCGCGGCATCGATGTCGGTAAAGGCCGGTACCAGCTGCGCCAGCAGATGCGCACCGGCCTCCGTCGGCGAGACGTTGCGGGTGGTGCGGTTCAACAGGCGAATGCCCACCTGCGCTTCCAGTTCGCGCAGGGTGTGGGTCAGCGTCGGCGGCGTTACGCCCAGCCGGGCGGCGGCGCGGCGGAAGCTGCGTTCACTGGCGATAGCCACGAAGGCCGCCAGGCCGGACAATTCGGGTTTCTTCATGCTATTGATATAAATTATCTAATAGTGAGATGAATTTTTAGCGGATAGTTATCCTCCATCTAACAACATAGCATTGCGATCGAACCCATTACCAGGTATCGATGCGATGACTCATGCTACAGCTCCAACTCATAAAACGCCGCGCCGTCTGGCAGGCAAAGTCGTACTGGTGAGCGGCGGCGGCACCGGCATCGGCCGCGCTGCGGCGTTGGCCTATGCCCGCGAAGGCGCCAAAGTGGCGCTGGCCGGCCGGCGCGCGGCAGAGATCGAAGCCACGGCGCGCGACATTGCGCTGGCTGGCGGCGACGCCCTGCCCGTCGTAACCGACGTCTCCCAGGAAGACGATATCCGCCGATTGCTCGCCGCGGTGACCGCCCACTACGGCCGGCTCGACGTCGCCTTCAACAACGCCGGCATCATCGGCAACTTTGCCCCGATCACCGAACAGCGCAGCGAGGATTTTGACCGCGTGATCGCCATTAACCTCCGAGGCGTCTGGCTGGCGATGAAATACGAAATTGAAACCTTCCTGGCGCAGCGCTCGGGCGGCGTGATCATCAATACCTCCTCCTGGCTGACCCACGGCGCGCTGGCCGGCTCATCCAGCTATTCCGCCAGCAAAGGCGCGCTCGATGCGATGATCCGCGCGGTGGCGCTCGAATACGGCGGCCAGGGCATCCGCGTCAACAACATCAACCCCGGCATCATCGACACGCCAATGGCGCGCGGCAGCGTGGCCGACAGCGCAGCGTTCGCGCCCTTTATCGCCCACACGCCCGCCGGCCGCTTGGGCGAATCGGAAGACATCGGCGATGTGGCGCTGTGGCTGGCAACGGACGAAGCCCGCTTCATCACCGGCCAAAGCCTGCTGGTGGACGGCGGTTACACCATCGCCGGCATGCGCTGAGGAGACGACGCCATGAACTACGTTCGGCTTGGCGACAGCGGCCTGAAGGTGTCCCGCCTCTGTCTGGGCGGCATGACCTACGGCGATCCGGCCTGGCGCCCCTGGGTGCTGAAGGAAGAAGAAGCGCGCCCCTTTATCCGCGAGGCGCTGGAAGCGGGCATCAACTTTTTCGATACCGCCAACATTTACTCCGGCGGAGAAAGCGAGCGCATTCTCGGCCGCGCGCTGAAGGCGTTCGCCCGTCGTGAAGACGTGGTGATCGCCACCAAAGCCTACTTTCCGATGGACGCGCAGCCGAACAGCCGCGGGCTGTCGCGCAAGCACCTGCTGCACAGCGTCGACGCCTCCTTACAGCGGCTGGGAACGGATTACCTCGATTTGTTCGTACTGCATCGCTTCGACACCGAAACGCCGATCGAAGAAACCGCCGACACCCTCGACAGCCTGGTGCGGTCGGGCAAGATCCGCTATCTCGGCGCTTCTTCACTGCACGCCTGGCGCCTGATGAAAATGCTAGCCTTTCAACGTCAGCACCGCCTGGCACCGTTTATCTCGCTGCAAAGCCAATACAACCTGGTGACGCGTGAAGACGAAGAGGAACTGATCCCGCTGTGCCTGGAGGAAGGTCTTGGCCTGACGCCCTGGTCGCCGCTGGCTCGCGGCGTGCTGGCCGGCTCCGGCAGTGGCGGCACGTTGCGCGCCGCCACCGACGAACAGGCGCCCCGTTGGTACGGCGGCAGAAACGAGGTAGAACGCACCGTCGCTGCGGTAGCGGAGGTGGCAGCCACGCGCGGCGTTCCACCGGCGCAAGTCGCGCTGGCCTGGCTGTTGGCCAAACCCGGCGTGGCGTCGCCGCTGGTGGGCATGTCCAAGCCACACCATCTGCAGGATGCGCTGGCAGCGCTCGACCTCAGGCTATCGCCGGAAGACGTCGCCGCGCTGGAGGCGCCAATGGCACACGCTGCCCGGCCCGAGCGCTGGTAGCCCCTTTCCCCTCATTCCCGGAGAGAAACATGTCCTACGCTGTTACCGCGCGAGCGGCGTTGTTCACCCTCGCTATCGCACTCATCCTTAGCGCTCCGGCGCAGGCCGCCGTCAGCGCAGACTGCACAGAAAGCAGCATGACGCTGCCGCCCGGTGCACTTTACCCCAACGGCATCGCCCGCGCGGCGGACGGCACGCTGTATGTCGGCCTGATCACCAGCGGCAACGTGCTGCGCAAACGGCCAGGTAAAGCGTGGGAAACCTTTTTCCCCGGTGCTGACACGGTGTTCGCCTCAAACGCACTGCGGCTGGACGAACGACGCGGGCTGCTGTGGGGCAATTCGCCGGACTTTCTCTCCGGCGGCAAAACGCGCGCCAACCGCATCTACGCGCTGAACGTCGCGGATGGTACGCTCAACCGCAGCCTGGCGCTGCCGGCGGGAGAAATGGGCAACGATATCGTGCTCGGCGCAGACGGTACGGTGTACGTGACGGAAACCCGCGGCGGCGGCATCCTGCGCCTGCGGCCGGGCGAAGCGGCCTTCAGTACGCTGTACCAGGATGCGCGGTTAGCGGCCCCCAGCGGACTGGGCGCCGCCGGTATCGTGCTGCTCGACGACCGGCTGATGGCTGTCGCCAATTTCGGCACCGGTAAGCTCTACATCCTCAACTATAACGATCCAAAGCCGCAACTGACGGAAATGCAGCTGCCGCGCCTGATTGAAAACCCGGACGGGATGGGATTGGCACCGGACGGTGCGCTGATCGTGCTGGAAAACGGGATCCAGAGCGGCCAGGGGCGGATCCTGCGGATCCCATTGCCGAAGGTTACCGGTATGCATCGGATTGAGATCTTGCGCGAGGGTATGGAGTCGCCGGTCAACCTGACTATCACCCCACAGGGCTGCGCCTTCGTCAGCGAGTCGCGCATCCGCCACCGCCTGCTGCCCGGCCATGAAATCGAAGTGCCCGACAGCTTCCGCCTCTATCAACTGCCCCTGCCTCCCACCGCCGCACAATGAGCTCCACGCCGTCTCTGCGGGCGGCGAATTGCGTTGTTGCCCGCAGACGAACGACACTTCGGATTCGCTGTCGCGACAGTGAACCCCTCCTTATCTTCAACATCCAACGGCTTGATAAATGTCTATTCCGATGTCATCAATCAAATCCATGATCCCACAAAATTATGTAACCAACTGATTTAAAGATAATTGTTACGTTACTTGCCGATGATTATACTTGCATTATCCCCCACCTCATTGCCGAGCGTATTCATGAGCCGATACCATGTTTCCAGCAACGAAGGTCAGTATGAGAAAGAATCCGGCGAACAAGTTTTAGCCAACAAACTGGGCATTGCCGATGCTGATGAACTCGACGGCGCCGAACTGGTGCTGCTGGAACAGCTCTATCGTTCTGTTTTTGAACAGCACTTTCCATTGGGGAAGATTACTGTCGAGATGATCAAAAGCTGGCATCGCCGCTGGTTAGGCAACATCTATGAATGGGCTGGACAAGAAAGGACTGTCAATATCAGCAAAGGAGGATTTATGTTTGCCCCCTCGACGCGATTGCCCAAACTACTGGATGATTTCGAGGTGAAATATCTTGCCCGTTACACACCCTGTACAGACATGAGCGAAGAACAGCTGATTGAAGCGATCGCGATAACCCATGTTGAACTGATACTCATACATCCATTCAGAGAAGGGAATGGCCGTTTGTCACGGCTGTTAGCCGATGTGATGGCAGTTCAGGGGGGCTATAGACCACTGGACTACCTTAGCTGGGAACAGCACAAAACCCAGTATATCTCGGCTATCCACGCAGGCATGACAATGAACTACGAGCCGATGAAACACTGGGTTAGCAAAGCGTTGAGAAGGGATTAGGCAAGGCGTAGATGAGCGAATTTTTTACGCGTTTCTTCTAAAGAAGCTTCAATCCTGGCTGAGGGCTGGCCTGTTTCAACCGCCGTTGACGTCGCCACAGAACGCGCAATATCCGTACGAGACGGCTTAACATAACCCACCCGCACTTTTTTGTTGTTGCTCATAGCCCCCCCTGATTGGCAAATTCGTTGATGACATTATATCAAGGATTATACAGGACTTCATGCCCTTGCCTCTCGCCACCGCACAATAGCCCCCTGCAGGCGGCGACTTGCGTTGTTGCCCTCAGACGAACGACAATCCTCACTCGTTGCACACCCGCCTTGCGCAGCGCTTCCCATTTTTACCTGTGACAGCCGATTGCCCGCTGGGCTAGTATAAGCGTCTGTGCAAACCTTGGGTTTGAGCGCGCCGTTTGGCGTTTTAATGATTTGATTTGCGCCGCCTACCAAGCGCTGAATGGGGCGACGCCTGCTGAAACAATGTGATAGCGAATGACGACAATGAAAATCACAGTTCCCTTTACATTCAATGGATTGGAAAAATAATCGCATGAATAGCACCGATAAACTCGATTCGCACACGCCGATGATGCAGCAGTACCTGCGCCTCAAGGCCCAGCATCCTGAAATCCTGCTGTTCTACCGCATGGGCGACTTCTACGAGCTGTTTTACGACGACGCCAAGCGCGCTTCCCACCTGCTGGATATCTCGCTGACCAAACGCGGCGCCTCGGCGGGCGAACCGATCCCGATGGCCGGCGTGCCGCACCACGCGGTAGAAAACTACCTGGCCAAGCTGGTGCAGCTCGGCGAGTCCGTCGCCATCTGCGAGCAGATCGGCGATCCGGCCACCAGCAAAGGGCCGGTCGAGCGCAAAGTGGTGCGTATCGTCACCCCCGGCACCATCACCGACGAAGCGCTGCTGCAAGAGCGCCAGGACAACCTGCTGGCGGCGATCTGGCAGGACGCGCGTGGCTTCGGTTATGCCACCCTGGACGTGAGCTCCGGCCGCTTCCGCGTCGCCGAGCCACAGGATCTGGAAACCATGGCCGCCGAGCTGCAGCGCACCAATCCGGCCGAGCTGCTCTACCCGGAAACCTTCGAGCAGATGGTCTTGATCGAACAGCGCCACGGCCTGCGCCGCCGCCCACTGTGGGAATTCGAACTTGAGACCGCGCGTCAGCAGCTCAACCTGCAGTTCGGTACCCGCGATTTGACCGGCTTCGGCGTCGAACAGGCACACCAGGCGCTGCGCGCCGCCGGCTGCCTGCTGCAGTACGTCAAAGATACTCAGCGCACCTCGCTGCCGCACATTCGCGGCCTCACCATGGAACGTCAGCAGGACGGCATCATCATGGACGCCGCCACCCGCCGCAATCTGGAGCTGACGCAGAGCCTGTCCGGCGGCAGCGACAACACGCTGGCGGCGATCCTCGATCGCACGGTCACGCCGATGGGCAGCCGCATGCTGAAACGCTGGCTGCACATGCCGACCCGCGACATCAAAGTGCTGACCGCCCGCCAACAGACACTTGGCGCATTGCAAGACCTGTTCACCGATCTGCAGCCTTCGCTGCGCCAGGTGGGCGATCAGGAGCGTATTCTGGCGCGTCTGGCGCTGCGCACCGCGCGGCCGCGCGATCTGGCGCGCATGCGCCATGCGTTCCAGCAACTGCCGGACATCCGCGCATTGCTGCAAGACGTAGATACGCCACACGTGCAGCAGCTGCTGTCGCAGGTAGGTCAGTTCGACGAGCTGCGCGAGCTGCTGGAACGCGCGGTGATTGAATCGCCGCCGGTGCTGGTGCGCGACGGCGGCGTGATCGCCCCCGGTTACAACAGCGAGCTGGACGAATGGCGCGCGCTGGCCGACGGCGCCAGCGACTACCTCGACCGGCTGGAGATCCGCGAGCGTGAAAAGCTGGGGCTGGATACGCTCAAGGTCGGCTTCAACGGCGTACACGGCTACTACATTCAGGTCAGCCGCGGCCAAAGCCACCTGGTGCCGATCCACTATGTACGCCGCCAGACGCTGAAAAACGCCGAGCGCTACATCATCCCGGAATTGAAAGAGTACGAAGACAAAGTGCTCACCTCCAAGGGCAAGGCGCTGGCGATCGAGAAAAGCCTGTACGACGAGCTGTTCGATCTGCTGCTGCCGCACCTGGCGGAACTGCAGCAAAGCGCCGCCGCGCTGGCCGAGCTGGATGTGCTGGCCAACCTGGCCGAGCGCGCCGATACCCTGAACTACGCTTGCCCGACCATGAGCGAGCAGCCGGGGATCCGCATTACCGAAGGCCGCCATCCGGTGGTGGAGCAGGTGCTGAGCGAACCGTTTATCTCCAACCCGCTCTCCCTGTCGCCACAGCGCCGCATGCTGATCATTACCGGCCCAAATATGGGCGGTAAAAGTACCTATATGCGGCAAACGGCGCTGATCGTGCTAATGGCGCACATCGGCAGCTACGTGCCGGCCGCCAAGGCCACCATCGGCCCGGTGGATCGCATCTTCACCCGCGTCGGCGCGGCGGACGATCTGGCTTCCGGCCGCTCCACCTTCATGGTGGAGATGACCGAAACCGCCAATATTCTGCACAACGCCACCGAGCACAGCCTGGTGCTGATGGATGAAATCGGCCGCGGTACCTCCACCTACGACGGCCTGTCACTGGCCTGGGCCTGCGCCGAGAACCTGGCTAACCGCATCAAGGCGATGACGCTGTTCGCCACCCACTACTTCGAGCTGACGACGCTGCCGGAGAAAATGGAAGGCGTGGTCAACGTGCATCTGGACGCGCTCGAACATGGCGACACCATCGCCTTCATGCACAGCGTGCAGGACGGCGCCGCCAGCAAAAGCTATGGCCTGGCTGTCGCCGCGCTGGCCGGCGTGCCGCGCGACGTCATCAAGCGCGCCCGCCAGAAACTGCGCGAGCTGGAATCTATCTCCAGCCACACCGCCTCGGGCAGCGTCGACGCCACCCAGATGACGCTGCTGCAGGAAGAGAGCTCGCCGGCGGTAGAAGCTCTGGAGGCACTGGATCCGGATTCCCTGTCGCCGCGCCAAGCGCTGGAATGGATCTACCGGCTGAAAAATATGGTGTAGTCTGGTGCCGGACGCGAGCATAAAAAAACGGTGAGCATCATGCTCACCGTTTTTATTTGATGCGGTTCAACAACCGGCGTTATTCGCGGAACAGCGCCTCGATGCTCAGGCCCTGCATCTGCAGAATTTCACGCAGGCGGCGCAGACCTTCAACCTGAATCTGACGGACACGCTCGCGCGTCAGGCCAATCTCCCGGCCCACGTCCTCCAGCGTCGCCGCTTCATAGCCCAACAGGCCGAAACGACGCGCCAACACTTCACGCTGTTTGGCGTTCAGTTCGAACAGCCATTTGACGATGCTTTGCTTCATATCGTCATCTTGCGTGGTGTCTTCAGGCCCGTTGTCCTTCTCGTCAGCCAGAATGTCCAGCAGCGCTTTCTCCGAATCCCCGCCCAGTGGCGTATCCACCGAGGTGATGCGCTCATTCAGGCGCAGCATGCGGCTGACGTCATCCACCGGCTTGTCGAGTTGCTCGGCAATCTCTTCAGCGCTCGGTTCATGATCCAGTTTATGGGAAAGCTCGCGCGCGGTGCGCAGATAGACATTCAGTTCTTTGACGATATGGATAGGCAAACGAATGGTACGGGTTTGGTTCATGATCGCCCGTTCAATCGTCTGACGGATCCACCAGGTTGCGTAAGTGGAGAAACGGAAACCGCGTTCCGGGTCAAACTTTTCCACCGCACGGATAAGACCGAGGTTACCTTCTTCGATCAGATCCAGCAGCGCCAGACCGCGGTTGCTGTAGCGGCGGGCGATTTTCACCACCAACCGCAGGTTGCTTTCAATCATGCGGCGGCGGGACGGCACGTCACCGCGCAGAGCACGCCGCGCAAAATAGACTTCTTCCTCTGCGGTCAGCAGAGGTGAATAACCGATCTCACCCAGATAGAGCTGCGTCGCATCCAATACGCGTTGCGTAACGCCTTGAGACAACAGCTCTTCTTCCGCTAAATCGTTCTCGCTGGTCTCTTCTTCTACCAGCGCTTTTTCATCAAACGACTCGGCCTCAGCTCCATTCTCGTCGAAATCCGCATCATCATGTAACTCGTTAACTTTCAGCGTATTTTGGCTCATATGCTGCTCCTACCCGTGATACCGCGAGCAGAATCTCAGCGTATTCTGCCCAATCTATCGCTGCGGAAGATAACGCAGCGGGTTTACGGATTTCCCCTTGTAACGAATTTCAAAATGCAAACGTACTGAACTGGTACCGGTGCTACCCATGGTGGCTATTTTTTGACCCGCCTTCACTTCTTGTTGTTCCCGGACCAGCATTGTGTCGTTATGAGCGTAGGCGCTCAGGTAATCATCATTGTGTTTGATGATGATTAGATTACCGTAACCCCGTAAAGCGTTGCCTGCATACACTACACGGCCATCGGCGGTAGCGAAGATAGGCTGCCCACGGGAACCGGCGATATCGACGCCCTTATTCCCACCTTCTGATGAGGAAAAGTTATCAATAATCTTACCGTCAGTCGGCCATCTCCAGGTGCTGACCGGAGAACTGTTGCTGACGGTGCTGCTCACTGGAGGAGCGGCTTCCGGCGCGGTAACAGGCGCAGTCGCGGTCCCAACCGCTGCGGCGCCTGCTGCAGGTAACATCTTACCTACATTCTGTTTACCCGAGTTTTCAGAATACGCGTTAGTTGATTGAGAATCAACCGTTGCCGTCTGGATCTGGGTGCTGGAAGGTGGCTTCGGAACGCCGCCTTTGGTGGCGTCTGTCGTCGCCAGCATGCCGCCGCCGCCGTTGGCAGAACCATTACCAAGCTGAATGCTTTGGCCAACATTCAGGCTGTATGGCTCAGGAATATTGTTGCGCTGCGCCAGGTCGCGGAAATCGTTGCCGGTGATCCAGGCGATGTAAAACAGCGTATCGCCGCGCTTGACCGTATAGGTGTCGCCGCCGCTGTAGCTCCCTTTGGGGATGGCGTTATAACTGCGGTTATAGACAATGCGGCCCTCTGGGCCGACCTGCTGCACCCCGCCATTATTGCCATTGACGGCTGGAGCGGCGCCGCCGTCCACGCTGCTGATAGGGGCCGACGTCGAGGCATTGTTCGTACAACCCGCCAACCACAAACTTACCATCGTACACACCGCAACCCGGCGTAACGTAATCATTGGGCTTCCCGTGCTCATGCTTCCCCCATGACAGCAATATCAGTGATATATCCAAAATACCCTTTACATCGTAGCCGAGCTTTTGCCACTTCCCAGTTTCTGCGATGCAAAGGCACCTCCGGCCGATCCCTGAATGCCAGGTCATCGCCCGCCGGAGCATCAAAACGCGCGCCAATGCTAACCACATTGGCGTTGTCGCACCATAAGACAACTACGTAGAAAGGCCAATTCTAGTGAAAATTAGCCTGATTGGAACGAGAAAACCGTATCCCGGCGTGATGAAAGTGCAACAGATTTTGCGAACGGTCGAAAAATCAGACAATCGCTAGGCCAGCTCGCCTTTCACCAGCGGCACAAAGCGCACCGCCTCCACCGCGTCGACGACGAACTCATTGCCATGACGCTGAATGCGTTTGAGGGTTTGGTTCTGTTCGCCTACCGGCAGCACCAGAATGCCGCCATCGTCCAACTGCTCCACCAGCGCCTGCGGAATTTCCGGCGGCGCGGCGGTGACGATGATCGCATCGAACGGGCCGCGCGACGCCCAGCCCAGCCAGCCGTCGCCGTGGCGGGTGGAAACATTGTGGAGATCGAGTTGTTTCAGGCGGCGTTTGGCCTGCCACTGCAGGCCTTTGATGCGTTCGACGGAACAAACGTGCTGCACCAGATGCGCCAGGATGGCGGTTTGGTAGCCGGAACCGGTGCCGATCTCCAGCACCCGCGAGGTGGGCTTCAGGTTCAACAGCTCGGTCATGCGCGCCACCATATAAGGTTGGGAAATGGTCTGGCCGGAGCCGATCGGCAGCGCGGTGTTTTCGTAAGCCTTGTGCTCCAGCGCCTCGTCGACAAAACGCTCGCGCGGCACCGCTTCGATCGCCCGCAGCAGCCTTTCGTCCCGGATCCCCTGCTGCCGCAATTGCGTCAGCAATGTTTGCATGCGCTTGTTCACCATTCCCCGCTAACCTCAGCCTTGGTTAACCATGTTTTCACGACTTCCTGCGCCGCGTAGGCGGTCAAATCCACCTGCAGCGGCGTGATTGCCACATAGCCTTGTTCCACCGCCGCAAAGTCGGTATCCGGCCCGGCATCGAATTTATCACCAGGCGGCCCGATCCAGTAGAGATTTTGTCCGCGAGGATCCTGCTGGCAGAAGACCTTATCAGCGGGATGGCGGCTGCCACAGCGGGTGACGCGCAGGCCTTTAATCTCCGCCAGCGGCAGATCCGGCACGTTGATATTCAGGATTTTTCCGGTGCGTAACGGTTCGCGCTGCAGCGCGCGCAGGATGCGGCAAGTAATGACGGCGGCGGTCGCGTAGTGCTGGTGGCCGTTCAACGACACCGCCAACGCGGGCAGCCCCAGATGCCGGCCTTCCATCGCCGCCGCGACGGTGCCGGAATAAATGACGTCATCGCCCAAGTTAGGCCCGGCGTTGATGCCCGAGACCACAATATCCGGCACCGGGCGCATCAGCGCGTTGACACCAAGGTAAACGCAGTCGGTCGGCGTCCCCTGTTGCACGGCGATGTCGCCGTTGGCCAGCGTCTGTGTGCGCAGCGGCGACTCCAGCGTCAGGGCATTGGAAGAACCGCTGCGATTGCGGTCCGGCGCCACTACCTGCACCTCGGCAAATTCCCGCAGCGCCGCCGCCAGCACCTGAATGCCCGGGGCGCTGACGCCATCATCGTTACTCAGCAATATCCGCATCACTGTCATCCTGCTGCATGATTTCGCGAACCACGCTGGTGGCGAAGCTGCCTGCCGGCAACCAGAAGCGCAGTTCCACGGTAACCTCATCCCACCAGTTCCACAGCATATTTTGCGGCTGCAACAGCAGGGCCCGACGAGCGGGTTCGACACGCTCGCGCTTTAAAAGCGTAAGCAATTCCGGCTGTTCCGCCAAGCATTGTTGTTCAAATGCCAACGCATCGCCGGCGGTGCCCGGCTCTCCGTCGCCCGGCAATGTTGCGGTGACAACCAGCTCACCGGCATCCAACCGCTGTTGCAGCGTCTCAAGTTCATCGGCTTTGGCGACGAACCAACTGCCGCGCCCGCTCAGCTGCAGAGCATCACCTTCCAGCACGGTGCGTTGCAGGCCGTCGGCCAGGCGTTGGCTTGCTACCTGATTGAACAGCGCGCTACGGCTGGCGGAAAGGTAGAAACTGCGTTTGCTGCGCTCTTTGACGCGGATCTCGTCATTCGCCCAGCGGCGCGCCATCACCAGGTTATTGCCACCGCGGCCAAAGCGTTGGCTGCCGAAATAATTTGGCACGCCATGTGCGGCGATGGCCTGCAGACGGCGCTCCACGTCCTGACGATCGGAAATTTGGCGCAGCACCAGCGTAAAGTGGTTGCCCTTCAGGTTGCCGATGCGCATTTTGCGCAGGTGTCGAGCGTAAGCAAGCACCTCGCAGCCTTCCAGCGCAAACTGAGAGAAATCCGGCGTGTCCTTGCCCGGCATATGCAGGCAGAACCACTGTTCGGTCACCGCATGGCGGTCTTTCAGCCCGGCATAGCTGACGGAACGGGCGTGAATACCGGCGAAGCGCGCCAGATAATCGGCCACGAACTGGGTGTTGCAGCCGTTTTTACGGATGTTCACCAGCACATGCTCGCCTTCGCCATCTGGAGCGAAACCCAGATCTTCCACCACCACGAAATCTTCCGGATTGGCTTTCAACACCCCGGTGCTCTGCGGCCGGCCATGCAGCCAGGTCAGATTCGCCATATCCATGCAATTATTCCTTGATCAGCAAGGCGACCGCTTCGCAAGCGATGCCCTCGCCACGCCCGGTGAAACCGAGCTGCTCGGTGGTGGTGGCCTTCACGTTGACGTCATCCATATGACACTGCAGATCTTCCGCCAGGAAGACGCGCATCTGCGGGATGTGCGGCGCCATTTTCGGTGCCTGGGCGATGATGGTGATATCGAGGTTGCCGAGGCGGTAACCCTTGGCGCGGATGCGTTTCCAGGCTTCGCGCAGCAGCTCGCGGCTGTCGGCGCCTTTGAATGCCGGATCGGTATCGGGGAACAGCTTGCCGATATCGCCCAGCGCCGCCGCGCCCAGCAAGGCGTCGGTCGCGGCATGCAGCGCGACATCGCCGTCGGAGTGGGCCAGCAAACCTTTGTCGTAAGGGATGCGAACGCCACCGATCACCAACGGGCCTTCGCCGCCGAATTTATGTACGTCAAAACCGTGACCGATACGCATGATGCGCTCCTTAGTTGTCCAACTGAGTCAAATAGAACGCCGCCAGCGCCAAATCCTCCGGCCGCGTTACTTTAATGTTGTCCGCCCGTCCGGCAACCAGCAGCGGATGGTAACCGCAATGCTCGAGCGCCGAGGCTTCGTCGGTGACGTTCGCACCTTCATCCAGCGCGCGTTGCAGACACAACTTGAGCAGCGGCAGCGGAAACAGCTGCGGCGTTAGCGCATGCCATAAATCCTGCCGATCGACGGTGTGGGCGATGGTTTCGCGGCCGGGCTCGGCGCGTTTCATGGTGTCGCGCACCGGCGCAGCGAGAATACCGCCGACCTTACTGTGCGCAGTGATCGCCAGCAGGCGCTCGAGATCGTCGGCGTGCAGGCAGGGGCGCGCGGCGTCGTGCACCAGCACCCAGTCCGCATCGCCTGCCAGCTTCAGCCCGGCCATCACCGAATCGGCGCGCTGCTTGCCACCTTCGGTGACGATCACCCGCGGATCCTGGGCGATCGGCAACTGTTCGAACTGGCGATCTTCGGGGCCGATCGCCACGATCACCCGCTCGATGCGCGGGTGGCGCAACAGGGCGTGGATGGCGTGTTCGACGATGCTATGCCGGCCGATGGTTAAATATTGTTTCGGGCATTCCGCCTGCATACGGCTGCCGATACCGGCAGCGGGCAGGACGGCAATCACCGAGGGAAAGGTGCCTGCGGAGTGATTCATGCGTTATTTTTGTGCGTTGTTTTGCGAGGAAGACGCCGCGTTGCGTCTGGATTGGTCAGGAACCAGACGATAGAAAGTCTCACCGGGCTTGATCATGCCCAGCTCATTACGCGCACGCTCTTCGATCGCTTCCTGCCCGCCGTTCAAATCATCGATTTCGGCAAACAGCTGATCGTTACGCGCTTTCAACTTAGCGTTGTTGCCCTGCTGGACCGCAACGTCTTCATTGACCCGCACGTAATCGTGAATACCATTTTTGCCCAGCCACAGTGAATACTGTAACCAACCGAGCAATGCCAGCAATAGCAGCGTAAGTTTTCCCATCTCCGCCCCCTGAAAAACCGACCAATCATCCCACAACTTCTCGTTGGACTCCACACTGAGAGCGGCATTTCAACGCCAAATTCAGAATACGGATGAAGGGTTCCCGAGTTTATAGCCTAATTCCGCGGCGAAAGCGGCAAAAAAAGCCCCTTTTGCCCGGCGCACGCGATGCGTTTTCCAATGAGAGGCACACTGCCCTTCCCCCATTATGCAGCAAGAATCACTGCACCGCCGCTTCCTGCCCCGTCGCTTACGCCGCAGCAATGTTAAAAGTGAATATTTAACACCATAGAAAGAATAATCCTTATGCAGCAGTTGCACTTTCATTCATTGAAGATTATTTTTATGCACTAACAGTGCATAAATAATTCCAATATATAACCTTTCATTAATCGGGGATCGCGATGTTAAAACGTTTAGTTCTGATCGGCGCCTGCCTGGCCGCCAGCTTCTCCACCGCCGCATTGGCGGCTGAACCTACCTACGTCGTCGGCTCCGGCGGCACCTATCGGCCGTTCGAATTTGAAAACAGCCAAAAGCAGCTGGAAGGTTTCGACATCGACATCATCAAAGCGGTGGCCAAGGCTGAAGGCTTCCAAATCAAATTGATCAATACGCCGTGGGAAGGGATCTTCGCTACGTTGAATTCCGGCGATCGCGATATCATCATTTCCGGCATCACCATCACCGACAAACGCAAGCAAATGGTTGATTTCTCGGCGCCTTACTTCCCCGCCGAGCAGGCCATCGTGGTGCCGCAAGACTCGACGGTAGACTCCATCGCCGCACTGAAAGCGCTGAAGGTCGGCGTGGTGAACTCCAGCACCGGCGACATCGTGGTGTCCGATGTGTTGGGCAAAAACAGCACCGCCATCAAGCGTTTCGACAATACCCCGCTGATGCTGCAGGAGCTGTATGAAGACGGCATCGGCGCGGCGGTCGGCGACGTCGGCGTGGCCAAATTCTATATCAAGACCCACCCGGAGAAAGCCTTCAAACTGGTGTCCGACGCCAAGTTCGAGCGCCAGTATTTCGGCATCGCCGTCGCCAAAGGCAACGACGAGCTGCGCAACAAGATCAACGCCGGCCTGAAGAAGATCGTCGCCGACGGAACCTACGCCAAGATCTACCAAACCTGGTTCGACAGCAACGTGCCGACGCTGCCGGCAGAATAATCGACTGGCGCGCCTCAGCGCAGCCGGCCAGTAAACAGGCGTAGCGAGCTAAGTCATATTGGGTACGGCCAGCGCACAGCCACCGGAGTGGACACGCAGTCCATGAGGATGGCGAGCACTGCCCAATCCCAAGATGACAACGCGCAGTAGCCTTAACACGCTTAAATAAGGATCTGATCTTGAACTTCCGCTGGGAGATCATCCAGGAATACGCGCCGCTGTTTATGGAAGGCGCCTGGATGACCATCAAATGCACCATTATCTGCGTGCTGCTGGGCACCACCTGGGGATTGATCCTCGGGCTGGGCCGTTTGGCGCAGGCGCCGCACGGCATCTGGAAACCCATCCTGCATTACGGCGTTCAGTGGCCGGTGCGCATCTACATCAGCGCCTTTCGCGGCACGCCGCTGTTCGTGCAGATCATGGTGGTACACTTCGCGCTGGTGCCACTGTTCATCAACCCGCGCGACGGCCTGCTGGTCACCAGCGGCCTGATGAGCGTCGATTTCGCCCGCGCGCTGCGCGCCGACTACGGCGCCTTTCTCTCCTGCGTGGTAGCGATCACGCTCAACGCCGGCGCCTATGTGTCGGAGATCTTCCGCGCCGGGATCCAGTCGATCGACCGCGGCCAGATGGAGGCCTCGCGCTCGCTGGGCATGAGCTACGGCAAGACCATGCGCCAGGTGATCCTGCCGCAGGCCTTCCGCCGCATGCTGCCGCCGCTGGGCAACAACGCCATTGCCATCGTCAAGGATTCGTCGCTGGCCTCCGCCATCGGCCTGGCCGATCTGGCCTATGCCGCCCGCACCGTCTCCGGCGCCTACGCCACCTATTGGGAACCCTACCTGACCATCTCGCTGGTCTATTGGGTTATCACCTTCCTGCTCTCGCTGCTGGTGCAATACATGGAAAAGAGGTTTGGTAAAAGTGATTCGCGTACATAACCTGCAAAAACAGTTCGGCGAAAGCCACGTGCTGCGCGGCATTTCCTGCCGGATCGCCGCCAACGAAGTGGTATGCGTCATCGGCCCCTCCGGCTCGGGCAAAAGCACCTTCCTGCGCTGCATCAACGCGCTGGAAACGCTCTCCGGCGGCGAGATCGAGGTGAACGGCTTCGCCGTCCACGATCAGAAAACCGATCTGAACAAGATGCGTGAAAGCGTGGGTATGGTGTTCCAGCGTTTCAACCTGTTCCCGCACATGACGGTGTTGGAAAACATCATCATGGCGCCGGTGAGCGTGAAGAAACAGCCACGCGCCGAAGCCATCGCGCAAGCCGAACAGCTGCTGCGCAAGGTCGGGCTGCTCGACAAAATCGACGCCTACCCCAACAGCCTGTCCGGCGGCCAGCAGCAGCGGGTGGCGATCGCCCGCGCGCTGGCGATGGAGCCGAAGATCATGCTGTTCGACGAACCGACCTCCGCGCTCGATCCCGAGCTGGTGGGCGAAGTGTTGGCGGTAATGAAATCGCTGGCACACGAGGGCATGACGATGGTGGTGGTGACGCATGAGATGGGCTTCGCCCGCGAGGTGGCCGACCGGGTGCTGTTTATCGATCAGGGGATCATTCAGGAGGAAGGTGCGCCACAGCAGATCTTCAGCCACCCGACCAATCCGCGCACTCAGGCGTTTCTGAGCAAAGTTTTGTAACCTTCGGCACCGCTTTGCAATCCTTCGGGCGTCGGCATCGGCGCCCGTTCTTTTACCAACCGGTCAGGAAACTAAACACCAGCCAGAACAGGCACAGCACGATGGCGCCGGTCAGCAGCAGCGTCAGGATCAGGCGACCGCGCAGCAGCATGCTGAGGGTGATGCCGATCAGCACCGACAGCGGCATCAGCGCCAGGAAAAACGGCCAGGTGTAGAGCAGGAAGAACAGCGTGTTGGAACCGTAAACCAGAAACGGCAACGCGAACGCCAGCCAGTAGAAAACAAAGCCGCTGACGCCGCCCAGGAAAGAATAAGAGGGCTCCTCTTTCTCCTGTGTTGACTGCTTGGAGTCGATCAAGATAGGCGTGACATTTTGCATAGTGATCCCTGGTTATTCGGCTCGCTCTGCGGCGGCTTAGAGTAAAAAGCGCATGGCGCAAAAACGCCACACGCTTTTTTGAATTCAGGGTTTGATAATAGCCTGACCACGCAACACGTCTAACAATTGCGCAATCAAATTTGTTACCAATTGTTGGCCATCGAGGTGGATTTCCGGCTGCGGCGGCGCCTCATAAACCGCGTCGATGCCGGTGAAGTTGCGCAGCTCGCCGGCACGCGCTTTTTTATACAATCCCTTCGGATCGCGCGCCTCGCAGATCGCCAACGGCGTGTCGACGAATACCTCGATAAAGCGATCGTCGCCGAGCATCTCGCGCACCATCTGCCGCTCGATGCGGTGTGGTGAAATGAACGCAGTCAGCACCACCAGCCCGGCATCCACCATCAGTTTGGCCACTTCCCCCACCCGGCGGATGTTCTCGCGGCGGTCATCGTCGGAAAAGCCGAGATCGCGGCACAGGCCGTGCCGCACGTTATCGCCGTCCAGCAAATAGGTACTGACGCCAAGCCCGTGCAGCGCCTGCTCCAGTGCGCCGGCGACGGTGGATTTGCCCGAGCCGGACAGCCCGGTAAACCACAGCACCACACCGCGATGGCCGTTGTGCGCTTCGCGATCCGCACGCGTTACCGCGTGCGGATGCCAAACCACGTTCTCATCGTCCGGCCCGGTCGCCCTCAGTTCGGCGGCCACCTTATCGGCCACCGAGCAGATCGCGTGCGCCCCAGTGCGGGAAGTGCTTGCGCACCAGCGCATTCAGCTCCAGCTCGAAGGCGCTGAACTCGCCGTGCACCGCCGAGGCAGCCTGCAGCGTTTCACGCACCAGACCGGCGCCGACCGTGACGTTGCTCATGCGATCGATGAAGATCAGCCCGCCGGTGTCGTGATTGCTCTGATAACTGTCCAGCACCAGCGGCTCGTCGAAGGTCAGCTCCACCAGGCCGATGCCGTTGAGCGGCAACGTGTCTGCCGGGTGCTGCGCCAGCGTATTGATCTCCACCTGATGACGGATGCTCTCCACGCGCGCGCGGGTCTTTTTGCCGGCGATCTTGATATCGTAGCTCTGGCCCGGCAGCAGCGGCTGCTCGGCCATCCACACCACGTCCACCAGCGCGCTCTGCGCCGCCTGCAGGCTTTCACCGGCGTCGACCAGCAGATCGCCGCGGCTGATGTCCACCTCATCATTCAGCACCAGCGTAATCGCCTCGCCCGGCACCGCCTCTTGCAGATCGCCGTCGAAGGTGACGATGCGCGCCACGCTGGACTCCACGCCGGAAGGCAACACCTTGACCCGTTGCCCCACCCGCACCACGCCGGCAGACAGCGTGCCGGCATAGCCGCGAAAATCGAGGTTCGGGCGGTTAACGTACTGCACCGGGAAGCGCAGCGGCTGGTGCTCGCGTTCGCTGACCACGTCAACGCTCTCCAACACTTCCAGCAGCGTCGGGCCGCTGTACCACGGCATATGGGCGCTTTCGCTCGCCACGTTGTCGCCGTCCAGCGCCGACAGCGGCACGAACTTGATATCCAGATCGTTCGGCAGCTGTTGGGCGAAGGTCAGGTAATCCTGCTTGAACTGCTCGAACACCGCTTCCTGATAGCCCACCAGATCCATCTTGTTCACCGCCACCACCAGATGGCGAATGCCAAGCAGGGTCGCGATAAAGCTGTGGCGACGGGTCTGGTCCAGCACCCCTTTGCGCGCGTCGATCAACAGGATCGCCAGATCGCAGGTGGAGGCGCCGGTGGCCATGTTGCGGGTGTACTGCTCATGCCCTGGGGTATCGGCAATGATAAATTTGCGTTTTTCGGTCGAGAAATAGCGATAGGCCACGTCGATGGTGATGCCCTGTTCGCGCTCGGCCTGCAGGCCGTCGACCAGCAGCGCCAAATCGAGCTTCTCACCCTGGGTACCGATACGTTTGCTGTCGCTGTGCAGCGTCGACAGCTGATCTTCGTAGATCTGGCGGGTATCGTGCAGCAGGCGACCGATCAAGGTGCTTTTGCCGTCATCGACGCTGCCGCAGGTCAGAAAGCGCAGCAGGCTCTTGTGTTGCTGCGCGTGCAGGTAGGATTCGACGCCGCCCTGGTCAGCGATTTGTTGTGCGATTGCGTTGTTCATCCGGCGGCTCCTTAGAAATACCCTTGACGCTTTTTCAGCTCCATCGAGCCGGACTGATCGCGATCGATCATCCGCCCCTGGCGTTCACTGGTGGTGGAGACCAGCATCTCTTCGATGATCTCCGGCAGGGTTTGCGCCTGAGAATCCACCGCGCCGGTCAGCGGCCAGCACCCCAGGGTGCGGAAACGCACCATGCGCTGGCTGATCACTTCGCCCGGCTGCAGATCGATGCGATCGTCGTCCACCATCAGCAGCATGCCGTCGCGTTCCACCACCGGACGCGGTTTCGCCAAGTACAGCGGCACGATGTCGATCTTTTCCAGGAAGATGTATTGCCAGATATCCAGCTCGGTCCAGTTCGACAGCGGGAAGACGCGGATGCTCTCCCCTTTGTTGATTTGGCCGTTGTAGTTGTGCCACAGCTCCGGCCGCTGGTTTTTCGGATCCCAGCGGTGGAAGCGATCGCGGAACGAATAGATACGCTCTTTGGCACGCGATTTCTCCTCGTCGCGCCGCGCACCGCCGAAGGCGGCATCAAAGCCGTACTTGTTCAACGCCTGCTTCAGGCCCTCGGTCTTCATGATGTCGGTATGCTTGGCGCTACCGTGGACGAACGGGTTGATGCCCATCGCCACCCCTTCCGGATTCTTATGCACCAGCAGTTCGAAGCCGTACTCTTTCGCGGTGCGATCGCGGAATTCGTACATTTCGCGGAACTTCCAGCCGGTATCGACGTGCAGCAGCGGGAACGGCAGCGTGCCGGGGAAGAACGCCTTGCGCGCCAGATGCAGCATCACGGAAGAGTCTTTACCGATGGAATACAGCATCACCGGGTTGGCGAATTCAGCGGCGACTTCACGGATGATATGGATACTCTCCGCCTCCAATTGCCGCAAATGAGTGAGTCGTTTTTCGTCCATAACAGGTCCTTAAAAGCCTTGCCTATGCCAAATTCACGACGGCCGGGCGCGCGGCCCCTTCCGTCTGCGATTGATGCCCGAACCAGGCGATTTGATGGTGCAGTTCCACCACTTCGCCAATCACCAACAGCGCCGGCAGCGGCGCCCGTTGTGCAAGGTGTTCCAGTTGATCCAGCGTGCCGGTCTGCACCTGTTGATCGGCGCGCGTGCCGCGGCTGATCACCGCCACCGGCGTATCGGCGGCGCGGCCGTGGGCGATCAGGCGTTGGCTGATGTCCGCCGCCTTCATGGTGCCCATGTAGATAGCCAGCGTCTGCCGCGCCCGGGCCAGATCGGCCCAGTCCAGGCCATCGCCATCGGGGCGGCAGTGGCCGGTGATAAAGGTCACGCTCTGCGCGTGGTCGCGGTGCGTCAACGGAATGCCGGCGTAGGCGGTCGCCCCCGCGGCGGCCGTGACGCCCGGCACCACCTGGAACGGAATGCCGGCGGCGGCGGCCACCTGCAGCTCTTCGCCGCCGCGGCCAAAGATGAACGGATCGCCACCCTTGAGGCGCACCACGCGTTTGCCCTGCTGCGCCAGCTCCACCAGCAGCCGGTTGGTCTCCTCCTGGATCACCGAGTGCGCGCCGGCGCGCTTGCCCACGCAGATGCGTTCGGCGTCGCGGCGCACCAGATCGAGGATCTCGCCGCTGACCAAGTGGTCATACAGCACCACGTCCGCCTGCTGCATCACCTGCAGCCCGCGCAGGGTCAACAGCCCCACGTCGCCCGGCCCGGCGCCCACCAGGGCGATCTCGCCCTGTGCGCCTTCATCACCTGCGGCGAAGCGGTGTAAATCCTGCTCCAGCTGCCGCTCCGCCTGCGCCGCCTGGCCGTTGGCCACCAGCGTGGCGAAACGGCCGCCGAAGGTTTTCTCCCAGAAACGGCGCCGCTCGCCGATCGAGGCCAGCCGCTGTTTGACCTGGCCGCGCCAGCGGCCCGCCACCTGCGCCATCTGCCCCAAACTGGCGGGCAGCAACGCCTCCAGCTTTTCACGCAGCAGGCGCGCCAGTACCGGCGCCTGGCCGCTGGACGACACCGCCACCACCAGCGGCGAGCGATCGATGATCGACGGGAAGATGAACGAACAGCGCAGCTGGTCGTCCACCACGTTGGCCAGCACCCGGCGTTTATCCGCCTCGGCGAACACCGCGGCGTTCAGCGCGTTGTCGTCCGTAGCGGCGATCGCCAGAAACACCTCGTCCAGTTGCTGCGGGTCAAAGGTTTTCCCCAGCCAGAGCACCTGCCCTTGCTGACGTTGTTGTTCCAGTTCCGGTGAGAGCGACTGCGCAACTATCCGTATTTCAGCCCCGGCGCGCTGAAGCAGATCGACTTTGCGCGCAGCCACGTCACCGCCGCCAACGACCAGCACCGGACGTTGTTTCAGGTCGGCGAATATTGGTAGATAGTCCACAACAGCCTTTTCATATAACAGAAAGATAGTGTGACTATACGGGCTGAGATTTAGCCTCTGAAATGACGAAAAGGAATGATTAGTTCCTTTATGGAATATAGGCCGCAATGCCGGGAGCAAACGGTGATAACTGCGGTGACGGTTTGCGCATTCACGCGAAAATTAAGAGACAGGGAAATTGTGTAATGCCGCGCGGCGTCTCATACTGGACGCCGCAGAAAAATGATCGGCCACGCCGATAGCAAAGAAGGATTTTTCGGTATGTTTTCCCGTTTTTACCTGAAGACCAGCCTGCTGGCCCTCGCACTCGGCGGCGTCTTCAGCGTTTGTGCCGCACAGCCCGCAAAAGACGCGCCAATGGGCCGTTTCGCCGCCGAACAGACCCGCCACATCGCCACTTACTTCCCCGGCCGCATGGCGGGCAGCCCGGCCGAACTGCTCACCGCCGACTACCTGAAGCAGCAGTTCAGCAAGATGGGCTACCAAAGCGATATTCGCAGCGTCAACACGCGCTATCTCTACACCAGCAAAGACGGCAAAAAGAACTGGAACAACGTCACCGCCAGCTCGGTGATCGCCGCCCGCAACGGCGACAATCCGAAACAGATAGTGATCGTCGCCCACTTCGACACCTACACGCCGCAGAGCGACGAAGATCTGGATAACAACCTCGGCGGCCTGACGCTGCAGGGCGTCGACGACAACGCCTCCGGCATCGGCGTGATGCTGGAACTGGCGGAACGCCTGAAGAACATCCCCACCGCTTACGGCCTGCGTTTCGTCGCCACCAGCGCCGAAGAGCTCGGCTCGCTGGGCGCACAGAACTACCTGCAGCGCATGAGCGCGGAAGAGAAAAGCAACACCGTGCTGGTGATCAACCTCGACAGCCTGATTACCGGCGATCGCCTGTACTTCAACGCCGGGCGCAACACGCCGCCGCAGATGGCGAAGCGCTCCCGCGATCGCGCGCTGGATATCGCCCACCGCTACGGCATCGCCGCCGCCAGCAATCCGGGCAACGCACAGCATCCGAAGGGCACCAGCTGCTGCTCCGATCAAGAGGTATTCGATGCAGCGGGCATCCCGGTGCTGTCGGTGGAGGCCACCAACTGGTCGCTGGGCGACAAGGACGGCTACCAGCAGCGCGCCGTCAGCCCGCACTTCCCGCAGGGCATCACCTGGCACCGCCCGCAGTATGACAACCTGCAATACCTGGATCGCTATCTGCCGGGGCGGATCGACAAACGCAGCCGCGACAGCGTGCAGATCCTGCTGCCGCTGATCAAAGAGCTGGCGCAGGCGCACCCGCCGAAAGCACAGAAGAAAAAGTAGCCCGCAAAAAAACAGGGCCCAGCATTGCTGAGCCCTGTCGTGTGATTCGCCTTGTTTAGCCTTCGTGCAGGCCGCACTCGCGCTTCAACCCGAAGAAACGCGTCTCTTCCTCGCTCATGCCCGGTTCCCACTTCTGGGTGGTGTGGGTATCGCCTACCGACAGGTAGCCCTGCTCCCACAGCGGGTGGTAGCCCAGCCCGTGCTCGGTCAGATACTGGTAAATCTTGCGGTTGTCCCAGTCGATGATCGGCAGGATCTTGAACACCCCGCGCTGTACAGCCAGCACCGGCAGATTGGCGCGGCTGCCGGACTGCTCACGCCGCAGGCCGGCAAACCAGCTCTGCGCCCCCAGCGTCTCCAGCGCGCGGTTCATCGGCTCAACCTTGTTGATTTGGTTGTACTTTTCAATCCCTTCCACGCCCTGCTCCCACAGCCTGCCGTAGCGCGCCTCTTGCCAGGCGGGAGACTGCTCGGCGCGGAACACCTGCAGATTCAGCTTCAGCTGGTCGGTCAATTGATCGATAAAGCGATAGGTTTCCGGGAACAGATAACCGGTGTCGGTCAGGATCACCGGGATATCCGGCCGGATGCGCGTCACCAGGTGCAGACACACCGCCGCCTGGATGCCGAAACTGGACGAGAGTACGAACTCGCCGGGCAGATGCTCCAGCGCCCATTCAACGCGCTGTTCGGCGCTGAAGGTCTCCAGTTGGCCGTTGACCACCGCCAATGCCAGCGCCTGCCCGGATTTAGGCAACGCATTCAGCGCCGCCAGATCGAATTCAGCCATGTTGTCTCCCCTGCTACTTGAAATAACCTGTGCGGCCCCTCTGCCCAAGGGCCGCCCGGCCTCACTCCCAGAAATCCCGCGCCGGATCCAGCACCGGTTTGACGATGCCTGCGCGAATGGTGAAGTCGCCGAAGCCTTCGCCGGCGTTGCGCTCCTTCGCCCAACGCCCCACCAGCAGGTCGATCTCGCTGAGGATCTCGTCTTCGTTGATGTTTTCACGGTACATACGCGGAATGCGCGTGCCTTCGCGGTTGCCGCCCAAATGCAGGTTATAGCGGCCGACCGCCTTGCCCACCAGCCCCAACTCCGCGAGCAGCGCGCGGCCGCAGCCATTCGGGCAGCCGGTGATGCGCAGCACGATATGCTCGTCGCTCATCCCGTGCCGATGCATGATCCCTTCCACCTTGGTGACGAACTGCGGCAGGAAGCGCTCGGCCTCCGCCATCGCCAGCGGGCAGGTCGGGAACGACACGCAGGCCATCGAATTCTTGCGTTGTTCGCTGATCTCATCGTCGATCAGGCCATGATCGCGCGCCAGGGCTTCGATCTTCGCCTTCTCGCTGGCCGGCACGCCGGCGATGATCACGTTTTGGTTCGCCGTCAGGCGGAAGTCGCCTTTATGGATCTTGGCGATCTCCGCCATGCCGGTCTTCAGCGGGCGCCCCGGATAGTCCAGCAGGCGACCGTTCTCGATAAACAGCGTCAGGTGCCACCGATCGTCGATGCCCTTCACCCAACCAATGCGATCGCCGCGGCCGGTGAATTCATACGGCCGGATCGGTGCGAAGGTAATGCCGGCGCGCTTTTCCACTTCGGCGCGGAAAACGTCCACCCCGACGCGCTCCAGCGTGTATTTGGTCTTGGCGTTCTTGCGATCGGTGCGGTTGCCCCAGTCGCGCTGCGTGGTTACCACTGCTTCCGCGACCGCCAGCGTATGCTCAAGCGGAATGTAGCCGAACTCGCTGGCCTGGCGCGCGTAGGTTTTCTTGTTGCCGTGCTCGATAGACAACCCGCCGCCCACCAGCAGGTTGAAGCCCACCAGCTTGCCGTTTTCGGCGATCGCCACGAAGTTCATGTCGTTGGCGTGCAGATCGACGTCGTTCTGCGGCGGGATCACCACCGTGGTTTTGAACTTACGCGGCAGGTAGGTCGGCCCCAGAATCGGCTCTTCGTCGGTGGTGGCCACCTTCTCCTGATCCAGCCATACCTCTGCGTAGGCGCGGGTGCGCGGCAGCAGGTGTTCGGAGATCTTCTTCGCCCACTCGTAGGCTTCCTGATGCAGCTCGGACTCCACCGGGTTGGAGGTGCACAGCACGTTGCGGTTCACATCGTTGGCGGTCGCCAGCGCGTCCAGCCCCAGGCGATTCAGCAGCTGGTGCACCGGTTTGACGTTGCCTTTCAGGATGCCGTGAAACTGGAACGTCTGGCGGTTGGTGATGCGAATGCTGCCGTACAGCGTGCTCTCCTGCGCGAACTTGTCGATGCCCAGCCACTGCTGCGGGCTGATGATGCCGCCCGGCAGGCGGCAGCGCAGCATCATGGCGTGGCGCGGCTCCAGCTTCTGCTCGGCGCGTTCGGCGCGAATGTCGCGGTCATCCTGCTGATACATGCCGTGAAAACGGATCAGCAGGAAGTTGTCGCCGTTGAAGCCGCCGGTCAGGCCGTCGTTCAAATCTTCGGCGATGGTGCCGCGCAGGAAGTGGCTCTCCTTCTTCATGCGCTCCGCATCGGCCAGTTTGCCTTCGACTACCAAAGGCCCGGGGTGTTTATCACTCATCAGTAAACATCTCGCTGATAACGGCGCTCAAGGCGCAGCTCACTTAAAAATTCATCCGCCTGCTCGGTATCCATGCCACCGTGCTCGGCCACCAGTTCCAGTAATGTGTTTTCCACGTCTTTCGCCATGCGATTGGCATCGCCGCAGACGTAAATGTGTGCGCCTTCCTGAATCCAGCGCCACACTTCCGCGCCCTGTTCGCGCAGTTTGTCTTGTACGTATATTTTATGTTGCTGGTCGCGGGACCAGGCCAGATCGATGCGGGTCAGCAGGCCGTCTTTCACGTAGCTCTGCCATTCGACCTGATACAGGAAATCTTCGGTGAAGTGCGGGTTGCCGAAGAACAGCCAGTTCTTGCCGCCGGCGCCGTCGGCGTCGCGCTGCTGCATAAAGGCGCGGAACGGCGCGATGCCGGTGCCCGGGCCGATCATGATCACTGGCGTTTCCGGATTGGCCGGCAGGCGGAAGTTGTCGTTGTGTTCGATAAACACCCGCACGTCGCCGTCTTCCTCCAGGCGATCCGCCAGGAAGCCGGAGGCGCCGCCGCTGCGCGCGCGCCCGTCGATGTCGTAACGCACCACGCCCACGGTGATGTGCACTTCACTTTCGTTCTCCGCCTGCGAAGAGGCGATGGAGTACAGGCGCGGCGTCAACGGGCGTAGCAGGCCGACCAGCTGTTCGGCGCTCAGATCCGCCGGTGCCTGACGCACCATGTCGACGATCGGCGTATTGTGCGCGTACTGCTGCAGCGCGGCTTTATCCGCCAGCAGAGCGATCAGCGTTTCATCGCGCGACAGCGCGGCGTACTTATCGACAATCGGCGTAGTGTTCTGCGTCAGTTCAAAATGGCTGCGCAGCGCCTGCGCCAGCGGCAGGGTCTGCCCTTCCACTTCGACCGGTTCGTCGCCTTTCAGCCACAACAGCTGCACCAGTTCGTCCACCAGCGCCGGATCGTTGTCGAACCACACGCCGAGCGCATCGCCCGGCTGATAACGCAGGCCGGCGTCGCCCAGGTCGATCTCGATATGACGCACGTCTTTATCGGACGCGCGGCCGGTAATTTTCTGCTTTGCCGCCAATTGGGCAGTGAGCGGTTGTTCCTTGCTGTACGGGCTGCTGTCGAGCAGATCGACCGCACCGCTGGCCAACACGCCCGGCGCGGCGTTTTCTGCCGGCGCGCGCGCCTTCAGCACCGACACCACCTGTTTACGCCAGGCGGCCGCCAGCTCCTGGTATTCCACGTCGGCGTCCACGCGCTCCACCAGGCGCTCGGCGCCCAGCTCGGCCAGCTTGCCGTCGAAATCTTTACCGGATTGGCAGAAATTCTCATAAGAGGTGTCGCCCAGGCCGAACACCGCAAAAGCGGTGTCATTGAGCTTCGGCGCCTTCTTCGAGAACAGGAATTTATGCAGCGCCACCGCTTCTTCCGCCGGTTCGCCTTCCCCCTGCGTGGAGGCGATGATCACCAGCAGGCGCTCTTGCGCGATCTGCTTGAACTTGTAGTCGCCGGCGCTGATCAGCGTGGCGCTCAGATTGGCGGCCAGCAGATCGTCGCGCAGCTGCTCCGCCAGGCGGCGCGCATTGCCGGTCTGCGAGGCGGAAATGATGGTGATGCCGGCGGCCGCCGCAGGGGCGACAGGCGCAATGGCCACGGCTCCTGGCTGTTGATTGACCATGCCCCAAAAATAGCCGGACAACCACGCCAGCTGCGTCGGCGAATAGTCGCCGATCGTCGCCTGCAGGCGCGCCAGTTGTTCGGGCGTCAGCGGGAGCAAAGATGTTGGAGGAGCCTGAGTCGTCATTGCTGTACTTATTTCCTATACTTAGCGCCTTTCCTGCCAGGCGCGCGCCAGTGTCAGTCGCTGTCTCTTCGCTGCGTCGGGTGTGCGGAAAAGATCAGGAGAGTTTGTAAGGTTACCGAGCAGAATAGCAACGATTAAATAAGGGATAGCAATAAATCATAACCAAAATGACTAAGCTGTTTTTCTGGTAAGGGATAACGCTTAAACCGTTAAACAAAGTTTTTTATCCAGATGAAATTAAAGCACTTTTTTTCATCGTTTTTTCACCGTTCAACATTTCGGCTCATAACCGCAGCCGATAGGTGCCGCAAACACCAAACAAAAAAAGTGTTAACCCGGCGCGTTTACCGCGGCGGTAGACCATAACGGTATAAATGGCAAGCAGACGCGCTTTCCGGTACTATGCGGCGGTTTTTGAGTCAATGAGGCCGTAATAATGGCAACCACGCTGTTTAAAGATTTTCAGTTTGAAGCCGCACACCGTTTGCCGCACGTGCCGGAGGGCCATAAATGCGGCCGCCTGCATGGGCATTCGTTTATGGTGCGTCTGGAAGTGACCGGTGAAGTGGATCCCCACACCGGTTGGGTGATGGATTTCGCCGAGCTCAAGGCTGTGTTCTCCCCGATCTGGGAGCGGCTGGATCACCATTATCTGAACGATATTCCAGGATTGGAAAATCCCACCAGCGAAGTGCTCGCCGCCTGGATTTGGCAGCAGCTCAAGCCCCAGTTGCCGGAACTGACTGCGGTGATGGTGAAAGAAACCTGTACCGCGGGATGCGTATATAAAGGTTAAAAGAAAGGGCGCCGCAACGGCGCCCTGAATTTTAGGCGATGTTCAGATACTTGTGGGTCTGCATCGACAGCCGCCAGTTGCGCGCGATGCAGGTCTCGATGCACAGGCGGGTCGCCTCTTCTTTCTGGCTGATCGGCTGCAGCGCGATAATCCGCGCCTTGTCATCCTGCAGCGTCGCCAGCAGCGTATCCAGCGCCTCGATGTCGCGCTCGCGCGCCACCGGATGCTTCACCTCGTCGGCGCGCCGCAGCGCCTGATCCAGCACCTTCATGCCGCCGCGCATGTTCACCTTCGGCGAGACCGTCACCCAGGTTTTGGCGGAACAGCGCACCTCGTGGGTGCCGCTGGTTTCAATCTGGCAGCCATAGCCGTGCTGTTCGAACAGCTCGGTCAGCGGCGTCAGATCATAAATGCAGGGTTCGCCGCCGGTGATCACCACATGGCGCGCGGTGTAACCCTGCTGACGCATCACCGCCAACAGCTGCTCGGCGCTGGCATTGCCCCAGGCGTCGCTTTCCTCTGTTTTGACCAGGATCCGTTGCAGGTCGACTTCCCGATTGGCTTCCTTTTCCCAGGTATGTTTGGTGTCGCACCAACTGCACCCTACCGGGCAGCCCTGCAAGCGGATGAAAATGGCCGGAACGCCGGTAAAAAAGCCTTCGCCCTGCAAGGTTTGGAACATCTCATTGATCGGGTACTGCATCGGTTTCTCAATCTGGAAAAGTAAAAAGTGATTATCGCAGATTCCGGCCCGGCGACCAAACGGCCAAAATTGTATTAAATTTTATCCTCCGCACCGCCGCCAGCATATCTCACCGTCAATGACGTTCATTTAATTTGTTAACCGGGATTTGCCATTTCATCTACGGTGCAACCTGCTCCACAAAAAACAACACGCAGTTAACAAATAAGATAATTATATTTGACATAAAGCGCCGACGCGCAGATGTATAGACAAGCAAACACAAGCCGAGCGCCAGTTTCGGCCACGTTCCATCCATCACGACTACATCTGCGTTTAGAGGGTGCCATGACTCATTCCACCAGCGAGTTGAACATTCAACAGGCCATCGACGACAGCAAGTTTTCGCTGTTTCACTGGACCCTGATCATTCTCGGGTTCCTGATCCTCGCCATCGACGGTTTCGATACCGCCGCCATGGGTTATATCGCCCCCTCGGTCGCCAAAGACTGGGGCATCGTCAAACAGGATCTGGGGCCGGTGCTGAGCGCCGCGCTGCTGGGGCTGTCGCTCGGCGCGCTGATCGCCGGGCCAATCTCCGACCGCATCGGCCGCAAGCGCGTGCTGGTGTTTTCCTGCCTGTTCTTCGGCCTGTCGAGCCTGGCCACCGCCTACGCCGGCTCGCTCAATAGCCTGACGCTGTGGCGTTTCCTCACCGGCCTCGGGCTGGGGGCGGCGATGCCTAACGCCATCACGCTGATCTCCGAATACGCGCCGCAGCGCTGCCGCTCGCTGGCGATCAACACCATGTACTGCGGCTTTCCGCTGGGCGCGGCCGGCGGCGGTGCCATTTCATCGTGGCTGATCCCGAGCTACGGCTGGCACAGCGTGCTGTTGCTCGGCGCCATTGCGCCGCTGGCGTTGACGGTCTTGCTGATCCTGCTGCTGCCGGAATCGGTCAAATATATGGTCAACCGCGGGCAGGATGCAGCGAAGATCAAGCGCATCGCGCAACGCTTCGTCAGCCAGAGCCTCGACGGCGTGACGCGTTTTTACCTGTACGAAGAGAAGCTAACGCAGGCCAAGACCAGTGTCGGCCTGCTGTTCAGCCGCCCTTACCTGCTCGGCACGCTGATGCTGTGGCTGACCTACTTCATGGGGCTGGTGATCTACTATGTGTTGCTGAGCTGGATGCCAATCCTGATGCAGGGGCTGGGTTACCAGCTGGAACAGTCGGCGATGCTCACCTCGCTGTTCACCTTCGGCGGCACGCTCGGCATCCTGGTGGCCGGCTGGCTGATGGATCGCTGGAATGCGCACAAGGTCGTCTCGAGCGGCTTTGTCGTCACCGCCCTGCTGATCGTGGCGATGGCGACTGAAGACAAGCAGATCGTATTGCTGGGCGCCTTCATCTTCCTGATGGGCGTCACCATGAACGGCGCGCAGTCCGGGCTGCAAACGCTGGCGGCCACCTTCTACCCCACCCACAGCCGCGCCACCGGCATCGCCTGGATGCAGGGCATCGGCCGCTTCGGCGGCGTCGCCGGCACCATGATGGGCGCCCAGCTGCTGGCGATGCAGTGGGAAGTGCAGAGCATCCTGATGTTCCTGTGCGTACCGGCACTGATCGCCGCCATCGCCACGGTGTGCAAGATGAGCCGCAAGCCGATGCTGCAACCGGCCGCCTGAGCCGCAAGAAGCCCGCTCCGGCGGGCTTTCCCCCGCGGCGATAGGATTTGTTTATCCCCCTCGCCGCAACTGTAATCAGTCTGTAAAAATATTGTGACTAGCCGCCCAAAAATGAGTCAATTTTAATTCATTTTTGCCGTTCAGCTCACTTTTCTCCTGCGTTTCTCGCCTGACAGCGGCGATGAAAAATCATTTATTTATCTGAAATAAAAAGGAAATAACTTTTTCTTATGCCGATTTTCAGCGGCAACTGGTCAGTGTTGCATATGCTTGTACATACAAGTATATGTTAATAAGCCCTACGCATTATTATGCCGTGGTACTCATCCCCACCGCGGCATGGAATCTGCACCGATACTGTTTGAGGAAACTGCTGTGACTACAAATAACAAAGTTCGCAATGTCGATGTACGCGCGCCACGCGGCACACAATTAAACGCAAAAAGCTGGCTGACCGAAGCGCCGTTACGCATGCTGATGAACAACCTCGATCCTGAAGTCGCGGAGAACCCACACGAGCTGGTGGTGTACGGTGGCATCGGCCGCGCCGCACGCGACTGGGATTGCTACGACAAGATCGTCGAAACCCTGAAAACGCTGGAAGAAGACGAAACCCTGCTGGTGCAGTCCGGTAAGCCGGTCGGCGTCTTCAAAACCCACAGCAACGCGCCGCGCGTGCTGATCGCCAACTCTAACCTGGTGCCACACTGGGCGACCTGGGAACACTTCAACGAACTGGACGCCAAAGGCTTGGCCATGTACGGCCAGATGACCGCCGGCAGCTGGATTTACATCGGCAGCCAAGGCATCGTCCAGGGCACCTATGAAACCTTCGTCGAAGCGGGCCGCCAGCATTACGACGGCAGCCTGCAGGGCCGCTGGGTGCTGACTGCCGGTCTGGGCGGCATGGGCGGCGCACAGCCGCTGGCCGCGACCCTGGCGGGCGCCTGCTCGCTGAACATCGAATGCCAGCAGAGCCGCATCGACTTCCGCCTGAAAACCCGCTACGTCGATGAGCAGGCCAAAGACCTGGACGACGCGCTGGCCCGCATCAAAAAATACACTGCCGAAGGCAAAGCCATCTCCATCGCCCTGTGCGGCAACGCGGCGGAAATTCTGCCGGAGCTGGTACGCCGCGGCGTGCGCCCGGATATGGTCACCGACCAGACCAGCGCCCACGACCCGCTGAACGGCTACCTGCCGAAGGGCTGGAGCTGGGAAGAGTACCGCCAGCGCGCGCAGACCGAGCCGGCTAAAGTGGTCGCCGCCGCCAAACAGTCGATGGCCGATCACGTAAAAGCCATGTTGGCGTTCCAGCAGATGGGCGTGCCGACCTTCGACTACGGCAACAACATCCGCCAGATGGCGAAAGAAACCGGCGTCGACAACGCTTTCGACTTCCCGGGCTTCGTACCGGCCTATATTCGTCCGCTGTTCTGCCGCGGCATCGGGCCGTTCCGCTGGGCGGCGCTGTCCGGCGATCCGCAGGACATCTACAAAACCGACGCCATGGTGAAAGAGCTGATCCCGGATGACGAACACCTGCACCGCTGGCTGGACATGGCGCGCGAGCGCATCAGCTTCCAGGGCCTGCCGGCGCGTATCTGCTGGGTTGGCCTCGGCCAGCGCGCCAAGCTGGGCCTGGCGTTCAACGAGATGGTGCGCCGCGGCGAACTGTCCGCCCCGATCGTCATCGGCCGCGACCACCTGGATTCCGGCTCCGTTTCCAGCCCGAACCGTGAAACCGAAGCGATGAAAGACGGCTCTGACGCAGTCTCCGACTGGCCGCTGCTCAACGCCCTGCTGAATACCGCCAGCGGCGCAACCTGGGTTTCCCTGCACCACGGCGGCGGCGTCGGCATGGGCTTCTCCCAACACTCCGGCATGGTGATCGTCTGCGACGGCACCGATGAAGCCGCCGAACGCATCGCCCGCGTTCTGCACAACGACCCTGCCACCGGGGTCATGCGTCACGCCGACGCCGGTTACGATATCGCCATCAACTGCGCCCGCGAGCAAGGCCTGAATCTGCCAATGGTTGCCGCGACCCAAGGAGAAAAAGCATGAAAGCGCTGACTATTCGCCCAGGCAAACTGACGCTGGCCCAACTGCGCGACGTCTATCAACATCCGGTTACCCTGACGCTGGACGACAACGCCTACGCGCCAATCCAGCAGAGCGTGGCCTGCGTGGAACGCATCGTTGAAGAAAACCGCACCACCTACGGCATCAACACCGGGTTCGGCCTGCTGGCTTCGACGCGCATCGCCCGCGACGATCTGGAAAACCTGCAGCGTTCGATCGTGCTGTCGCACGCCGCCGGCGTGGGTGAGCCGACCGACGACAACCTGGTGCGCCTGATCATGGTGCTGAAGATCAATAGCCTGTCGCGCGGCTTCTCCGGCATCCGTCTGGAAGTCATCCAGGCGCTGATCGCGCTGGTCAACGCCGAAGTCTATCCGCATATCCCGCTGAAGGGCTCGGTCGGCGCTTCCGGCGACCTGGCACCGCTGGCGCACATGAGCCTGGTGCTGCTGGGCGAAGGCCAGGCACGCTATCAGGGCCAATGGCTGCCGGCGACTGAAGCGTTGGCCAAGGCCGGCCTGAAACCGCTGACGCTGGCGGCGAAAGAGGGTCTGGCGCTGTTGAACGGCACCCAGGTCTCCGCCGCCTTCGCGCTGCGCGGCCTGTTCGATGCGGAAGATCTGTTTGCCGCCGCCACCGTGGCGGGCAGCCTGACGGTGGAAGCGGCGCTGGGTTCCCGCAGCCCGTTCGATGCACGCATCCACGACGTGCGCGGCCAGCGCGGCCAGATCGACGCCGCCCTCGCCTACCGCCATCTGCTCGGTGAGCGCAGCGAAGTCTCCGACTCGCACCGCAACTGTGAAAAAGTGCAGGATCCTTACTCCCTGCGCTGTCAGCCGCAGGTGATGGGCGCCTGCCTGACGCAGATCCGCCAGGCCGCCGAGGTGTTGGAGATCGAAGCCAACGCCGTTTCCGATAACCCGCTGGTGTTCGCCGAACAAGGCGACGTGCTGTCCGGCGGCAACTTCCACGCCGAACCGGTGGCGATGGCTGCCGACAACCTGGCGCTGGCGTTCGCAGAAATCGGCTCGCTGTCCGAGCGCCGCATCTCGCTGATGATGGACAAACACATGTCGCAGCTGCCACCGTTCCTGGTGGAAAACGGCGGCGTGAACTCCGGCTTCATGATCGCCCAGGTCACCGCTGCGGCGCTGGCCAGCGAGAACAAAGCGCTGGCGCACCCGTCGAGCGTCGACAGCATCCCGACCTCCGCCAACCAGGAAGACCACGTCTCCATGGCACCGGCCGCCGGTCGTCGCCTGTGGAGCATGGCGGACAACGTGCGCGGCATTCTGGCAGTCGAATGGCTGGCCGCCTGCCAGGGCCTGGATTTCCGCAACGGCCTGAAGACCTCGGAAGGTCTGGAGCAGGCGCGCCGTCTGCTGCGCGAGCATGTCAGTTTCTACGACAAGGATCGTTTCTTCGCCCCCGACATTGAAGCCGCCAGCCAGCTGTTGGCGGCCGGTCACCTGACATCGCTGCTGCCTGCGGCGCTGCTGCCTAGCCTGGCATAATCATCACACACTGAATCACGCAGTTTATTCTGCCCCACCGGGTGCGTTCCACCCGGTGTGGGCAGCGCGTGCCTGTTCGGCAAACACTTAACGGGAAACAACATGCGTAACGAAACGACACAACTCAGACGCGGACTAAACGCGCGACATATCCGTTTCATGGCTCTCGGCTCGGCGATCGGCACCGGCCTGTTCTACGGCTCCGCCGGCGCCATTCAGATGGCCGGCCCGGCGGTGCTGTTGGCCTACCTGGTGGGCGGCGCGGCGGTCTTCATGGTCATGCGCGCGCTGGGTGAAATGGCGGTACATCAGCCGGTTTCCGGCTCGTTCGGCCACTACGCCAGCCACTACCTCGGCCCGCTGGCCGGGTTCCTCACCGGCTGGACCTACACCTTTGAAATGGTGATCGTCGCCCTGGCGGACGTCACCGCCTTCGGCATCTATATGGGGCTGTGGTTCCCGGACGTCGCCCAGTGGGTTTGGGTGCTCAGCATCATTCTGTTTATCGGCGCGCTCAACCTGTGCAGCGTCAAAGTGTTCGGTGAAATGGAATTCTGGCTGTCGTTGGTCAAGGTCGCCGCCATCGTGGCGATGATCGTCGGCGGCGCGGCGGTGATGCTGTTCGGCTTCGGCCAGACCCAGCACGCTACCGGCCTCAGCAACCTGTGGCAGCACGGCGGCTTTATGCCTAACGGCATCGGCGGCGTGGTCGCTTCGCTAGCGGTCGTGATGTTCGCCTTCGGCGGCATCGAAATCATCGGCATCACCGCCAGCGAGGCGAAAGACCCCGCCAAAGTGCTGCCGAAAGCGATCAACGCCGTGCCGGTGCGCATTCTGCTGTTTTACGTGCTGACGCTGACGGTGCTGATGGCAATCTACCCGTGGAACAGCATCGGCCAGAACGGCAGCCCGTTCGTTGAGATTTTCAGTAACCTCGGCATCAGCTCCGCCGCCAACGTGCTGAACGTGGTGGTGATCACCGCCGCCATCTCGGCCATCAACAGCGATATCTTCGGCGCCGGCCGCATGATGTACGGCATGGCGCAGGACGGCCAGGCGCCGCGCAGCTTCTCCAAGCTGACCAACAGCGGCGTGCCGTGGATGACAGTGCTGGTGATGTCGGTCGCCCTGCTGCTGGCGGTGGTGCTCAATTACCTGATCCCGGAGAAGATCTTCATGATTATCGCCTCGATCGCCACCTTCGCCACCGTCTGGGTATGGCTGATGATTCTGCTGTCGCAGGTCGCCATGCGCCGCACGCTGTCGCCGGAAGAAACCCGTCAGCTGAGCTTCCCAGTGCCGTGGTGGCCGGTGGCGCCGGCGCTCGCGACCGCCTTTATGGTGTTCGTCATCGGCCTGCTCGGTTACTTCGAAGAGAGCCGCATCGCGCTTTACGTCGGGCTGGCGTGGATCGCTCTCCTCACCGTGGCTTACTGGCTGTGGGTGCGCAAGAAAGGCGGCGGCTCGCCGGTGAGCGCGGCAACGCAGCAGATGTAACGCTCGCTTCTGATGAAACCCGCTGCGGCGGGTTTTTTATTACTCGCTTTTGGCCGAACGTCGGCCATAAAAAAACCCGCCGCAGCGGGTTTTTATTTTACAACCGAATCAGTCGAACTTACTGACCTTTAACTTCTTTCAGGCCGTTGAACGGTGCGCGGTCGCCCAGCGCTTCTTCGATACGGATCAGTTGGTTGTACTTGGCAACGCGGTCAGAACGGCTCATGGAACCGGTTTTGATCTGGCCGGCCGCAGTACCTACCGCCAGGTCGGCGATGGTCGCGTCTTCGGTTTCGCCGGAACGGTGAGAGATCACCGCGGTGTAACCGGCATCTTTCGCCATCTTGATAGCAGCCAGGGTTTCGGTCAGAGAACCGATCTGGTTGAACTTGATCAGGATGGAGTTAGCGATGCCTTTCTCGATGCCTTCTTTCAGGATCTTGGTGTTGGTAACGAACAGATCGTCGCCAACCAGCTGGATTTTGTCGCCCAGTACTTTGGTCTGGTAAGCGAAGCCCGCCCAGTCGGATTCATCCAGGCCGTCTTCGATAGACACGATTGGGTACTGTTTGGTCAGCTCTTCCAGGAAGTGAGTGAACTCTTCGGAAGTGAAGGCTTTGTTGCCTTCGCCGGCCAGCACATACTTACCGTCTTTGTAGAATTCGGAAGCCGCGCAGTCCATCGCCAGAGTGACGTCTTTGCCCAGCTCGTAGCCCGCTGCTTTTACCGCTTCAGCGATAACAGCCAGCGCTTCGGCGTTGGAGCCCAGGTTTGGCGCGTAGCCGCCTTCGTCGCCCACGGCGGTGTTCATGCCTTTGGCTTTCAGGACTTTCGCCAGGTGGTGGAACACTTCAGAACCGATGCGCACCGCTTCTTTCAGGGTTTTCGCGCCAACCGGCTGAATCATGAATTCCTGAATGTCGACGTTGTTGTCAGCGTGCTCGCCGCCGTTGATGATGTTCATCATCGGCAGTGGCATGGAGAATTTGCCTGGGGTGCCGTTCAGCTCAGCGATGTGCTCGTACAGCGGCATGCCTTTAGAGGCTGCGGCCGCTTTCGCTGCTGCCAGGGAAACCGCCAGAATGGCGTTGGCGCCGAAGTTGGATTTGTTCTCGGTGCCGTCCAGCTCGATCATGATCTTGTCGATGTTCGCCTGGTCTTTGGCATCTTTACCCAGTACTGCCTGAGCAATCGGACCGTTTACTGCAGCAACGGCTTTCAGTACGCCTTTACCCAGGAAACGAGACTTGTCACCGTCACGCAGTTCCAGCGCTTCGCGGGAACCGGTAGAAGCACCCGACGGCGCAGCCGCCAGACCAACGAAACCGCCTTCCAGATGAACTTCGGCTTCAACAGTCGGGTTACCGCGGGAGTCGATGATTTCACGACCGATGACTTTAACGATTTTGGACATTAGGTTTTCCTCAGTACAAGTTAAACTAAAACTCCAGACAAACAGCGCGCGGTTCTCACCGCGCGCCGCCTACCAAATATTTTATTTCACCTGGCGCTTCTGATGCTCGCCTGCGGCTTTCACGAAGCCGGCGAACAGCGGATGCCCATCACGCGGCGTCGATGTAAATTCCGGGTGGAACTGACAGGCCACAAACCACGGGTGATTCGGCAGTTCAATGATCTCAACCAGCTTGTTGTCGGCGGAAAGACCGGCGACACGCAGCCCTGCGGCTTCGATCTGCTTCAACAGCATGTTGTTAACTTCGTAACGGTGACGATGACGCTCGACAATGGTCGGTTCGCCGTACATCTGACGCACCAGGCTGTTGTCGCTCAGGTTGCACTGTTGGCCACCCACGCGCATCGTGCCGCCCAAATCGCTTTCTTCGCTGCGCACTTCAACGTTGCCGTCTTCGTCGCGCCATTCGGTGATCAACGCCACCACCGGGTACTTACAGTCTGGCACAAACTCGGTGGAGTTGGCGTTCTCCATGCCAGCCACGTTGCGAGCGAACTCGATCAACGCTACCTGCATGCCCAGACAGATGCCCAGGTAAGGGATGTTGTTCTCGCGCGCATAGCGTGCGGTCATCACTTTGCCTTCCACGCCGCGGTAGCCGAAGCCGCCCGGGATCAGGATCGCGTCCAGCCCTTTCAGCACTTCCACGCCGCGGGTTTCCACGTCCTGCGAGTCGATCAGCTTGATGTTCACGGTCAGACGGTTTTTCAGCCCGCCGTGCTTCAGCGCTTCGATCACCGACTTGTAGGCGTCCGGCAGCTCAACGTATTTGCCGACCATACCGATGGTCACTTCACCGCCCGGATTGGCTTCTTCGTAGATCACCTGTTCCCATTCGGCCAGGTTAGCTTCCGGTGCGTTCAAGCTGAATCGTTTACAAATATAATCGTCCAGCCCCTGAGATTTCAATAGGCCTGGGATTTTATAAATAGAATCAACGTCTTTCAGAGAGATAACCGCTTTTTCCGGCACGTTGCAGAAAAGCGCGATTTTAGCGCGTTCGTTAGCAGGAACCGCGCGATCGGAACGGCAAATCAGCACATCAGGCTGAATACCGATGGAAAGCAGCTCTTTTACGGAATGCTGGGTCGGCTTGGTTTTCACTTCGCCGGCCGCCGCCATGTATGGTACCAGCGTCAGGTGCATGTACAGGGTGTGCTCGCGGCCCACTTCCACCGCCATCTGACGGATGGCTTCGAGGAACGGCAACGATTCGATATCGCCGACGGTGCCGCCGATTTCCACCAGTACCACATCGTGGCCTTCGCCGCCTTCGATGATGCGCTCTTTGATCGCGTTGGTGATGTGCGGAATGACCTGCACGGTCGCGCCCAGATAGTCGCCGCGGCGTTCTTTACGCAGCACGTCGGAGTAGATGCGGCCGGTGGTGAAGTTGTTGCGGCGCGACATTTTGGTGCGGATGAAGCGCTCGTAGTGACCCAAATCCAGATCGGTTTCTGCGCCGTCTTCGGTGACGAAAACTTCCCCATGCTGAATCGGGCTCATGGTGCCCGGATCCACGTTGATGTACGGGTCCAGTTTCATGATGGTAACGTTGAGGCCACGGGCTTCAAGAATAGCCGCCAGAGAGGCTGCGGCAATGCCTTTACCCAGAGAGGATACGACCCCGCCGGTCACAAAAATATAATTAGTTGTCATGCTGAACCTGAGAGTTTAGGTTTAAAGACGATGGAAGAACCAGGACGGGAAAGTAGTATACCCGAACCTCTCCTGACCTACAAACGATCGTTTTGCTGTCCATCATCTCGGCCGCCCTCCCGTGTTCATCAGGGTTTACTCCGCCGGCGCCGCACAAACCCTCCTGGTAAAACAAAGAGTTAGCGGGGTAAATTTCTTTTTACCGCCCCTCGGGAGCGATAAAACACCTTAGATTTCAGTTTGTTGTCTTTTACATGCCGACGGCAACCATGCGCCTTTGACATGACCGCAAGCTTAACCGTTTCAGCCAGAATGAACCTTGTCGGCGATCAACATTGTGGCGGCGGTTCGGGTTTCCTGCTTGACCCAAGTATTCAGATGAAGATTAAAGACCCTATCCGCTGACTTAATCATTTCGGGGCGATGTGCGACAAAAATGCGGGTTATCGGCAACCGCCCGATGGCGCGGGTGATCTTTTTCTCGTTATCGATATCGAGATCGCTGGTTGCTTCATCCAGCAACAGCACTCCCGGTTGCCTGTACAGCGCCCTGGCGATAGAAATACGCTGGCGCTGCCCGCCTGAAAGCGTGCTGCCGATATCGCCGATCATCGAGTCATATCCCTGTGGGAAAGCGCCGATTTCCTCGTCAATGGCTGCATGGTTGGCGCATTCCGCCATGCGTTCCACGTCCGGTGACGCAGTAAAGCCGGTAATATTCTGCCGTATGGTTCCGGCTAAAAGCTTGTCATCCTGCATGACAAAAGCGACATGTTCGCGGAGGGTTCGTCGCCCCATGCCGGACACCCCCGCGCCATTGATGAAAACATCCCCCTCGGTGGATTCGTACAGCCCAGCCAGCACATGGAGGAACGTTGACTTGCCGCATCCGGACGGCCCGACAATGGCGACGTTTTCTCCGGGCATTACCTCAAGATTGATCCCCTCAAAGATATTGCGCTCAGATTGGGAATGGCGGAACGCCAGGTTGCGGATCACGATATGCCCATTCAACTGTGGCGGCGCCCGCTCTTCCTCATCCCGTTCCACAGGCGAAACGGCCACATCCGTCAGACGCTGGCTGTGCATGGATACCAGGCAGAAATCAGAAACCGCGTTGACTAACTTCACGGTGCGGGTAATCACCATATCGGCATAAAGCATCACGGCCAACAATGCGCCGGTCGTGATGCCTTTATCAAATCCGATGGCCCCGACGCTAAGCACGAAAATCCCGGAAAATCCCACCAGCAGCACGGCCGCCGTGTTGGTCAGCAGATCGAGTTTAAACAGCTGGTTCCCCGCGTGCGTGCTGTTGACCACATGGTTGACCCATTCGCGCCGACGAACCGGCGTCAGGTTCAACATTTTGATCGCGCCGATCGCTCTGACGGTTTCAAGGAAATGGGAGGACTGCACCGCTTCAAAAGCGATATGTTCAATTTTACGATTGCGGTAGGTCGAGAACAGGCCCGCCTTCAAGGCGGCATAGGCACAGGCGGCGATCAGAGGACCAATAGCCAGCACAGGTGAATAGGTAAAAATGATCGCCATCGAAATGACAATCACGATCGCGTCAAGCAGGGAGGCGACCATATCGGCCGTAAACGCGTCTTGAATGGCGGTCAACGACTGGAAGCGCGACGCGATATCGCCGGTGTGACGCTTCTCAAAAAATGACAGCGTGAGCTTGATAAGCCGGTTAAAGAACATTTCAGCCCATTTCACGCCGAGCGTGTAGCGCAGGTTCATCAAAATCCAGGCACGCACCACCGAAAAGGCGGACTTAATCAGCAACGCGGAAATAACCACGATACCGACAAAGAATATGCCTTCGCGGTCTGATGAACGCACTAATGTGTCGATCGTAAATTGTGACGCGGCGGGTACCGCAATGGAGAGCAGTTCCACCAAAACCGAAAGCATCAGAACACCGGTAAAAATGCGCCTCAACCCCCGCACGCCGCGGAAAAGATCGGATACGGTGACATTCATTTCCAGTGGTTTCTTGTCGAAGGTCTCCGCAGGCCACGCTTCCACCAAAACGCCGGTAAATTTATCCGACAGTTCACGCAATGAGATACTGCGGCGGCCAATGGCAGGATCCAGGATCACTGCGCCCCGACGCGTCACTTTCACCAGAACCACAAAATGATTGAATGACCAGTGAAGAATCGCGGGGCGGCTAAGAGAGCGCAGTTCATCCAGCTCGACTCGCGAAGCACGAGCCGTCATCCCCACCCGTTCAAATGCCGTGATGAGGTCTCGCAGCGTCATCCCGTGGCTGCCGATCCCGTGAAGGGTACGCGCAGAGGCAAGATCGATGCGTTTGCCGAAATAGCCGGCCATCATGGACAAACAGGCCAACCCGCACTCATTCGTTTCCGACTGTAGAATCAGCGGTGTTTTTTGCCAGGAAAAAAACATGTGTCAACTCTCAGCCGTCATGCGGTTAATACTTTGTTTTAATGGTAAGAAGAGCCATTCCCAGATGCGCCGATGCGTCGTCAATATGTCGGCCTCAACGTCCACGCCCGCGGGCAGCGCTCGCGTTCCGGCATCGGGCGCGATCAACACGCGAAAACGCCGATTATTTCCCGTCAGGGCCTCAGGACTCGCACTGACGGCGGCAACCGTACCGGACACTTTCCCAAACCACTCCCACGGCAAGGATGCGACCCGCATGAAGACATGCTGACCCGCTTTCACCTCCTGCAGCGCAGAGGGCGGGATCCACATTTCAACGTACGGACGTGCATTTTCCGGTACCACCACCGCAGCAATCGCACCGGCGGTCACTCTCTGACCCTCCAGTATGCTCATTGAGGCGACGACGCCATCCAGCGGAGCAACCACGCGGGACTCGACCACGGCAGATGCGTTAATTACCTGTTGCTGCAGCGTGACTTTCTGCTGCTGCATTTCTGTCAGCGACTGCTTTTCTTGCGCTTCCGAGCGCGCCAGCTCATCCACGAATTGCAACCGTTCTCCTTGCACGCGCGCGATGTTGATTCGATGCAGACTCAGCTGTGCAACGGAGCTGTGGTATTCGTTCTCTCGCTCGATTTTCTCTTGTACGGTCGTGACGCCTTTCTGGAACAACTGTTGATAAAACTCCATGCGTTTTTTCAAACCGACGCCGCGTTCTGATTCTGCCTCCGCCGCCGCTCGAATCGCCGTCATTTCCTGCTCTTTGGCGCTGACTTTCTCACGCAAGCGCTGGCGCTCCTCTTCTCCCTCTCTACGCCGTTCCCCCCCGCGCTTTTGCAACTCGGTGAGCTGGCGCTGCGCCGCATCTTGCAATGCCTGATTCATACCTCCCCCGACGTAGGCGACATCGCGTGAAAACGTCGCGATGACATCCCCTTTTTTAACCCTTTCCCCTTGGCGTACTTCGATGCGGCCGATTATCCCGTCATGGTTAAACACCGCCTCAGCAGCGGAAGGCGTATAGATCACGCGCCCGGTCACGGGGACTCTTTTGGCATAAGTGGTAAATAACAGGAGGGTAGCCAACAGCAAAACGCCAACGGCGCTCCATAACGCGATGGGCAACACCGATGGCGCCGACACGGTAAAGTCGCCCAGCCAGGCGTTTTTTTTATGCTGCAACGCCTCTGGGCGGAAAAGCGAGTTCTCTTTGTCCATCGAACTAACGGCTGATATAAAGCAGGCGTTCAGGCATATCGATGATCACCTGATGTCCCCGCATAAACTTCATCCCCAACAGGCCGTCAAAATCCAGTTCCGGGGGCGTGGCGCCAGAAGCGACGACCGCCTGGTCATCACGAGCCTTACCTTCGCGATCCGTAAAAGCGATTTTTGTCACCCGGCAATCCAGGTTCGACGCTTCCGGCTCGATGTCGCGGCACCCAGAGAAAAGGAGCCCTGGCGGCAAGCGGTCTGAAAACAGGAGAGAGTGGCTGGCGGCGGTATCGACGATCAAATGCAAAGGCGCATCGCCTGCAGAGGCGGTAACACGCAGCCCAGATGCGGTTTGTTCAATGGGGTAGGATGACCATTTCTTTATGTCAGACGGCAAATGCGCCAATATCTGCAGCCGGTCGTTTTGAAAATCCATCAGAACCCGACGTTCGCGAAATAGCCCCAGCCCCATCACTTCATTCACAGGAACATCACCACCGATGCTTAATCCCCACGGTTTAAAACTTACCGCCTCAACATTATCGAAAGGGATATTGGAAATAAATAATCGGCTAATCTTCCATGAGGAAACTTTATTTTCACCCCCTGACACATCCATCAACCGACGCGGGGCTTGTTCGGTCGCTTGCAGGCCCGGATTAGCCACTAAATTGTCAAGATCGTGTTTATAAAGATGCATCCCCTCCCCGCTGCCGGTATCCAACATTAAGGTATGAAGACGGTTATCGATCCGAACATCAATTAACGGCAGCCCGCGTTCATCATACCGCAACCGCCCAAAATCAGCGGGAAGGCTCGCCATGCTGATGCCGGAAAACAAGAATGCCAATAAGGATAGGCGCTTGATCATGAGTTAACCTCTAAGTTTCTCATGATTATATCCTCTGCCACGCCCGATTCAATCAAATGCGAGGCCGCACGGCTCATAATCTTTCTTACCGACGGACAAAACACAGTTTCACGGTTAAAGTCATCGGTGGCGGAATAACGCTGAATATGACGCCCGCCGCCACAGGCTTTTTGCCAGACACAGTCAACGCAAACGGTAGGAAGCTGATTATTCACAGCCATATATTTTTTCATCTGCCATGAAGCGAGGGTATCTGACAGCATTAAATGATGAACATTTCCAATAGGCGTAAATATAGGGTCATTGGTCGCTCTCAGCGTATCATCCACATACAGTTCACCATCGGAACTCACCGTGAAAGCGAGAGTATCGTTCCCGGCTTTGCTTACTCCCATTACTGGATTGAATTCTGAACTCAACATGGATTGAATGTGCGTATGGAAGTAGCGCACATAGACGTCTTTATCCGCGTCAAAAAAGAACTCGTCCAGCGCCGAGCAATAAAAATCCGCCAGTCCTTCCGGATCCGTGCATGTGTCATGACTTTCATCCGGAATGAGGAAATCAAATTTTTTGCATTTCAGCACATCGACAAAATGGCGATAGATTTCAGCCCCTTTGACCGAAGGGTTAGCGACGCACAGGATACCGGGCTCATCGATCAACCTGCCCGCTTTCCAGGCGGCCTGCAACATTTCCAGCCCCTTTACCGTGCCTTCATAGGTACTACGGCCTTTTCTATCCAGGCGATGTCTGTCGTTAATGTGCTTGGGCCCATCAATAGAAATACCCACGCTGATATTATATTTTGAGAAAATATCAATCCACTCATTATCTATAAGAATAGCGTTTGTTTGGCAGGCAAGGTTAAGCCTGGCGCCATGATAATCACCTGAGATGAGTTCTTTACAGGCATTTTCGAATCTCTCTTTGCCCATCATTAACGGCTCACCGCCATGAAAGTCTACCTGAACCGTTTCGATTTCGTATTCCTGGCAGGCGCGCTCGAAAAACCCTCTCAGGTCTTTAATGATGTTATGAGAAATAATTGGTTTTGAATTTATTGCCAAATCATTACCCAGGTTGAACACATAGCAATACGTACAGTTAATGTTGCATCGTTCACTAACCTTTAGAATTATTTCAAGATGCTTTATTTTTTGCTTATTCGTCATTGCCTGCACCACTGTTCAACAAGGGAAGAAATGCAGGGCGGTTTCCCACCCTGCACCAAGATTAATTAGAAACTCTTAGACCAACGCGCAAAGGCGTTGACCCAACCGCCAGAAACGCTATCCAGCATAGATTGAGCCAGTGCTTTTCGTGCGTCTTTTTTATCAGCTGCAACGGTTACGGCTGCTTTGTTCATGCTAATTTCTTTGGCTAATTTAGACATCACATAATCCTTTCTGTATTGCACACCGGAATTGATGTGCATAAACACCTTTGCTTAAACATTGTTAAAAATAAAGAATGAAAGTCAAAAAGTGTTACGTAGGATAAGTTTTTTGTTACTGAGTTGATAATTTAAAGACTATTCCAAAAAGTTGAGCTATACATCTAATCTAATATAAAACCGAAAAATAGAAACGTGTCAGAATAAGGTCAAAAACTTATTTACTGACACAGGAAATTAAAGTCATAGATTATTCATGACATATTCAGCATCGGAGGCATATGAACGGTCAGCGAATTGGCTACATTCGCGTTAGCCACTTTGATCAGGATCCCGAGCCGCAACTGGAGCACCTTCGGGTAGACAACGTATTCATTGATAATGCGTCAAACAAAGACGTGCAGCGACCCGAACTGGATGCTCTGTTCTCGACGGTACGCGACGGCGATACCGTGGTGGTTCATAGTATGGATAGATTCGCGCGCAACCTGAATGACCTGCAGCGCCAGGTGCACAGGCTGGCCGATAAAGGCGTAACGATTGAATTTGTAAAAGAGAGTCTAACGTTTACCGGTAACGATTCATCAATGGCAAATGTGATGCTGTCTATCATGGGCGCATTCGCCGAGTTCGAACGGGCTTTGATTCGTGAACGCCAACGCGAAGGCATCGCGCTGGCCAGAGTACGCGGTGCCTATCGCGGTAGAAAAAAATTGCTGTCCTCTGAGCAACAGGCTGAATTGCGGTTACGTGCGACAAACGGTGAGACGAAAGCACAGCTTGCCCGCGAATTTGGCATCAGCAGAGAAACGTTATACCAATATCTGAAAAGGTGCGGCTAATCGCCGGCCGGCGACGAATGCGGCGGCCCCTATCCTGAAAGGCGATTGTCAGCCGATACTTGAGTCGGTAAATGAAGAAACGCACTCATCGTGCGTTCCCTCCCATCCGCTCAGATTTCAGATTTTTTCACCTGCTGCCAGGCGTCTTCCATCTGTTCCAGCGTCGCGTCTTCCAGCCGCAGCCCGCGCTGTTTGACGATCGCCTCCACCTGGCGGAAGCGGCGCTCGAACTTGCGGTTCGCGGCCTGCAGCGCGTTCTCCGCCTTGTGGCCCAAATGGCGCGACAGGTTCACCGTGGCGAACAACAGATCGCCGATCTCCTCTTCCAGCTTGCTTTCGTCGACCACCGCCTGGCGAGCTTCATGCATCACTTCGTCGATCTCTTCGTACACTTTGTCCAGTACCGGGCCCAGGGTGTGCCAGTCGAAGCCGACCGAGGCGCAGCGTTTCTGGATCTTGTGAGCTTTCATCAACGCCGGCAGCGCCTGCGGAATGTCGTCCAGCACCGAGTGCAACTCTTTTTCGGCGCGTTCCCCGGCCTTCAGCTGCTCCCAGCGCGCCGCCACGGCTTCGCTGTCTCCCCCCTCGGCGTCGCCGAAGATATGCGGATGACGGCGTTCCAATTTGTCGCTGATGGCGGTGCACACTTCATCGAAATCGAACAGCCCCTGTTCCTGCCCCATCTGGGCGTAGAACACGACCTGGAACAACAAATCCCCCAGCTCGTCGCGTAGATCGGCATAGTCCTGCCGCTCGATGGCGTCCAGCACTTCGTAAGTCTCTTCCAACGTGTAAGGCGCGATAGTGGCGAAGGTTTGCTTGCGGTCCCACGAGCAACCGATCTGCGGGTCGCGCAGCGTTTTCATGATGTTCAGCAGGCGCTGCAGCGGAGTAGATTGGGTCATAAAAAATCTCTGAGAAAAAAGGGGGGAGGCCGGATTTCATGGATTTCGAGCCGCATCCGCTATCGATGCGGCTCGCAAGACGCAGGGGACTTAATTGCCGTGCAGACGCTTGGCGTCTATCACGTCCGGCAGCTGATTCAGTTTCGCCAGCACCCGTCCCAGCACCTGTTGGTTGTAGATTTCGATATCCATGTCGATGGTGGCCAACTGCTTCTTGGTGTCGCTGCGGCTGGCGACGCCCAGCACGTTGACCTTTTCGTTGGCCAGAATGGTGGTGATATCGCGCAGCAGCCCGCTGCGATCGTTGGCCATCACGCGCACCACCAGCGAATAACCGCTGGAGTAGCTTTCGCCCCATACCGCCTCGACGATGCGCTCCGGCGCGTGCGACTGCAGGTCGACCAGCTGATCGCAGTCCGCACGGTGGATAGAGATGCCGCGCCCCTGGGTGATAAAGCCGACGATGTCATCACCCGGGATCGGCTGGCAGCAGCGGGCAATGTGGTGCATCAGATTGCCCACGCCTTCCACCACCACCCGGCCGTTGTCCTTGTTACGGGTCGGCGGCGGCGCTTTCTGCTGCGACAACTGGCGCAGCGCCTCGCGATCCTGCTCTTCGGCGCTCGGCTTGTTGAACTTGCCTTGCAGGTAATTCACCATTTGGTTCAGGCGAATATCCCCACCGCCGATCGCCGCCAGCACTTCGTCCAGCGAGTTCATGTTGTAGCGCGGGATCAGCAGCTTCTCGGCCTCTTTCAGGCTGATGCCGAGGTGCTCCAGTTCGTTGTCCAGCATCTGGCGACCGGCGAGAATGTTCTTGTCGCGATCCTGCTTGCGGAACCAGTTGTGGATCTTCGAACGCCCGCGGCTGGTGGTGACGTACCCCAGGTTCGGGTTCAGCCAGTCGCGGCTCGGGTTCGGCTGTTTCTGGGTGATGATCTCAATCTGATCGCCCATCTTCAGCTGATAGGTAAACGGCACAATGCGGCCGCCGATCTTGGCACCGATGCAGCGGTGACCGACGTCGCTGTGAATATGGTAGGCGAAATCGAGCGGCGTGGAGCCGGCAGGCAGATCCACCACGTCGCCTTTCGGGGTAAACACATACACCCGATCGTCGAACACCTGGCTGCGCACTTCGTCGAGCATCTCGCCGGAGTCCGCCATCTCTTCCTGCCAGGCAATCAGCTTGCGCAGCCAGGCGATACGTTCTTCGTAGCCTGAGCGTACGGTGACCCCCGCCCCCTCTTTGTACTTCCAGTGTGCGGCCACGCCCAGCTCGGCGTCTTCGTGCATTTGCCGGGTGCGGATCTGAATTTCGACGGTTTTACCGCGCGGCCCCAGCACCACGGTGTGGATCGACTGGTAGCCGTTGGGTTTCGGGTTAGCGACGTAGTCGTCAAATTCGTCCGGCAGATGGCGGAAGTGGGTATGTACGATGCCCAGCGCCGCGTAGCAATCCTGCAGACGCTCCGCCACGATGCGCACCGCGCGTACGTCGAACAGTTCGTCGAACGCCAGGTGCTTTTTCTGCATCTTGCGCCAGATGCTGTAGATGTGTTTCGGCCGGCCGTAGATCTCGACCCGAATGCCTTCGTTGGCCATCTCGGCGCGCAGCCCGGCGACGAAGTCGTCGATGAACTGTTCGCGATCGATGCGGCGCTCATGCAGCAATTTGGCGATGCGTTTGTATTCATCCGGGTGCAGGTAGCGGAAGCAGAAATCCTCCAGCTCCCACTTCAGCTGGCCGATGCCAAGCCGGTTGGCCAGCGGGGCGTAGATATTGGAACACTCTTTCGCCGCCAGTACGCGTTCGTCTTCCGGCGCGTCTTTGACCTCGCGCAGATGGGCGATGCGCTCCGCCAGCTTGATGACCACGCAGCGGAAGTCCTCCACCATCGCCAACAGCATGCGGCGCACGTTGTCGACCTGTTCGGAGGCCATCGAGTCGTTTTGGGTGGCTTTCAGTTGGCGAATGGCGTCCATATCGCGCACGCCGTGCACCAGCGCGGCGATGCCCTTGCCGAACGCTTCGGTCAGGGTCTCTTCCTGCACGATGCCGGCGTCCACCAGCGGGAACAGCAGCGCGGCGCGCATGCTGTCGTTGTCCATGCTCAGCGTCGAAAGGATTTCCACCATCTCCAGACCGCGCCACAGCAACAGCGAGGCGTCGGGATGGTTTTGGGTTTGCTGTTCGCAATAGCGCCAGGTTGCGGCCAATCGATCACATGACTGCGGGTTAGGTAGCCCCAAGCCGGCGATCCACTCGTCGAGAGCGAACTCACCCGCCGTATTCAGATGTGCACTTCTTACCGCAACCATAACCTCTCCCTACTTTGCAGCGACCTCTGGCGCGCGCTCGTTGATAAACAGCGCCATTGATTCAAGATGCCCCGTGTGCGGAAACATATCCAACATCCGCACGCGCGCAAGACGATAACCGGCGCTCAACAGCACTTTGCTGTCGCGAGCCAGCGTGGTGGGGTTGCAGGAAACATACACCACCCGCGCCGGCGCCAGTTTTACAATATGTGACATCACCCCGGCCGCACCGGCGCGGGCGGGATCCAGCATCACCTTATCAAATCCTTGTGCTGCCCAAGGTTGCCGCTCAACGTCCTCCTCCAGATTCTCGTGGAAGAACGAGGCGTTATTCAGCTTATTCTTATGTGCATTATATTGCCCATTCGCTACCAGCGTGGCAACACCTTCGATGCCCACCACCGCAGCGGCACGGCGCGCCAGCGGCAGCGTGAAGTTGCCCATGCCGCAGAACAGGTCCAGCACCCGATCATTGGGTTGAATGTCGAGCCATTCAAGGGCCTGCGCCACCATTTGTTGGTTTACGGCGTCATTGACCTGAATAAAGTCGCGCGGACTGAAGTCTAAGCGTAGCCCGTCAACCTGATAATACGGCGTTTCACCGCACAGTTTTTCCAGCCGATCGCTGTCCGGCGCCAGATAAACGGCAACGTTTTCCCGCTCGCCGAACGCCAACAGCGCCTGCCGATCCGTCTCTTTCAGCGCGTCGAGATGACGCAGCACCAGCAACGGGCCGTTCTCCGCCAGCACCAGCTCCACATGCCCCAGCCGCCGCACTGCCTGCAGCCCGCTCAGACAGGCGCTCACCGGCGCCAGCAGCTGTTCCAACTCCGGCCGCAGCACCGGACAGCGATCCACCGCCACCAGCTCGTTCGAGGCCGCCTGCCGAAAGCCCATCATCAAACGCTGCTGCTTCGGCTGCCACGCCAGGCTCAGGCGAGCGCGGCGGCGATAGCCGTATTCCGGGCCGGCTATCACCGGTTCCTGTTGCGGGGTCACCCCGGTTTCGCGGGCGATCATGCGCACCAGCGCCGTCGCCTTGCTCTGCTGTTGCAACGCCTCATCCGCATGCTGCTGCTGGCAGCCGCCGCACACGCCGAAATGCGGGCAGCGCGGTTCCACCCTCTGCGGGCTGCGGTTCAACAGACGCTTGAGTTTGCCTTTGGCGAACTGACGTTTGTCTTCGGTCAGCTGGATTTCCGCCTGCTCGCCCGGCAGTACGCCCGGCACGAACACCGCTTTGCCGTCGTGGCGCGCCACGCCCTGGCCAAAAGGATCGAGATCGCTCACCGTCACGGTGAAGATTTGTGAGCTCTGCCGGGTCGTCACGCGGCGTTTGGGGGAGTAGAATTGCGCCATATTTGTCGATTGTGTGCTGGTTCATTAAGCTAGTGTCAGCTGTCAATTCTCCCACATTGGAATCCCATGACCAAATACAGCCTGCGTGCGCGCATGATGATCCTGATTCTGGCCCCGACCTTGCTGATTGGTTTGCTGCTCAGCACCTTCTTCGTGGTGCACCGCTATAACGAGCTGCAGGAGCAATTGGTCGACGCCGGCGCCAGCATCATCGAGCCGTTGGCGGTGGCCAGCGAGTACGGCATGACGTTCCGCAGCCGCGAATCGGTCCGGCAGTTGGTCAGTCTGTTGCACCGCCGCCATTCGGACATCGTGCGTTCGATCACCGTGTTCGACGCGCAGAACAACCTGTTCGTCACGTCCAATTATCACCACAATTTCGCTCAGCTGCAGCTGCCGAAAGGCGTGCCGTTGCCCACCGATCTGATGCTCACCCGGCGCGGCGATTCGCTGATCCTGCGCACACCCATCCTGTCGGAAAACCGTTACCCGGATGAAAGCGCCGACGGCGGCAGCCACCCCGACAACAACCTGGGCTATGTAGCGATCGAGCTGGATCTGCAATCGGTGCGGCTGCAGCAATATAAAGAGGTGTTCGTCTCCACCCTGCTGTTGCTGCTGTGCATGTGCATCGCCATCCTGTTCGCTTACCGGCTGATGCGCGACGTGACCGGCCCGATCCGCAACATGGTGAACACCGTCGACCGCATCCGCCGCGGCCAGCTCGACAGCCGCGTGGAGGGCTACATGCTCGGCGAGCTGCATATGCTGAAGAACGGCATCAACTCGATGGCGATGTCGCTCACCGCCTATCACGAAGAGATGCAGCAGAACATCGATCAGGCGACCTCCGATCTGCGCGAAACGCTGGAGCAGATGGAGATCCAGAACGTCGAGCTGGATCTGGCGAAAAAACGCGCGCAGGAAGCGGCGCGCATCAAATCCGAATTCCTCGCCAATATGTCGCACGAGCTGCGCACCCCGCTCAACGGCGTGATCGGTTTCACCCGCCAGATGCTGAAAACCGATCTGAGCGCGACCCAGACCGACTACCTGCAGACCATCGAGCGCTCGGCCAACAACCTGCTGACCATCATTAACGACGTGCTGGACTTCTCCAAGCTGGAGGCCGGCAAGCTGGTGCTGGAACACATTCCGTTCGCGTTGCGTGAAACGCTGGACGAAGTGGTGGTGCTGCTGGCGCCGAGCGCCCACGACAAAGGGCTGGAACTGACGCTGGACGTGCACAACGACGTGCCGGAACAGGTGATCGGCGATTCACTGCGGCTGCAGCAAGTCATCACCAACCTGCTGGGCAACGCCATCAAGTTCACCGAAACCGGCAACGTCGATATTCGCGTCGAGCTGCGCAAACAGCTGGAGCGCCGGGTGGAAGTGGAAGTGCAGATCCACGACACTGGCATCGGCATCTCCGAACGCCAGCAGTCGCAACTTTTCCAGGCGTTCCGCCAGGCGGACGCCAGCATCTCCCGCCGCCACGGCGGCACCGGTCTGGGGCTGGTGATCACGCAAAAATTGGTGAAAGAGATGGGCGGTGATATCTGCTTCCACAGCCAGTTGAACCGCGGCTCGACCTTCTGGTTCCACATCACGCTGGATCTGAACGAGGGCATGCTGTCGCTGGCGCCGAGCCTACCGGATCTGAACGGCAAAACGCTGGCCTACGTCGAATCCAACCCAACGGCGGCGCAGGCGACGCTCAACATGCTCAGCGTCACGCAGCTGGTGATCACCCATTCTCCGACGCTGGCCCAGCTGCCGCCAAACCACTATGATTTCCTGCTGGCCGGCGTGCCCATTCCGTTCCGCGCCAATATGGCACAGCACGAAGACAAGCTGCTGGCCTCGCTGAAGCTGGCCGACCGGGTGATCCTGGCGCTGCCGTGCCAAGCACAGATCGACGCCGAACAGCTTAAACAGCAAGGTGCGCTCGGCTGCCTGATCAAACCGATCTCCAGCACCCGTCTGTTCCCGCTGTTAAGGATGGAGGCGCCGGCGCGCCTCACTGCGCAGCCGGCGCGTAAACGCCTGCCGCTGACGGTAATGGCGGTCGACGACAACCCGGCTAACCTGAAGTTGATCGGCACACTGTTAGCGGAACAGGTGGAGAAAACCCTGCTGTGCGAAAGCGGTGAAGAAGCGCTGGAGCTGGCCCGCGACAACGTGCTGGATCTGATCCTGATGGACATTCAAATGCCGAAGATGGACGGCATTCACGCCAGCGAGCTGATCCGCCAACTGCCGCATCACAATTCCACGCCGATCGTCGCCGTCACCGCCCATGCGGCCAGCGGCGAGCGCGAACACCTGCTGCAGGCCGGGATGGACGACTATCTGGCCAAACCGATCGACGAAAAAATGCTGACCCGCGTGCTGTCGCGCTACCATAGCGGCGAAGCGGAAAGCGCTATCGACGACGCACCGCTGTCGCTCGACTGGCCGCTGGCGCTACGCCAGGCGGCCAACAAACCGGACCTGGCGCGCGATCTGCTGCAAATGCTGCTCGATTTCCTGCCGCAGGTGCGAGAACGGGTACAGGCGCTGCTCGACGGGCAGCATGACGACGAGATCCTCGACCTGATCCATAAGCTACACGGCAGCTGCAGCTATAGCGGCGTGCCACGTCTCAAGCAGCTGTGTTTCTACCTCGAGCGGCAGCTACGCCAGGGCGTCACCAACGACGAGCTGGAGCCGGAATGGCTGGAGCTGTTGGATGAAATAGAACTGGTGAGCCAGGCGGCGCGCGCACATCTGACGCAACCCGCCTGATCCGCCGGTCATAACGTAAAAAGGCACGCCGCAGCGTGCCTTTCTTTTTAACGCCTGACGTTTATCACTGTGCCAGCAGGTACAGCTGGCTCTCGCCACGCTGAATATTCAGCGCCAGTACCGACGGCTTGCTGTCGAGGATTTTACGCAGCTCGCCCAAGTTCTGAATCGGCTGCTGGTTCACGCCCAGGATCACATCGCCCTTTTTCAGGCCGATGCGCGCCGCGGCACTGCCGGCTTTCACGCTGTCCACCTTGACGCCTTTCAAATTGCCGACCTGGGTGTTGCTCAGCTCGGCGCCCTCGATACCGGTGTAAATATTGCCAGATGGCACCTGGGTCTGTGCGCTTTGTTCCAGCGTGACGTCAATCGTCACCGGTTTACCGTCGCGGATGATGCCCAGCGACATCTTGCTGCCGACCGGCAGCGTGCCGATCTCTGCCCGGAACGAGGCAAAGCTGGAGATGGCTTTGCCGTTCATGGTGACGATCACGTCGCCGGCCTTGATGCCCGCCTTCGCGGCGGAAGACTTCGGCATCACCTGGCTAACGAACGCCCCGCGCTGCGCGTCGACCTTCATCGCCTTGGCCAATTCGGAATTCAGCTCGGTGCCCATAATACCCAGCTCGCCGCGTTTCACCTGGCCATATTCGACCATCTGCGCCGTCAGGTTTTTCACCATGTTGCTCGGGATAGCGAAGCCGATACCGATGTTGCCGCCGTCCGGCGCCAGGATCGCCGTGTTGATGCCGATCAGCTCGCCGTTCAGGTTAACCAGCGCGCCGCCGGAGTTGCCGCGGTTGATCGCCGCATCGGTCTGGATAAAGTTCTCGTAGTTTTCGATGTTCAGGCCACTGCGCCCCAGCGCGGAAACGATGCCCGAGGTGGCGGTTTCACCCAACCCGTACGGGTTGCCGATCGCCACGGTGTAATCACCGACCCGCAGCTGATCGGAATCCGCCATCTTGATCGCCGTCAGATTCTTGAAGTCTTTCAGCTGGATCAGAGCGATGTCGGAACGCGGATCCTTGCCGATCACCTTGGCGTCGAAGCGGCGGCCGTCGCTCAGCTGCACCTGGATCTTGTTGGCGTTGTCCACCACGTGGTTATTGGTTACCACATATCCCTTGGCGGCATCGATGATCACCCCGGCGCCCAGCGCCTGGAATTTCTGCTGCGTGCCCTGCGGTTGGCCGTCCGGCCCAGGTTGTTCGCCGCCCTGGCACATCGGTGAGCCCTGGAACGGCGAACCGTCCTGGCAGAATGGCGAATCCTCGCCGAAGAACTGTTGGAACTGCTGCGGCATACGCGGCGTATTGACCGTAGTGCTGCCTTCAACGTTGATGCTCACCACGGAAGGCATCACTTTTTCCAGCATCGGCGCCAGGCTCGGCAATTGTTGGGTGCTGGAAGAGGCGGTTTCGGCGGCAGTGGCCGTAACCGGGCCCATCGCCATACCGATGCTGAATGCCAGTGCGCTCAGAACTAATGCGGTTTTTTTCATCTGTGTGTCTCTTATAAAGTCGTTCAAAAAAGAATGGCCGTCTTGCGTGCTTATTCAGAGTTAATTAATAGCCTGAAGTTCCGGCGCAGATGATTGGCAATAGTAAACAAATATTGTCCGTCTTTACAAAACTCGAGACAGCCAACCGGTTGGAATTGCTGGAAATTATCCCTCTGACTAATTATTCAGCCGCCATTAATCGACGATATTCATCATAGGCATAAAGGTCGGTCATTCCGCTGATATAGTCCTGCAATAAACGCGCGCGGAAATAATATTCCCGAATGGCTTGCTGCTCCGGCGATAAATGCTGCAGCCCTTCGACCGCTTCCGCATACGCCAGCCGATGCTTGGTGGAAAGCTTGTGGAACAGGCGCGTTTCGATCGGATAGGCGCGATGGCTGTCCTCGCGCGCCAGCTGGCTGAAGTCCGCCAACGGCATCGCCAACAGCGGGCTATAAATGTCCAGCAGACCGCTGATCACCCGGTAACCTTGCAGCTCGAGCTGCTCGACCTCCGGGTGATTGAACACGTGCTTGAACGCCACATTTTTAAATATTTTCAGCAACCGGTAGGCCGGGCTGGAATCTTCCAACAGCGCCTGATTGAAACTGCCCTGATAGACCGCGTCCAGATTGTCGATAAAGCGCTGCGCCGCGTGCGGCACCAGCCGCGCCACGGTAAACACCCGCAGATACATGAAGAACTGATCTTCCGCGCTGCGCCGCGCGCCGCCGCGATCGATCTTGCGAAACGCGCCGGCGACGGTCTTGTCGAACAGATCGCCCGGTGCCACCTCGCCCCATTCCTGAAGCAGGTGCTGATACAGCTGCTCGACGGTGAAAATGCTCTTTTCCACCGCGTCTTCCAGATCGGCGACGCAGTACGAGATATCGTCGGCGGCCTCCATAATATAAGTCAGCGGGAAACGATCGAACTCGCCCATGTGCAGCTCGCGCCGCAGCCGATCGACGAAGGCTTCTTCCGCCAGATAGTAGCCAGGCTTTTTCATCAGGTAGCTGTGGCTGGCAGGAATGTCGCTGGCCCAATAAGCCGGGCGGGTGTATTTCAAAATGCAGCCGACCTGCGCGTAGGTCAGGTTGAGCTTCAGCAGGCTGTGCACCATACGGATCGCCTGGGCATTGCCTTCGAAGTGGCTGAGATCCTGACGGATCCGGCTGCGCAGCCGATTCAGATCGCTCTCCCCTTCATGCAGGCGTAGCGTCGCCACCTGGCAGCGATCGTGGCTGCCCGGCTCGCTGCCGCAGCTGGCGGGATCGAGCCGTTGGGCGAACCAGTCGTTGATCGCCGACTCGCCGAAGTGGCCGAACGGCGGATTGCCGATATCGTGCATCAGGCAGGCCATTTCCACGATGCTTTCAAAGGGATCGAGCAGCCGGGTCAGGCCGAGTTCATCAATTCTCCCCGCCTGCTTGAAGCGGTTGAGGATCTCTTTGGCAATGTGGCGCCCAACCTGCTGCACCTCCATCGAGTGCGTCAGGCGGCTGCGCACCGCCGCGTTGCGCTCCAGCGGAAACACCTGGGTTTTTTGCTGCAGGCGACGAATGGCGGCCGAGTTGACGATGCGCCCGCGGTCGCTCTCGAACTGCCGCACGATGTCGTACTCTTCCTCCGCCTCGATCGGTTTGCTGAATGGCCGTTGGAAGCTGATTTTTTGCTTGAAGTCGATCCCGGACATCTGTTTCTCCGCCGTTGCACCCTGCCTCCGTGATAACAATTCCCGGCGGCGGATGCAACGCATTATCTCTCTCTCACAGCCATGATAGACTATGCCGCAATTCTCACGGCCAATCAGCGAGTGTTATTTATGAAAGTAGGCATCATCGGCGCAATGGAACAGGAAGTCACCCTGCTGCGCGATCAAATCGAAAACCGTCAGACCATCCAGCGCGCGGGCTGCGAAATCTACACCGGCCAGATCGGCGGTGTTGACGTGGCCCTGCTGAAATCCGGCATCGGCAAAGTCTCTGCGGCCATGGGCACCACCCTGCTGCTGGAGCACTGCAGCCCGGACGTGGTGATCAACACCGGCTCCGCCGGCGGCCTGGCCAGCACGCTGCGCGTGGGGGACATCGTGGTGTCGGAAGAAGTGCGCTACCACGACGCCGACGTCACCGCTTTCGGCTACGAGCCGGGCCAGATGGCCGGCTGTCCGGCGGCGTTCGTCGCCGACGACGCGCTGATCGCGCTGGCGGAAAGCTGCATCAAGCAGCTGGATCTGCATGCGGTACGCGGCCTGATCTGCAGCGGTGACGCCTTCATCAACGGCGCCGAGCCGCTGGCGCGCATCCGCGCCACCTTCCCGCGCGTCGCCGCAGTGGAAATGGAAGCCGCGGCGATCGCCCACGTCTGCCATCTATTCGGCACGCCGTTCGTGGTGGTACGCGCCATTTCCGACGTCGCCGACAGCGAATCGCACATGAGCTTTGACGAGTTCCTGGTGGTAGCGGCCAAACAGTCCACGCTGATGGTCAACGCCATGCTGCAAACCCTGGCCAAGCGCGGTTGATGTGAGGCAGCGCTTCACCTCGATGCTCTGTCTGTTGGCGCTCTGGCTGGCCATGCCGGCCGGCGCCGCTCAGCGGGTGATCAGCCTGGCGCCCAACGCCACCGAACTCGCCTATGCCGCCGGCATGGGCGATGTGCTGGTGGCGGCAAGCACCTTTTCCGATTATCCGCCGCAGGCCGCCAAACTGGAGCAGGTGGCCTCCTGGCAGGGCGTTAACCTGGAGCGGGTGCTGGCCCTGAAGCCGGACCTGATCCTCGCCTGGCGCGGCGGCAATCCGCAGCGCGTGCTGGACCAGCTCGCCGCGTTCGGTATTCCGATCTTTTATGCGGACGCCGACAATCTTGATGGCATCGCCGGCTTGCTGGATAAGCTGGCACAATACAGCCCGCACCCGGACCAGGCGCATCAGGCGGCGAAAGACATTCGCCGGCAGATAGACACCCTCAAGCAACAGTACGCCGATAATCCACCGCGGCGCGTGCTGCTGCAATTCGGCACCCAGCCGCTGTTCACCAGCTCCGGTGCCACGCTGCAAAGCCAGGTGCTGGCGCTGTGCGGCGCGCAGAACATCTTCGCCGACAGCCGCACCCCTTGGCCGCAGATCAGCCGCGAGCAGGTGCTGGCGCGTCAGCCGCAGGCCATCGTCATCACCGGCGGCGCGAAAGAAGCCGCCAATGTGAAGGCCTTCTGGGCGCCGCAGGTCCAAGTACCGGTGATCGCGCTGAACGAAGACTGGTTCAATCGTGGCGGGCCACGCATCCTGTTGGCGGCGCAGCAGCTGTGCCGCCAGCTGGCGGAGATCCGCTGATGCTGGTGTTCTGGTTGGATATTCTCGGCACGGCGGTGTTCGCCGTCTCCGGCGTGCTGCTGGCCGGCAAGCTGCGCATGGATCCGTTCGGCGTGCTGGTGCTGGGCGTGGTCACCGCGGTCGGCGGCGGTACCATCCGCGATATGGCGCTGGCCAACGGCCCGGTGTTCTGGGTCAAGGATCCCACCGATCTGGTGGTGGCGATGATCACCTGCGTATTGACGCTGCTGCTGGTGCGCCAGCCGCGCCGGCTGCCGAAGTGGGTGCTGCCGGTACTCGACGCCGTCGGGCTGGCGGTGTTCGTCGGCATCGGCGTCAACAAGGCCTTCGCGGCCGGCACCGGCCCGCTGGTGGCGATCTGCATGGGGGTGATCACCGGCGTCGGCGGCGGCATCATCCGCGACGTGCTGGCGCGCGAAATCCCGATGATCCTGCGCACCGAAATTTACGCCACCGCCTGCATCATCGGCGGCATCGTGCACGCCACGGCGTTTTACACCTTCGACATGCCGCTGCAACAGGCCATGATGCTGGGCATGCTCATCACCCTGGCCATTCGGCTGGCGGCCATCCGTTGGCACCTCAAGCTGCCCGCCTTTATTCTCGAACGCTGAGCCACAGGCATAAAAAAACCCGCAAGCCGGAAGGCTGGCGGGTTGATATGCTGACGGGCAAACTCAGATGCTGAACGACGAACCGCAACCGCAGGTGGTTTTGGCGTTCGGGTTGGTCACCACGAAGCGCGACCCTTCCAGCCCTTCGGTGTAGTCCACCGCACCGCCCACCAGATACTGCAGGCTCATCGGATCGACCACCAGCGCTACGCCCTGCTTCTCGATGGTCATGTCGCCATCGTTGACCTTGTCGTCAAAAGTGAAGCCGTACTGGAATCCGCTGCAGCCGCCGCCGGTAATGTAAACCCGCAACTTCAGATTCGGGTTTTCTTCGTCAGCAATCAGGAACTTAACCTTGTTTGCTGCTGCCTCGGTAAATTGCAGGGGCAGTGCCGTTTCATCACTCATAGTCTTTACTCCCAACATTGTTCAGCATCAGATCGCTACTATGGCTGCCTGATTAATATTAACGATTATCCGATACCTGAGTGTTGCGTTCAAGTATTCACCGCATTTGTTGTATTTTCCTTACCTGTTTTCTCCGCCGTTTCCCGCGCCAACTGCGCCTCCTGCTTTTGCAACGTGCGGGCCAGGATCGACGAATACAGCGGCTTACCGCCGAGCAGTTGCGCCACCACCGTGGCGCCGAGACAGGTAATGATCATCGGTAAAATCAACTGGTAGTTGTCGGTCATTTCCAGCACCAGCACGATGCCGGTCAGCGGCGCGCGCACCGTGGCGGCGAACAGCGCCCCCATGCCGGCGATGGCGAAGGTGCCCGCCTCGATGCCGTACTGCGGGAACAGATGCGCCCCCGCCAACCCAAAGGCGGTGCCGAACAACGTGCCCAGCGCCAGCATCGGCGCGAAGATGCCGCCCGGCGCGCCGGAGCCGAAGCACAGCAGCGTGGTGAAGATGCGAGTAATAAAGATGAACATCAACATGCCGACGCTGTAATTGCCCGCCGCCGCGATCGGGATCAGCCCAAAACCGCCGCCCGCCGCCTCCGGCTGGATCAGCCCCAGAATGCCGCACACGCCACCGAGCAGCCCGCCCATCAGCAAGATATTGCGCATCTTGCCGCCGTGCAGCCGCGCGAACATGTCCTGGGTGCGGAAGATCAGCGCGTTAAAGCCCACGCCCACCGCGCCGAATATCGCCCCCAGCACCAGATAGAGCCACAGAGTATTGATGGGTGCCGAGGCGAGTTTACCCACCGCGATCACCGAACCCTGGCCGTTAAACAACTGGAATACCACGCTCGACATGATAACGCCGATAAACACCGCTTTAATCGAGATCAGGTTGTAGCGAAACTGCGGGCGCATCTCTTCGATGATGAACAGGATACCGGCCAGTGGCGCGTTGAACGCGGCTGACAGCCCAGCGGCGGCCCCGGTCGCCAACAGCGAATGGCGCGCCTCGGCGCCGCGAATGCGCAGCACATCCAACACCATGCGCCCGACGTTGCCGCCCATCTGCACCGTAGGCCCTTCGCGCCCCAGCACCATGCCCGCCCCCAGCGTGCCCATGCCGCCGATGAATTTCACCGGGATCACTCGCCACCAGCGCACCGGCCGCAACTCCTCCAGCGCGCCTTCTATTTCCGGAATGCCCGAGCCGCCCGCCTCAGGCGCAAAGCGCCGCACCAGGTAATACCCCAGCGCCGCCAGCGCGGCGGATAAGATAAACGCCAGCGGCCACACCAGAATCCAAAAGTCGGCGACCTGCGCCAGCGAAGCCAGCCGCTGCTGTTGCACCCACTCCACCGCTTTATCGAAGGCCACGCCGAGCAAACCGGCCAGCGTCCCCACCAGCGCGGCCATCAGCAGGATCGCCACCGGCGTTTTGTCGCGGCGGATAAACTGGCGCACCGCATCACTGCGGCGAAGGCGCGGGCTCAACGTCCCTGCTGGCTGTGATTGTGATTCAGTCATCGCGAGTCATTCGTCAGGTAATTTGTAATACAAATAGGCAAGGCAGTTATTCTAACCCAACCCGATGGCGGGCGCTGCCGTTAATGGTATCTGACTGTGATCGTTTCATAACGCCGCGCTCTCCTCTAGAATAGCGCGGTCAAATCATTCAAAAGAGAATCCAGGAGCCGATTTATGAGCCTACACAGCAAGTCCGAAAGTCTGTACGCCCAGGCGCAACAGTTGATCCCCGGTGGGGTGAACTCTCCGGTGCGTGCATTCACCGGCGTAGGCGGTGTGCCGCTGTTTATCGAGCGGGCTGACGGGGCTTACCTGTTCGATGCCGACGGCAAGGCCTATATCGACTATGTCGGTTCCTGGGGGCCGATGGTGCTGGGGCACAACCACCCGGCGATCCGCGACGCGGTGATCGAAGCGGCGCAGCGCGGCCTGAGCTTCGGCGCGCCGACCGAGATGGAAGTCAAAATGGCGCAGCTGGTTACCGAACTGGTGCCCACCATGGATATGGTGCGCATGGTGAACTCGGGCACCGAAGCCACCATGAGCGCCATTCGCCTGGCTCGCGGCTACACCAACCGCGACAAAATCATCAAGTTCGAAGGTTGCTACCACGGCCACGCCGACTGCCTGCTGGTGAAAGCCGGTTCCGGCGCGCTGACCCTCGGCCAGCCGAACTCACCGGGCGTGCCGGCCGACTTCGCCAAGCACACCCTGACCTGCACCTATAACGACCTGGATTCGGTGCGCGCCGCCTTCGAGCAGTACCCGTCGGAGATCGCCTGTATCATCGTCGAGCCGGTCGCCGGCAACATGAACTGCGTGCCGCCGCTGCCGGACTTCCTGCCGGGCCTGCGCGCCCTGTGCGATAAATACGGCGCACTGCTGATCATCGATGAAGTGATGACCGGCTTCCGCGTGGCGCTGGCCGGTGCGCAATCCTATTACGGCGTCGAGCCGGATCTGACCTGCCTGGGCAAAATCATCGGCGGCGGCATGCCGGTAGGCGCCTTCGGCGGCCGTCGCGACGTGATGGACGCGCTGGCACCGACCGGCCCGGTCTACCAGGCGGGCACCCTGTCCGGCAACCCTATCGCCATGGCGGCGGGCTACGCTTGCCTGAGCGAAGTGTCGCAGGTGGGCGTGCACCAGACGCTGACCGAACTGACCGAGATGCTGGCCGAAGGCCTGCTGCGCGCGGCGCAGGAAGAGAATATTCCGCTGGTGGTCAACAACGTCGGCGGCATGTTCGGCCTGTTCTTTACCGATGCGCCGACGGTCACCTGCTACCAGGACGTGATGCAGTGCGACGTGGAACGCTTCAAACGCTTCTTCCACCTAATGCTGGAAGAAGGGGTGTATCTGGCACCGTCCGCCTTCGAAGCGGGCTTCATGTCCGTGGCACACAGCAAAGAAGACATCCAACGCACCATCGACGCCGCGCGTCGCTGCTTCGCCAAGCTGTAATCCCGGCCACACGGCCAAAAAAACGGGCGCCTCGGCGCCCGTTTTGTTTTTCGCTGCGGCTTAAAGCAACGTGCCGTAAATGGTCAACAGCGCCACCACCACCACGATGATCATCGTCACCTTGCGCGCCAGCGCCACCGCTGCCCGCGGCGTTTGCACCGGGTCCATATGCGGATCGCGCGCCAGCGAGAACTGCGCCAGCCGCGTCAGCACCTGATACGACGACGAATGCCGATCCCCCAGCGAGGCGAACCAGGCCGGCAGCGCCCGCTCGCCGTGGCCGAACAGCGCGTAGGCCACCCCGGCCAAACGCACCGGGATCCAGTCCAGCCAGTTCAGCAGATGATCGATGCCCGACTGCGAACGCTCCAGCGGCGTATTGTGGCGCGCCAGCCAGGTTTGATAGGCGCGCAGGAAAGCATACCCCGCCAGCGCAATCGGCCCGTACGGCCCAAAGACCACAAACCAGAACAGCGGCGCCAGGTAATAACGAAAGTTGATCCACAGCAGCGCGTTTTGCAGCTCACGCAGGCGCAGCTCTTCGCTGCAGTCCACCGGCAAGCCGTGGATCAACGCCAGCTCTTCCGCCATCTGATCGCTGGCGTGGCTATCGCCCTGGCGCGCCGCTTTCAGGTAGGCGCGATAGTGTTTGCGCTTGATGCCGGCGCCGACGCACAGCAGATCGATGACGATCCATAACAGCAGCGTCACCACGCCGAAGAATAACCCGTGCGACAACCACAGAATGCCCCAGACGATCACCATCCAGGCGGCGGTCATCACCAGCGTTTGCGCCAGCGAAACCCGATGCAGCCGCTGAAACACTACTTCGAGGCGGTGATCCAGCTGCCAGTGTTCTCCCAGCTTAAACAAGCGCTCCCAGGCTAAAACCAGCAACAGCGTAAACAGCGTCATTAGCGATTCCTCTCCCTTTTTCTTGTCTCAAGCATAGCGTCGGCGGGCGCGCCGCGTTGTTCCAGAGATGCCCGATAGCGATCCCAATCGAACGCCGGCCCGGGATCGGTCTTGCGGCCGGGGGCGATATCGCAATGCCCGGCGATATGCGCCGCCAGCGGCGGATAACGTTCGGCCAGCAGCGCGGTGACCGCCTGCAGCGCGCGGTATTGCGCCTCGGTGTAAGGCAACAGATCGGTACCTTCCAGCTCGATGCCGATGGAAAAATCGTTGCACCGATCGCGCCCCTGATACAGGGAAACGCCCGCATGCCAGGCACGTTTGTCGAAGGGCACGTACTGTACAATCTCCCCGTCGCGACGGATCAGGCAGTGCGCCGACACCCGCAGCTGATGGATCTCGGCGAAATAGGGATGCTGCGCGGGATCGAGCGTGCCGGTAAACAGCTGGTCGATATAGGGGCCGCCGAACTCGCCGGGCGGCAGGCTGATGTTGTGGATGACCAGCAGCGAGGGGGGCTCGTCATCCGGGCGCCGATCGCAGTGCGGCGAGACCACTCGCGTCACCCCGACAATCCAGCCATTTTCCAACTGCATCAGACACCTCTCTGCGGTGGTACTTATTCCTGCAACAGAGTAGCATGTTCCCCTACGATCTAACCGTCCATTTCGGAGTTTTCCATGCCGACACGCCGCTACAGTGCCGACAGTCGCCGCACCGAGCTTCTTGAACGAATTGAAAGTGATATTCCCTATGCCGTCGCCCTGGCGCTGCGTGAAGACCTGGGGGGTGAAGTCGACGCCGGGCGCGATATTACCGCGCAATTATTACCGGCGGACAAGCAGGCCGAAGCCACCGTCATCACCCGCGAAGCCGGCGTGTTCTGCGGCCGCCGCTGGCTGAACGAAGTCTTTATTCAGCTGGGCAACCAGGTGCAGGTAGAGTGGCTGGTGGCAGACGGCGACCGTCTGACGCCGAACCAACCGCTGTGTCATCTGCGCGGCCCGGCGCGGGTGATGTTGACCGGCGAGCGCACCGCGCTGAACTTCGTGCAGACGCTCTCCGGCGTGGCGACCGAAGTCAGCCGCTACGTGGCCCTGCTGGAAGGCACCGGGACTCGCCTGCTCGATACCCGCAAGACCTTGCCCGGCCTGCGCACCGCGCTGAAATACGCCGTGCTGTGCGGTGGCGGCAGCAACCACCGGCTGGGGTTGTCCGACGCCTTCCTGATCAAGGAAAACCATATCATCGCGTCCGGTTCGATCAAAAACGCGGTGGAAAAAGCCTTCTGGCTGCACGCTGACGTGCCGGTGGAAGTGGAAGTCGAATCGCTCAATGAACTGCAGCAGGCGCTGGACGCCGGCGCCGATATCATCATGCTGGACAACTTCAGCGTCGAGATGATGCGCCAGGCGGTCGCCCAAACCCAGGGACGCGCCCAGCTGGAAGTGTCCGGCAACGTCACCAGCGAGACGCTGCGCACCTTCGCCGAGACCGGCGTGGATTACATTTCGGTCGGCGCGCTGACCAAGCATGTGACCGCGCTCGATCTGTCGATGCGCTTCAAATGATCCCCTCGCCCCCGGCCACTGCCGGGGGCGTTACCGCAAAATTGCGAAGCCCCTCGCACCGTTTTTCCCTCCACTGCAAACAAGGTAATCGTTGATGGAAGCGCGCCGAGAAACGCGTAAAACCCGCTCGCCGCTCCCCCGCTCAGACCGCTACCGTTGTCTTCCACACCCCTATGGAGGAGACAATGCATGGAAACGCAACGCGGTTTTACCCTGATAGAACTGATGGTGGTAATCGCCATTATCGCCATCCTCAGCGCCATCGGCATTCCCGCCTACCAACGCTATATCCAGAAAGCGGCGATGACCGACATGCTGCAAACCATGACGCCGTATAAACTGGCGGTCGAGCTGTGCGTGCTGGACGAAGGCGCGCCCGCCGGTTGTGAAGCCGGCAGCAAAGGCATACCCGCCGGCGGCACGTCGCGTTACGTCAGCAAGGTGAACGTCGTCAAAGGCGTGATCACGTTGACCGGCGCCCAAACGTTGCAGGGGTTGGGAGTGGCGCTAACCCCTAAGTCGAACGCCGATGGGTTGACCCACTGGACCCGGCTGTGCAGCAGCGAAAACGCGACGCTGGTTGAAGTGTGCCAGGAAGTCTTCCGCTTCGACAACGCGGCGGAGTAACGGCGATGAGCGCGCAAATCAGCGAAGAAGTTCACGCCCTGTGCCGACGCTATCAGGCGCTGGCGCTGAGCGAAGACCCGACGACCCTCACGGTCGCGCTCAGCGAAGAAGCGCCGCAGGGGCTGCTGGCGGCGTTGCGTTTCGCCACCGGCAAACGCATCCATCTGGAACAATGGCCGGCGGCCAGGCTGGAGCAGGCGCTGAACCAACGCCACACGTCGCTACCGGCGCTATTGGCGGCCGAAGAGGACACCGCAGACATCGCCTATCCCGACGACGGCGATGCGCCGGTGGTGCAGTTCATCAACCAGACGCTGCGCCTGGCCATTCAGCGCCGCGCCTCGGACATCCACTTCGAACCCTTCCGGCAACATTTTCGCATTCGCCTGCGCATCGACGGCGTGCTGCAAACCCTCGCCTCACCGCCGCCGGCGTTGACTGCACGCCTCATCGCCCGGCTGAAAATCCTCGGCCAGCTGGATATCGCCGAGCGCCGTCAGCCTCAAGACGGGCAGCTCAGCCTGACGCTGGACAGCGCGCGCTACGCCATGCGCATCGCCACCCTGCCGACGTTACACGGCGAAAAGGTGGTGCTGCGCGTTCAGCAGGGTGAGCAGCAGGAGCTGCCGCTGGATCAACTGGGCATGAGCCGGGCAGATCTGGCGCGCTACGCGGCGGCGCTGGCCTGCCCGCAAGGGTTGATCCTGGTGACCGGCCCGACCGGCAGCGGCAAGACGGTGACGCTGTACAGCGGCCTGCGCCAGTTGAACGATGCGCAAAGCAACCTGTGCAGCGCCGAAGATCCGGTCGAGATCCCGCTGTTCGGCGTCAATCAGACCCAGATCAACACCAAAACCGAGCTGAGCTTCGCCCGGGTGCTGCGCGCCCTGTTGCGCCAGGATCCGGATGTCATCATGATCGGTGAGATCCGCGATGCGGAAACCGCCGAGATCGCGGTCAAGGCCGCGCAGACCGGCCATCTGGTGCTGTCGACGCTGCATACCAACTCCACCGGTGAAACCCTGACGCGGCTGACGCACATGGGCATCCCCGGCTACCTGCTCGCCGGCTGCCTGAAGTTGGTCGTCGCCCAGCGGCTGGTGCGCAGGCTGTGCCGCCACTGCCGCTACCCGCACAGCCAGCCGACGCACTTTCCCACCTCGGTCTGGCCGGAACCGCTGACGGCCTGGCGCGCCGACGGCTGCGAGCACTGCTTCGGCGGCTACTATGGGCGCATCGGCGTGTATGAACTGTTGGCCATTACGCCGGAAATACAGGCGGCGTTGCTGGTGAACGCCGCTCCCAACCGGCTGGCGGATATCGCCCGCGAACAGGGGCAGCTTTCGTTGCTGCAGGCCGGGCTGGCGCTGGCCGCCGAAGGCACGACCTCGCTGGAAGAAGTGTACCGCGTGATCGACGCCGTCCAACTCGGCGTGACGGCGCCATGAAAGCGCGCCGGCTGTTTCTTTGGCAGGCGTTCGACGCTCAGGGCGCCTTGCGCCACGGCGAACTGATGAGTGATGAAAAACGGCAGGTGAGCCGGTTGCTGATCGAACAAGGCCTGCAACCGTGCCGGATCGGCCACGGCAAACGCATCACACCCGGCCAGTGGCGCGGAGAATCCTTAATCCACTTCACCCGCCAACTCGCCACCTTGCTGCAGGCGGGGTTGCCGCTGGTCAATGCGCTGCAGCTGCTGGCGACGGAGCACCCTTCGGCGGCCTGGCGCTGCCTGCTGCGCCAGTTAGCGGAACAGGTGCGCGAAGGGCAGCCGCTCTCCGAAACCCTCGCTGAACAACCGGGGGTTTTTCCGCTGCTCTATTGCCAGATGATCGCCATCGGTGAACTGACCGGCAACCTCGATCGCTGCTGCCTGCAGTTGGCGCAACAGCAGGAAGCCCAGTTGCTGGTGCGCCGCAAGGTGACTAAAGCGCTGCGCTATCCCCTCTTCATCTGCGCGGTAGCCCTGCTGGTCAGCGTACTGATGCTGGTGATGGTGCTGCCGGAATTCGCCAAGGTTTATCAGTCGTTTGATGCGCCGCTGCCCTGGTTTACCCAGGGGCTATTGGAACTGTCCGCGCTGCTGATCGCCGCCGGCCCCTATCTGGCGCTGTTGCTGGGCGCGTTGCTGTTCGGCTACTGCCGCTGGCTGCACCCCCGCCCGCCGTGGCGCCGACGTGAACAGGCGGCCTTGCTTCGCCTGCCGCTGATCGCCCGGCTGGTAAGCGGCGGTGCGCTGAGCCAAATATTCCGCATCCTGACCATGACCCAACGCGCGGGGCTGACGCTGGTGGAAGGGTTGAACGCGGCGGCGCTGGCGGCTGACCATCAGCTGTTCCGGCAGGCGTTGGTGCAGGTGCAGCGGCAGATCGCCGAGGGCGAGGCATTTCACCATGCCCTGGGCCTGCAACCGCTGTTTCCACCGTTGTGCCGGCAGTTGGTGCGGGTGGGCGAGGAATCCGGTTCGCTGGACACCTTGCTGGATAAACTGGCGCAGTGGTATGAACGGCAGACGCACGAGCTGGCCGATACGCTGGCGCAAACGCTGGAGCCGCTGCTGATGCTGGTGGTGGGCGGGATTGTCGGTGCTTTGGTGATCGCCATGTATCTGCCTATTTTTCAACTGGGCAGCGTGCTGGGATAACGCTGAGGATAGCGGGCGCCGCTGTGCGCTGCGCCCGCGAATGCAAGGTGCGCTTATTTGCCGCCGAAGACGCGGTTTTCCTGCTCCGCCACGCGGATAAAGGTGGTGCGCTTGGTCAGCTCTTTCAGGCGCTCGGCGCCGACGTAGGTGCAGGCGGAACGCAGGCCACCGAGGATATCGCGCACGGTGAACTCCACCTCGCCGCGCAGCGGCAGCTTGACGGTTTTACCTTCGGCCGCGCGATACTCAGCGACACCGCCGACATGGCGCTTCATCGCCGACTCGGAGCTCATGCCGTAGAACAGCATAAACTTCTCGCCGTTCTCTTCCACCACGGTGCCTTCGCACTCGTCGTGACCGGCCAGCATGCCACCCAGCATCACGAAGTCAGCGCCGCCGCCGAAGGCTTTGGCGACGTCGCCCGGCACCGAACAGCCACCGTCGCTGACAATTTGGCCGCCCAGCCCGTGGGCCGCATCGGCGCATTCGATCACCGCCGACAGCTGCGGATAACCCACGCCGGTTTTCACGCGGGTGGTACAGACTGAACCCGGACCAATGCCGACCTTAACGATGTCGGCGCCGGAGAGGATCAGCTCTTCCACCATCTCGCCGGTCACCACGTTGCCGGCGCAGATCACGTGATTCGGGCAGGCTTCGCGCGCTTTTTGCAGGAAGGCGACGAAATGTTCAGAGTAGCCGTTGGCCACGTCGATGCAGATGAACTTCAGTGCCGGAGACAGGGCCAGGATCTGCTGCATTTTGGCGAAGTCTGCTTCGGAAGTGCCGGTGGACACCATCACGTGGCGCAGCACCGATTCCGGCATGCGCTGCACGAAGTCAGCCCATTGCTCGACGCTGTAATGTTTGTGTACGGCGGTGAGAACGTCGAAAGAAGCCAGGGCCTCAGCCATGCGGAAGGTGCCCACCGTGTCCATGTTGGCGGCGATAATCGGCACGCCGGACCAGCTGCAACCTGAATGCTTGAAGGTAAACTGACGTTCCAGTTCAACCTCGGAACGGCTTTTCAACGTGGAGCGCTTAGGGCGGATCAACACGTCTTTAAAGCCCAACTTCAAATCTTCTTCAATACGCATGACTCATGATTTCCTGGTTAATGGCGACGGATCGCAAGGAGGATATTCGAACCTCAGCCCGGTGGCTTTCCATTGGCGCGGAAAGGTGACGGCGAGATTAATGCCAGTTCCAGTAACCTTATAATACGCGCTAATAATCGCTGAACAAGACTGCGAATTCGCCTTTATTTACGCTACAATCCGACAAATTTACCTGCATAACCGCAGTGTGATTGCCCGCTCATTTTTGCCATGCCGCTGCGCTTTTTCTCGCCGCCCGATCGGTGCCGACGCGCAAGCGCCGCCTGCCGACTTGCACTTCTGCGCGATCGCTTTATGATTCGACTATTATTTTTTTATGAACATCGGATGCACCTAATAACATGGCCTACATTGTTGCGTTGACCGGGGGCATAGGCAGCGGCAAGACGACCGTCGCGAACGCCTTTGCGCGCCACGGCGCAACCATCGTCGATGCCGACGTGATCGCCCGTCAGGTCGTCGAGCCAAGCACCCCTGCTCTGGCCGCGATCGCCGAACGATTTGGTAATGAAATGTTGCTGCCGGACGGTGCGCTGAACCGTGCTGCGCTGCGTCAGCGCATCTTTAGCCGGCCCGATGACAAAACCTGGCTGAACCAGCTGCTGCATCCGCTGATACACCGTGAAACCCAACGCCAACTGGCGCAGGCCACCAGCCCGTACGCGCTGTGGGTCGTGCCGCTGCTGGTGGAAAACGGCCTGCAGGATCGCGCCGATCGGGTGCTGGTGATCGACGTCGACGCCGAAACCCAGTTGGCTCGCACCATTGCGCGCGACGGCGTCAGCCGTGAGCAAGCGCAGAGCATTCTCGCCGCCCAGGCCACGCGCCAGCAGCGCCTCGCCGTGGCGGATGACATTATTGACAACAGCGGCGCCGCTCAGGGGATAGAGCCACGGGTTGCCGCACTGCATCGTCGCTACCTTGAACTGGCGGCAACAGCGCCCCAACAGGATTAAACTGCATGAGTGATGTTTCCCCAACCGTTCTCTTTGAACACCCGCTGAACGAAAAAATGCGCACCTGGCTGCGTATCGAATTTTTACTGCAACAACTGCACGGCCAACGCGCCCTGAGTGAAACCGCCATCGCCCTCACCTTCTTCCGCACCGTTTCCGATTTGCTGGACGTGCTGGAGCGCGGCGAGGTACGTACCGAACTGCTCAAAGAGCTGGAGCGCCAGCAGCAGAAACTGTTGGCCTGGGCCGATGTGCCGGGCGTGGATATGGCGCTGATAGAGCAGCTGCGCGGCCAATTAAAAGCGCGTTCATCGGCGCTGATGGCGGCGCCACGTCTCGGCCAAGCGCTGCGCGAAGACCGGCTGGTTGGCCTGGTGCGCCAGCGCTTGAACATTCCCGGCGGCTGCTGCAGTTTCGATCTGCCGACTCTGCACATGTGGATGCACGCCCCGCAGCAGGAACGCGACGCCGACGTCGCCGCCTGGCTGCAATCGCTGGAGCCGCTGAACCAGGCGCTGATCATGATCCTGGATCTGATCCGCCAATCCGGGCCGTTCCGCAATCAAATCAGCCTGAACGGCTTTTTCCAGGACAACGCCGAAGGGGCCGATCTGCTGCGCCTGCGCCTCCATTTGGCGCCGCAGCTCTATCCGCAGATTTCCGGCCATAAGACACGTTACGCCATTCGTTTCCTGCCGCTGGATAGCGAAAACGGCGTGGTGCCGGAACGCCTGACGTTCGAACTGGCCTGCTGTTAACCCATGAAATTAAGCCTGCTCCGCCCTGGCGGAAGGCGTGAGGAACCGTTATGACGACCGTAGTGAAATGCCCAACCTGTGGCACCGGCGTGGTTTGGGGCGACGTCAGCCCGTTCCGGCCGTTTTGCAGCAAACGCTGCCAGCTGATCGATCTTGGCGAGTGGGCCGATGAAGAGAAGCGCATTCCGAGCAACAGCGATCTGTCGGAAAGCGAAGACTGGAGTGAAATGGACGATCGCTGATCGCCCGCTGTCGGCCTGGCGCCCGCCAGGCCGATTCTGTCATTGCGCGGCGTTCGCCTGCGCCACCAGCAGTTGAATAATGCCGACATTGGCTTCCGGGAACTCATCTTCACGCAGATCCGCCTGTTTTACCCAGCGCATCGGTTGCCCCTCACGGCCGAACGGCTCGCCCGCCCAGGCATCCACCAGATAAAAATTCAGCGTCACGATGCGATCGCTGAAGCGGTGTTCCACCACCTCCAGCAGTTCGGCGCGTTCGGCTTCGATACCGGTCTCTTCCCGCAGCTCGCGGCTCAGCGCCTGTTCCGGCGTTTCACCCTGCTCGATCTTGCCGCCGGGAAACTCCCAGAATCCGGCCATGTGCGCGTCGGCGGCGCGGCGGGTAATAAAGATCTCCCGTTGCGCATTGCGGATGATGCCCACGGCGATATTCAGATGTTTCATCTCACCCTCCTGATGGGTGTCAAAAAACAGGGGCTCAGCAAGCTGAACCCCTGGGTGTTATCGATTAACCGCAGCCGGCATTACTGCAGGCGGCCGTGGCACTGCTTGTATTTCTTGCCGGAACCGCATGGGCAAGGATCGTTGCGGCCCACTTTACGCTCGGCAGTCGCCGGGGCGTTCGGATCTTCGGTCACCAGCGCATTCTCGTCGTGGTGGCTCAGCTGTTGGTGCTGCGCCAGACGCTCGGCTTCTTCGCGGCGCTGCTGTTCCAGCGCTTCCACCTCTTCCGGCATCCGCACCTGTACCTTGCTCAGCACGCTGATCACTTCATATTTCAGCGATTCCAGCATGGTGGCGAACATGTTGAAGGATTCACGCTTGTACTCCTGCTTCGGATCCTTCTGCGCATAGCCGCGCAGGTGGATGCCCTGACGCAGGTAGTCCATCGCCGCCAGGTGCTCTTTCCACAGCGAGTCCAGCGTCTGCAGCATCACGCCCTTCTCGAAGTTGCGCATCATTTCGCTGCCGACCACTTCTTCCTTACGCTGGTACTGCTCTTTGGCGTTCTCCAGAATGCGTTCGCGCAGCGTCTCTTCGTGCAGCTCCGGCTCTTTGTCCAGCCATTGTGCGATCGGCATCTCCAGATCGAAGTCGTTCTTCAGGCGCTCTTCCAGCCCCTGAATGTCCCACTCTTCTTCCAGCGACTGCGGCGTGATGTAGTTGTCGATGGTGCTCTTGAACACGTCCTCGCGGATGCTGGCGATGGTTTCGCTCACGTCGGACACGTCCAGCAATTCGTTACGCTGGCTGTAGATGGCGCGGCGCTGGTCGTTGGCGACGTCATCGTATTCCAGCAGCTGCTTACGGATGTCGAAGTTGCGGCTCTCCACCTTGCGCTGCGCGTTGGCGATCGCCTTGGTCACCCACGGGTGCTCAATCGCTTCGCCTTCTTTCATACCCAGTTTACGCATCATGCCGGACACGCGATCCGAGGCGAAGATACGCATCAGGGCATCTTCCATCGACAGGTAGAAGCGGGATGAACCGGCATCGCCCTGACGACCGGAACGGCCACGCAGCTGGTTATCGATACGGCGCGATTCATGGCGCTCGGTGCCGATGATATGCAGGCCGCCCGCCGCCAGCACCGCGTCGTGGCGCACTTTCCAGGCCGCTTTGATGGCTTCGATCTGCTCTTCGGTCGGCGCTTCCAACAGCGCCACTTCGGCCTGCCAGCTGCCGCCCAGCACGATATCGGTACCACGGCCCGCCATGTTGGTGGCGATGGTTACCGCACCGCTCTGGCCGGCCTGGGCGACGATGTCCGCTTCCATGGCGTGGAATTTGGCGTTCAGCACCTTATGCTCGATGCCCGCTTTGGTCAGCTCATGGGAAACCACTTCGGACTTCTCGATCGAGATGGTACCCACCAGCACCGGCTGGCCTTTGGCGGTACGCTCGCGGATGTCTTCGATGATGGCGCCGATCTTCTCTTTCTCGGTCATGTATACCAGATCCGGCATATCCTTACGGATCATCGGACGGTTGGTTGGCACCACGATGGTGTCCAGCTTGTAGATCGAGCTGAATTCAAAGGCTTCGGTATCGGCGGTACCGGTCATCCCGGCCAGCTTCTCGTACAGACGGAAGTAGTTCTGGAAGGTGATCGAAGCCAGCGTCTGGTTCTCGTTCTGGATCTCCACGCCTTCTTTGGCTTCCACCGCCTGGTGCAGGCCATCGGACCAGCGGCGGCCCTGCATGGTACGCCCGGTGTGTTCGTCGACGATGATCACTTCGCCGTCTTTCACGATGTAGTCAACGTCGCGGGTGAACAGCACGTGGGCGCGCAGCGCGGCGGTAACGTGGTGCATCAGCATGATGTTGGTCGGCGAGTACAGCGATTCGCCTTCATCCATGATGCCGGCTTCCACCAGCATCTCTTCGATCAGGATCAGGCCACGTTCGGTCAGGTGAACCTGACGCGCCTTCTCATCCACCGAGAAGTGCCCTTCACCCTTGAAGGTGTCGGAGTCTTCTTTTTCCTGGCGGATCAGTTTAGGGATCAGCTTGTTGACCTTGATGTACATCTCGGAGCTGTCTTCGGCCGGGCCGGAGATGATCAGCGGCGTACGCGCTTCATCGATCAGGATGGAGTCCACCTCATCCACCAGCGCATAGTGCAGTTTGCGCTGCACGCGCTCTTCCGGGCTGAACGCCATGTTGTCGCGCAGGTAGTCGAAGCCGTATTCGTTGTTGGTGCCGTAGGTGATGTCGGCGGCGTAAGCTTCACGCTTGGCCGGTGCCGGCATGCCCGGCAGGTTGATGCCGATGCTCAGGCCGAGGAACTCGAACAGCGGGCGGTTGTTTTCGGCGTCACGCTGCGCCAGATAGTCGTTGACGGTCACCACGTGCACGCCGCGGCCGCTCAGGGCGTTCAGGTAGGCCGGCAGCGTCGCGGTCAGGGTTTTACCTTCACCGGTGCGCATCTCGGCGATGCAGCGGTCGTTCAGCACCATGCCGCCCAGCAGCTGCACGTCGAAGTGACGCATGCCGAACACGCGCTTGCTCGCCTCACGCACCACGGCGAAGGCTTCCGGGATCAGGCTTTCCAGCGACTCGCCTTTCTCCAGGCGTGCGCGGAACTCGTTGGTTTTCGCTTTCAGCTCGTCATCGGACAATTTTTCCATGTCCGGTTCCATGCGGTTGATCTGCTCAACCACTTTGCGCATGCGGCGCAGGGTACGATCGTTACGGCTGCCAAAAACTTTGGTTAATAATTTCACTAACATGATGTTTGATATCTCTGTCATGACGGCCGAGCACGGCAGTCAACTTGCTATTATTTATGGTTTTTGTGCCCTAAGGGCGGAGTCAGACGAGCGCGGCAGGCCCGGCACGAATGCCCTGTACCTGCGCCACCCACAGGCCGGTCTGATGCCGCGCCAGCGTTGGCAGCACCTCAAGGTGGGTATGGCGAATGATGGTCGGCGGCTTCGGCTCGTGCGTCAGCAGCGCGTTGAGGGTAGAAAGCAACGCCAGTTGCGCTACCTGCAAAGGCGGTTCCGCTTCGGCTTCGCTCTCCTGCACCCGCGCATAAACCGCCTGCGGTGCCAGCGCGAAAGAGAGGTGACGAATAACGGTGCGCAGCGCATGTTGCTGCCAGTAATCTACGCTGAAGGTAGGGCGGCGGTGCGCTTCCTGCAGCAGGGCCAGGCTGTTGAAGGTGCCGTTGGCCGAATTTTGCCGGTTAAGGCTGGACGACGTGCTCGGCAGTGCGGCCTGATCGGGGGCGCCGGACAAATTGGAAGACGCGCCAAGCGTGGCCGCAACCATCCCTAACAGGAGATGGGGCCAGAAATAACGTCTGCCAAATTGTCGCCAACGATTTAGAATACCGATCACGAGTTTATAATCCGCCGGAGCCCATTATGCGCGATAGCCGTCCACAATTATTAGATGTCCTGTTCGACGACGCGTCTGCCGGCAGCAAAGGGCCGCTGCATAACGTCCAGCAACGCGCGGTGGCGCTGCTCAAGCTTAACCGTGCAGTGAAGGGCCTGTTGCCCGCTCCCCTGCATCCCTGGTGCCGCGTCGCGAATTTCCGACAGGGTATTTTAGTGCTCGAAACGGCAAATGCCAGTTGGATGATGCGCTTGCGCTACGAACAACCCGCTTTGCTGTCTGCACTACGAGCGCAAATTCTACCATCATTGTCGTCGATCGACATCAGGATTAATCCGGCCTTGATGGCGAAAGGCAGCCACCAGGTGCGAAACGCAGAGAAAGCGCCGGAAAAACCCGTGCCAATGCGTCATTTGAGCCTGGAAAGTGCGGAAGAACTGAGGGGATTGGCGAGCCGTAGTCCGGAGAAACTGCGCAAGATATTGGAACGGCTGGCTGCATTGGCCGGAGAGGGTACCAACACAACCAGTCGTGATAAGTAATCAGCGACACAGCTGCAAAACATCAGACCGCATCACGAGCCTGAATTCTCAGGCTCTCAGAGATGCGCCTGCCGTTATTCGCAGCAGGCGAGGAATTCAGACCTTACGCCAATACGGTAGACGGTGCCTTGAATGCCAGTGGCATTTCGGCTTCGTCCTGGAAGGTCACGTATTCCCACGCTTCCTGCTTGGCCAGTACGGCCTGCAGCAGTTTGTTGTTCAGCGCGTGGCCAGACTTGAACGCGGTGAACGCGCCAATGATGTTGTGGCCGCACATGAACAGGTCGCCGATGGCGTCCAGCATTTTGTGACGTACGAACTCGTCTTCGAAACGCAGACCGTCTTCGTTCAGCACGCGGTAGTCATCCACCACGATGGCGCAGTCGAAGCTGCCGCCCAGGGCCAAGCCACGGGACTGCAGGTATTCGATATCACGCATGAACCCGAAGGTGCGCGCGCGGCTGATTTGACGCACGAACGACTCAGCCGAGAAATCAAGACGATAGCGCTGAGAGCTGGCGTCGATAGCCGGGTGGTTGAAGTCGATGGTGAAGTCCAGGCGGAACCCGTTATGCGGGGACAACTCGGCCCACTTATCGCCATCTTCAACACGCACGGTCTCTTTCAGACGCAGGAATTTCTTCGCCGAGTTCAGTTCTTCGATGCCGGCGTCCAGCAGCAAGAACACGAACGGACTGGCGCTGCCGTCCATGATTGGGATTTCGGCGGCGTCGACTTCGATGACGATGTTGTCGATGCCCAGCCCAGCCAGCGCGGCGTTAAGATGCTCAACGGTCGAAATACGCACGTCATGCTCATTCACCAGGCAAGTACAGAGCATGGTATCACGCACGGATTTTGCATCAGCCGGAAAATCAACCGGTGGATTCAAGTCAGTGCGACGATAGATGACCCCGGTATTAGCCGGCGCTGGGCGCATTGTCAGCGTGACTTTCTTGCCGGTATGCAAACCGACACCAGTCGCCTGAACAATACGTTTTAATGTCCTTTGTTTGATCATCGTTTTATCTCGCAATGTTATCCATCCTACCGGCCAATCATACAGCATGGCCGGCGGGACAGTTTAGCACAAAGAGCGGAGATGCCAAATTCTCAGGATATTCTTAGTCTGCCTGTTTACGCAGGAAGGCTGGAATATCAAGATAGTCGGGCTCTTTATTCGGCTGCGCAGCTTGATCGTTGACCACCTTGGCGGCAGGCTTCACTTCCTGCGGCAGAGGCGACATGCCGTGCTGCTGATAACGATGATCCATCACCGGTTGGCTGGCCTGCTTATTGGTCACCAGGGTGATTTCAGGACGTTTGTCCATACCGATACCGGTCGCCACCACGGTGACGCGCAGCTCGTCGTTCATTTCCGGATCCAGCGAGGTACCGATCACCACGGTGGCATTGTCGGAAGCGAACGCACGGATGGTGTTACCCACGGTTTCGAACTCATCCAGACGCAGGTCGAAGCCGGCGGTAATGTTGACCAGCACGCCGCGCGCGCCGGACAGGTCGATGTCTTCCAGCAGCGGGCTGGAGATCGCCATTTCGGCCGCTTCTTCGGCGCGGTCTTCACCGCAAGCCACACCGGAACCCATCATCGCGTAGCCCATTTCGGACATCACGGTGCGCACGTCGGCGAAGTCGACGTTCATCAGGCCCGGACGGGTGATCAGTTCGGCGATACCCTGCACCGCGCCTTTCAGCACGTCATTGGCCGCGCCGAACGCGTCCAGCAGAGAGATGCCACGACCCAGAACTTTCAGCAATTTGTCGTTCGGGATAGTGATCAGCGAGTCCACGTGTTTGGACAGCTCAGCGATACCCTGCTCCGCAAACGCCATGCGCTTCTTGCCTTCGAAGTTGAAAGGCTTGGTCACCACGGCCACGGTCAGAATACCCAAATCTTTAGCGACTTCAGCCACCACTGGCGCTGCACCGGTACCGGTACCGCCGCCCATGCCGGCCGCGATGAAGACCATGTCTGCGCCGTCCAGCGCTGCGCGCAGGGCTTCGCGGTCTTCTTCCGCTGAATTGCGACCCACTTCCGGGTTCGCGCCCGCACCCAGACCTTTGGTAATACCGCTACCAATCTGGATGGTTTGGCCAACCGCCGTTTTGCGGAGCGCCTGGGCGTCCGTGTTCACAGCGAAGAATTCAACACCTTCGATGCGCTCGCGCACCATGTGTTCAACGGCGTTGCCACCGCCGCCGCCGACGCCGATGACTTTAATCACCGCGTCATTGGTTAGTTCCATTGGTTCAAACATAGTTTCTCTCCGTTTTGTGCCTGTCGCTGCGAGATCATAAAAAGATTACTCAGCATGATCTCTTTGTTGAAACATTAAAACTCTTTTCTCAGCCAGCTATTGATGCGTTTAAACCAATTGCCCACCGAGGCGCGTTTTTCTACTTCCGTCTCACCGCTCAGGTGAGACTCTTTTCCATAGTGCAGCAGACCTACCGCCGTCGAGTAGTAAGGCTCCTGCGCATAATCCGTCAGACCCGTGATGTTCAAGGGTTGGCCAATGCGTACCTGGGTGTGGAACACCCGTTGCGCACAGGCTGCCAGGCCATCAATCTGGGCGGCGCCACCGGTCAGCACAATACCTGCCGCCAGATGATGCTTCACCCCTTGCTGACGCAGTTGCTCCTGCAATTGCAAAATTTCATCGTTAACCAGATTCAACAGTTCGGTGTAGCGTGGCTCAATGACTTCAGCCAGCGTCTGTCTTTGCAGACTGCGCGGAGGACGTCCCCCGACGCTAGGCACCTCTACATTCTCATCCTTGCTAACAATCGACCCAAGCGCACAGCCGTGTCGAACTTTAATCGCTTCCGCGTCGGTCGGCGGCGTGCCGAAGGCGTAAGCGATATCGCTGGTGACCACGTTCCCGGCGTAAGGGATCACTTTGGTGTGGCGCAGCGCACCGCCGGTGTACACCGCCATATCCATGGTGCCGCCGCCGATATCCACTACGCAAACGCCGAGTTCGCGTTCATCTTCGGTCAGCACCGCGTAGCTCGCGGCCAGACCGGCGAAAATAAGTTGGTCAACTTTCAGGCCGCAACGTTCCACGGCCTTGACGATGTTCTTCGCCATATCGTTATGGCAGGTAATCAGATGCACCTTGGCCTGCATGCGCACGCCGGACAGCCCAACCGGGTTTTTGATGCCTTCCTGATAATCGATGGCGTATTCCTGAGGGATCACGTGCAGGATGCGGTGTTCGTCGCGCACGCGCACCGATTTGGCGGTGTGCACCACGTTCTCCACGTCGTCCTGCGTCACTTCCTCTTCCGAGATCGGCACCATACCGATTTCGTTCTGGCAGCTGATGTGTTTGCCCGACAGCGCCAGGTACACCGAGGAAATCTGGCAGTCCGCCATCAGCTCGGCCTGATCGATGGCGCGCTGTACGCACTTCACCACCGACTCCAGGTCGTTTACGCCACCCTTATCCATACCGCGAGACGGGCAGCTGCCCACCCCGATAATGTTGACCATGCCATCGGGCAGAACTTCCCCTACCAACGCGGAGACTTTTGCAGTACCGATCTCCAGTCCAACTACCAGTTTTCTGTCCGTCGACTTGATCATTGTTGTTTTGCCTGTGCCTGATTCTGTTGCTGATTACTGTTTTGCTGACCGCCAAGCGCCTGCGGATCGACCAACACCGGAGCCCACCCTACCGAAGCGCCGGACTCGTAGCGCAGATCGACATAGCTGACACGCTTGCTCTCCGCCTGGCCCTGCTGCTGCAATACCGGGTAAAGCTCGATAAACCGCTGCAAACGCCCGTTGCGGTCATCGCGCCCCAGCTCAAGCCGGACATCGTTGTCCAGCGCCAGCTGCCAGGAATGGCGCGCGGTCATCGCCGCCATTTTCAGCGTATATTTGCTGGCCGCCAACGTGGCGCTCATCGCCCGATAGCCTTCCAGCACATCCTGCTCGCTCCCTTCCGGCCCGTAGAGCAGCGGCAACTTCTGTTTGCCCGCCCGCTCCGCCGGCACGCTGAACGCTTTACCCTCGGCGTCCATCATGTGCAAATCGTTCCAGCGCGCCACCGGCACGTATTCCACCAGATGGATCTTCAGCTCATCCGGCCATTGTTTGCGCACGCTGGCCTGCTTGATCCACGGCAGACGTTCGATCTGCTGCTGGATGACGTCCACATCCTGCGTCATAAAGGTGCCGGGCGCGCCCAGCGCCAGGATCGCCTGACGAATATCGTCGTTGGTGGTGTAATGGCGTTCGCCGGTCACCACCAGCCTTGAGAGCGGCAGGCGACTGGCATCTTTCATCCAGCCAAGCACCGCCCAACCGCTCCACACGACCGTTCCCAACACCATCAGCAGGAAGATCATTCCCGCCAACTGGGTTCCATTGCTGCGGCGCGGGCCGTTATCCACCTCGCGATCGCGCGCATTCAGGGCAGCTTGCGACATATCAGTCGGCCAACTCCAAAATTCTCGCCACCAACTGCGAGAAGCTTAATCCAAACTGGCGCGCCGCCATCGGCACCAGGCTATGACTGGTCATGCCCGGAGAGGTGTTCACCTCAAGCAGATAGAAGCTGCCATCGCTGTCTTGCATCACGTCGACGCGGCCCCAGCCGCTGCAGTCCAGACCGCGGTAGGCGCGCAGCGCCAACGCCGCCATCTCGGCTTCCTGCTCGGCGCTCAAACCGCTCGGGCAGAAGTACTGCGTGTCGTCCGAAATGTACTTGGCCTGGTAGTCGTAAAACACGCCGGCCGGCTGGATGCGGATCGATGGCAGCACCTGGTCACCCAGCATCGCCACGGTGTATTCCGGGCCGCTCAGCCACTTCTCCACCAGCACGTCATCGTCATGGCGGAAGGCCTCTTCCAACGCGGCTTCCAACGCAGCGCTCTCGGTGACCTTGCTCATGCCGACGCTGGAGCCTTCGCGGCTCGGCTTGACGATCAGCGGCAGGCCGAGATCCGCCACGCGCGCCAGCAACGCCGCTTTTTCAGCGCCGAGATACAGCCGGCGATTCAACGCCACGTAAGGTGCCACCGGCAACCCCATCGACTGCCACACCATCTTGGTGCGCCATTTGTCCATGGTCAGCGCCGAGGCCATCACGCCGCTGCCGGTATAAGGCAGCTCGAGGAACTCCAGCAGCCCCTGCAGGGTGCCGTCCTCGCCACCGCGGCCGTGCAGCGCGATAAACACTTTGGTGAACCCCTGCTCTTTCAGCTGGGTCACCGGGAAATCGCGGGTATCGACGCCGTGCGCATCGATACCGGCTTCGTGCAACCCGGCCAGCACCGCGGCGCCGGATTGCAGGGAAACGTCACGTTCAGCGGAGGTGCCGCCCAGCAGAACTGCAACTTTATCAGCCATGATGCTCCTCCTCTTTCTTCGGCGGCTGCAGCTTCAGCTCAGCCAGTTTACGGGCGATTTTGCCCACGTTGCCGGCACCTTGCACCAGCACCAGATCGTCATCCTGCAGCAGCTGCGCCAGGGTTTCCGGCACGGTATCGGCATCGGAAACCAGGATCGGATCCAGCTTGCCGCGGCTACGGATGGTGCGGCACAGCGAACGGCTGTCCGCGCCCGGGATCGGCGCTTCGCCGGCGGCGTACACGTCGAGCATCAGCAACACATCCACCTGCGACAGCACATTGGCGAAATCGTCGTACAGATCGCGGGTGCGCGTATAACGGTGCGGCTGGAAGATCATCACCAGACGCTTGTCCGGCCAACCGGCGCGCGCCGCTTTCAGCGTGGCGTCCACCTCGGTCGGATGGTGACCGTAGTCGTCCACCAGCATCGCACTGCCCGCTTTGCCGTTGACCGGCGCCAGCGGGAACTCACCGAGGAAGTCGAAGCGGCGCCCGGTGCCCTGGAAGCCCGCCAGCGCACGCAGGATATCGGCGTCGTCGATACCTTCTTCAGTCGCCACCGCTACCGCAGCCGCTGCGTTCAACGCATTGTGGCGGCCTGGCGCGTTCAGCGTCACCGTCAGCAACGGCTTGTCCTGACGGCTCAGGGTAAAGTGCCCCTGCGGCCCAATCTGCCGGTAGTCCTCGATGCGCACATCGGCATCGTCACTGAAACCGTAGGTGGTGATATGGCGACCCACGCGCGGCAACAGCTCACGCACCACCGGATCGTCGATGCACATCACCGCGCGGCCGTAGAACGGCAGGTTGTGCAAGAAATTGATAAACGTCTGCTTCAGATTCTCGAAGTCGCCCTGGTAAGTATCCATGTGGTCGGCTTCGATGTTGGTGACCACGGCCACCATCGGCTGCAGATGCAGGAACGATGCATCGCTCTCATCCGCTTCCGCGATCAAATAACGGCTGGACCCCAGTCGCGCGTGGGTGCCCGCCGCCTTCACCAGCCCGCCGTTGACGAAGGTCGGATCCAGGCGAGCTTCGGCATAAATGCTCGAGACCATCGCGGTGGTGGTGGTTTTACCGTGCGTACCGGCGATAGCGATGCCGTGGCGAAAACGCATCAGCTCCGCCAGCATTTCGGCGCGGCGGATCACCGGGATACGCGCTTCACGGGCGGCGACGATCTCCGGGTTGTCGGCGGAGATGGCGGTAGAGACCACCACCACGCTCGCATCCAGCACGTTTTCCGGACGGTGATTGAAGTAAATCGTCGCCCCGAGCGCGCTCAGCTGTTGGGTAACCGGATTCGGCGCCAGGTCGGAGCCGCTGATCTGATACCCTTCGTTTGCCAACACTTCGGCGATACCACCCATGCCGGCGCCACCGATGCCGACAAAGTGAATGTGCCGGACGCGACGCATCTCGGGCACGATAGTACGTAGTTTCGCCAGTTGTTGTGTATTCATCACTCTCTCTAATCCGGATCCGGTACCCCGGCCCTACATCACATTGCTTTTATTCAGGTTCGGCACACCGAACCCCTGCACTCGTTACTTGGCGAGCCGCACCAGCTCCGCCGCCACGCGCTCGGTGGCGTCCGGAATGGCGACCGCGCGCGCTTTCTCGGCCATGGCCAGCAGCGTCGGACGATCCCAGCTCGCCAGCAGTTCGGCCACCACATCGGCGTTGAACTGCGGCTGTTCGATAATCTTCGCCGCGCCGGCTTCTTCCAGCGGACGCGCGTTCCAGTACTGCTGACGATCCTTATGCATGAACGGCACGAAGATCGCCGGCAGCCCCGCCGCCGCGATTTCGCTGACGGTCAGCGCGCCGGAGCGGCAGACCACCACGTCGGCCCAGGCATAGGCGGCGGCCATGTCGTCGATGAACTCGGTCACCTTGTGCTGCGTCTGCCCTACCCTTTCGTAGTCGCGCAGCACCGTTTCCAGCGCGCCTTTGCCAACCTGATGCCAGAGCGTAATTCTATCGTCCAAACGCGCCGCGACTTCAGGAACTGTCTGATTCAGCACGCGCGCACCCTGACTTCCGCCAATCACCAGCACGCGGACCGGGCCTTCACGCCCTTGTAACCGCTCCGCCGGCAATGGCAGCGCCAACACGTCGGTACGCACCGGGTTGCCCACTACCTCGGCGTTCGGGAACGCGCCGGGGAAGGCCTGCATCACTTTGGCGGCGATGCGCGCCAGCCAGCGGTTGGTCAAGCCGGCGATGCCGTTCTGCTCGTGCAGCACCACCGGGATGCCGCACTGCCAGGCCGCCAGGCCGCCAGGGCCGGAGACGTAACCGCCCATTCCCAACACCACATCCGGCTGATAGCTGCGCATGATGGCTTTCGCCTGACGCACCGCCTGCCAGATACGCAGCGGCGCAGTCAGCTGGGCCTTCAGGCCCTTGCCGCGCAGGCCGGAGATGCGGATAAAATCAATCTCGATCCCGTGCTTCGGCACCAGATCGGCTTCCATTCGGTCTGCGGTTCCGAGCCAGCGCACCTGCCAGCCCTGCGCCATCAGATGATGCGCGACCGCCAGCCCCGGGAACACGTGCCCACCGGTACCGCCTGCCATCACCATTAAACGCTTAGGTTTCCCGCTCATCCCTTACCTCTTCACAAACGCCTGAGCCTTGGTCAGGCGCGTTTCATAATCAATTCGCAGCAACAGCACGATGGCCGTCGACATAATCAGCAAGCTCGAGCCGCCGTAACTGATCAGCGGCAGCGTCAGACCTTTGGTCGGCAGCATGCCCGCGGCGGCACCGACGTTAACCAGCGCCTGGAAGCTGAACCACACGCCGATCGCGCAGGCCAGGAAGCCGGAGAAGCGTTGGTCGATCTCCAGCGCGCGGCGCCCGATGGACATCGCGCGAAAAGCGACGAAGAATACCATTAACAGGGCTAAAACCACACCGATATAGCCCAGTTCTTCCCCCAAAATGGAGAAGATGAAGTCGGTGTGCGCTTCCGGCAAATACTCCAGTTTCTGCACCGAGTTGCCGAGCCCTTGCCCCCAGAACTCGCCGCGGCCGAACGCCATCAGCGACTGGGTCAGCTGGTAGCCGCTGCCGAACGGATCGGCCCACGGGTTCCAGAACGAGGTCACGCGGCGCATACGGTACGGTTCCGCGATGATCAGCAGCACCACGGCGAACACGCCGGAGCCGATGATCGCCAGGAACTGCCACATCTTCGCGCCGGCCAGGAACAGCATCGCCAGCGTGGTGATGAACAGCACCACCACGGTACCGAGGTCCGGCTGCGCCAGCAGCAGCACCGCCAGCACCACCATTACGCCCATCGGCTTACAGAAGCCCCAGAAGTTGCTGCGCACCTCTTCCACCTTGCGCACCAGATAGCTCGCCAGATAGCAGAACAGCGACAGCTTGGACAGCTCCGCCGGCTGAATACGCAACGGGCCGAGCGCGATCCAGCGCGATGCCCCGTTTACCGAGCTCCCCACCACCAGTACGATCAGCAGCATCACGATCGACATCAGCAGCATCACGTTGCTGTAGCGCTGCCAAACTTCCATCGGGACGCGCAGCGTCACCAGCGACAGGCCGAACGCCAGGCCAAGGTACAGCGCATCACGTTTGGCGAACAGGAACGGATCGTCCGCCAGGCGTTGGCCGATCGGCATCGACGCCGAGGTCACCATCACGAAGCCGATGATCGCCAACCCGAAGGTCAGCCACAGCAGGGTGCGATCGTAGAGCACCATGTTGACCGCGTCGTTGTCGCGCGCGCCGGTCACCCAGTCTTTCAGCCGTTCTGTCAGCCCGAAGTTCGGCAAGCGTAGCTTCATCCGCCAAGCTCCTTCGCCAGGCGGGCGAACTCGTCGCCGCGCACTTCAAAATTACGGAACTGATCGAGGCTGGCGCAGGCCGGCGACAGCAACACCATATCGCCGGGCTGTACGCGGCCGGCGATGGTGCGCATCGCCTGCTCCATGGTCTCGGTCAGCGTCGCCACTTCCGGCCGCAGCTGAGCCAGCTGAGCGCCGTCGCGGCCAAAGCAATACAGGCGCACGTTGTCGCCCTGCAGATAGCGCGCCAGCGGCGAAAAATCGGCGGACTTGCCGTCGCCGCCCAGCAGCAGATGCAGCGTGCCATCCACCAGCAGGCCATTCAACGCCGCTTCGGTGCTGCCGACGTTGGTGGCTTTGGAATCGTTGATCCAACGCACGCCGTTGTGCTCCCAAGCCAGCTGGAAGCGATGCGCCAGGCCGGTGAAGGTGGTCAGCGCCTTCAGGCTGGACGCGCGCGGAATATTGACCGCATCCGCCAGCGCCAGCGCAGCCAGGGCATTGGTGTAATTGTGGCGGCCGGTCAGCTTCATCTCACGCGTATTCAGCACCTTCTCACCACGCACCCGCAGCCAGGTTTCCCCCTGCTGGCGGTTCAGGTGATAATCGCCCACGTCGGCACCGAAGCTGACGCAGCGCTCGTCGGCGCCGCGCACCGGCATGGTCAGCGCGTCGTCCGCGTTCACCACGCATACCGCGGCATTTTCATACACGCGCAGTTTGGCACCACGATATTGCTGCAGGCCGAACGGATAGCGATCCATATGATCTTCGGTCACGTTCAGGATGGTCGCCGCCGCCGCCCGCAGGCTGTAGGTCGTCTCCAGCTGGAAGCTGGACAGTTCCAGCACGTAAAGCTGGCATTCCTGACGCAGCAGGCTCAGCGCCGGCAGGCCGATATTGCCGCCCACGCCCACCGCCCAACCGGCAGCTTTCGCCATCTCGCCCACCAGGGTGGTGACGGTGCTTTTGCCGTTGGAGCCGGTAATCGCCACGATCGGCGCCTGCGCTTCACGGCAGAACAGTTCGACATCGCCGACGATTTCCACGCCGGCATCCGCCGCAGCGCTCAATGCCGGGGTCGCCAGCGCGACACCCGGACTGGCGACGATCAGATCCGCCGCCAGCAGCCAGTCCTGATTCAGATCGCCCAGATGGCGCTCCACGCTTTCAGGCAGTTTGTCCAACCCCGGCGGCGCGATACGGGTATCCATCACGCGCGGCGTCACGCCGCGCGCCATGAAGAAATCGACACAGGACAGGCCGGTAAGGCCTAACCCGATGATGACGACTTTTCTACCCTGATAGTCTGCCATGATTAACGCACCTTCAGCGTTGCCAGGCCAATCAGCACCAGCATCAGCGAAATAATCCAGAAGCGCACGATCACGCGCGGCTCCGGCCAGCCTTTCAATTCATAGTGATGGTGAATCGGCGCCATGCGGAAAATGCGTTGTCCGCGCAGCTTGAACGATCCCACCTGCAGGATCACCGACAGCGTTTCCACCACGAATACGCCGCCCATGATCACCAACAAGAACTCCTGGCGCAGCAGCACCGCGATGGTGCCCAGCGCGCCGCCCAGCGCCAGCGAACCGACGTCGCCCATAAACACCTGAGCCGGGTAAGTGTTGAACCACAGGAACCCGAGGCCGGCGCCAACGATGGCGGTACACACGATCACCAACTCGCCGGCATGACGCAGATACGGAATATGCAGGTAGTTGGCGAAGTTCATGTTACCGGTCGCCCAGGCCACCAGCGCGAAGCCGGCCGCCACGAATACCGTCGGCATGATCGCCAGGCCGTCCAGGCCGTCGGTCAGGTTGACCGCGTTGCTGGTGCCGACGATCACGAAATAGGCCAGCAGGATGTACAACAGGCCCAGCTGCGGCATCACGTCCTTAAAGAACGGCACAACCAGCTCGGTGGCTGGCGTGTCTTTTCCTACGGCGTACATGGCGAATGCGACAATCAGCGCAATCACCGACTGCCAGAAATACTTCCAGCGGGCGATCAGCCCTTTGGTGTCCTTACGCACCACCTTGCGGTAGTCGTCGACGAAACCGACGATGCCGTAACCCACCAGCACGAACAGCACGCACCAGACATACGGGTTGGACGGGTAGGCCCACATCAGCACCGAAATGGTGATGGAGGTCAGGATCATAATGCCGCCCATGGTCGGCGTGCCGCGCTTGCTGAAGTGCGACTCGGGGCCGTCGTTACGCACCACCTGGCCGAAGGACATTTCTTGCAGGCGCTTGATCACCCGCGGACCCATCCACAGCGACAGGAACAGCGCGGTCAGCAGGCTGACAATGGCTCGGAACGTCAGATAAGAAAAGACGTTGAAGCCTGAGTAATATTTGACCAAATGCTCGGCCAGCCAAACTAACATGGTACTTTCTCCTGTAACGCGCGTACTACCTGCTCCATTGCGGCACTACGTGAACCTTTGATTAACACGGTGATGACCGCATGTTCCGACAGTAATTCCGCCACGCGCGCGATCACTGCTGTCTTGTCCTGATAATGTTCGCCATTGCCGGACGCTTCGCTCAGCACGCGGCTCAAACCGCCGACGCTGATCACTTTGTCGACCCCGGCCAGACGGGCGGCTTCGCCCACCTGACGGTGGCACTCTTCCGCTTCCGCGCCCAGCTCGGCCATATCGCCGACCACCATCACGCGGTAGCCCGGCATTTCCGCCAGCACCTGCGCCGCCGCGGTCATCGACCCGACGTTGGCGTTATAGCTGTCGTCCAGCAACAGTTTGCCTTCGGCCAGTGCCACCGGGAACAGACGCCCCGGCACCGCCTGCAGCTGTTTCAGCCCCTGACGCACCGCCTCGAGGGTGGCGCCCACCGACATCGCCAGCGCCGTTGCCGCCAGCGCATTGGCCACGTTGTGGCGCCCCGGCAGCGGCAGCGCGATCTCGGCGGAGCCGAACGGGCTGCGCAGCGTGAACTGCGTGCCGGCGCCGTTCACCCGCACGTCGCTGGCGAAGAAGTCCACGCCTTCGGCGGCCTGCGGCGAGAAGCGCCAGACGGTTTTGCCGCCCAGCATGCTCTGCCAGCGCGGCCAGTCATTGTTATCGGCGTTGATGATAGCCACGCCGTCGGCCGGCAGGCCGGTAAAGATTTCACCCTTTGCCTGAGCGACGCCGGCCAACGAGCCAAAGCCTTCCAGATGCGCAGCCGCCAGGTTGTTTACCAAAGCGGTCTGCGGACACGTCAATGCGGTGGTGTAAGCAATCTCGCCAATGTGGTTAGCGCCCAGCTCTATCACGGCAAAATCATGCTGCGGCTCCAGACGCAACAGCGTCAGCGGCACGCCGATGTCGTTATTGAAGTTGCCGGCGGTATACAACACTTCGCCGCATTCACGCAGAATGGCGGCGGTCATTTCTTTTACCGATGTCTTGCCCGAGGAGCCGGTCAGCGCCACCACGCGCGCCGGCACCTGCTGACGCACCCAGGCGCCAAGCTGCCCCAGCGCCAGACGGGTGTCTTTCACCACCAACTGCGGTGCATCCACCAATAAGCGCTTACTCACCAGCAGCGCCCCGGCACCTGCGGCTACGGCATCCGCCGCAAAGTCGTGAGCGTCGAAACGCTCGCCTTTCAGCGCCACAAACAGGCAGCCGGCGGTCACCTTGCGGGTGTCTGTCGTCACCTCGACAATTTGGCAATCGGCGCCGATCAGTTCAGCGCTCAATACCTCAGCCAGTGTCTGAAGAGAGACAGGGATCATGCCAGCACCCCCAGCAGTCGGGCGACCGTCGTACGGTCCGAGTAATCCAGGCGGCGGTTGCCCACCAACTGATAATCTTCGTGGCCTTTGCCTGCCACCAACACCACATCCTGTTCCTTCGCCTGCATGATGGCGCTGGTCACCGCTTCGGCGCGGCCGTGGATCACCACCGCCTGCCCGGCGTCCAGCAATCCGCTCAGGATGTCGTTGATAATCGCGCGCGGCTCTTCAGTACGCGGGTTGTCATCGGTGATCACCACGCGATCGGCGAACTGCTCGGCGATACCGCCCATCAGCGGACGCTTGCCCTTGTCGCGATCGCCGCCGCAGCCGAAGACGCACCACAGCTGCCCCTGGCAGTGCAGGCGCGCGGCTTCCAGCGCTTTCTCCAGCGCATCCGGCGTGTGGGCGTAATCCACCACTACCGTCGGTTTGCCCGGCGCGTTAAACACTTCCATGCGACCGCAGACCGGCTGCAGACGGCTGCCGGTTTCCACCAGTTTATCCAGCGGATAACCCAGCGACAGCAGCGTCGCCAATGCCAACAGCAGGTTGCTGACGTTGAAAGCGCCCATCAGGCGGCTTTCGATTTCGCCGTCACCCCAGCTGGAGCTGAAACGAAGGGTGGCGCCGTTGTCGTGATAGTCGACCGCCGTGGTTTTCAGCCAGCGGCCATGACAGCCCGGCTGCAGGTTATCCTGCATCGTCACCGCCACCGCATCCGGCAGCTTGCTCAGCCAGCGCTGACCGACTTCATCGTCGGCGTTGATGATCGCCTGCCCCACGCTGTGGGCGGCGAACAGCGACCATTTGGCCGCTTCGTAGTTGGCCATGTCACCGTGGTAATCCAGGTGATCGCGGCTAAGGTTGGTGAAGACCGCCGCGGCGAACGGCAGTGCCGCCACCCGGTGTTGCACCAGACCGTGGGAAGAGACTTCCATGGCGGCGAAGGTCGCGCCCTGTTCAGCCAAATCGTTTAATACGTGTTGAACATCCACCGCAGAACCGGTGGTATTCTCAGTCGGACACACCTGGCCCAGCAGGCCGTTGCCGACGGTGCCCATCACCGCGCTGGTTTCGCCCAGCAGTTGGCTCCACTGCGCCAGCAGCTGCGTGGTAGTGGTTTTGCCGTTGGTGCCGGTCACGCCGACCAGGCGCAGACGCTCGCCCGGCTGGTGGTAAAAACGCCCGGCCAGCGCGGAAAGGCGCTGGTTCAGTTGGCTCAGGTAGATCACCGGCACGCCGTGCATTTCAACGATGGCGCCGTCTTCGGCCTGACCGTCAGCTTCGGCGATCACGGCAGCGACGCCCTGCGCGATGGCCTGCGGAATATAGCGGCGTCCATCCGTTTGATGGCCGACAACGGCGACAAACAGATCCCCGGCAGCCGCCACACGGCTGTCTAATGTCATTTCCCGCAGCGCGCGCCCGGGTGCCGTCGGCACCCACGGGGCGAGTAAGTCGCGCAAATTACGATCTGCCACCTGAACCCTCTTTCTTGTTAATCACTAATTCGCTTTTGTCACCGGTAGGCAACGCGTCAGGCTCGACGTTCATGGTGCGCAATACGCCGCCCATGATGGCACCGAACACCGGCGCAGAGATTGCGCCACCATAGTATTTCCCACCCTGCGGGTCGTTGATGACGACCACCAGGGCAAAACGGGGGTTACTTGCCGGCGCGACGCCAGCGGTATAAGCGATGTATCGGTTGACGTATTTGCCGTCCGGGCCCACTTTTTTCGCGGTACCGGTTTTGATGGCGATACGGTATCCCTTGATGGCGGCTTTTACGCCGCCGCCGCCCGGCAAGGCCACGCTTTCCATCATGTGCACCACGGTGCGCACCAGAGGTTCAGGGAAAACGCGTTCGCCGGCGACCGGAGGGTCAACCTTGGTGATCGACAATGGGCGATACACGCCCAGGCTGCCGATCGTTGCATAGACTCGCGCCAACTGTAACGGAGTTACCATCAGCCCGTAGCCGAAAGAGAAGGTGGCCCTCTCTATGTCAGACCACCGTTGTTTTTTTGGGTATATGCCACTGCTTTCTCCGACCAGCCCCAAATTGGTCGCTTTTCCCAGCCCAAAACGAGAGTAAGTATCTACTAACGCTGAGGACGGCATCGCTAACGCCAGCTTTGAAACACCGACGTTACTCGACTTCTGCAAGATCCCGGTCAATGACAGCTCCGAGTACCGCGCCACGTCTTTGATCTCGTGGCCCTGAATGCGGTACGGGATGGTGTTCAGCACGCTGTTTTCTCTCACCACGCCGTTTTGCAGCGCGGTCATCACCACCATCGGCTTCACGGTTGAACCGGGTTCAAAAATATCGGTGATAGCACGGTTACGCATGGTCTCTTTCGGCGTACCGGCCATGTTGTTCGGGTTGTAGGACGGGCTGTTGGCCATCGCCAGCACTTCGCCGGTGTTCACGTCGATCAGCACTGCGGTGCCCGATTCGGCCTTGTTGAACGCCACGGCGTTGTTCAGCTCACGATACACCAGCGCCTGCAGGCGTTCATCGACGCTCAACACCAGGTTGTGCGCCGCCTGGCTGTCGACGGAGGAGATATCTTCGATCACCCGGCCGAAGCGGTCTTTACGCACCGTTCTCTCGCCCGGTTGCCCGGTCAGCCAGCGGTCGAAGCTCTTCTCGACGCCTTCGATACCTTGCCCGTCGATGTTAGTCACGCCGATGATGTGCGACGTCACCTGCCCGGCCGGGTAGTAACGGCGCGATTCCTGACGCAGGTAGATCCCCGGCAGCTTGAGTTTGTGGATGTAGTCGCCGATCGCCGGGTTAACCTGGCGCGCCAGATAAACGAAGCGCCCTTTCGGGTTGGCGTTGATGCGGTTGGAGAGTTGGTCCAGCGGGATGTTCAGCGCATCGGAAAGGGCTTTCCAACGGCTGTCCAGCGTGATGCCGCCGCGCTCGTTCAGCTCTTTCGGATCCGCCCACACCGCATTGACCGGCACGCTGACCGCCAACGGGCGGCCGGCGCGATCGCTGATCATGCCGCGCGCGGTCGGCACTTCCTGCACGCGCAGCGAACGCATGTCGCCTTCTTTCACCAGACGATCGGGATTGATGACCTGCAGGTAAGCGACGCGCAGCATCAGGCCGACCATCGCCAGCAAAATACAGCCGCACAGCAACGCAAAACGCCAGCTGACAAAGCTGGCCTGATCTTCCTGGCGTCTCAACTTACCGGGGCGCGCTGCTTTCATGCGTTTCCTTTCTACTCCGTGTCATTATTCCGGTTAAACCATTCATTGTTTAACGATGATATTTTCCTGCGATGGATCAACGTGTTGCATCTGCAGTTTTTCTGTCGCGATACGTTCAACCCGGCTGTGGTCGCCGAGGGCGTTCTCTTCCAAAATCAGGTTGCGCCACTCGATATCCAGCGCATCGCGCTCCAACACCAGTTGTTCGCGCTCGGCGGTCAGCAGGCGGGTGCGGTGCGCGGTGGTCACCACGAAAATCGCGGAAACCAGTGACGCAATCAGTAAAATCATGGGGATCTTGGCGTTGCGCAGCAGGTCGCCGCCAATCACCCCGACCAGGCCGTGACGCTCGTTGCCGATCACGCAGGCATCCTCTCAGCAATACGCAGTACCGAGCTGCGCGCACGCGGGTTGTCCGCCACTTCAGCTTCCGACGGCATCATTTTGCCCAGCGCTTTCAGCGTCCGGCCGCCCATGCCGCGCAGTTGTTCTTCGGTCAACGGAATGCCGGCCGGCACCTGAGCGCCGCGGCTATGGTGACGCATAAAGCGTTTGACGATGCGGTCTTCCAGCGAGTGGAAGCTGATGATCGACAAACGGCCCTGTGGGGCCAGCACTTCCAGCGCGCCGTCGAGCGCACGCTCGATCTCTTCCAGTTCGCTGTTGATATAGATACGGATCGCCTGGAAGCTGCGCGTCGCCGGGTGCTTGTGCTTTTCACGGAACGGGCTGGCATCGGCAATCAGATCCGCCAACTCTTTGGTGCGCGTCATCGGCTCCACGCGGTTTCTTTCCACGATGGCGCGCGCGATACGCTTGGCGAAACGCTCTTCGCCAAAGGTTTTCAGCACCCAGGCGATGTCGTCCGCTTCGGCCTTCATCAGCCATTCTGCGGCGGACAGGCCGGTGGACGGATCCATGCGCATGTCCAGCGGACCGTCGCGCATAAAGGAGAAACCGCGCTCCGCATCGTCGAGCTGCGGTGAGGAAACGCCCAGATCGAGCAGAACACCGTCGATCTTGCCCACCAGGTCGCGTTCCCGCACGTAGTGCGACAACTCGGAGAATGGGCCGTGTACGATGGTAAAACGAGGATCTTCAATGGAGTTGGCGGCTGCAATCGCCTGAGGGTCACGGTCAATCGCCAACAAGCGCCCTTCCGGCCCCAGCTGGGACAGAATCAGACGAGAATGGCCACCGCGACCAAAAGTACCGTCGATATATATGCCGTTGCTGCGGATGTTGAGGCCGTTGACGGCTTCGTCCAGCAGGACGGTGGTGTGTTTATAGTTTTCCAACATGCTTATAGCGACAAGTCCTGTAGCCGCTCAGACAACGGTTCCTGAGTCGACTGTTCAGCGTCAATATCATCCTTGACTTGTTGATACCAGGTCTGTTCATCCCACAGTTCAAACTTGTTGAACTGACCGACCAGCATCACTTCTTTCGTGAGTCCGGCGTGCTGCCGCAACGTATTGGCTAACAGCAAACGACCGGCACTATCCATCTGACACTCACTGGCATGCCCCAGCAACAGGCGCTGAACGCGGCGCTCGGCGGGATTCATGCTCGACAGACGTGATAATTTTTGTTCAATAATTTCCCATTCGGGCAAAGGATAAAGCAGCAGGCAGGGCTGATGGAGGTCAATGGTACAGACCATTTGGCCTTGCGATTCCTCGTTGAGCAATTCCCGGTATCGGGTAGGTACGGCGAGCCGCCCTTTGCTGTCGAGGTTGACCATCGTCGCTCCACGGAACATTCCTGAGCTACCCCTTAGTGACCGTTTTCACCACTTTACCCCACAAATTCCCACACAATGGAGTTTACGGAGGGTATGAAAACCTTGTCAAGCCAGAGCGCCAGCGCTTTGGCAATATTTCTCTGGTCATTTTGGGAGCTGACTCGCGAAAGAAACTCTGATTATTCGACGATTAAAAATTAACACCATGATAAACGGAGAGAATTTTCTAAGCGGAAAGAATCTGATTAAAAACCTGACGAACTGGCGATTAATTAACTCATTACTTCCTTCTGCAAGCCATGTCTCATTTTTCAGCTCGGCAATCTCAGGGCTGTATCCGCTGGCGACCCGCGCCGGCCAAGGCTCGGCGCCTGGCGAACCGTTCGCGGAATCAGGCCATAACCCCTTGAGTTAATAACGCTCAATCGTTATTCACCGTAAAGCCGCGCGCTATTTTACTTCAATTCACGCGCCAATGATAAACCGGCGATAAAAATAAATGGCTCGGATATTACGAGCATAAGTAATTTCGATTTAAATCAATTTGGTAAGATTATTCCCAAAATACCTGTTTACAATTATGGTTTCATTTTCTTACACCTTTTCTTTCCACAATTTTTGCCGGGAAAAATCTCCACTCGACGTGAAAAATCGCAACGTCATGTTTTTAATGGGTTTATCTAAAAACACCGATTTTAATCTCCCCGCCCTATCCTGTGCCTCGGTTTTGCGGGACAAAAACCGAACAAATGTTAAAAATAAAAATATAAATCTAGTTAAAAAACACATTGCAGATTAGTACACTATATAAATAGAAAAACCCAGAAATAACACCTAATAATAAATAATTTAACAGAACTTTAACCAAAGGGGAGATGAAACATGTTTTCGCCCGCCGCCCATTGGCGCAGCGCCGCTGCCGACACGTTCGCGCTGGTGGTGTATTGCTTTATCGCCGGCATGGCGATTGAAGTACTGATCTCCGGCATGAGCTTCCAGCAATCCCTCTCTTCACGCCTGCTGTCAATCCCGGTCAACATCCTGATCGCCTGGCCTTACGGCCGCTATCGCGATCTGTTTATCCGCACGGCGCACCGCAGCTCGCGCTGCCAGTTCCTGCTGCGCAACCTTGCCGATCTGCTGGCCTACGTCAGTTTCCAGTCGCCGGTTTATGCCGCGATTCTGTGGAGCGTGGGCGCCGACGGCCAGCAAATACTGGCGGCGGTGACCAGCAATGCGCTGGTCTCCATGGCGATGGGTGTGGTGTATGGCTACTTCCTGGAATATTGCCGGCGGCTGTTCCGAGTGGCGGGTTACGTCTAAAGCAGGAGCCCGGCAACGCGGGCTCCTGTAGAGCGAACTATTTGCGGCTCAGACTGCCGCGGCGGAACAGATTGCGGCGAATGCGCGTCAGCCCCGGTTTGGGTTTGCGCGGTTCGTCCAGGCTGGCCAACACCAGCTCCAACACGCGTTCGGCCACGTCGCGATGGCGCTGCGCCACCGCCAACACCGGGCACTCGAGGAAATCCAACAGTTCATGGTCGCCGAAGGTGGCGATCGCCAAATCGGTCGGCAACCGGCCGCACTGCTTCAGCGTTACGTCCATCACGCCCTGCAATAAAGAGAACGAGGTGGTGAACAGCGCCTGCGGCATCGGGTGCGTTTTCAGCCATTCGGCAAACAGCGCGCCGGCGGCCTCACGCTCATAGCTGTTGGCGTACAGGTAATCGACGTGGCGGGGATCCTCTTGCCAGGCCTGGCGGAAGCCCTGCTCGCGCAAGAAGCTGACCGAAAGCTCCGGCAACGCGCCCAGATACAGCACCGATTCCGCCGGGAAGGTGCGCAGTTCTTGCCCCAGCGCGAAGGCGTCTTCCTGGTCTGCCCCGACGACGCTGATGAAATGCTCGCGATCCAGTGCGCGATCCAGCGCGATGATCGGCAACGGATCGTTGGCCCAGCGTTGATAAAACGGGTGCTCAGGCGGCAAGGCGGTGGAAACGATGATGGCGTCCACCTGGCGCTGCAGCAGGTGCTCGATGCAGCGCATCTCGTTGTCCGGCTGATCTTCGGAACAGGCGATCAGCAATTGGTAGCCACGCTGGCGCGCCTGGCGTTCCAGGTAGTTGGCGATGCGGGTATAGCTGGTATTTTCCAGATCCGGTATCACCAGACCGATAGAGCGGGTGCGCCCGGCGCGTAGCCCCGCCGCGACGGCATTCGGGTGATAGTTATGCTCCCTGACCACGGCCATCACTTTCTCGACGGTTTTATCGCTGACACGATACTGCTTCGCCTTGCCGTTGATGACGTAACTGGCCGTCGTGCGCGAAACGCCCGCGAGACGCGCGATTTCATCCAGTTTCACATTAACCCCTTAATGACGCTGAAAATAGAAGTGAAGGCTGTGCTCGGATTAACCATGACATCCCGTGCGGTTATTCAATCCAGCCTCTGCGATCTAACAGCAGAAAACACTGCCTAGCAACCGCTTTTGCCGAAAGGTGCCAGCAATCGGGCAAAAAATGCCGAAAAACAAAGGGCGCAGCCACGCTGCGCCCCGATTATTCGCCGCCAGACCGCGCTCAGCGCATAATTTTGTCGCCGCGCGATACGCCGACCACGCCGGAACGCGCCACTTCCACGATCTCTGCCACCTCGCGCACCGCGCTCAGAAAGGCGTCCAACTTGTCGCTGGTGCCGGCCAATTGCACCGTGTACAGCGTCGCCGTCACGTCGACGATTTGGCCGCGGAAAATATCGGCGCAGCGCTTCACCTCTTCACGGCCGTAGCCGCTGGCCTGCAGCTTCACCAACATGATCTCGCGCTCGACGTGGGCGCCCTGCACCAGTTCGCTGACGCGCAGCACGTCCACCAGCTTGTGCAACTGCTTTTCGATCTGCTCCAGCACTTTCTCGTCGCCGACGGTCTGGATAGTCATGCGCGACAGCGTCGGATCGTCGGTCGGCGCCACCGTCAGGCTCTCGATGTTATAACCGCGCTGGGAGAACAACCCGACCACGCGTGATAAGGCGCCGGATTCGTTTTCCAGCAAGACAGATAAAATACGGCGCATGATCAGGTCCTCTCCGTTTTGCTAAGCCACATTTCGTCCATGCTTCCGCCGCGGATCTGCATCGGGTAAACATGTTCGGTTTCATCGACGGTCACGTCGACGAACACCAGTCGCTCTTTTTCTGCCAGCGCCTGCGCCAGCTTGCTCTCCAGCTCATCCGGCGTGCGGATGGCGATGCCGACATGGCCATAAGCCTCAGCCAGTTTGACAAAGTCCGGCAGCGAATCCATGTAGGACTGCGAATGGCGGCCGGAATAAATCATGTCCTGCCACTGCTTCACCATGCCTAAATAGCGGTTGTTGAGGTTCACCACTACCACCGGCAGGTTGTATTGCAGTGCGGTGGACAGCTCCTGAATATTCATCTGAATGCTGCCATCGCCGGTCACGCACACCACGGTTTCCTCCGGCAGCGCCAGCTTGACGCCCAATGCCGCCGGCAGGCCGAAGCCCATGGTGCCGAGGCCCCCGGAGTTGATCCAGCGGCGCGGTTTGTCGAACGGATAATAGAGCGCGGCGAACATCTGGTGCTGGCCCACGTCCGAGGTCACATAGGCGTCGCCTTTGGTCAGGCGATGCAGGGTTTCGATCACCGCCTGCGGCTTGATGGTACCGCTGTTTTTGTCGTAACCCAGGCAATCGCGGGCGCGCCACTGCTCGATAGACTGCCACCAGTCGCGCAGCGCATCGTGATCCTGCGCTTTATCGTCCTGCACCAGAAGCTCCAGCATCTGCACCAGCACCTGCTTGGCGTCGCCGACGATCGGAATATCGGCGTCCACCGTTTTGGAGATCGAGGTCGGGTCGATATCGATGTGCAGCACGGTGGCGTCCGGGCAGTATTTGGCCAGGTTATTGGTGGTGCGATCGTCGAAACGCACGCCGACGGCGAAAATCACGTCGGCATGGTGCATGGTTTTGTTGGCTTCATAGGTGCCGTGCATGCCGAGCATGCCGACGCTCTGGCGATGGGTGCCGGGGAAAGCGCCCAGCCCCATCAGGCTGCTGGTCACCGGCAGGCTCAACTGCTCCGCCAATGCCAGCAGTTCGGCCTCGCAGCCGGCGTTGATCGCGCCGCCGCCGACGTACATCACCGGTTTTTTGGCCGCCAAAATGGTTTGCAGTGCGCGTTTGATCTGCCCGCGGTGGCCCTGCACCGTCGGGTTATAAGAACGCATGGTCACGTCCTGCGGATAGGCATAAGGCATCCGTACCGCCGGGCCGACGATGTCTTTAGGTAGATCGATCACCACCGGGCCGGGGCGGCCGCTAGAGGCCAGGTAGAACGCCTTCTTCAACACCGCCGGGATGTCTTCAGTGCGTTTCACCAGGAAACTGTGTTTCACCACCGGACGCGAAATCCCCACCATATCGCACTCCTGGAAGGCGTCGTAGCCGATCAGCGAGCTGGGTACCTGCCCCGACAGCACCACCATCGGGATCGAGTCCATATAGGCGGTGGCGATACCGGTAATGGCGTTGGTGGCGCCAGGGCCTGACGTCACCAGCACCACGCCCACTTCGCCGGTGGCGCGCGCGTAGCCATCGGCCATATGCACCGCCCCCTGCTCATGGCGCACCAGAATATGATCGATCCCTCCTACCGTATGCAGGGCGTCGTAGATATCGAGCACCGCCCCGCCGGGGTAGCCGAATACATGTTTAACGCCCTGATCGATCAGCGATCGGACGACCATCTCGGCTCCTGACAACATCTCCATGGGTTTGCCTCCAGGCTTGCTTATTCTTCTCTGGCGCCGGAACGTAGCGCCCGCTGCGGGGCAATGCCCCAAAGTTTTTATGGGTTGTCTCTGTCGAATTAACATAACGTCAGAATATGGGGCAGGCAAACGGCAAAATGGCTTAACGGCGGCGGGGTTATTGCCAAGCGGCTGGAGATTACGGTTTTATAAAAACAATGCGCTAGCCCTGAGGTTATCAGGCTAGGCATTGTTTCGAACAGGAGGAAAATTACAGAACTAAATCAGGCGGAGAATATGCCGTTTTTTTCGCCGGGCGTACGGCCCGGCGTGAGGGTCAGGCCTGTTCTTGATACATCGAATCGATTTCGTGCTGATAGCGCTGCAGGATCACTTTGCGGCGCAGCTTCAGCGTTGGCGTCAACTCCCCCAGCTCCATGGAAAAGGCCGCCGGCAGCAGGGTGAACTTCTTCACCTGTTCGAAGCGCGCCAGTTCCTTTTGCATCTCGCGCAGGCGTTTTTCGAACATCTCGATGATCTGGCCGTTGCGCAGCAGCTCCAGGCGATCCTGGTATTTCAGATTGGCAGACTTCGCATACTCTTCCAGTGACTCGAAACACGGCACGATCAGCGCGGAAACGAATTTGCGCGCATCGGCGATGATCGCCACCTGCTCGATAAAGCGGTCCTGCGCCAGCGTGCCTTCCAGCATCTGCGGCGCGATGTATTTGCCGCCGGAGGTTTTCATCAAATCCTTCAGGCGTTCGGTGATGAACAGATTGCCTTCTTCATCGACCGCACCGGCGTCGCCGGTTTTCAACCAGCCGTCTTCGGTAAAGGTCGCGGCGGTTTCCAACGGCTTGTTGAAATAGCCGCGCATCACGATCGGCCCGCGCACCTGGATTTCATTTTCCTCGCCAATGCGCACCTCCACCTCCGGCAGCGGTTTGCCGATGGAGCCGAAACGGAAATCCCCCTCTTCCCAGCAAGACACGGTCGCACAGGTTTCGGTCATGCCATAGCCATACTTGATGTTGACGCCCATCGCCTGGAAAAACAGGATCACATTGTCATCCAGCTTGGCGCCCGCCGCCGGCAGGAAGCGCACCCGACCGCCGAGGATGCCGCGCAGCTTGCTCAACACCAGTTTATCGGCCCAGCGGTGGGAGAGCTCAAACAGTTTGCCCAACGGCTTGCCGGCACGTTCCTGCAGGAACTTACGCTCACCGCAGACGATCGCCCAGTGAAACAGTGCGCGGCGCAGCCAGGGAGCGCGCGCCACTTTTTCATGTACCGCACTGAAGATCTTCTCGTAGAAACGCGGCACCGCGCACATCAGCGTCGGGCACACCTGCCCCATCGCTTCCCGCACCCAGTCGGTATTCGGCAGGAAGACGTTCTGCGCGCCGGAATGCATGACAAAGAAGCTCCAGGCGCGCTCGAACACGTGCGACAGCGGCAGGAAACTGAGCGACACATCCTCTTCGCCGACCGTCAATCGCTCATCGTGCAGGTAGAGTTGCGCCGCCAGATTACGGTAGTCCAGCATCACCCCTTTCGGTTCGCCGGTGGTGCCTGAGGTATAGATCAGGGTGAAAAGGTCCTGCAGGTCACATTCTTCGATGCGCTGCCGACGTTGGGCGGCAAAGGCCGCCGGATCGGCGGCGCGCTCGAAGGCGCTCAGGTGTTGTGCAATCTCGCAGCCGCGCAGATCGACGCTCTCGTCAAACACGATGATGTGGCGCAGTTGCGGGCAAACGCCGCGCAGCGCGATAGCGGCGTCCAGCTGCGCCTGCTCGCCGACGAACAGGATGCGGATATCGGCATCATTGATGACGAACGCCGCTTGTGCCGGCGTGTTGGTGGAGTAAAGAGGAACACTGACGCCGCGCAGGTACAGAATCGCCAGGTCGGCCAACGACCAAGCCATGGCGTTATTGGCGAAAATGCCGATGCGCTCTTGCACTTCAGCCCCCAGAGCCAACAGCCCGGCGGTGATACGCTCAATACGGGCGGCAGCCTCTCCCCAGGTCAGTTGAAACTCGCCATTGGGCGACCATTGGCGAAAAGCTGTGCGATCGGCACGGTGGGTAATTTGATGCTGTATACGATGGATCAAATGGTATTGCAGCAGATTATTGATCATAGTGCTCTAAGCCTGAAATGAATCAAACAGTTAAGCCTGAATGGCGCCTCGCGGCACGCATCTCAGCTTACACGTGTTAACTTTTTTCTGTGCAGTCTACCTACTCTCAGTCAGGGGGAAAAGCAATTTCAGCGTAGAAGTGTGAGCCCAAACGCAGGCTAACTTCAGCGCTCTCATGGATTGGACAGAACGATGGGGAAAAGGTTTGGTAGCGGCAATAAAATGCGGCCCATACTGGCCGCCGCATCAAGTTAGTTTAAAATACCAGCCAAAGCGGGAAAGTCAGAATATTAATTCATATTAATTATTTTTGATAAACGAACAAACCCATCCTGAAAATAAGTTATTTTATCGCCGTAAAACCAAGAAATATCTTAATAAAAACACAGATAATTCTTAGTTTTTATCATGAGGCAAAACGCTCATTTAATATTATCTTTTTTCAACCAGGTTTATTTATCGCTTTACGTTGGGTTGCCAGCCTCAATCAGGACAGACTTCATCCACTGGTGCCCCTTATCCCGTTCAGACGATTCATGCCAGGAGAGATAACAGATGGCCTTATTGTCGTTGGCGCATAAAGGAACCGCCTTTATTTTCAAGGCGTCCTTCTGTTGCCGCACCAACCAGGCCGGCGCAATCGCCACCATGTCCGTTTGCGATACCATATTCAGCACGCTGTAGAGATCCGTGCACTGTTGCGTCACAGCGCGCAGCATCGGCTCCTCTAAATAAAAAGGTTTACTGAACGACCCGAAACTTTCCAGGGAAACCGCGGCGTGTTGCTCGGCCAACATTTGTTCTGGCATCGCTTCCTCGCCAATTCTCGGGTGCACTTGCGCGGCCGCCAACACTAATTGGTCGTCAAACATCGCCAGGCTGCGAAACTCCGCCGATTCGAAACGACTGTAACCGATGACAAACTCGACGTCCTGATATCGTAATTGATGTTCGATATTATTGTTAATGTATGACTTTATTTGCAAATTAAGCTGCGGCGCGATCTGTTTGACGTGATTGATTATCCCGGCACCCAGGCGCAAATCGAGCGGGCTGCACAGGGACAGAGAGAATGCCCGCGTACTGGTCAGCGGTTCAAACTCGGCGCCCGGCAACTCATTTTGTACCAGCTGCAGCGCCTGCCGCACCGGCCCGAACAGCTGCCTTGCGCGCACTGTAGGCTGGATCCCGCGCCCGCAGCGCACGAACAGCTCGTCGTTGAACATCACCTTCAGGCGCGCTACCGCGTTGCTTACCGCCGGCTGCGACATCCCTAATGAATTAGCGGCTCGCGTAATATTTTGCATTTGCATTACCGCATCAAACACCGTCAGTAAATTAAGATCGACGCTGCGCAAATGAATGTCCGCCGGTTCTTTAACCGTGGCGATCTCTGAATCATATTCGGCCATATTTCACTCCACTAAATCCTGTGTAGATAGTCTTATCCTTATGCTCGACAAACAATGAAACGCCGCATTGCCTTATCTTTGCACGACAAAATCTGCCATTATCCGTAGTCAGCCGATAAAAAACCGCGCATTATCGACACGATATAAGTCGTATATGGAATACATGTCAGTAGCTTCTGCCGTCAACGGGAAGAATGCCACCTGGGTGGTACTAATAATTGGGTATCAACAATGATTAATACAATTAAACAACATAGCCACTCTGTATAAGACAGACTATGAAAACACATCACTAGCAATCAAACCATCGAAAAATACCGCTCATCGAGCGTAAAAGCGCATTATTTGTTATATTATGACCAAAACAATAGATTAGACACATGTATTGCATTTAAACCATTTGTTTTGAAAATGTTATTTCACTCAAGATTCGTGGCTTCCCTCCCTTATTTTTCCATCACAAATTTTAACTCAACGAAATCCAGAAGCAATTAGCGCAGCCTATATTCGATTCGTTTATGCTAAGCAGCGCGCAAACCGGCCCCGTTTTTTCTCCAAGGCGCCGCTTTTCTACCGAACAATCCTCTGTTTGACCGATTAACCGATGCATTACCCCCGCATTCAATCAGGTGTTGACATCGCCAAACCAATCACGTATCAAATTAGGCAGACACCCAAATTTAAGAGAAGCTGAACCATTATGATCCGTACTCACCGTCTACTAGGCCTACTACTCAACGCATCTTGTTTGCGCGGTATGCCTGTGGGCGAGGTTCGGAGCTGACTCAGCCGATCACCCATAAAAAACCCGCGCTACTGCGCGGGTTTTTTTTTGCCCGCTTAGCGTGAAATCAACACGATAAGGAACGCCCCGATGAGCCAACAAGTCATTATTTTCGATACCACGCTGCGTGACGGTGAACAGGCGCTGCAGGCCAGCCTGAGCGTCAAAGAGAAAATGCAGATTGCGCTGGCGCTGGAAAGAATGGGCGTCGACGTGATGGAAGTCGGCTTCCCGGTCTCTTCGCCGGGCGACTTTGAGTCGGTGCAAACCATCGCTCGTCAGATCAAAAACAGTCGCGTCTGCGGCCTGGCCCGCTGCGTGGACAAAGACATCGACGTAGCCGCCGAAGCGCTGCGCGTCGCCGAAGCCTTCCGTATCCACGTGTTCTTGGCCACCTCAACCCTGCACATCGAATCGAAGCTGAAGCGCTCGTTCGACGAAGTGTTGGAGATGGCGGTACGCTCGGTCAAACGCGCCCGCAACTACACCGATGACGTCGAATTTTCCTGTGAAGATGCCGGCCGCACGCCGATCGACAATCTGTGCCGCGTGGTCGAAGCCGCTATCAACGCCGGCGCCACCACCATCAATATTCCGGACACCGTCGGCTACACCACGCCGAACCAGTTCGGCGGCATCATCACCACCCTGTATGACCGCGTGCCGAACATCGACAAAGCCATCATCTCCGTACACTGCCACGACGATTTGGGCATGGCGGTCGGCAACTCCATCGCCGCGGTGCAGGCCGGCGCTCGCCAGGTGGAAGGCACCCTGAACGGCATCGGCGAACGCGCCGGCAACTGTTCGTTGGAAGAGGTGATCATGGCGATTAAGGTGCGCCAGGACATCATGAACGTGCACACCAACATCAATCATCAGGAAATCTTCCGCACCAGCCAAATCGTCAGCCAGCTGTGCAACATGCCAATCCCGGCCAACAAGGCGATCGTCGGCTCCAACGCCTTCGCTCACTCCTCCGGCATTCACCAGGACGGCGTGCTGAAGAACCGCGAAAACTACGAAATCATGACCCCGCAGTCGATCGGCCTGAAGGACGTGCAGTTGAACCTGACCTCCCGCTCCGGCCGCGCGGCGGTGAAACACCGCATGGAAGAGATGGGCTACCAAGAGCAGGATTACAACCTGGATACCCTGTACGCCGCCTTCCTGAAGCTGGCCGACAAAAAGGGCCAGGTGTTCGACTACGATCTGGAGGCGCTGGCCTTCATCAACAAACAGCAGGAAGAGCCGGAGCACTTCAGCCTGGGCTACTTCAGCGTGCAGTCCGGCAGCAGCATCATGGCCACCGCCTCGGTGAAACTGATCTGCGGCGGCGAAGAGAAAGCCGAGGCCGCCACCGGCAACGGCCCGGTCGATGCGGTTTATCAGGCGATCAATCGCATCACCGACTACCCAATTGAACTGGTGAAGTACCAGTTGACCGCCAAAGGCCATGGCCGCGATGCACTGGGCCAGGTGGATATCGTGGTCTCTTACAACGGCCGCCGTTTCCACGGCGTGGGCCTGGCGACCGACATCGTCGAATCCTCCGCCAAGGCGATGGTGCACGTGTTGAACAACATTTGGCGCTCACAGCAGGTAGAAAAAGAAAAGCAGCGCCTGCAGCAAAACAAACATCAAAATAATCAGGAAACGGTGTGAACATGACGAAGACTTATCACATTGCCGTCTTGCCCGGAGACGGCATCGGCCCGGAAGTAATGGCTCAGGCGCGCAAAGTGTTGGACGCGGTGCGTCAACGCTTTGACATTCGCATCACCACCGCCGAGTACGACGTCGGCGGCATCGCCATCGATCGCCACGGCAGCCCGTTACCGGCGGCGACCGTCGCCGGCTGCGAGCAGGCCGACGCCATCCTGTTCGGTTCGGTAGGCGGCCCGAAATGGGAACACCTGCCGCCGGCCGAGCAGCCGGAACGCGGCGCGCTGCTGCCGCTGCGCAAGCACTTCAAACTGTTCAGCAACCTGCGTCCGGCGCGCCTGTATCAAGGGCTGGAGGCATTTTGCCCGCTGCGCGCCGACATCGCCGCCCGCGGCTTCGACATTCTGTGCGTGCGCGAACTGACCGGCGGTATCTACTTCGGCCAGCCGAAGGGCCGTGAAGGCCAGGGTATGCAGGAGCGCGCCTTCGATACCGAGGTGTATCACCGTTTCGAGATTGAACGCATCGCGCGCATCGCCTTCGAATCCGCCCGCAAGCGCCGCCACAAGGTGACGTCGATCGACAAGGCCAACGTGCTGCAAAGCTCCATCTTGTGGCGTGAAGTGGTCAATCAGGTCGCCAAGGATTACCCGGACGTGTCGCTGTCGCACATGTATATCGACAACGCCACCATGCAGCTGATCAAGGATCCGTCCCAGTTCGACGTGCTGCTGTGCTCCAACCTGTTCGGCGACATTCTGTCCGACGAGTGCGCGATGATCACCGGCTCGATGGGCATGCTGCCGTCCGCCAGCCTGAACGAGCAAGGCTTCGGCCTGTACGAACCGGCGGGCGGTTCCGCACCGGATATCGCAGGCAAAGGCATCGCCAACCCGATTGCGCAGATCCTGTCCGCCACCCTGTTGCTGCGTTACAGCCTGGGCGCCGATGAAGCGGCCGACGCCGTGGAGCGCGCCATCAACCAGGCGTTGGAACAGGGCTACCGCACCGCCGATCTGGCCGGTGACGGCAAAGCCATCAGCACCGATGACATGGGCGACATCATCGCTCGCTTTGTAGCCCAGGGGGCATAACATGGCTAAAACCTTATACCAGAAGCTGTACGACGCCCACGTGGTGCACGAAGCGCCGAACGAAACGCCGTTGCTGTATATCGACCGCCACCTGGTGCACGAAGTCACTTCGCCGCAGGCGTTCGACGGTCTGCGCGCCATGGGCCGCAAGGTGCGCCAGCCCGGCAAAACCTTCGCCACCATGGATCACAACGTGTCGACCCAGACCAAAGACATCAACGCCAGCGGCGAGATGGCGCGCATCCAGATGCAAGAGTTGATCAAGAACTGCGCGGAATTCGGCGTTTCGCTGTATGACCTGAATCACCCGTTCCAGGGCATCGTGCACGTGATCGGGCCTGAGCAAGGCATGACGCTGCCGGGCATGACCATCGTCTGCGGCGACTCGCACACCGCCACCCACGGCGCTTTCGGCTCGCTGGCGTTCGGCATCGGCACCTCCGAAGTGGAACACGTGCTGGCAACCCAGACCCTGAAGCAGGGCCGCGCCAAGACCATGAAGATTGAAGTCAGCGGCGACGCCGCCGAAGGCATCACCGCCAAAGACATCGTGCTGGCGGTGATCGGCAAAACCGGCAGCGCCGGTGGCACCGGCCACGTAGTGGAGTTCTGCGGCAAGGCGATCGAAGCGTTGAGCATGGAAGGCCGCATGACCCTGTGCAACATGGCGATCGAAATGGGTGCCAAAGCCGGGTTGGTGGCGCCGGACGACACCACTTTCGCCTACCTGAAGGGGCGCCAGTTCGCGCCGACCGGCGAAAACTGGGAGCAGGCGGTCGCCTATTGGCGCACGCTGAAGTCCGATGCCGACGCCCAATTCGACACCGTGGTGACGTTGCGCGCCGAAGAGATCGCGCCGCAGGTGACCTGGGGCACCAACCCCGGCCAAGTGATCGCCGTCAATCAGGCGATCCCGGCGCCGGAATCGTTCAGCGATCCGGTCGAGCGCGCCTCCGCGGAAAAAGCCTTGGCTTACATGGATTTGAAACCTGGCATCAAATTGACCGAAGTGCCGATCGATAAAGTGTTCATCGGTTCCTGCACCAACTCACGCATCGAAGATCTGCGCGCGGCGGCGGCGATCGCCAAGGGGCGCAAGGTCGCCAACGGCGTGCAGGCCATCGTGGTGCCGGGCTCCGGCCCGGTGAAGGCCCAGGCGGAAGCCGAAGGGCTGGACAAAATCTTTATCGAAGCCGGTTTCGAATGGCGTTTACCGGGTTGCTCGATGTGTCTGGCAATGAACAACGACCGCCTGAATCCGGGCGAGCGCTGCGCATCCACCAGCAACCGTAACTTCGAAGGGCGCCAGGGCCGCGGTGGGCGCACCCACCTGGTCAGCCCGGCGATGGCCGCCGCGGCCGCCGTCGCCGGGCACTTCGCCGACATCCGTGATATTCACTAAGGGGCTAACGTGGCTAAATTTACTCAACATACCGGCTTAGTGGTGCCTTTGGATGCGGCTAACGTCGACACCGACGCCATTATTCCCAAGCAGTTTTTACAGAAGGTCACCCGTACCGGTTTCGGCCAGCACCTGTTCAACGACTGGCGCTTTCTCGACGACGCCGGCCAACAGCCGAACCCGGAGTTCGTGCTGAACAAACCGCGCTATAAAGGCGCCAGCATCCTGTTGGCGAGAGAGAACTTCGGTTGCGGCTCCTCGCGCGAACACGCGCCCTGGGCGCTGACCGATTACGGGTTCAAAGTGGTGATCGCGCCGAGCTTCGCCGATATCTTCTACGGTAACTCGTTCAACAACCAGCTGTTGCCGGTGACGCTGAGCGAGCAGCAGGTGGATGCGCTGTTCAAGCTGGTGGACGCCAACGAGGGGACGGAGTTCGTGGTGGATCTGGAGAACCAGACGGTCAACGCCGGCGGCAAAAGCTATCCGTTCGAAATCGACAGCTTCCGCCGCCACTGCATGATCAACGGGCTGGACAGCATCGGCCTGACGCTGCAGCACGAAGCGGACATCTCCCGCTACGAAGCGCAACAGCCGGCGTTTTTGAACTGATCATCGGCGAATACCCTAAATAATTGGAACTGCGGCAAGGCGGCAAGTAAGTCAATCCCCTGGAGCTTAGTACACTAAGTGACAGGGGGCACTTACGCAGCCAACACGGCGGCAGTTTCAAGTATGACGGGTATCACCAGTAGCCCAGCAGCTTCCACCATGCCCCGCCGATCAGCATCCAGATCAACAGGTTAACCACACTCATCACCCATCCCGCTTTCCACCATTCCCCCAGCGTCACGTAGCCGGAGCCAAAGATGATCGGCGCGGTACCGGTGCCGTAATGCGTCAGCGACATCATCAGCGAGGAAGAGAACGCCAGGATCAGGCCCAGCAGCGCCGGTGGCGCGCCGAGCGCGATGCCGGCGGCGAAGAAGGCGGCGAACATCGCCGTCACGTGCGCGGTGGTGCTGGCGAAGAAGTAGTGAGAATACAAATAGATGAGGGTCAGCAAGATCGTGCCGCCCACCCAACTCATGCCCATATGGTCGATGCCGTTGCCCACGGTTTGCGACAGCCAGCCGATCAGCCCCAGCTTGCCGAGGAAGCTGGCCATCATCACCAGCGCCGAGAACCACACCACCGTATCCCAGGCGCCTTTATGCTTGAGCACGTCTTCCCAGCTCAGCACGCCGGTGGCCAGCAGCACCGCCAGGCCGATCAGCGCCGCGGTGGTAGGATTAACCGCCAGCGCCGGGCCGAAGATCATCGCCGGAATGCCGGCCCACAGCACCAGCAGCAGCGCGAACACCCCGAGGGTGATTTTCTCCGGCAGCGTCACCGGCCCCAGCGCCTGCAATTTTTCGCGCGCGAAGCGCGGCGCGTCTGGGGTACTTTTCACCTCCGGCGGGTACAACAAATAGATGACCAGCGGCATCACGACCAGCGAGCACAGCCCCGGCACCAGGGCGGCGACCGCCCACATCGACCAGGACAGCTCGAAATTGCCGTGGGTGCCTTTGGCGATCAGGCTGACGATCAACGGGTTAGGCGCGGTAGCGGTGATAAACATCGCCGAGGTGACCGGGTTGATGTTGTAGTTCACCAACGATAGATAGCGGCCGATTTTACCGGAGGTATTGAGTTCGGGTTTGGAGCCGAAGCTGTCTGCGATCGACTTCATGATCGGGTGAATGATGCCGCCGCCGCGCGCGGTGTTGCTCGGCGTCACCGGCGCCAGCGTGGTTTCTGCCAGCGTCAGCGCATAGGCGATACCCAGCGTTTTCTTGCCGAACAGCGAAATGAAGTAGTAGCCGATGCGCGCACCCAGCCCGGTTTTGTTCAGGCTGAGGGAGATCATGATCGAAAAGCCGATCAGCCAGATCAGCTGGTTGGAAAAGCCGCTGAGCGCGTCGTCCAGCGCCGCGCCCGGCTTGCCGGGGTTGGTAACGCCGGTCACCGCCACCAGGGCGATGGCGATCACCGAGACCGCGCCAATCGGCATCGCTTTGCCGATGATAGCGATGATGGTGCCGATAAACAGCGCCAGCAGCTGCCAGGCGTTGGGCGCAACGCCCTCCGGCACGGGGATGAGGAACCAGATAATCAGCGTAGCGGCGAGGGCGCACAGGGAAGGAAGCGGTTTGAGCGGTGTGAGTTTATCCATAACGTTCCCACTGTTCTAAATGAGGCGGCATCTCAATAGCGAGATGGGCGAGAACGCAGCGTTCGCGTTCCATATGCCTTCAGCTTGGGCGTCCGGTTTAGCCTTCTCAATGACTTGCATCAAGAATGCGGCCGTTTGATCTCACACTTCGCGCACAGAGCGCCGCCCGGCGGGCGGGAAAATGCAGGAGCATCGCCATGACTGCGCATAAAAAAACCAGTGGGTCGCCCCACTGGCTGGTGAAACAGCACCATTACTCAGAAACTTTTTTGCCGCCGCCCCTACAGATGCTCGCGATACTGCTTATCGGTCATCTCTTTGATATCCCACTGAATCAGGTGCGCCAGCATCGCCAGTCGCGCCTGTTCGGGCACCACGCTCAGCCAGTCGGCGTGCTGACGGCGCACCGCGCTGAAATAGCGCTGATAGAACTGTTTGGATAAGAAAGCTTTCATGATTACGCCCTCCCCTTTCATTGATGAAAATTATCGGCGTAATATAGGGAAAGAAAAATTGACGAGTTGAGGCGAGAGCGTTCCTCTTTTATGTCCACGACCAGATTGCAACAACAGTTCATCCGCCTGTGGCAACGTTGTCACGGTGAAACCACCGACACCACGTTGCAGGCGCTGGCGGAGGCGCTCAGCTGCTCGCGGCGCCACGTGCGCACCTTGCTGGGCGCCATGCAACAACAAGGCTGGCTGACCTGGCAGGCGGAGTCGGGGCGCGGCAAGCGTTCGCGGTTAACCTTCCACTACACTGGCCTGGCGCTGCAGCAACAGCGGGCCGAGGAGCTGCTGGAACAGGACCGCATCGATCAGCTGGTGCAGCTGGTGGGCGATAAAAACGTGGTGCGCCAGATGTTGCTGTCGCAGCTGGGGCGCAGCTTCCGCCAGGGGAAGCACATCCTGCGGGTGCTCTACTACCGGCAGCTGTACAACCTGCTGCCCGGCTCGGCGCTGCGGCGTTCGGAGACCCATTTGGCGCGCCAGATCTTCAACGGCCTGACGCGCATAAATGAGGAAAACGGGGAACTGGAGTCCGATCTGTCTCACCATTGGCAGGCGCTGACGCCGCTGCACTGGCGGTTTTACCTGCGCCCGGCGATCCATTTTCATCATGGCCGCGAGCTGGAGATGGCGGACGTCATCAGTTCCCTCTCGCGTCTGACCTCGCAACCGCTGTTCTCGCATATCGAAAGCGTCACCTCGCCGACGCCGTTCGTGATCGACGTGCATCTGCACAGCCCCGACCACTGGCTGCCTTGGCTACTGGGTAGCGTGCACGCCATGATCCTGCCACGCGAATGGCGCGAGCTGCCGGATTTCGCCCGCCACCCGGTCGGCACCGGCCCTTACCGCGTGGTGCGCAACCACCCCAGCCAGATGAAAATCCACGCCTTCGACGACTATTTCGGCTACCGGGCGCTGATCGATGAGGTGAATATCTGGGTGCTACCGGAGTTCTCCGAAGAGCTGGTGCACTCCGGCGTGCAGCTGCAGCGCGATGAAACCGGCAAGAACGAGCTGGAAAGCCGGTTGGAAGAAGGCTGTTATTTCCTGCTGTTTGACCAGCGATCCCCGCTGACGGCCGATCCCGCCATCCGCAGCTGGCTGTGCGAGCTGATCAACCCTATCGCGCTGCTGAGCAACGCCGGGCCGGTCTACCAGCGCTATTGGTCGCCGGCGTACGGCCTGCTGCCGCGCTGGCACCACAACCGTGCGCTGGCGCAGCAACCCAAACCGGCGGGCCTGACCGAACTGACGATGACCTACTTCAACGAACATTCGGAGTTTCACGCCATCCGCCAGGCGATCGAGCCGCTGCTGGCGCAGCACGGCATCCAGCTGATCGTGCAAAGCGTGGATTACGCCACCTGGCACCAGGGCGACGCCCGCAGCGATTTGTGGCTCGGCAGCGCCAACTTCTATCTGCCGCTGGAGTTTTCCCTATTCGCCACGCTGTACGAACTGCCGCTGATGCAGCACTGCATGAACGAGGACCTGGCGCAGGACGCGGCGCTGTGGCGCGCCAACCGCTTGCCGCTGGCGGAGTTCTGCCAGCGCTTGGTCAGCAATCACCAGCTGCATCCGCTGTTCCACCATTGGCTGCAGCTGCACGGCCAGCGCAGCATGCGCGGCGTGCGGATGAACACTCTCGGCTGGTTCGACTTCAAGTCCGCCTGGTTTGCGCCGCCGGAGGCATAAGCGCCTTTCGTCAAGGTCGGTTAATCTTTACAATAGCGCCGTCTCAACGGGGTGCGGAAATTCGGGCCGCGTGAAAAGCCCGATTTTCCGCTGAGAGCACACCCGTCGAACCTGATCCGGTCAATACCGGCGGAGGGATTTGAGCCCAGCGAACCGGTTGCACCGCCTCGCCCCCTCAGATGCCCTTGCCCCCTTATTTTTCAGGAGTGCAACGTGGTCAAAAAATATCTGCCCTGCTTATTGCTGCTGTGCGCCGCCCCGGCATTCGCCAAGCCGACGCTGACGGTTTACACCTACGATTCCTTCGCCGCCGACTGGGGCCCCGGTCCGGCGGTGAAAAAAGCCTTCGAAGCCGAGTGCGACTGTGAACTGAAGTTCGTCGCGCTGGAAGACGGCGTCTCGCTACTGAACCGCCTGCGCATGGAAGGCAAAAACAGTGCCGCCGACGTGGTGCTGGGGTTGGACAACAACCTGTTGCAGGCGGCGCAGCAAACCGGCCTGTTCGCGCCGAGCGGCGTAGACACCGCCAAACTGACGGTGCCGGGCGGCTGGCAGGATACGACCTTCGTGCCTTACGACTACGGTTACTTCGCCTTCGTCTATAACAAAGACAAACTGAAGAACCCGCCGAAAAGCCTGCAGGAACTGGTCAGCAGCGATCAAAACTGGAAGGTGATCTACGAAGATCCGCGCACCAGCACGCCGGGCCTCGGCCTGCTGCTGTGGATGCAAAAAGTGTACGGCGACAAGGCGCCGGCCGCCTGGCAGCAGCTGGCGAAGAAAACCGTCACCGTCACCAAAGGCTGGAGCGAAGCCTACGGCCTGTTCCTGAAGGGGGAAGGCGATCTGGTGCTCAGCTACACCACCTCCCCCGCCTATCACCTGATCGAAGAGAAAAAAGATCGCTACGCCGCCGCCACGTTCAGCGAAGGCCATTACCTGCAGGTGGAAGTGGCGGGCAAGCTGAAGGCCGCCAAACAGCCTGAGCTGGCGGAACGTTTCATGCAGTTCATGGTGACGCCGGCGTTCCAGAACGCCATCCCGACCGGCAACTGGATGTATCCGGTGATCAATACCCCGCTGCCCGTCGGCTTTGAGCAGATGACCGTGCCGCAGACCGCGCTGCAATACAGCGCCGAAGAGGTGGCTAAACAACGCGGCGGCTGGATCCGGGCATGGCAAACCGCCGTCAGCCGCTAATCCCCCGCTGGCTCTGGCCGGGGCTGCTGGCCGCCGGCGTGATCCTGCTGGTCGCCGTGCTGGCGATGGGCTCGCTGTGGCGTCACGCGCCGGACAGCGACTGGCGCAGCCTGTGGCAGGACAGCTACCTGTGGCACGTGGTGCGCTTCACCTTCCTGCAGGCGTTGCTGTCGGCACTGATTTCGGTGCTGCCCGCCATCCTGCTGGCGCGCGCGCTCTATCGCCGCCGTTTCCCCGGCCGACAACTGCTGTTGCGCCTCTGCGCCATGACGTTGGTGCTGCCGGTGCTGGTGGCGGTGTTCGGCCTGCTCAGCGTCTATGGGCGACAGGGTTGGCTGGCGACGCTGTGCGGCTGGCTGGGCGTGGAGTATGGCTTCTCGCCTTACGGCCTGCAGGGCATTCTGCTGGCGCACCTGTTCTTTAACCTGCCGCTGGCTACCCGCCTGTTGTTGCAGGCGCTGGAGAATATTCCGGTGGAACAGCGCCAGCTGGCCGCCCAGCTGGGCATGAATGGCTGGCAGCAGTTCCGCTTCGTCGAATGGCCGGCGCTGCGCCGCCAGATCTTGCCGAGCGGCGCGTTGATCTTCATGCTGTGCTTCGCCAGCTTCGCCACCGTGCTGTCGCTGGGCGGCGGGCCGCAGGCCACCACCATCGAACTGGCGATCTATCAGGCGCTGAGTTACGACTACGATCTGGGCCGCGCCGCCATGCTGGCGCTGATCCAGTTAAGCTGTTGTCTGGGGCTGGTGTTGATCAGCCAGCGCCTTAGCCAGGCGTTGCCGGTGGGGCATACCCATGCCCCGCGTTGGCGCAATCCGGAAGACAGCCTGTGGCGGCGCCTCGGCGATTTTCTGCTGATCGCCGCCGCGCTGCTGCTGTTGCTGCCGCCTCTGCTGGCGGTGATCGCCGACGGCGCCAATCAGGCCGTCGTCAGCGTGCTGCGCCAACCGGTGCTGTGGCAGGCGCTGTTCACGTCGCTGCGCATCGCCCTCGGCGCCGGGCTACTGTGCGTAGCGCTCACGATGATGCTGCTGTGGAGCAGCCGCGAGCTGAAGCTGCGGCAACGCCTGCGCGGCGGCCAGGCGTTGGAACTGAGCGGCATGGTGATCCTGGCGATGCCGGGCATCGTGCTGGCAACCGGCTTCTTCTTACTGCTGAGCGATACGACCGGGCTGCCGCAGTCGCCCTATGCGCTGGTGATCCTCACCAATGCACTGATGGCGGTGCCCTACGCGCTGAAGGTGTTGGAGAACCCGATGCGCGACCTCGCCGAACGTTACAACCCGCTGTGCCTGTCGCTGGATATCCACGGCTGGCAACGGCTGCGGCTGATCGAACTGCGCGCGCTGCGCCGCCCGCTGGCGCAGGCGTTGGCTTTCGCCTGCGTGCTGTCGATCGGCGATTTCGGCGTGGTCGCCTTGTTCGGCAACGAGCATTTCCGTACCCTGCCTTTTTACCTGTATCAGCAGATTGGTGCCTACCGCAGCAACGACGGGGCGGTGACCGCGCTGCTGTTGCTGCTATTGTGTTTCCTGCTGTTTACCCTGATCGAACGCTTACCGGGCCGCCATGCTGACGCTTGAAAAACTGACCTATCTGTATGAACACCTGCCGATGCGCTTTGATCTGCGCATCCAGCCGGGCGAGCGCGTCGCGGTGCTCGGCCCCAGCGGTGCCGGCAAAAGCACCCTGCTGAGCCTGATAGCCGGTTTCCTGCCGGCGGCCAGCGGCCGGCTGCTGCTGAACGGCGAAGACCACACCGCCACGCCGCCGGCCAAACGGCCGGTGTCGATGCTGTTTCAGGAAAACAACCTGTTCGCGCACCTGACGGTGGCGCAGAACATCGGGTTGGGGTTGGATCCCGGCCTGCGTTTAACCGCGCAGCAGCGCCGGCAGTTGGCGCAGATCGCGGATCAGGTCGGGCTGGAAGCGCACCTGGAGCGCCTGCCGTCGCAGCTTTCCGGCGGCCAGCGTCAGCGCGCTGCACTGGCGCGCTGTTTGATTCGCCAACGGCCGATCCTGCTGCTCGACGAGCCCTTCTCGGCGCTCGATCCGGCGCTGCGCAATGAGATGCTGCAGCTGCTGCAGACGGTGTGCGAACAGCGCAACCTGACGCTGCTGATGGTGTCGCACAACCTCGACGACGCCGCACGCATCGCGCCGCGCACGCTGCTGGTGGTCGACGGCCGCATCTACTACGACGGCCCGACGCAGGCTCTGCTGGACGGCAGCGCGCCCGAAGCGCGCGTACTGGGCATTTCGGGCAAAGCGTGATCTAACGCGCGTTTTTTATGCTGCACCAATAAACCTGTTGTGCGAATTTTGCGCCTGTGTTTTTATAAAAACCTGACTTTTTTACTGATGATAAGGTTCCCTGTGATCGCATCCTCGCTGACTTCGACCCTACTAGTTACCGCGCTACCAGCCGCGGTGGTCGTCGTGCGTGTGGTGGTGGTCGTCGGCAATGCGCCGTAGGGTCCGAATCAACGCATCGATTCCCAAACCCCGCCGGCGCAAACCGGGCGGGGTTTCTTGTTTTAGCACCCTGCCCAGAAAAGCTCACCGGCCTTGAGAAAGGACAGGAACATGGCAACTTCGGGCACGCCTCAGCCGGGCACCAGCTTCACCGGCGCACAATTGATCGTTCATCTGCTGGAGCGCCAGGGCATCACCACCGTCGCCGGCATCCCCGGCGGCGCGGCGCTGCCGTTGTATGATGCGCTGAGCCAAAGTACCCGCATTCATCACGTGCTGGCGCGCCACGAACAGGGGGCAGGCTTTATGGCGCAGGGCATGGCGCGTGCCAACGGCAAAGCGGCGGTGTGCATCGCCTCCAGCGGGCCGGGCGCCACCAACCTGGTGACCGCCATCGCCGATGCCAAGCTCGACTCCATTCCGCTGGTGTGCATCACCGGGCAGGTGCCCTCCTCGATGATCGGCACCGACGCCTTCCAGGAGGTGGACACCTACGGCATCTCCATCCCGATCACCAAGCACAACCATCTGGTGCGCGATATCCGCGAGCTGCCGCAGGTGATCGGCGACGCATTCCGCATCGCCGAGTCCGGCCGCCCCGGCCCGGTCTGGATCGATGTGCCGAAAGACGTGCAGACCGCCACCATCACCCTGGAGGAGCTGCCGCCGATCGCCGTACCGGACGCCGCACCGACCTTCGATCCGGCGCTGGTTTCGCAGGCCGCCGCGATGATCAACCAAGCGAAACGCCCGATCCTCTACCTGGGCGGCGGCATCATCTGCGCCGACGCTCACCGGCAGGCGCTGGAACTGGCCGAGCGCGCCGGTCTGCCCACCACCATGACGCTGATGGCGCTGGGCGCGATGCCGGTGGAACACCCGCTGTCGCTGGGCATGCTGGGCATGCACGCGGCACGCAGCACCAACTTCATCCTGCAGGAGGCCGATCTGCTGATCGTGCTGGGCGCGCGTTTCGACGATCGGGCAATCGGCAAAACCGAGCAGTTCTGCCCTAACGCCGCCATCATTCACGTGGATATCGACCGCGCCGAGCTGGGCAAGGTCAAGCAGGCCAACGTGGCGATCCACGCCGACGTCGGCCTGGTGCTGCAACAGCTGCTGCCGCTGATCGACACGCAGCCGCGCAGCGCGTGGCTGAACACCGTCAATGACCTGAAGCGCGAATTCCCGTTCAACATGCCGAACGCCGACGATCCGCTGAGCCATTACGGCCTGGTGCTGGCCGCCGCGCGCTGTGTGGACGACAGCGCCATCATCACCACCGACGTGGGCCAGCATCAGATGTGGGTAGCACAGGCCTATCCGCTGAGCCGGCCGCGCCAGTGGCTGACTTCGGGCGGCCTGGGCACCATGGGCTTCGGTCTGCCGGCGGCGATCGGCGCGGCGTTGGCGGAACCCGAGCGTAAAGTGCTGTGTTTCTCCGGCGACGGCAGCCTGATGATGAACATTCAGGAAATGGCCACCGCGGTCGAGCACGATTTGGACGTGAAAATCATTTTGATGAACAACCAGGCGCTGGGGTTGGTGCACCAGCAGCAAACCCTGTTCTACCAGCAGCGCATCTTCGCCGCCGCCTATCCGAAACGCACCGATTTCCTGAAGATCGCCGCCGGTTTCGGGCTGGATACCTGCGATTTGAACGCCGCGGCAGATCCGCAGGCAGCGCTGGCCGAGGCGATCCGGCGCCCGGGGCCATGTCTGATCCACGCGCTGATCGATATCAACGAAAAAGTGTTCCCGATGGTGCCGCCGGGCGCCGCCAACATCGACATGATTGGAGAATAAGCCATGCTGCAACCACAAGATAAATCGCAGGTGATCCTGGAGCTGGCGGTACGCAACCATCCCGGCGTGATGTCGCACGTTTGCGGGCTGTTCGCCCGCCGCGCATTCAACGTCGAAGGCATTCTGTGCCTGCCGTTGAAAGACGGCCAACAGAGCCGCATCTGGCTATTGGTGGCCGACGACCAACGGCTAGAGCAGATGATCAGCCAAGTGGAAAAACTGGAGGACGTGCTGCAGGTGAAGCGCCACAGCGAAGACGTGCGGGTATTTGAACAGCTGGAAGCATTCTTCCAATAACGCGAACGGGGGCAAACGCCCCCTTTTTCATTGGCCGGACAGCACCTGCCACAGCAGGTGCCGATACACCGGCATCAGCGGCTGCTGGCTCAGCAGATAGCCGACCGCCAGCGCCGCCAACCAACTCAATCCGCAAACCACACGCAGCCGCAGCGGCGTCAGCCAACGGCTCAGCCGATCGGCGCCACGCTTGCCCTCACGCCACCAGCGCCAGCTCAGCCACACCGCCAACCAGAGGGTAAGCGCCGCAGCGAGCAGCAGCCACTTGAACATCGCACTGTTGGCGCCGGCGGGGATATCGATCGCCACGCCCGCCAGGATACCGGGGAAGAAATAGACCGGCGGCCAGGTCAGGCAACCGATGATGTTCGGCAAAGCAAACTTGTACGGCGGCAGATCGAGCATGCCGGCCACCATCGGCACCAGCGGGCGCGTCGGGCCAACGAAGCGGCCGATCAGAATGGTGGCCATGCTGTGCTGGTGCAAGGCGTGTTCGGTTTTGTCGAGCAGCGCTTTGTTTTTCTTCAGGAACGACCAACGGTGCAAGGGCCCCTTGAAGGCGCGGCCGACAAAATAGGAGATCCAGTCGCCGAGCAGGCAGCCAACGATGCCCGCTGCCCAAGCATAGTAGAAGTCTACCTTGCCACTGCCGATCAGCGCGCCGATGCTGGCCATCATCACCGTGCCGGGCAGCAACAGCCCCACCAGCGCCAGCGACTCCAGAAAAGCGACCAGCAGAACGACTATCAAGGTGAAAGCCAGTGACTGGGTGATCAAATCTTGTAAATAGGCTTCCATTACACCTCTGCGGATTATTCGTGCCAAACGGGGCGGAGGATTTTCCAGCGCCGCCGCAGACGAGTCAACCGATGAATTGTATGCGTATTTGGCAGCGCCGCGCGGCGATAGACAATGACTGTATAAAAAACCATACTATAATTTATCTATATATTAGCGCCAAAACCGACATCACGTTGAATGTCGCGCACGCCGCCCGGCGGAAGACGAAGGGCTTATGACAGCACTGCAACAAGGTTTCCTGCTCACCCGCCACTGGCGCGACACGCCCGCCGGCACCGAGGTCGAATTCTGGCTGGCGACTGACGCAGGCCCGCGTCAGCTGCGCCTGCCACCGCAAACGTCGGTGGCGTTTATCCCCGCCGAACAGCGCCAACGCGCGGAATTGCTGCTGCGCGAAGAGCGGCAGGTCGAGCTGAAGCCCCTGGTTCTGACGGACTTTCACCACCGCCCGATGCTGGGGCTGTACTGCCGCCAGCACCGTCAGCTCATCAAGCTGGAAAAACTGCTGCGGGAAGGCGGCGTTACGGTCTACGAGGCCGACATTCGCCCGCCCGAACGCTATCTGATGGAGCGCTTCATCACCGCACCGGTGTGGTTCAACGGCCAGGCCAATGGCAGCGGGCCGTTGCTCAACGGTCAAATGAAGCCGGCGCCGGACTACCGCCCGGCGCTCAGGCTGGTGTCGCTGGATATCGAAACCACCGCCCACGGCGAGCTTTATTCCATCGCGTTGGAAGGCTGCGGCCAGCGGCAGGTCTATATGCTGGGGCCGGCCAACGGCGGCGATGAGCCGCTGGATTTCGATCTGGAATACTGCGCCAGCCGCCCGCAACTGCTGGAGCGATTGAACGCGTGGCTGGAACGCCACGATCCCGACGCCATCATCGGCTGGAACCTGGTGCAGTTCGATCTGCGGGTGCTGCAAAAGCACGCCGAACGCTACCAAATCCCACTGCGGATGGGGCGCGGCGGCAACCTGCTGGAGTGGCGCGAGCACGGCTTCAAGCAGAATCACTTTTTCGCCGCCGCCGCCGGCCGCCTGATCATCGACGGCATCGAAGCGCTGAAATCCGCCACCTGGAATTTCCCTTCCTTCAGCCTGGAGTACGTTTCGCAGGCGCTGCTGGGGGAAGGCAAGGCGATCGACAACCCTTATCAGCGTATGGCGGAGATCGACCGGCGCTTCGCTGAAGACAAGCCGGCACTGGCCCGCTACAACCTGAAGGACTGCGAACTGGTGACGCGCATCTTCGCCAAGGCCGATCTGCTCAACTTCCTGCTGGAGCGCGCCACCGTCACCGGGCTGGCGGCCGATCGCAGCGGTGGATCGGTGGCGGCCTTCAGCCACCTCTACATGCCGCGCATGCATCGTCTGGGCTTTGTCGCTCCCAACCTCGGCGAACAGCCGGAGGAGCACAGCCCCGGTGGCTTCGTGATGGACTCTCAGCCCGGCCTGTACGACTCGGTGCTGGTGCTGGACTATAAAAGCCTGTATCCGTCGATCATCCGCACCTTCCTGATCGATCCGGTCGGGCTGGTAGAAGGCATGCGCCACCCGAGCGACGCCGACTCGGTACCCGGCTTTCGCAACGCCCGCTTCTCACGCAGCCAGCACTGCCTGCCGGCGATCGTCGAGCAGATCTGGCAGGGGCGCGAGGCCGCCAAGCGCCAACACAACAAGCCCCTGTCGCAGGCGTTGAAGATCATCATGAACGCGCTGTACGGCGTGCTGGGCTCAAGCGGTTGCCGCTTCTTCGATCCGCGGCTGGCGTCGTCGATCACCCTGCGCGGTCATGAGATCATGCGCCAAACCCGCGAGCTGATTGAAGCCGAAGGCTATCAGGTGATTTACGGCGATACCGACTCCACCTTCGTCTGGTTGAAACAACCGCATGACGAGCAGCAGGCGGCACAGATTGGTCGGGCATTGGTGCAGCAGGTCAATGCCTGGTGGCAGCAACATTTGCAGCAGCAGTTCGGGCTGGCGAACGCGCTGGAGCTGGAGTTCGAAACCCACTATTCCCGCTTCCTGATGCCGACCATTCGCGGCGCCGAACAGGGCAGCAAAAAACGCTACGCCGGCCTGATCGCACGCGGCGACGGCGAGGAAGAGATGGTGTACAAAGGTCTGGAGACGGTGCGCACCGACTGGACGCCGCTGGCGCAGCAATTTCAGCAGCAGCTCTATCAGCGCATTTTCAAACGCCAACCCTATCAGGACTATGTGCGCGACTACGTCGGCAAAACCCTGAACGGCGACTTCGACGATCAATTGGTGTACCGCAAACGGCTGCGCAGAAAGCTCGACGACTATCAGCGCAACGTGCCGCCGCACGCCCGCGCCGCACGCATCGCCGACGACTACAACCGCCTCCAGGGGCGGCCGTTGCAGTATCAGAACGGCGGCTGGATCAGCTACGTGATGACCGTCGCCGGGCCGGAGCCGCTGGAAACCCGTCATTCGCCTATCGACTATCAGCATTACCTCGAACGCCAGCTGCAACCGGTGGCAGACGCTATACTCCCTTTCTTGCACGACGATTTCACCACGCTGGTCACCGGGCAGATGGGGCTGTTTTGAGATTGCGCTGGGTTAAGAAAAATCATCAGGTTTTGCAGGTGACGAACGCGTCGCCTTCCATTACCATAGCGCCCTTCCCAAAACTGAACCACGCTTAGCCCTGCCGTCTTGCGACGTCTGCATGGCGTGAACGGCTATTGCCCGCCAAATTTAAAACAAACCGGGATTAGCTGACGTTCAGTACAGGTACCGCGGCCCTTCCCGCCCGGTAACAAGACTCACTTACAAAGAATCGAGCCGACAATATATGCCTTTTACTCTTGGTCAACGCTGGATCAGCGACACGGAAAGCGAATTAGGACTGGGCACCGTCGTGGCGCTGGACGCGCGCATGATTACCCTGCTTTTCCCCGCCACCGGTGAAAACCGCCTCTATGCCAGAAACGATTCGCCGATCACCCGCGTGATGTTCAATCCGGGCGATACCGTCAGCAGCCACGAGGGATGGCAGCTGCAGGTGGAAGAGGTGAAAGAGGATAACGGTCTGTTGACCTATATCGGCACCCGCCTGGACACCCAGGAAAGCGGCGTGGCGATGCGCGAAGTGCTGCTGGACAGCAAACTGACCTTCAGCAAGCCGCAGGACCGCCTGTTCGCCGGCCAGATCGACCGCATGGACCGTTTCGCGCTGCGTTTCCGCGCGCGCAAATACCAGAGCGAGCAGTATCGCCTGCCGTTCGCCGGCCTGCGCGGCATGCGCGCCAGCCTGATCCCGCACCAGCTGCATATCGCCCATGAAGTCGGCCAGCGCCATGCGCCGCGCGTCCTGCTGGCGGACGAAGTCGGCCTCGGCAAAACCATCGAAGCCGGCATGATCATCCACCAGCAGCTGCTGGCGGGCCGCGCCGAGCGCGTGCTGATCGTGGTGCCGGAAACGTTGCAGCACCAGTGGCTGGTGGAGATGATGCGCCGCTTCAACCTCTACTTCTCGCTGTTCGACGACAGCCGCTACGCCGAAGCCAAGCTCGACAGCAGCAACCCGTTCGAAACCGAACAGCTGGTGATCTGCTCGCTGGACTTCGTGCGCCGCAACAAGCAGCGCCTGGAAGAGCTGGCGGACGCCCAGTGGGATCTGCTGGTGGTCGATGAAGCCCACCACCTGGCCTGGAGCGAAGAAGCGCCGAGCCGCGAATATCAAGTGATCGAACAGCTGGCCGAGCATATCCCCGGCGTACTGCTGCTGACCGCCACCCCGGAACAGCTGGGCCAGCAGAGCCACTTCGCGCGTCTGCGCCTGCTCGATCCGAACCGTTTCCACGACTACGGCGAATTCGTCGCTGAACAGCAGAAATACCGCCCGGTGGCCGACGCCGTCACCCTGCTGCTGAGCGGCGAGCGCCTGGCCGACGACAAGCTGAACCTGCTGGGTGAGCTGATCGACGAGCAGGACATCGAACCGCTGCTCAAAGCCGCCAACAGCGAGGGCGACGACGCCGAACAGGCACGCCAGGAGCTGGTGGCCATGCTGATGGACCGCCACGGCACCAGCCGCGTGCTGTTCCGCAACACGCGCAACGGCGTGAAGGGCTTCCCGCACCGCAACCTGCATCAGATCAAGCTGCCGTTGCCGACCCAGTATCAGACCGCGATCAAAGTGTCCGGCATCATGGGCGCCAAGAAGTCCGTCGAAGCCCGGGCGCGCGACATGCTGTACCCGGAGCAGATCTATCAGGAATTCGAAGGCGAGAACGCCACCTGGTGGAACTTCGATCCGCGCGTGGAGTGGCTGCTGGACTACCTGTTGGCCAACCGCAATGAAAAAGTGCTGGTGATCTGCGCCAAGGCCGACACCGCTCTGCAGCTGGAGCAGGTGCTGCGCGAGCGTGAAGCGATCCGCGCCGCGGTGTTCCACGAAGGGCTGTCGATCATCGAGCGCGACCGCGCCGCCGCCTACTTCGCTTCCGAAGAGGAAGGCGCGCAGGTGCTGCTGTGTTCCGAAATTGGCTCCGAAGGCCGCAACTTCCAGTTCGCCAGCCAGCTGGTGATGTTCGATCTGCCGTTCAACCCGGATCTGCTGGAGCAGCGTATCGGCCGTCTGGACCGTATCGGCCAGATGCACGACATCCAGATCATGGTGCCTTACCTGGAACACACCGCGCAGGCGGTGCTGGGCCGCTGGTTCCATGAAGGGCTGGATGCCTTCGAACACACCTGCCCGACCGGCCGCACCATCTACGACAGCTGCTACGAGCAGTTGATCGGCTATCTGGCCGCGCCGACCGAGCAGGAAGGCCTGGACGAGTTCATCCACGCCTGCCGCCAGCAGCACGATCAATTGAAAGCGCAGCTGGAGCAGGGCCGCGACCGCCTGCTGGAGATGCACTCCAACGGCGGCGACAAAGCCCAGGCGCTGGCGGCCGCCATCGCCGAGCAGGATAACGACGTCAACCTGGTGGGCTTCGCGCTCAACCTGTTCGACATCGTCGGCATCAATCAGGAAGATCGCAGCGACAACCTGATCGTACTGACACCGTCCGACCATATGCTGGTGCCGGACTTCCCTGGCCTGCCGCAGGACGGCTGCACCGTCACCTTCGACCGCGATCGGGCGCTGTCGCGCGAAGACGCGCAGTTCGTCAGCTGGGAGCACCCGATCATCCGCAACGGCCTGGATCTGATCCTGTCCGGCGACACCGGCAGTTGTGCGGTGTCACTGTTGAAAAACAAAGCGTTGCCGGTCGGCACCCTGCTGGTCGAGCTGGTCTACGTGGTGGAAGCCCAGGCGCCGAAGCACCTGCAGCTGACCCGCTTCCTGCCGCCGACGCCGATCCGCATGCTGATGGATCGCAAGGGCACCAACCTGGCAGCGCAGGTCGAGTTTGAAAGCTTCAACCGCCAACTGAACGCGGTCAACCGCCACACCTCCAGCAAGCTGGTCAACGCCGTGCAGCAAGACGTGCACGCTATGCTGCAGCAGGCGGAAAGCCTGGTGGAAGCGCAGGCGCGCACGCTTATCGAACAGGCGAAAAAAGAGGCGGACGACAAGCTGAGCGCCGAGCTGGCGCGTCTGGAGGCGCTGAAGGCGGTCAACCCGAACATCCGCGACGACGAAGTCGAAACGCTGGAGTTCAACCGCCGTCAGGTACTGGCCAACCTCAATGAAGCCGGCTGGCGCCTGGACGCCATTCGTCTGGTGGTGGTCACCCACCAGTAACCGGCGCGACGCGGGGAGGCAGCCGTCTCCCCGTTCAGCCCTTTTCGCGGAGCCAAGATGGAACCCTACAATCCCCCGCAGGACCCGCTGCACATCCTGTATCAGGATGAACACATCATGGTGGTCAACAAGCCCAGCGGCTTGTTGTCGGTGCCCGGCCGCGCGCCGGAAAACAAAGACAGCCTGATGACCCGCATTCAGGCCGATCACCCGGCTGCCGAATCGGTGCACCGGCTGGACATGGCCACCAGCGGGGTGATCGTGGTGGCGCTCAACAAGGCCGCCGAGCGTGAGCTGAAACGTCAGTTCCGTGAACGCGAACCGAAGAAATCCTATATCGCCCGCGTTTGGGGGCATATGGAGCACGACGAAGGGCTGGTGGATTTGCCGCTGATCTGCGACTGGCCGAACCGGCCGCTGCAAAAGGTGTGTTTTGAAACCGGCAAAGCGGCGCAAACGGAATATCTGGTGCTATCACGCGACGCCGACGGCAGCACCCGCGTGAAGCTGACGCCGATCACCGGCCGCTCGCACCAGCTGCGGGTGCACATGCTGGCGCTGGGGCATCCGATCCTCGGCGACGGTTTCTACGCCCCGCCGGAGGCCAAAGCGATGGCGCCGCGGCTGCAGCTGCATGCGCAAGAACTGCGCATCACCCACCCCGCTTTCCAGACGCCGATGCACTTTCGCGCCGAACCGGATTTCTGAGCTCATCACCCAGGGATACCCTAAATAATTCGAGTTGCAGGAAGGCGGCAACTAAGCGCAGCCTCGGGAGCGTACAAAAAGTACGTGACCGGGGTAAGCGCGGGCAGCCAACACACCTGCAGCTCGAAGTATGACGGGTATCGTTATTTAAAACCTTTCTCGCGTTTGATCAGGTCGTACGCCGCCTGGATCTCCTGCGCTTTCTGCTTGGCCATTTCCATCATCTGCGGCGGCAAGCCCTTCGCCACCAGCTTATCCGGATGGTGTTCGCTCATCAGCTTGCGGTAGGCGCGCTTGATGGTGGTGGCGTCGTCACTGCTGCTGACGCCCAGCACCTTGCACGCATCCTCGAGCGTCGGGCCGCGCTGCGCCTGCTGATAGCCGCCCTGCGAATACCCGCCCTGCTGACCGCCGCCGAACTGGCGCCCGCCCTCCATCATGCTGAGGAACTGATCGAACTGCGCACGCGAAATGCCCAATTCTTCGGCAATGACGTACAGCACCTGACGTTCATTCGGGTGCAGCGAGCCGTCGGCGAACGCCGCCTGAATCTGAATTTCCAGAAACATCCGAATCAAATCGAAGCGACCGAAACAGATGCTGCGGAACTGCTGCAGCGTCTCGCGCAGCGGGAACTGGCTCTGTTTGCCCTCGCGGAATGCCTGCTGCGCCGCAGTGCGCGCTTCGCCGTGCAGCTGCAGGCGATCCATGAACAGGCTGGCGATCTGGATATCCGCCTCGGTAACGCGTCCTTTGGATTTGGTCAGGTGGCCCATCACCTGAAAAGTGGTGCGGAAAAACAGCGTTTGCCGCGTTTGCTGGTCGGTGAAGAACCCCCGGCTGCGCTTGTTGCTGCGCGCCGTATCGATCATATGACCGATAATCAGCCCCAGAACTACACCCCAGAATCCCGCGCCAGACCAGATGGCGACGATGACGCCGAGCAGTTTTCCCCAATACTGCATATACTCCTCAATTATCATGCCGAAAGCCGCCTCTCCCCCTTCGCTTCAGGAAAGGGTGCAGGCGATTTTTCCCAGAATTTGGATTATCATACCTGTCATTTATCTTTGCGCCTAACGACGACGCAAGTAAACGGCTGGATTTAGCACTAGCGCAACGCAGATGAGTAATATAGTCTCTGACCGTTTGCCGGACATGACGCCTCTGATGACGGAACACCAAAACCGCGTATGAAAAAAAGTTTCCCAACACTGCTGGCCACGATGATTTGGACGGCACTCTACAGTCAGCATGCGCTGGCTGATCTGGCCGAGCAATGCATGCTTGGCGTTCCTGTTTACGACAAGCCCCTGGTCAGCGGCGATCCAAACAGCCAGCCGGTGACCATTAATGCCGACGACTCGCGCGCCGACTACCCGAAAAGCGCCCTGTTCAGCGGCAACGTGCGCGTCGAGCAGGGCAACAGTACCCTGACCGCCAAAGAAGTTGAGCTGAACCAGACGCAAAACCCCGGCCAGACAGAGCCGGTACGCACCGTCACCGCCACCGGCGACGTACACTACAGCGACAATCAGATCAAACTGAAAGGCCCGAAGGCCTGGTCTAACCTGAATACCAAAGATACCGACGTCTATGAAGGCGACTACCAAATGGTAGGCCGTCAGGGGCGCGGCGACGCCGACAAGATGAAAATGCGCGGCGCCAACCGTTACACCATTTTGGAAAACGGCACCTTTACCTCCTGCCTGCCGGGCGACGACAGCTGGAGCGTGGTCGGTTCCGAAGTGATCCACGATCGCGAAGAGCAGGTGGCGGAAGTCTGGAACGCCCGTTTCCGCATCGGTGGCGTGCCAGTCTTCTACAGCCCGTACCTGCAGCTGCCGGTCGGCGACAAGCGCCGCTCCGGCTTCCTGATCCCGAACGCCAAGTACGGCAGCAACAACGGCTTCGAGTTCATGGTGCCGTATTACTGGAACATCGCGCCGAACTACGATGCCACCATCACGCCGCACTATATGTCCAAGCGCGGCCTGCAGTGGCAGAACGAATTCCGCTATCTGGTGCAGCCGGGCCTCGGCCTGATGGAGTTCGACTGGCTGCCGGACGACAAAGAGTACGGCAAAGACAATGACGACAGCAAACGCTGGCTGTTCTACTGGAACCACAACGGCGTGATGGATAAGGTGTGGCGCTTCAACGTCGACTACACCAAGGTCAGCGATTACAAATACTTCACCGATCTGGACTCCAAGTACGGTTCCACCACCGACGGTTATGCCACGCAGAAATTCAGCCTCGGCTACGCCAACGAAAACTGGAACGCCACGCTGAGTTCCAAGCAGTTCCAGATCTTCGACACCACCGATCGTACGCAGTCGAATACCTACAAGGTGCAGCCGCAGCTGGATCTGAACTACTACAAAAACGACCTCGGTCCGTTCGATTTCCATATTTACGGCCAGGCGGCCAAGTTCACCAGCGTCAACCCATATAGCCCGGACGCCACTCGTCTGCATATGGAACCGACGCTCAACCTGCCGCTCACCAACGGTTGGGCCAGCCTGAACACCGAAGCCAAGCTGATGGCGACCCACTACCAGCAGGATATTCCTGACGGTTTCGCCGCCAACTACGCCCTGCGCAATCAAGTCATCGCAGATGAGGTACCAAAACTCGATGACTCGGTCAACCGCGTGCTGCCGCAGTTCAAGGTCGACGGCAAACTGATATTCGAACGGCCGATGATCTGGGCCGAAGGCGCCACCCAGACGCTGGAACCGCGCGTGCAGTACCTGTACGTGCCGTACCGCGACCAGAGCAATATCTACACCTACGACACCACGCTGCTGCAGACCGACTACTCCGGCCTGTTCCGCGACCGCACTTACAGCGGCCTGGATCGCATCGCTTCGCAGAACCGCATGTCCACCGGTTTGACCACGCGTATTTATGATGACGCGCTGGTTGAACGTTTTAACGCTTCCGTGGGTCAAATCTACTACTTCAGCCGTTCGCGCACCGGCGACCGGATGACGAGCTTCGATAACAACGACAATACCGGCAGCCTGGCCTGGGCCGGCGATACCTATTGGAAAATCGACGATCGTTGGGGCCTGCGCGGCGGCCTGCAGTACGACACCCGCCTGAACAGCGTCTCGCTGGGCAACGGCGTGGTGGAATACCGCCAGGATGCCGAGCGCGTGGTGCAGCTGAACTACCGTTACGCCACGCCGGAATATATCCAGACGGCGTTGAATACCAAAACGGTACCAGCCTTCCAGGACGGCATCTCGCAGGTGGGTATCACCGGCAGCTGGCCGATCGCCGATCGTTGGGCGGTGGTCGGGGCGTATTACTACGACACCCGCGCCAAACAATCCGCCGATCAGCTGGTGGGGCTGAAGTACAACACCTGCTGCTGGGCGGTGACCCTGGGCTATGAGCGCAAGATCACCGACTGGAACTACAGCAACAATACCAGCGTTTACGACAACAGAGTTTCGTTCAACGTCGAACTGCGCGGCCTGAGCAGCGATCATAGTCTCGGTTCCGCAGAAATGCTGCGCTCCGGCATTTTGCCGTATCAACGCGCATTCTGACGCTTTGCAACACTTTGAAAACGAGAACTTTCACCCGCATTTGCGGATTACATAATGGGAAATGTATGAAGAACTGGAGAACGCTTATTCTCGGATTGGTGGTTTGCGCCAATGCCGCGTTCGCAGCACCCCAAGAAGTGGATAAAGTCGCCGCCGTCGTGGATAACGGCGTGGTACTCGAGAGCGACGTCAACGGTCTGTTGCAGTCGGTGAAACTCAACGCCCAGCAGGCCGGCCAACAACTGCCGGACGACAAGACGCTGCGCCATCAGATCATCGAACGTCTGATCATGGATAACATCCAACTGCAGATGGCCAAGAAAATGGGCATCGCCGTTTCCGACGCCGATCTGGACAAGGCAATCGCCAACATCGCCGCGCAAAACAAGATGAGCGTCGATCAGCTGCGCAGCCGCCTGTCTTACGAAGGGTTGAACTACAACACCTATCGCGCGCAGATCCGCAAAGAGATGCTGATCTCCGAAGTGCGCAACAACGAAGTGCGCCGCCGCGTCACCATTCTGCCGCAGGAAGTGGACGCGTTGGCGAAGCAGGTGGGCGCGCAGAACGGCAGCGACACCGAAATGAACATCAGCCACATCCTGATCCCACTGCCGGAGAACCCGTCGCAGCAACAGGTCGACAAAGCGGAAGAACTGGCCAAACGCCTGGTGGGTGAGATCAACAGCGGCGCCGACTTCGGCAAGCTGGCGATCACCTACTCCGCCGATTCCCAGGCGCTGAAAGGCGGCAACATGGGCTGGGGCAAGCTGCAAGAGATCCCGACCCTGTTCGCTGAACGCCTGGTCAGCGCCAAGAAAGGCGACGTCGTCGGCCCAATCCGTTCCGGCGTCGGCTTCCACATCCTGAAAGTGAACGACATCCGCGGCGCCAGCCAGTCGGTGTCGGTCACCGAAGTGCACGCCCGTCACATCCTGCTGAAACCGTCTGTGGTATTGACCGACGATCAGGCGCGCGCCAAGCTGCAATCCGTCGCGGAAGCGATCAAGAGCGGCCGCGCCAAGTTTGCCGACGAAGCTAAACAGCTGTCGCAGGATCCGGGTTCCGCCATGCAGGGCGGCGATCTGGGCTGGGCTTCTCCGGACATCTATGACCCGGCCTTCCGCGATGCGTTGCTGAAGCTGAGCAAAGGTGAGGTCAGCGCACCGGTACACTCCTCCTTCGGCTGGCACCTGATTCAGCTGCTGGATACCCGTCAGGTAGATAAGACCGACGCCGCACAGAAAGATCGCGCGTATCGCATGCTGTTCAACCGCAAGTTCGCCGAAGAAGCGCAGACCTGGATGCAGGAGCAGCGCGCCCAGGCTTACGTGAAGATCCTCGATGGCAGCGATGCGCAGCAATAAACGCGTCGTCATCACCCCCGGCGAACCCGCCGGGGTAGGGCCGGATTTGGTCGCGGCGCTGGCGCAACAGGATTGGCCTGTTGAGCTGGTGGTGTGTGCCGATCCGGCCCTGCTGCTTGAGCGCGCCCAACACCTGGGCCTGCCGCTGACGCTGCGCGACTATCAGCCGCAGCAACCGGCTCAGGCGCAGCGCGCCGGCACGCTTACCGTGCTGCCGGTCCCGCTCGCTCAGCCGGTCACCGCCGGTGAGCTGAGCGTCGGCAACAGCGCCTACGTGGTGGAAACTCTGGCGCGCGCCTGCGACGGCTGCCTGAACGGCGAATTCGCCGCGCTGATCACCGGCCCGGTGAACAAGGGCGTGATCAACGACGCCGGCGTGCCATTTATCGGCCATACCGAATTCTTTGCCGATCGCAGCCACTGCGATCGCGTGGTGATGATGTTGGCGACCGAAGAGCTGCGCGTCGCGCTGGCGACCACCCACCTGCCGCTGCTGGCGGTGCCGGGCGCCATCACGCAGCAGAGCCTGTTCGAAGTCATCCGCATCCTCGACCACGATCTGAAAACCAAATTTGGCATCGCTCAGCCGCACATCTACGTCTGCGGCCTGAACCCCCACGCCGGGGAAGGCGGCCATATGGGGCATGAAGAGATAGACACCATCATCCCGGCGCTCGACGCGCTGCGTGCTGACGGCATCCATCTGATCGGCCCGCTGCCGGCGGACACCCTGTTCCAGCCCAAATATCTGCAAGATGCCGATGCAGTGCTGGCGATGTATCACGATCAGGGGCTGCCGGTGCTAAAATACCAAGGGTTCGGCCGCGCGGTGAATATCACCCTCGGTTTGCCTTTTATACGCACCTCGGTCGACCACGGCACCGCTTTGGAACTGGCCGGCACCGGCACCGCCGATGTCGGCAGCTTCAAGACGGCCCTGAATCTCGCCATTAAAATGATAATTAATTGTAATGAATAACAGAGTCCACCAAGGGCACTTTGCCCGCAAACGCTTTGGACAAAACTTTTTAACCGATCAGTTTGTCATCGATAGCATTGTTTCCGCCATTCACCCGCAGCCGGGCGAAGCGGTGGTCGAGATCGGCCCCGGTCTGGGCGCCTTGACCGAGCCGGTCGGCGCACGCATGGACCGCATGACGGTGATCGAACTGGACCGCGATCTGGCCACCCGGCTGGAGAACCACCCACAGCTGAAAGACAAACTGACCATTCGCCAGCAGGACGCCATGACGGTGAATTTCGCCGAATTGGCCGAGGAAGCTGGCCAACCGCTGCGCGTATTTGGTAACCTGCCGTACAATATTTCGACGCCGCTGATGTTCCACCTTTTCAGCTATACTCAGGCAATCCGCGACATGCACTTTATGTTGCAGAAAGAAGTGGTCAACCGTCTGGTGGCCGGCCCGAACAGCAAGGCCTACGGGCGTTTGACCGTGATGGCGCAGTACTACTGCAACGTCATTCCGGTGCTGGAAGTGCCGCCGACCGCGTTCGCACCGCCGCCGAAGGTCGATTCCGCCGTGGTGCGCCTGGTGCCGCACCGCGTGCTGCCGAACCCGGTAGGCGACGTGCGCATGCTGAGCCGCATCACCACGCAGGCGTTCAACCAGCGGCGGAAAACCATCCGTAATAGCCTGGGCGACCTGTTCACGCCGGAGCAGCTGACGGAACTGGGTGTCGATCCTTCGCTCAGAGCAGAGAATATTTCTGTGGCGCAGTACTGCAAGCTGGCGAACTGGCTGTCAGCCAACCCGGCGCCGCAGCAATAAAGGAGTTGTTGTCATGATTGATTCGCCCCGCGTGTGTATTCAGGTTCAGAGCATCTATGTGGAATCACAGTCGATCCCTGAAGAAGAGCGTTACGTCTTCGCCTATACCATCACCATCCGCAATCTGGGGCGGACCAACGTGCAATTGCTGGGCCGTTACTGGCTGATCACCAACAGCAACGGCCGCCAAACCGAAGTTCAGGGCGAAGGGGTGATCGGCGAACAGCCCGTCATTCCGCCCGGCGGAGAGTTTCAATACACCAGCGGCGCCATTCTGGAAACGCCGCTGGGCACCATGGAAGGCCATTACGAAATGGTTGACCACCAGGGTCAGCCGTTCCGCACCGCTATTCCCGTGTTCCGCTTAGCCATTCCAACGCTGATCCATTAATTATGTCGACATACCTTATCGGCGACGTTCACGGCTGTTTCGATGAACTGCAGTCGCTGCTGGCCCAGGTTGCTTTCGATCCCGAGCGCGATCGGCTGTGGCTGACCGGCGATCTGGTCGCGCGCGGTCCCGCCTCGCTGGACGTGCTGCGCTACGTGCGCTCGCTCGGCCCGGCGGTGCGCATGGTGCTGGGCAACCACGATCTGCACCTGCTGGCGGTCTACGCCGGCATCAGCCGCAACAAACCCAAAGATCGCATCACCCCGCTGCTGGAGGCGCCGGACGCCGACGAGCTGATCAACTGGCTGCGCCGCCAGCCGGTGCTGCAGGTGGACGACGAACTGAAGCTGGTGATGGCGCACGCCGGCATCACCCCACAGTGGGATATCGACACCGCGAAAATATGCGCGCGCGAAGTGGAAGCCGTACTGAGCAGCGACAGCTATCCGCTGTTCCTCGACGCCATGTACGGCGACATGCCGAACAACTGGTCGCCAGAACTGAGCGGCCTGGCGCGCCTGCGTTTCAGCACCAATGCGCTGACACGCATGCGCTACTGCTTCCCCAACGGTCAGCTCGACATGATCTGCAAAGATGCGCCAGGCAGCGCGCCGGCGCCGTTAAAGCCGTGGTTCGAACTGCCGCGCCTGGTGGATCCGGAATACACCATCATTTTCGGCCACTGGGCCTCGCTGGAAGGCAAAGGCACGCCGGAAGGCGTGATCGGGCTGGATACCGGCTGCTGCTGGGGCGGCGATCTGACGATGCTGCGCTGGGAAGACCGCCGCTACTTTACCCAACCCGCCAGCCGTGGCGCAGCGCCTGACCACGCCGGCAGATTAGCCGCGTTCTGAAAATATAAAGGCGGCCCGTGGCCGCCTTTGTTCTCTTTACCACCTTACGCCCCAATCACCCCGCCATCTTCACGCGTGATCATCAGCACCGATGAACGCGGGCGCAGGCTGTTGTTCGGGAAGTGCGAATCCCCCTCTTCCCCCGGGTGCTGCACGTTGACGAACATCGTTTTGTAGTCCGGGGTGAAGGTGATGCCGGTCAGTTCACAGGACTTCGGCCCCACCATAAAACGGCGGATCTCGCCGCTGGCCGGATCGCCCACCAGCATCTGGTTGTTGCCCTGCCCGACATAATCCCCCTTGTTGCTGTACTTGCCGTCGGTGAGGATCCACAGGCGGCCGGCGCGATCGAAGCCCAGCCCGTCCGGGCTGTTGAAGGTGTTGTCCGCCGTGATGTTCGGCGTGCCGCGGTTGACGCCTTCCGGATGGGCGATCGGATTGCCGCACAGCGCATACATGTCCCAGGCAAAGGTGCCGGCGGTGGCGTCACCGCCTTCGTCCCAGCGAATAATCTGGCCATAGATATTGTTCGGCCGCGGGTTGGCGGCGTTCAGCGGCATCCCTTCCTCGCCGCGCTTGCTGTTGTTGGTCAGCGTGCAGTACGCGCGCCCGTCATGCGGGTTCACCGCGATCCACTCCGGACGATCCATTTTGGTCGCGCCGACCTGCTGCGCCGCCTTGCGGGCGAAGATCAGCACTTCGGCCTCGTCGCGGAAGCCGTTCTCCGGCGTCAGGCCGTTTTTGCCGAACTCGAGCGCGATCCAGCGCCCTTTCCCCTTCAGCGGCGTACCGGCTTCGTCGCCGTCGAACTGCGCCACATACAGCGTCCCCTCGTCCAGCAGCGTGCGATTGTTAGCCGGATTGGCAGCGTCGACCACGCCTTTGGAGACGTACTTATAGATGTGCTCGCCGCGCTCGTCGTCGCCCATATACACCACCAGACGGCCGTCTTTGGCCACGGTCACCGCCGCGTTCTCATGCTTGAAGCGGCCCAGCGCGGTGTGCTTGATCGGCGTCGACGTCGGATTCAGCGGATCGATCTCCACGATCCAACCGTGGCGGTTGAATTCGTTGGGGTTCTTCGCCACGTCGAAGCGCTCGTCATAGTCCGGCCAGTTGCGCTCCGGCTCGCTGGCCTTCAGCGTGTAGCGCTTCTGTTCCGGCGTGGTTTGGTAATCGGCCTGATGAGTGCCGAAGTAAGTATCGAAGTTTTCTTCGCAGGTCAGGTAAGTGCCCCACGGCGTCTTGCCGTTGGCGCAGTTGCCGAAGGTGCCCAGTACCTTGCGGCCGCTCGGATCGGCGGCGGTCTGCAATAACGGATGCCCGGCGGCCGGGCCGCTGAACTGCATTTCGCTGTTGGCGGTGATGCGGCGGTTATAGCGCGACGGGCGTTCCACTTCCCAACGCTGGCCATCGCCGACGCGCTTCACCGCCACGATGGAGACGCCGTGCGCCGCCTGCGATTTGCGCACCTCTTCCAGACTGGTAGCCTTGGTGCCGCCGTGGGCGAACAGATACTGCTCGTTGACGTATTCGTTATTGATGGCCATGACGCCGTGGCGATCGTCGATCGGGAAGAAGCTCATGCCGTCGTTATTATCACCAAACTGCTTTTCCTGATCGGCGGCGCTGTTGTTGCCCTGCGGATCGAAGGCCGGCGCGCCATCCACCAGCGGTTCTCCCCAAGAGATCAACACCTCGGCGCGGTAGCCCGACGCAATCGTCACCTCATCGGCGGTAGACGCGGCGATGCCCTGAAAGCCCAGCAGCGTGTTCGGCGGCAGATCCTCGGCTAACGCCTCGGCGGAGACCGACCAGATGCCGCCGCCGAGAAAACCGGCCAGGCCGACGGCGCCGGCGCTGCCGAGCAGCAGCTTGCGGCGAGCGGGATCGATCAGGCGATCGGCGTCTAATTGCTCAATGTGCTTGGTCATAGCGTGTTTTCCTTTTTAGTCATGGCGCCGCGATCAAGATTCACCAGAGTTGCCGGGGCGCTCGGAGTTGGGCTTCATACTAATCAGGAAATGTGACGGAAAGGTTACGGATGACAGACGTAAAAAGACCGAGGGCGCAATTGCTTGCGCCCTCGGGGAGAGTTGGCTAACGCGCTGAAATCAGCGGCGCTGCAGGATCTCGAAGCAGTAGCTGTGCGAATTCAGATCGTCGGCATCGTGGAACTCGCTGAACGACGTCTCCCACTCGTCCGGCTCGTAATCCGGGAAGTGGGTATCGCCGCCGACTTCGGCGTCGATGTGCGTCAGGTACAGACGATCGGCACGCGGCAGCAGCTGGGTATAAATGCGCCCACCGCCGATCACCATCACCTCTTCCACGTCGCCGGCGGCGGCCAGCGCCTCATCCAGCGACGTCGCCCAGGTCACCCCGGCATCGTTGCCTGGGCGGCTGCTCAAAACGATATTGTGGCGGCCCGGCAGCGGGCGGCCGATGGACTCGAAGGTCTTGCGGCCCATAATAACCGGCTTATTCAACGTGTTGCGTTTAAACCACGCGAGGTCCGCCGGCAAGTGCCACGGCATGGCGTTTTCCATGCCAATGACGCGATCCGCCGCCAAGGCAGCGATCAGGCTGATAATCATTGTTTAACCCTGTGTAGGCAGCAAAATTGGTGACACTATACGTAAAGGCCTATCTGCCGTCGATAGGCTAATCAAGCAAGATGAATATATAAGATAGCTCTTATCAGCCAATCTAATAGCCAACGAACCGCCGCCGGAAAATTTCACACGCCGGGGCGTTTACGGTACAACCATAGGCCCGGCAACGACAGGCCGATCGACAAGGCGCCGACGATAAAACAGGCCTTGAGGAAGTTGGTTACCATCGTCGCCATCAGCGCTTCGCTGTAACCAAGGTGCGAAATCTCCACTACCGTGATCATCGCGGTATAGGCGGAAATGCCGGGAAACATCGGGATCACCGCCGCCACGGTAAACACCTTCGGGTGCGCCAGCAGCCAGCGCGACCAGTAGATGCCGATGACGCCGATCAGGATCGCCGCCAGAAACGACGCCCATTCGATATTCATGCCGGCGTGCATCAGCAACATGCGCGAACCGTGCCCCAATGCGCCTAATAACGCGCAATAACGCAGCGCGCGCAGCGGCACGTTGAACACCATGGCGAAGCCCAACGCCGGCACCGCCGCCAGCAGCATGTCCTGCAACAAGGCCCACAACAGACTCATGCCCACCCTCGCAGATCCCACAGCGCCATCGCCATCACCACGCCGATGCAGGTGGCCAGCGTCAGCAGGCTGGCCATCGCCCAACGCGCCAAACCGGTATTGACGTGCCCTTTGAACATGTCGGCCACCGCGTTAATCAACGGGAAGCCCGGCACCAGCAACAACACGCTGGCGGCCATCGCCACGCTCGAGGTGTCTTTAAACGCCGGCAGGCGCAGCAGCAGTCCAGAGATCGAGGTAGCGACAAACGCCGTCAGGCAAAAGTTGATCAGCGGATTCATATGGCGGGCGGTGAGGATCTGGCGCACCAGCATCGCCGCGCCGCTGGCGATAAAGGTCACCAGGAAAGCGTCGCCGCCACCACCGTTGAGCATGCTGAAACAACCGCATGACAATCCCACCATCAGTACCACCAGCCAGCGTGGGTAGCGCAGCGGGCGTATTTTTTCAAAGCGGCGCGCCACGTCGTGCGCATCCGCCAGCCGGTGCTCGGCAAGGATCACGATATGCTGCACCTCGGTCACCATCTGCATATTGATGCCGCGATCGACGTTCTTGCGGGTAGTGGTCAGGCAGGCGCCGTGGCTGAGGGTGGTCAACACTACCGCATTGGCGGAGATCGAGCTTTCCACGCTGTCCATCCCCAGCGCCAGCCCCAGGCGGGTCGACAGTTGCTCCACCACCGTGCTCTCGGCGCCGTGCTGCAACAGCAGCAGCGCACATTGAATGCACAGTCGGGTGATTTCACGCTGTTGCCGGTGCGGTTCCGGCATGTCTGTGGCGGTAGTCTGCTGCATGGTGCTCCGTCATTGGCGGTAGATGAATAATTATCATAGAGCCTAACAATACCTCATTGGGTTGATGCGCATCAGAGGAAGCGGCGTTATTATCGCCAGAACTCTGTCTTTTGCGCGAGACGCCTCCCATGCTTGAAACTTCGCTGTTCGTCGCCGGCATCGCTGCCCTCGGCATGCTCTCCCCCGGCCCGGATTTTTTCCTGGTGATCAAAAACGCCGCCCGCTATCCACGGCTGGCGGCCATGATGACCGCCTTCGGCGTGATCTGCGGCGTCGCCACCCACATGTCCTACTGCGTTGCCGGGCTGGCGGTGGTGATCACCACCACGCCGTGGCTGTTTAACCTGCTGAAATACGCCGGGGCGATCTATCTGGTGTGGATCGGCATCCAGGCGCTGCTGTCGCGCGGCGGCGGCAAAATGAACGTCAGCAATCTGCCGCAGCAACAGGTCAGCCTGAAGAGCGCCTTTGTGCAAGGCTACCTGTGCAACCTGCTGAACCCGAAAGCCACCCTGTTCTTCCTGGCGGTATTCACCCAAGTGCTGCAAATCGATTCCGGTTTGGGCGACAAGCTGTGGTACGCGGGGATTATCCTCGGCCTGTCGGTCATCTGGTGGCCACTGCTGGTGTTCCTGATCCAGAGCGGGCCAGTGCGCCGCGGGCTGGAAAAAACCCAGAAGATCGTCGACAAACTGCTGGGCGGTATGCTGATCGCCTTAGGCATCAAGGTCGCGCTGAGCTGAGAAAAAAACGGGGCGCCATCACGGCGCCCCTGCTGTCATCCTTTGGCTTCCACCACTTCATCCTCCGGCGCCTTGCCGTCGATACTGCCGCGCCAGCCGGTCTGCTGCGCCCGCGCCAGTCGATTTTTATCCTGCTCGATGGCCGCACTGAGCATTTCCTTGGCCCGCTGCAGGCTGGCGATACGGAACTCGGTATCCTGGTAGTTATCCAGCGTATCTTCCAGCATCTTCAGGTTATAGCGGCGGAAAGTATCCGCTTTCTCGCGCGCCTCATAGGCATCCAACCCTAACAGCTCCAACGCCTCACGCCCGATGCGCAGCGAACTTTCGAAGGTTTCGCGCTCCGGGTTCTCGACCCCCAGCTGCCGCAGTTGATACCAGTGGTCGACATCGCGCGCCCGCGCCACCACTTTCAGGTGCGGGAAGTGCTGCTTGGCCAGCTCAGTCAGCTCCAGGCTGTCCTCCACGTCGTCGATGGCGTTGATCAACACCTTGGCGTGGGCAGCACCGGCGGCCTCCAGCAGATCGGCGCGCGTGGCGTCGCCGTAGAATACCTTGGTGTCGAATTTGCGCAGCGTCTCGATATGGTCCGGATCGTGGTCCAGCACCACGGTGTGTACACCGTTGGCCAACAGTAAACGACCGGCGATCTGGCCGAAGCGGCCGAAACCGGCGATGATCACGCTGGCGTTCTCGTCGTCGATCACGTCCGCCGGGCGCTCCTCTTTCGGCGCGTTTTTCTCCAGCTGCGCGGCGATCACCAACAGCAGCGGGGTGGCCGCCATCGACAGCGCCACCGCCAGCGTCAGCGACTTGGCCCATTCGACCGGCAGTACGCCGGCCAGCTGCGCGGCGCTGAAGATCACGAAGGCGAATTCACTGCCCTGCCCCAGCAGAATGGCGAACAGGCCGCGCTGGCGCTTCGGCACCCCGAGCAACGGCCCGATCAGCCACAGCAGCGCCGCCTTGATCAGCATAAAGCCCAGCAGCAGCGAGGCGATCAGCAGCGGGTGATGGAACAGCGTGCCAAAGTCGATCGACATGCCGACGCCGATAAAGAACAGCCCCAACAGCAGCCCTTTGAACGGCTGAATGTCACTCTCCAGCGCGTGGCGGTATTCCGAGCTCGCCAGCAGCACCCCGGCAAGGAACGCCCCCATCGCCATCGACAACCCGGCCATCTCCAGCAGGATACCGAAGCCAAACACCAGGAACAGCGCCACGGCGCTGAACACTTCGCGCATACCCGAACGGGCGACGAAGTGCAGCAGCGGGCGGGTGACGTAGCGGCCGAGCAGCACCACGATCGTCAACGCGCCCACCACCTTGGCCGCCGACAGCACGAAAGCGCCCAGCGTGGTGGTGGCGCCACTGCTGGCCAGCAGCGGGATCATCGCCACCAGCGGGATCGCCGCGATGTCCTGGAACAGCAGCACCGCAAACGCGCTGCGGCCGATCGGCGACGGCGTCAGGTTGCGTTCGCTCATCGCCTGCATGGCGATGGCGGTGGAAGAGAGCGCCAGCGTCAGGCCGATCAGCAGCGCCACTTTCCAGTTGAGGCCGAGGAAGTAACAGAAGGCGCTCAGCGCCAGGCCGCAGCCCACCATCTGAATGCTACCGCCGCCGAACACCGAGGCGCGCAGCGTCCACAGCCGCTTGGGATCCAGCTCCAGGCCGATGATAAACAGCATCAGCACCACGCCGATCTCGGCGAAGGTCAGGATCGATTCGGCGTCCGACACCAGTTTCAGCCCCCAGGGGCCGATGATGCAGCCGGCGATCAGGTAACCCAGCACCGAGCCCAGTCCCAGCCGCACCGCGATCGGCACGAATAGCGCCGCGGAACCGAGATAGATCAGCCCCTCTATCATCATGTGGTGGTTATCCATGGCTGGCCTCCCGCGTTTCCGCTTCGGCATATTCCATCAGGTAATCGACCAATCGCTGACGGTAGGCTTCACCGGCGGCGAGCAGCGCCGGCTCGTTGCAGGTAAAGGTATTGTGCACGGCGAAATAGGGCTGCCAGTGCATGCCGCAATAGATCGCCGTGGCCTGCAGCGGCTGCGCCAGCGCGGCGAAATTGGGAAAGTCACCCAGCTCGAAATGGTGCTCATCGCCGCCGCTGGTCACCGCCCACAGGCAGTCTTTGCCCACCAGCGCATTGCCGTCATGACCGTAGGCCCAGCCGTGCTCCAACACTTTGTCTATCCACAGCTTTAACAGCGGCGGCAGGCTGTACCACTGCATCGGATGCTGCAGCACCACCAGGTCAGCGCGCTCCAGCGCCCGCTGTTCGGCGTTGATGTCGATATTGAAATCGGGGTACAGCTCATACAACGAGCGCACCTCCACCTCGGGCAGATCCCTCACCGCCTGCAACAGGCGCTGATTGGCATGCGAATGCCGGGGATATGGGTGAGCGTAAATTATCAGAATCATTGTTGTCGTCGTTCCTTCGTTCCTTGCCAATACACCAAGCATATACCAATCACACAGGGTGACAGTTTGCCCACTGATTGATAGCGGAAATTTTTAACGCCAGCCGACAAATTCGCTGAATAAAAAAGGGCGCTGCATCTGCAGCGCCCCTGGTGTAGCGTTATCGCGCGGTTACTTGCCGATGCGCGCGTGCATTTCCTGCACCGACGTGACCTGCTCGGTCGGATCCGCTTTCAGCGCCATCGCGGTGGCGAAGCCGCCGTTCAGCGTGGTGTCGTAGTGCACCTTGTACTGCAGGGCGCTGCGGCGAATCAGCTTGGAATCCTCAATCGCCTGACGGCCGGCCGTGGTGTTGACGATGTAGGTGTATTCGCCATTCTTGATACGGTCCTGGATGTGCGGACGCCCTTCGTGCACCTTGTTGACCAGGCGCGGGTTGATGCCCGCTTCACCCAGCACTACGGCGGTGCCGTGGGTCGCGTCAAGCTCGAAGCCCTGCTTCAGCAGGCTGGCGGCCAAATCGACCACGCGGGCTTTGTCGCCTTCGCGCACCGACAGCAGCGCGCGGCCCTGTTTCTTCATGCCCGAGTTGCTGCCCAGCATCGCTTTGGAGAACGCTTCCGCGAAGGTGCGGCCCACGCCCATCACTTCCCCGGTAGAGCGCATTTCCGGCCCCAGAATCGGGTCGACGCCCGGGAATTTGTTGAACGGCAGCACCACTTCTTTCACCGAGTAGTACGGCGGGATGATCTCTTCAGTCACGCCCTGCTCAGCCAGCGTTTTGCCCGCCATTACGCGCGCGGCCACTTTAGCCAGCGGCACGCCGGTCGCTTTGGAGACGAACGGCACGGTACGCGCGGCGCGCGGGTTGACTTCAATCAGGTAGACTTCGTTGTCTTTCACCGCAAACTGCACGTTCATCAGGCCGCGCACCTGCAGCTCGAACGCCAGTTTTTCCACCTGGCGACGCATCACATCCTGAATTTCCTGGCTCAGGGTGTACGCCGGCAGCGAACATGCGGAGTCGCCGGAGTGCACGCCCGCCTGCTCGATGTGTTCCATGATGCCGCCAATCAGCACGCGCTCGCCGTCGCAGATGGCGTCGACGTCCACTTCCACCGCATCGTCCAGGAAGCGGTCCAGCAGCACCGGCGCATCGTTGGACACGCTGACCGCGGTCTGGAAGTAGCGGCGCAGGTCGGTTTCGTCATAGACGATTTCCATCGCCCGGCCGCCCAGCACGTAGGAAGGACGCACCACCAGCGGATAGCCGATGCCCGCCGCCTTCTCCACCGCCTGTTCGATGGCGGTGACGGTGGCGTTGGCCGGCTGCTTCAGGCCCAGACGGTTAACCGCCTGCTGGAAACGCTCGCGGTCTTCGGCGCGGTCGATAGCGTCCGGGCTGGTACCGATGACCGGCACGCCCGCGGCTTCCAGCTCGCGCGCCAGCTTCAGCGGGGTCTGGCCGCCGTACTGTACGATAACGCCCTTCGGCTTCTCGATGCGCACGATTTCCAGTACGTCTTCCAGCGTCACCGGCTCGAAGTACAGACGGTCGGAGGTGTCGTAGTCGGTGGAGACGGTTTCCGGGTTGCAGTTGACCATGATGGTCTCGTAACCGTCTTCGCGCAGCGCCAGCGAGGCGTGCACACAGCAGTAGTCGAACTCGATGCCCTGGCCGATACGGTTCGGCCCGCCGCCCAGCACCATCACTTTCGGCCGGTCGTTGGTCGGGTTGGACTCGCACTCTTCTTCATAAGTGGAGTACATGTAGGCGGTGTCGGTGGCAAATTCCGCCGCGCAGGTATCCACGCGCTTATACACCGGGTGCAGGCCGTGGCTGTGGCGCAGCTTGCGAATTTCGCTCTCGGCGACGCCGGCCAGCTTGGCCAGACGCGCATCGGCGAAGCCCTTGCGCTTCAGGGTGCGCAGGAACGCTTTGTTCAGGCCGTTGATGCCCGCTTCGGCCACCTGCTCTTCCAGGCGTACCAGCTCTTCAATTTGCACCAGGAACCAGCGGTCGACGTTGGTCAGGTTGAAGACGCCGTCGACCGACAGACCGGCGCGGAACGCGTCGGCGATGTACCAGATGCGGTCGGAACCGGCGTCTTTCAGCTCGCGGCGGATTTTGGTCAGCGCTTCCGGGTCATCCAGGCTCACTTTCGGGTCGAAACCGGTGGCACCCACTTCCAGGCCGCGCAGTGCTTTTTGCAGCGACTCCTGCTGGGTGCGGCCGATGGCCATCACTTCACCGACCGACTTCATCTGGGTAGTCAGGCGATCGTTGGCGCCGGCGAACTTCTCGAAGTTGAAGCGCGGGATCTTGGTCACGACGTAGTCGATGGACGGTTCGAACGACGCCGGGGTGCGGCCGCCGGTGATGTCGTTCATCAGCTCATCGAGGGTGTAGCCCACCGCCAGCTTGGCGGCGATCTTGGCAATTGGGAAGCCGGTGGCTTTCGACGCCAGCGCCGAAGAGCGCGACACGCGCGGGTTCATTTCGATAACGATCAGGCGACCGGTTTTCGGGTTGACCGAGAACTGCACGTTGGAGCCGCCGGTATCGACGCCGATCTCACGCAGCACCGCCATCGAGGCGTTGCGCATGATTTGGTATTCCTTGTCGGTCAGGGTCTGGGCCGGTGCGACGGTGATCGAGTCGCCGGTGTGGATGCCCATGGCATCGAAGTTTTCGATCGAGCAGACGATGATGCAGTTGTCGTTCTTATCACGCACCACTTCCATCTCGTACTCTTTCCAACCGATCAGCGATTCGTCGATCAGCAGCTCATTGGTCGGCGACAGATCCAGACCGCGTTCGCAGATCTCTTCGAACTCTTCGCGGTTGTAGGCGATGCCGCCGCCGGTGCCGCCCATGGTGAAGGAGGGGCGGATGATGCACGGGAAGCCGACGTCAGCGGCTACCGCCAGCGCTTCTTCCATCGTGTGCGCGATACCTGAACGCGCGGTATCCAGACCGATTTTCTTCATCGCCACGTCGAAACGGCGACGGTCTTCGGCCTTGTCGATCGCATCGGCAGTGGCACCGATCATGGTGACGCCGAACTCGGCCAACACGCCCTGACGCTCCAGCTCCAGCGCGCAGTTCAGCGCCGTCTGGCCGCCCATGGTCGGCAGCACCGCATCCGGGCGCTCTTTTTCGATGATCTTGCGCACCACTTCCCAGTGGATCGGCTCAATGTAGGTGGCGTCGGCCATTTCCGGGTCGGTCATGATGGTCGCCGGGTTGGAGTTGACCAGAATGACGCGGTAACCCTCTTCGCGCAGCGCTTTACACGCCTGGGCACCCGAGTAGTCGAACTCACACGCCTGGCCGATGACGATCGGGCCAGCGCCGAGGATCAGGATGCTTTTTATGTCTGTACGTTTTGGCATTTTTTACTGCTCCTGATTATTTGGCGTTAGAACGGTAAGTCTCAATCAGTTCGATAAAGTGATCGAACAGCGGCGCGGCGTCGTGCGGGCCTGGGCTGGCTTCCGGGTGCCCCTGGAAGCTGAACGCCGCCTTGTCGGTGCGGTGAATGCCCTGCACCGTGTGGTCGAACAGCGATTTGTGCGTGACGCGCAGGTTCGCCGGCAGGTTGTTTTCATCGACGGCGAAACCGTGGTTCTGCGCGGTGATCATCACGGTGTTGTTGTCCAGATCCTTCACCGGGTGGTTGCCGCCGTGGTGGCCGAGCTTCATCTTCATGGTTTTCGCCCCGCTGGCCAGCGCCAGCAGCTGGTGGCCCAGGCAGATGCCGAACACCGGAATGTCGGTTTCCAGGAACTGTTTGATGGCGGCGATGGCGTAGTCGCACGGCTCCGGGTCGCCCGGGCCATTGGACAGGAAGATGCCGTCCGGATTCATCTTCAGCACGTCGGCGGCCGGGGTCTGTGCCGGCACCACGGTCAGGCGGCAGCCGCGATCCACCAGCATGCGCAGGATGTTGCGCTTGGCGCCGTAGTCGTAAGCCACCACGTGGAACGGCAGTTCCGCGGCGGTTTTGGCTTCAGGCAGGTCGCCTTCAAGCGTCCAGCTGCCTTGCTGCCAGCTGTAAGCCTCTTGGGTAGTGACCTCTTTCGCCAGATCCATGCCCTTCAACCCCGGGAAACCTTGCGCTTTGGCCAGGGCCAGTGCGGCGTCCGGCGAATCGGCGGCGATGATGCAGCCGTTCTGGGCGCCCTTCTCGCGCAGCAGGCGGGTTAATTTACGGGTATCGATATCGGCGATCGCCACGATGTTGTGACGCTTGAGGTAGTCAGACAGGTTTTCTTCGTTGCGGTAGTTGCTGGCGATCAGCGGGAGGTCACGAATGACGAGGCCTTGGGCGTGTACTGCGGAGGATTCTTCGTCGGAAGCATTGGTGCCGACATTGCCGATATGAGGATAAGTAAGAGTAACGATCTGGCGGGAATAGGAAGGATCAGTGAGGATTTCTTGATAACCGGTCATCGACGTATTGAAGACCACTTCCCCCACTGCCGTTCCCTCTGCCCCGATGGCCCGACCGTGGAATTGGGTTCCGTCTTCCAGAACCAATAGCGCTGACTTTATCAAAACACCCTCCGAGGAATAATCAATCACAATATTTGCATATTAATTCAGATATCGCGATCTAAATCAATGCAAAAACCGTCCGCGAGGCCAATTTTTGGCAAATTGGGCGCATTTTAATGATGAGTGCCTGGCTTGTCTACCCAAACTGCCATTTTTTGTTTTATTTTTGCAGTTCTCACCGCTCATGCGGCTTGAGCGGCGATAAAAACACAGAAAACCGGAGCTGGAAAACGGTTGCGAGGCTGAATGACGGAAAATGGTGCCAGAACGGGCTAAAAAAGATGCTTAAATTGGCTGCGGTGGATAAAAACGGGATAATTAGCAGCAAAAATACCTACAAACAACAACCACAACAACAAAACAATACCAACGCCTCATTTTTCATGTTAAAAAAAAAGGACAATAAAATTATTGCCCGATTATCATAGCATTACGACCAATACAACCACATCACGGTGGTATTCAAATCAATTATAATTGGTCCAAATTCAACACGTCACGCATATCAAACAGACCTTTATCCCGGTTATGCAACCAGGCAGCCGCACGCACCGCACCGCTGGCAAAAGTCATACGGCTGGAGGCCTTATGGGTGATTTCCACCCGTTCACCGATGTCGGCGAACATCGCGGTGTGCTCGCCGACGATGTCGCCGGCGCGAATGGTGGCAAAGCCGATGCTTTTCGGATCGCGTTCGCCGGTATGGCCTTCGCGCGCATAGACCGCGCAGCTTTTCAGGTCGCGCCCCAGCGCGCCGGCGATCGCTTCGCCCATGGCCAACGCCGTGCCCGACGGCGCATCCACTTTGTGGCGGTGGTGCGCCTCAACGATTTCGATATCGGTATAGTCGCCCATCACCTGCGCGGCCTTCTCCAGCAGTTTCAACACCAGGTTGACGCCGACGCTGAAGTTGGCGGCGAACACGATGCCGATATGCTGCGCCGCATCGCGGATCGCCTGTTTGCCGGCGTCATCAAAGCCGGTAGTGCCAATCACCATCGCCTTGTGGTGCGCCACGCAAAAATCCAGGTAGCCCCGGGTGCTTTCCGGGCGGGTGAAGTCGATCAAAATATCGAACTCGTTCGCCACCTTCTCCAAACTGTCGCTGACCTTGACGCCCAAGGCACCGATGCCCGCCAGCTCGCCGGCGTCGACGCCGACCAGGCTGGAGCCCGGGCGCGATAGCGCCGCCCCCAACACCACGCCTTCCGCCTGCTGCACCGCCTGGATCAATTGGCGGCCCATCCGGCCGCCGGCGCCCGCAATCGCAATGCGGATTTGTGAATCACTCATGCTTGCTCTCTTCTTGATTTGACGCCTATCCCATTAGGCTATCGATTCAGGGTAACTGCCCCGCTTCAGCGCCGCCAGAGGATTCATTTCATAATTAGAAAATTATGATATTGCCCTTCTTTCATCAGCGGCGCTGTCGTGAGATTAACATTCAACCGATTTGGCGGCCTGCGACGATTGTACATAATCATGCAGTTTACATGGCAAAAAAATGCAGAAAAAAGGCGCCGAAAACGGCGCCTGAAGAAGGGAGAACGGCGAGGTCAGGCGGTAATGGCGGCCACTTCGTTGGCGATCGCCGTCAGCGCATCGTGGCGGGCATAATCCTCACTCACCAGCGCCGCGCGTTGCCGATAGATCGGCTGTTGCAGAATGCGCGTCGCCGCCGCCAGGATCTGTTCGGCGCTCGGCGTGCTGGTGTGCAGGCTGATGCCGCAGCCGGCGGCCACCACGCGCGCGGCCGCCTCCAGCTTGTCCTCGCCAGTACCGGCGACGATCAGTGGCACGCCGCTGTCCAGCGCATAATTGATCGAGCCGTAACCGCCATTGGTGATCAGTAACGCTGCCTGCGGCAGCCAGCGTTCGAAGGAGATAAACTCCCGCACTCGGGCGTTGCCCGGCAGTGCCTCCATCAGCCCTTCCGTCGCCCGCCCGCCGGTGGTGGCCAGCACCCGCACCGGCAGATGCGCCAGCGCTTGCAGCGTCGGCACGATCAGCTGATGCAGATCGACATTGGCCAGCGTGCCCTGAGACACGATCACCAACGGCCGACGGTCATCCACCTCCCACAGCGTTTCTTCCGCCGCTGGCTGGCCGCCGCTGCGCAGCGGACCGACGAAGCGTACACCGCTCGGCAGATCGTCACGCTCATATTCCAGCGCCGTGGTAGCCAGCTGCAGGAAACGCTCGCAGCCACCGATCAGCGCGTCGGTGAACGGGCGATCCAGCGCCTGCCCGCCCGCCTGCACCAGCGCCGCATCGAAGCTCTGCTGTACTTCATCGAGCAGCACGCGCGTTTCTTCATCCACCAGTTGCTCACGGGTCAACGCCTGCGGCAGCAGCGCCGGCGGGATACGCGGGCCATAAAAAATAGCATCGCGCGAAGAATACGACAGCGGCGTGACGCCGATACCGAAGACCGGCGGCCGCTCGGCGGACTGCAGCAGCGGCAGCACGCCGTAGAAGCAGTTCTCCACCATCAGCAGATCGGTCTGTTCGGCGGCGATGGCCGCACGCAGCTGCCGATCCAGCAGCGGGATCGGTGCGGCGAAGAAATCCTTCAGCGCCAGCGCCATCTGCGCATTGCCCGGCGGCAGGGCGGCGCGCGCCGGAAAGTGCTCTTCCAGGTGGCGATAATCGAAATCCACCTGCGCGTCGAACGGCACGAAGTTCGCCCCCGCCGCCTCGGCGCGTTCGCGAAACAGCGCGCCGGTCATCACCCGCACCTGATGCCCTTGCGCGATCAGGTGGCGAGCGATAGCTAACATCGGGTAGACGTGCCCCGGAGTGGCGACCGCCGCCATCAGTATCCTTGCCATAATGCTCCTTTACGCTTCTGCGTTGGCCGGCTTCAAGGCCAGATTGGCGCACACCGGGTTGCTCTGAATATGCACACGCTGCAAATGGCGCGCGGAACGGGCGGTAAAGCCCTCACGGCCGTGCAGCAGCGAGAAGTTGTCCGCCACCACCACATCCCCCTGTTGCCACTGGTGGGCATAGTAGTGGCGCGGGTCGTACAGATGCTGCTGCAGGGTGTGGTGGAACTGTTCCTGCTGCTGCGCCGGCACGCCGTGATACTCCAGCGCATGCTGGTTGAGGAATTTTTTTCCCTCCGTCGGCGGTTCATTGTAGCGCATGATCAATCCCCTGCCGTTCGGGTGCTGCACCACCAGCGGCGAACAGACTTCGCCGCCGTAATGCACCACTTGTTTGATGCGATAGGTGATAGACACCGCCAGCCACTGATCCAGCTGCGCTTCGTCCGCGTTGGCCAACAGGCGCGTGGTGTCGACGAAGGTGGTGCGCCCGCCCTCATCCTGCGACGGCGCCGCCACGCAGTGGAACAACTGGAACTCGGGGATGGTCGGCTTATACATGCCATCCCAATGCAGCGGCACATAGCTGCTGTCGAAGATATGGTCTTTAGCGTCCGGATGTTCCTTCACGTCCAGCACCGCACCGAACGGCCACATCATGATCTCGCCCCACTGTTCGGCATAGCGAGTCAGGACTTCCGCCTCGCTGAAACCGGAGTCGAATCCGCGCAGCACCAGCAAGTGGTGTTCCTGCGCCAGCGCTCGCAGCGCCGCCACCGGCAGCTCGCCGATCTTTTGCCCCGGATGCTGCGGCGTCAGGATCGCGCCGAACGGGGTATTCGGTTGGATATGGCAATTAAGCGGTTGGTTGTTCATCGGTGATTCTCCTTGCATCGAATGTGCTGCTCACACGGCAACGTGCCGTCAAAAACGCGCCCGCCAGGATTACGGGCGCAAAAAGCGTTATGCCACCTGCGGCTGTTCGATCAGGTAGTGGCTCGGCGCGCCGCGGATCTCCACCAGTTCGCCGTCCAGGCTCTGCGCGTCTTTACGCTTCATCAGCACGAACTGGCCGTTCACGTTGGCCGCCACGCCGTGCCACGGCGTCAGCCAATCGTCTTTGGTCGGCATCATGTGGATACCCATCTTCAGGCTGTCGACCGGCTGCGGGTGAATCGACAGGCGGATCGCCGCCGGGAAATGTTGTGCCAACAGGTTGCCCCAGGCCCAACTGCGCTGGATCACGCCGCAGGCGCGCTGTTTGGCGTCTTTTTGCAATGCGGCGTTGGAACCGCTGTAGCCCGGCAGCTGGCTGTCTTCATACAGGAAGCGCGTGATGGCGCGGTATAACATCAATCCTTGCTCATCCCGCATCAGCTGTTGCTTGATCGCCTCTTCCGATTCGGCATAACCGTCCACCAACAGCCGGCGCAGCAGGTCGTAGTCATCGGTGTGCTCCGCCAGGCCCTTGACGTCGCCGAGGTTGAACACGCTCAGGTGTGTCGCACCCACTTCATGCAGCAAATTTTCAATCTCACGCTGATAGTGGTTGATCGCTTCGTCGCTGACGCGGATCAGATCGCCGAATACGTGGCCGTCGGAGCAGATAACGATATGCGCGCCCGGCGGGTAATAGAGTTGGATGCGCTGGCATAACGAGTTAAGGAAGATCAGCGACAAACGCTCCGCCATGTCCGGCACCGCGCCGATCACCTTATTGGTGTTGGGCGACTTGGTCGGAAAGGCCGGCAGCACGAACTCAATGCGTTGTTCGTTTTCAATGAATGCCCGAATGCGCGGCAATTGCACTTGGGTGACCCGCAGCTCTTCTTCGGCAATCGAGGTGTCGTCACCGGGGAAACGGCGGCGATAGTGCAATAATTCACGTAGGATCTTTAACGATATTTCTTCTTTCTGCGCGCTGTCCACAATGAGCTCCTGTTACGATGTGGCACGGGTGTATTATTGATAAGCGCAATAAGATTTATCAAAAAGAGACAAACCCCCTGCAAATAATAACTAGCCCGGCGTTTATATGCTTCAGGCAATATAGAAGAGATGGTGCTATATTATTAGCCCGTATAACTCACAATCTTGGTTAAGTTGTGCTTAACAAACTATGAGCAATATATTAAAACGCATGGCCATTTTCTCAAAAGTGGTGGATTGCGGCGCATTCAGCATGGCGGCAAAAGAATTGGGCATGACGACTTCCGCCGTCAGCCAGCATATTCGCCAGCTGGAGAATCATCTGGGCATTCAATTACTGCTGCGATCGACACGTTCACTGAGCCTGACCGAAGCCGGATTGTGCTTTTATGAAGATTGTCTGCTGATGATCCATGCCGCAGAACGCGGCCAGCAACGGATCGCCGCGCTGCGCGGCGAGCTGGTCGGCGAGCTGCGCGTCGCCACTTCCACCGAATTCGCCACTCACTATCTGGTGCCGGCGCTGCAAAGCTTCCTCGACGAGCACCCGCGGCTCACGCTGCGGCTGGAAATCCACGATGAGAAGATAGACCTCATCACGCAACGCATCGATCTGGCGATACGCGGTGGCGTGCTGGCCGATTCCAGCTACGTTTCCACGCGGCTGGCGCGCTGCCGCGAAGTGCTGTGCGCCTCGCCGGCCTACCTGGCGAGCCACGGCGTGCCGGATTGCCCGCAGGCGCTGACGCACCACCACTGGGTCACCTTTACGCCGCTCGGCAACCCGCAGTTTGTTCGGCTGATCCATCGCGACGGCGGTGAGCACCGCATGCGCATGACCGGCCGTTTGTTCACCAACAGCGGTATGGCGATGAAGGAGTTGGCGCTGACCGGCAAGGGCATCATTCGCAATTTCTTCGCCAACGTTGAGCGTGAATTGCGCAGCGGCGAGCTGATTGAAATATTGCCCGACTGGCGATTACCGGAAATTAATTGCTATGCCATAATGCCGCGCCGGGAGATCCAGCCATTAAAAGTACGACGATTGCTGGAGCATGTGAAAATCTATTTGCAGGAGAAAGGATTAACCGCCGTAGAGCATATTCGCCAATAATAAAATAAGAAACATCTGCAACACCACCTATTGTAATTATTGTAATCACTGCACCGACACCAGGCCTTATTTAGATTGCACGCTAATGATATCGCGATTAATGACTTTATTGTCAGTCATATAATTAATTGCATCGCCGTTATTTCAAATGCTCAGAATAAATTTGACTTTAGTTAGCAGAAAATTTGAATATTCGCAGGATTTTATTTTTAACACCGCACGCATCCCAAAAAAAACGGGAAGCCTGAGCTCCCCGTTGTTATTCGCCAGCGCATGTCAGTCTATCTGACGAACGTCCACACGCAGCTCTTTCGGCACTTCGAACACGATGTTCTCTTCACGCCCGCTGATTTCATGCACGTCCACGCCGCCCAGCGCTTTCAGGCGCGAGATCACCTCCTGCACCAGCACGTCCGGCGCCGAGGCGCCGGCGGTGACGCCGATGTTGCGCGCTTCGCTCAACCAGCTTTCCTGAATATCCGCCGCCGAGTCGATCAGATAGGCCGGTTTGCCGACGCGCTGCGCCAGTTCCGCCAGACGGTTGGAGTTGGAGGAGTTCTTCGACCCCACCACCAGCACCACGTCCGCATCGCCGGCCAGGTTGCGCACCGCTTCCTGGCGGTTGGTGGTGGCATAGCAGATGTCATCCTTGCGCGGGCCGATGATGCTCGGGAAACGCTGACGCAGCGCGTCGATCACGTCCGAGGTGTCATCCACCGACAGCGTGGTCTGCGTCATGAAGCACAGGTTGTTTTCGTTCTTCACCTGCAACTTCCACACGTCTTCCGGCGACTCGACCAGGTACATGCCGCCCTGCGGGTTGCTGTACTGGCCCATGGTACCTTCCACCTCCGGATGCCCGGCGTGGCCGATCAGAATCGCTTCGGTGCCGCGGCGGCTGGCGCGCGCCACTTCCATATGCACTTTGGTCACCAGCGGGCAGGTGGCATCGAACAGCATGGTCAGATCGCGCGCCTTGGCTTCGGCGCGCACCGCCTGAGAAACGCCGTGCGCAGAGAAGATCAGGATCGAACCGTCCGGCACTTCGGCGATCTCTTCGATAAACACCGCGCCGCGCTCGCGCAGGCTGTCGACCACGTAGCGGTTGTGCACCACTTCATGCCGCACGTAGATCGGCGCGCCATACAGCTCCAGCGCGCGTTCAACGATGCTGATCGCACGATCAACCCCGGCGCAGAAGCCGCGCGGGTTAGCCAGCAATATTTGCATGCGTCTCCTCCTGCTGCGGATCGATCTCCAGCACTTCGATATCGAAGGTCACCGGATGGCCCGCCAGCGGATGGTTGAAATCGACGGTGATCGAATCTTCCGCCACCGCACGCACCACGCCCGGCATTTCGCTGCCGTCGATAGCGGTAAACAGCATGATGGTGCCCACGTCCGGCACGCCGGTCTCCGCGAAGTCGCGGCGCGAGAAGAACTGAACCAGATCCGGATTCTCCGCGCCAAACGCCGCTTCCGGCTGCAGGGTAAAGGCGTGCTTGTCGCCCGCGCGCAGGCCGAGCAACTGCTCTTCCAGCGGCGCCGACAGGCTGCCGTCCCCCAAACGGAACAGCGCCGGTTTGCCGCTGCTGCGGGTGGATTCGGCGGTCGAACCGTCTTCCAGTTTCAGCGTAAAGTGAACCAGCACCGCGCTGTCACTGATAACCTGAGCCGTCATATTACTCACCTTTACTCTTTGCGCCTTTGTTCGCCGGCGACAGGAAACCTTCCAGCACGATCATCGCCGCGCCCACGCAGATAAAGCTGTCCGCCAGATTGAAGGTCGGGTAGTGCCAGTCACCGACATAGAAGTCGATGAAATCGACCACGAAACCGTGCCACAGGCGATCGAACAGGTTGCCCAGCGCCCCGCCGATAATGAAGGCGTAGGCGATGTTGTTCAGCTTCTGCTGCGCAGTGCTGCGGTACATCATCACCAGCAGCACCGCGACGATGGCGATGGCGATGCCGGCGAAGAACCAGCGCTGCCAGCCGCCATGATCGGCCAGGAAGCTGAACGCAGCGCCGTAGTTGCGCGCGTAAAACAGGTTGAACGACGGGATCAACGGCTGGGACTGGCCCAGCGCAAAGTTAGCGAGGATCCACTGCTTGCTGCCGAAATCCAGCGCCAGCACCGCCACCACAACCCACAGCCAACGCAGGCCGGTCGAACAAATTGATTTACTCATCAGGCGCGAGTTCTCAGGCAAAGTTACGCTTCTCGCCGTCGCCGGCGACGTTGCTCACACAGCGGCCGCAGATGTCTGCGTGCTCCGCCACCAGGCCGATATCGGTGGTGTAATGCCAGCAGCGCGGGCATTTCTCACCTTCAGCGGTGCTGAAGGCGATCTTCAGCCCTTTCAACAGCTCGGAAACCTGCGCGTCGGCCGGCGCATCCGCCAATGGCGCAACGCTCGCCGCAGAGGTCAGCAACACGAAGCGCAGCTCATCCTGCAGGCTGTTCAGGCGCGCCGCCAGCTCGCTGTCGGCATACAGCGTCACCGCCGCTTCCAGCGAACCGCCGAGACGTTTGTCGGCACGCGCCTGCTCCAGCACCTTGTTCACTTCGCCGCGCACTTTCAGCAGCTCGGCCCAGAAGGCGTCGTTCATCGGCTCACCGTCCGCCAGCCCGAACAGGCCGTCGTACCACTCTTCGGTAAACACGTACTGCGCGCGTTTGCCCGGCATGAAGCCCCAGATCTCATCTGCTGTGAACGACATGATCGGCGCCATCCAGCGCACCAGCGCTTCCGCGATATGGAACAGCGCGGTCTGGCAGCTGCGGCGGGCGACGCTGTCGCTCTTCGCGGTGTACTGACGATCCTTGATGATATCCAGGTAGAAAGAGCCCATCTCGACCGAACAGAACTGCATCAGGCGCTGCACCACTTCGTGGAAGTCGTAGTTGGCGTAAGCCTGCTCGATATCCTGCTGCGCCGCCAGCGCACGGCCGACAGCCCAGCGATCCAGCACCACCATGTCTTCCGGCGCTACGCAGTCGGTGCTCGGCTCGAACCCGTTCAGGTTGGCCAGCAGGAAGCGCGCGGTGTTGCGGATGCGGCGATAAGAGTCGGCGGAACGCTTGAGGATCTCGTCGGAGACCGCGATTTCGCCGGTGTAATCGGTCGATGCCACCCACAGACGCAGAATGTCGCCGCCCAGCTTGTTCATCACGTCCTGCGGGCTGACGGTGTTACCGATCGACTTGGACATCTTGCGGCCCTGGCCGTCGACGGTGAAGCCGTGGGTCAGCACTTCCTTGTAAGGCGCCTTGCCCTTCATCGCGGTGGAGATCATCAGCGATGACATGAACCAGCCACGGTGTTGGTCGGAGCCTTCCAGATACATGTCGGCGCTGTGGCCCTGGAACTCAGGACGCACATCGACCACCGAGGCGTGGGTGGAACCAGAATCGAACCACACGTCCAGCGTATCCGGCACTTTCACGTAGTCGGCGGCTTCCGCGCCGAGGATGTCGGCCGCGTCCAGATCCCACCAGGCCTGAATGCCGTCTTGCTCGACGCGCTTGGCCACTTCTTCCATCAGCTCAACGCTGCGCGGGTGCAGCTGCTCGGTTTCTTTGTGTACGAACAGCGACATCGGCACGCCCCAGGTACGCTGACGCGAGATGCACCAGTCCGGACGGTTGGCTACCATCATTTCGATGCGCGCCTGGCCCCAATCAGGGATCCACTGCACGCCTTTGATCTCTTCCAGCGACTGCTGACGCAGGCCTTTCTGATCCATGCTGACGAACCATTGCGGCGTGGCGCGGAAGATGATCGGCGTCTTGTGGCGCCAGCAGCACGGATAGCTGTGCAGGAACTTCTCGACGTGCAGCAGCGCGCCTTTCTCACGCAGCAGCTCCACGATAAGATCGTTGGCCTTGAAGACGAACTTGCCGTCCAGCAGCGGGTAGGTGCCGGTCAGGTAGCAGCCGTTCGGCCCTACCGGGTTGGCCACTTCCAGGCCGTATTTCTGGCCGATCACGAAGTCGTCCGGACCGTGGCCTGGCGCGGTGTGCACCGCACCGGTACCGGCGTCCAGCGTCACGTGCTCGCCGAGGATCGCAGGCACGTCGAAGTCCATGAACGGGTGTTTAAAGCGTAGCAGCTCCAGATCGGCGCCTTTGCAGCTGCCCAGCACCGTCCACTCGGTGATGCCGGCGCGTTTCATCACGCTTTCCACCAGCTCGGCCGCCAGGATCAGGCACTGGCCGTCAACCTGCACCAGCTGATAGGTGAAGTCCGGGTGCAGCGAGATCGCGCGGTTGGCCGGCAGGGTCCACGGGGTGGTGGTCCAGATAACCAGCGAGATGACGCCGCTGAAGTTGCTCACGCCGAACTTGGCCGCCACGGCAGCCGCGTCGGCCGCATGGAAGGCCACGTCGATCGACGGCGAAGTCTTGTCGTAGTACTCCACTTCCGCTTCCGCCAGCGACGATCCGCAATCGGTGCACCAGTGAACCGGCTTGGCGCCTTTCAGCAGGTGGCCGTTGCTGATGATCTTGCCCAGCGCGCGGATGATGTTGGCTTCGGTTTTGAAGTCCATGGTCAGGTACGGGCGATCCCAGTCGCCCAGCACGCCCAGGCGGATGAAGTCCTTCTTCTGGCCTTCAACCTGCTCGGCCGCGTACTCGCGGCACTTCTGGCGGAATTCGGCCGCCGTCAGCTTCTCGCCCGGTTTGCCGTACAGCTGCTCAACCTTCAGTTCGATCGGCAGGCCGTGGCAGTCCCAACCCGGCACATAAGGCGAGTCGAAGCCGGCCATCCCTTTCGACTTGATGATAATGTCTTTGAGAATCTTGTTAACCGAGTGACCAATGTGAATGCTGCCGTTCGCATACGGAGGGCCGTCATGCAAAATGAAGGTTTTTTTGCCCTTTTTGGCAGTACGAATAATCCCGTACAGATCCTGTTCATACCAACGTTGCAGCATGCCAGGTTCGCGCTTGGCGAGGTCGCCGCGCATCGGGAACCCTGTTTCCGGCAAGTTCAGGGTATTCTTGTAGTCACTCATGAGATTCTCGTTTCCGTTTTCGGCTATTTACCCATCACACTTCAAGCTGCATCTTTGTCGGCCGCCCTTTCTTACCCGAATCACTTGCCTGTGCAAGCTCATCGGGGTTCGCGCGGTTGCCGCCGCGATGCAACTCGAATTGTTTAGGGTAAACGATTAAACCAGTGTTTTTAACCCGAAGAACTTCCGGGCCGTCACCACATCATTGGCGATTTGCTGCTTCAGGGCATCGAGCGAAGCAAACCGTTGTTCATTGCGCAATTTTGCGCGGAGCACCACCTCAATATGGCGCCCGTAAAGATCCATTGTGACATCCAGCAGATGCACTTCCAGCTGCTGGCGCACGCCGGCGACGGTCGGGCGCGTACCGATATTGGCCACGCCCGGCAGCGGCTGCGGCCCCAGGCCGTAAACTTCCACCGCATACACCCCTTTCACCGGCGCCACCAGGCGCTTGAGCGGCAGGTTAGCGGTCGGGAAGCCGATGGTGCGCCCTAGCTCGTCGCCGTGCACCACGCGCCCGGAGATGCTGTAAGGGTGGCCCAACAGGGTCTCCGCCAGCGGCAGATCGTCCTCGCTCAGCGCGGTGCGGATCGCGGTGCTGCTGATGCGCCGATCGCCTTCACGGAAGGTCGGGGTGCTGACCACCTCGAAGCCGTACTCTTTTCCGGCCTGCTGCAATAGCGGGAAATCGCCCTGACGCCCGGCGCCAAAACGAAAATCATCCCCCACCATCAGGAATTTAACGCCGAGTTTTTCCACCAGCAGCTCGGCGACGAACGCCTGTGCGGTGTTGGCGGCGAAACGCGGATCGAACTTGACGCACAGCAGGTAATCAACGCCCGCCTGCGCCAGGTATCTGGCCTTGTCGCGCAGGCGCGTCAGCCGGGCCGGCGCCTTGTCTGCGGCGAACATCTCCAGCGGCTGCGGCTCAAAGATCATGACCATCACCGGTAGCCCGAGGCGTTGCCCTTGCTGCTTCAACTGCTCCAGCAACGCCTGATGGCCGCGATGCACGCCGTCAAAGTTGCCGATAGTGAGCACGCAACCATGGTGGCGCGCCCGGATATTGTGAATGCCGCGAATTAGCTCCATAGCTGGCTCAAAACAGTGGAAATCGGCGGATTATACCTTGTACAGCCGGTAAGGTTAACCCGCGATTGGTGCCTTTATGTAATAGACATACCATACCGGAGATAATCTGCGCGTGAAACGGCTTCGCCGCAGTTTATCCGGCGCCGCCGAGCCGTTTCTCGACCGCGACCAACGGCTTGCATCCGCCGCGGCAATTCATTGGCGAATTTTCTCGCGAAACACTGTATTCCCAAGAGCGAAGCTGGTAAAATCCTGCGCCATCACAACGTAGCGAGTGCCGCCTGTACAAACGGCGCTTATTTGCACAAATCCATTGACAAACGAAGGCTAAAAGGGCATATTCCTCGGCCTTTGAATTGTCCTCAATAGAATATATTTGGGAGTTGGACCTTGGCTAATATCAAATCAGCTAAGAAACGCGCCGTACAGTCTGAGAAACGCCGCAAGCATAACGCTAGCCGTCGCTCAATGGTGCGTACCTTCATCAAGAAGGTAGACGCAGCTATCGCAGCTGGCGACAAAGAAGCAGCACAAACTGCATTCCTGGTAATGCAGCCACTGGTGGACCGTCAGGCAGCTAAAGGCCTGATCCACAAAAACAAAGCAGCGCGTCATAAGTCAAACCTGACTGCACGCATCAACGCAATGCAATAAGCATTTCGTTATCTGCTTGATAAAAGAACCGGCTCAGGCCGGTTTTTTTATGCCCTGCGTTCAGTGAACCGCTAGCAGGAAAACAGCGCCGAGAAGTCTTTGTTGCACACGCGCTGCACCGCCGGGTGCTGGATCATGCGCTCGGCGAAGATGATGTAATACTCCTCCTGCACGCTGTCGATACGCCCGATCTCCACCACGTTGTCATCGTTGTAGGTATCCTGCGCATACAGCGTCGGCGCCACGAAGATCGCATTGTGGTACATGCCGAAGGCCTTCATCAGCGCCGCATCGTCGAACTCGCCCAGAATCTCCACCTGAATGCCCTGCGTATTGAACCAGTTGAGCAGTTTGCGCCCCAGCATCGAGCGGCGGCCGGGGATCAGCAGCTTACGCTGTTCCAGACAGGCCGGAAACGGCAGCTCCGGCGCCGGCTGGCGGCAGAAGAAGCTGATGCCGCACTCGCCCAGCTTCAGCGAGAACAGCCCTTCCTGCTGGCTGGAGTCCACCGGGCAATCCGACAGGATCATATCCAGCTTGTGCTGGCTGAGCTGCTCCAACAGCATCTCGTGCGTCGATTCAAAACAGCGCAGGTGAATCTGTTCATTGTCCACCACCACCGCCGTTTCCAATACCTGGCTGACCAGCCGCTTCGACAGCGCATCCGCCACGCCGACGTCGAACAGCAGGTTGGACTCCTTGCGGTAGTTGACGATATCCAGCATTTCCTGGCTGAGCATAAACATCTTGTCGGCATAGCGGAAAACCAACTGCCCCAGCTCCGAAGGCACCAACCCACGCCCCTGACGCTTGAACAGCTTGCCGTCCAACCGCTCTTCCAGCGCCTTGATCTGGCCGGTGATGGTCTGCGGCGTCAGAAACAGCGCTTCGGCGGCACCGACCACGGAACCGGCCTTGCAGACCTGCCAGAAATAGTAAAGGTGATTAAAGTTGATATGCGACATCCTCACGAGCGGCTCTCCTTAACAACGTTTCGCAGCGGCAAACGGTGTGCCGTGACGAGCGACAAACTTCCTTTCCCTGCTTCAGACAACGTATAACCCCATTAGTCCCAACTAAAAACGGCCGGAGCTGCACATATTTTATACCGCACAGCTCCGACCAGCCATTTTATTGTGCGCCCCAGCCGGGCGCACTCAGGATTAACGCACGCGCGGCAACGCCAGACGCAGCAATCCGTACCCCGCCACCGCAGCGGCGGTGGAGCCCAACAGGATCCCCAGGCGGGAATAAGTGCTGAGCGCCGCATCTGCATCGCCGAACGCCAACGAAGCGATGAAGATCGACATGGTGAAACCAATACCACAGAGCACTGAAACGGCAAACACCTGTTTAAAACCGATGCCCTCAGGCAAGCGGGCGATGCCCATTTTCACCGCCACCAGGCTGAAGAGGAAAATCCCCAGCGGCTTGCCGATAAACAGGCCGGCTGCAATCCCCAGCGGCAGCAGCGACGTCAGCCCTTCCAGCGACACGCCCTGCAAAGAGACCCCGGCGTTGGCGAAAGCGAACAGTGGCAGGATCATAAACGCCACCCACGGATGCAGCTCGTGCTCCAGCGTCTCCGACGGCGATGGCCCCTTCTTGACGTTCAGCGGGATCATAAAGCCGACGATCACCCCGGCCAGCGTCGCGTGCACCCCGGACTTGAGGATCGCCACCCACAGCACCAGGCCGACCATCATGTACAGCGAAGTCTTGCCCACACCGCGCCAGTTCATCACCGCCAGCAACGCGATCGCCGCCGCCGCCACGCCCAGCGCCACCATCGACACTTCATGGGTGTAGAACAGCGCGATAATGATAATCACGCCCAGGTCATCGATGATCGCCAACGCCAGCAGGAACACTTTCAGGCTGGTCGGCACGCGGTTGCCCAGCAGCGCCATCACGCCCAGCGCGAAAGCGATGTCGGTGGCGGCCGGGATCGCCCAGCCCTGACGGGTGACGTCATCCGCGCCGTTGAACAGCAGGTAGATCAGCGCCGGCGCCAGCATGCCGCCCAGCGCGGCAATCGCCGGAAACACCGCCTTGTCGCGCCCGGACAGCGATCCTTGCATCAGCTCGCGCTTGACCTCCAGCCCCACCACCAGGAAGAAGATGGCCATCAGGCCGTCATTGATCCACAGCAGCAGCGGCTTGGCGATCTCCAGCGAAGCGATTTTCACCATCACCGGCAGGTTAAGAAATGCCTGATAGATCCCCTGCGCCGGGGTGTTGGCCATGATCAGGGCGACGATCGCCGCCGCGATCAGAATGATGCCGCCCGCGGCTTCCTGACGTAAAAATTGACGAATGATGTTGGTCACAATACGTCTCTCCAAATCTGTGCAGGGCGTAGCGCCCTGCGAACCACAGTCATGAAGTGAGTATAGATGCCGTTTTACTTCGAAAAAATAAGTTTATAAATGCTAAATAACTCGGAAAAACCGATCAAAAGCACAAATAAGTCACACTATTTTTATGGAATTAACGGGTGGCGCGCAAATAAAAACCCCGGGACAGAAGCCCGGGGTTCATATCTAAACCAAAAGAAACAGCACGTTAGCGAGTCAGGTCGTCAAAGAACTTCTTCACCCCGTCGAAGAAGCTCTTCGAACGCGGGCTGTTCTTGTCGCCGGACGGGCCGCCCAGGCTCTCTTCCAGCTCACGCAGCAGCTGCTTCTGCTTGTCGTTCAGGTTGACCGGGGTTTCCACCACCACGCGGCACAGCAGGTCGCCCTGGCTGCCGCCACGCACCGATTTCACGCCCTTGCCGCGCATGCGGAACAGCTTGCCGGTTTGGGTCTCCGAAGGCACCTTCAGCTTCACCCGGCCATCCAGCGTCGGCACTTCAATCTCGCCGCCCAGCGCCGCCATAGCGAAGTTGATCGGCACCTCACAGTACAGGTTGTTGCCTTCACGCTCGAAGATCGGGTGCGCCTTCACCTGCACCTGAACGTACAGATCACCCGCCGGTGCGCCGTGCTCGCCGGCTTCGCCCTCACCCGCCAGGCGGATGCGGTCGCCGGTATCCACGCCGGCCGGAATTTTCACCGACAGCGTTTTGGATTTCTCTACCCGGCCGTGGCCGTGGCACTTGTTGCACGGATCTTTGATGATCTGACCGCGGCCATGGCAGTGCGGACACGCCTGCTGCACGGTGAAGAAGCCCTGACGCATCTGCACCTGGCCCTGGCCATGACAGGTTGGACAGGTGACCGGCGAGCTGCCCGGCTTGGCGCCGCTGCCGTGGCAGACGTCGCACTCTTCCAGCGTCGGGATGCGGATCTCTTTGGTGACGCCACGTACCGCTTCCTCGAGGGTCAGCTCCATGTTATAGCGCAGATCGGAACCGCGGCTGGCGCGCTGACGGCGGCCCCCGCCGAAGATGTCGCCAAACACGTCGCCAAAGATATCGCTGAAGTCTGCGCCGCCGCCAAAGCCGCCGCCGCCCATGCCGCCTTGTTCAAAGGCCGCGTGCCCATACTGGTCGTAGGCCGCGCGTTTCTGGTCGTCGGTCAGCACTTCGTAAGCTTCTTTAACTTCTTTAAACTTGGTTTCGGCGTCCTTTTCCTGGTTGCGGTCAGGATGGTATTTCATCGCCAGGCGTTTGTACGCCTTTTTGATCTCACGTTCATCCGCCGTCTTGCTGACGCCGAGAATCTCGTAATAGTCTTTCTTCGCCATTCTTTCGCTTACCCTTAACATGCGTGCACGGGCGCAGAGTTGCCTCGACGCCCGTGCTGGTTTCCGGGAGCGGCCTCGCGGCCGCCCCGTGCCCGCTTAAGGGCGATTATTTTTTGTCTTTAACTTCTTCGAACTCAGCGTCAACCACGTCGTCGTCTTTCTGCGCCGCGTTGTCCGCGCCGGCGTCAGCACCCTGCTGAGCCTGCTGCGCCTGAGCCATTTCCAGCAGTTTGCCGGAAACCTGCACCAGAGCCTGGGTCTTCGCTTCGATCTCGGCTTTGTCTTCGCCTTTCACCGCCGCTTCCAGATCTTTCAGCGCCGCTTCGATCGCCGTTTTGTCTTCCGCCGGCAGTTTGTCGCCCGCTTCTTCCAGCTGCTTGCGCGTGCCGTGGATCAGGTGATCCGCCTGGTTACGCGTCTGTACCAGCTCTTCGAACTTGCGGTCGGCTTCAGCGTTCAGCTCGGCGTCGCGCACCATTTTCTGGATTTCGTCTTCGTTCAGACCAGAAGATGCCTTGATGGTGATCTTCTGCTCACGGCCGGTGTTCTTGTCTTTGGCAGACACGTGCAGGATGCCGTCGGCATCGATATCGAAGGTCACTTCGATCTGCGCCATGCCGCGCGGTGCCGCCTGAATGCCGTCCAGGTTGAACTGGCCCAGAGATTTGTTATCGCTGGCGCGCTTACGCTCACCCTGCAGCACGTGGATGGTTACCGCAGACTGGTTGTCTTCAGCGGTAGAGAACACCTGGCTGTGCTTGGTCGGGATAGTGGTGTTTTTGGTGATCAGCGGGGTCATCACGCTGCCCATGGTTTCGATACCCAGCGACAGCGGGGTCACGTCCAGCAGCAGAACGTCCTTCACATCACCAGCCAACACGCCGCCCTGTACCGCAGCGCCCACGGCAACCGCTTCGTCCGGGTTCACGTCTTTACGCGGCTCTTTGCCGAAGAAGTCTGCGACTTTCTTCTGCACCATTGGCATACGGGTCTGGCCGCCCACCAGGATCACGTCCTGAATGTCGGAAACCGACAGACCGGCGTCTTTCAGCGCCACTTTCAGCGGCTCGATAGAACGCGCTACCAGATCTTCAACCAGCGACTCGAGTTTGGCGCGAGTCACTTTGATGTTCATGTGTTTTGGACCGGTCGCGTCTGCAGTGATGTACGGCAGGTTAACGTCGGTCTGCTGAGCGGAAGACAGTTCGATCTTCGCTTTCTCAGCGGCTTCTTTCAGACGCTGCATCGCCAGCGGATCGTTGCGCAGATCGATACCTTGCTCTTTCTTGAACTCTTCCACCAGGTAGTTGATCAGACGGCTGTCGAAGTCTTCGCCGCCCAGGTGGGTGTCACCGTTGGTCGCCAGCACTTCGAAGGTTTTTTCGCCGTCAACGTCGTCGATTTCGATGATGGAAATATCGAAAGTACCGCCGCCCAGGTCATAAACCGCGATGGTGCGGTTGCCGACTTCTTTGTCCAGGCCGTAGGCCAGGGCCGCTGCGGTCGGTTCGTTGATGATGCGTTTTACTTCCAGGCCCGCGATGCGGCCGGCGTCTTTGGTCGCCTGACGCTGGGCGTCGTTGAAGTAAGCCGGTACGGTGATAACCGCTTCAGTTACCGGTTCGCCCAGGTAATCTTCCGCCGTTTTCTTCATTTTTTTCAGCACTTCCGCAGAGATCTGCGGCGGAGCCATTTTCTGGCCTTTCACTTCAAGCCAGGCGTCGCCGTTGTCGGCTTCGACGATTTTGTACGGCATGATCGCTTTGTCGCGCTGCGCTTCTTCATCCTGGAAACGGCGACCGATCAGGCGCTTGATGGCGAACAGGGTGTTTTCCGGGTTGGTCACTGCCTGACGCTTAGCCGGCTGGCCAACCAGAATCTCACCGTCTTGGGTATAGGCGATAATAGAAGGAGTGGTGCGGTCGCCCTCGGCGTTTTCCAGCACGCGTGCCTTGGCACCATCCATAATTGCTACGCAAGAGTTGGTAGTACCCAGGTCGATACCAATAATTTTGCCCATCTAAACGTCTCCACTAAAAAATTCATAATCAGTCAGGTTGCTAACCTATATGCGGGCGATTTTTTGCTTTTCAACTGCCCGATATCTCAGTGTGACCCGCGGTTAGCAACTGCGGTTGCAAATAAGATGGGGCCATCCAATCCGGCATCAAGGGGCAAGGCGAAAAAAATTTCTTTTTTTATCGTCATTCAGATCATTGTTTCCGGCTGCGGGGATCATTATGATGCGCGCGCTCTGATGGAAAACTTCGATTTTTTGGCCATTCAGACCATTTATTATTTTACTTCGCTGTTTCCGTTAATTTTCTGTTATCGCAGAGGACTTATGCACACCAACAAGTTGGCGAATCCCGGCCCTCTCGGCCTGATGGGCTTCGGGATGACCACCGTCTTGCTGAACCTGCACAACGCGGGCTTTTTCCCACTGAACTCCGCCATCATCAGCATGGGGATTTTCTTCGGTGGCCTGGCCCAGATCCTGGCCGGTCTGCTGGAATACAAGAAGGGCAACACCTTCGGCATGACCGCGTTCACCGCCTACGGCAGCTTCTGGCTGAGCCTGGTCGGCCTGCTGCTGCTGCCGCGTCTGGGCCTGGCGGAAGCCACCGAGGCGCACGTGCTGGGCATCTACCTGGCGCTGTGGGGCGTCTTCACCCTGTTCATGTTCTTCGGCACCCTGGCCGCCAACCGCGTGCTGCAGTTCGTGTTCGCCAGCCTGACGCTGCTGTTCGCCCTGCTGGCCGTCGGCAACATCACCGGCAACCACGCGCTGCTGACCTTCGCCGGCTATGAGGGCATCATCTGCGGCGCCAGCGCCATTTACCTGGCGATGGCCGAAGTGCTCAACGAGCAATATGGCCGCAAGGTGCTGCCGATTGGCGAGCCGGCTCCGGCCCGCGTCGCGGCCTCACCGATCACGGCGTAATTGCCCTCCCCTGACGAAAAAGCCCTGCAGTGCAGGGCTTTTTTTTAGCTGTAGGAATCGGCTCGCCGCTCCCCGGCTTCACTGTTTAGATCGCGATGCAGGTAGAGACCGAGCAGCAGCCCGATGAGCGACAGCGCCAGCACGTAGTAAGCGGGCGCTAACGGAGTCAATTTCATGATCAGCGTCACAAAAATAGGGGTTAAACCGCCAAAAATAGCGTACGAGACGTTATATGAGAACGAGATGCCGGTAAACCGCACTTCCGCAGGAAATGCCCGCACCATCACGTACGGCACGGCCCCCACCACGCCTACGCTGAACCCCACCAGGGCATAGCAGGCGAACAGCATTTCCGGGCGCACGCCCACCGTCTGATAGAACAGCCAGCTGCAGCCAGCCAGCAGTACACTGCCGACCACCAGCGTTTTGCTGGCGCCGAAACGATCGGCCGACAAACCGGCGACGATGCAACCGGCGATCAGCATGATGGTAGCGATACTGTTAGCCTGCAGCGTCAATGCCGGCGCGATGCCGAACTGCTTTTGCAGATAGGTCGGGGTCATCAGGATCACCACCACGATGCCGGCGGAGAGCAGCCAGGTCAGCAGCATCGACACCGCCACTTCCCGCTTGTGATTGAACACTACCGACTTCAGCGGCAGTTCCTCTGCCAGCGCTTTACGTGCCTGCATCTCGATGAAGATCGGTGTTTCCTGCAGCCAGCGGCGCAGGTACATCGCCACCAGGCCGAACATGCCGCCCAGCAGGAAAGGAATGCGCCAACCGCCGCCGGCGATGCTCTGTGGGCTGAGCGTGGTGTTGATCACCGTCGCCACCACAGAGCCCAACAGGATACCCACCGTCAGCCCGGCGGTCAGCGTGCCGCAGGCGAATCCGATGCGCCGGCGCGGCACATGTTCGGCAACGAAGACCCAGGCGCCCGGCACCTCACCGCCGATCGCCGCCCCCTGTAGCACGCGCATCAGCAGCAGCAACAGCGGCGCGGCGATGCCAATGCTGGCGTAGGTCGGCAGCAGGCCCATCGCCAGCGTCGGCAACGCCATCAACAAGATACTGAGGGTAAACATCTTTTTGCGGCCGACCAGATCGCCGAAGTGCGCCATCACGATGCCGCCCAGCGGGCGGGCCAGATAGCCGGCGGCGAAGATGCCGAAGGTTTGCACCAGCCGCAGCCACTCCGGCATGTCCGCCGGGAAGAACAGATCGCCGACCACAGCGGCGAAGAACACGAAGATGATGAAGTCGTAAAACTCCAGCGCGCCGCCCAACGCGGCCAACGTCAGCGTTTTGTAGTCTTGCCGGTTCAGCCGGCGATTATTGTCGTGAGGCATAGGGCACCGTCGGTAAAGGCTGTAAAAATAAAAGCCGCAGGCTTTCTGTAAAAGAATCCTTACTATAGCGGCAAATTATTTTCACACCAGACGGGCTGAGGCCAATCTCGCAGAATGCTGAAATTTAGAGGTTTATCTCGCGACGCGCGCTCTTTGGCCGAAATGCTGCTACCACTGCGGCATGCGTTTCGACGTAAGGCCCATCGAGCAGTTGAATGCAATAAGGCACGCTGGCGAAGATGCCGTGCACCACCGCATTGCCCTGTTCATCCTTCACCCCTTCCAGCGTTTCCTTGATCGACTTCGGCTGGCCGGGCAGGTTGATGATCAACGCCTGTTTGCGGATCGCCCCCACCTGGCGAGAAAGAATTGCCGTTGGCACATAGTGTAGGCTGATCTGACGCATTTGCTCGCCGAAGCCGGGCATCACGCGATCGGCGATCGCCAGCGTGGCGTCGGGCGTAACGTCGCGGCGCGCCGGCCCGGTGCCGCCGGTGGTCAACACCAGATGGCAACCCATTTCGTCCACCAGTTCGCACAGCGTCTGTTCTATCTGCGTTTGCTCATCGGGGATCAAGCGGGTTTCCAGCTTGAACGGCGTCGCCAGCGCGCCGGTCAGCCACTCTTCCAGCGCCGGGATGCCCTTGTCCTGGTAAACGCCGCCGGAAGCGCGGTCGGAAACGGAAACCAAACCAATACGTAAAATATCCATGCGTAACCTCTACAGCCTGATGGGGTTCGAACGGGTTCGTCTCCCGCTCTGTTGTCGTTGCCGAGAGTATAAGGGCTTCACCCGCCGCCGGGAGCCGCAGGCATAAAAAAAGGTGGCCTGAGCCACCTTTTTAGTGCGCGAGCTGCCGAAATTACAGCAGGTCAGCGATCATTTTTTCCAGTTTACCTTGGTCTACGGCGAACTTGCGGATGCCGTCGGTCAGTTTCTCAACCGCCATCGGATCCTGGTTGTGCTGCCAGTAGAACTCAGGTTCGGTCAGTGCGGCAGGACGCGCCTTCACTTCACCGGTATAAGACAGTTTACGCTCCAGCGCGCCTTCGCTCTCCGCCAGCTCTTTCAGCAGCGCAGGGGCGATGGTCAGGCGGTCGCAGCCGGCCAGTTCGATGATTTCGCCGACGTTACGGAAGCTGGCGCCCATCACCACGGTGTTGTAACCGTGCTGTTTGTAGTACTGGTAAATCTCGGTCACGGAGATCACGCCCGGATCTTCGTGCGGCGCGAACTCTTTCTTGTCGCCGTTGGCTTTGTACCAGTCGAGGATACGGCCGACGAACGGTGAAATCAGGTAAACGCCGGCTTCGGCACAGGCGCGAGCCTGAGCGAAGGAGAACAGCAGCGTCAGGTTACAGTTGATACCTTCTTTCTCCAGCTGCTCCGCCGCGCGGATGCCCTGCCAGGTCGAAGCCAGTTTGATCAGGATGCGATCGTTGCTGATGCCGGCTTCGTTGTACAGTTTGATCAGGCGCTTGGCTTTGGCCACGCTGGCGACGGTGTCGTAAGACAGACGCGCATCCACTTCGGTGGAGATGCGGCCCGGAACCAGTTTGAGGATCTCCAGACCGATGTTGACCGCCAGCTTGTCGGCGGCGTCGGCGATCTGCTGCTCGCGATCGCTGCTCTGGCCGCGCGCCCAGGCGATGGCTTCGTCAATCAGTTTGCGGTATTCAGGAATTTGGGCTGCATTGAGGATCAGCGAAGGGTTGGTTGTAGCGTCCTGCGGTTGATACAGCTTCATTGCCGCGATATCACCCGTATCTGCAACCACCGTGGTCAGCTGGCGCAGGGAAGTTAATTTGTCGGTCATGTTGGCATTATCTCATCGTGTGTGCATGAACTTTTGGCATTGTTCAACCATGCCCTACCCTGATAATAACATGCGCCAAGCCCGGTGCAAGGCTGGAAAACCGCGGCGCGCAAGCATCTGTTTTATCCTTGGGCGAGCAACCGTTTACGCCGATATCTTTCGCCATTGCCGAGCGGATGGAAAGGCAATAACGTGCTATTGTCCGAATAAATTATGTTAAATTCGAAAAAATTGATGCAATTCGTCCGCTAATCTGCGAAAAATCTTAATCGACTGACGCCGGACCGACTCCAGCTAAGCTCTTGTAAAAAATAGGCCAATGTTTTTCACCTGCGGTGGATGCTGCAAGGTGCGCATTAAATTTCGATTAGAGGAGGGATCCCTTGACGGACCTGATGAACTTTATAAACAACATTTTGTGGGGTTCGGTGCTGATTTATCTGCTGCTCGGCACCGGCATTTATTTCACGTTGCGCACCCGCTTTATCCAGCTCCGCCACTTCAGCCACATGTTCTCAGTGTTGAAAAACAGCAATAAAAGCGACAGCGCCGGCATTTCCTCCTTTCAGGCATTGTGCACCACGCTGGCGGCGCGCGTCGGCACCGGCAACCTGACCGGCGTCGCCATCGCTCTGACTGCCGGCGGCCCCGGCGCCATCTTCTGGATGTGGGTGGTAGCGTTTATCGGCATGGCCACCTCGTTCGTGGAAAGCTCACTGGCGCAGCTCTACAAAACCAAGGACGATAACGGCAACTATCGCGGCGGCCCAGCCTACTACATGGAAAAGGGCCTCGGCATGCGCTGGATGGGCGTGCTGTTCTCCATCTTCCTGATCATCGCTTTCGGCCTGGTGTTCAACGCCGTGCAGGCCAACTCCATCGCCCAAGCCTCTGCCGTCGCCTTCCACTTGCAGCCGCTGCACGTCGGCATCGGCCTGGTGCTGCTGAGCGGCGTGGTGATCTTCGGCGGCATCCGTTCCATCGCCAAAGTGGCCGAACTGGTGGTGCCGCTGATGGCCGGCGCCTATCTACTGCTGGCCCTCTGGGTCATTGGCCACAACATCGAACACATACCGGCGATCCTGATGCTGATCTTCAAAAGCGCTTTCGGCCTGCAGGAAGCGGCGGCCGGTGCCGTCGGTTACGGTATCTCCCAGGCGATGACCCAGGGCGTGCAGCGCGGCCTGTTCTCCAACGAAGCCGGCATGGGCTCGGCGCCCAACGCCGCGGCGTCCGCTTCGCCTTATCCGCCGCACCCCGCTTCGCAGGGCTACGTGCAAATGCTCGGCGTATTTATCGATACCATCGTCATCTGCAGCGCTACTGCGGCGATCATTCTCTCTTCCGGCATTCTCGATCAGCCGACCGACAGCATCAGCGGCATCGATTTGACCCAGCGCGCGCTGTCGGCCGCCGTCGGCAGCTGGGGGACACCGTTCGTCGCCATCGCCATTTTCTTCTTCGCCTTTACTTCGATCATCGCCAACTACGCCTATGCCGAAAGCAACCTGGTGTTCCTCGAGCGCAACCACCCGGGCGGCCTGCTGATTTTCCGCTGCGTGGCGCTGGGCATGGTGATGTTCGGCGCACTGGCGGAGCTGCCGCTGGTGTGGAAAATGGCGGATACGTCGATGGCGCTGATGGCGATCACCAACCTGACGGCGATCCTGCTGCTGTCCCGGGTGGCGCTGAAGCTGGCCGATGACTATCACCGCCAGCGCCGCTTAGGCAAGCTGCCGACTTTCGATGCCAACCGTTACCCGGAGCTGAAATCGCAGCTGGAGCCAGGCGTGTGGGACGATCAACAGCCGCCGCGCTGAGTTTGCGGGGCGCGTGCGATGCGCGCCCCACCTATTGGACCGATTGCCCCTTTTTCCCGCGCTTTTTGCTACAGTACCCGCACTTGGATAAACAGGATCTGGCCATGCTCGTTATTATTTCACCTGCAAAAACTCTCGATTACGAAAGCCCGCTGGCGACAGAACGCTTCACGCAGCCCGAACTGCTGGATAAGTCTCAGCGGCTTATCAAAATTTGCCGCGAGCTGACGCCGGCGCAAATCGCCAGTCTGATGAGCATCAGCGACAAGCTGGCCGGGCTGAACGCAGCACGCTTTAGCGAGTGGCAGCCCAAATTTACCCCAGACAACGCACGTCAGGCGCTGCTGGCGTTCAAGGGCGACGTTTACACCGGCCTGCAGGCGCAGGATTTCAGCGAAGCCGATTTCGACTTCGCCCAGCAGCATCTGCGCATGCTGTCCGGCCTGTACGGCGTGCTGCGCCCGCTCGATCTGATGATGCCATACCGGCTGGAGATGGGTATCAAGCTGGAAAATCCGAAAGGCAAAGACCTGTACAGCTTCTGGGGCGAGCAGATCACCCAAAAACTCAACGAAGCGCTGGAGCAACAGGGTGACGACGTGGTGGTCAACCTGGCGTCCGACGAGTATTTCAAGGCGGTGAAGCCGGCCAAACTGCACGGCGCACTGATCAAACCGGTATTCCTCGACGAGAAGAACGGCAAGTACAAGGTCATCAGCTTCTACGCCAAGAAAGCGCGCGGGTTGATGAGCCGCTTTATCATCAAAAACCGCCTGACGCGCAGCGAGCAGCTGGTGGACTTCAACCTGGAAGGCTACGCCTTCGACGAAGCCGCCTCGCAGGGCAATGAACTGGTGTTCAAACGCCCGGAGCAGCCATAAAAAAAGCCGTCGCAAGACGGCTTTTCGCATTCTAGCCTGCCGAACTTCAGGCCGGCAGCCCCATCAGGAACTTGCGCAACTCGCCGAAGCTGGCCGGCAGCGTGTGCGACAGCAGCGGCAGATCGGCCCGCAGCGCCAGCGCTTTCGGCAACGGCAGCTCCTGGCCGAGGATCGCTTCTACGCTCTCTTTAAACTTGGCCGGATGCGCGGTGCCGAGGAACAGACCGAACTCCCCTTCCTGCAGCTGATCGCGCAGCGCGCGGTAGGCGATGGCCGCGTGCGGTTCAGAGATATAGCCCAGCTCGGCCAATTCACGCATCGTTTCTTTGGTGGTCTCATCGCTAACCGCCGCGTGGCCCAACTCTTTCAGCTGCCAGACCTTGCGACGGAACAGCTCTTCCACGCGCGGCCAGTTGTTTGGCTGGCTGACGTCCATGGCGTTGGACAACGTCGCTACCGTGGCGTGCGGCTGCCACTGGCCGCTGGTCAGGAAGCGTGGCACGGTGTCGTTGGCGTTGGTGGCGGCGATAAAGCGCTTCACCGGCAGGCCCAGCGACTTGGCCAGCAGCCCGGCGGTCAGATCGCCGAAGTTGCCGCTCGGCACCGAAATCACCAGCTGGTTGCGCGCTTCCTGCGGCAGCTGCGCCACCGCTTCGAAGTAGTAGCAGATCTGCGCCAGCAAGCGGCTAATGTTGATCGAGTTGGCCGAGTTCAGGTGCAGCGCATCTTTCAATTCCTGATCGTCGAACGCCTGCTTCACCAGCGCCTGACAGGCATCGAAGTCGCCATCGATCGCCACGGTGTGAATGTTGCCGCCCAGGGTGCAGAACAGTTTTTCCTGCAGCGGGCTGATTTTGCCCTGCGGATAGAGGATCACCACCCGCACGTTTTTCAGGCCGTAGAAGGCATGCGCCACGGCGGCACCGGTGTCGCCGGAGGTGGCGGTTAAAATGGTCACCGGCTGCTCGCCGGCCACTTCCGCCAGCATCTGCGCCATAAAGCGGCCGCCAAAATCTTTGAACGCCAGCGTCGGGCCGTGGAACAGCTCCAGGCAGGAGACGTCCTCTGTCACTTTCGCCACCGGCGCCGGGAACTCAAAGGCGGCCTGCACGCGTTTCTTCAGCGCCGCTTCCGGCACTTCTTCGCCGATAAACGCCGACAGAATGCGGCTGCTGCGGGTAACAAAGTCCTGCTCCAGCAGTTGGTCGATCTCGGTCAGTTCGAACTCCGGCAGCTCCAGCGGGAAGAACAGCCCCTGCTGCTTGCCCAGGCCTTGTTTGATCGCCTGCGCGAAGCTGACCTGCTCGTTGTGATCCTTAAGGTTGTACAGTTTCATGCGTTATCCCAGTAGTCGAGCGCCTGCGGTGTCCAGACGGCAAATATGAACAAAACCTTCGTCGTTTTGCAGATAATGTTGTTGCAGCCAGGCAGCCATGCGTTGCGCGGTGGCGCCGTCGTTGCAAACGGCGAACAGCGTCGGGCCGGAGCCGGAGATGCCGCAGGCCAGCGCGCCGATCTCCTGCGCCGCCTTGCGCGCTTCGGCGAAGCCTGGCAACAGCCGGGTGCGGTACGGTTCGGCGATCACGTCCTGCATCAATTTGGCGGCCAGCTGCGGCTGCCGGGAGTGGCAGGCGTGGATAAAGCCCGCCAGGTAACGGCCGTGGCTGATGCAATCCTGACGACGGTATTGCGCGGGCAAAATCGCGCGCGCTTCGGCGGTGGAAACCTTGATGCCCGGATAGGCCATGACCCACAACCAATCGTCGAAGCACGGCACTTCCTGGCTGATGATGCCTTCTTCTTCCAGCATCAGCTGCAAACCGCCCAGGTAGCAAGGTGCCACGTTGTCGTAATGCACGCTGCCGGAAATGCGGCCTTCCAGCTCGCCCATCAGGCCGAGCAGCGTCATCTTATCCAGCGGACGATCGCAGAATTCGTTCATCGCCATCAGCCCGGCGACCACCGAACAGGCGCTGGAGCCCAGCCCCGATCCGATCGGCATGTTCTTTTCCAACCGCATCGCCACCGGCACTTCGCGGCCAATCTCCTGGCAGAAGCGCTCCCAGCATTGATACACGATGTTCTCTTTCGGCTCGGCCGGCAGCTTGCTGACGAAGCGCCCGGCATTTTGCAAACTGAACGTCTCGGCGGCTTCAACGCTGACGCAGTCGCCCAGCAGCGTGCCGTCGATCGGCGAAACCGCCGCGCCCAGCACATCGAAACCGACGCTGACGTTACCGATCGAGGCCGGTGCATACACCTTAACCATATTAAACTCCCAACTTCCATGACAGTGTGCGCAGCAGATCGGCGAACACGCCCGCTGCGGTCACATCGTTACCGGCGCCGTAGCCGCGCAGCACCAACGGCAGCGGCTGGTAGTAGCGGCTGTAGAAGGCCAGCGCGTTCTCGCCGTTCTTCACTTTATACAACGGATCGTTGCCGTCCACCGCCTCAATGCGCACCTTGCAGCGCCCTTCGTCGATCAGGCCGACATAGCGCAACACCTTGCCCTGCTCGGCGGCGTTGGCCACGTTACGCGCGAACTCTTTATCCAGCTCCGGCAGCCGCGCCAGGAAATTGTCCACGTCGCCCGAGGCGTCGAAGGACGGCGGCAACACCGGCTCGACCTCGATATCGCTCAGCTCCAGCTTGTAACCGGCCTCGCGCGCCAGGATCAGCAGTTTGCGCGCCACGTCCATACCGGACAGATCGTCGCGCGGATCCGGCTCGGTGTAGCCGTTGGCTTTGGCCTGCAGCGTCGCCGCCGACAGCGACAGCCCTTCGTCCAGCTTGCCGAAGATAAACGACAGCGAACCGGACAAGATGCCGGAGAAACGCACCAGCTCATCACCAGCATTCAGCAAGTTTTGCAGGTTCTCAATCACCGGTAAACCGGCGCCGACGTTGGTGTCGTAGAGGAACTTGCGATGCGAACCGGCCGCAGCGGCGCGCAGTTGCTGATAATAGTTCATCGACGAGGTGTTGGCCTTTTTGTTCGGCGTCACCACGTGGAAACCGTCCGCCAGGAAGTCCACGTATTGATCGGCCACCGCCTGGCTGGAGGTGCAATCGACGATCACCGGGTTCAGCAGGTGATACTCCTTCACCAGCCGGATCAAACGGCCGAGGTTGAACGGCTCCTGTGCGCCGGCCAATTCGTCGCGCCAGCTGTCCAGCGCGATGCCGTGCACGTTGGTCAGCATCACCCGCGAGTTGGCGATGCCGCACACCCGCAGGTCGATATGTTTTTGCTTCAACCACGGCTGCTGACGGTAGATCTGCTCGATCAGCGCCCCGCCGACGCCACCGACGCCGATGACGAACACTTCGATCACCTGGTCGGTGTTGAACAGCATTTGGTGGCTGACACGCACGCCGGTGGTGGCGGAGTCATTGCTGACCACCACCGAGATCGAGCGCTCGGAAGAGCCCTGGGCGATGGCGACGATATTGATGTTGGCGCGCGCCAGCGCGGAGAAGAAGCGCGCGGAGATGCCGCGCAGGGTGCGCATGCCGTCGCCGACCACCGAGATGATCGCCAGGCGCTCCATCACGTCCAGCGGATCCAGCACGCCGTCTTTCAGTTCCAGATAGAACTCCTCTTCCAGCGCACGGCGGGCACGCTGCAGTTCGCCCTGAGGCACGCAGAAGCTGATGCTGTATTCGGAAGAGGATTGGGTGATCAGCACTACCGAAATGCCGGCACGCGACATCACGGCGAACACCCGCGCGGCCATGCCGACCATGCCCTTCATGCCTGGGCCGGAGACGTTGATCATCGCCATGTTGTTCAGGTTGGTGATGCCTTTCACCGGCATCTCGTCATCGGTGCTGTCTTTGCCGATCAGCGTGCCGGGGGCCTGCGGGTTAGAGGTGTTTTTGATCAGGCAAGGTATTTGGAACTGGGCAATCGGGGTGATGGTACGAGGGTGCAGCACTTTGGCACCGAAATAGGAGAGCTCCATCGCCTCCTGGTACGACATCGATTTCAGCAACCTGGCGTCCGGCACGGTGCGCGGATCGCAGGTATAGACGCCGTCGACGTCGGTCCAGATCTCGCAACAGTCGGCGCGCAGGCAGGCGGCCAGCACGGCGGCGGAGTAGTCGGAGCCGTTGCGGCCCAGCACCACCAGCTCGCCCTTGTCGTTACCGGCGGTGAAACCGGCCATAAGCACGATGTGGTCGGCCGGGATCGCCGCGGCGGCGATGCGCAGCGTGGACTCGGCGATGTCCACGGTGGACTCCAGATAGTGGCCCTGCGCCAGCAATTTCTCTACCGGGTTGATCACCGTGACCGGGTAGCCCTTGGCGCGGAACACACCTTCCATGATGGCGATGGAGAGCTTTTCGCCACGACAGATGATCGCCGCGTTCACGCTGTCCGGGCACTGCCCCAACAGCGAGACGCCGTGCAGCACCTGTTTGAGCTGAGCGAATTCCTGATCGACCACGCCCTTCAGACGAGCATACTCGAAGCCTGGCAGCACCTGCGCCAGGCCGCTCAGCAGATCGGCGAAGATGCGTTCGGCGTCGCTCATATTCGGCAGAATGTCCTGGCCCGCCACCGTTTTGTCGATCATCGCCACCAGATGGTTGGTGATCTTTGCGGGGGCGGACAAGACCGTAGCCACCTGTCCCTGACGCGCGTTACTCTCCATGATGTCGGCGACGCGCAGAAAACGTTCCGCATTCGCCACCGAGGTTCCGCCAAATTTCAGCACTCGCATTTGTCATCTCTCCGAATTTAAGCCGAAAAAAAAGCCCGCACTGATTAGGTGCGGGCTTTTTTCTGTGTTTCCTGTGCGCGTCAGCCCGCCCCGTTACCTGTGGTATCGGTGGTGGTAATAATTGTGGTATTCAGGCTGATATTGCGCATGTTGTCTGTCTGTCTCATGAAATACTCTGTCCCCTCTATTGGTTAAAGCAATCGTGATCCCAAGTCAAACTATTTCTTTTTTTTGCTTATTTTCCATTCAGCGGCGACATTGCGCGATGCAACAGGCGAAAAGCAAAATGACAGGACAAAAAAACAGCTTAAAGCCGATTTAATAGTGGATCACACTGGATAACCGGCTGATGTAGCCGCTATCACTTGGCGAGTTTTTTTTCGATGTCGTGCAGCAGCGTGTGCAACATCGCCGTATCCCGCTGTTGCAACGCGCCGAGGCGCTGGTGCAGCCAGTCGCGCAATTTTTGGTCATCGCCGACATCCAATGCGTTCAACAAGGCGTCGGCGCGGCGGCGCAGCGCCTTCAGCTGCCCTTCAGATGCCATCGTTTCCTGCGGCGTGCTGACGCCCATCAGGCTCGCCAGCTGGTAACAGTACACCATCACCGCCTGACCCAAATTGAGCGACGGATAATCCGCCTGCATCGGCACACCGGTCAGCAAGTCCGCCAACGCCAGCTCTTCGTTGGTCAGGCCGGAATCTTCGCGGCCAAACACCAGCGCCGCCTGGCCGACCCACTGCCGGCGCTCGCTCAACTGCTCCAGCAGTTCAGGCGGCGTGCAGTAGTAGTGAAAACGCGCACGGCTACGGGCGGTGGTAGCGACGGTGAAATCCACGTCCGCCAGCGCCTGCTCCAGCGTGGCGAACGTTTGCACGCCATCGAGGATTTCGCCGGCTCCGTGCGCGACCCAGCGCGCCGCCGGTTGCAGGTGCGCCTCGCTGTCGACGATGCGCAGCGAAGCAAAACCCATGGTTTTCATCGCGCGCGCCGCGGCGCCGACATTTTCCGGCCGTGCCGGAGCCACTAAAACAATATGAAGCTGCATCACTCTTCCACCGAAGGCGGGCCTGCACTTTTGACTGTTCCGCAGCGCCCGCTAATATTCACAATTACGTAACAATAAACGCGTCAATAGCAACAAACAAGTTTAAACGGCTCGTTGAGCTAATAAACCCGTCGTAATAGTCATTATTCTCGCTTATGTTTTACTACTTTTATTTATCAAAGAGTTAAAACAACACAATGATCAATAAGCGAATAATTGTATCCTATCGGGCCGGATATTGCTGAATCGTTCACAGAATTTGAGGTTCTGTGACTTAAACTGGCATTTCTGTAAGTGTTTTTCACAAATCTGTTAACGTGCTACAATTGAATTTGATATATGTCAACAAAGCGTAGTTTTGTTGGGTGATGAATTCGGCACGCGCTGTTATATTGCTGTTAATGGGGTTAGGATATGCGCCGTTTTGGCACCCAAGGGGTTGTAGGGAACGGCGTCCCCACCAGGCTGGCGATCTTGTTGACATAAGATGGAAAGTGCATCAAGAACGAGTTTACGTACTTTAGTCATTTGCTGAGAGGGAACGTGGCGCTATCTCTGCCCTCCTCTAAGAAAACAGAGACTTCTGTACTTCCGATTTTCTATTTTGTTGGCAATTTTAGGTAGCAAATATGCAGACCCCGCACATTCTGATTGTCGAAGACGAGTTAGTCACTCGTAACACCCTGAAGAGCATTTTCGAGGCGGAAGGCTACATTGTTCATGAAGCCAATGATGGTGCAGAAATGCACAATATCCTGTCTGAAAATGATATCAACCTGGTCATTATGGACATCAACCTGCCAGGCAAAAACGGCCTGCTGTTGGCCCGCGAACTGCGCGAACAGGCCAGCGTCGCATTGATGTTCCTGACCGGTCGCGATAATGAAGTGGATAAAATCCTCGGCCTGGAAATCGGCGCCGACGATTACATCACCAAACCATTCAACCCGCGTGAGCTGACCATCCGCGCGCGCAACCTGCTGTCGCGCACCATGAATCTGGGCAGCCTCGGCGAAGAACGCCGTCTGGTTGAGAGCTACAAGTTCAACGGTTGGGAGCTGGACATCAACAGCCGCTCGCTGATCAGCCCGGCCGGCGAGCAGTACAAGCTGCCGCGCAGCGAATTCCGCGCCATGCTGCACTTCTGCGAAAACCCGGGCAAGATCCAGTCCCGCGGTGAACTGTTGAAGAAGATGACCGGCCGCGAGCTGAAGCCGCATGACCGCACCGTGGACGTCACCATCCGTCGCATTCGCAAGCACTTCGAGTCGACGCCGGACACGCCGGAAATCATCGCCACCATTCACGGCGAAGGCTACCGCTTCTGCGGCGATCTGGAAGAGTAATTCCAGCCTGCCGTGATGAAAACGGGGTTCAGCATGCTGAACCCCGTTTTTTATTTCGTCTCAGCCCACGGCATGATCGGCACCGCGCTCAGTGCGTTCTTCGGTGAACCGTCAATCACCTTGTCGGAATAGCTCAGGTAAATCAGCGAATTGCGCTTGGCGTCGTAGAAGCGTACCACCTGCAGCTTCTTGAACACCAACGAGGTGCGTTTCTGGAACACGACCGTTCCTTCTGCCTTGCCGTTCTTGATCTTGTCGCTCAGTTCGATCGGCCCCACCTGTTGACAGGAAATGGCCGCGTCGGCGGTGTCTTCCGCCAGCCCCAGGCCACCTTTAATGCCGCCGGTTTTGGCGCGACTGATATAACAAGTTACATTTTTAACATCCGGATCGTCGAATGCTTCCACCACGATTTTGTGGTCGGGGCCCAACAGTTTAAACACCGTATCCACGGAACCTACCTGCTCCGCCTGCGCACCGCCGATGGTTGCGCAAACCAAACCGAATAAAAATATCCAGCCTTTTTTCATTTACTTAACTCCGATATAACCTTGCCGCGAAAATAGGCCCGGCGTTCACCATTATTTATGTCTAAGCTCACGGAATCGGGCTTTTACGGGCCCGCACCGTTCGTTTTAGCACAGAGCGTGAAAAAAATCTTTGGGAGTCGCGGAGGAAAAAAATTGCTATGATGCGGCGTCGTTATTTCTTTGCGCCCACTACGGTGTACCCCAATCCAACTCTGGCGCAGCATGCGCAGCAGAGGCAAAGAGTGCAACGCATAATGGCTCATGGATCGGTCTGATAGCGCAGCACCAGCGTGACGAATCAACAGTTCGGGTTCCTACCCCCAAGCTTTACGAGGAAGATCTATGGATCAAGCCGGTATCATTCGTGATCTGCTTAGCTGGCTGGAAAGCCATTTGGACCAACCCTTGTCGCTGGATAACGTAGCGGCCAAGGCTGGCTACTCCAAATGGCATCTGCAACGGATGTTCAAAGATATTACCGGTAACGCCATCGGTGCTTACATCCGGGCAAGGAGGCTGTCCAAAGCCGCCGTCGCGCTGCGTCTGACCAGCCGGCCGATTTTGGATATCGCCCTGCAATATCGCTTCGACTCGCAGCAGACCTTCACCCGCGCCTTCAAAAAACAGTTTGCGCAAACGCCGGCGCTGTATCGCCGTGCCGAGGACTGGAACGCATTCGGCATCTGCCCACCGATTCGCCTGGGCGCCTTCACTCTGCCGCAGCCGGAGTTCGTCTCGTTGCCGGATCAGCACCTGGTCGGCCTGACCCAAAGCTACTCCTGTACGCTGGAACAGATCACCACCGTCCGTACTGAACTGCGCTCGCAGTTCTGGCGCCAGTTCCTAGGCGAAGTCGACACCCTGCCGCCGGTGCTGTACGGGCTGCATCACTCGCGCCCGAGTCAGGAGAAGGACGACGAACAAGAAGTGCTGTACACCACGGCATTGGAGCCGGATCACGTGCCTGACAAGGTGCAGGAAGTACAGCCGCTGGTCCTGCAGGGCGGTGAATATGCGACGTTCAGCTATGAAGGGCCCACCGAGGGCCTGCAAGACTTTATTCTGACGGTCTACGGCACTTGCCTGCCGGCGCTCAAACTGACGCGCCGCAAGGGGCACGATATCGAACGTTTCTATCCGAAAGGCGAGCGCCGTCCGCATCAGGCGCCTATCGAGATCAAGTGCGATTACCTGATCCCGATTCGGCGTTAACGCTGCAGTTCGTCCAACGCGGGCATGTCCAGATGCGTGACATCGCCCGCCGTTTCAACGATCCAGCCGGAAGCCAACCACGGGCTCTGCTGATGATCGACGCGCGACAGTGAGCAGTTGCGCAAGCGCAGGCGGCGTTCGGCATAGGCCGGCAACCCCAACACCGTACTGATCAAACACCCCAGCGCGATGCCATGGCTGACGAGCAGCGGCTTGCTGCCTTCCGGCAGCATCAGGCAACTCTCCAGCGCGGCGCGCATGCGCTCACCCAGCTCCTCCATGGATTCGCCTTGAGGGATACGGCCGTCAGGAGTACCATCGACCATCTGTTTGCGCCACTGCTCTTCCTGCGGCGTCAAACTGTCGATCAGGCGTTCTTCCAGAACCCCCATGTGCAGCTCGCGCAAACGCGGATCGCAAATCACTTCGCAGCCACAGGCCTCGGCGATGATCTGCGCGGTGCGCCGCGTGCGCCCCAGATCGCTGGTAATGATGTGCGTAATGCCTTCTTTACTGACGCGCCTGGCGACCAGACGGGCCTGGTGTTCCCCCATGGCGGTTAACGGGCTGTCGGACTGACCCTGGATGCGGCGCGCCGCGTTCCATTCCGTTTCGCCATGGCGAACGAGGTATACCTGTAACATTTTTGTTTTCCGTTATACTGCGTGAAATTTGCGTTTATCCCCGGCCGGCGGCGCTTTTGCCGCTGCCCGGCGTATCGGCCAGAAGGATATCAAACCCGTTATGTACCATGTTGTCGCTGCAACTACCAACCCGGCAAAGATCAAGGCTATTCAGCTGGCCTTCGATGACGTCTTTGGCGCGGGCCAATATCGCATTGAATCCGTCGACGTCGCCAGCGGCGTCTCTCTGCAACCGATAGGCAATCACGAAACCCGCACCGGCGCGCGTCAACGCGTGATGGAAGCGCGCCAGGTCAGGCCCGAGGCCGATTTTTGGGTCGGCGTGGAAGCCGGGATTGAAGAGAATATGACCTTCGCCTGGATGACCATCGAAAACCCGCACATTCGCGGCGAATCCCGCTCGGCAAGCCTGATGCTGCCGGAGGCCATCTTACAAGGTATTCGCGCCGGTCGCGAATTGGGCAACGAAATGGCGGCGATCACCGGCAACGCCGACGTGAAACGCCAGGGTGGCGCCATCGGCGTCTTCACCGACGGACGGCTGAGCCGCACCAGCGTTTATCATCAGGCGCTGCTGCTGGCGCTGGTGCCGTTCCATAACGCCATCTACCAACACTGAGCGCGCGGCTAGGGCGCGTCGTGCAGCAGTTGCTGCTCCAGCCACTGTTTCAGCGCGGGCGAAGCCGCTTTCAGGCTGTTCGAACCGCGGGTTATGGTGGCGATCCCCGCGCCCAGTTCATTTTTCAGTTCGCGCTGGCTCATCTCGCCGCGCATCAATTCCTGAATGATCCGCACCCGGGTGCCCAGCGCGGTGCGCTCGTCCGGCGTCAGCATCAGCTGCAACAGCGGTTGATGCAGCTCTTGCGCAAACGAATTCTGCAACAACGCGACAAAGCGCAGCCAGTCCTCATTGCCTTGTTCTGAAAGAGCGGGGTCGTTTAACGATAATTGCGTCATGGCAGCCACCATACTATTTAACTAGTACGGCAGCATACCATAGGGCCGTCAAAATCAATAACGTCTCTGCCACTCGGCGTCGGTCAGCACCTTGGCCGGCCGGTGCGTCAGATAGCGATAAAACGCGTCATAGGCCAGCACATTCTTGACGTAACCGCGGGTTTCCGAGAACGGGATGCTCTCGATAAACGCCACCGGATCGATCCGCCCCGCGCTGTTGCCCAGCCAGGTGTTCACCCGCGACGGGCCGGCGTTATAGGCGGCGGTCGACAGGATGCGGTTGCGGCCGAACTGCTGATAAACCGACTCCAGATAGCTGGTGCCTATGGTGATATTGGTCTGCGGATCGAACAGCTGGCTTGGGCCGACATAGCCGGGAATGTTGAACATCTGCACCGTGTGCTGCGCGGTGCGCGGCATCACCTGCATCAGGCCGGAAGCGCCGACCGGCGACTGCGCCTTCGGATTCCAGGCGCTCTCCTGACGTGCGATCGCCATTGCGTAGCTGGTGGTGATCCCCTTGTCATCGGTAGCGCGGCGGAACTCCTGCGGCCAAGCGACCGGGAAACGTTCTTCCAGGTGATCCCACAGCTTGCCGACGATGGTCGCCTGCACGCTCAGGTCTGCCCACTTTTGCTCGAAGGCGTAGCGCGCCAGTGCCTCTTGTTCCGGCCGGCTGCGGCTGGCGACGTAAGAGCCCCACTCGCTGCGGGCCAGGTTGTCCATATTCCAGTACATCAGCTCACGGACCCGGGCGATTTCCGGCCCGTCGACCAGCGACGCGCGCGGCTTGGCCGCCACCGCTACCATCACCGGGTAAGTGGCGTTCAGCTTCTGCGCCGCCACCATCGGATAGAAGCCGCGCTCAGTCATCAGGTTACGCAACATCTCCTCGCCTTCCGCACGCTTGCCATCGTCCATCAGCTGGCTGGCGCGCCAGTAGCGCCATTCATCCTTGTTGCGCGACTCTTCCGGCAAGCGGGCCAGCCAGGTCGCTACGCCCTGCCGATCGCCGTTGCCCAACGCCATGCGTACCCGGCGCTCCAGCAGCGAAGGCGCATGGCTGCGCAGAATCACCTGATCGCGCCATTGCGCCTGTTCATAGGTGGCGTCGCTGCCCATCAGGCGCCAGGCGACGGCCTCTTCCAGCCCCAGCCGCTCGCCTTCGCTCATTTTCTGCAATCGCGCGAGCGTCGGGATCATCGCCCGCGCGTTTTCCACATCCTGGCGCGCCAGGCGTTCAAAGGCGATGGCGGTGGCGGCGCGGGTAAAGTCAGTCGGCCCTACGCTGCGGGCGAAGGCTTCCACGGTGGTTGGATCGTTTTGCAAGCGCACCAGGGCGTTGCCCATCGTCTGGTAGTCGGCCGGCAGCTGGCTGTAGAGGTTGCTGACCAGCGCACTGTTACCCTCTTTCAGCGCCAGCTTCATACGCGCCAGAATATCCAGCGGCGTCTGCTTGCCTGCGCCGCGCCACACGCTGAACAGCCGCTCGCAAGCGCCCGGCAGCGTTTTGCCGTTCAGCCACAGCTCATCGGCGCCGTGCCAGGCAGCCTGCTGATCGCCGGTGGCCCATTTGGCGTAGTAGTAATTGCAGCGAGCCGCCGCCGGTTTGGGCGGCTGCGGGCTGAAGGCCAATAGGGTGCGCCAATCTTCGCGGCGCGCCAACTCATTGACGAAGCGCGGCGCCAGTGATTTCGCCGGCGGCAGCGTCGGGTTGCGTTTGATAAAATCGTTCACCTCGGAGAACCCCGCCTGGCTCAGATCCTGCGTCAGCTCGCGGTATTCCAGGTAAGGATAAAGCGGGTAATCGCGCAGCGTCGGCATCAGCAGCGCCACCACGTCCATCTGATTGCCGTCCCACGCCTGCTTGATCTGCTGGTAGCGCTGGCGTTGCGCATCCAGAGAATCCGCCAGCGCCGCGCCTGAAAACGCCGTCAGGCACAGCCCCATCGCCAACAGCCGTCGCTTGTCCACCTTGACCATCCTCGCTCTTTCCTCACTGGTTGTACCGCAGGAGCCGCCCAGCTCCCCGGCTACCGCCGCGCCACGGCGCCGCGGGACAAAATAAAGCCGGGCGCACGGCCCGGACGAAGGTATCTCTCATAGACAGCGCAATCGCTTATCCATTCAATACTGTAGAAGAAGAAGTGTATCGCCATGATAGGAACAAGGTAAAAAACGTTTACCTTGGCTGACAAATCAGGTCGGCGGGATATTTTCGCCCGCCGGATTTTTATTAGCCGCATCCGGGTTTATTGGCGAAGTAAAAGACTTTTTAATTATTACCTATCACATTATTGCATTTAGCGAATGTCGCCGCCGTTGCGCAAATCGCCTGACGCCTGGCCAAACGCGCCAACTTTGCAGAAAAGCGGTGGCAAACCCGGGTAGGCGTTTTTATACTATCAAAAATAAGTAGGATAATTCCGAGAAAACAGCACATAAAGCGCCCAACGAAGACATCTTATAATACAATCCGCGCCAATTATGGATTAGATAGTGTTCATTAGGCAGTGCGACTGACAGCTTTCAGCAAAACGATTGTCCCTTCAAACGGGCCGGATTTTCCATTGCCAGGCCGCGGCCTGCGGGCGGTGGATCAGGCCGGAATGGCGGATGAAGATGGCGAATAATACCGCGATATTGATACGTTGCGCAAAAAGGCCCGCGTCGGGCTTCCTTGCCGCACGTCTGAATATCGGCCGCCTGTTGCTGATCGTTCTGCTGCTGCTGACGTTGCCCAAGCCTGCGCGCGCCGCCGATGATCCTTATCAAAAGCGCACGCACGCCGTCACGACCGTGGTGGTCGGCATCATCAGCTACGCTCGCTGGTCGCGTGAACCCAATCCGATCCGGTTGTGCGTGACCGCACCCACCCACTATGCCGAAGGACTGTTCGATCCGATCCTGCTCAGCGCGCCGCGTCCGATTAAAACCGAGCGCGTGCCGTTCGACAGCCCAAAGCTGAGTACCGGCTGCGATGTCATCTATTTAGGGGACATCACCGCCGCGCAGAGACAAAATTTCATGCAGCGCATTTCCGGCAACTCCATTCTCAGCATCAGCGAGAACGATAGCGAATGCTCCGCCGGCAGCGCATTTTGCCTGCAGATCGAGGGGGACCAGGCCAGCTTCAAGGTTAACCTGGACGCCTTGGCGCGCAGCGGCGTGCGCGTCCACCCCAACGTGCTGCAACTGGCACGCAAGCAGGCGCCGCCGCTATGAGGCTGTTGCGTAAAAACCGTTCCGGCAATGCGCGCCCGACGCTGGGCCGGGTGCTGCAGCGGGTGCATCTTGGGTTGGCGCTGATCGCTGTCGGCACCGCCGGCATCTTTTTGACGCTGGTGGCGCTGTTCGCGTTGCGCGCCTACGCCAACCACAACCTGCACCTGATTGCGCGTTCCATCAGCTATACCGTCGAGGCCGCCGTGGTGTTTGAAGACCGCGCCGCCGCGCTCGAGGCGCTGATGCTGATCGCCTCCAACGAGGAGGTGTCGGACGCGCGGATCCTCGACAACAACGGCAAGATGCTGGCCAACTGGCGCCACCCCACCGATGGGCCGTTGCACGGTCTGGAGCAGATCGTCGCGCACTGGGCGCTACCCGAACCGGTCATCCTGCCCATCACCCATGAGGGCAAGCAGGTCGGCCAGGTGTGGCTAAGCGGCAACGGCGGCAGCCTGCTGCGTTTCCTGCTGCGCGGCATGGTCGGCATGATCGCCTGCCTGGTGCTCAGTACCCTGTGCGCCCTGGTGTTGTCGCGGCGCATGCTGGTCGGCATCGTCAGTTCGCTGGACGACATCGCCAACGTGGCACATGCGGTGCGCCGCGATCGCGCCTTCGGCCTGCGGGTGCCGTCGGCGCCGATCGCCGAGCTGCATGAGCTCAGCAACGACTTCAACGGCTTGCTCGACGAGCTGGAAGCCTGGCAGGCCCATCTGAAACAGGAGAACGACTCGCTGGCCCACCGGGCGACGCACGACAGCCTGACCGGCTTGCCGAACCGCGCCTTCTTCGAAGGCCGACTGAGCCGCGCCCTGGGCGATATCGAACCGCCGGAAAAATTGGCGGTGCTGTTTATCGACGGCGATCGCTTCAAGGAAGTGAACGACAACTACGGCCACGCCGCGGGCGATGCGGTGCTGACCACCATCGCCGGACGCATTCGTGCGCAGCTGCGCGAGAGCGACCTGGTCGCACGCCTGGGAGGGGATGAATTCGCCGTGCTGCTGGCGCCGGTACACAGCACGGAAGATGTCTTGCAGATCGCCGATAATATTATCGACTGCATGACGCAACCGGTCATTTTGCCGAACGACGAGACGATCATCACCTCTCTGAGCATCGGTATTGCGCTGTACCCTGATCACGCGGCGACGCCTCAGGGTCTTTTGCACGAAGCTGACGATGCAATGTATCAGGCAAAGCATCGTTATAACGGAGGCTGGCGGCTGGCTATACATAAATAAGAGCCCCGGCTATAACACTTGAACTAGGGATTTTGACTATGATACAGCAACTACTTAAAGGCCGTTTTTCACTGCTGACGATGATGTTCGTCGCGCTGCTGACCCTCGCAGGCTGCCAGAGCAAACCGCAGGGCCTGACGCCCGAGCAGATCGCGCTGCTGCAGTCGCAGGGCTTTAAACTGACCGACAACGGCTGGGAGTTCGGCCTGTCGGATAAAGTGCTGTTCGGCAACAACATCGGCAAGCTCAATCCGGAAAGCACCGAGACGGTGCAGAAGATGGGCCGCGCGCTGCTGAGCGTCGGCATCACCAAGTTCCGCCTGGACGGCCATACCGATAACTACGGTGAAGACAGCTATAACGACCAGCTTTCCCTGCGCCGCGCCGATGCGGTGGCCGACCTGCTGGCCAGCGTCGGCATTCCGCGCGCCAATATCGAAACCCGCGGCATGGGCAAACGCGATCCCGTCGCCGACAACCGCACCTCCAGCGGCCGCGCGGAAAACCGCCGCGTCGCGATCGTCGTCACGCCATAAGCCGCCAATATGCGCCTTTATCGGCGCATAAACGGTTATACTTAGCGCTCGCTGAGCGATGTCTGGGATCCGAGATCGAAACGGGCTACACTCATGCCGCCAGACATCCTATAAATACTGATATAGAGAGGCTTAGAGCAACGTGGCTCAATACGTCTATACCATGCACCGCGTCGGCAAAGTGGTACCGCCGAAGCGTCATATTTTGAAAAACATCTCCCTGAGCTTCTTCCCTGGGGCCAAGATCGGCGTGCTGGGCCTGAACGGCGCCGGTAAGTCCACCCTGCTGCGCATCATGGCCGGCATCGATACCGATATCGAAGGGGAAGCGCGCCCGCAGCCGGGCATCAAGATCGGTTATCTGCCGCAGGAACCGCAGCTTAACCTCGAACACACCGTGCGTGAATCGGTGGAAGAAGCGCTGGCGGAAGTGGTCGGCGCGCTGAAACGCCTGGACGAAGTGTACGCGCTGTACGCGGAAGAAGGCGCAGACTTCGACAAGCTGGCCGCCGAACAGGGTCGTCTGGAAGAGATCATTCAGGCGCACGACGGCCACAACCTCAACGCGCAGCTGGAGCGCGCCGCCGATGCGCTGCGCCTGCCGGAGTGGGACGCCAAAATCGCCCACCTGTCCGGGGGTGAACGCCGCCGCGTGGCGCTGTGCCGCCTGCTGCTGGAAAAACCGGACATGCTGCTGCTGGACGAACCGACCAACCACCTGGACGCCGAGTCCGTGGCCTGGCTGGAACGCTTCCTGCACGACTTCGAAGGCACCGTGGTGGCGATCACCCACGACCGTTACTTCCTGGATAACGTGGCCGGCTGGATCCTCGAACTGGACCGCGGCGAAGGCATTCCATGGGAAGGCAACTACTCTTCCTGGCTGGAGCAGAAAGACGCGCGTCTGGCGCAGGAAGCGTCCGCCGAAGCCGCTCGTCGCAAGTCGATCGAGAAAGAGCTGGAGTGGGTGCGTCAGGGTGCCAAAGGCCGTCAGTCCAAAGGCAAGGCCCGTCTGGCCCGCTTTGAAGAGCTGAACAACACCGAGTACCAGAAACGTAACGAAACCAACGAACTGTTCATTCCACCTGGCGCACGCCTGGGCGATAAAGTGGTCGAAGTCAGCAACTTGCGCAAGTCCTATGGCGACCGCCTGCTGATCGATGACCTGTCGTTCGCGGTGCCGAAAGGAGCGATCGTCGGCATCATCGGCCCGAACGGCGCGGGTAAATCCACGCTGTTCCGCATGATGTCCGGTCAGGAGCAGCCTGATTCCGGCAGCATCGTGCTGGGCGACACCGTCAAGCTGGCGTCCGTCGATCAGTTCCGCGACAGCATGGACGGCTCGAAAACCGTCTGGGAAGAAGTCTCCGGCGGGCAGGACATCATGCGCATCGGCAATACCGAAATGCCGAGCCGCGCCTATGTCGGCCGCTTCAACTTCAAGGGTGTCGATCAGGGCAAACGCGTGGGCGAGCTGTCCGGCGGTGAACGTGGCCGTCTGCACCTGGCCAAGCTGCTGCAGGTTGGCGGCAACGTGCTGCTGCTCGATGAACCGACCAACGACCTGGATATCGAAACCCTGCGCGCGCTGGAAAACGCCCTGCTGGAATTCCCTGGCTGCGCCATGGTGATCTCGCACGACCGTTGGTTCCTCGACCGCATCGCCACCCACATCCTGGACTACCAGGACGAAGGCAAGGTGGAATTCTTCGAAGGCAACTTCACCGAGTACGAAGAGTACAAGAAGCGTACGCTGGGCGCCGATGCGCTCGAGCCGCACCGCATCAAGTACAAGAAGATCGCCAAGTGATCTGAAAGGCGCCGCAAGGCGCCTTTTTTCATGCCCGCGCGGCGCACCAACCGAAGGCCTTAGGACGATGGCGACAGAAATTCGGCCTCTGCATCACCCGCCCCCCTTCGCGTGCCGTCTCAGCGGGCCTACTCCAGCGCCAGCTCGCGGGCGTAATCGTCGAACGTCGGGTGCTGCAACACCACATCGATGAAACAGGCCAGCGCCGGGGAATTCAGCTTGCGGCTCGGGTAGACCAGATACAGTTCGTTGCCCTCCGCGCGCCACTCAGGCAGCACCTCCGCCAATAGCTTCTGCGCCACCACCTCGCGGCTGAGAAACGCCGGCAGCAGCGTAATGCCGGCGCCGGCGATGGCGCATTCGCGCGCATACAACAGGTTATCGGTGGTATGTCCCTGCGGCAGTTGCCAACGGAAATAATCGTCGCCGCAGCGCAGGTTCCAGGCCGTCCAGGCGCGGTGGGCGATACAGCGATGCTGCTGCAGCTGCTGCGGATGTTCGATCGGCGGGTACTGCGCCAGATAAGACGGCGCGGCCAACAGATAGCGCGGCGCGTACCCGAGGCGGCGGCCGATCAGCGAAGAATCCTGCGGCTTGCCGGTGCGCAGCGCGGCGTCGAAACCTTCCTGCACCAGATCCACCATGGCGTCGGACACCGACACCTCCAGCAAAACGTCCGGGTACAGGCGCTGAAAGTCCGCCGCCAGCCGCGCCACCAGGGTCGCGCCCAACCCCGCGGGCGTCGAGATGCGCAGGCGCCCGCTCGGGTTGTCGCGCAGCCGCTGCAGCGCCAAATCGGCCCGCTCGGCGGCGGACATCATCGCCTGGCAATGTTCCAGATAGCGTTCACCGGCGAAGGTCAGGTTCAACTGGCGCGTGGTGCGGTTAAGCAACCGCAGCCCCAGCGTCTGTTCGAGATGGCTGATGCGCTGACTGACGCTGGACTTCGGCAACCCGACGCGTTGCGCGGCGGCGGTGAAGCTACCGCACTCCGCCACCAGCGCGAACAGCGCCATATCCTGCAGCTGTTTGAATTTCATTGTTCACCTTAGACGAACACTCCGTTAGATATTGTCCATATTATCACTCTACTGCCGTGGATCTACACTGAGGGCATCATTTGAAAGGAGTACAATCATGTCGATAAAAGCCATTGCCGTAGACCCGAAAAACCCCGCCGGTTTCATCGAAATCGCCCCGGAGATGCAGGTCCCCGGTCAGTACGACCTGCTGGTGGAGATAAAAGCGGTGTCGGTCAATCCGGTGGACACCAAAGTGCATGCCGGTTTGCAAAAGAGCGGCCTGCAGCAGCCGCGCATCCTCGGCTGGGACGCCAGCGGCGTGGTGGTGGAAGTGGGCAGCGCCGTCAGTGGCTTCAAGCCCGGCGATGAGGTGTGGTACGCCGGCGACATCACCCGTCCCGGCAGCAACAGCAGCCACCAATTGATCGACTCGCGCATCGCCGCGCACAAACCGCGCAGCCTGAACTGGGCCGAGTCCGCCGCCATGCCGCTGACCGCCCTCACCGCCTGGGAGGCGCTGTTCGAGCACCTGAACATTCAGAACGCGCCGGAGCACAAGACGCTGCTGATCATCGGCGGCGCCGGCGGAGTCGGTTCGCTGGCCATCCCGCTGGCCGCGCTGCGCAGCAAGGTGAAAGTGATCGCCACCGCATCAAGGCCGGAGTCCGCCGCCTGGTGCCGTGAACGCGGCGCCGATCTGGTAGTGGATTACCGCGATCTGAAGGGCAACCTGGCGCAGCACGGCATCGAGCAGGTGGATTACATCCTGTGCCTGAACGATACCGACGGCCACTGGCCGGTAATGGCCGAGCTGGTCGCGCCGCTGGGCCATATCTGCACCATCGTCGAGAACGCGCAGCCGCTGGACCAAACCGCACTGAAGCTGAAGAGCGCCGCACTGCACTGGGAACTGATGTTCACCCGTAGCATGTTCACCACCCCGGATATCGCGCAGCAGGGCAAGATCCTGCAGCAGGTGGCGCAGCTGCTGGACGACGGCAAACTGAGCACCACGCTGAGCGAAACCCTGCACGGGTTGACGGTGGAAATGCTGACCGCCGCGCATCAACGGCTGCTCGGCGGCCATATGCAAGGCAAGCTGGTCATCGCTTACTAAACCGACCCGCGGCGGCGCCCTGCGCCGCCGTTACTGCGGCCGGACGAAGCCGACGCACAGCGTTTGCTCGTCGGCGCGCGGATCGGCGCGGAACGTCAGATTCTGCTGCCAGTCGAGGTGCATCTTCGGCCAATGGGCCAGCTCGCCGCCAAAGTCGCTGTGCGTGCAATCCTCTCCCAGCCGCCCGAACAGAGCGACGCCATGCTGCACAATCTGCGGATAGCTGATATTGACGTTGTAGATATTCGGCCGCGTATGATTGGACCAGCGCGTAATGATCTGCGGACGGGAGCCGGCGTACACCGTCATCCACTGCGACAGGTATTCGCCGCCGACATAGCGCAGACTGACGCCATACCGCTCCTGCCACTGCCGTTCCACGTCGACGCTGAACGCCTTGATGCCCACCATCTTCTGGCCGGCGTTGCGCACGTTGCCCAGCATCACCGCGGCATAACCCAGATAGACCGCCAGCGCCGCACACATCAGCCCAATGGTCGCCGCACGCAGCGAACGCACCGGCGGTTGACGCACACAGCCGACCAGCAGCGCGGGCGCCAACATAAAGAACGGCTGCAGCCATTCGGTCAACCGGCCGCCGACGTTGAAGGAGAACCAGAAGGTGATGATACCGAGCGGCAACAGATAGACCCACAGCAGCACCCGCATCGGCAACGCCTTCGGCCAGGCCAGCACCGCCCCGCTGCGCCGCAGGATCAGCCACAGCACCAGCGAAGGATAGAACACCAACAACAGCGACTGCAGCATGTCGAGGTTGAACTGCATTTTGATCTGCGAATCCACCCACTTGAAGGCGGCGAAGTCATGATTCCACAACCAGAACACGTTCGGCAGCACCAGCGCCAGCCAGATCGCCACCGCCAGATAGAACTGCGGCTGGCGGTAGCAGCGGCGGATCTGCGGCACGAACAACGTCGACAGCGCCGCGAAATAGACGAAGGCGAAGGTCGAATACTTCGCCATCATCGCCAGACCGGCGGCCAGCGCGAAGGCCGGCCACCAGTTGGCCGAACGGGTGATCGCCATATGGAAGAACAGCGCCATCCACGGCCACAGCATCACCAACAGGTAGTTGTCGTTGTAGGGAATAATATCGAAATTGATGATGCCGGACAGGTTAAGCGTCAGCAGCGCCATCCAGGCCAGCGCGGTGCTGCCGCTCAGGCGCCGCGCCAACAGCCAAACGCCCAACATGCCGATGGCGATGGCGACGAAATGCCCGCCATACCAGTAAACGTTCAGCGGCAACCACGACAGCCAGATCGCCGGATGCATCGCCGCACCGACCAGCCACGGGTTTTTCGGTGAACCCCATTCGCCGTTGAGGCCCCAGTTGAGCGCCTCGACGGCGTCATAAGGCAGGGTAGGGTCGAGATAGACAGTCAGCAGCGTCCAGGCTGCGGCATAGCAGAGCAACCAGAGAGTCAGTAAGCGATAAGACATGGCTTCTTCAGATTGTTTTATAGTAAAGAAAATCTTAACTTAGCCGCTACTGAATGAACCATAACTAAACGAGGGTTTAAATATGCAATCGAGCCTCCGTTTCTGCCGCCTCGATCGCACATTAGGCTAATTTCGTCGCCGCGCCGGCGCTCAACCGGCAGCGTGATGGGGGATGGGCGCACTCGCCAACCGGCCGGCGTCCGCCGCCAGCAACTGTTGCACCAGCTCGACGCAGCGCAGGAAACGCTCTTCGTAATCGCTGGACTCAACGTGAACGTATTCGATGTTGTTGGTGCGCAGCATCTCTTCCAGCAGGCGCTGGAACGCCAGACGGTCGGCGGTGCTGCCAAGGCTGCGCAGGCCGTCCGCCACCCACGGCGTGTTGTTTTCCAACAGGATCACCAGATCGAAACGGTATTCGTCGATCAGCGCCTGCACGAAGGGGTGTTCACGCCCCTCGTACTTTTTGCAAAACGCCTGCGTCGTCACGAAATCGGTATCGATAAACGCCACCTTGTTGGCGTACTTGACCGCGAAGTCCACGTATTGCGCCTGCCCGAGGGCAATTTTGTCGTAGTCGGAGTATTGCAGCGCCATCTCGTCGCCGCCCAGATGCGAAAACACATAATCGCGGCCATATTCCCAGGCACTGGTGGTGTTGAAGATGTTGGCCAGCTTGTTGACCAGCGTCGACTTGCCGCTCGACTCGCCACCGAGGATCGCCACGGTGCGCACGAAGAACGGCTTCACCTCTGTCGGGATGTAATCCCAATAGCGGAACGGATCCTGGCGTATCTGGTTACCGCTGATGTTCATGAACGAACGCTCGGGATCGACCAGAATGGTTTCGATGCCCAGATGCTCGCGGTAGCGCGGGGCGTCCTGCGCTTCGCTGGAGTAGATGAAGCTCGGCACGATGCCCTTCTGTTCCATGAAAGCCTTCATGCCATCACTCCACACGTTCCAGCCGTGCGGATACGGCTCGATGCCCTGCTCGTCGAACGAGTGGATATGGATGTTTTTCTGGTACTTGAAGGTCTGCAGCAGCCAGCGCAGGCGATCGCTGACCGTCGGCTGTTGCGACATCGAACTGTTCTCGAACAGCTCGCGGTCGCGCGGCTCGTCGTGGCACAAGATGACGTGCAGCTCATCCACCTGGCTGCAGGCGCGCTGGATCAGGTAGATATGGCCGGTGTGCAGCGGGTAAAATTTACCAAACACCACGCCGACTTTGACCTCTTTACGCGGGAACTCCAGCCCGAGAAAACGGTGCAGCGCCTCAAGCTTTTGCGCGCTCGGGCTTTTGATCTTGTCGTTCAACAGCTGGCTGAGATAGCCTTTGGTCATGCCGCTGGCATCCGCCACCTGCTGCAAAGTACAGCCCTTTTGCTTGATGGACGTCTTCAGGTAATCAAATTGCGGCATGGCCACCTCCGTTTAGTATGCTAAACAAAATAGCATATCTTTCTCGCCGTCGGCGACATTAATAAAACTCTTCCAGCACGTCGAGCGCGTCCGCCAGCTTCTTGACCCCGAACACCTGCATGTTGGCCGGCGGCTTCTTCGGCATATTGCCGTGCGGCACGATGGCGCGCTTGAAGCCGTGTTTGGCCGCTTCAGAGATGCGCTCCTGGCCGCTCGGCACCGGGCGGATCTCCCCCGCCAACCCCACTTCGCCGAACACCACCAGATCGTTCGGCAGCGGCCGATCGCGCAGGCTCGAGACCAGCGACATCAGCAGCGCCAGATCGGCGCTGGTCTCGCTGACCTTCACCCCGCCGACCACGTTGACGAACACGTCCTGATCCGACATCTGCAGCCCGCCGTGGCGGTGCAGCACCGCCAGCAGGATCGCCAACCGGTTCTGCTCCAGGCCGACCGCCACGCGGCGCGGGTTGGACATCATCGAGTGATCCACCAGCGCCTGAATCTCCACCAACAGCGGCCGGGTGCCTTCCCACACCACCATCACCGAGCTGCCGGAGGTCACTTCATCGCCGCGGCTGAGGAAGATCGCCGACGGGTTGCTGACTTCGCGCAACCCCTGCTCGGTCATGGCAAATACGCCCAGCTCGTTGACCGCGCCGAAGCGGTTCTTGTGGCTGCGCAAGGTGCGGAAGCGGGAATCGGCGTCGCCGTCCAGCAGCACCGAACAGTCGATGCAGTGTTCCAGGACTTTCGGCCCGGCCAGCGAGCCGTCTTTGGTGACGTGGCCGACCATCACAATCGCCACGCCGCGCGTCTTGGCGAAGCGCGTCAGGTAGGCGGCGGTTTCCCGCACCTGCGCCACGCTGCCCGGCGAAGACTGAATGTCCGCCATGTGCATCACCTGGATCGAGTCGATCACCATCAGCTTCGGCTGTTCCTGCTCGGCGATCAGGCAGATCTGCTCGATGCTGGTTTCTGACAGCATGTTCAGGCCGCCGGTCGGCAGCCCCAGACGGTGAGCGCGCATCGCCACCTGCTGCAGCGACTCTTCGCCGGTGACATACAGGGTTTTCATCTGCTCGGACAGTTTGCACAGCACCTGCAGCAGCAGGGTGCTCTTGCCGGCGCCGGGGTTACCGCCGATCAGAATGGCGCTGCCGGGCACCACGCCGCCGCCCAGCACGCGGTCGAACTCGAGAAAGCCGGTGGTGAAGCGCGGCAGCGCCTCAAGGCTGATTTCCGACAGTTTCTGCACTTTGCTGACGCCGGCGTCGCCGGCATAGCCGCTGAGGCGATCGTTGCGCGCCGCAGCGGGCGACGCGGCCAAACGCACTTCCGTGATGGTATTCCAGGCATGGCAGGCGCTGCACTGCCCCTGCCAACGCGGGTAGTCCGCTCCGCACTCATTGCACACAAATGCCCGTTTTACCGCTTTTGCCACGTCTTACCTCAATCTTTCTTTATGCCCTCAATCATTGGAGCCGCATCAAAGCGGCTGCAAGTATGACGGGGTTATCGCACTTCGTGTTTCAGGCTGCCGGTGAGAATGCACAGCACGCCCATCAAATCCGCATGCCGGATCGACACCTGCGCCTTTTCATACACTTTCGGTTTGGCGCGGTAAGCGATGCCTAACCCCGCCGCCTGCATCATTTTCAAATCGTTGGCGCCGTCGCCGATGGCCACGGTTTGCGCCAGCGGGATATCCAGCTTCTCCGCCAGCCGCAGCAGCGTATCGGCTTTGAACTGCGCGTCCACCACCGGCCCCAACACTTCACCGGTCAGCATGCCGTCGCGGATCTCCAGCTCGTTGGCCGCCGCCGCCACCAGCCGCAGCCGGTTGCGCAGGTATTCGGCATAGTAGGTAAAGCCGCCGGAGGCGATCGCCACATGCCAGCCCATCGCCTGCAGCTTACCCACCAGGCTGGTCAGCCCCGGCATCAGCGGCAGCTCGTCGCGCACCTGCTTGAGGATATTGGCGTCGGCGCCCTTCAGCGTACCGACCCGTTGGCGCAAGCTGTCGGTAAAGTCCAGTTCGCCACGCATCGCGCGCTCGGTGACTTCCGCCACCTGCTCGCCAACGCCCGCCAGTTTGGCGATCTCGTCGATGCATTCGATCTCGATCGCCGTCGAATCCATGTCCATCACCAGCAGCCCCGGCGTGCGCAGGTGCGGGATCTTGCCGAGCGGCGCCACGTCCAGCCCGCTCTCCGCCGCCAATTGCTTGGCGCGCGGCGTCAGGGTGCCCGCCAGACGCACCACCTGATAGTCATCCACTCCCCAGGCGGTGACGATCACCATCGCCGCACCCAGCTTGCGTTGGAATTGCGTAATGCGCGCTTTATCCAGCTCTCTGCCGTACAACAGCCACCCGGTATTGCCCGCCCGATAGTCCAGCGGCATCACTTCGTCGCCGCTGAGCGAAAGGGGAAGACCCGGCCATTGAGAGATCTCCGCCGGAAGATCGCAATAGGTCAGACTGTTTGACATCATTGACTCCTGAATGGACAAAAACGCTGCATGATAAAACGACGCATCAAGCTATCCTATCGCCGACGGTTCTGGCAACATAAAGTGTCCCCGATGCCCAAGGAACCTGCATGGCTCGCGCTAAACTGAAATTTCGCCTGCACCGCACCGCTATTATCCTGATTTGTCTGGCTTTACTGGTGTTGCTGATGCAGGGCGCCTCTTATTTTAGCCTGAGTCACCAAATGGCGCGATCCGAGCAGGTCGAAGAGCTGGCGCAGACGCTGACCAAACAGGTCGCCTACAGCCTGGCGCCGCTGCTGGACGACGACGGCAACAACCCGCGCATCGACGCCATCCTCAAGCAGCTTACCGATCACAGCCGCATTCTCGACGTCAGCGTTTATCAGTTGGATGGCACGCTGGTCTCCCACGCCGGGGAACAGATAAGTATACGCGATCGCCTGTCGCTCGACGGCAAACGCGCCGGCAGCTACTTCAACCACCAGTTAGTCGAGTCGATCCAGGGTAAAGACGGCCCGATCGGCTTTATCCGCATCACCCTTGACACCCACGTGCTGGCGACCGAATCCAAGCAGGTGGACAACACCACCAACCTGCTGCGCCTGATGATCCTGCTGGCGCTGGCGATCGGCATCATTCTGGCGCGAACCCTGCTGCAGCACCGCCGCAGCCGCTGGCAGCAGTCGCCGTACCTGCTGACCGCCAACACGCCGTTGGCAGAAGGCAATACGGTGGAAGACGACGAAGAGGATACGCCGGAGAAAAAGCAGGAAGCGCCGAAGAAGGGGTAACTCAGGCCAGGCGCTGAATGCGCTCGTGCAGCTTCTGCAGCTGCACCAACATTTGCTCGGCAATCGCCCGGAACGCCTCGCTGATGTCGTCATGTTGCGCCGTTCGCCGCCAGAACTCGAGAGCCAATAGCTCCGCTTGCCGCCAGACGGCGCCGCTCACCTCGTTGCTCAAACGGATCTCCACCGCGTCGCGGCGCAGATTACCGCTGCTTGCCGGGGCAAAAGCCATCGGCAACATATCATACAAAGGCGCCAACATGACCGGCCGCTGGGTTATTCGCAAGAACGACAGGTTGCCCTGGTGCATATCGCTGTTGGCGATCAACCGACCGAAGGCCCAATACAGGGCAATCCGTTGGTAGACTGAGTGATTGATCACCCCTTGCTGCAATAGCCGCTCGGCGGCCACAACCCAGTTGGCGTGGCCGCTGCCGCTGAACTCGGCATCCAGCGCCTCCAGCGACACCATCGCTACCCGCCCTTCTTCACCGATGCGATCAAAACGCTCGATCTCTAAAAAGCATTGCCGGTCGGCGCCGAACAGGATTTGCGCCGATGCGGCAGGCAATCCTGCAGCGGCGACCGTCTGCAACGCCAGCGACTCGGCGATCAGCAAATCGCTCCAGCGCTGTGCAATGACATGCGTCGGCGCCAGGCTGAACTTCACCAACACATGCGCACGGCGCCCAGGCGCCAGCTCAGCATAGGCGGCAAATTTGGGTTGCTCGCCACCGGCGGAAGAGCCCACCAGTTCCCCGGCCAGCGCCTGGACAGACAATGCGGCGTAACGCTCGGTTTTATCTTCCACCGTGATGGCGACGGCAGTATCCCGCATTAACCAACGCTGATAGCTGTCGGCACCAGGCAGTAGATCGCCGGTCATGTCTTCGCCATAACGGCAGAGCGCCAACAAGCGTTGGCCTTCATCCCATCGCCGCACATCCTCCGGCAAATTCAACTCGCGCGCCGCTGCTTTTCCCCAGGCTCGCCCAAGAAAGCCAATCGGCCGCAGGTCGTTCAAATACCATGGCATGCCGTCATAGAGCTGCCACTCTCCGCTGCGCTCATCGCACACCGCGCAGTTATCGGCAGGATACAGCGGGCAAAGCGTGGCAAACAGGTGCGCCTTACCCCGTTCATCAACCCGATACAGCGGAAACTGCCTCTCACCGCCGATCCCGCGCCGCAATACATAGCGCGTCGCTTTACCTTTACCGAGGATCAATACTGCGCCCGCCAGTTCGCGGATACGGCGCGATAGCGTCGGCTGGCTGATGCCTAACGCTGCTGTCAGTTGACGAGCCGTAGCCGGCCCATGACGCAAGACTTGTTCAACGGTGATCATCGGATGAATAGATTGGTGAATAGATTGATAGAGGAAGTAATAGCGTTAAACGGCAGAAAGGTAAAGCGTTAGCCAAAACTGGCCAAGCGGAATGAATAGATTGGATGGGCGGGCGCCATGATGACGCCCGCCGGGGTATTACGCTTTGTCGCCCAGCAGCACGGATTCCAGCGCGATAACGATCATTTCGTTAAAGGTGGTCTGGCGTTCCGCCGCGGTGGTCGCTTCGTGACGCAGGATGTGGTCGGACACGGTGCAGATGGTCAGCGCTTTACAGCCGAACTCTTCATACAGCTCCGCCGCCACGCCGTAGATGCCGGCCGCTTCCATTTCCACGCCCAGGATGCCGTACTTCTTCATCACCTGGAACATGTCCGGATCCGGGGTGTAGAACAGATCGGCGGAGAAGATGTTGCCCACACGCGCCGGGATGCCCTGCGCCGCCGCCGCGTCGACCGCGTTGCGCACCATATCGAAGTCGGCGATCGCCGCGTAGTCGTTGTCCTTGAAGCGCAGACGGTTCACCTTGGAGTCCGTGCACGCGCCCATGCCGATCACCACGTCACGCAGTTTGATATCGTCACGCACCGCGCCGCAGGAGCCAACGCGAATGATCTTCTTCACGCCGAATTCGGCGATCAGCTCGCGTGCGTAGATCGAGCAGGACGGGATGCCCATGCCGTGGCCCATTACGGAGATGCGGCGGCCTTTGTAGGTGCCGGTAAAGCCCAACATGCCGCGCACGTTGTTCACTTCCACCGCGCCTTCCAGGAAGGTTTCGGCGATGTATTTTGCACGCAGCGGGTCGCCCGGCATCAGTACTACGTCAGCGAAATCACCCATCTCAGCATTAATGTGCGGCGTAGCCATAATTTTCTTCCTTTAGAAATCTTATTTAATAAAAACGTCAAACATCTAAGCCTTGAATTTCGAGTTGCAGCTAGGCAGCTAGCGGGTGAATCCCCAGGAGCTTACTTGAGTAAGTGACTGGGGTTCACGCGTGAAGCTAACAACGCTGCGGCTTGAAAGACAGGGCTTAGAACATGCTCTTACCGTAATCCATCGGTGACACGCCAAAGTAATTGGCGACGGTCTGGCCGATGTCGGCGAAGGTCTCGCGGTGCCCCAACGAGCCCGGTTTCACTTTCGGGCCGTAAACCAGCACCGGGATGTGTTCACGGGTATGGTCAGTGCCCGGCCAGGTCGGATCGCAGCCGTGGTCGGCGGTGAAGATGATGATGTCTTCGTCTTTCACCAGCTTCAGCAACTCCGGCAGGCGACGGTCGAACAGCTCCAGCGCGGCGGCGTAGCCCGCCACGTCGCGACGGTGGCCGTAGGAGGAGTCGAAGTCCACGAAGTTGGTGAACACGATAGTATTGTCGCCGGCCTTTTCCATTTCAATCAGGGTCGCGTCGAACAGCGCGTCGATGCCGGTGGCCTTCACCTTCTTGGTGATGCCGACGTTGGCGTAGATGTCGGCGATTTTGCCGATCGACACCACTTCACCGCCCTTCTCGTCCACCAGCTTTTTCAGCACGGTCGGTGCCGGCGGCTCTACCGCCAGGTCGTGACGGTTGCCGGTGCGCTGGAAGTGGCCCGGCTTGTCGCCGACGAACGGACGCGCAATCACGCGGCCGATGTTGTACCCGCCTTCGGTCAGCTCTTCACGCGCGATTTCGCACAGCTCATACAGGCGATCCAGGCCGAAAGTCTCTTCATGGCAGGCGATCTGGAACACCGAGTCGGCGGAGGTGTAGAAAATCGGCTTGCCGGTTTTCATGTGCTCTTCACCCAGCTGATCGAGGATCACGGTGCCGGAAGAGTGGCAGTTACCCAGGTAACCCGGCAGCTTGGCGCGCTCCACCAGCTTGTCCAGCAGTGCCTGCGGGAAGCTGTTGTGCTCGTCAGTGAAGTAGCCCCAGTCGAACAGCACCGGCACGCCGGCAATTTCCCAGTGGCCCGACGGCGTGTCTTTACCGGAAGAGAGCTCGCTGGCGTAACCGTAAGCGCCGATGATGTCGGCGTTGCGATCCAGCCCCTGCGGGAAGTTGCCGGTGGACTCTTCCGCCGCTTTGCCCAGGCCCAGACGGCTCAGGTTAGGCAGCGTCAACGGGCCCTGACGGCCCACGTTGGCGTCACCGCGCGCGCAAACCTCGGCGATGTGGCCCAGAGTGTCGGAACCCTGGTCGCCAAAACGTTCGGCGTCTTCGCTGGCACCGATGCCGAAGGAGTCCAATACCATAATAAATGTGCGTTTCATCTGTGCTCTCCTGTATACCCGTCGTCTTTCAAGCCGCAGGGGTGTTGGTTGCCTTCACTCACCCCAGTCACTTGGTTTACCAAGCTCCTGGGGATTCTTCAGTTACCGCCTACCTGCATCTTGAAATCCATTGGGTATAGCGGCAGCGAGTTTGGCTACCGCTATAATGTTGTAAAGGTACTACTTATTCCGAAATTCGTTTGTAGACTACCGGCGTCGCCTCCGGCGCCTTGTCGCTCAGCGTCATCGCGCTGAGCACCGCATCGGCCGCCTGCTGCCAGCTCTCTTCATCGTTGGCGTGGATCATCGCCAGCGGCTGCTGGGTATCCACCTTATCGCCCAGGCGCGCCACCTCGGTCAGGCCAACGCTGTAGTCGATGGCGTCGCTCGCCCGACGGCGGCCGCCGCCCAGCGACACCACCGCCATGCCCAGCGCGCGGGTATCCATAGCGCTGATGATGCCTGGCTTTTCAGCATACACCGGCTTGCTCAGCGTCGCCGCCGGCAGATAGCTATCGTAGCGTTCGACGAAGTCTATCGGCCCCTGCTGCGCCGCCACCATGCGGCCAAACACTTCCGCCGCCTTGCCGTTGTCCAGCACCGCCTGCAGTTTGGCGCGCGCTTCAGCCTCGTCTTGCGCCAGGCCGCCGGACAGCAGCATCTCCACGCACAGCGCCAACGTCACTTCCAGCAGGCGCGGATTACGGTATTCGCCGGTCAGGAAGCGCACCGCTTCGCGCACTTCCACCGCATTACCGGCGCTGGAAGCCAGCACCTGGTTCATGTCGGTCAGCAGCGCGGTGGTCTTGCAGCCCGCGCCGTTGGCCACGCCGACGATCGCCTGCGCCAAATCTTGCGACAGGGCATAGGTCGGCATAAAGGCGCCGGAACCGGCCTTCACGTCCATCACCAGCGCATCCAGCCCTTCCGCCAGCTTCTTCGCCAGAATGGAGGCGGTGATCAGCGGAATGGAGTCCACGGTAGCGGTGATGTCACGGGTGGCGTAAAAACGTTTGTCCGCCGGCGCCAGCGAGCTGGTCTGGCCGATGATCGCCACGCCGACGTCCTGAATGATTTTGCGGAAAGCGTTATCGTCCGGGAAAATATTGAAGCCCGGAATGGCTTCCAGTTTGTCCAGCGTGCCGCCGGTATGCCCCAGGCCGCGGCCGGAGATCATCGGCACATAGCCGCCGCAGGCCGCCACCATCGGGCCGAGCATCAGCGACGTGACGTCGCCCACGCCGCCGGTCGAATGCTTGTCGACGATCGGGCCGTTCAGCGCCAGACTCTTCCAGTCCAGCACGGTGCCGGAATCGCGCATTGCCATGGTGAGCGCCACGCGCTCCGGCATGCTCATGTCATGGAAATAAATGGTCATCGCCAACGCGGCGATCTGCCCTTCCGACACCACGTTGTCGCGAATACCGTTGATGAAAAAGCGGATTTCCGCTTCGCTTAACGGCTGGCCGTCGCGTTTTTTACGAATAATTTCTTGAGCCAGGAACAAGGCATCCCCCTGTGTCGCCGAGAGTCGGTGCAGACGGGCGCGCCTGGCGCCCGCCAACGAAATCGATCAGTAGCCGCCGCCGGCGGCCTGGGTCTGGTGGCCCAGCGTGGTCAGCAAACTGGCCAGCAGACTGGAAGCGCCAAAGCGGAAATGCCGCGCATCGGCCCAGCCCTCGCCCAGAATACGATCGGCAAGTTGCAGATAATGCAGCGCGTCTTCCGCAGTACGCACGCCGCCGGCCGGCTTGAAGCCCACCGTCTTCGCCACGCCCATATCGCGGATCGCTGACATCATCAGCTCGGCGCTTTCCAGCGTGGCGTTGACCGGCACCTTGCCGGTGGAGGTCTTGATAAAGTCCGCCCCGGCCTTGATGGCGACCTCGGACGCCTTGCGGATCAGATCGGCCCGCTTCAGCTCACCGGTTTCGATGATCACTTTCAGCAGCACGTTGGCCGCCTGGCAAGCCTGCTTGCACTGTTTCACCAGCTCGAAACCGACCTGCTCATTACCGGCGATCAGCGCGCGGTAAGGGAACACCACGTCCACCTCGTCCGCACCATAAGCGATGGCCGCGCGGGTTTCCGCCAACGCGATGTCGATATCGTCGTTGCCATGCGGGAAGTTGGTCACGGTGGCGATACGGATGTCCGGCGTGCCTTGCTCGCGCAGCGCCTTACGCGCCACCGGGATAAAACGCGGGTAGATGCAGATGGCCGCCGTGTGGCCGGCCGGGCTGTTGGCCTGACGACAGAGCGCGATCACTTTCTCGTCGGTGTCGTCATCATTCAGCGTGGTTAAATCCATCAAGTTCAGCGCACGTTGCGCTGCTGCGGTTAATTCGGTCATAAAACTCTCCAACTGAGCACCTGAGTGTTGGCGAGCGGACTTGGTTCCATGAAGATAGCGCTGGGGAACGGCGTTCCCACGGCGGCAACTGAGATCCTTCTCACCGCACATGGCCACCGCCTTGCGGCCGGCCAGTAATAGCTATTTGAACACGAAAGCCAGGGGCAATTCGCGTTCATCGTCACACTATATGAAATAACACTGTAACAGACCGGAATTATATGTGAAGAGCATCACAAAATAACGCGATATCGTTCACAAATTCGCTAAAGAAGCGGCTGAAGATCGCGGGTGCGGCAAGCACCCGCGTTGCTTAGAGTATAGGCAGAGTCCCGCGATCGATCGCGCCGTCGCGGGCTCAGTGATGACTTACAGCGCCAGGAAGAAGCCGGCGATGGTAGCGCTCATCAGGTTGGAGAGCGTGCCCGCCGCCACGGCCTTCAGGCCGAAGCGCGCGATGTCATGGCGACGGTTGGGCGCCATGCTGCCCAGACCGCCCAGCAGGATCGCCACCGAAGAGAGGTTGGCGAAGCCGCACAGCGCGAAGGAAATGATCGCCTTGGTGTGGGTCGACAGCACCTGCAGGCCTTCCGCCGCCACCACGTCGTCCGGGCGCAGATAAGCACCGAAGTTCATGTAGGCGACAAATTCGTTAACGATGATCTTCTGGCCGATAAACGAACCGGCGGTCATCGCCTCGCTCCACGGTACGCCGATCAGGAAGGCAATCGGTGAGAACACCCAGCCGAGGATCAGTTCGAGCGACAGCTGCGGATAGTCGAACCAGCCGCCGATGCCACCAAGAATGCCGTTGAGCAAGGCGATCAGGGCGATAAACGCCAGCAACATTGCGCCGACGTTCAGCGCCAGCTGCATGCCGGAGGCCGCACCGGAAGCCGCCGCGTCGATCACGTTGGCCGGACGGTCATCTTCGGCGATCAGCTTCATCGCGTCGTCTTTATCGTGGGTCTTCTCGGTTTCCGGCACCATCAGCTTGGCGAACAGCAGCCCGCCCGGCGCGGCCATAAAGGACGCGGCAATCAGGTACTCCAGCGGCACGCCCATCTGCGCGTATCCCGCCAGCACCGAACCGGCCACCGAAGCCAGGCCGCCGCACATCACGGTGAACAGTTCGGACTGGCTCATGGTGGCGATGTACGGACGCACCACCAGCGGCGCTTCGGTCTGGCCGACGAAAATGTTGGCAGTCGCCGACAGCGACTCGGTGCGCGAGGTGCCCAGCAGCTTGTGCAAGCCGCCGCCCAACACGCGGATCACCAACTGCATGATGCCGAGGTAGTACAGCACCGCGATCAGCGAGGAGAAGAACACGATCACCGGCAAGACGCGCAGCGCGAACACGAAGCCGCCGCCGCCGAACACCTCGAACATCTTGTCGGAAACCAGCCCGCCGAAGATAAACGAAATGCCCTGGTTGCCGTAGGCGATAACGTTAGCCACGCCGTTGGACATGCCGCCGAGGATGCTGCGGCCCAGCGGCACATACAGCACCAGCGCGCCAATGCCGACCTGAAGAATGAACGCCCACACGACGGTGCGCAGTTTGATGGCCCGGCGGTTGCTGGAGAGCAGCACCGCGATGGCGATCAGCACCGCCATGCCGACCAGACTCATGATGAGTTGCATGCAAAGTTTCCCTGTTGCAAAAAATAAAAATACATCCCTGCTCATGAAGAGAGGTCTGCTATTGGAGAGTTTCGGGGGGATTATACTGAGCGAGGTCACCCTCGCACCGTTTTATGTCACAAATGTATACAACGAGACGCAAATGAAAACCTTATAACGTGATGCAAATCACGTTATGACCGCGTCAATTCGGCAGAGCGAACAGCGCCTGGGTATTGCGTTGCAAATGAGCGGCGATCTCGTCGGCCGGTTCCGGCCGCAGTTCACACAGCGTCTGAAACACCTCGGCGGCGCGTTCGGGGCGATTCGGCTGCCCCTGATAGCCGGCCAGCGGCATATCCGGCGCATCGGTCTCCAGCAGCAGCGCCTCGAGCGGCAGCTGCGCCATCACGCCGCGCGTTTTCTGCGCCCGTTCGTAGGTGATGGTGCCGCCCACGCCGAGGTAATAACCGAGGCGGATAAACGCCTGCGCCTGCGACAGGCTGCCGGCAAAGCCGTGCACCACGCCGCGGCGCGGCAGCTGCATGCGCCGCAACGCCGCGGCCAGCTGATCGTGAGAACGGCGCGAATGCAGGATCACCGGCAGGTCATGCTGTTTCGCCAGCCGCAGCTGGGCGAGCAGCACGCTTTGCTGCCGCTCGTACTGCGGGTTGTCCATATACAGATCGAGGCCGATCTCCCCCACCGCCACCAGTTTGCGCGGCCGTTCGGCCAGCAGCGCCGCCAGCCGCTCCAGCTGCGGCTCATGATGCTGCGCGATATACAACGGGTGCAGCCCCAGCGCGGCGAACAGCGGCGCGTGCTCGTGCGCCAATTGCAGCACCCGTTCGAAGCGATCGGCGGTGACCGTCGGCACGATGATGCGCTGCACGCCGGCGCTTGCCGCCCGCGTCAGGCTCTCGGCCTCATGCCCGGTGAAGGGCGGAAAATCAAAATGGCAGTGGGTATCAGTAAAAGCGTAGCTCACAGCGCGCCCCCCTCACCCGGTGGCAGATCGCCCGGCAAGATAAGTTTCGGCACCGCTGCGGCAGCCTCCGGCTGCGCCCCCAGCTCGTGCGGCATGGCGAGGTCGGTGATAATCGGCGAAGGCATTCTGACGTTTTCCGGCTGGATCAAACGGCGCGACAACGCTTTTTGCACCTTCATGCCGTCCGGCTCCCGCTGCGCCATCCAGTGGCCGACGGTGGCCAGGAAGTAGCGGCCGCAACGGCGCCCGAGGTGATAATCCTGATTAAGTGAGCCCAATCGGCTGCCCAGCGCATTGCTGGCCAGCGGCTTCGGCGGGAAGATCTCGAAGATGCGCAGCTTGCCCGGCGGCTTTTCGATAAAACGCTGGATGCGGTGATAGCTCTTCTCGTGGTGCTGCAGGATGCGCACCATCTGCTGCAGGCTGCTCTCGCTCAGCCAATGCTCCATGCGCTTCATCCACTGTGGGGTGTAATACATCTGCGAAGGCACGGTGCGGATCACCACGATGGTGTCGGCGCCGCGGCGATAAGCCTCCTCCACCGGGATCGCATCGCTGATACCGCCGTCCTGATAGCTGACGCCGTCCAGTTCCACGCCCTGACGATAGAAACCGGGAATGGCGCTGGAGGCCTTGAGGGCCGGCAGCCAACGCTCACGCTGCGCCGGCAGGTAGGTCGGTTCGAAGTCGTCGCTGCGGCAGGCGCACAGCAGAAATTCGCGCCCGTCGGTAAAGTGCCGCTCCGCCACGTCTATCGCCAGCGGCATCTGCTGTGCCGCGGTATCAACCAACCAATCGAGGTCGATCAGATGCCCGCCGCGCACGAAGCGCAGCGGATTGAAGAACTGGGCCGAAGTGGTGTAACGGGTGATCACCCGGCGCGCGTAGCCCATCTGCCCGCAGATGTAGGCCGACAGATTCTGCGCACCGGCCGACGTGCCGATCAGCAAATCGAAGGGATTGAAGCCCGCACGCTGAAACTCGTCCAGCACGCCGGCGGTGAAAATACCGCGCTGCCCACCGCCTTCGCAGACCAGCGCGATTCTTCCAGGCCGAAATGGTTTAGACGCCAGCGGTTCTATATTGCCGAGCGTGATGGGTATTCTGTATCCCAACTTGGCATCCTCAGTGAGACGTTTTCTCCGAGGATAGCGCGTCTCGCTCTCTTCCGTAATCCTCTCGCCGTATGCCGACGAGGAAATGACCGCCTCCGCGAGGCCGGGCGCAGCCGCTGCCGGCTGCGCGGCCCGCGCTTGCCCTGCCCGGCCGGTCTGCGGTTTCCCGCGCCCGACGAGGGTGCCGCGGTTTATGGCAGGCGCTCCCCGGCGTGAAAAAAAGCATTAAGCTTTGTTACATTTTTCGGGAAAATGCCGAGGGCTAAGGACGCTGGCGGCCGGTGAACAGGCTGACCAGAAACAGAATGATGCCCACGACGAACACCACTTTGGCGGCCCAGGCGGCGGTGCCCGCCAGCGAACCGAACCCCAACGCCGCGGCGATAAGCGCGATGATTAAAAAGATAATGCCCCAACGAAACATAAGCTTCTCCTTACCATGAGTGAAAAAATTCGGCGCTGCCGGCCGCCCCGATAGCGCGGCGCCGACGGCGAATCAGTTTCTTTTTCTGGTGGTGCATGCCGGACCGCCTGCACGGCCCGGCGGTTGCCGCTTGTTGTTGCGGGCGCCTGGCGGGATTACTGCTTGACCACCAGATCGTTTTTCACGCTTTTCACACCGTCGATGGACTTGGCGATGCTTTCCGCACGCTCAGACTGCGCCTGCGTTTTCACTGCGCCGGAAAGCTGCACCACGCCGTCGGTGGTTTCCACTGTCACATTGCGCGACGGCACGATGTCATCGGCCAACAGTTTGGCTTTCAGCTCGCCGGTGGTGGCGGTGTCGCCGGCATACGATTTGATCGACGGTGCAGCGTCATCTCTCACATGCAGCTTGTCGCTGACGGTTTTCACGCCTTCCACCTTACCGGCGATCGCGACCGTATGCTCCGCCTGCGCCTGGCTGCCGACGAATCCGCTCAGGGTCACCACGCCTTTTTCCGTGTTCACCGAGATATCAGAGCTTTTGATGGTTTTATCTTCCACCAACACACTTTTAACTTTAGCCGTTGTCGCACTGTCATCCATGTACGCGTCAACTTTTTTCATGGAGCTATCGATTTTGGCGCCGGCACTGTCTGCAGCGTCAGACGCCTTGTTGAGCAGACTGTCTTCGGCCAGCGCACTGCCGCTTACCAAGACAGAACCCAAAACGACAGCCATCAGCGAGCGTGCAAATTTGGTCTTTTTCATCGATCTCTTCCTTTTGTTGGGGGCTCGCAGCACCAGAGCCCTTCAGCCGCCGTCACGCGGCCCAGTCGGTAAATACTTCATCATCGCTATACGATTAAGCGTTCACGACAAGAGTGTTGCAACGGCCATGCCAAATTATTAAAACCATTAAAAATCAAAAGCAAAAAAACCATAATCTGACTTTTTGGCCATAGAACCGTCGCTTATTGGCGACACTCTAAGCGACACAACACCGAAAAATAGCTATGTCATTGATATTAAAAAATATGACCTGTCGCCTATCGGCAACACGCCAGAATATCTCACTAAACAAAAAGTATATTGCAGTGATTTACTCTCAAATAGTGTGCGGACATCTTGTTAAAGATAGACCATCAGGCAGAAAGTGCAGATCAACGGACACCGCCTGGCAGTGACCATTCGCAGAATAAGAGATGAGAAAGGTTTATTAATTAGCGGAATTAGGATGCTGTAAGCGTGCAGGGCGCGCCGGGCGCCCTGCAGATCTGTCAGTGTTCGCGTGTCTTGCGGAAGGTCACGTCAGGATAGCGTTCCTGCGTCAGGTTAAGGTTCACCATGGTCGGCGCGATGTAAGACAGGTTGTCCCCACCGTCCAGCGCCAGGTTCATCTCGTTCTTGCGCTTGAACTCTTCGAATTTCTTCACGTCGCCGCACTCGACCCAACGCGCGGTCGACACGTTGACCGACTCGTACAGCGCTTCCACGTTGTACTCGCTCTTCAGACGCGCCACCACCACGTCGAACTGCAGCACGCCGACTGCACCGACGATCAGATCGTTGTTGGCGATCGGGCGGAACACCTGCACCGCACCCTCTTCGGACAGCTGCACCAGCCCCTTCAGCAGCTGTTTCTGCTTCAGCGGATCGCGCAGGCGAATGCGGCGGAACAGTTCAGGCGCAAAGTTCGGAATACCGGTGAACTTCATGTCTTCACCCTGGGTGAAGGTATCGCCGATCTGAATGGTGCCGTGGTTGTGCAGGCCGATGATGTCGCCCGGGTAGGCTTCTTCCACGTGCGAACGGTCGCCGGCCATAAAGGTCAGCGCGTCGGAGATCACCACGTCTTTGCCGGTGCGCACCTGGCGCAGCTTCATGCCCTTCTCGTAGCGGCCGGAGACCACGCGCATAAAGGCCACGCGGTCGCGGTGTTTCGGATCCATGTTGGCCTGGATCTTGAACACGAAGCCGGTGAATTTCTCTTCCGCCGCCGTCACTTCGCGGGTGTCGGTTTTGCGCGGCATCGGCGCCGGCGCCCAGGCCACCAGCCCATCCAGCATGTGATCCACGCCGAAGTTGCCGAGGGCGGTACCGAAGAACACCGGGGTCAGCTCGCCGCTCAGGAAAGCCTCCTGATCGAATTCGTGGGAAGCGCCCTGCACCAGCTCCAGCTCATCGCGCAGCTGCGCCGCCAGATCTTCGCCCACCGCCGCATCCAGTTCCGGGTTGTTCAGGCCTTTGACGATGCGCACTTCCTGAATGGTGTGGCCTTTACCGGTCTGGTACAGGTAGGTTTCATCCTTGTACAGGTGGTAAACGCCCTTGAACAGCTTGCCGCAGCCGATCGGCCAGGTGATAGGCGAGCAGGCGATCTTCAGTTCGCGCTCGACTTCATCCATCACTTCCATCGGATCGCGGATGTCGCGGTCCAGTTTGTTCATGAAGGTCAGGATCGGCGTGTCGCGCAGACGGGTGACTTCCATCAGCTTGCGGGTACGATCCTCAACGCCCTTGGCGGCGTCGATCACCATCAGACAGCAGTCGACGGCGGTCAGGGTACGGTAAGTATCTTCGGAGAAGTCTTCGTGCCCCGGGGTATCCAGCAGGTTAACCAGGCTGTCGCGGTACGGGAACTGCATTACGGAGGTGGTGATCGAGATCCCACGCTGCTTTTCCATTTCCATCCAGTCGGATTTGGCGTGTTGGCTGGAGCCACGGCCTTTTACCGTACCGGCGGTCTGGATCGCCTGTCCGAACAGCAGCACTTTTTCGGTAATGGTGGTTTTACCGGCATCGGGGTGCGAGATGATGGCGAAAGTTCTTCTTTTGGAGACTTCGCGGGCAAATTCACTAGGAGACATGGTTTTCAGGTTCTACGGTTAGTCCGCCCTGCGACATCATCAGAACGCGCCGATCGCGGCGCCGGGCAAAGCGGTGAATAAAAGATAACAGCCGGGCATTTTCGCCGATTTGCCAACCGGTGACAATCAATGCTTTTACCGGCCGGGCGGATTACGCCAGCGGCAGCGCCATCACGATCGCGTCTTCGCGGCCTTGGGCGCTCGGGTAATAATTGCGGCGTACGGTGACTTCGTTGAAGCCGAGATCTTCATACAGTGCGATCGCCGCCTGGTTGGAAGCACGGACCTCCAGCCACAGCGTAACCACGCCGCGGCTCTCCAACTGTTCGATCAACGCGTTGAGCAGCGTGCGGCCAAAGCCCCGGCGCTGCCACTGCGGATGAATGGCGAGGTTGAACAGCGTGGCTTCGTCCAACACGATCTGCGTGATGGCGAAACCTGCCATCTCCCCTTCTGCGCTCAGCTTCAGGTTAAGGTAGCGATCGCCCTGATTGCCGGCGAAGGTAGTTTCCGTCCAGGGAAAGGCGTGGCTGGCCTGCTCAATCTTGAAGGCCGTGGCCAGATCGGCCGCCGTCAGGGTAGAAATCGTGTTCATGATGACAAATCTGCTGCCAGAGGGCGCGTTTGGCGCCCGCGTCTTGGGAAAGCTCGGCCAGCGCCGGGCTGTGTAGCTGCGCGCCGGCGACCGCGAGCGGTTCCGCCACGCCCAGCCGCCAACTGTTGCATGTGGTCTCTTCAGGCAGCATCGCCACCTGTTCCGGCGTCAGGCCGCAGGTTTGCGCAGGTGTCAGCCCCAGGCTGCGCAGCACGTCGCAAAACAGCGGATCGTCGGGTGCAGGCAGCGTCTGCGCCACCACCAGCAGGCGCGCCTCGGGCGGCAAGCTGACCGCCACTTCGCCCTGCAACACGCCCGGGCGGCGCAATGTCCACTGCGTAATACCCAGTTGTTGTAACAGCCAGTCGCGTTTTGATGCCATGCCGATTCCTACCCGTTGTGGTGCGCCATGCCTGCCATGCGCCGCGCTATGCTAACAAACCCGCGCAGCCCGCGCCAACAAACCCGTCGAACATATCGCCACAAAGCTCTATAATCCCCGGTCTCATTTCCAGGAGCCAATATCTGATGTCTGCATTAACCCCCGCCAGTGAAGTCATGCTGCGCCACAGTGATGAATTTATCGAACGCCGCGTGCTGTTTGCCGGCGACCTGCAGGACAGCCTGCCGGCCCAATTCGAGGCCGCGGACGTGCGCGTCCACACCCAGCAATACCATCACTGGCAGTTACTGAACCGGACGATGGGCGACAACGTGCAGTTCGGTTTGACCGTCGATCCCGCCTTTGTCGCCGCATGCGACACGCTGGTTTACTACTGGCCGAAGAGCAAGCAGGAAGCGCAATTCCAGCTGTGCAACATCCTGGCGCTGTTGCCGGTGGGCGCGGACGTGTTCGTGGTCGGTGAAAACCGCAGCGGCGTGCGCAGCGCCGAGCAAACGCTGGAAGGTCACGCCACGTTGGTTAAAATCGACAGCGCGCGCCGCTGCGGCCTGTATCACGGCCGCCTGGATGCGCAGACCGAGTTCGACCTGAACGACTGGTGGGAAAGCTACCAGCTGCACGATCTGGAAGTGAAAACGCTGCCGGGCGTGTTCAGCCGCGACGGCCTGGACGTCGGCAGCTCGCTGCTGCTGTCGACGCTGGAAAAACACATGAAAGGCAAGGTGCTGGACATCGGTTGCGGTGCCGGCGTGATGGCCTCGGTGATGGCCAAGCTGTCGCCGAAGGTCAAGCTGACCCTCAGCGACGTCAACGCCGCCGCGGTGGAATCCAGCCGTGCGACGCTGGCCGCCAACGGCATCGAAGGCGACGTGATCGTCAGCAACGTTTACTCCGACATCACCGGCCGTTTCGACATGATCATCTCCAACCCGCCGTTCCACGACGGGCTGCAGACCAGCCTGACCGCCGCCGAAACCCTGATCCGCGGCGCGGTGAAACACCTGCCGATCGGCGGCCAGCTGCGCATCGTCGCCAACGCCTTCCTGCCGTACCCGGACATTCTGGACGCCACCTTCGGCAGCCACGAAGTGCTGGCGCAGAACGGCCGCTTCAAGGTGTATCAAGCCACCGTCGGCCGCCCGCCGCGCGCGCCGAAGAAGAAATAATTCGCCGTTGGCGGAAAGCGACAGAGCGCGGCCTGAGGCCGCGCTTTTTTTTAGCCGTTGATATAGGTCATCGACTCCGCGCCGTAGCGATCGCCGGCTGCCACACTCAGCGGGAACACCGCTTCGATTGCCGCCAGTTCGGCCGCGCTCAGCGTTATCTCCGCCGCCGCGACGTTCTCTTCCAGATAGCGACGGCGTTTGGTACCGGGGATCGGCACGATGTGCTCGCCCTGCGCCAATACCCAGGCCAGCGCCAGCTGTGAAGGCTGGACGCCCTTCTGCGCCGCCAGCTCACCCACTTTCTCCACCAGCGCCAGGTTGCGGGCGAAGTTTTCCCCCTGGAAGCGCGGGTTGCCGCGGCGGAAGTCGTCCTCGGCCAGATCCTCCGGCCGCCGGATAGCGCCGGTGAGGAAACCGCGCCCTAACGGGCTGTAAGGCACAAAGCCGATGCCCAGACGCTCACAGGCCGCCAGCACGCCCTGTTCGGCATCGCGCGTCCACAGCGAATACTCGGTCTGCAGCGCCGTGATCGGATGCACCTTGTGCGCCCGCTCCAGCGTGACGACCGACGCCTCGCTCAGGCCGATATGGCGGATCTTGCCTTCGCGGATCAGATCCGCCATCTTGCCCACGACGTCTTCGATCGGCACCTGCGGATCGACCCGGTGCTGATAATAGAGATCGATCTCCTCCACGCCCAAGCGCCGCAGGCTGCCTTCCACGGATCGCCGGATATACTCGGGCCGGCTGCTGACGCCGCGCGCCGAAGGATCCGCCGGATCGCGCAGGATGCCGAACTTGGTGGCCAGGAACACCTGTTGCCGTTTGCCCTTGATCGCTTCCCCCACCAGCTCTTCATTGGTGTGCGGGCCATACATGTCGGCGGTGTCGAGCAGCGTGACGCCCAGCTCCAGCGCCCGGTGCAGCGTGGCGATGGCCTCCTGCCGATCGGCGCCGGTGGAGTAGAAATCGCTCATGCCCATGCATCCCAGCCCCAGGGCGGAGACGACGGGGCCGTGGGAACCCAGTTTACGTTGTTGCATTGTGCTGCCCTCATGCGATGAACGGATAACGCAGCAAAGTCTGGTTGTTTACGCTACAAAGATAAATAATGCAGATTGCACATCACTGTTCAAAAATCACCAACAATATGGAGTGAACATGGATCAGGTTCAGGCCATGCGCATTTTTACCCGCATCGTTGAGCTGGGCAGCTTCAGCCGGGCGGCCGAACGCCTGCAGCTACCGCGCGCCACGGTCAGCAACGCGCTGAAACGGCTGGAGCAGCGGTTGGGCGTGCGCCTGCTGATCCGCACCACCCGCCAGGTGCAGGTAACCAGCGAAGGCAGCCTCTATTACCAGCGCTGCGTACAGTTGCTGGGGGCGCTTGAGGAAGCGGACACGCTGTTCAGCCACCATAAGCTGCAACCGTCCGGCAAGGTGCGCATCGATATGCCCCATTCGCTGGCGCGCGAGATCGTCATTCCTGCGCTGGACGACTTTTACCGGCGCTATCCCGACATCACGCTGGCGCTGGGTGCCAATGACACCCACGTCGATCTGTTGCGCGAAGGCGTGGACTGTGTGCTGCGCGCCTGGGAAACCGAAGACGACAGCCTGGTGGCGCGGCGCATCGCCCAACTGCCGCAGGTCACCTGCGCTTCCCCCGCTTACCTGCAGGCCTACGGCACGCCACTCGACATCGATCGGCTGGGGGCGCACCACGCGGTGGGCTATTTTTCCCTGGCCAGCAACCGCGACTATCCGCTGGAATTCTGCCGCAGCGGCAAGCTGGAACTGCGCGAACTCCCCGCCCGGCTGAGCGTCAGCGGCGCCGACGCCTACATCGCCGGCGCACGTGCCGGCATGGGATTAATTCAGGCGGCGCGCTATTCACTTGCCCCTTGGCTGGAACAGGGCGAATTGGTCGACGTGTTGGCGGAAACGCCGCCTCCGCCGATGCCGATTTACATCATGTATCCACCCGGTCGCTTCCTGGCGCCCAGGGTCAGAGTGTTGATTGATTGGCTGATTTGGCTGTTTGACCAGCAGAAAAGCGGCGATATGGCTGTTTTTCCAGCAAACGCCCGCAAAGCGGGGAAATAACTGTTGACGTGCCCGCCAAAATCACTAGAATTCGCCTCCGTGGTAACGTTACTCCGGTAATGTTTCTGGTACGCGAAGGTGGCGGAATTGGTAGACGCGCTAGCTTCAGGTGTTAGTGTCCTTACGGACGTGAGGGTTCAAGTCCCTCTCTTCGCACCAAATAACCACATGATTTATATTGCACTCAGCATCGATGCGAAGGTGGCGGAATTGGTAGACGCGCTAGCTTCAGGTGTTAGTGTTCTTACGGACGTGAGGGTTCAAGTCCCTCTCTTCGCACCAAGCTGGCGACGTAATATAAATCAAAGCAACAACATC